>CAWAFS010000025.1:0-647103 GCA_963781335.1 uncultured Actinomycetota bacterium | reverse complement strand
GCCCTCTTCCGGGCGGCCGTCGGTGAGGTGCTGGCGCAGGAGCACCTGGACCTGGGCCGCATCCGGATCACCTACACGGCGGGACCAGCGCCGCTGGGGTCGGGCCGAGGCGATTCCCGCCCGACGACGGTGGTGGTCGCTGCACCGATGCAGCCCACGCCGGACACGACCGCCGTAGCGCGGGTGCCGTGGCCACGCAACGAGCGGGGGGCCCTGGCCGGGGTGAAGTCCACGTCGTACGCCGAGAACGTCGTCGCGCTCGCAGCTGCGGCGAAGCGAGGAGCCAGCGAGGCCATCTTCGCGAACCTGGCAGGGAACCTGTGCGAAGGCACGGGGTCCAACGTCGGTTATGTCGTCGGGGGAGAGGTGCGAACCCCGAGCCTCGCTGCCGGCTGCCTCGCGGGGATCACCAGGGACCTCGTGCTGGAGTGGTACGACGTGAAGGAGATCGACGAGGCGGTCGAGATCCTCGAGACGGCCGATGAGATCTTCCTGCTGTCGACGACGCGTGATGTGCAGGGCGTGCACCGCATCGACGACCGCGAGCTTGCGGGACCTGGACCGGTGACCCGTGAGCTGATGGCGCTCTGGGCGACCCGGGAGTCCGAGAACATCGATCCGTGAGGGCTCAGGCGCTGAGGATCGAGGCGAGCTCGTCGTCGAAGTTGACGAACGTGCTCTCCTCGCCGTCCGGCACCGAGTCGAGCATCGAGGCGATGAAGTGGTCGACACAGCGCGAGCCGGCCTGCACCAGGAGCTCGCCGTCGGGGGAGCACAGCTCGATGATCACGACGGCGCTGCCCTCGGAGCTCAAGCAGGGCCAGACGTGCACGTCGCCGTCACCGGTGGGCTCGTAGCGACCCTCGAGAAGCAGTTCCCGGCCGAACGTCCAGAGGACTTCCTGCACGCCGGTCCGGAAGACCATGGTCACGGCGTACGGATCGGCCGGGTCGAAGACCAGGTCGGCGTCGATCGAGGTCGCTTCACCCTGCGGGTCCACGAACTCGAGCTCAACGCTCTCGGTGATGACCTGTGCGGTCTTCGTCTGCTTCATCGTTTCTCCCCTGGTAAGACAGGGTCTCCCTCCAGAAACCCCGACGCGCCCTCCACGCGATGCGCTGATTCTGCGCAGGGTTTCGCGGCTCCGACAGCCGAAGTGTCGATATGTCCGATTAATCCCACCAGTGGTCTAGGTTTCCTGAGCCACTGGTCTATTTTTGGAGGTCGATGGTCTAGTCAGGTGTAGCCACGGATGTGACGCCCTTGTCGCAGCAGGCTATGGCTTGACGGTGGTTTCGTGAGCACCTTGGGGTCGTGTCGGCAGGAGACGGCTTCTGCGCTAGGGTTCCCGACGCAACATCTCGACAGTCACTCAGAGCAAACCCCGACCCGGGGCGATTGGCGCAGTGGTAGCGCGCTTCGTTCACACCGAAGAGGTCACTGGTTCGAACCCAGTATCGCCCACCAGGTCACCGCAGGTCTGGCCCTTCCTGGCCCTTCCTGGCCCTCCATTTCGCTCTCGCCGTGCCACCTGCGAGCAAACTGCGACAGGCCGTCGTCCGTGACGCAGTCGTACGGGACCGCCCCGCACCCCCGCATCTCACCGGGCAACGGGCGACCGCTCAGGGGTACTAGCACCAAAGTCCCGTTGCGGGTCATCACGGGTGAGGAGCACGCTCCGAGGCAACGGGCGTCGTCCTCACACGCCTCAGGAGACATCGGAGCCGTCGCATGAGAACTGGATTCAAACGACTCGGACCCACCTGGGCAACAGCTGCTCTCGGCGCGGTCCTCGTCCCACTCGTGGTGGTGGCCACCAGCCCGAGCCAGGCTGCCTCGTCGGACGCGTGCGAGAACGGCGGCTTCTCGCTGGTCAACCTCACCACCGGCGCCACGATCGCCTCTTCGGCCGCCGGCGAGGTGGACCGGGTCGTTCCCGCCGCCTCCTTCGGAGCGGCCAGCGCACGCTTCGGTGTCCGAGGGCGCTACATATCCTTCGATGTGCGCCCGAGCGACTTCGCGGTCTTCAACTATGCCTTCACCGGTGCAGCCAACCCCGAGGACATCACCGGCGGGCGTCCCACCCCGGTCTACGCCTCGAAGACCCCCAACCATCGAGGTCTGGTGTTGTCCAGCGGGGTCAGCGTCGAACTGGACGAGGAGGATCTCGTCATCTCCCGCACCGGCACCGGTCTCTCGATGAAGATCCAGGCCAAGGACTGCGCCCAGGGCGGCATCTTCCAGATGGAGCCCGAGCGCGACGACGCGACCCGCACACGCATCACCCACACGCTTGCCACCAGCACTAACCCGAAACTCGTCCCGTTCTACTTCGACAACCCCCGGTTCCGGGCCCGCGTCGGACAGTTCTTGGGCTCGGGATGCACCAGCATCACCACGGGGCCTCCCAGTCGCTTCTGTGTGCGGGTCAACACCCGGGTCAACATCGCCAACGACTTATCTCGGCACTTTGTGGCGCGCGACAGCGCGCAGGTCGCCGAGCGTGTCCCGCAGGCGGACTGCAACACCGCCACCCCCGTCACCCCGAGCGTCGAACATTGCGGCGGCGTCTCGGTCTGGGACGTCGCCAGCGGTGGTCGCATGGGCTTCGTCTCCGGCGAGGACGCGGTGGAGGTCGCCAACCCGCCCACCGACTGCGTCCAGGACTGCCAGGCCCAGAACCAGGTGCGAGGTCGTCTCGCTGTCCTCGGGTTCCCGTTCCCCGTCCCCGCCGGTAGCCGTCTCACGCCCAGGGTGTCCAGCTTGCCGCTGCCGCGCTGACTGCCCCTGAGCACAACGACCCCCCCGCCCGCCCGTCCCCATCCCGGGGGCGGGCGTGGCGGTTCCCCCCACGGTCCCGTGGATCCAAGCAATCGTGACTGACCGGACGTAAGGAACTAATCGGGTTACGCTGAAACTGTGCCCACCACTGAGCCTGATGCGAGCCGATGACCGCGGTGACGGTCCCGTCGACGGCTGAGCCGTCTGGTCCGGCCGCAAGGTCGACGTGGGCAGCGATCGCTCGCCTCAACCTGGTCTGGTCTGCTCTGGTGCTCACCGGTGTGGCTCTCGTGGTCATTCAGCTGGTGCTACCTACGGGTCCTGTCGGTGACTTCACCAATCTCGCAGCGATCACCGGTGCCGCCGTCGTGGCCTGTGCCGGCGCTCTACGCAGACGCCTCGGGCCGTCGCTGATCGCCCTGTTGATCGCCGTCGGGGTCACCGCCAACGCGGTGGGCGAATGGCTCTGGGTCATCTACTCCTGGAACGGGGAAGACCCCACCGTCTCGCTGGCCGACGCGGCATACTTCACGGCCTATCTGGCGCTCGGGGCGGCGCTCTTCATCGCCACGGTGGTCCGCACCCGCACCCCCACCCGCGCCCGGATCGACCTCGACGCCGTGCTCGACGCGCTGACGATCACGGTCGTGAGCGTGCTCGTGTTCTGGAACCTCTCCATCTCCGCCATCCTCGCCGACACGTCTGTCACGGTGTCCACTCGAGCCCTCTGGGCCGCCTATCCGGTGCTCGATGCCATCCTGCTGGCGCTGGTGGCGCGGGCCATGACGAGCCGGCGCTCGAAGTCGTCGATCGGCCTGCTGTTCGGAGTCGGCCTCGCCTTCTGGATGGCGGGTGACGTCGGCTACCTGCTCACGACCTCTGGGCAGCTGTCGGGAGTGCTGAACGCCGCCTGGATGACCGGCGCGATGCTGATCGGCATCTCGGCGTGGCGTCGACCGGCGACCGAGGCGGACGCCCTGCCGGACGCCCTGCCGGACGCCCTGCCGGAGGAGGTCGAGGCCGGCCGCCCGTTGTGGAGGCTCGGCATTGTGACCGTCCCGATCCTGTTCCCCCTGGTGCTGCACTTCGAGGAGGAAGCCAGGGGTGCGGACGAGCAGCTGACGGCGACGATGGTCAGCGTGACGTTGCTGCTCGTGCTGAGCTTCCTCCGCACCGCCCGGCTGCTTGCCTCGGAGGGCCGCGCCCGCACGGAGGCTCGCGCGAGTCGCGACGCCGCGCTCGAGGCCTCGCGTGCCAAGTCGGCCTTCCTGGCCACCATGAGTCACGAGATCCGCACGCCGATGAACGGCGTCATCGGCCTGACCGGGCTGCTGCAGAGGACCCGGCTCGACGAACGTCAGAAGGAGTACGTCGACGGGGTCCACCTGGCCGGGGAGGCCTTGCTCCGGATCATCAACGACATCCTCGACTTCTCCAAGAACGAGGCCGGCAAGCTCGAGCTGGACATCATCGACTTCAACCTGGTGCAGGTCGTCGAGGAGGCCGCGGCCCTGGTCGCCGAGTCCGCACAGAGCAAGAACCTGGAGCTGTTGGCCTACTGCTCGCCTGAGCTTCCTCTCGGTCTGCGCGGCGATCCGTCCCGGCTGCGCCAGGTCCTGCTGAACCTCGCCTCCAACGCCGTGAAGTTCACCGAGGAGGGAGAAGTGGTCATCCGAGCCCAGCTGGACGGCGACACCCCGCGGGGCCCGGTGGTCCGCTTCGAGGTGAGCGACACCGGGCTGGGACTCGACCAGGGCGATCGTCAGCGGCTGTTCGAGCCGTTCTCCCAGGCCGACTCCTCGACCACCCGTCGATTCGGGGGCACCGGCCTGGGGCTGGCGATCTGTAGTCAGCTGGTCACGGCCATGGGGGGCACGCTCGGCGTCGAGAGCGAGGTGGGACGCGGCAGCACCTTCTGGTTCACGCTCCCGCTGCAGCTCGCCGCCGCCGCTCCGTCCGTGACTCCCAGCAGGGCCACCGACGGGCTGGCCGGCCAGCGGGTGCTCGTCGTCGACGACAACGACACGAACCGGCTCATCCTCGGCGAGCAGCTCGGCGCCTGGGGCATGCGCGCCGACGTGGCGGTGGACGGGCCCTCTGCGTTGGCCCTGCTCGAGGACGCGGCCGACCGGGGAGCGCCGTACGACATGGTCCTGCTCGACCTCTGCATGCCGAGGATGGACGGGCTCGAGCTGGCTGCTCAGATCTCGGCGAACCCGAAGCTCACGGGTGTGCCGCTCGTGCTGCTGACCTCGGTGCCGGACGTCAGCCTCGATCAGGCGCACGACGCCGGCATCGCGGTGTGCCTGACCAAGCCGGTGCAGCAATCCCGGCTGCACCGTGCTCTGCGGGAGGTCACGAGAACTGCCCTCGCCCGACCCCCACGGGTGATGTCCTTGCCGCAGTCACAGCACCCCGGAAGCCGCGGGCACGTCCTCGTGGTGGAGGACAACCACGTCAACCAGCTCGTCGCCGTCGGCATCCTGGAGTACCTGGGTTACACCACCGAGGTCGCCGGCAACGGGCTCGAAGCGTTGGCGTCCTACGCCCGGACGCCCTTCGACGCACTCCTGATGGACTGTCAGATGCCCGAGATGGACGGGTACGCCGCGACGAGGGAGATCCGGCGGCTGGAGAGCCGCGGCTCCCGGACCCCGATCATCGCGATGACCGCAGGAGTCAGTGAAGGGGAGCGGGATCGCTGTCGCGGAGCGGGGATGGACGACTACGTCTCCAAACCGGTGAGCCCCCCGGACCTCGATGCCGCTCTCGTGCGCTGGCTCCCTGCAGCGCTGACCTGACCGGTCGAGGCGACCCGCGCGAAACCCGGTACGCCGGAGCACCGACCCGTCGATACGATCGAGCCTGAGCCGCCCGCAGGGCGACCACCGCCGTGCCACCACGCGGCAACCACCTCGTCAGGGAGCAACCTCGTGTCCGACATCAACGTCCACCTCCTCAACGCCGGCGCGCGCGAGGACCGGACCGTGACGACCGGCACCAAGGCCTGGGAGCTGTTCACCGAGGAGCCCGAGGTGATCGCTGCCCGCGTGGGGGGCCAGCTGCGCGACCTGGCGCACGGGCTCGACGACGGTGACGAGGTGGAGGCTGTCACCATCAGCAGCGCCGAGGGCCGCGACATCCTGCGCCACTCGACGGCACACGTGATGGCCCAGGCCGTCCAGGAGCTGTTCCCCGACGCCAAGCTCGGCATCGGACCGCCGGTCGAGAACGGCTTCTACTACGACTTCGACGTGGAGACCCCGTTCGTGCCGGAGGACCTCGAGAAGATCGAGTCCCGGATGCGCAAGATCGTCAAGGAGAACCAGCGCTTCTCGCGCCGACCGCTCACCGACGACGAGGCCCGTGAGGAGCTGGCCGGCGAGCCCTACAAGCTCGAGCTGATCGGTCTCAAGGGCTCGGCCGCCGACGCAGCGGAGGGCGCGAGCGCCGAGGTGGGCGCGGGTGAGCTGACCATCTACGACAACATCAACCGCAAGGGCGAGGTCGCCTGGAAGGACCTGTGCCGCGGCCCTCACCTGCCGACAACCAAACGCATCCCGGCCTTCAAGCTGATGCGCTCGGCCGCGGCCTACTGGCGTGGCAACGAGAAGAACAAGCAGCTGCAGCGGATCTACGGCACCGCCTGGGAGAATAAGGAAGCGCTCGAGGAGCACCTGCACCGCCTGGAGGAGGCCGAGCGCCGCGACCACCGCAAGCTGGGCCGCGAGCTCGACCTGTTCAGCTTCCCCGACGAGATCGGCTCCGGCATGGCTGTCTTCCATCCCAAGGGTGGGGTGATCAAGCGGGAGATGGAGGACTACGTCCGTGCCCGCCACATCGAGGAGGGCTTCCAGTACGTCGGCACGCCGCACATCTCCAAGCAGGGGTTGTTCGAGACCTCGGGTCACCTGCCCTACTACGCGGACACGATGTTCCCGCCGATGCAGATGGAGGGCACCGACTACTACCTCAAGGCGATGAACTGCCCCATGCACAACCTGATCTTCAGGTCGCGCGGGCGGTCCTACCGCGAGCTGCCCCTGCGGCTCTTCGAGTTCGGGTCCGTCTACCGGTTCGAGAAGTCAGGGGTGGTGCATGGCCTCACCCGCGTTCGTGGCATGACCCAGGACGACTCGCACTCCTACTGCACCCCCGAACAGGCGCCGGGGGAGATCAAGCACCTGCTGAGCTTCGTGCTCAGCCTGCTCGAGGACTTCGGCCTCGACGACTACTACCTCGAGCTCTCCACCCGCGACGACACCTCGGAGAAGTTCGTCGGCTCGCAGGAGGACTGGGACATTGCGACCAGGATCCTCGAGGACGTCGCCACCGAGACCGGTCTCGAGCTGGTGGCCGACCCCGGCGGTGCCGCGTTCTACGGTCCGAAGATCTCGGTGCAGGCTCGCGACGCCATCGGCCGCACCTGGCAGATGTCCACGATCCAGTACGACTTCAACCAGCCTGCTCGTTTCGGCCTCGAGTTCCAGGGCAGCGACGGGTCGCGACAGCAGCCGGTGATGATCCACTCGGCGAAGTTCGGCTCGATCGAGCGGTTCTTCGGCGTCCTGGTCGAGCACTACGCCGGCGCCTTCCCGCCCTGGCTGGCACCGGTGCAGGTGCAGGGGATCCCGATCGCCGAGCGGCACAACGACTACCTGGGCGAGGTCGCCCGGCGGATGCGTGCCCAGGGGCTGCGGGTCGAGGTCGACGAGTCCGACGAGCGGATGCAGAAGAAGATCCGCAACGCCCAGCTGCAGAAGGTGCCGTTCATGGTGATCGCGGGGGACAGCGACGTCGAGGCGGAGGCGGTCAGCTTTCGCTACCGCGACGGCCGGCAGGACAACGGCGTCCCCGTCGACGAGGCGATCGCCAGGGTCGCTGAGGCCGTCTCCACACGGGTGCAGGTGTGAGCGAGCCCGACCACGCGAGGGGCCACCAGGACGGCGTCGGCGAACCCGACGCGCTCGACCGGCTCTGGACCCCGCACCGGATGGCCTACATCCGCGGGGAGAGCAAGCCGAGCAACGACACCGAGGGCGAGTGCCCGTTCTGCCGGGTCCCGTCGCTGGATGACGCCGACGGCCTCGTCGTACGACGTGGCGAGCTGGCATTCGTCGTCCTCAATCTCTATCCCTACGCCCCGGGCCACCTGATGGTCTGCCCCTACCGGCACGTCGCGGGCTACACCGAGACCACCGACGAGGAGGCCGCCGAGATCGCGCTCCTCACCAAGGCCGCGATGCACACCTTGCGTCAGGTCTCGGGCGTGCAGGGCTTCAACATCGGCATGAACCAGGGAGCGGTAGCAGGCGCCGGCATCGCGGCCCACCTCCACCAGCACGTCGTGCCGCGCTGGCTGGGTGACCAGAACTTCATGCCGATCATCGGTCACACCAAGACGCTTCCCGAGCTGCTCCAGAGCACCCGTCAGATCTTGGCCGGGGCCTGGGATGGCTCCAAGAGTCCGGAGTCAGCCGACAGCTGAGGTCATCGCGTGCGGGTGTTCGGCTGCGCGGCCCTGAAAGCTGAGGATGGCCGGGTTGACCACGTGTCCCTCGCGCACCTCGATCGCCCGGCTGATCGTCTCGTCGCCGTCCCATGACCCCGGACCGGCCATCACGATCGGCAGGAACGGCAGCAATGCCTCGCTGTTCTCCCAGGTCGCCGAGTTCCACAGGTACGACGGGCTGTGATCCACCGCGTAGTAGTCGACCGTGTCCGCCACGGTGAACATCGGGTCGTCGAACGTGGTGGGCCGGGCCCACTCGAAGCCCATGCCCTCGTCGCAGGAGACGTCCACGATCAGGCTGCCCCGCCTGAACAGGTCGAGGTCGGCGAGGGAGAGGAAGTTCAGCGGCGCGGCTGTGTCCTGGAGCGTGCAGTTGACCACGATGTCGTTCTCGGCCAGATAGCGCGCCAGCGGCACGCGTCCTCGCTCGGTGATCACGTGACTGAGGTGTGGCGGCTCGGGGTCGTGGTCGAACTGCCTGATCCGGACCGAGTGGATCGGGGACCCGACGGCGGCCACGCCCCTGTTCGTGAGGACCGCCACCTGGTGGATGCCGTGAGCGTTCAGCGCGGTCACCGCCCCGCGCGCCGTGGCGCCGAACCCGATCACCACAGCCTCGAGCCTTCGGCCGTAGTCACCCGTGGTCCCGGTGAGCTCGAGGGCCTGGAGCACGGAGCAGTAGCCGGCGAGCTCGTTGTTCTTGTGGAACACGTGCAGCCCCACGGACCCGTCGACGGTCCAGTGGTTCATCACCTCGAACGCGATCAGGGTCAGGTCGCGATCGATGGCCAGCTGGGTGATCACCGGATCCTGGACGCAGTGCGGCCAGCCCCACAGCACAGCACCGGGTCGCATCGCCTCGACGTCCGCATGCTGCGGCTTGGGGAGGAGCACCACGTCGGAGGAAGCCAGGATCTCCTCCCGGCTCGCGAAGCCCGCGACCAGGTCGGTGAGCTCGTCGTCCGAGCGCCGGAAGCGAGCGGCGTACCCGTGCTCGAGGGTGATCACTCGACGCAGCTCCGCGGGGATCCGCTCGAGGTGGTCAGGGTGGAGCGGCAGTCGGTGCTCGTTCTCCTTGGCCGACGAACCGATGACCCCCAGACGCAAGGGGGATGCGGTCAACGCTTCTTGCCCCGCGGGGTCTCCTTGACGATCGAGGAGTCGTCGTTCTGGCCGCGCTTCGCTGCCCGCTTCTCCTTGATCGACTTGCCGGTCTTCTTGGTCATGCTCTGACGTGGGGACTTGTCGCTCATGGCGGACCCTTTGGTGGGAAGCCTGAATGGCTCCGTGCTGCTGACGGTACGCCCCTGCTCGCAGGGGAGGTCCGCCCCGGGCGGTAGCCTGCTCGCGACATGTTGGACAAGTTCAAGAACTTCTGGCAGGGCGTCATGCTGGCGCCGATCGTCAACACCTTCATCAGGCTCGGCATCAGCCCAGACGCGGTCACTCTCGTCGGGACCCTGGGCGTGTCGGCCGGGGCACTGGTGTTCTTCCCGCAGGGCAAGCTGCTCACCGGCGTCCTCGTGATCACCGGTTTCGTGTTCAGCGACCTGATCGACGGGGCCATGGCCCGGGCCACGGGGCGGACCTCGAAGTTCGGCGCGTTCTTCGACTCGACCCTCGACCGCATCGGTGACGCCGCCATCTTCGGCGGGCTGCTGCTCTACTTCGCCGGACCGGGGGACAGCTACCTCTACCTCTGCCTCACCCTCTACTGCCTGGTGATGGGCGCGGTCACCAGCTATGCGAGGGCCAAGGCCGAGTCGCTCGGCATGCAGGCACAGGGAGGCATCGCCGAGCGGGCCGACCGGCTGGTGGCGATCCTGGTGATGACCGGGCTGGGTGCACTGCTCGACCTGCCCATCTTGATGCACGTGACGATCTGGGCGCTCGCGCTCGCGAACACCGAGACCGTCGTACGCCGCATCCTGATGGTGCGCCAGCAGGCGCTGGCCGAGTCCACCGACGCCTAGTCAGCCTGATCCGGCAGGCATCCCCGGGTCCGTCCCCGGGTGCGCTGACACGTCTTGCCGGACGTACGATGCGGCCATGGCTGACATCCCCTCATCGATCCCCCAGAGCTCTCCCGAGCGAGGCACCTCGCGCGTCAAGCGCGGCATGGCCGAGATGCTCAAGGGCGGCGTGATCATGGACGTGGTGACCGCGGAGCAGGCGAAGATCGCCGAGGACGCCGGCGCGGTGGCGGTGATGGCGCTGGAGCGGGTTCCGGCCGACATCCGCGCGCAGGGCGGGGTCTCGCGGATGAGTGACCCGGACATGATCGACAGCATCATCGAGGCGGTCTCGATCCCGGTGATGGCCAAGGCCCGGATCGGGCACTTCGTCGAGGCCCAGGTGCTGCAGAGCCTGGGCGTGGACTACGTCGACGAGTCCGAGGTGCTCACCCCGGCCGACTACGCGAACCACATCGACAAGTGGGCGTTCACGGTGCCGTTCGTGTGCGGGGCCACGAACCTGGGCGAGGCGCTGCGCCGGATCACCGAGGGGGCGGCGATGATCCGCTCCAAGGGCGAGGCCGGCACCGGGGACGTGTCGAACGCGGTGACCCACATGCGCACCATCCGCCGCGAGATCCGCCGGCTCGCTGCCCTGTCCGAGGACGAGCTCTACGTCGCGGCGAAGGAGCTGCAGGCGCCCTACGACCTCGTCCAGGAGGTGGCTGCCAGCGGCAGGCTGCCGGTCGTGCTGTTCACCGCGGGGGGGATCGCGACCCCCTCCGACGCCGCCATGATGATGCAGCTCGGCGCCCAGGGCGTGTTCGTCGGCTCGGGCATCTTCAAGTCCGGGAACCCCGCCCAGCGGGCCGCTGCCATCGTGAAGGCGACCACCTTCCACGACGACCCCGACGTGCTCGCGAAGGTTTCCCGAGGGCTCGGCGAGGCGATGGTCGGAATCAACGTCGAGGAGCTCCCGCAGTCGCATCGGCTGGCCGACCGCGGCTGGTGATCGCCGTCCGGTATAGTCCACTTAAGTCAATTGTCGGAAATAGTCGTATCTGTCCTTTTTTAGAACCAAGATGGTCCTTGCATCGCTTCGTGCGATCAACCCACCTGGTCCCGGTGGAGTGCCGCCGCGGGGGAGGCACTCCACCGGGACCTCTGGTGGAGGCCACGTGACCGGCCAGCGCATCGGGGTCCTCGCCCTGCAGGGCGACGTGCGGGAGCACCTCGTGGCCCTCGACTCCCTCGGTTTCGCCACCCTGGCGGTACGCCGGCCCGCTGAGCTCGACTCCTGCGACGGGATCGTCATCCCGGGCGGTGAGTCCACCACGATGGCCAAGCTGGCCCGCATCTTCGACCTCTTCGAACCGCTCCAGCAGCGGATCGCCGCCGGGATGCCCGTCTTCGGAACCTGTGCCGGGATGATCCTGCTCGCGGATCGCGTCGAGGACGGCACCGCCGACCAGGAGACCCTCGGTGGGCTCGACATCACGGTGCGCCGCAACGCGTTCGGTCGTCAGGTCGACTCCTTCGAGGGAGACGTCGAGTTCAACGGGCTCGACGACCCGGTGCATGCCGTCTTCATCCGTGCCCCGTGGGTCGAGTCCGCCGGTCCGGGCGTCGAGGTGCTCGCCCGCGTGGGCACGGGCGATGCCGTGGGTAGGATCGTCGCGGTCCGTGAGGGGCCGTTGCTGGCGACGTCCTTCCATCCCGAGGTGGGCGCCGACCTTCGCATCCATCGACTCTTCTGCGACCTGGTCTCCGGCAGCACCTAGGGAAGGAACACCGCATGTCAGGCCACTCCAAGTGGGCGACGACCAAGCACAAGAAGGCCATCATCGACTCCCGTCGGGGCAAGATGTTCGCCAAGCTGGTCAAGAACATCGAGGTCGCCGCACGCATGGGCGGCGGTGACCCGGTAGGCAACCCGACGCTCTACGACGCGATCCAGAAGGCCAAGAAGTCCTCGGTCCCCAACGACAACATCGACCGCGCCGTGAAGCGCGGATCGGGCGCCGAGGCAGGCGGGGCGGACTACAGCACGATCATGTACGAGGGCTACGGACCCAACGGAGTCGCGTTCCTGATCGAGTGCCTGACCGACAACAAGAACCGCGCCGCCATGGAGGTCCGCACCGCGATGAACCGCAACGGCGGCTCGCTCGCGGACCCGGGCTCGGTCTCCTACATGTTCAACCGCAAGGGCGTCGTGATCGTCCCGGTCGAGCAGGAGGGGAAGAACGTCACGGAGGACGACGTGCTCGAGGCCACGCTCGACGCGGGGGCCGAGGACGTCAACGACCTGGGGGAGTCCTTCGAGGTGCTCAGCGAGGCCACCGACCTGGTCGCCGTACGCACCGCGCTGCAGGCGGCCGGCGTCGACTACGACTCGGCGGACGCGTCCTTCGTCCCCAGCATGCAGGTCGAGCTCGACGGCGACGGAGCCGGCAAGGTGTTCCGACTGCTGGAGGCGCTGGAGGACCTCGACGACGTGCAGAACGTCTACGCCAACTTCGACGTCTCCGACGAGGTGATGGAGTCCCTGGACACCTAGTCTGTCGGGTCGGGCGCCAGGCCGAAGAAGTCACGGACCAGCGTCCCGCTGTCGAGGTTGCGGGCTGTAGCGCCCAGGATCAGCGGCGCGCGATGGTCCGGGTTGGGGATGGTGTGTCCACCGCCGTCCACCGCATAGAAGCTGACCGGGGCGTGCCCCTCCTCCCGCCACCGGGTCAGCGTCGTGGCGAGTCGCCCGGAGGTCACCTGCTCGATCACCGGGTCGCTGGTGATCGCGTTGCGCTCGGCGAAGTGGCGCGCCGAGTCGAGGGAGGACATCACCGGTCCACGGGGCTCCAGCCCGAACAGGCTGGCCACACCGCCCTCGAACGGGACGATCGGGTCCTTCGTCCCGTTGACGCACAGCACCGGCATCTCGCGGTGCCGGTCGCGCTCCGACATCTCGGGGAGCAGGTTCTCGGTCGTGGGATGGTTCGAGGCGATGATCGCCGCTCCGGCGATCAGGTCGGGCACCTCGAGTACCAGCCGGATCACCATCTGGCCGCCGTTGGAGAACCCCGCAGCGAAGACCTGGGTCGCGGATACGTCGAACTGCCGGCGCAGCCTGTCGACCAGGGCCGAGAGGAAGGCCACGTCGTCGATGCCCAGCTCGCGCGCGGGTGCCTGCGTGCCCAACCGGGCGTCGTTCCACTTGCCGCG
The DNA here is from genome assembly GCA_963781335.1 of uncultured Actinomycetota bacterium. Lineage (GTDB taxonomy): Bacteria > Actinomycetota > Actinomycetes > Propionibacteriales > Nocardioidaceae > Marmoricola. Next base: position 633,636 of record CAWAFS010000025.1, on the reverse strand, counting down.
ATGAGCCTCGGGATAGACGACGAGGACGCCGACGTCCGCGAGCCGGTCGAAGGTGTGTCCGCTGAGTGCGCGAATCCCGGCGGCATCGGAGTCGGACCCGTGCAGCACCAGCAGCAACGATCTCGCCTTCGTGTCGGGGGCCAGCGCGTGGAAGGTGCGCTCGAAACCGCCGACCTCCAGGATCCCGGGATGCTCGTCGCTCACGTTGCCACCGTAGTCAGCGCGGTCCCCGTCGCTGTTTCCGTGTCTGCGGCCCGGCGCCCGCCACGGCGCGTCGTACCTCCGGTGCCGTGCCTCGGCGTTAGCGTGGTGCGAACAGGTGTTCGGACGATCAAAGGGAGAGCGCATGCGCGTGCTGGGCATCGACCCCGGTCTCACCCGCTGCGGCGTGGGCGTGGTGGACGGCTCGATCGGCAGGCCGCTGTCGCTGGTCGACGTCGGAGTGATCCGCACCGGCGCGGAGCTGCCCATCGAGCAGCGGCTGTGCCTGATCGAGGCCGGCATCGAGGAGTGGCTCGACGCAACCCGGCCCGACGCGGTGGCGGTCGAGCGTGTGTTCAGCCAGCACAACGTCAAGACGGTGATGGGAACGGCCCAGGCGAGCGGCATCGCGTTGCTGGTGGCCGCCCGCCGCGGACTGCCGGTCACGCTGCACACGCCGAGCGAGGTGAAGGCCTCGGTGACCGGCAGCGGCCGGGCCGACAAGGCCCAGGTCGGTGCGATGGTCACCCGGCTGCTGCGTCTCGCGGAGGTGCCGAAGCCCGCCGACGCCGCCGACTCCCTCGCGCTGGCCATCTGCCACATCTGGCGCGGAGGTGGCCTCAACCGGCTCGAGGCAGCGGTCGCGGCGCACGCAGCGGCCCATCCCACCACCACAGCTTCGACCCGATCGAGAGCAGGAGCACGCCGATGATCGCCTTCGTCCGGGGACGGGTCGCAGCAGTCGGACTCACCTCGGCCGTCCTCGAGGTCGGAGGAGTCGGCCTCGAGCTGCACTGCACGCCCGACACGATCGCCGGCCTCCGCCTGGGCTCCGAGGCCACCCTGCCGAGCAGCATGGTCGTGCGCGAGGACTCCCTGACCCTCTTCGGCTTCGCCGACGAGGACGAGAAGCAGATGTTCGAGCTCGTCCAGACAGCCAGCGGGGTCGGGCCCAAGCTCGCCCAGGCGATGCTGGCGGTGCACCGGCCCGAGGCCCTGCGACGCGCCGTGAGCACCGACGACGTCAAGACGCTGACCCACGTCCCGGGGATCGGGCAGAAGGGTGCGCAGCGGATCATCCTCGAGCTGCGTGACCGGATCGGCGCCCCGACCACGACGTCGGCACCCTCCCGGCCCGGTTCCTCGGTCTCGAGCGGGTGGCAGGCGCAGGTGCAGGCAGGGCTGGTCGGCCTCGGCTGGTCGGCCCGTGAGGCCGACCAGGCGGTCAGCTCGGTGACACCCGAGGCGGAGCAGATGCCCACGCCGGACGTCGCGCAGCTGCTCCGCGCCGCCCTGCGCACGCTGAGCAAGGCGTGAACCGGTGAACGAGTCCGAGCTCGAGGCGGCAGAGGTGGCCTACATGACCACCAGGCCCCCCAGTGGGCCCCCCAGTGGGCCCCCCAGCGGGCCTCCCAGCGGGACACTCACCGCGGCCGACGCCGACGGGGACGAGAGGGTCGTCGAGGCTGCGCTTCGACCCCGCACCCTGGACGAGGTGGTGGGCCAGGAGCGCGTCCGCGAGCAGCTGTCGCTGCTCCTCGAGGCGGCCAGGGCTCGGCAACGCGTGCCCGACCACGTCTTGATGAGCGGGCCACCCGGTCTCGGCAAGACGACGCTCGCCATGATCATCGCCGCCGAGATGAGCGCTCCGCTCCGCCTGACCAGCGGTCCGGCCATCACCCACGCGGGTGATCTCGCCGCGATCCTCTCCGGACTCAACGATGGCGACGTGCTCTTCGTCGACGAGATCCACCGGATGTCGCGGCCGGCGGAGGAGATGCTCTACATGGCGATGGAGGACTTCCGCGTCGACGTGGTGATCGGGAAGGGCCCCGGTGCGACGGCCATCCCGTTGGAGATCCCGCCCTTCACCCTGGTCGGCGCGACGACGCGCGCCGGTCTGCTGCCCAGCCCGCTGCGTGACAGGTTCGGGTTCACGGCCCGGCTCGAGTTCTACGAGCCCGAGGACCTCGAGCGCATCGTCCACCGCTCGGCCGGGCTGCTCGACGTCGAGCTGCGCACCGACGGCGCACGCGAGATCTCCCTGCGCTCGCGGGGGACACCGCGGATCGCCAACCGGCTGCTGCGTCGGGTCCGTGACTTCGCCCAGGTGCGCGCCGACGGCATCGTCACCCGTGATCTCGCGCGGGCTGCCCTGGAGCTGTTCGAGGTCGACGAGTCGGGGCTGGACCGTCTCGACCGGTCCGTGCTCGACGTTCTCTGCCGCCGCTTCGGAGGTGGCCCTGTCGGCGTGAGCACGCTCGCAGTGGCGGTGGGAGAGGAACGCGAGACCGTGGAGGAGGTGGCCGAGCCCTTCCTGGTGCGACAGGGGCTGCTGGCGCGCACCCCGCGGGGACGGGTCGCCACGCCCGCGGCGTGGACCCATCTCGGCCTCACCCCTCCTCCGGGCTTGGGAGGAGACGAGCCGACACTCTTCGGGTCGGAGTCAGAATGAACCGGTGACGGCCGTTACACTTCACGTTCGGTGCCGTACCGGTCCCAGCGAGCGAGCCCTTTCCGGTCTCGACGGCGGATCCACGGCACCCACCGACCTGTTTTCTTCCTGGGGAGTTGTCTGTCGTGCCTGCCTACGCGCAGTTGCTCGTGATCGTCGTCGCCATGATCGTCTTCTGGGCCATCGTGATGCGCCCCGCCCGGACCCAGCAGAAACGGGTCCTGGAGCTGCAGAGTCAGCTCGAGGTCGGCCAGGAGGTGGTGCTGTCCGCGGGGATCTTCGGAACCATCCGCTCGTTGAGCGAGGGACGGGTCGAGCTCGAGGTGGCACCGGGCACGGTCATCACGGTGGCGCGCCAGGTCGTCGTACGTCGGGTGAGTGACCTCGAGGCCGAGCGCAAGCCGGACCAGTCGGGGGAGTCGGACCCGACCCAGGCAGAGGACTGAGGAGAAACAACAACGTGGCGAAGAGCAAGCTCCGCCCCGCACGCACGCTTGTCGTCTTCGGGCTCACCATCGTGGTGCTCTTCGGGCTGGCCGCGCTCGGCCAGACGTGGAAGCCGCGGTTGGGACTCGACCTCGAGGGCGGCACCCGGATCACCCTGTCCGCGATCCCGGAAGGCGGCGAGATCACCGCGACGAAGCTCAAGCAGGCCGCCAGCATCGTCGACTCCCGCGTCAACGGCAGCGGCGTCTCCGAGGCGGAGGTCTCCACCCAGGGCAGCCGCAACATCATCGTGGAGATCCCGGGCAAGAACCGCACCGACCTCGTCGACGCGGTCAAGCGCACCGCTCAGCTGAGGTTCCGCCTCGTGGTCGGCTCTCCGCAGCCCGGCACCCCGGTCCCCGACCCCAGCGAGTCCGCGTCACCGAGCCCCTCGGGCAAGGCGTCTCCCTCGGGCAAGGCGTCTCCCTCGGGCAAGGCGAAGCCGAAGAAGGCGCCGCAGGTCGACAAGGCCACCCCCAACCCCCGTCCCGCGCCCTTCGCCACCACCCCCGACCCCACGCCCGCGCCCGCGCCGGTCGACCCGGCGCAGGAGCAACCGCAGGTCACCGAGAAGGGCGCTTCGGTCGACGACCCGTTGGCCTGGTCCCAGGACCCCGGCGTCGAGTGGCTGCAGAAGTTCGCGGCGTTCACGTGTCCTGCCAAGGGCCAGTCCGCCGCACCGACCGCGGACAACCCAGAAGAGCCACTGATGGCGTGCGACGACAAGGGCCAGAAGTTCCTGCTCTCCAAGTCCCTGATCGAGGGCACCGAGCTGAAGTCGGCGTCCTACGGCACTCCGCAGGGGGGTGTCGGCTGGGCCGTGAACCTGGGCTTCAAGAGCTCCGCGCGCAAGGTGTTCGGCGACACCACCACCGCGCTGAACCAGAACCAGGGAACGTTTGCGATCGTGCTGGACGGCACCGTGATCTCCTATGCGGGCGTCAACGAGCCGATCCTGGACGGCAACGCCCAGATCACCGGTGACTTCTCCGAGACCGAGGCGCGCTCACTCTCGAACTCGCTCAAGTACGGCGCCCTGCCGATCAAGTTCGCCGAACCCACGATCGTGACCATCGGCCCCTCGCTGGCCGGAAACCAGCTCTCCGCGGGCATTCTCGCCGGCGCGGCCGGGCTGATCATCGTGATGCTCTACTGCCTCGTCTACTACCGCGGCCTGGGTGCCGTGGTGGTCGCCTCCCTGATCGTCGCCGGCATCGTCACCTACGGGACCGTGCTGGTGCTCGCGAAGGCGGCCGGGTTCACCCTCACGCTCCCGGGCATCGCGGGCCTGATCGTCGGCGTCGGCATCACTGCCGACTCGTTCATCGTCTACTTCGAGCGAATACGTGACGAGATGCGCGACGGGAGGTCGATGCGGGTAGCCGTCGAGACCGGCTGGGCCCGCGCCCGGAACACCTGCCTGGCGGCCGATGCGGTCTCGCTCCTGGCCGCGGTGGTGCTCTACATCTTCGCGATCGGTGTCGTGCGGGGCTTCGCCTTCGCGCTGGGCATCAGCACCCTCATCGACGTCGCGGTGTTCTTCTGGTTCACCAAGCCGATGATGACGTTGCTCGCGAAGAGGCGGTTCTTCAACACCGGCCACAGGTTCTCCGGGCTCTCCCGCGAGACCTTGGGCATCGACGAGAGCCCGAAGCACGCACAGCTGGCCGGAGGGACTGCCTGATGGGCAAGATGAGCAGGCTGGGCAATGCGCTCTACGAGGGCGATGTCTCCATCGACTTCGTCGGCCGCAAGTGGTTGTGGTACTCCGTCTCCGCCATCATCGTGCTCCTGGCCGTGGGCGGTCTCTACTTCAAGGGCCTCAACTTCGGCATCGAGTTCGAGGGTGGCGTCGAGTACGCCATCAGCGTCCCCGCCGACCAGGCCAACCAGGACACCGCCGACAAGGTCCGCACGACGATCGCCGGGACCGGGATCGAAGCGGCCTCGTCCCCGATCGTGAACACCGCCGGCACTGACACGATCAGGGCACAGACCGAAGAGCTCACCAACGACCAGTCGCGCGAGATCTCCCAGGCCATCGCCGACGCCCTCGGGGTGGACGCGGAGGACGACATCTCGACCCAGGACGTCGGTGCGAGCTGGGGTGAACAGGTCGCCAAGCGCGCCCTGACCGGCCTCGTCGTCTTCCTGATCCTGGTCGTGCTGTTCATCTGGGCCTACTTCCGGGAGTGGAAGATGTCCGTGGCCGCCCTGGTGGCCCTGGCCCACGACGTCGTCATCACGATCGGCATCTATGCACTCTCGGGCTTCGAGGTCACCCCGGCCACGGTCACGGGCCTGTTGACCATCCTGGGGTTCTCGCTCTATGACACCGTGGTCGTCTTCGACAAGGTGAGGGAGAACACCCGGCACCTGAGACAGAGCCGCCGGACCTACGCCCAGCTGGCGAACCTGGCGGTCAACCAGACCCTGGTGCGCTCGATCAACACCTCGATCGTGGCGCTGCTCCCGGTCGGCGCGATCCTCTACGTCGGCGTGGTCAGCCTCGGCACGGGATCGCTCAAGGACCTCGCCCTGTCCCTGTTCGTCGGCATGGCTGCCGGTGCCTACTCCTCGATCTTCATCGCGACTCCGCTCGCCGTACAGCTGAAGGCGAGCGAGCAGGAGATCACTCAGCAGGACGCCCGCGCCAAGGCTCGCTCCCGTCGTGGCGTGGATCGCTACGCCGACGTCCCCGCGTTCACCGACGACCTGCCGGTGCGCTCCGAGGATGACGACTACGACCCGCTGGACGAGGACGAGGACGACGAGACGGTGGCTCCCGCGACCGCACCACCACGTCGTCCCGAGGCCTCCGGGTCGGGCCGCGTCGTACCCGGGGCCAAGGCGCCGCTCCGCGACTCAGGGGCGTCCAAGCGGAGCCAGCCCACGCGGCAACCTCGGTCCAAGCGCGGCAAGTGAGGTCGCGGGCGTGACCGATGACCGTGGGTTGAGCGAGCTGATCGACCGGCTCGTCCGTGACGTCCCCGACTTTCCCAAGGCGGGGGTGATGTTCAAGGACATCACCCCGCTGCTCGATGACCACGCGGCGTTCACCGCCGTCGTGGCTGCCCTCGCCGCCGCGGGCCGCGACGACTCCGGTGTCGTGGCCGTGGACAAGGTGGTCGGGATGGAGGCGCGTGGGTTCATCCTGGCGGCACCGGTGGCCCTGGCCCTCGGCGTCGGCTTCATTCCGGTGCGCAAGCCCGGCAAGCTGCCGTGGACCACGCGTGTGGCCAGCTATGAGCTGGAGTACGGCGAGGAGACCCTCGCGATGCACACGGACGCCCTCCAACCGGGTGAGCGCGTGCTGGTCGTCGACGACGTGCTCGCCACCGGCGGGACCGCCCGGGCCACGGCCGAGCTGGTCGAGGCGGCCGGAGCAGTCGTGCACGGTCTCGCGATGATGCTGGAGCTGAGCTTCCTGCCCGGACGCGCCACGGTCGGCGAGGTTCCGCTGACAGTCCTGCTCACGGTTTAACAGTCAACGGTCCACTGCGCCCTAGACTGGAAGGCGACCGCCTGACAGCGCCGAGGGGAGGACCATGGCCGAGGACCGCGTGGTGACCGAGCCCGCCGCAGACCCGGGCACGCCTCCCGCAGCACCCGAGCGCGCCCCCACGCTGACCGGTCGCGGAGTCCGGGCACGTCTGGCCAGGATCGGCACCAGCAAGCAGATCGGCAACCCGGTGCTCGAGCCGTTGTTCCGCACCGTGCGGGCCAACCACCCCAAGGCCGACCTCGCCCTGCTCGAGCACGCCTACGACGTCGCCGAGAAGCATCACCGCGGCCAGGTGCGCAAGAGCGGTGACCCCTACATCACCCACCCGCTCGCCGTGACCACGATCCTGGCCGACATCGGGATGACCGAGCCGACTCTGGTGGCCGCTCTGCTGCACGACACGGTCGAGGACACGCCGTACACCCTGGCTGAGCTGCGCAGCGACTTCGGCGACGAGGTGACGCTGCTGGTCGACGGGGTCACCAAGCTCGACAAGGTCAAGTACGGCGAAACGGCGCAGGCCGAGACGATCCGCAAGATGATCGTGGCGATGAGCAAGGACATCCGGGTCCTCGTCATCAAGCTCGCCGACCGGCTGCACAACATGCGAACCCTGCGCTACGTCAAGCAGGAGACCCAGGAGAGCAAGTCCCGGGAGACCCTGGAGATCTACGCGCCGCTGGCCCACCGACTGGGCATGAACACCCTCAAGTGGGAGCTCGAGGACCTCGCGTTCGCCACGATGCACCCCAAGATCTACGACGAGATCGTGCGGCTCGTCGCCGAGCGGGCACCGTCGCGGGACCAGTTCCTGGCGGAGGTGATCACCCAGGTCGAGGGTGACCTGCGCGCCGGCAAGATCAACGCCCGGGTGACCGGCCGACCCAAGCACTACTACTCGATCTACCAGAAGATGATCCACGGAGGACGCGAGTTCACCGACATCTACGACCTCGTCGGCATCCGCATCCTGGTCGACAACGACCAGGACTGCTACGGCGTCCTGGGCGTGCTGCACAACCGGTGGAACCCGCTTCCGGGCCGGTTCAAGGACTACGTCGCGATGCCGAAGTTCAACATGTACCAGTCGCTGCACACGACGGTGATCGGCCCGTCCGGCAAGCCCGTGGAGATGCAGATCCGCACCGTCGGCATGCACCGACGGGCCGAGTACGGGGTCGCCGCCCACTGGAAGTACAAGGAGGACGTGCGCGCCGGCGTGGACACGGAGAAGTCCGCGGTGGACCCCGACATGCAGTGGCTGCGTCAGCTCCTGGACTGGCAGAACGAGGTCGAGGACCCGGGCGAGTTCCTGGACTCACTGCGCTTCGAGATCAACAGCGCCGAGGTCTTCGTCTTCACCCCGCGTGGTGACGTGATCGGGCTGCCCATCGGCTCGACCCCGGTGGACTTCGCCTACTCGATCCACACCGAGGTCGGCCACCACACGATCGGTGCCCGGGTCAACGGCCGGCTGGTGCCGCTGGAGTCCGAGCTCGAGCACGGCGACGTCGTCGAGGTGTTCACCTCCAAGTCTCCCAACGCCGGTCCGACCCGCGACTGGCTGACCTTCGTGAAGTCGCCGAGGGCGCGCAGCAAGATCCGTCACTGGTTCACCAAGGAGCGCCGCGAGGAGGCCATCGAGCACGGCAAGGAGCAGATCGGCCGTCTGCTCCGCAAGGAGGGCCTTCCGCTGAAGCGGGTGATGACCCACGAGTCGCTCACCCAGGTCGCCAACGAGCTCAGCGTGGCCGACGTCTCGGCGCTCTACGCCGCAGTGGGCGAGGGCAACCTGGGCGCGCAGACCGTCGTACGCAAGGTGATCGAGGTCTCCGGAGGCAAGGACGGCGCCGCCGAGGACCTGGCCGAGGCCGTCACCATCACCCGGCCCCGCCGACGTGGCCAGGCGGCGCACGACTCCGGTGTCGTGGTCAAGGGCGCCACGGATGTGCTCGTCAAGCTCGCGCGCTGCTGCACCCCGGTGCCGGGCGACGAGATCCTCGGATTCGTCACGCGGGGTGACGGCATCTCCGTGCACCGCCGCGACTGCACCAACGCCACGCAGCTGCTGAGCCAGCCGGAGCGGCTGGCCGAGGTGGAGTGGGCGCCGAGCTCGCAGTCGACGTTCCTGGTGCAGATCATGGTGGAGGCACTCGACCGGGCCAGGCTGCTCTCCGACATCACGATGGTGCTCTCCGACCAGCACGTGAACATCCTCTCGGCCAGCCTGACCACCAACCGTGACCGGGTCGCGAAGAGCCGGTTCGCCTTCGAGATGGGCGACCCCAAGCACCTGGGAGCGATCCTCAAGGCCGTCCGTCAGGTCGACGGGGTCTTCGACGCCTATCGCGTCACCCAGTAGCAGGCCGGGCGCAGGGCTCAGCTGAACTCGGAGGAGGCCTTCTTGGCCATCTCCAGGAATGCCTGGCGGGACGCGAGGTTCTCCTCCAGGTCCTTGACCTGTTTCTCGTTGCCGGCGGTCCGGGCCTTCTCGAGGTCGGCCTCGAGCCCGGAGATGGCGCGTTCGAGCTGGCCGAGCAGGTCGTCGGCGCGGGCGGACTTCTCCGGGTCGCTGCGCTTCCACTTGTCGTCCTCGACCGAGCGGATCGCCGTCTCGACCTTGCGGATGCGGGCCTCGAGCGACTTGATGTCGTCGCGAGGGACCTTTCCGGCGGCGTCCCAACGCTCGCTGATGTCGCGGAACGCACGCTTGGCCGCCTCGAGATCCCTCACGGGCACGAGGGCCTCCGCCTCAGCGAGAAGGGCGCGCTTCGTCTCAGCGTTGGCAGCGAACTCCCGGTCCTGCTCGGCGTTGGCCGCGTCGCGTGCTCCGAAGAACGTGTCCTGGGCTGAGCGGAAGCGCTGCCAGAGGTCCTCCTCGACCTCGCGCGGAGCGGCTCCCGCGTTCTTCCAGTCCTGCATCAGGGACCGGAACCGGGTCGAGGTCGGGCCCCAGTCGGTGGAGTCGCTGAGAGACTCGGCCTCCTTGAGCAGCTTCTGCTTGACCACCCGGGCACCCTCGCGGGACTCGTTCATCTCGGCGAAGTGCACCTTGCGGCGCCGGGTGTACGCCGTGCGCGCGCCGGAGAAGCGGTGCCACAGCTCGTCGTCGCTCTTCTTGTCCAGTCGGGGCAGCGCCTTCCACTCCTCGAGCAGGTCACGCAGGCGGTTGACGCCGTTGCGCCAGTCCTTGCCGAGGGAGATCTTCTCGGCCTCGCCGACGATCGCCTCCTTGCGGGCGCGGGACTCCTCGAGCCGGAGCGCGCGCTCCTCGCGGCGCTTGTTGCGCTGGAGCCCGAGAAGCGGGCGGAGGGCATCGAGCCGGGCGCTGAGACCCCCGATGTCGCCCACGGCGTTGGCCTCCACGACCTGGGTGGCGACCCGCTTGATCGACTCGGTGGCCTCGTCGGGGGTGAGCGCCTCGGCGCGGACCCGTTGCTCGAGCAGCTGCACCTCGAACTCGAGGGCGTCGAAACGTCGGGTGAAGAAGGCGAGCGCCTCCTCGGGCGTGCCCTCGGGGTACTGGCCAACGACGCGTTCGCCGTCCGCCGTGCGCAGGTAGACGGTTCCGTCGTCGTCCACTCGTCCCCAGTCGCTGGGCGGCGGGCCAGCGGGAGGACCGGGTGTGGACGCGGGAGGGGGGCTGGCAGCAGGGGGACCGGGACGTCGGGTCGGAGGTGCCGGACGGGGCGGTCCTGGTTTCCCGGGGTGACTCTGCTGACCCTCGACGGGGGAGTTGCCCTGCGCGGTCACGTTGCTACACCTGCTTCTGCGTTGAGGGTGGTGCGGTTCAGCGTGGCCTCATCGTACGCATGCCGAGGTGACGAACCGGGGCCAGTAGGCTGGGCCGGAGCCCAACCCAGACCCATACCCCCGAAGCAGGAGACGTCAAGGTGCTGATCGCAGGCTTCCCGGCCGGACCGTGGGGCACCAACTGCTACATCGCGGCAACCGGCCCGGGCACCGAGTGCGTGGTCATCGATCCCGGCAAGGACGCCGCCCAGGGTGTCGAGCAGGCGGTGCGCGAGCACCACCTGAAGCCGGTAGCCGTGCTGGTGACCCACGGCCACGTGGACCACATGTGGTGTGTCGCCCCGGTGGCCGGCACCTACGACGCCACCGCGTGGATCCACCCACGCGACCGGCACCTGCTGGCGAACCCGATGGCGGGCATGTCCGCGGAGACGACCGCGATGATGCTCGGCGGGAAGTATGAGTTCGTCGAGCCCGAGCGGGTCGAGGAGCTCAGCGACGCCCAGAGCCTCGAGCTCGCCGGGCTGACCTTCGTGGTCGACCACACTCCCGGGCACACCGAGGGCTCGGTGACCTTCCGCACGCCGTACCCGTCGACAGGCTCAGGACACGCCGCCGAGGTGTCCGAGCTGATGTTCTCCGGCGACCTGCTCTTCGCCGGTTCGATCGGCCGCACCGACCTGCCCGGCGGCGACCACCCGACGATGCTGCGCAGCCTGCGCGAGAAGGTCCTCACCCTGCCCGACGACGTCGTCGTCCTGCCCGGTCACGGTGAGCAGACCAGCATCGCCCGGGAGCGCGCGACCAACCCCTACCTGCTCGACCTGATCTCGACTGAGCTCGATCCAGGGGTCGAGGACCAGAGCGGCCAGACCAGTCCGGTCACGCGGGGCCTGTGAGATGAGCCGGATCACCCCGCTCAGCGGGTTTCCCGAGCTGCTGCCCGCCCAGCGCTACGTCGAGCAGCAGGTGCTCGCCCGGCTGGCGGCGACCTTCGAGCTGCACGGGTTCGCCAGCGTCGAGACCCGCGCGGTCGAGCCCCTCGACCAGCTCCTGCGCAAGGGCGAGACCTCCAAGGAGGTCTACGTGCTCCGCCGGATCCACGACGAGGACGGCGACGCCGGTCTCAGCGGGTCCTCCCTGGGGCTGCACTTCGACCTGACCGTGCCGTTCGCCCGCTACGTGCTGGAGAACGCCGGCAAGCTCGAGTTCCCGTTCCGGCGCTACCAGATCCAGAAGGTGTGGCGTGGTGAGCGTCCGCAGGAGGGTCGCTTCCGCGAGTTCACCCAGGCCGACATCGACGTGATCGGACGCGACACCCTCGCGTTCCATCACGACGTGGAGGTGGCTCGGGTGATGCTCGATGCGCTCGGCGGCCTCGCCGACCCCCGGTCGATCGGCCTGCCCGGGTTCCGGCTGCAGGTCAACAACCGCAGGCTGATCCAGGGCTTCTACACCGGGCTGGGCATCACCGACACCGAGGCCGTCATGCGGGCCGTCGACAAGCTCGACAAGCTCTCCGAGGAGCGGGTGGGAGCCCTCCTCGTGGACGACGCCGGGCTGTCCCGCGACCAGGCTGACCAGTGCCTCGCCCTGGCCCGGATCAGCGCCACGGACAGCTCCTTCGTCGACCAGGTGCGCTCTCTCGGCGTACGTCATCAGCTGCTCGACCAGGGCCTGGACGAGCTGGCGGCCGTGATCGAGGGGTGTGCGCCGCTGGTGACCGACCGGGTCCAGGTCGTCGCCGACCTCAAGATCGCCCGGGGGCTGGACTACTACACCGGCACCGTGTTCGAGACCAGGCTCGAGGGCTACGAGAGCCTCGGCTCGATCTGCTCGGGAGGCCGCTACGACGCGCTCGCCAGCGACGGGCGTACGACCTACCCCGGCGTCGGCATCTCGCTCGGGGTGAGTCGCCTGCTCGTGCCGCTCCTCGGCAAGGGCGTGGTCGAGGCCGACCGGTCCGTGCCCAGCGCGGTCCTCGTGGCCGTGGTCGACGAGGAGAGACGTCGGCACAGCGACGCGCTCGCCGACCAGCTCCGCGGCCACGGCATCCCCTGCGAGGTCGCGCCCTCCGCAGCGAAGTTCGGCAAGCAGATCCGTCACGCCGAGCGCCGTGGCATCCCCTACGTACTCTTCCCCGGCGCGGACGACGAGCCGCCCGAGGTCAAGGACATCCGCAGCGGCGACCAGAGCGCTGTGGACCTCACCACGTGGGCACCGCCGGTCGAGGACCTGCGCCCTCGCGTTCGACGCAACCAACAGGAGCAACAGTGATCCGCACCCACGACGCCGGCAGCCTGCGGCCAGCCCACGTCGACACCGAAGTCACCCTCGCCGGCTGGGTCGCGCGTCGTCGCGACCACGGGGGAGTGGCCTTCATCGACCTGCGCGAGGCGAGTGGGGTGGTCCAGGTCGTGATCCGCGACGAGGCCGTCGCCCACAACCTGCGCAGCGAGTACTGCCTGAAGATCACCGGCACTGTGAGCCTGCGCCCGGAGGGCAACCAGAACCCCAACCTGCCCACCGGTGAGATCGAGGTGATCGCCACCGACGTGGAGGTTCTCAGCGCCGCGGCACCGCTTCCGTTCCCCATCGACGAACACGTCGACGTCGGCGAGGAGGCCCGACTGCGACACCGCTACCTCGACCTGCGCCGGTCGGGCCCCAACGCCGCCCTCCGGTTGCGCAGCAAGGTCAACAGGGCAGCGCGTGAGGTGCTCGACACCCATGGCTTCGTCGAGGTCGAGACCCCGACCCTGACCCGCTCGACCCCCGAGGGGGCGCGTGACTTCCTGGTGCCCGCGAGGCTGCAGCCCGGCAGCTGGTATGCGCTGCCGCAGAGCCCGCAGCTGTTCAAGCAGCTGCTGATGGTCGCTGGGATGGAGCGCTACTACCAGATCGCGCGCTGCTACCGCGACGAGGACTTCCGCGCCGACCGGCAGCCGGAGTTCACCCAGCTCGACATCGAGATGAGCTTCGTCGAGCAGGACGACGTGATCGCGCTCACCGAGGAGATCCTGACCGCGCTCTGGGGCCTGATCGGGTACGACGTGCCCACGCCGTTCCCGCGCCTGACCTACCACGAGGCGATGAGGCGGTTCGGCTCCGACAAGCCCGACCTGCGGATGGGTCTCGAGCTGGTCGAGTGCGCCGACTTCTTCAAGGACACCCCGTTCCGGGTGTTCCAGTCGGAGTACGTCGGCGCCGTCGTGATGCCCGGTGGTGCCGGTCAACCGCGCAAGCAGCTCGACGCCTGGCAGGAATGGGCCAAGCAGCGTGGTGCCCGCGGTCTCGCCTACCTGCTGGTCAAGGAGGACGGCGAGCTGGCCGGCCCGGTGGCCAAGAACATCAGCGAGGAGGAGCGGGCCGGCATCGCCGAGCACGTGGGTGCCCAGCCGGGGGACTGCATCTTCTTCGCAGCCGGTGCGGTCAAGAGCAGCCGGGCGCTCCTGGGTGCGGCGCGACTCGAGATCGGTCGCCGCGGCGGACTCGTCGACGAGTCAGCCTGGAGCTTCGTCTGGGTCGTCGACGCTCCGCTCTTCGAGCCCGCGGCCGAGGCCACGGCCGCCGGTGACGTCGCAGTCGGCGGGGGAGCCTGGACGGCCGTCCACCACGCCTTCACCAGCCCCAAGGACCTCGACGACTTCGACCAGGATCCGGCCAACGCCCTGGCCTGGGCCTACGACATCGTCTGCAACGGCAACGAGATCGGCGGTGGTTCGATCCGGATCCACCGCAGCGACGTACAGAAGCGCGTCTTCGCCCTGATGGGTCTCGACGACGCAGCCGCCCAGGAGAAGTTCGGGTTCCTGCTCGACGCCTTCGCGTTCGGTGCCCCGCCCCACGGCGGGATCGCCTTCGGCTGGGACCGGATCTGCGCGCTGTTGAGCGGCGCGGACTCGATCCGCGAGGTGATCGCCTTCCCCAAGAGCGGTGGTGGCTATGACCCGCTCACCGGCGCCCCGGCTCCGATTGCGGCGGAGCAGCGCAAGGAGGCCGGGGTCGACGCGCGCCCCGCGGCCCCGGGCAGCCCGGTCAGGGCGACGAAGGAATAGTCGCGCTCTGGTAACAATCACGCCTACTTCGCGCCGAAGGCTTAACCCGCGCGCCCCGATGTGCCTAGGGTCACGTAGTTCAGTCGGGTCCCTGACTGGTAGTCCTGCTGGTCCCGCCCACGGGTGACGGGCCACACCGAGGAGGAAATACGTGAGAAGCAAGCGAATGTTTGCCGTGGGGGCGGTGATCGCCGCAGTGAGCCTGGCGGTGACAGCCTGCGGTGCCACCCCTGACGCCGAGGGCGAGGGCAGCAGCAGCGACAAGACCTCGCTGAACCTCGGCTGGAACCAGCCGTTCTACTCCTACAACGACGCGACCTCGAACGGCAACGCGACCGCGAACGCCATCGTCAAGTACTTGATGCACGGTCAGTTCTGGTACGTCAACGCCGAGGGTGAGCTGGAGGCGGACACCTCCTTCGGCACCTACGAGAAGACCAGCGACGACCCGCTGACCGTCAAGTACACCGTGGCCGACGACTCCAAGTGGTCCGACGGCACCCCGGTCGACGCAGCGGACCTGCTGCTGATCTGGGCGGCCCAGAGCGGCAACGTGAACACCATCGACGCCGACAAGGTCAAGCGCGACGAGGCCACCGGTCTGCCCCAGAACACCAAGGGCAAGGTCTACTTCGACAGCTCCTCCATCGGTCTGAGCCTGGTCACCGAGACCCCGGAGATCAGCGACGACGGCAAGTCGCTCACCCTTGTCTACACCAAGCCCTATGCGGACTGGCAGTACGACTTCAGCGTGAACATCCCGGCGCACGTCACCGCCGCGAAGGCCCTCGGCATCGAGGAGCCGCAGGAGGCCAAGGACGCGCTGGTCAAGGCGATCCAGGACGAGGACGCGGCAGCACTCGAGAAGGTCTCGGCCTTCTGGAACACCGGCTACGACTACACCTCGATGCCCGATGATCCCGACCTCGCACTGTCGAGCGGCGCCTACCTCATGAAGAAGTTCGAAGAGAACCAGTTCATGACCCTGGAGAAGAACCCCGAGTTCAAGGGTGAGCGCGACGCGGCCATCGACACCTTGACGGTGCGTTGGAACGAGGACCCGCTGGCCCAGGTCCAGGCACTCGAGAACGGCGAGCTCGACATGTTCTCCCCGCAGGTGACCACGGACGTGGTCGACGCGGCGAAGAAGATCGACAACGCCGAGATCGAGGCCGGAGTCGAGGGCACCTACGAGCACTTCGACACGGTGCTGAACAACAAGGGTCCGTTCGACCCCGCCTCCTACGGTGGGGACGAGAAGAAGGCGCTGCTGGTGCGCCAGGCATTCCTGCACGGCATCCCGCGCCAGGAGGTCGTCGACAAGCTGGTCAAGCCGATCAACCCCGAGGCGGAGGTGCGCAACTCCTTCGTCAAGACCGCGGGAACTCCCGGCTACGACGAGATCGTCGCCCAGAACGGCTCCTCGGCGTACGCCGAGGTCGACCCGGCCCTGTCCAACAAGCTGCTCAAGCAGGCCGGCATCACCAAGCCGATCGACGTGCGCGTGATGTACGCCAAGGGCAACGTCCGGCGCGAGAACGAGTTCCAGCTCTACAAGCCGGCGCTCGCGAAGGCCGGGTTCAACCTGATCGACAAGGGGAACCCGGACTGGGGCGCCAAGCTGGGTGACGGCACCTACGACGCCGTCTTCTTCGGCTGGCAGTCGACCACCCCGGCGGTGAGCTCGGACCGTGAGATCTTCGCGACCGGTGGTCTGAACAACCTGATCGGCTACTCGAACAAGGAGGTCGACGCACTGTTCGACGAGCTCGTCGTCACTGCCGACCAGGCCGAGCAGGTCAGGCTGCAGACCGAGATCGAGAAGATCCTGTTCGAGGACGCCGTGGGGATCACCATCTTCCAGTTCCCCTCGGCCAACATCTCCAACAGCACGCGTGTGACGGGACTCGAGCCGGCGATCCTCTCGCCGACGATGTTCTACGGGTACTGGAACTGGGAGGTTCCGAAGAACTGACCCGAAAGTCGCACCTCTTCTCCTAGCACCTGCGTGGTGGGTACTGTCGCTTGTCGGCGGTACCCACCACGAGGTCCGTCTGTACACCGTTTTCCAAGACAGGTCAGGTCTTCGCTGTGGTGGTCTTCTTCGTCAAGCGGCTGCTGATGTCGCTGCTCGTGGTGCTGGTCTCGACCGTGATCATGTATGTCCTGGTCGACCTGGCCATCGACCCGCTCCAGGACCTGCGGACCAGCACCGCTCCGAACAAGGACGAGCAGATGGCCAACCGGATCGCCGAGCTCCGGCTCGATGATCCGGTGCTGCTCCGCTACCTCGACTGGCTCCGTGGCGCCGCGGGCTGTCTCTACGGCAACTGCGACCTCGGCGAGAACTGGTTGACCAACCAGCCCGTCACCAACCTGCTCAGCGGTGCGGTCCTGACCACGATCCAGCTCGTCGGTGTCGCCACCGTCCTGGCCATCGTCCTGGGAGTCCTGGTCGGCATCGTCAGCGCGCTTCGTCAGTACACCGGCTTCGACTACTCGATCACCTTCTTGTCCTTCCTGCTCTACTCGCTGCCGGTCTTCTGGGTGGCCGTGCTCGCGAAGGTCTTCCTGGCGATCGACTTCAACGACTTCCTGCGAGATGCCCACTTCCCAGCCACGACGATCCTCGTCTCGGCAGTCGTGCTGGGTCTGGTCGTCTCGGCGGCCGTGGCCGGCTCCACGATGACTCGCCTGCGAAGCTTCGGCATCACCGCGCTCCTGATCGCCGCCCTCCTGATCTACTTCAACATCACCGACTGGTTCACCAACCCCTCGATCGGCATCGTGCTGATCACGGTGAGCTCGGTCGCGTGGGCGTTCCTGGTCACGCTGCTGAGCACTGGACTCCGCAACCGCAAGGCGCTCTACTCCGCCCTGTCCGTGGCGGCGCTCGGCGCCGTGCTGTGGCTGCCGATGCTCTACGTCTGGGACTGGGCCCGGAGCGCAGACGTGCTCGGCTGGCCCCTGGTGATCGGCGCCTTCCTCATCGCACTGGTGCTCAGCGCGGGCATCGGCCTCGCCTGGGGCGGCCCGGACCGGACCCGGTCAGCGCGTACGGCGGCCCTGACCGCCATCCCGGTCAGCACGATGCTCTTCGTCGACAGGCTGATGGCGAGCTGGCCGTCGTACAACAACAACAACTCGATCAAGGGCCGGCCGATCGCGACACTCGGCAGCAGCACGCCGAACCTGGAGGGTGACTTCTGGATCCAGACGATCGACACCTTCACCCACCTGGTGCTGCCGACCGCCACGCTGATCCTGATCTCGTTCGCCGCCTACACGCGCTACTCGCGGGCGTCGATGCTCGAGGTGATGAACCAGGACTACATCCGCACGGCCCGGTCGAAGGGCCTGACCGAACGGACCGTGATCATGCGGCACGCCTTCCGCAACGCGTTGCTCCCACTCGCGTCGATCGTGCCGATCGACATCATCACGCTCCTCGGTGGCGCGGTGATCACCGAGACCGTCTTCGGCTGGTTCGGGATGGGGCGCCTCTTCGTGGTCTCGCTCGCCGGCAACCAGATAGATCCGGTGATGGCCTACATCGTGATCGTCGGCATCCTCGCGGTCGCCGCGAACTTCGTGGCCGACCTCGTCTACGCAGTCCTCGACCCACGGATCCGGGTGGCAGCATGACGACCCCTCTCGAACCGACCCACACCGAGACCAACGAGAACGCGATCGAGCTCAAGGACGTCGAGGGCCTCTCGCAGGGTCAGATCGTCCGGCGTCGCTTCTTCCGGCACCGGGGTGCGATCGCCGGCCTGGCCGCGTTGTTCCTCGTCGCCCTGCTCGCCTACACCTCGATCGGTGCCTTCGGCATCCCGGGCTGGTGGAAGTTCGACCACATCACGCCCGGCGACGTGGTCGACGGGGGTTCACCGAGCCTGAGCCTCCCGGCCTGGCTCGGTGGCAACGGTTTCGCCATCGGCGACCACCCCTTCGGCCAGGACGAGATCGGCCGGGACATCTTCGCCCGGGCCATGAAGGGGACCCAGACCTCGCTCAACGTGATGATCGTCATCAGCGTGCTCGCTGCGCTGATCGGGATGACCGTGGGCGCGCTCTCGGGCTACTTCCGTGGCGGGATCGACCAGGCACTGATGCGGTTCACCGACCTGTTCATCACGTTCCCGGTCGTGGTGATCGGTGCCGTGCTCGGCAAGCTCGCCGGTGGCGCCGGTCCCTTCTGGCTCGCCGTCGCGCTGGGAGCGATCACGTGGACGACTCTGGCCCGGCTGGTCCGGGGAGAGTTCCTGAGCCTCAGGGAACGTGAGTTCGTGGATGCGGCGAAGGTCGCGGGCGCCAGCAGCTTCCGGATCATGCGCAAGCACATGCTCCCGAACGCCATGGGCGTGATCATCGTGAACACGACGCTGCTCGCTTCCCAGGCGGTGCTGCTGGAGACGGCCCTGAGCTACCTCGGGTTCGGCATCAAGTCGCCCGACGTCTCCCTGGGCACGATGATCTCGGAGTACCAGTCGGCGTTCTCGACGCGACCCTGGCTGTTCTGGTGGCCGGGGCTGTTCATCGTGATCATCGCGCTGTCGGTGAACTTCATCGGCGACGGACTGCGCGACGCGTTCGACCCTCGGCAGAAGCGGATCCCGTCAGCCCGCAAGATGGCCAGGGCCGCGCGGGCCGACACCTCAGTCGCCTCGACCGACGAGGCCGAGCGATGACCTGCCGGGTCTCACGCCAGGAGCGGCAGCACCACCGTGGCCAGGGCAAGCGTGGTCAGGCTGGCGATCAGTGGCCGGTGCCAGACGGTGCGCGGTGCAGGACGTTCGAGCCTGGCCACGTCGAGGTGGCCGGCGGCCCGCAGGGTCTCGAGACGGTCGGTCACCGCATCGGCTGCGGCGCTCTGCGCTCCCCGGGCGCGCTGACGACCAGCCGGGGCCGCTGCACCCCAGGCGTTCACGGGTCCGTACGCCGTCTCCAGGCGCAGCCCGTAGCGACCGTCCACGGACTGCACGGCCGGCCACGGCACCTCGACGGTGCGCAACGTGTTCACCACCGTGACGCCTCCGTCGGAAACCTCGACGCGTGGCTCCCAGAAGGCACCCCAGCCCAGCACCCCGAACAGGGCCAGGGGAGCGGCGAACTGCAGCACCGCGTCGGAGCCGGCCACCATCACGGAGGCCAGGCCGATCAAGGACAGGAATGCCATCGCTGCGCCCAGACCCTGGGTGGAGCGCGACCTCAGCTGCACGGTCGGTCCCATGGCATCACCCTGACAGACGTGTCGACAGCTGTTCCAGCAGGATCGAGAGGCAACTCGTGAGCACACCCTCTGGCGACCACGCCCAGGACGCCCGGCTGCCCGTCGTACCCGACGACGAGGGACCGATCCTCGAGGTCCAGGACCTCAACGTCTCGTTCTTCGTCGACGGGGAGTGGTTCCCCGCTGCCGTCGACGTCAGCTATCACGTCGACGCCGGCGAGGTGTTGGCCATCGTCGGTGAGTCCGGGTCCGGCAAGACCCAGTCGGCGATGACCCTGCTCGGCCTGCTCCCCGCGAACGGGCGTGCCGAGGGCAGCGCGAAGCTCAAGGGGACCGAGCTCGTCGGGCTGACCGGGGCCGGCATGCGTCGGATCCGCGGCAAGGAGATCGCGGTGATCTTCCAGGAGCCGATGACCGCGATGAACCCGGTCTACACGATCGGCTTCCAGATCGTGGAGACGATCCGGTCGCACTTCGACATGTCGCCGAAGCAGGCCAAGGAACGCGCCATCGAGCTGCTGACCATGGTCGAGATCCCCGAGCCCGTGCGTCGCTTCGACGCCTTCCCGCACCAGTTGTCAGGTGGTCAGCGCCAGCGCGCGATGATCGCCCAGGCACTCGCCTGTGAGCCGCAGCTGCTCGTCGCCGACGAGCCGACGACAGCGCTCGACGTCACGGTGCAGGCGGAGATCCTCAAGCTGATGCGGGACCTGCGCGAGCGCGTCAACGCAGGCGTCCTGCTGATCACCCACGACATGGGAGTGGTCGCGGACATGGCCGACCGGATCGTGGTGATGCAGCAGGGCCGGATCGTCGAGAGCGGCACCACGGACAAGATCTTCAACGACGCCCAGCACCCCTACACGCGTCAGCTGCTCGCGGCCGTCCCGCACTTCGGGTCGGTTACCGCCGCGGACGCCGCCGAGCGCACCGAGCGCGAACGGGTGCAGACCGAGTCGCAGGTCCGGACGCCGATCCTGGTGGCGGAGAACCTGGTGCTGGAGTACCCCAAGCGCGGCAACCAGCCGGCGTTCAGGGCCGTGGACGACGTCACGCTGACGATCAACACCGGAGAGGTCGTCGGCCTGGTCGGTGAGTCCGGGTCCGGGAAGACGACGATCGGTCGCGCTGCCCTCGGGCTGCTGCCCGTCACGGATGGAAAGCTGGAGATCGCCGGCATCTCGATGAAGGGCGCGAGCCGCAAGGACCTGCAGCCGCTGCGCGATCGTGTGGGCATCGTGTTCCAGGACCCCGGATCGTCCCTGAACCCGCGACTGCCGATCGGGGAGTCGATCGGGGAGCCACTGTTCCTGCACCGCCAGCTCAAGGGCAAGGCCCTCAACGCCGAGGTCGAGAAGCTGCTCGACAAGGTTCAGCTCCAGCGCGGTTTCCGCAACCGCTACCCGCACGAGCTCTCAGGTGGCCAGCGACAGCGCGTCGGCATCGCCCGGGCCCTGGCGCTCGACCCGGAGCTCCTCGTCGCTGACGAGCCGACCTCGGCCCTCGACGTCTCCGTGCAGGCCACGGTGCTCGACCTGTTCCAGGAGCTCCAGCGCGAGCAGGGCTTCGCCTGCCTGTTCATCAGCCATGACCTGGGCGTGGTGGAGATCCTCGCCTCGAGGATCGCGGTGATGTACATGGGCAAGATCGTGGAGCTGGGCCCGCGCGACCAGATCGTGCGCAACCCGCAGCACGAGTACACCCAGCGGCTCGTCTCCGCGGTGCCGGTGCCGGACCCTGCCGAACAACGCCGGCGTCGCCAGGCGCGCGACGACCTCATCGCGAGGTCCGGCGTCTCCTGAGCGGCCAGGTCGGGCGCGTCGGTTCGCCCGGATAGGGTCGCGGTGATGGAAGGCCTCTTCGCGTACGACGGACCAGGGCCGGCTCGCGACCCCTCGTCGGCCGGCGCGCCGTCTGGAGGCACGCTCGCGGGCAACACCCACGAGTCGGCACCGCTGGCCGTCCGAATGCGCCCGCGTGGCCTCGACGAGCTCGTCGGCCAGCAGCACCTGCTCGCGCCGGGTGCACCCCTGCGGCGACTGGTCGAGGGCGACCAGCCGATGTCGCTGCTCCTGTGGGGGCCGCCCGGGACCGGGAAGACCACGATCGCCTCGATCCTCAGCGGGCAGACCAACCGGCACTTCATCGAGGTGTCCGCGGTCGCTGCGGGCATCAAGGACGTCCGGGCTGCCATCGACAGTGCCAGGGCGCGGTTGGTCTCCTCGGGCCAGGAGACGGTCCTGTTCGTCGACGAGGTGCACCGCTTCACCAAGGCCCAGCAGGATGCCCTGCTCCCCGGGGTGGAGAATCGGTGGGTCACCCTGGTGGCCGCGACAACCGAGAACCCGTTCTTCTCGGTGATCTCCCCGCTGCTGTCGAGGTCCCTGCTGCTCACCCTCGAACCGCTGACCGATGACGACGTACGCGGGGTGATCGAGCGTGCCCTCACCGACCCGCGCGGGCTGGACGGCCAGGTCACGCTGGAGACCGAAGCGCTGGACCACCTCGTCCGGCTCGCCGGGGGCGACGCGCGAAGGTCACTGACCTACCTCGAGGCCGCCGCCGGAGCGGCGGTCTCGACAGGCTCGACCACCGAGGGGGGGCCGTTCACCGTGGACCTGGCCACCACGGAGACTGCCGTCGACCGGGCAGCGGTGCGCTATGACCGACAGGGGGACCAGCACTACGACGTCACGAGTGCGTTCATCAAGTCGATCCGGGGCTCGGACGCCGACGCGGCGGTGCACTATCTCGCCAGAATGGTCGAGGCGGGCGAGGACCCGAGGTTCATCGCCAGGCGGCTGGTGATCCTCGCCAGCGAGGACGTCGGCCTCGCCGACCCGACGGCGTTGACGACCGCCGTCGCTGCTGCTCAGGCCGTGCAGCTGATCGGCATGCCCGAGGCCAGGCTCAACCTCGCCCAGGCGACCCTGGCCCTGGCCCTGGCGCCCAAGTCCAATGCCGTGACCAAGGCGATCGACGCCGCCAGCGCCGACGTCCGTGCCGGCAAGATCGGTCCCGTTCCGGCGCACCTGCGCGACGCCCACTACGGCGGGTCGAAGAAGCTGGGGCACGGACAGGGCTACCAGTACTCCCACGACGCTCCCTACGGGATCGCGGAGCAGCAGTACGCGCCCGACGTGGTCGCCGACGCCGAGTACTACCAGCCCACGGCCCTCGGCGCGGAGAGTGCGCTGAAGGAGCGGTGGGAGCGGGTCCGACGGCTGATCCGCGGCAGGTAGGGTCGGACACCATGGAACCGCCCGTCCTGATCGCCGGCGCCGTCGTCGTGCTGGTGCTCCTCACCTGTGCGCTCGTCATGCGCAGCCGCTCGACCTCGCGTCGGGAGCTGGCGGTCGCCCTCTCGACAGCTCAGGCCGAGACGGCCGAGCTGCGCAGCCGGCTCGACGCGCTCACCGACCAGCTCGACCGCCAGGCTGCCTCGATGATCAGGGTCGACGACCCCGCCTACGTGATCACCGACGCGGGTGCTCCCCGGCTCGAACCGACCGTGGCCGACCGGGTCGTGCTCAGCGCCACGGTGGGAGAGCCGCTGGTGAAGGTGGTCGCGTTCGGCCACGGCCTACGACGAGCGCTCTCGGCCGAGTCACGGAACAGGATCTGGTTCGAGATGCGCCGGGAGGTGCGCCGTGCCCGCAAGCAGCGCCGCCGTGAGATGAAGGACGCCTGGCGTCGGATGCAGGCCGAGGACCGCGCCGCGTGAGGGCTGTGCGATGAACAGGAGCGTGTGGTTCGTGGCCGGTGCCGGCGCGGGCATCTATGTCATGGTCAAGGCACGGCGAGCGGCCGAGGTGTTCACCCCGGAGGGCCTGCGCGACCGGGTGGCCGGTGTCGGCCTCGGGGCGCACCTGTTCGCCGAGGAGGTCCGCGCCGGGATGACCGAGAAGGAGACCGAGCTGCGCGAGCGGCTCGGCTGGATGCTGGATGGACCCAAGCAGCTGCAGATGGCTCGCTCCTCATCCGCCGAGAACCTGGAGGACACCGACTGATGGACACCGCCGAGATCCGCCGCCGCTTCATCGGGCACTTCGAGGCAGCCGGACACCAGGCAGTGCCTTCCGCTTCTCTGCTGGTGCCGGATCCCAACCTGTTGTTCGTCAACGCAGGCATGGTGCCCTTCAAGCCCTACTTCCTGGGCCAGGAGAAGCCGCCCTACCCACGCGCCGTCAGCGTGCAGAAGTGCGTGCGGACGCCGGACATCGAGGACGTCGGCAAGACCACGCGCCACGGCACGTTCTTCGAGATGTGCGGCAACTTCAGTTTCGGCGACTACTTCAAGCAAGGCGCCATCGAGCTCGCCTGGGACCTGGTCACCAAGCCCCTCGCCGACGGCGGCTGGGGCCTGGACGAGGGCCGGCTCTACCCCAGCGTCTACATCGAGGACCTCGAGGCGGTTGCGCTCTGGAAGAAGGTCACCGGCCTCCCCGACGAGCGCATCGTGCGGCTCGGGCGCAAGGAGAACTACTGGTCGATGGGCGTTCCGGGTCCCGGGGGCCCGTGCTCGGAGATCCTCTACGACCGTGGTTCCGACCATGGCCCGGAGGCGGACTTCTCCTCGCTGGGGCTGGACATGCCGACCGAGCTCGAGGACCGCTACCTGGAGATCTGGAACCTCGTCTTCATGCAGGACGAGCTGTCCGCGGTCCGCAGCAAGTCCGACTTCGACATCTCCGGCTCGTTGCCGAAGCAGAACATCGACACCGGCATGGGCCTGGAGCGGGTCGCGTTCCTGTTGCAGGACAAGCCGAACATGTACGAGATCGACGTGATGTTCCCGGTCATCGAGAAGGCCGAGCAGCTCAGCGGCCGGCGCTACGGTGCGAGCCCGGAGGACGACGTGCGCTTCCGGGTGGTCGCCGACCACATCCGCAGCTCGATGATGCTCATCGGCGACGGGGTGACTCCGGGCAACGAGGGCCGCGGCTACGTCCTGCGGCGCCTGCTGCGCCGGGCCGTGCGCTCCATCCGACTGCTGGGCTACGAGGACCGCGCTCTGCCCGAGCTGTTCCCGGTGAGCCGCGACAAGATGTCCGAGGGCTATCCCCAGCTCGTGACCGACTGGGAGCGGATCTCGACCGTGGCGTTCGCCGAGGAGGACGCCTTCCGGCAGACACTGCGCACGGGAACGCAGATCTTCGAGCAGGCCACTGCTGGTCTGCAGCCGAGCGGTGGCGAGGCCCCGACGGGCGGCACCCCGCCCCAGCTCTCGGCGGACAAGGCGTTCGCGTTGCACGACACCTACGGGTTCCCGATCGACCTCACGCTCGAGATGGCCGCTGAGAAGGGTCTCTCCGTCGACGAGACAGGCTTCCGGCGGCTGATGACCGAGCAGCGCGAACGGGCCAAGGCCGACGCGCGCTCCAAGAAGGGTCAGCACGCAGCAGCCGGCTCCTACCGCGCGATCGCCGACACGATCGGCGAGCCGGTGGAGTTCACCGGCTACTCCGAGGTGGTCAGTGAGGGTGCTGTGCGCGGCATCGTCGCCGGTGGCTCGAGCGTCGAGTCCGCGGGCGAGGGCGCCGAGATCGAGCTCGTGCTCGACCGCACGCCGTTCTATGCCGAGGGCGGCGGTCAGCTTGCCGACCAGGGAGTCATCGAGCTCGACACGGGTGCCCGGCTCGAGGTCTACGACGTGCAGTCGCCGGTCACCGGGTTGATCGTGCACAAGGCGAGGGTGCTCGCGGGCGAGGTCTCCGTGGGCGGCCGGGCACAGGCTCTGGTCGACATCGAGCGCCGACGGTCGATCAGCCGGTCCCACACCGCCACGCACATGGTGCACAAGGCCTTCCGCGAGGCGCTGGGAGAGACTGCGACCCAGGCCGGGTCGGAGAACTCACCGGGCCGGTTCCGGTTCGACTTCTCGGCTTCCGGTTCGGTGCCGGCCTCCGCGATGAATGACGTCGAGGCACGGGTCAACGACCTGGTGATGGCTGACCTCGGCGTGCACGCCGAGACGATGACGCAGGAGGAGGCCGTCCGCTCGGGCGCGATGGCGCTGTTCGGCGAGAAGTACGGCGACAGCGTGCGGGTGATCTCCGTCGGCGACTGGGCGCGTGAGCTCTGTGGTGGGACGCACGCGCAGCGCTCCGGCCAGCTCGGGGTGGTCAAGCTGCTCGGCGAGAGCTCCATCGGCTCCGGCGTACGACGCGTGGAGGCGCTCGTGGGCGGGGACGCCTACCAGTTCCTGGCCCGCGAGCACGTGCTCGTCGCGCAGCTCAGCGAGGCACTCAAGGTGCGACCCGAACAGCTCCCGGAGCGCGTCAACGACATCGTCGACCGGCTCCGGGTGGCCGAGAAGGAGATCGAGAAGGTCCGGCTCCAGCAGCTGCTCGCGGCAGGTGGCGAGCTCGCCTCGAACGCCGAGGACATCGACGGCGTGTCCTTCGTGGGGCACGAGGCGCCTGGTGCCGGTGGCGGCGACGTGCGCACGCTGGCGCTCGACATCCGCGGCCGGCTGCCAGGGGACCGTCCGGGGGCGGCTGCGGTGATCGGCACGGCCAACGGGAAGCCGTCGGTCGTGGTGGCAGTCAACGAGGCAGGCCGGGCTGCCGGGCTGTCCGCCAACACGCTGGTGCGTGCTGCCTCGGTGGTGCTGGGTGGCAAGGGCGGCGGCAAGGACGACGTGGCGCAGGGTGGCGGCTCGGACGTGAGCCGGACCGGTGAGGCCCTCACGGCGATCAGGCAGGCGCTGGTCAGCGCACAGCGAAGTCGCTGACCGGATGGAGACCCATCTGTTCGGCGTACGTCTCGGCATCGACCCGGGCGACGCGCGGGTCGGGGTCGCCAGCAGCGACCCGTCGGGGATCCTGGCGACTCCGGTCGAGACCGTCGCGCGGGGAGATGGTGACCTCGACCGGATCTCGGCGCTGGTCGAGGAGCTGGCCGCGGTGCGGATCTACGTCGGTCTTCCCCGGTCGATGTCCGGGGGAGAGGGACCCTCGGCCGGTAAGGTTCGAGCGTTCGCGCGTGACCTGGCCGACCGGGTGACCCCGGTCCCGGTCAGGTTGTGCGACGAGCGCCTGAGCACCGTGACGGCTGAGGGGCAGCTGCGGAGCCAGGGAAGGAAGGGCAAGAAGCGTCGGGCGGTGGTCGACCAGGCTGCCGCTGTCGTGATCTTGCAGGGAGCCCTCGAGCGGGAGCGACAGTCAGGGGCGTTGGCAGGGGAGCCGGTGGCGCCCGCGGACACGAGCGACTAGGACCGATGCGTTGAGCCAGACCGGCCATGGCCCGGAGGACGAGCCCACACTCGAGCCCACACTCGAGCCCAGTGACGACGCGGGCGAGCACTGGGACGACCGCCACGAGGACGACGCCTACGACGCCTACGACGACGAACCGGAGCCGAGGAGGTCGCGCCGCGGCCGCGGCTGCCTGCCGGTGCTGATCGTGCTCGCCGTGCTCGCGGGCGGTGCCTGGTTCGGCGGTCGCTACGCCTACGACGAGATCAGCTCGCGCCTGGCCCCGGCGCCGGACTACGAGGGCCCCGGGACGGGGAGCGTGCTCTACCAGGTCAAGTCGGGTGCCTCGTCGGCCGAGATCGGACGCGAGCTCAAGGCCGCGGACGTGGTCAAGAGCGTGGACGCCTTCAACGAGGCCGCGCGGGGCGACGAGAAGTCGCGCAGCATCCAGGTCGGCTACTACGAGCTGAAGAAGCAGATGAAGGCCAGCCAGGCACTCGGCGTCCTCGTGGACCCCGCCAACCTGATGCAGAGCCTGGTCGTGGTGCCCGAGGGCGCCCGGGTCCGTCAGATCGTGAAGACGATCGTGGAGAAGACCGACATCACCAAGAAGGCCGTCACCGCGGCCCTCGCCGATCCCCAGGCCATCGGACTGCCGCCCGAGGCCAAGGGCAACCCCGAGGGGTTCCTGTTCCCGGCGACCTACACCGTGCCCCCGAAGGAGACGGCGGTCGGCCTGATCAAGCAGATGGTGGCCAAGAGCGTCGAGGTCGAGGAGTCCCTCGATGTGGCGACGAAAGCGAAGGCCCTGGGGCTGACCCCGGCCCAGGTCCTGACGGTCGCCAGCATCCTGGAGTACGAGGCCAACAAGTCCGAGGACTACCCGAAGGTCGCGCGGGTGCTCTACAACCGCCTGGCCGACGACATGCCCCTGCAGCTCGACTCCACGGTGTCCTACGTCAGCCAACGCTCGGGCGACGTGTGGACGACCGCTGAGGAGCGGTCCAACACCTCGCTCTACAACACCTATGTGCACGCGGGACTCCCGCCCGGGCCGATCGGCTCGCCCGGTGAGGAGACGATCCAGGCGGCGCTGGCGCCGGCGGACGGCGACTGGCTGTT
This sequence comes from uncultured Actinomycetota bacterium, assembly GCA_963781335.1. Lineage (GTDB taxonomy): Bacteria > Actinomycetota > Actinomycetes > Propionibacteriales > Nocardioidaceae > Marmoricola. Next base: position 605,624 of record CAWAFS010000025.1, on the reverse strand, counting down.
CTTCGTGCCGGACTACGAGGAGGACACGACCCGCTTCTCCGAGACGCTGGCGGAGCACAACAAGTGGGTCGCGAAGCTCCGGGAGTACTGCCGCGGCAGTGAGGACTGCTGAGCACCCCGTGAAGCGCTGCGCGGTCCTCGGTTCGCCCATCTCCCACTCGCTGTCGCCTGCGCTGCACGCGGCGGCGTACGACCGGCTGGGCCTCGACTGGACCTATGCCGCGGTGGAGGTGGAGTCGTCCGGTCTCGAGCAGTTCCTGGACGGTCTGGACGAGAGCTGGCGCGGGCTCTCGCTCACGATGCCGCTCAAGCGCATCGTGGTGCCGCTCGTGGACTCGGTCGACGAGTGGACCCGGCTCTCCGGCGTGGCGAACACCGTCCTGCTCGCCGACGGTCGACGGCAGGGGTGCAACACCGACATCCCCGGCGCGATGGCCGCTCTCGTGGAGCGGGTGCACGAGCCCCTGCGGTCGGCCGCCGTGCTCGGCGGCGGGGCCACGGCCACCTCGGTGCTGCTCGCGCTGGTCGAGCTGGGTTGCACTGATGCCCAGGTGCTCGTGCGCGACCCGTCCCGAGCCGCGGAGACGGTGGCGGCCGTCGCCACCCATCCCCGCGCTCCCCAGCTGTCGGTCACCACCATCGCCGACGCTGGTCCGCTCGAGGTGGACATCGTGGTCTCCACCGTCCCCGCCACCGCCCAGACAACCGGCCTGCTCGCCGCCTGCGCCGAGGCGCCGACCATCTTCGAGGTGGTCTACGACCCGTGGCCGACGCCGGTCGCGCGAGCGGCGCTGGAGTCCGGTCGACGGCTGGTCAGCGGGCTCGACCTGCTCGCCCATCAGGCGATCATCCAGGTGGAGCTGATGACCGGTCAGCCGGTGCCGGTCGACCTGGTCCGTGACGCCGGACGCGCCGAGCTGGCGCGCCGCGCCGTGCAGAACGCCGTCGAAGAAGCCTGAGTAGCCTCACCCCATGCAATCGCTCGCGGCGTACTCCGTCCACGGCTCCGACCTGCAGGCTGCCCTGGTCGGTCTCGTCGGGTGTGCGGCGCTGGGCTGGTTCGCCCCGCACCTGATCGCCCGCCTGCCCGAGCCGAAGCCGGAGTCCGAGTCCAGGCCCGAGTCCGGGCCCGAGCCGGAGTCGGAGCCAGCGGCCGTTCCGGAGCCAGCGGCCGTTCCGGAGGCTGACGCTCCCGGCGAGGACCGCAAGCTGTTCGCCCGCAGCCTTCCGCCGGCACCACCCAAGGAGCTCTACGCCGACATCGCCGCTCTGCCACGCCTCGGGGTGTGGGTGGCGTTCTGGTCGGGAGTGGTCGGAGCAGTCTTCGGCCTGGTGCTGGGGTGGACGGGGGCCCTGCTCTATCTGGTTCCACTGGTGCCGATCGGCGTCGTGCTGATGGTCATCGACTGGCGCACGACGCTGCTGCCCAACCGCATCCTGCACCCGACCTACCTGCTGATGGCGGTGCTGATCCCGCTGGCGGCACTGATCGACGGGGACCTGGCCTCGCTCTACCGGGCCGGCTGGGGGTGGCTCGTCCTCGGTGGCTGGTTCTGGATCTTCTGGTGGCTGGTGACGGCGTGGGGCTTCGGCGACGTGCGGCTCGCCCGGGTGCTCGGCCCCGCGCTGGGCTACCTCGGCTGGGCACACCTGATGATGGGACTGGCCGTGATTCTCGTGCTCGGTTCCGTCGGCGGCCTCGCGATGGCCGCGATCCGGGGCAGCCTGAGGGCACGGGTCCCCTACGGACCCTCGATGCTGGTCGGCGCCTCGGTCGCGGTCGTCGCCGGTCCGGTGCTCGCGCGAAGTCTCGGGTACTGACGGCAGGGCAGGACCGATCCGGTGTGCGTGAAACACTGACCCCATGCTGCGCTGGCTCACGGCAGGGGAGTCCCACGGTCCCTCGCTCACCGCAATCCTCGAAGGCCTGCCTGCCCACGTGCAGGTGACCACCGCGGACATCTCCGACGCACTGTCCAGGCGTCGGCTCGGTTACGGCCGCGGAGCCCGGATGAAGTTCGAGCAGGACGAGGTCACCCTCACCGGCGGCGTCCGACACGGCCGCACCCAGGGCGGCCCCGTCTCGATCGTGATCGGCAACACCGAGTGGCCCAAGTGGGAGCAGGTGATGTCCGCTGACCCCGTCGACCCGGTCGAGCTGGACGCCCTCGCCCGCAACGCGGCACTGACCCGGCCCCGGCCCGGACACGCAGACCTGGTGGGCATGCAGAAGTACCACTTCGACGAGGCCCGTCCGATCCTGGAACGCGCCTCCGCCCGTGAGACCGCCGCCAGGGTCGCACTCGGACGGGTCGCCTCCGCGTTCCTCGAGCAGGCGACCGGTGCCCGGATGGTCGCGCACGTGGTCCAGCTCGGTGGCGTCCCTTCCCCACCCGGCTCGGTTCCCACCCCCGACGACGTCGCCCATCTCGACGAGGACCCGGTCCGCTGCCTGGACCCGGACGCGTCCAAGCTGATGGTCGAGCGGATCGACCAGGCCCACAAGGACGGCGACACCCTCGGCGGGGTGGTCGAGGTCGTCGTGCACGGTCTGCCACCGGGTCTGGGCTCACACGTGCACTGGGACCGGCGGCTCGACGCTCGCCTCGCAGGTGCGCTGATGGGCATCCAGGCGATCAAGGGCGTCGAGGTCGGAGACGGGTTCGAGCTCGCGGCCACCCCCGGCTCGCTGGCGCACGACGAGATCGTCACCGAGGACGGCGTGCTGCGGCGTACGTCGGGACGCTCGGGCGGCACCGAGGGTGGCATGTCGACCGGCGAGGTGCTGCGGGTGCGCGCTGCGATGAAGCCGATCGCCACCGTCCCTCGGGCCCTCCGCACGGTCGACGTCGCGACCGGTGAGGCCACCGTCGCCCACCACCAGCGCTCGGACGTCTGTGCGGTCCCGGCCGCGGGGATCGTCGCCGAGGCGATGGTCGCGCTCGTGCTGGCCGACGCCGTCCTGGAGAAGTTCGGCGGGGACTCGGTCACCGAGACCCGTCGCAATGTCGAGTCCTACCTCGACACCCTGAGGTTCCGTTGACCCTCACCCCGAAGCTCGTCCTCGTGGGTGCGATGGGGGCGGGCAAGACGACGGTCGGGCGCCGCGTCGCCGACGCCTGGGGCGTCGGGTTCCGCGACACCGACCACGACATCGAGGCGGCCGAGGGCCGTGCCGTCTCCGACATCTTCGTCGACTCCGGCGAGGCCAGGTTCCGCGAGCTCGAACGCGACGCGGTGCTGGCAGCGCTGGCCGAGCACGAGGGCGTGCTCGCGCTCGGTGGTGGAGCCGTCCTCGACGTGCGCACCCGCGCAGCCCTGGTCGGCCACCGGGTGGTGTTCCTCCGCGTCGGGCTCAGCGATGCCGCCAAGCGGGTCGGGCTGGGGGTCTCCAGGCCGCTGCTGCTCGGCAACGTCCGTGGCCGGATCAAGCAGCTGATCGACGAGCGCACGCCGGTCTATGAGTCGGTCGCCGCGCACGTGGTCGACACCGACGGGCTCGACGTCGACGAGGTGGTCGCGAGGGTGACCGGGCTCCTGGATGAACGGTTCGAGGACGGTGCCCATGCCTGAACGCACCCGCCTGCACGTGGGCGGCACCTCGCCCTACGACGTCGTGGTCGGCCACGCCGTGCACGACGAGCTCCCCGCCATGCTCGGTCCAGACGTACGCCGGGTCGCGGTCTGCCACTCCCACGAGCTCGGTCACCTGGCCGACCGGGCGGTGGGCGCTCTGGGCGACGACGTCGAGGTGCTGCGCCTGTCGCTGCCCGACGGTGAGGACGCCAAGACCGCCCAGGTGGCTGTCGATGCCTGGGAGCAGCTCGGTGCCGCCGGCTTCACCCGGTCCGACGCCGTCGTCACGGTCGGTGGCGGGGCGACGACGGACATGGGCGGCTTCATCGCGGCGACGTGGCTTCGGGGTGTCCCGGTCGTGCACGTCCCCACCACCCTGCTGGGGATGGTGGACGCCGCGGTCGGTGGCAAGACCGGGATGAACACCGGGGCCGGGAAGAACCTGGTGGGTTCCTTCCACGAGCCGGCCGGTGTCATCTGCGACCTCGACGTGCTGGTCTCGCTGCCCGAAGCCGAGCTGGTCGCCGGTCTCGCTGAGGTGCTCAAGGCGGGGTTCATCGCCGACCCGGAGATCCTCGCACTCGCGGAGAAGGGTCCCGCCGACCTGCTGGATCCGGGGTCCCCTGTCCTGCGTGAGGTGATCGAACGAGCCATCCGCGTCAAGGTCGACGTCGTGGTCGGGGACCTGAAGGAGCGGGGTGGCCCGCAGGGAGACCCCGGCCGCGAGGCCCTCAACTACGGCCACACGCTGGCGCACGCGGTGGAGAAGCAGACCGCCTACGGGGTCCGTCACGGCGAGGCGGTCTCCCTGGGGATGGTGTTCGTGGCCGAGCTGGCGCGGCTCACCGGCCGGCTCGACGACGAGACGGCCGCCAGGCACGCCACGGTCCTGTCCTCCGTCGGACTGCCGACGACGTTGGCCCAGGCCGGGGTCCGGGGGGTCTCGTTCGAGGACCTGCTCGCGACCATGCGGGTCGACAAGAAGGCGCGAGGGGCGTCGTTGCGGTTCGTGGTCCTCGACGGACTGGCCCGGCCGGTGATCCTCACCGATCCCGCCGAAGATGCGCTGAGGGCGGCGTACGACCATGTGAGAGGCCAGCAGGAGGAGGAGTCGTCGTGACGGACCTGCGGACGGTCTGGGTGCTCAACGGGCCCAACCTGGGGCGCCTGGGGAGGCGCCAGCCGGAGATCTACGGCACCACCACGCACGCCGACCTGGTCGAGCTGTGTCGTGAGTGGGGTGACGCGCTCGGACTCGAGGTGGAGGTCCGCCAGACCAACCACGAGGGCGCCATGCTCGACTGGCTGAACCAGGCCGCCGACGACGACATCCCGGTGGTGCTGAACGCAGCCGCCTGGACGCACTACTCCTTCGCGTTGCTCGACGCCTGCGCGCAGCTGGGCGCGCCGATGGTGGAGCTGCACATCAGCGACCCGAAGCAACGGCCCGAGGAGTTCCGCCACTCGTCCGTGGTCACGGCGTACGCCGCGAAGGAGATCACCGGACAGGGGATCGACGGCTACCGTCAGGCACTGGAGTACCTGGCCGTCCAGAAATGAGCGGGCGATGAGCACCGACGAACCGATCAGCTTCACCCACGTCGGCCCCGGGACGCCGGCGCTCGCGTGGCGACGCCATCCGGAGTGGGGGACCGGCGAGCCGCTCGGACTCGAGGGCGTCAGCCGGTTGGTCGTGCTGTCAGCCCACCCCGATGACGAGAGTCTCGGGGCCGGTGGGCTGGTCGCCTCGGCCACCCGACTGGGTCGGGCGGTGGAGATGGTGTGTGCGACCGACGGCGAGGGCAGCCACCCCGACTCACCCACGCACCCGCCTGAAGAGCTGGCCGTCCGCCGGGCTGAGGAGGCCCGAGAGGCGGCCCGCGCTCTCGGCGTCCAGGTCGAGCTCGTGCATCGCCTCGCGTTGCCCGACGGGGGCCTGGCCGACCACGAGGAAGCACTCACCCACCACCTCGTGCAGGTCGTCGGGGACGGCCGGACGACGGTGATCGTGGCTCCGTGGCGACGCGACGGCCATCCCGACCACGAGGTGGCGGGCCGGGCAGCCGCGGCGGCGGCTCGTCGTACGGGCGCAGACCTGTGGGAGTACCCCGTCTGGTTCTGGCACCAGGCCCACCCCGAGGACGCGCCGTGGTCGATGCTGCACCCGTTCGCGCTCGACCCTGCCGCACGTGAGGCCAAGGGCGACGCCATCCGGGCCCATGCCAGCCAGGTCTCCCCGCTCTCGCACCTCCCGGGCGACGAGACCTTGCTGCCCGCGGAGTTCGTCGCGCACTTCGAGGACGGACCGGAGCACTTCCTGAGGACAGCGTCGGTCGACTGCCCCGACGACTCGCTCGACCGGCTGCACCAGGAGCAGGCCGACCCGTGGGGGGTCGAGTCGCGGTGGTACGAGCGGCGCAAGCGCGACCTCGTGCTCGCGATGCTGCCCCGGCCCCGGTTCGACCGGACCCTGGAGCTCGGCTGCTCGACCGGGGCGCTCGCACAGGCGCTGGCCGACCGCTCGGGCCAGGTGTTCGCCGTCGATCGGTCGCGAGCCGCCCTCGCTGCTGCCCGGGAGCGGTTCCGGGACGACGGGCGGGTGCGGGTGAGCGACCTCGACGTGCCGCACGAGTGGCCCCAGGACGTCGCCTTCGACCTCGTCGTGGTCTCCGAGGTCGGCTACTTCATGAGTCCTGCAGGGCTCGAACAGCTCGTCGGCCGGATCGCGGGCTCACTCGCACCGGACGGCGTGCTGGTGCTGTGCCACTGGCGGCACACGGTGGAGGGCTGGGTGCTGGACACGGAGGACGTGCACGCAGGCTTCGAGGACCCGCGACTGCCTCAGCTCAGCGCCACCTACCGTGACCGCGACGTGGAGATCCGCGTGCATGCCCATGCTCACGGCTGGCCCGACCCGCTGCGCTGACCGAGGTCAGCGAACCGTGACGCCCACCGTGGCGCTGGTCCCCGACATCTGGGTGGTCGTGCTGGGCTTCACGACGCGGTAGCTGTACTTCCCGCGCGAGGTCTTGATCACGAAGGCCGCGCGGCTCGAGGAGTTCAGGCGCCCTGTGGCCACGGTGGACCAGCCGCGGGCTGTGAGACGCTGCAACAAGACGTTCTGTCCGGGAAGAGCCGGCGACACCGAGGTCGTGAAGGTGACCGGTTTCCGCTTCCTGGCTCGGGTCCTGTTGGCGACGAGGGCGACGCGGGACGCCACCAGCACGGTCCGGGCGACCGACGCCGCAGGCAGTCGGCTGCTCGTGCCGGCGTAGTCGACGCGGTAGTCCGTGATGGCCGCAGGCTTCTGCGCTACGGCGAACTTCCCCTCGGAGTCGGTGCTGCGAGTCGCGACCAGGGACCAGGTGGTGCGAGGCCGCACCTTCGCGTAGACCTTGACGAGGGCACCGGGAATGGGTGCAGCAGCGCCGGAGGTCAGCACCCGACCGGAGATGGAGGTGCCTGATCCGGCCGACAGCTTCGTCGGCGACGCCGCCAGCGTGACCACGCTGCCGGTGACAGTGACCGCGACGGGAGCCGAGGTGTTGGCGAAGTCGTCGGTGCCGAAGACCGAGAAGCTGTGGTCCACGCCGGGCGCGAGGCCGGTGACCGAGGCACTCCCCAGACGACCGTGGTAGACGTGCGAGCCTCCCGCCGAGGATGCCGGTGCCGTGGCTCCAGGGCTCCGGCGCACCACGGTGTCGGCCCAGTCCGCGTCGGCAGGGTCCGTCCACGCGAGCGTCACAACCCCGTTCTCCACCTGCGCCTGGAGGTTCGCGGCAGCCGCCGGGGGAGTGACATCGGTCGCAGTCGCGCGCCACGCGATCGTGCCGCGGAGCGCTCCGGTGGCGCCGTTGCAGTGTTGCTCGAAGGAGACGAGGGCCTTGCTCGGCAGGTCGTCGTCGTCGTACTCCAGGTCCTCGAGCCGGAAGCTGCCCCTGATCGTGGAGCAGAACGCACTGTTGCCCGAGACCGACATGGAGGGACCGGTGGTGCGGTCGTCCATCGGGGAGGTCCACTTCACCACGTCGGTGTAGGTCGCGCCGGGGGTCAGGTCCGCCCCGGGGGCGGCCTTGAAGACCGCGCCCCAGCGGTTGCCGGTGCTCCACGCCTCGTCGGGGTTCACCTCGAACTGCAGCTCGTCGCGGTCGCCCCACATGCTGAGCTCGTCCGTCGCGGCCGAGAAGGAGCGGGAGGCTCCCTGGCTGACCGGGTCGTCCGCGTCGCTGGTCAGCGACCACGTCGTACGCCCTTGGTGGCCGGTGCCCGAGAGTGGCACGGTGTGCACCCGCCGCGCACTCGAGTCGTTGATCGTCAGGGTGCCTGTGCGTGCGCCTGGCTGGGACGGGCGGAAGCCCACATCGATCGCGCAGGTCGCGCCGACGGCGATGGTCGCGCAGCCGTTCCGTACGACGCTGAAGTCGGCGTCCCCGTCGGTGACGCGGGCACCGCTGACGGTGAGCTGCCTGGTGCCGGTGTTGACCAGGGTGACCGGCGCGTCCTTTCCTGACCGATGCGGGTGGACCGCGGGCCAGATCACCCCGCTGGGTGCGATGGTGAGGTCCGCGTCCCGTGGCTGGTTGTAGCGGATCTCGCCGACCAGCGCCGGGACGTGGCCGTCGCAGTGCTGCTCGAAGGTGATCCAGAGCCGGCTGAGGTCGGGGGCGTAGTCGAGCACGGTGAAGCTCCCGGTGACGCTGTTGCACCCGTGGCCACCGCCACCGATGTCGAGGCCGGGATGGTTCCCGGTCCGGAAGTGCGCCCGCTCGGCGTTGCTGTAGGTGCCCTTGCCCAAGGTCTGACCCCGTGGCGCCGCGAACGTGAAGTGGAAGTCGTCCTCCCAGGTGCTGCCGGAGACGTTCACGGACAGCTCGTCGGCCTGCTGGCGCTGGACCCCGATGCGGTCTGCGGTGCCGCTCCGCCACAGGTGTGCGGTGTCGTAGGAGATGTAGTCGCCCGGCTCGCCCGTCATGAAGACGGAGAAGTTCGCCTGGCTGGTGGCGGCCAGCGACACTCCGGGGGTGCCCAGGGTCAGCGTGGCCGCGGCGATCACCACGGCGAGCCCGGTCGTGAGTACGGTGCGGACGCGGTGGTGCGCCATGAAGAACCCCCGTGATGCGCGTTCGGTGCGAGCCGATGCCCAGTGTCGAGAACCCGTGGCTCCCGAGTGGAGGTGGGCGTGGCCAGAATAGGGGTATTCCGGGCGTCCAGGGACCGAATCTCAGAGTGGCATCGGGACGCGCCGGGAACGCGCGCGGGATCGCATGGCCCGGTCGAGCTCGCTGAAGAAGAAGCCGGTGATGTGCCCGCCGGCGAGGGTGAGCGGAACGCGGCCGAGCCGGGCCGCCAGGATCGCGGAGTACTGCCCCGGGCTGACCGGGCTGAGCCGCTCGCACCCAGGGATGACTGCGCGCAGCACCTCGCTGTCGTGCAGTGCCGTCCACACCTGCGCGGTGGGCGCCGCCACCTGCCGTACGTCGCTGAATCGCATCGTCCCACCTCCCCGGTCCTCCGGACCCAAAGAGGTGGCAGGTCGATGGCTGATACACCTCGCGCGTCTCGGGCGCTCGGCTCGAGCGATCGGCGCGGCTCAGTCGGGCCGGCGGTCGTAGGTGCCGAACAGGATGTGCATCAGGGAGAGCACCATCAGGACCAGGCCGATACCGAAGGTGTAGCGCCACTCCAGCACCAACCAGCCGGCGACGAAGACCACAGCGCCGACCAGGAAGATCGCCACTGTCGTCGGCTGCCGCGCCCGTTGTCGAATCTGCTCAAGGCCCACAGTGCGCAGACTAGTGGGACGCGGCTGCTGCCCGGGCGATTGCGGCCAGGCCGAGGTAGCTCAGGTCGCGGTACTGCCGGTCGGAGACGAAATCGTCGTAGGGCCACTGCGAGGTCTTCACGACGACCACGTCGAGGTCGCGGTCGACGTAGGTGAACTGCCCGCGGCTTCCGTCGGCGGCGGCCCGTCGGCCGGTGTCGTCGGTCGGCCACCAGTGGTAGCCGAAGCCTGCGTGCGTGGTGATGGTGCTCGGCAGCCGCCCCGGCGCGAGAAAGGGGTACGCCGCACGCGTGCTCCGCTCGACCCAGCGCTCGTCGAGCACCCGGTGCCCGTCGGCAGTGCCGTCGAGCTGGAGCAGCCCGATCCTGGCCCAGTCACCGGCCGTCGCGGCGAGAGCGCCGCCGGCCATCGCCACGCCCAGAGCATCGGTGCCGACGTACGCCGTCGAGGTGCAGCCGAGGACGCGCCAGAGGTCGCCCAGCGCCACGTCGTACGTCGTCGCGGTGGCGCGCTCGCGCACCCAGTCGAGCACCTGCGAGTCAGCGGTGCAGTACTCGTAACGGGTTCCGGGAGCAGATCGCGGGCCGATCGCGGCCAACAGCGCGCGCGACTCACCACCATCGCCCGTGAAGCAGGCCATCAGCCTGCTGGCCGGACCCTCCGGGTCGCGGTGGTCCTCGCTCCAGTCGACGCCCGAGGTCATGGTGAGCAGGTCGTGCACCGTGCAGCGGCCGTAGCCGCCGTCCGCCAGCTCAGGCACGTGGTCGACGACCCGGTCCCCGGGGCCCAGCGATCCGGAGCGCACAGCGATCCCCACCAGGTGCGCGAGCGCCGACTTCGTCATGGACGCACCGAGGAAGACGTCAGAGGGACCGAGGCCGTCGGCGTACCACTCATGGACGACCTGACCGTGGAGCAGCACCAGGAGCGAGGTGCCGTGGGTGGAGGCGTTCCACCCGTCGAGGTCGAACATCCGGCCCGCGCCCGCGATCTCGACGTGCAGGTCGCCGGGCTCATGCGGCAGCTCCGTAGGCCCAGCGGTCCCTACGGTGCGGAAGGTCAGGACGTGCGAGTGCTGCGGGTTGACGAAGGGGAGTCCGGAGAGCCCGGACGGGGCCTCGCCGTGGGCCATCAGTCGATGCGTGGACTGTTCGCCAGCAGCTTGCGCGTGTAGTCCTCGCGAGGGGAGTCCATCACCTCGACGACGGAGCCCGCCTCGACGACGGAGCCGGCGTTGAGGATCTGCACCCGGTCGGCGATGGAACGCACGAGCGCGAGGTTGTGGGTCACGAACAACATGCTGATCCCACGCGAGACACGGAGCGACTCCAGCAGCGAGACGATCGAGCCCTGCACCGACACGTCAAGCGCGGAGGTGATCTCGTCGCAGACCAGCACGTCGGGCTCTGCCGCCAGCGCGCGGGCGATGGCCACCCGCTGGCGTTCGCCCCCGGAGAGTCTGCTCGCCTGGTACTTGAGCACTGCCGGGCCGAGCGCCACCTGGTCCAGCAGCTCGATGACCCGCTCCGTGGCCGCCTTGCCGGAGGCGATCCCGAACAGCTCCATCGGTCGCTTGACGATCTGCTCGATGGTGAGCCGCGGGTTCAGGGACAGGTAAGGGTTCTGGAAGATGTACTGGATCCGCTTCCGGTCCTCCGCGCTTCGCTTGCGGGAGCCGTGCCCGAGCTGGTTGCCCTCGAAGCTGATCCCGCCGGTCCACTCCTTGTGCAGGCCGCCGACGCAGCGGGAGATGGTGGTCTTGCCCGAGCCGGACTCGCCGACCAGCGCCACCACCTCGGCCTTGCCCAGGTCGAAGGTGACATCGAAGACGACCTGCTTGCGGCCGTAGAAGACCCCGAGGTTCTCGAGGCTGAGGATGATGTCGCGCGGCTTGTCCGGATCGGTGTCCGGGGCCGCCCCCCGGGAGATGTCCCAGCTCCCGATGTCGCCCACCCGGATGCACCGCACCTCGTGGCCTGGCGTGACCTCGCGCAGCGCGGGCACGTCGTGCCTGCACTCGTCGATCGCGAACTCACAGCGGTCGTTGAAGCGGCACCCGTCCGGGCGCGCGCCCGGAGCCGGCGTCCGGCCCGGGATACCGGTGAGGTGGCGGGCCTGGCTGAGGTGGGGGATCGAGTCGAGCAGGGCCCGGGTGTAGGGATGCGTCGGCGAGCCGAAGATCGTGTCACGGTCCCCGAGCTCGGCGATCTGGCCGGCGTACATGACGGCGACACGATCGGCGATGTTGGCGATCACCGCCAGGTCGTGGGTCACGTAGAGGGCGGCGACCCCGTGGGAGCGGCACAGCGCGCTCATCGTCTGCAGCACCATGCCCTGGGTGGTGACGTCGAGACCCGTCGTGGGTTCGTCCAGCACCAGCACCTTGGGCTTGGGCAGGAAGGCCATGGCCAGCGCGACACGCTGCACCTGGCCGCCCGAGAGCTGGTGGGAGTACCGGCGGAGGAACTCGTCATCATTGGGCAGGCCCACCTCGGCCAGGCCCTCGCGGGCTCCCTCCAGACGGGTGTCGGCGGTGCCGAGGCCGCGAAGCTCCATCAGCTCCACGATCTGACGGCCGATCCGGATGCTCGGGTTCAGCGCCGAGGCCGGGTCCTGCGGGACGTAGGCGATCTCCTCGCCGCGGAGCTGCCGCACCTGCCGCCAGGGCAGCTCGAGCACGTCCTTCTCCTCATACATGATCTTGCCGCGCTCGATCAGGGCCCCCGCCCGGGTGTATCCGAGCAGGGCGGTGCCGACCGTGGTCTTGCCGCTGCCGGACTCACCGACCAGGCCGACCACCTCGCCGGGGTGCAGCACCAGGTCGATGTCGTCGACGACGTCGACGCCGGGACGTGCGGTGAGACCGATGCGGAGGTCCTCGATCGCGATGCCGGTCGTGGTGCGGGCCATCGTGGGCTCAGCGGCGGGAGGTGTGCTCACTGGTCCTCACCTCCTCGCTGTGAGAGCTGCGCGATGCCGTCAGCCATCAGGTTGGTGCCGATGGTGAACAGGCCGATGACCGCCACAGGCGTGAGAACGGACCAGATCTGGGTGGCCATCGCCAGCCGGTTCTCGTTGATCATCTGCCCCCAGTTGGCCGAACCCGGGTCCGTGGTGAAGCCGAGGAATCCCAGCGCGGCCACCAGAGTGATCGAGAACGTGAGCCGGAGGCCGGCCTCGGCCAGCAACGGTGCGTTCATGTTCGGCAGCACCTCGGCCACGATCACGCGGCTGCGTCGCTCGCCCAGCGCCTCGGCCGAGTGGACGAAGTCGCGGGACACGATGCCGAGGGCGACTCCGCGGGCGATGCGGGCCGTCCGGGGAGCGTTGGAGAGGCCGACGAGCACGATGATCATCCAGGCCCTGGGCTGGTTGACCGCGGTGAGCACGACCAGGGCGAGCAGGATCTGCGGGAAGGCGAGCAGCACGTCGTTGAGGCGCATGATCACCTCGTCCCACCAGCCACCGGCGTAGGCCGCGACCACACCGATGAGGGTGCCGGCCACCATGCTGATCACGGTGCCGGTCACCGCGATGATGAGCAGCTGGGTGCCGCCGTACATCAGCCGGGACAGGACGTCGTTGCCGAGGTAGTCGGTGCCGAAGAGGCCCTGCGAGGAGAAGGGCGCGCCGACCACCTCGTTCTCGCCGTGCGGCGCGAAGAGGGGACCGAAGATCGCGAAGAGCACGATCAGCAGCGTGAGGCCGCCGCCGAAGACGAACCGCTTCTGTCTCACCGCGCGTTGCCAGGTCGAGAGCGTGGTCGGATCCTGGGCCGGGGTCGGGGTGGCGGAGTCTGCTGCTGCGCTCATGAGGAGATCGCCGTCCGTGCGCGGGGGGTGAGCAGGATCGAGAGCAGGTCGGCCACCAGGTTCACCAGGACGTAGACCGCCGCGATGATCATGCTGAGTGCCTGGACCATCGGGACGTCGTGGTTGCGGACGGAGTCGACGAGTCGGAAGCCGACGCCGGGATAGTTGAACAGCGTCTCCACGATCACGATGCCACCGGCCAGCCACGCCAGCTGCAGCGCGATCACCTGGATGCCCGGCACGACGGCGTTGAGCAAGGCGTGCTTGCGCATCACGACCTTCTCCGGGATGCCCTTGAGCCGGGCCAGCTCGACGTAGTCGCTGTCCAGCACCTCGAGCAGGGTGGAGCGCACGATCCGTGAGACGTACGGCGCCACCGCAAGGACCAGCGTGGCCACCGGCAGGATCATCGACTGGGGCTCGTCCCAGGGGCTTCCGTCCGCGCCAGTGAGGGTCACGGCGGGGAGAATCTTGAAGACCGTGGTCGAGAACAGGGCGACCAGCAAGATCCCGGTCACGAACTCAGGGAGCCCGGCGAGGGCCAGCAGGATCGTCTGGATGACGGTGTCGGGCCGCCGTCGGCGGTAGTTCGCCGAGATCATCGCGATGCCGAACGCGAGCGGGATCATCACGATGGCCGAGATCAGCACCAGCACCAGGGTGTTGAGCACGTTGCTCCCGATCAGCTCACCCACCGGTTGCTGGTTGGCGATGGAGTTGCCGAGGTCACCGGAGAAGAGGCCGCCGAGCCAGTCGAGGTAGCGGGTGACCAGTGACTGGTCGAGGTTGAGCTGCTCGGTGAGCTGCGCGACCCGGCCCGGGTTCGAGTTGTACTCGCGCCCGAGGATGGCTCGCACGGGGTCGCCGAGCGCGGTCGTGGCGACGAAGACGAGGACCGAGACAAGCCACAACGTCAGGACGGCCAGTCCCAGGCGGCGGAGCATCCACGACGCCCAGGCGGCCGCGCCGTGGCGTGACTTGGGTGGCGCGACCTCCTGTGCTTCCGGCCGGGTCGCGAGGTCGGCCACGACTCAGCCCGAGATCGAGGCGTACTGGAACTTGTAGGACCCGAGTGGGAGATACTTGCTCGGCTTGATGCCGGAGACCTTCCCGGAGTAGCCGTCGACCTGACGGCGGAAGCCCCAGATGATGTAGCCGCCGGTGTTGTACTCGATCTCCTGGGCGTCCTGCAGCAGCGAGGTCCGCTTGGCTTCGTCGGTCTCCTGCTGGGCCGCGGCGATGAGCCCGGCGAACTTCGGGTCGTCGAAGTGCGTCTCGTTGTAGGTGCCGCTCTTCAGCGCGCAGACGGCCGCCTGCGGGAGGTAGTTGCGCGTGTTCCAGAAGTCCTGGGCGAACGGGTAGGAGAGGTAGTCGTCGCCGTAGAAGGGGTTCTTCTTGACCACCTTGACGTCGACGCCGGCCTTCTTGGCCTGTTCCACGAACAGCGACGCGGAGGCAGGCGCCACCGAGCCGATGTCGTCCCCGGTGAACAGCTGCACCTGCAGGCCCTCCTGACCGGCCTGCTTGAGCAGCGCCTTGGCCTGGTCGATGTCCTGCTCCCGCTGCGGAAGGTCCTTGGCGAACGCCGGGTCGAACGGCCCGTAGAGGTCGTTGCCCAGGGTGCCGTAGCCGCTGAGGGCCTGGTCGATCATCTGCTGGCGGTCGCAGATCAGCCGCATCGCCTGTCGGACGCGAACGTCCGCAAAGGGCTTCTGGTCGACCCTCATCGTGAACGGCACCCAGGCGCCGGTCTCGGACTCCAGGATCTTGCCGCCCTGGCCCTTCAACGTGTCGATCAGGTTGTAGGGCAGGTTGTCGATCGTCTGGATCTGGCCCGCCTGGAGTGCGTTGACCATCGCGTTGGGGTCGGCGAAGTCCTGGATGTGGAGCTCGTCGACGAGCGCCTTGTCGCCCCAGTAGTCGGCGTACTTCGTGAAGACGCTGTCCTTGCCCGGGGTGAAGGACTTGTACTTGAAAGCGCCGGTGCCGACCGGGTTCTTGGGGTCGTAGTCGGCCGGGACGATTCCGAAGGTGTACTCGGCCAGCAGCATGTCGAGCACGGCGTAGGGCGTCTTCAGCGCGATCACGACCGTCTTGTCGTCGACCTTCTTGGTGCCGTCCAGGTCGATGATCGGCGCCAGGGCGACGCCGGCGGAGGTGGGGGCCTTGGGGTCGGCGACGCGCTTGATGCTGAAGAGCACGTCGTCGGCGGTGAGGTCCTTGCCGTTGTGGAAGGTGACACCTTCGCGCAGGGTGATCGTCCACGTCAGCGCGTCGGCCGAGGGCACGACCTCCTCGGCCAGGGCCGGGGTCAGGGCGTAGTCGTTGTCCCAGAAGAGCAGGGGCTCGAAGAGGTTGCTGACGCGGGCGATGTCCGGGTTGGTCACCGGGGCATGGGCGTCGAGCGTGTCCTTGCCGCTGCCGCCGGTAGCGCCGTGGATCAGGATGCCGCCGGTCGACGAACCGCCGCCGCCACCGCCATCGTCGTCACTGCCACAGGCGGTGAGGAGCTGCGCACCACCCACGGCAGCAGCGGCGAGACCGGTGGCCCGAAAGACCTGACGGCGGGAGTAACCGGGGTTTCCCGGGATTGCGTCTGTGTGGTTCGTCATCCGAACACCTCCGTGTGTGATGCGAACCTAAAGGTGGCCCAAATCGCGAGTCAAGGGCAACATGGCTCCGTGACCAAACCGCTGCGCACGATCTCCTCGACGGTGGAAGTGCCCGTCGACGCGCAGGCCGGGCCGCCGGCGTGGCGCGTGCAGTCGGTCGATCGCGCCGTCCAACTGCTGCATGCGGTGGCAAATGCGCCGATGTGGGAGGCCGGGACGGTGGCCCTGGGTGCTTCGTGCGGACTGAACCGAGCCACGGCCTGGCGGATCCTCTCGACACTGGAGAGCCACGGGATGGTCACCTGTGACCGGGCCACCAACCAGTGGACGATCGGATCGGGGCTGGTGGAGATCGTGCGCGCCTCCGGTTTCGACGCGGTCCTGCGCGAGGCCCACGGCCTGCTCGAGGAGCTCGCCGAGCGGACCGGTGAGACGGCGGCGCTCTCCGTGCTGCGACAAGGGGGTCTCGTGTGCGTGGACGAGGCTGCTCCCGGCTCGGTGGTGGCAGCGAGCTGGTCCGGCCGCACGATGAGCATTCACGCGACCTCCGCCGGCAAGGTGCTGCTCGCCTGGTCTCCGGAGGAGATGATGAAAGGCCTCCTGCCGCGCCGTCTGCAACGGTTCAACGCAGCGACCATCACCGACCGGGCGTCGCTGCGTGAGGACCTGGTCCGCGTCCGGGAGCGTGGCTACTCCACCTGCAGCGGTGAGTTCGACCCGTCGGCGTGGGGGGTGGCAGCGCCGGTCCTCCAGCTCGACGGGCGGCTGATCGCCGTGCTCAGCATCTGGGGTCCACCCGACCGGATCGAGGCCGCGCGGTTCCCAGCCCTCGGAGACGCAGTGATGGAGGCGGCTCGTCGACTCTCAGCGGTCTGAGGCTGGCCCTCGCGTCGGAGCGACGCTCGAGATTTGCGCTGGCCCTGTCTAGACCTCGTGCAGCTTCTTGGAGAAGAAATCGAGGACTTGCTTGACGCCTTCCGGTTGGCGATGCTCTGTCACGGTTGAGTGTTTCGACCGCCGAAGGAGTGCGCACCTGGCGTCCAGCTGTCGAGGAGATGCATGGCGGCGATCCTGCCATTCGACGGTCAGGGGCGCTGTGGAAGGCTGCGCAGGTGAAGGCCTTCCGTTGTCGCACCTGTGACCAGCCCCTGCACTTCGAGAACTCTGCGTGCGTCTCCTGCGGAACCCGTCTCGGGTACTCCCGTGACGAGCGCGCGATCGTCCCCGTCGACGAGAAGGGTCGCTATGTGGACGGACAGGGGAGCGAGTGGTTCGTCTGCCGCAACCTCACCCTGTCGGGCTGCACCTGGCTGGCGCCCTCCGAGGACGGCCAGTGCTCCGCCTGCGACCTGACCCGCACGCGTCCCCACGACGACGACAGCCTGGGGCTCGCCAACTATCCGGCCGCCGAGCGTGCGAAGCGGCACCTCGTCGTGGAGCTCGACACGCTGGGCTTTCCCGTCGTGGGCAAGCACGAGGACGCCAAGAACGGGCTCGCCTTCGACCTGCTCAGCAGCGTCGAGGAGAACGTCGTGATCGGCCACGCGAACGGTCTGATCACGATCGACCTGGCCGAGAGCGAGGCCTCGCACCGCGAGAAGATCCGTGAGCGGCTGGGCGAGCCCTACCGCACGATGCTCGGTCACTTCCGGCACGAGGTCGGCCACTACTACGAGTGGCAGCTGGTGCGTGGCGAGAGGCTGCTCGGTGAGTGCCGTGAGCTGTTCGGCGACGACACGCTCGACTACCAGGGCGAGATCGACCGGCACTACGCCGACGGCCCTCCCGCCGGGTGGCAGACCTCCTACATCTCCAGCTACGCGACCATGCACCCGTTCGAGGACTTCGCAGAGACCTGGGCGCACTACCTGCACATCTGCGACACGATCCAGACGGCGTCGGAGTACAGCCTCACCACGGTCAGCGCGGTGACCAGCTTCTCCCAGTTCCGTGACGTCGTCGTCGGGATCTGGGTCCCCCTCAGCGTCGCGCTGAACATGATCAACCGCAGCATGGGGCACGAGGATCTCTACCCGTTCGTGATCCCGGACACCGTGCTGGACAAGCTCGACTTCGTCGCGGCCCTGTCTCCGTCGACCTGACTGTCGGACAAGCCTCAGGCCGGGGTGAGCACGCAGTCGGCGAGGACCGGTCCGCTGTCACGTTCGCCGTCAGCCTTGATGGTCGCTGAGACGGGGATCCCGCCGTCGGTGTGCCAGCCGCGCACCCTGATCATCTCGCCGGCATTCGAGCCGTCGATCTCACGCCGGCGGCGGTCGGCCCGGCCGTGCTCCCCGCGGTGAACGGCGACGAGCACGCGTCGGCAGAGAACGTGAACATGATCACCTGCGGGGGACAGGCGACGCGTGGTCAGACGAAGGTCAGCATCTTCATCGAGGTCGAAGGGGCCGGCGACTTCCTGCCGCCGTACTCCGGGAACCTGGACATCATGACCGCCGCGGCGACGCGAGCAGGAGAAGGGATGGCACGCGGATGACCTACTTCGGAGACCCCGGGCTGAACGCCCTGGACCGCACCTGGTCGGCCGACCTGGACATCCGCCTGACCGACACCTGCCTGCGCGACGGGTCGCACCACAAGCGCCACCAGTTCACCGGCGAGGAGGTGCGCTCGGTGATCGCCGCCCTCGACGAGGCGGGGGTGCCCGTCCTCGAGGTGACCCACGGCGACGGCCTCGGCGGGTCGAGCTTCAACTATGGCTTCTCGCACACCCCCGAGCAGGAGCTGATCAAGATCGCGGCTCAGACCGCGAAGCGCGCCAGGATCGCGTTCCTGATGCTGCCGGGCGTGGGCACCAAGGACGACATCCTCCAGGCGCACGACAACGGTGGCTCGATCTGCCGGATCGCCACCCACTGCACCGAGGCGGACACCTCAGAGCAGCACTTCACGCTCGCCCGCGAACGTGGCCTGGAGACCGTCGGCTTCCTGATGATGAGCCACACCCAGCCGCCCGAGGTGCTGGCGAAGCAGGCCAGGATCATGGTCGATGCCGGATGCCAGTGCGTCTACGTCGTCGACTCGGCCGGCGCGCTGATCATGGAGGATGTGTCCGACCGCGTCTCCGCGCTGGTGGCGGAGATCGGCAGCGAGGCCACCGTCGGGTTCCACGGCCACGAGAACCTCGACCTCGGAGCCGCCAACACGGTGATGGCTGTGCGCGCAGGCGCGACGCAGATCGACGGGTCCGTGCGGCGGTTCGGCGCCGGAGCCGGGAACACGCCACTGGATGCCTTCGTGGGCATCTGCGACAAGCTCGGCTGGCGCACCGGCGTGGACTTCATCAAGATCATCGACGCGTCCGAGGACGTCGTACGCCCCGCGATGCCGGAGGAGTGCCGGCTCGACCGGATGACGATGATGATGGGGTACGCCGGGGTGTACTCGTCGTTCCTCAAGCACGCAGGCAACGCCGCCGTTCGCTAC
The DNA here is from genome assembly GCA_963781335.1 of uncultured Actinomycetota bacterium. Lineage (GTDB taxonomy): Bacteria > Actinomycetota > Actinomycetes > Propionibacteriales > Nocardioidaceae > Marmoricola. The sequence goes on along the minus strand of CAWAFS010000025.1, from coordinate 586,395 downwards.
GGAGTCTCGGGGGCCCACATCCTGCAGATCGCAGGGGAGCGCAAGCTGATCGGCGGTCAGGAGGACCAGTTGATCGACATCGCCCTCGAGCTGCGCGCCAAGCAGGAGGCCAACGGATAGGTCAGCCGGCGCGGGAGCGAAGGGTGTCGACGCCGTCACCGGTGAGGTCGGCACATGCCTCACCCCGGCCGGTGGCGGCGATGAGCAGAGAGAGAATCGGGCCTTCGACCGCAGCGCCGGATCCGTGGCTCCAGTCCGTGTCGGTGGCCCGCAGCGCCAGGCCTTCGATCCGTCGCTTCGTGCCGATCAACGTGTTGGAGCCCTTGTAGAAGTCGAGCACCGACCGAACAGCGTCGCCAGGGTAGGTGTGCTGGATCCCGAGCGGCCGGCGGATGTCCTCCGCGTGCACGATGGTCTCGCCCAGCCACGAGAGCTTGGGACCGGGGGGAGCCGAGGTGGCGTCCTGCCGCGCGCGGAAGTTCTGCAGCGCCTCCTCCGGCGACGAGCCGCGGTGGCGGGCGATGCCCTTGGCTGCGAACTTCCCGAAGTCGAAGCCCGAGGCGATGAAGCCGGCCAGGAACGTGGGTGGGGTCAGCGCCGCCGTCGAGGTCATGTGGCCCAGCACGTCCTGGACCGTCCAGTCGTCGCACAGGGACCGGGTGTTCCAGGACTCCTCGGGGAGGGCCGCCAGGTCGTCGGCCAGTGCTCTTCGCTCGGCGGCGATGGTCGTCCACATGTCTGCCATGGCACCGACCCTAGCCTCAGCGCGACCCGGCCTGCCGGCCATTTCGAGACGCCCGAGTCGGTTCTGGTCCCGTCATAACGCCGGGAGTCGTGAACGGAAACCTAGAACGTGTTCTAGTATTGTCGTCATCGAGATCACCACTGCACGAGGAGGAGCCCATGAGCCAGGCGGTTCTCGACGGCGTCCGCGACCTGCAGCGACGGGTCCAGGAGCTGGTCCGCTTCACCGACCCCTTCGACAACGTCTTCGAGCTGTTCCACGGGATCACCTACGAGTCCCGGCCGGTCGTCACGCCGTACGCCGCGAAGTTCGTCACCGGCGACCAGGGGATGGGGCACGTCGTGATCCCGGTCAGCGACGACGTCGAGGCGCTGCGGTTCTACACCGAGGTGCTCGGCTTCCGACTGCGCGACTCGATGAGCATGCCGGGGGAGTTCGTCGGCAGGGAGCCGGGCTCGAAGGTCTGGCTGCGCTTCCTCGGCGTGAACCCGCGGCACCACAGCCTCGCGTTCCTGCCCCAGGGCGATCAGGGGCCCAACCCGAGCAAGTGCGTGCACCTCATGCTCGAGGTGGACCGGCTCGACGACGTGGGCCGGGCGCTGGAAAGGGTGCGTAAGCACAAGGCGCCCTTGTCAGCGACGCTGGGCCGCCACATGAACGACCAGATGGTCTCCTTCTACGTGCAGTCGCCCGGCGGGTTCGACGTGGAGTTCGGCACGGAGGGACTGACCGTGGACGACGCGCGGTGGGTGGCGCGCGAGAGCACCGCGGTCTCCTACTGGGGCCACGTCTTCGGCGGCCAGTGAACCCGTCCGTGATCGCGCGGGCCCAGGTCACTGATATGACTGCACCCATGGCCTCCCCACCCGAGCCCACTCCGGAGATCCCCGACGGGATGCGGACCGATGCGCGCGAGTCCTGGCCCAGTCGCGAGCTGATCGACTCCTTCCTCGGGACCGGCTTCGACTTCGAGCTTCGCCTCGGCGAGCACACCCCCCTCCCGGTGGACGACCCCGCGGCTGCGGAGCGGGCTCGGCAGTTCCGCGACGTGCTGGGGATGTTCGCCACGGGCGTCACCGTCGTGACCTCCATGTCCGGCGACGAACCGGTCGGGATGACCTGCCAGTCGTTCTCGAGTGTCTCCCTGGACCCGCCGCTGGTGATGTTCTGCCCGGCCAAGACCTCGCGCGCGTGGCCGTTGATGCGACAGGCCGGCTTCTTCTGCGTCAACTTCCTCTCCGCGGAGCAGCAGGACATCTCCAACGGGATGGCGAGCAAGGGCACCGAGAAGTTCCACGGGGTCGGCTGGAAGCACGCGCCGACCGGGGCGCCGCTGATCGACGGGGTCCTGGGGTACGTCGACTGCACGATCGACCGGGTTCACGAGGCCGGCGACCACTACATCGTGGTCGGACGGGTCAAGGAGCTCGACATCGGTGACGGCCGGCCCGAGGCCGGGAGCGTCGAAACACCGTTGCTGTTCCACCGCGGCGCCTACACGCGACCCGAGTAGCTCTCTGGCAGATTTGGCGCATGAGCGCAGAGCGCGTTTCCGCCGACTTCACCGAACGTCTGTTGCGACGGTTCCTGCTGCTCTGCGAGAGCCCGCGGACCCAGCGACGCGCCCTGGCGCTGGTCCGGGGGAGCGTGAGCAACGCGCGAGCGGGCAAGGCCTTCTATGCCCTGGTGAACCGCGTCGTGCTGCACCCGGTCGCTCGCGCGATGGGGGTCGAGACGTCCGCGATCCGCCTCGAGCTCATCGGCTCCCAGCTGATCGGGGTGGCGATGATCCGCTACGTCCTCAAGGTGGAACCGATCGCCTCGCTCGGCGTCGACGATCTCGTGGCGCTGATGGCACCGCCGCTGAGGGCCGCCCTGAGCGGCGGCGAGCCGGCTCCGGCTCTCGACGTGTGTGCCTGTCAGAGCACGGAGCTCGCCGTCGTCCCCTGGTGAGGGGCCTGTGGATTGCCGTTCGACGCAGCGGCTGACCGCGTTCACCCTGTCGGGATGGATGAAACCCTTCCGCTGACACCGCTGCGCACGCTCCTGCCCGTCGATCTCCCGTTCACACCCGCGATGGCCCGAGCCGTGGGGGTCGGACGCCCGTCGCTCGAGCGGATGCTGCGCGAAGGCTCGGTGCGCCGGGTCCTGCGCGGGGTGTACGCAGCCGCCTCCGCACCGGACTCCACGCCGATGCGAGCCGCCGCGGTGGCGCTGGTGACCGGGCGGGAGGCGATCGCGGTCGACCGCACCGCGGCGTGGGTGCACGGCGTGGACGTGACGTCCTTGGCCGCCGGGGAGCCGCGGCCGGTGGAGACCGTCTCCCCGGGGCGCTCCCCCCACAGGACGCTGGGCAGCGGTCGGGAGCTGGCCGGACACGATGTCGAGAGGATCGGGTCGCTGCGGTTGACCACGCCGCTGCGGACCGCGCTGGATCTGGGCCGCCTGCTGCCTCCCGGTCTCGCGCTGGGCGCGATGGACCGGCTGCTCGCGGCTGGCTCGTTCAGCCACGTCGACCTCCTGGCCGAGATCGCCCGGCTGGCGGGTCACCGTGGCGTGGGCCAGCTGCGCAGACTCGTCGTGCAGGTCGACGCGCGCTCCACGGGCCCGGCCGAGTCGGCACTCCGACTGGGCTGGCACTCCGCGAGGCTCCCGACAGCGACACCGGGGATGCCCGTGTGTGCTGGCGGACGACTCATCCGGCTGAGCCTGGGGGTCGAGCGTCGACAGTTCGGGGCGGCGCTGTCCGGCCAGGTGTCGGCTGCCGACCTCGTGGCGCTGCAAGGAGCTGGCTGGCGGATCGTCGTACTCAGTGCGGATCGGGTGCTGCGCACCGATCCCGCCGTCTGGTTGCACCACCTCGAACGGGAGTTCCACCAGCACCTGCTCGCCCAGACCGAGGCCGGCTAGCTCCCTCCCCGGCGCTAGGGTGGCCAACGTGGACCAGCCAACGGTGGACGAGAAGCAGTGGCCTACTACGTGCTCGGACTGCGGCACGCCGCTCCAGCGCGGAGTGATCGACTTCGACAAGACCAACGAAGACCGGGTCGAGTTCAACCCCGGCGAGATGGCCGCGGTCGACTTCTGCCCGAACCTCGACTGCCCACGCAACGCCGATGTCGCAGCCACCGGGGAAGCCGACACCTCCGAACCCTGAATCAGCAGGGTGCGCGGAGCCAGTCAGGCGTCGAGCCCCGAGATCGCCTCGTGGATGGTCAGGATCCGCTGGGCGGACTCGACGTGCAGGTTCTCGACCATCCGGCCGTTGTAGGTGACCACGCCGCTGCCCCGACCTTCCTCCCAGGCCTGGAGAATGCCCTGGGCGTCGTCGACCGCCCGGTCGCTCGGCGCGAATGCCTCGTTGGCGCCGTCGACCTGACCGGGGTGGATCAGGGTCTTGCCGTCGAAGCCCATCTCGCGGCCCTGCCGGCACTCGTCGAGGAAGCCCTCGGTGTCCTTCACGTCGTTGTAGACGCCGTCGATGATCGCCTTGCCGGTGGCTCGGGCGGCCAGCAGCGCGAGCGAGAGGCCGGTCAGCAGCGGCTGGCGGCCGGGCACGTGCTCGGCGTACAGCTCCTTGGCGAGGTCGTTGGTCCCCATCACCAGCACGGTCAGCCGGTCGGAGGCTGCGGCGATGTCCTCCGCGTGCAGCATGGCGTACGGCGTCTCGACCATGGCCCAGAGCCGGGTGTGCTCGGGAGCGTCGTTGCCGGCCATCGCCTCGACGAGCTGGAGCACGGCGTCGGCGGAGTTGACCTTGGGTACGACGATCGCGTCCGGCCCCGCAGCGCAGGCCGCCCTTAGGTCCTCGACGTGCCACTCGGTGTCGGCACCGTTGACCCGGATCGTCAGCTCGCGCCTGCCGTACTCGCCGGAGCGCACCGCCGCGCAGGCTGCCTCGCGAGCAGACGGCTTGGCATCAGGCGAGACCGCGTCCTCGAGGTCGAGGATCAACGCGTCGCAGGGGATCGACCTGGCCTTCTCCAGCGCGCGCTCGTTGGAGGCGGGCATGTAGAGGACGGACCGGCGGGGGCGGAAGGCGTCGTCGGTCATCGGGTCAGGCCCCCAGCTCGATCGCGTCGTACTGCTTCTTCAGGTCGGGGTCGATGGCCGCGAGCTCCTCGGCCAGGTCGACCATCACCAGGCACTGCTTGAGGGATGCGTCGTCCTCCATCTTGCCGTCGAGCATCACCGCTCCGGTGCCGTCGCCCATCGCCTCGACCACGCGGCGCGCATGCGCCACGTCCTCGGGGGATGGGCTGAACACCTTGTTGGCGATGGCGATCTGCTTCGGGTGCAGCGACCAGGTGCCGACGCAGCCGAGCAGGAACGCGTTGCGGAACTGGTCCTCGCACGCCACCACGTCGGTGATGTCGCCGAACGGCCCGTAGTAGGGGTAGATCCCGTGCATCGCGCAGGCATCGACCATCCTCGCGATCGTGTAGTGCCAGAGGTCCTGCTGGTAGGTCGTCCGCTGGCCGTCGATGTCGCCGTCGACAGGATCCTGGCGCACCAGGTAGCCGGGATGCCCTCCCCCCACGCGTGTGGTCTTCATCCGACGGTCGGCAGCGAGGTCGGCCGGGCCCAGGGAGAGGCCCTGCATCCGCGGCGACGCGCCGCAGATCTCCTCGATGTTGACCATGCCGCGGGCCGTCTCGAGGATCGCGTGCACCAGGATCGGCTTCTCGAGCCCGGCCTTGCCCTCGAGCTGGGCGAGCAGCCGGTCGACGTAGTGGATGTCCTCGGCGCCCTGCACCTTCGGCACCATCACCACGTCGAGCTTGTCGCCGATCTCGCCGACCAGCGTGGTCAGGTCGTCCAGGCCCCAGGGGGAGTCCAGCGAGTTGACCCGGGTCCACAGCTGGGTTGGCCCGAAGTCCGTGGACCTGGCGATCTTCACCAGCCCCTCACGGGCGGCCAGCTTGTTGTCGGCCTTGATCGCGTCCTCGAGGTTGCCGAGGAGCACGTCGACCTTGCCCACCATGTCGGGGATCTTGCTGGCCATCTTGGCGTTGCTCGGGTCGAAGAAGTGGATCGCCCGGCTGGGCCGCGCCGGGATCTCCCGGAGTGGAGTGGGGGCACCGACGGCGAGTGGGGCGAAGAAATCCTTGGCAGAGCGCATGCGCCGGACGCTAGCAGCGGTGCTGCCGCGCCGGTATGACGCATGCCACCACCTGCCGACTGGGTTCGGGTCCGATGCCCTGACGGCACGGGACCTTCGGCCCTCCTGCCAACGTCCCTGCGTGGCTAGCGTCGAATTACGGACCAAGGAGGACGACATGAGGAATCTCCTCATCCTCGGCGCAGGAACGGCCGGGACCATGATCGCCAACAAGCTGCGTCGCCGTCTGGGCGAGGACGAGTGGCACATCACCGTCGTCGACCGCGACGACGAGCACCACTACCAGCCCGGGTACCTCTTCGTTCCCTTCCGCGGCTACGCCCGTGACCAGGTCGTCCGTTCCCGGCATGCGTTCCTGCCGGACGGAGTGGACTTCGTCATCGCCTCGGTCGACGTGGTCGACGTGGAGCAGAACATCGTCCGGCTCACCGGCGGCCGGGAGCTGGCCTACGACCAGCTCGTGATCGCCAGCGGCACCACCCCACGTCCCGACGAGACCCCCGGGATGCTCGGTCCGCAGTGGCAGCGGAAGATCTTCGACTTCTACACCCTGGAGGGCGCCGAGGCGCTGGCCGGCGCACTGGAGGACTTCGAGGGCGGTCGCCTGGTCGTGCACGTCACCGAGATGCCGATCAAGTGCCCGGTGGCCCCGCTGGAGTTCACCTTCCTCATGGAGGCGTGGCTACGCGATCACGGCCTGCGGGATCGCGTCGAGCTCACCTACGTCACCCCTCTCGACGGCGCATTCACCAAGCCCGTGGCCTCGGCCCACCTCGGCGAGATGCTGGACGAGCGCAAGGTCCACGTCGAGACCGACTTCATGGTGGAGCGCATCGACCAGGACCGGATGGTCCTCGTCTCCTACGACGAGCGCGAGGTCCCGTTCGACCTGCTGGTGACCGTGCCCGTGAACATGGGAGCGGACTTCGTGGCGCGCTCCGGCCTCGGCGACGAGCTCAACTACGTGCCCGTGGACAAGCACACGCTGCTCTCCCGGAGCCACGACAACGTCTTCGCCGTGGGTGATGCCAGCGACATCCCCGCATCCAAGGCCGGCTCGGTCGCGCACTTCGCCGTCGAGATCTTCGTCGGCAACTTTCTCCAGCACATCGAGGGCAAGCCGATGACGGGTTCCTTCGACGGGCACGCCAACTGCTTCGTGGAGTCCGGAGACGACAAGGCACTGCTGATCGACTTCAACTACGACACCGAGCCGCTGCAGGGGAAGTACCCCCTGCCCGTGGTCGGCCCGATGGACCTGCTCAAGGAGACCCGCGCCAACCACCTCGGGAAGCTCGCGTTCCGCTGGATCTACTGGAACGTGCTGCTCCCCGGACGACCCCTTCCACTCCCGGCCCACATGTCCATGGTCGGGAAGAAGATCCCGGACAGCTACCAGAAGCAGGAGGCCTGACATGCCCACCACGACCATCGACGGGCACGAGGTCCGCGTCAACGACGAGGGCTTCATGACCGAGTACGACGAGTGGACCGAGCCTCTCGGCCAGGCACTCGCCGCCCAGATCGGCATCGAGATGACCGACGACCACTGGAAGGCGATCCGCTTCCTGCGCACCGACTTCCCCGGTCAGGGGGAGACCGCGACGTTGCGCCGGGTCACCACCCTGGGCGGCATCCCGACCAAGCAGCTGTTCGCGCTGTTCCCCAAGAAGCCGGCCAAGAAGATGGCCTACGTCGCTGGGCTGCCCAAGCCCCGCGGTTGCGTGTGACCCCAAGGAGATCGAGATGACCACCACTGAAACCGCACCCCTCGTGCCCTCGTTCGGCGAGGCCGAGACCGACCGCAAGCTCGCCATCATCTGCTCCAAGGGCAACCTGGACATGGCCTACCCGGGCCTGATCATGGCGAACGCCGCCCTGGGGGAAGGCGTGGAGACGCATCTGTTCTTCACCTTCTGGGGCTTCGACATGATCAACAAGTCGACGATGGGTGACCTGAAGTTCACGATGCTGGGCAACACCGCGACGCACCTGCCCCAGGGCGTCGGCGGCCTTCCCGGGATGACCGCGATGGCCACGCACCAGATGAAGAAGTCGATCGCCGGCGCCGGCGTGCCCGAGGTGCCGGAGTTCCTCCAGCAGATCGTCGACTCGGGCGGCCATCTCTGGGCCTGCCGGATGTCCGCGGACATGCAGCACCTCGAGGAGGGCGACCTCTACGACGAGGTGGAGGCCATCATCAGCGCCTCCGACTTCATCGAGATGACCGACGGAGCCCAGTTGCTGTTCATCTGAGCCGGGTCGCCAGTCAGACGAGTCCGGAACGGGCCAGGTGAGCCGGGCCCCACAGATGGCTCAGCGCGTGGGCGCGCTTGAACACCAGCTGCGCGTCGTGCTCCCAGGTGATCGCTAGGCCGCCATGGAGTTGCACGGTCTCGGAAGCCACGTGGTCCAGGGCATCGGAGCAGTAGGAGCGCGCCACCGCCGCACGCCGGCGAAGGATCCCGGCGTTCTGCTCCGTCGGCCCCACGATGTAGGCCGCCGCTGCCGCGGTCGCTCCCCAGGACGCGGACCGGGACGCCTCGACGAGGACGAGCATGTCGGCCATCCGGTGCTTGAGCGCCTGGAAGGATCCGATCGGCCGGCCGAACTGCACGCGCTCTTTGCTGTAGCCCACCGTCATGTCGAGGCACTTCGCGGCCCAGGGGGTGATGTCCGGCACTCAGAACCTGGTGGTGGCGGGTGGTCTGCAGAACATGTCCGCGATCCCGATCTCGGCAGCGATGCTCGTGGCCCAGCAGTACGGCTTCACCACCCCGTTCGCCGAGTCGCCCGGGTGGACCACTCGATACGGCGACCAGGAGATCTCCCAGTTCCGCTCCGCGGAGATGATCGCCGAGAAGTGGGACCTCAGCCGCGAGGAGATGGAGCAGTTCGCGCTGGAGTCACACACCCGCGCCCGGACCGCGATCGACGAGGGCCGGTTCAAGAACGAGATCGTTCCCGTCGAGCTCCCTGATGGGCAGCTCCTCAGTGTCGACGAGTGCCCACGGGACACCTCCCTGGAGCGGATGGCCGGACTCGAGCCACTCGGCGAGGGCGGCCGGATCACCGCTGCTGTGGCCTCACAGATCAGCGACGCGTCGTCGGCCCTGCTCGTGGCGAGCGAGCGGGCTGTCGAGGAGCACGGGCTCACGCCTCGTGCTCGCCTGCACCACCTCTCCGTGCGTGGCGACGACCCGGTGTGGATGCTGACCGGACCGATCCGGGCTACCCGGCACGCACTGGAGAGGACTGGGCTCTGCGTCGATGACATCGACGTCTTCGAGTGCAACGAGGCGTTCGCGCCTGTCGTGCTCGCCTGGTCGCGAGAGCTCGACGTACCGCTGGACAAGGTGAACGTGAACGGCGGCGCGATCGCGCTCGGTCACCCCATCGGGGCCACTGGGACGAGGATCATGGCGACGATGCTCAACGAGCTCGAGCGCAGTGGTGGACGCTACGGCCTGCAGACGATGTGCGAGGGCGGCGGCCAGGCCAACGCGACGATCATCGAGCGGCTCGGCTGAGCCGTGAGCCCCCGCGCGGTCTGGGTCTGTACCAGGCTGGCTCCGCGCGAGCTGCTTTCCTGGGTCCGCGACCGAGAGGTCGGTCAGGTATTCCTCGGGGTCGGCGCCGATCTCGGTTACGCGGTGACCTCGCGTGGGTGCGCACCGTGGTTGCTCTCCTGCACCAGCACGGCATCCACGTAGCCGCGCTCGGTGGCCACAGCTCATGGGTCGACGACCCGGCCGCAGCACTGGCCTGGCAGCGCGCAGTGGTGGAGACCCGGCTCTTCGACGGCGTCCACCTCGATGTCGAGGTGTGGGCCCGCGACGACTGGGACGACCGCCGTGCCGAGCTCGGGGCCGCCTTCCTGGCGATGTTGCGGCGCCTGGCTGCCACCTGTCCGTTGCCCTTGGAGGCCGACATCGCCTTTCACCTCCATGAGGTGCCGACGGGATCGGGTGACCCGCTCGAGACCGCGGTGATGCGGGTGGTCGATGCCGTCACCGTGCTGAGCTATCGCAACACCGTCGCCGGTCCGGACAGCATCACCGGCGTCGCGGCGTCCGCCCTCGCCACGGGCTCGGCCAGGTGGCGCTGCAGAGCGCGATGGCCGAGGTGGACACGCTGGTGGGCGCTGCGTCGACGTACGCCGGCATCGGGGTGCACGACTTCGAGCACTGGCGCACCCTGTAGTTGGCAGGACCGCCGGCGGCGATCTCCCCTTCGCACTGGAAGATCGGGCCCGAGCTGAACACGGACCGACGATAGTCCCTTGGTTTCTCAGAAGGCTGTCGAGAGCACGTCGCTGAACAACGCGTGCTCGTCCGCCACCACCGGATCGAGGCCCTTGTTGCGGAACCAGCCGCACACGTTGGCACAGTCGCGCAGCAGGAAGTCCATCCCCTGCGGGTTCCCGACCAGATCCACGACCTGGGGCAGGTCGATGATCACCAGGCGTTCGCCTGCGGCGAGCAGGTTGTACGCCGACAGGTCGCCGTGCACGATCCCGTGCTGCGCCATGGTGGCGATCGCCTCGCGCAGCTGGTCGAAGTAGGACGCGAGCAGTGCTGGCGACGGACGGGACTGAGCCAGGCGTGGCGCGGTGACGCCATCGACGGTGATCCACTCCATCAGCAGCTCGGTGCCGTCAACCTGCACGGGGTACGGGACCGGAAGGCCGAGTGACCAGCACAGGTTGAGCGACTCCCACTCGGCGTTGCACCACTGGGCGGCAGCGACCACCCGGCCGAAGGCGGTGCCCTTGGCAGCGGCGCGCCCTTCGCGGCTGTCGCGGCCACGTCGACCTTCCCGATAGGCCGCGTTGCGGTGGAAGTTGCGGTGCTCGGGGCTGCGATAGCGCTTGGCGGCCATCACCACGGACGGACCGTGGTCGACGGCCCGCTCGAGCAGGAAGACGTCGGCCTCCTTGCCGGTCTTGAGCACACCGAGCTCGGTGTCGATGGCGGCCCGGTCCGCGATCACCCAGTCGGGTCGTGGCTCGGGGCCACGGCAGAGGGGCTCCACGTCGTACCACGTGGACCAGCGCTGGTTGCTGGCATCGGGGTCGTCGTACGCGCGGAAGTCGAAGACGAAGGAGGGGTCGAGCGGTTCAGTGCTGGTGGAGTGGGGCTCTGGTGGAGTGGACAACGGTGCTCCGGGTGTGTGAGAGGTGGTCTGCGGACAGGCCGGTGACAGTCGTGGTCATGTCGCAGCTCCTCTCGTGCACGTGCCTCAGCACTCGTGTGTGTTGCCTTGATGGTCGCCCCTGGGGGAGCCGACGTGCAACGGAATATTCGGTCGACAGTCGCGCGTAGGTCGGGCCACGCTGAGATGCATGCAGTTCACGGAGTACGACGCCGATGACGTCCGGTCCGTCGAGGCGGGTCGGCAGATCCTGAACGCGGCCCATCGGACCGACTGTCCCTGGCTGCCCGACATCACGTCCTACCGCAGGCAGATGCAGGTTCGCTACGGCTGGGACCAGAGTCCGGAGCGGCACCTCCTCGCCTGCGCTGGCGGCGACGCGGTGGCCATGGCCGAGGTCGAGCTGGGGGAGTGGGACAACCGAGACCTGGTGTGGTGCTACCTCGTGGTCCATCCGGAGCACCGTCGCAGAGGCGTGGGCACGACCCTGCTCTCCGAGGTCTCCGAGCTGGGCCGCCGCTGCGGACGCACCAAGATCGGCACAGCGTGGTGGCAGACACCCGCGACCGAGGCGTTCGCCCAGAACCACGGTTTCGAGCTCGCCTCCCGGGAGATCTACCGACAGGTGAGGCTGGCCGACCTTCCGGCAGGGTTCGCCGATGCGGCGTACGCCGAGGCGGCACCCCATGCGAGCGACTACGAGCTCGTCCGGATCGAGGGCTATGCCCCGGCCACCATGCTTCCCGACCTGGCCGACCTCACCGCCACGATCAACGACGCACCGATCGACGACCTCGACATCGAGGACGAGGTGTTCCCGGTCGAGCGCATCCAGGACTACGAGAACGCGAGTATCGAGTCCGGCCACCGGCTCTACCGCGTGGTGGCGCGGCACCGTGCCACCGGCGAGCTCGGCGGCCACACGGTGGTCGCGGTCGACCGAGAGCGACCCGAGCTCGCCCATCAGCACGACACCTCGGTGTCCCGAGCCCACCGCGGCCACCGGCTCGGGCTGCTCCTCAAGGCAGACCTGATGTGCTGGCTGGCGCTCGCCGAGCCCCAGGCAATGTCGATCGACACCTGGAACGCCGAGTCGAACGACCACATGATCCGGGTGAACGAGCGCCTGGGATACCGGCCCCTGGGCCGTGAGCTCGCCTTCCAGCGTCGGCTCCAGGAAGGAGACCGGCTCCTCGCCAGCCCCGGCCCCGGACGCGAGGGGCAGCGCGATGCTTCCCGGGATACCGGGCAGTGAAGTGAGCGAGAGATCTTGGAGTCATTGCCCGCCGACAGGAGTAAAATCTCGTTGCCCGCTTGGCTGCGGGTCAACGACACCGCGACGCCAGACTGGTGCCGTTGAGGCACTTCGTCACCAGGTTGGAGGAGCATCATGGGCACAGTAGCGGCGGTGGTAGGTGGGGCTGCTCTCCTCGCAGGGGCCGGCTATGTCGTGTACAAGGCGTATCAGGCCGTGACACACGCGCAAGCGCAGGAGGCAGTCAAGGAGGAAGGTCTTCACGATGCAGGTGTCCAGGACGCAGGTGCCCCCGTTCAGTAGGCATCCGTGAGGCTTTCCGTGAACGCACGCACGTGAGCGCCCCATCCCGAGGACGTGGCCGCTCTGACGCACCCTCGTGGGCGACCTACCGGCAGTCCATCGGAGACAGGTCAGGACTGTTCGCCGCCGTGCGGCAGTTCTTTGCCCCCGGGCGGGCGCTCTACCCGGGCAGCTATCTCGACCTCTCGCCCTCGACGGCGATCCCGTCGGTCACCTACGTCGACACGGATCGCCGCGCGGCACGCTACTTCGCCAACCGGGAGCTCGTGGCACAGGAGCTGGAGGGCCGAACCCGTCCCGCGGCCGGGACCGACGTCAAATTCCTGCATGCGGACTACACCAGTCCCCTCCCGCTGCGGGCTGCCGGATTCGATCTGCTCATCTCGCTCTACGCGGGCCAGGTATGGGATCACTGTCGGCACCATCTCTCACCGGACGGGCTGCTCCGGTTGACTCCGCCCTCTCGCGCGATGCCGTTGTGCCTGTAGAATCGAACACAGGTACGATCCAATGGTGGTGTTGAGGCATCGGCCCGGCCCCCAGGGGTCCGCCACTCACAGCCGGGCGAGAAGCGGGACGCCACCACCGTGATCGTCACCGTCTCCCTGGAGCAGCTCCGCGAGGAGCTCGGCGTCCGCTTCAACAGACGGACGTAGAGACGACCTGACCTGCGGGATGATCGGTGCGGCACGAGCAGCACTGGGCACGGCTCGTGGGTGGGTGGGCGGCAACCGCCGTTCTGAGGAGGTCACCGCAGTGAACAACGATGAGGCCTCGTTCAGCACCGAGGTCGTCACGAGGTTTCCCTACGACGTTGTCGTCGAGCCACACGTACCGGTCACCCTGCAGAGCGGAGTGATCATCTCGCTCAAGCTGTGGCTGCCGGCGGGCGAGCCCGGCGAGCGATTCCCCGCCGTCCTCGAAGCGATTCCCTACCGGAAGGATGACAACTCACTGGTCGACGACTCGGCGCGGTTCGGGTTCTACTCCGGCCACGGCTACGTCGGTGTGCGGATGGACCTGCGGGGGAGTGGCACTTCGAGCGGGATCCTCGAGGACGAGTACTCGGAGGAGGAGCAGGACGACATCTGCCGGGTCATCGCCTGGATCAGCAAGCAACCGTGGTGCACCGGCGCCGTCGGCATGACCGGCATCTCCTGGAGCGGCTTCAACAGCCTCCAGGTCGCTGCCCGGCGGCCGCCGGCGCTGCGGACGATCATCTCGGTCTGCTCGACTGACGATCGCTATGACAACGACGTCCACTACCTCGGCGGATCCCTGCTCGCGTGCTACCAGAACGTGTGGGGCAGCGCGATGCACGCCAACAACACCCACCCACCTGATCCCGCCATCGTCGGCGAAGCCTGGATGGACATGTGGCTGGCGAGGTTGCACCACAACACCCACTACGGTGCGCTCTGGACCCAGCACCAACGACGTGACAGCTACTGGCGGCAGGGCTCGGTCTGCGAGGACTACTCCGCCATCACCATCCCGGCGCTCATGGTCGGCGGCTGGCAGGACCCTTATACCGACGCGGTCTTCCGACTGGTCGCCGCGCTGGGACGGGACAGCAAGGCACTCGTCGGGCCCTGGGCGCACACCTGGCCCGATCGCCCGGTGCCCGGTCCGGCGATCGGCTACCTCCAGGAGTGCGTGCGCTGGTTCGACCGCTGGCTCAAGGGAGCCGACAACGGCGTGGACGCCGATCCGCGGATCCGGTTCCACCTGCAGGAGTCGGTCCCGGCAGATTCGTTCCTCCGGGTCCGCCCCGGCAGCTGGTTCGGTTCCGACGCTGCGCCGAGCGAGTCCGGTGCCGTGCTGTGGCCGCAGTCCGATGGCGGACTCGCGAGCGCCCCAGGCACAGGCACGGCGAGCCACTCGAGCCCTCTGCTTCTCGGGCGCGGTTCGCGTCACTATGAGCCGATGGGGGGCTTGGGTGACCTGCCCGACGTCCAGACGCGAGACGACGCGGACGCCCTCAGCTTCACCACCGACCCGCTGACCGAGGACCTCGCGATCTTCGGGCAAGTCAGCCTCCGCGTCCGGCTGTCCAGCGACAAGCCCAACGCCTTCGTCTTCGTACGCATCACCGAGGTGGCCCCGGACGGGGAGTCCTATCTGGTCACCCGCGGCAACCTCAACCTGACGCACCGAAACGGCCACGACGAGGAGGTCGCGCCGGTGCCGGTGGACGAGCTCCTCGACTACGAGATCCCTCTCAAGCACATCGCGCAGAGAATTCCCACCGGGCGACGGCTCCGGCTCAGCCTGTCCACGAGCTACTGGCCGTGGATCTGGCCCTCGCCCGAGAGGGCCAGGATCACCGTCGACCTGGCCCAGACCAGCGTGAGCGTGCCGTTGCTCGAACCAACGCTCGCCACACCGCTCACCCGAACGTGGGAGCCACCGGCGATCGCCCCGCCGCCCCAGGTCACGGGCGAGGGCGGAGCGCCGTTCTGGGCGTGGCAGGAGGACGAGAACCCGGCCCTGGTCCACAGGAGCAGCAGCGCCCCCACGACCAAGCACTTCCCCTCCGGACTCAGCACCGTCCACGAGAACGAGACCCGCTACCTCCTCGACCCGGACGACCCGCTCACCGCCGCGGTGGAGACCCGGCGCCGTGCGAGCTTCGACCGCGCTGGGTGGCACGTCGAGACCACCCAGCGCTCCCGGATGACCTGCGACGCCACCTCGTTCACCGTGAGCACCCAGCTGAGCGCCAGCCTCAACGGCGCAGAGGTCTTCGCCGAGAAGCTCTCCCACCGGATCCGGCGCGATCACAACTGAGCAGGCGGAGCCACGCCGCCCGTGCGTGAGGTCCACGCGAACCCGGCCAGCCCGACCAGCACAGGCCAGAGTGCAAGCCGTTCGAGGGCGCCTGACACAGGGCTCTCCCCGGAGAGCACGAACGACACGGCCGCCGTGCCGGTGACGGCTCCCGTCGTCAGGAGGGCGCGGGCCAGCCGAGGCCGGTCCTTGCGCAACCGCGCGCCGAGCACCAGGAGCGCAACTGGCTGCGCGACGAACAACGGTGCCGCCGCGATCGCGTGCAGGGTGGTGTCCCGGTCGAGGGGTGCGAGGCCAGTGGCCACCGAGCTGAGCCCGGAAACCACGAGCAGCCCCGTCGCCCACGACCCCAGCGGCCGAGCGAGCAGCACCGAACCGCCGGCCAGCAACCCTCCGAAGACCATGAACGAGCCGTTCATCAGCGCGTGACGCGGCGAGCAGTAGGCAGCTGAGCACCCGACCTCGCCGAGCCGGCTCACCGAGTCGGCGAGAAAGCTGTACCCGCCGGTGGTTGCCGCCCCCACGACGAACTCGGTCGCGATGTAGGCCGGGCGCACCAGCAGTGCCAGCGCTCCCCAGCGCACGGCCCGAGCCCCGGTGACTGCGTAGCGTCGTCCTGCTGGTCCTGTCGGCATCAGGTCACGGTAGGCCACGCTCGACCCAGCTCAGGGAGACGACCAGGCGCGATGCCGAGTCCGTTCGGGTCAAGACCGCCATGCTCCGCTTCTCGGAGTCGCGCGCACACCCCGGTATCCCGATGGGCAGTGGATCGACGCGCGGCTGTCCCTCCGCTGTGGAGCGAGGCTCAGGCGAAGTTGCCGGCGACCTGGATGGAGGCAACGATGAGCCGGAGGCTCCTCTGTGCTGTGGCCCAGGATCAGCCCCTCGTAGTTGCCGGGTGCTCCCAGCGCAAAGACCTCCATGTAGGTGATCCTCTGCACGCCTGGCCAGAACGCGACATCCGTCGGCGTGATCGTTCCCTCGCCGTCCAAGGCCGACGCCTCCGCGAAGGAGACGTCTCCGAGCTCACCTCGCGCAGACTTCTGCCAACGTATCTGCGGCTTCACTTCAGGGTTGACCCTGGTCACCAGGAACATCCCGAGCGTGCTTCCTTCGAAGAGGGCCCGCACCGTCAACTCTTTCCCGAGTGCGTAGATGCGGAGGCTCAGCGCCTCACATCCTTCGCAGTCGGCCGCAGGGTCGAGA
Source organism: uncultured Actinomycetota bacterium (assembly GCA_963781335.1). GTDB lineage: Bacteria > Actinomycetota > Actinomycetes > Propionibacteriales > Nocardioidaceae > Marmoricola. Next base: position 569,820 of record CAWAFS010000025.1, on the reverse strand, counting down.
ACGGAGTCGGGGGAGCCGAGGACCCGGTCGACGTAATCGGGGGTCACGACCACCACCGGATGCCGCTTCGCGGCCTCGATACCGCGCAGCATTGCCTGCGCCCGAGGCGGCGGACCACCGCGTTCACCCTCCTGGCCGCTCTCCTCGCCGCCGGTCTTCTCCATCACCGAGCCCCGATCCTCCGCACGCCACGCTCACCGCATCTTCCCGCACCGCAACCCGAGGAGTCGAGCCCCGCGACTCGCGTGCCCGGGCCCACAGCGTGCTCCTCCGCCGACCGTGACCGAGACAGTGGTGGGTTGCTTGCGTGTGGCGCCAGACTGAAGGGATGACGGAGGTGAGACCCGCTTCGGACTCCGAGCCAGCGAAATGGTTGCTCCGGCCCGGGGTCGATTGGTGGGATCTTGTCCGCTACGGCCCGCCGGGCTTCGACGTGTACGTGCGCATCGCCTTTGCCCAGGATCTGGATGGGGTGGCGGGAGAGGATCCTCGTCTCCGCCGAGCACTCGAGACCCTTGCTGCCTACACGACCACGCCCGCCTGTGCCTACGCGGCGATCTGGGAGGGCTGGGGTGGGGACCCGTCTCCCGAAGCGCCGCAGGTGCGGATTCCTCATCGAACGATGCTGCTGTTCACCGGGCCTGTCCGAGTACTCAGAGACGCGCCGAACCTGGCCTGGTACGGCTCTGCTCAGGGCTATCAGGAACCGCACCTCGTGTGGCCCGAGGATCAAGCCTGGTGCCTGGCTTGCGAGGTCGACGAGGAAGTCGAGTTCACTGTGGGATGTTCCGCCGACGCCTCCCGAGCTCTGGATCGAGCGCTTCCCGGTGCTCTCAGACGGGCTCAGTACGGAGACCCGGCACCTCTGTACCGCGACCCCACCTAGCTCCGACCTGACTCAGACGAGGTAGGTCTGTGTCCTCCGCAGCTCCTCCGCGGCCTGCGTGACCACGCGATCGACCAGCTGCTCGCAGGTGGGCAGGTCGTCGATCAGCTCGACCACCTGTCCGCTGGCGAGATGCTGGTCAACACCTCGGAGGAGGAGTGGGACGCGGTGATCCGGGTCCACCTCAAGGGTCACTTCGACCGATCCGGCACGCGGGCGCCTGGTGGCGCAGCGAGGCGAAGCAGGGCCCGACCCCGTCTACGGCGCCTGAGGGTCAGAACCAGCCCGACTGGGCGCTCGGTCCGCGGGCGTCGGCCCGGATCCCTGCTTCACGAGCGGCCTCGTGGTCGTGCCGGTCGAACTCCGCGATCTCCTTGCGCCCCGAGCGACGTTCGCGCACGTAGAACGCGGCCACGGTCACGATCAGCAATGCCCAGATGATGAGCCACACGTACGCCGGCATGGGTGCCCCTTCGAAGTGGTGCAGCCAGCGTACTCGCGGGGTCAGGCCGCCACGAGCTTGTTGAGTGCCAACCGCGCCACCGGTGCGTAGCCGAGTACGACGGGAAGCGGACCGTGCACCCGCAACCACGTGGAGGAGCCGGTCGGGTAAGGGATGACTCCGTGCTCCAGGTGCAGGCGCACCGGTCCGAGGTGGGCCCGCCAGGACCACTCCATGGCCGACTCGTCGACCTCCAGCACCTCGAACGGCACGCCCAGCGTCGGCCACGAGCGAAGGCCCGCGCGGACGGTCCCGCTCCCGCCGGCCACGAGTCGCTCCATGTCGGTCTCCACCCGCTGGATCTGCGGCGCCCAGGTCGCCCAGAGCCCAGGGTCGGCGTACCGCTCCCACGCGAGGGTGACAGTGGACACACCGTGAGCGTGCAGCGTGAGGGCGACCATTTTGCGACGTTAGCCGATGGGTACCTTGGGCCAAGATGGCGTCGAGCAGACCGCGCCCCTACACGAGTACACGAGGAAAAGGGCACTGCCCGAGCCAGGAGACAACCCATGACCCGCTTCACCGCGAGCAACAAGTCCGCCGCCACCCTGAAGTCTCCCCGGAAGGACGTCTGGGATGCACTCACGGACCCGGTGCTGCTCCCGAAGCTGACGCCCTATTTGCACCGCATCGACGTGGACGGCGACCGGTGGACCTGGCACGTCACTAGGGTGCCTGTCCTCGGCAAGAACATCGGCTCGACGTTCACCGAGGTGATGACCTTCGACGAGCCGAAGCGGATCGGTTTCGAGCACGACCCGCAGCGCATCGAGGAGAGGACCGAGGTGCACGGGGAGTACCACCTCGAGGAGGTGGGCTCGGGCACGCGGGTCTCCATCGAGCTCGGCGTCAGCGTGGAGCTTCCGTTCCCCAGGGCGATGCGCCGTCCGGTTGAGGGCGCCATCGGCGCGGTGATGGCCGGGATGGGCAGGCGGTTCGCGAGCAACCTGCTGCGCCATCTGGGCGAGAAGTGAAGATCCTCGTTCTCGGGGCCACCGGCTACGTGGGATCCCGCTTGGTGCCGGCCCTGCTGAAGGCCGGTCACTCAGTGGTGGCTGCCTCGTCCTCGAGCCCGGCACCCCAGCGCTTCGCGTGGGGTGACCAGGTCGACTGGGTCCAGTGCGACGTGACCGACGAGGAAGCCGTCCGGCTGGCCCTCACCGACGTCGAGGGCATCTGCTACCTCGTCCACTCCTTGAACCGACGCACCTTCGAGGACCGCGACCGGCGTGGCGCCGAGGTGGTCCGGGACGCGGTCGCGGGCACCGACGTACGGCGCATCGTCTATCTCTCCGGGCTGGTCCCGGACGTGCCTGCCGAGGATCTGTCGCGGCACATCTCCTCGAGGCTCGAGGTCGAGGAGGTGCTCGACCAGGCGCAGTCCGCCGAGTGCGCGGTGCTCTCGTTCCGCGCAGGGGTCGTGCTGGGCGCGGGATCAACCTCCTTCGAGGTGATCCGCCAGCTCGCCACCCTGCTCCTCGTGCAACCGGTGCCGAGCTGGCTGGAGCACAAGGTGCAGCCGATCGCGGTCAGCGACGTGCTGCGCGCCCTGGTCGAGTCGTTCGCCGACGACCGGTTGACGGGAGCCATCGACATCGGTGGACCCAACGTGCTGCCCTACTCGCGGCTCCTCGCGGAGTGCTCACGCGCGGCCGGCCTGCTGCGGATCCGGGTGCCCACGGTCCCGGTGCCTGCACCCCTGGTCGGCCTGGGCACCGCCGCGTTGTCGGCCGCACCCTTCTGGACGGTGACCGCGCTGATCGCGAGCCTCCGGCACGACATGGTCTGCAGGTCCGGACACACCTGGGTGCCCCGCGACGGACTGCCGCTCCTCGGCGTGCGCGAGGCGATGGATCTGGCCCTGGGCCCGGTGGGCAGCACCCCGGAGGCAGCTTTGCCGAGCGACCCGGACTGGACCCGGATGCGCGCGCCCGTCCTCGACGAGCTGCACGCGCCGGCCACCGTCCGCGCCGGTGCCAGCCTGGCGCTGAGGCGAGTTCGTGGCCTGCTCGGCCACCCGTAGTCTTGGCGACGTGAGCGTCACCACCCCCTCGGCCGTCACTCTCGGGGACCGCTTCGCGCGGGACCTGTCGGAGATGGCTGTTCCGTGGCAGGCCGCAGAGGCGCCCGATCCTCGACTGCTGGTGCTCAACGAGACTTTGGCCCGCGAGCTCGGGTTCGAGCCTGCTTCCCTGAGGGGTACGGAGGGTCTGCGGCTGCTCGTCGGCAACCTCGTCCCGGATGGCGCAACCCCGGTGGCGCAGGCCTACGCCGGGCACCAGTTCGGCGGCTACTCGCCACGACTCGGCGACGGTCGAGCCCTGCTGCTCGGCGAGCTCGTCGACCGTGACGCCAACCTGCGCGACCTCCACCTCAAGGGATCCGGACGTACCCCGTTCGCGCGGGGCGGCGACGGCCTGGCAGCGGTCGGGCCGATGTTGCGCGAATACGTCATCAGTGAGGCGATGCAGGCGCTCGGTGTCCCCACCACCCGCTCCCTCGCGGTCGTCGCCACCGGGCGCCAGGTGCGCCGGGAGACCGTGCTGCCCGGGGCCGTGCTCGCCCGCGTTGCGAGCAGCCACCTGCGGGTCGGCAGCTTCCAGTACGCCAGGGCCACCGGCGACATCGAGCTGCTGCGCCGCCTCGCCGACCACGCGATCGACCGCCATCATCCCGAGGCCGCGCAGCAGGAGCAGCGCTACCTCGCGCTCTTCGACGCGGTGGTGGCCGCGCAGGCGTCGTTGATCGCCAGGTGGATGCTGGTCGGCTTCGTGCACGGCGTGATGAACACCGACAACATGACGATCTCTGGTGAGACCATCGACTACGGGCCTTGCGCGTTCATGGAGGCCTTCGACCCGGCGACCGTCTACAGCTCGATCGATGAGAGTGGCCGCTATGCCTACGGCATGCAGCCGGTGGCCGCGGAGTGGAACCTGGCCCGCCTCGCCGAGGCACTGCTCCCGCTCCTGCACGACGACCAGGAGCAGGCCGTCGCCCTGGCGGTGGAGTCGCTCCGCGCCTTCCCGCGGCAGTACAGCGCGATCTGGTCGGACGGGATGCGAGCCAAGCTCGGCCTGCCCCACGGTCTCGACGACACGGTGGCCGAGCCGCTCGTCGACGACGTGCTCGAGCTGCTGAAGGCCAGCCACGTCGACCACACCTCGTTCTTCCGTGGGCTGGGCGCGGCCGCCCGCGGTGACCTGGAGCCAACCCGCGGTCTCTTCCTCGACCTCGCCGCGTTCGACGACTGGGCGGAGCGCTGGCGGGCGACAGGTCCTGATGCCGACGCGATGAACCGCGTCAACCCGGCCTACATCCCGCGCAACCACCTCGTCGAGGAGGCGCTCGCCGCGGCCACAGTGGGTGACCTCGTTCCGTTCGAACAGCTCGTGGACGTCCTCAGCGCACCGTACGTGGAGCGGCCCGGACTGGAGCGCTACGCCGTCGCGGCGCCGGAGGACTTCGGCAGCTACCAGACGTTCTGCGGGACCTGAGGCTGGTTCGTTAGAGCCTCTCGATGACGGTGCCGGTCGCCATTGCCCCGTAGAGGTCGAAGTCGGAGAGCGCCATCCTGGTGCGGTCGCCGGGGTGCACGCCGGCCAGCCCGCCGTTGCGCTTGCCGAGCGGAGTGCGGACGGCTTCGATGATGACCGGGTTTCCCATGGAACCAAAATTAGAACGCGTTCTGGTTCTCGGCAAACCTCGGCCGCGTCCAGGGGGTGCCACCCCTTCCTAACAAACCGAGAGTATGTCAAGATCGCGGACTAGAACGTGTTCCAGATTCCCGGAGGTTTCTGCTGTGACCGCATCACCCGCCGTGCCCAGTGGGTTCGACCCGACCGACCCGATGCTCTGTGAGGAAGCCGTTCCTCTGGAGCTGTTCATGGAGCTGCGGAAGACCGCGCCCGTGTGGTGGGTCAGCCAGACCGAGGGCGCCAGTGCCGGCTTCGACGACGACGGCTACTGGGCCGTGACCAGGCACGCCGACATCTCCGCGGTCTCCAAGAACAGCAAGGACTTCTCCAGCTCCGAGAACGGCGCGATCATCCGCTTCGGTCCCGACATGACCCGCGACCAGGTCGAGCTGCAGCAGGTCATGCTGATCAATCAGGACCCGCCGGCGCACACCCGCACGCGCCAGCTGATCAGCCGCGGTTTCACCCCTCGCGCGATGAACGCCCTGCACGAGGTGTTGATCGGCCGGGCCAACAAGATCATCGACGACGCTCTGGCCAACGGTGAGGGGGACTTCGTCGAGGACGTCGCTGCAGAGCTCCCGCTGCAGGCGATCGCCGACCTGCTCGGCGTACCCCAGGAGGACCGGCGCAAGCTGTTCGACTGGTCGAACCAGATGATGTCCGGGGACGACCCGGAGTATGGCGGTCAGCCGGACGTCGCTGCTGCCGAGATCCTCGGCTACGCGATGGAGATGGCCGAGGACCGGCTGAAGAATCCCCAGGACGACATCATCACCAAGCTGGTGCACGCCGACATGGACGGCGAGAAGCTCGGCGAGGACGAGTTCGGCTACTTCGTGATCATGCTGGCCGTGGCCGGCAACGAGACCACGCGCAACGCGATCACGCATGGCATGAACGCCTTCTTCGGGCACCCCGACCAGTGGGAGCTGTTCAAGAGGGAGCGCCCGAAGAGCGCCACCGACGAGATCATCCGCTGGGCCACCCCCGTCACGGTGTTCCAGCGCACCGCCCTCAACGATGTCGAGGTGGGGGGACAGCTGGTGAAGAAGGGTGAGCGGGTCGGCATCTTCTACGCCAGCGGCAACCACGACGCCGAGGTCTTCGACTCCCCGGGGGAGTTCGACGTGATGCGCAGTCCCAACCCGCATCTCGCCTTCGGTGGCCACGGCGCCCACTACTGCATCGGCGCCAACCTGGCCCGTCTGGAGGTCGAGGTGATGTTCAACGCGATCGCCGACCGGATGCCTGACATCGCACAGACCGGTGACCCGATCAGGTTGCGCCATGGCTGGATCAACGGCATCAAGCACCTGCCGGTCACGTACGCCTGAGGGCCTCGGCAGGTCGCCGCGCGCGTTGGCGGGCGCGGCGCCCTCCCAGGACCAGCCAGACGCCTGCGCCACTGATCGCCAACCCGACGAGGCCGGCGATCGTCACGCGCTCGCCGAACATCAGGTAGACCCAGATCATCGTGGTTGGCGGCGTGAGGAAGAGCAGCGTGCTGACGACGGTCGCACCCTGGGTGTGGGCGACGAAGACGTACATCACGTAGCCACCGAGGCTGGCCAGCACGATCAGCCAGGCGACCGCCCACCAGAACCCCGCTGACGCCGGTGGCGTCGCCCGGCCGGAGGCGAGCGCCAAGGACATCAACAGGACCGCGGTGACCACGGCCTGCATCGTGATCGTCTCCAGCAGGGTCTCCGCCGGCCGGAGCCGTCGCGCGAGCACGGTGCCGCTGGCCAGGGACAGCATCCCTGCCGTGGGCAGCAGGTAGACCGCCAGGGGTGCCTGGGTGACTCCGAGGTCCCCGGAGACGACGACGGCCACCCCGACCAGGCCCACGAACATGCCTGCCCACATCCTCGGCGTGCTGTGCTCGCCGAGCAGCGACCCGGCCACGGTGGCGACGAGCAGCGGCTGGAGCGCCGCGATCAGGGCGGCGGTCCCACCCGGGACGCCGCGGGTGACGCCCTCGAAGACCAGCAGCAGGTACGCCGCCTGGCACAGCACCCCGAGCACGATCTGACGGCGCCAGGCCCGCCAGGACGGCCACGACGTACGCCGGAACGCCGCGACGGTGACGAGGAGAGCGGCCAGCAGGGTGAACCGCCAGGCGAGCAGGGTGAGGGGCACCGCTCCGGCGCGGCTGCTGAGCTCGGCGCCCACGAAACCGGAGCTCCAGGTCACCACCAGGGCCACGGCGGAGAGTGCGCCGGCGCGCTCGCGCACCGCGTGCTGGAACATCATCCGGCAAGGTAATCACACCGGTCGGTATACTCGCAGTGCACCTCAGGGAGGCAGGCATGACCATCGCAGCCGAACCCACCCTCACCCCGGCAGCGCAGCGGATCCTGCGCGCGGCGGGAGAGCTCTACTACTCCCGCGGGATCAACACGGTCGGGATGGAGCTGGTCGCCGAGCGCGCCGGCACCACGAAGAAGACGATCTATGACCGCTTCGGATCCAAGGACGGGCTGGTCGTCGCCTACCTGGAGGCGCGGGCCACTCGTTGGCGCGCGCACGTCGAGGATCATCTCGCCACCACCGGTCCTGCGGGAGACGACCGCGTCCTGGCGGTGCTCGACGCGCTCGAGACCTGGCTGGCGGCGGGAACGCGGGGCTGTGGCTTCATCAACGCCTACGCCGAGCTGTCCACCCAGTCGGCCGCGGCGACTCGCGTCGTACGCCGCGAGAAGGAGTGGATCCGCCAGCTCTACGCGCAGATCCTCACCGAGACGGGACATGATTCACCGCAGGCGACGGGCCGCCAGCTGGCGCTGGTCCACGAGGGGGCGATCGTGGCGCTCACCGCTGGTGGGTCGGCCGAGGCCCTCGGTGACGCACGTGCGGCCACCCGCGCCCTGCTGTCCCCGGCCAGGGCCTAGACCGTCGGTCCCTGCTCGCGCAGGCGCTGGACACTCGTCATGGCTTCGCGCAGCTCCCCGAGCCAGTCCTCGGCGTGCTCGCCGACCAGCCGGACGCACCAGGCGAGCGCGTCGGCGCGGCTGCGCGCCACTCCGGCCTCGACGAGCGTGTCGAGGACGACGCGTTCGCGCTGCCGCAGCCGGGTCATCACCGGGACCGCCAGGTTGGTGAACACGCCACGCACCGGACCGCACTCGGCGCCCCACGCGATCTTGCGGCCGAACCGGTGCTCGGCCTCGCGGGCGATGCCGATCCGCTCGTCGCGGGTGTCCTCCCGGAAGCGGGAGATGCGGCCGTGGGCCGCCTCGGTGATCTCGGGTCCGTCGGGATCACCCTCGATGCCCACGGGAGCCGTCAGGGTGCCGAGCACGAGGATCTCCTCGCGGTCGATCGTCACCTCGGGTGGTGCGGTGAACCACTCGTCGGGCAGGCGGCCCCGGAGCCACCCCGTGATCGCCGTGCTGCTGTCGGTTCTCTTCGTCGTCATGACGACCTCCTGTAAGGGTGTAATAAAGTAATCATGTAACGCGCCAATGCTGCACGCAAGGGCTTCTGCCCAGGGCAGAACCGCCCACAGCGGATTCGCTGGAGTACGCCGCACGTGGCTGCGCACGCTGGTGGTCCCACGACCCAGAGGTGACCCACATGAATCAACACAACCAGCGCGACCTCGTCGCCGGCTCGCTCGACGACCAGCTCACGGCCCGCCTGCTGCACCAGCGGATCATCGTCCTGGGCCAGGAGGTCGACGACGTGATCGCGAACCGCACCTGTGCCGAGCTGCTGCTGCTCTCCGCCGAGGATCCTCACCGCGACATCAGCCTCTACATCAACTCACCGGGAGGATCCGTCTCCGCCGGCCTGGCGATCTACGACACGATGCGGCTGATCCCCAACGACGTCAGCACCCTCGCCATGGGCCTGGCGGCCAGCATGGGTCAGTTCCTGCTCTCGGCCGGGACCCCGGGCAAGCGCTATGCCCTGCCGCACTCGCGGGTGCTGATGCACCAGGGATCGGCCGGCATCGGGGGCACTGCGGTCGACATCGAGATCCAGGCAGAGAACCTCGAGCACACGAAGAACGTGATGATGCGGCTGATCGCGGAGCACACCGGCCAGCCGGTGGAGAAGGTCGAGCATGACGCCGACCGGGACCGGTGGTTCACCGCCGGCGAGGCCCGCGAGTACGGCTTCGTGGACGAGATCCTGAGCGACGTCCGGGCCGTGACGCCCGCACGACTGTCCCGTCCCGTCGGACTGGCGCAGCGCTCATGAGCTCCTACACGATCCCCAGCGTCATCGAGAAGACGATCCGCGGGGAGCGGGCCGTCGACATCTACAGCCGGCTGCTGACCGACCGGATCGTCTACATCGGCACCGAGATCGACGACGGTGTCGCCAACGTGGTCATTGCACAGCTCCTGCACCTCGAGTCGGAGGGACGCGAGTTCCCGATCAACCTCTACCTGAACTCGCCCGGCGGATCGGTGACCGCGATGCTCGCGATCTACGACACCATGCAGTTCATCGGATCGCCGGTCGGTACGACGTGCGTGGGGCAGGCGGCGTCCAGTGCCGCCGTACTCCTCGCGGGTGGTGACTCCGGTCGGAGGATGGTGCTGCCACACGCCCGGGTGATCCTGCACCAGCCCTCCGGTGGTGGCCAGGGGACGCTGCCGGACCTGGCCCTCCAGGCCAAGGAGATCGTCCGCCTCCGTGCCGAGATGGAGAGCATCATGGCGCGGCACACCGGGCAGAGAGTCGAACGGCTGCGCGAGGACACGGGTCGCGACCTCGTGCTGAACGCGGAGGAGGCGGTGGCGTACGGCGTCGTGGACGGAGTGCTCGACAGCAGGAAGCTGACGGGATGACTGGCGTCAGGCAGCGAGGGCGACGGGACCGGACGGTCGGGCTGCGAGTGACCGGGTCAGCCGGGCGGTCAGGTCGACGAGGCGCAGACCGAGAGCTCCGGTGACCGCGCCGAGGATCTCGGAGCTCGGCTCCTTGAGACCTCGCTCCACCTCGGAGAGGTACTGCGTGGAGACGCCGGCGTCCTCGGCAACATCGGCGAGGGTGCGGTCTTGCTGGTGACGCTCATCGCGCAGCTCACGTCCGACCGCCTCGCGCCACAGCGGCTCCGGCCCTGATTGACGATCTCGCTGCGGAAAGCCGATCACTTCTCCCATGGACCGACAGTAGGCCGACGCAGCGCCGGATGGGAGCGTCGTTCGCCCTCGGCTTAACCAGTGCCGGACCGGCATGATGACCGGATGACTGCTGACGTCGTCGTACGACCCATCGAGCCCGCCGACCATGACGCCTGGGCGCCGCTGTTCGCGGCCTACCGGGAGTTCTACGAGATCGAGGCCGATCCGGAGGTGGTCGAGCGGGTCTGGGGATGGCTTCAGGACCCTGCGCACGAGGAGAACGCGCTGGTGGCGCTGGTGGACGGCGACGTGGTGGGCTTCGCCCATCACCGGCTCTACTCGCGGCCGTCCGAGGGCCAGACCGGACTGTTCCTCGACGACCTCTTCACCGCCCCGCAGGTGCGCGGACGCGGTGTCGGGCGGGCATTGATCACTCGCCTCACGGAGCTGGCTCGCGAGCGCGGCGCCGCCAAGGTGCGCTGGGTGACCGCGCCCGACAACACCGTCGCCCAGCGGTTGTACGACGACCTGGCCGAGCGGACCGACTGGCTCACCTACGACCTGCTCGTCTGAGAGCTCGGTGTCCAGCAGATCAGGCGGTCGACTGCTCGCTCCCGACGACCCACATCGCGAAGAACTGCGACCCACCGCCGTAGGCGTGTCCGAGGAACGGCACGTTGACGATGCAGAACGTGGTCACCGTGCCCTTGTTGGGCAGCTCCACCTCGTCGGTGGTCGGGGTGCCGTCGGCCGGACAGGCCGATCGCGGCGGGACGTAGACCTTGTGGCAGCTCGGGCAACGCTGGCCGAGGATCCGCCCTTCGGCGAGGCCGCGGTAGAACGCCGACTCCTCGGGTGAGGCGGCGTAACGGTAGTCGAGCGAGACCGGGGTGGTGACGCCCGTGACCGGGTCGGTCGTGGTCCCGGCCTCGGGCATCTCACACCGGATCTCGACTGCTCCGTCACAGCCTCGTTCCTCGGCTGTGGTCGCGCTCGATCTGGCCCGCCGGCGCCGTTCTCGACTTCGTCGAGCTCGGCGACGGGCTCAAAGCACGCGATGTCGGTGATCGCACCCTGGCGTTCCTCCGCCCACCGCACCTGGACCCGCATGCCGGTGATGACGTCGCCTGGGAAGTCGACGTCGAGTGCGTGCAGCAACGGCACGTCGGCGCCGTCGAGGGTCACCAGGACGAACGCGAACGGGCGCGCGAAGGGCTGGGCGGCGACCGGCTCGGACACCCAGCTCCACGAGGTCACGGTGCCGGTGGGCGACACCTCGACGAAGTCGGTGGTCGGCTCGTGCGTGACCGGGTCGAACTCCGGGGGTGGCAGGACGACCCGCCCTTGCGACGTACGGCCGGCGACGAGCACGCCGTCGCGCAGCCCGGTCAGAAACCGGCCCAGGACCGGACCGGTCGAGCGGGTGTAGTCGAAGGCTACGGTGACCGGGGCTGACAGAGTTCGGGTCCTGGTCGTTCGTGTCCTGGCCGTTCGTGTCCTGGCCGTTCGTGTCCTGGCCGTTCGTGTCTTGGCCGTTCGTGTCATGGTCCGAAAGTAGAACACGTTCTATTGTTCGGCAAGCATCCGCACTGCGAAGGGACCGATCGATGAAGCTGGGACTGCAGCTCGGCTACTGGGGAGCACAACCACCCACGGGAGTCGGCGAGCTCGTCGCGGCAGCCGAGGAGTCGGGCTTCGATGCGATCTTCACCGCGGAGGCCTGGGGATCGGACGCGTTCACCCCGCTCGCCTGGTGGGGCCGCGAGACCAGCCGGGTGCGCCTGGGCACCTCGATCGTGCAGATGTCCGGTCGTTCGCCCACGTCCATCGCGATGCACGCCTTGACGCTGGACCACCTCACCGGCGGCCGCGTCGTGCTGGGCATGGGCGTCAGCGGTCCGCAGGTGGTCGAGGGTTGGTATGGCGCACCCTTCTCCAAGCCGCTGGCCCGCACTCGCGAGGTGGTCGAGATCGTCCGCAAGGTCCTCGCTCGCGAGGCGCCGGTGACGAACGACGGACCGCACCACCCGCTGCCGTACGCCGGTCCCGGCTCGGTCGGCCTGGGCAAGCCGCTGAAGCCGATCGTGCACCCGCTGCGCGCGGACATCCCGATCTGGCTCGGTGCCGAGGGTCCCAAGAACGTGGCCCAGACCGCAGAGATCGCCGACGGCTGGATCCCGATCTTCTACACCCCGACGACCGCCGGGATGTATCAGCCGTGGCTAAACGAGGGGTTCGCCCGGCCGGGCGCTCGTCGTCGACGGGAGGACTTCGAGATCGCTGCGACCTGCCACCTGCAGATCACCAACAGCGACGAGGAACGGCAAGGTGTCATCGAAGCCCTGAAGCCCTCGATCGCGCTCTACATGGGCGGCATGGGAGCCAAGGAGCAGAACTTCCACAAGAACGTCTTCGACCGGATGGGTTACGCCGCCATCACCGACAAGGTGCAGGAGCTCTTCCTCGCCGGCAAGCGCGAGGAAGCGACGGCGCTGATCCCGGACGGGCTGGTGGAGGACATGCACATCGTCGGCGACGCCGGGCACGTGAGGGAACGCGTTGCCGCGTGGGAGGAGACCGGCGTGACCACGCTGCTGCTCAGCCTGCGCTCCGCCGACGAGGTGCGACAGATCTCCGAGACCCTGGCCTGAGAGGCGTGCCGTGACCGCAAGCCGAGCTGCGCGTGAGAGGAAGGCCGCCGCAGAGGCGGGTCCGCTGGCGCGGGTGAAGATCGACCTGGACGGGGACAGGCAGTTCGTCTACAAGATCGGGTGCTCCGTGTGCGTGGTGCGCGGCAGCCTCAACTGGTCGGCCTATCGCCCAGGTGGAGACAACGGCTTCATGGCAGCCATGGACCGGTGGGTCTTCCACCTCAACGAGCAGCACCCAGGGGCCGATGCGCCGTGCATGGCCTACCTGTCGGCCGCTCAGGAGCGCTTGCACGAGCGACGGGAGGGGCAGGGCCGCTAGCTGTTTCTCCGCCGTGCGCCGTTGCGGGAGCCAGCTGGTGGACGCATCATTGACCTGAAGGAGCTGCGACGCGCTCCCGAGGCGTAGCGGTCCGGAGGTCCTGGAAGGACGGGCGGCATGACCATCCCCCTGCAGCGACTCCGCGAGTTCGAGCACACGCGCCCCGGTCCCGGCCAGCTCTCCCTCGTCGTCGCCAGACACCAGGCGGCTACCTGGCCTTCGGCAGACGTGACCGCCTACGCGGATCACAGGTCGCAGCTGATTCATCGCATGGTCGACGACACGGGCGTGCGAGTCGTGTCCTGGGGTGAGACCGATGGGCCGTACCCGCGGGAGGTGGTGGAACTCGTCGTCGAGCTCGTGCCCGCCGCGATCGAAGCTCTCGGGCTCGTGCTCGCGGCCTGGATCGCGCGACCAAAGCGGGGCCAGCGTGTGGAGCCGACCGCGCCACCAGCGCCTGCCGATACGAGAGTCGCTCTCCCGGGTGTCTCGCTGGTGCGCGACGATGGAAGCCAGCTTCAGATCACCTACCGCGACGGGCTGAAACACCAGGAGATCCAGCGCATGGTCGGCGCCTTCCTCGAGGGTGGATCGTCTGACGCGAGCCCCTCTTGACCTGGAGCTCTCCGTTCGCCTACCGGTTCGCGACCCGCCCCTCAGCCATCACTGCAGAGGATCTCCAGCATCGGCGAGCTACGCAGAGACTTCCGCAACCGAACGCCCGCAGAGTAGGCCTTAGGGAGGCCCGCCGGAACAGTCCTCACGCAGGGGTGATGGTGCTCCTGGAGGCACTCAACGCGGGCGGGAAGGACGGCACCATCGAGGAACTGCGTGCAGCCCTCGGCCCAGAGACGGTGCGAGTCGAGCGCATCAAGCGTCCCTTCCCTGCACTGGGGGAGCATGACCTGCTCGAGGTTGCGGCCCGGCTTGTCCCGAAGCCGGGCGAGTTCGTCTTCTTCAACCGGAGCTACTACGAGGATCCCGTCCACGCTGCCGCACACGGCAATCCACAGATCGGGCACCTCTGCGAGAGGGTCGTGTCCTTCGAAGACCGGCTGGCCGCTGACGGCATCCGGGTCGTGAAGCTCTTCCTCCACATTGACAAGGAGGAGCAGCGCCGCAGGCTGGACGCGAGGCAGCGACACAGACACCTGCGCCATCTCCACAACCCGTTCGACCGTCACGACCAGACGAACTGGACGAGCCTGATGAGCGCCTACGATTCGGTCCTGTCGCTGACGCACACCCGGACGAGCCCTTGGTCGATGATCCCGGGAAACGACCGTCTGTTCCGCAACAAGGCCGTCGAGGACGTCCTGCTGGCTGCACTCCGTTGACCGCGTGCTTCGCCCGAGTTGGCCCACCCCGTTACGGTGGATGTTTGCCCAGGACGATCTCCCCGACGAGAGGAACGACCATGAGCACCTCGACCCCCAACGAGCAGCCCGCCGACCTCACCGCCCCCACCTCGGAGGCCGAGGCGCAGGCGCTGCTCCAGAACCTCGCGACCAGCATCGCGCTGCTGCCCCAGGAGGGCATGGCCGATGGTGAGACGCCCCCCGATGGTGCGATCGCCATTCCGGTGATCGAGCAGGACGGCACGCAGTACGTCCCGGTGTTCACCTCCGAGGCCGCACTGCAGGCTGCCGGCGCCGACCCGGGGCCCGCCGTGCGCATGCCCGTCGCCGAGCTGGCCGCCAACTGGCCCGCCGAGGACCTCTGGCTGGCGATCAACCCGGGCAGTGAGGACGGTCTGACCCTGCCCCCGGAGGCGGTGCAGGCGCTGGCCACCTTCGCCACGATCGAAACTCCTTGATTGATCATTTCTGTAACACGTTCTAGTCTCGCGGAATGACGGACCCGCCACACCCCGACACACTTCGCCTCGGCACCCACAACGGCCACCTGATGGTGGCGGCGCTGAAGCGGCACCGCGAGAAGCCGGTGATCCTCCTCGGTGAGATCACACTGACCGGTGGTGAGGTCGCACGGAGGATCAGCCAGTACGTCCAGGCCTTCGAGTCGCAGGGCTACCGGCGCACGTCGCTGCACCCGTTGGGCTCGCTCGACGACCATGCCTACGTCCTCAACGACGCTGGCATCACCGCGCTGATCATCGACCCGGTGCCGATGCTCGTCGAGCGGGCTCTCGGGTTGATCGACAAGGTGCCGGGGTTGACCCAGGTGTTGACCATCGGGCCGGTCCCGGAAGAGCTGGCGCACGTCGGCCGGGACCTGGCGGCGACTGCCGAGACCTTCGAACCTGAGCCCCTCGAGGCCAGGTTGCTCCAGCCCCACCACATCGTCTCCATCACCTACACAGGTGGCACCACGGGCAGGCCCAAGGGCGTGATCGGCACCAGCCAGGCGATGGCCACGATGACCCAGGTGCAGCTCGCGGAGTGGGCGTGGCCCGAGTCACCGCGCTTCCTCATGTGTACGCCGCTGTCGGACGCTGGTGCGGCCTTCTTCGTGCCGACCGTGATCAAGGGTGGGTGTCTGGAGTCCTGCCGCGCTTCGACCCGGCCGAGGTGCTGCGCACGATCGAGGAGCAGGACATCACAGCCATGATGTTGGTGCCGTCGATGCTCTACGCCCTGATGGACCACCCCGACTCACGCACCCGGGACCTCTCGTCGCTGGAGACGGTCTACTACGGGGCGTCGGCGATCAACCCGGTGCGCCTGGCCGAGGCGATCGAGCGTTTCGGGCCGATCTTCGCCCAGTACTACGGGCAGTCCGAGGCGCCGATGGTGATCAGCTATCTGGCGAAGGGGGACCACGTGCTCTCGACAGGCTCGACCAGCGGGCTCGACCGCCTCGCCTCCTGCGGCCGGCCGTCTGCCCTGCTGCGCACGGTCCTGCTCGACGAGGACGGGAACGCGGTGCCCGTGGGGGAGCCGGGCGAGATCTGCGTGGCCGGACCGCTGTTGGCCGGCGGATACTGGAACCTGCCCGACGAGACGGCCGAGACGTTCCGGGACGGCTGGATGCACACCGGGGACGTGGCCCGGGAGGACGAGGACGGGTTCTGGTACATCGTGGACCGGACCAAGGACATGATCGTCACCGGCGGCTTCAACGTCTTCCCGCGCGAGGTCGAGGACGTGGTGGCCGAGCATCCCGCGGTGGCCCAGGTGGGCGTGATCGGGACACCCGACGAGAAGTGGGGGGGAGGCGGTGACGCCGATCGTCGTACTCCGTGAGGGGGCGGTGCTCACCGAGGACGTCATCCGCGAGATCAAGGACTCCGTCAAGGAGCGCAAGGGCGCCGTGCAGTCGCCCAAGCAGGTGATCGCCGCGGACGCGCTGCCGCTGACCGGCCTCGGCAAGCTGGACAAGAAGGCACTGCGCGCGAAGTACTGGGGCGACCAGGTGCGCAGCGTCGGCTGAGCCGCTCCGCCTCAGGCGCGAGCGATCACCAGGAAGGCGCCCAGGTTGCCGGCCCTGGTCGCGGCGACGTTGTTGCCGATCCGCTCCCTGAACGCCGGGCCGAACACCGTCATCGGGGACAAGGGACCGACCGGGGGAGGACCGAGGGTCGACGGGGTCCGGTCCTCCACCTCCTCGACCTTGAACCCCGCGGCCTCGAGGTGCGCGACGTACTGGTCGGGTGTCTCGACGAACGACGACCGCTCGTCCTCGGCCCAGGGCATCGGGTAGGTGAGGTCGCCGTCCGCGACCCGCATCTGCTCGAACATGGCGAACCGGCTGCCCGGCGCCAGCACGCGGTGCACTTCGGAGAACACCACGGTCTTGTGCGGGATGTTCATGCCCACGTGCACCATCACGGCCGCGTCGAACGAGGCGTCGTCGAAGGGCGCGGACTCCCCGGGCGTCGTCACGTAGGACACCTGGTCACCGAGACCGACCCGTTCGGTGAGGGCGGTCGCTGCCTGGACGAAGTCCGGAGTCAGGTCGATCCCGGTGACCTCCGCCCCGGACATGGCCGCCATCCGGGAGGCCCCACCGATGCCGCACCCGACGTCGATGAGCCGCAGCCCGGGGCCCACCTCGAGCCGGTCCAGCACGTGCCTGGTGGCGGGAGCGCCGCCGGCATGGAGCTGGTCGACGGGGAACAGGTCCGCGGGACCGAGGTGCTCGGTGTCGACCCCGGCCTCCGCCAGTGCCGACAGGATCGCCCCGCTCAGGTCACCCCCGCTGTAGTGACTCGTCACCAGCTCGCGAACATCCATCGCCACGCACCTCCGCGTGAACACTAATCCTCCGGAAGGGCTGCGCGTCACCCCTCAAGGACTGGGCTCGTCGGGACCGTCGAGCTCCTTGGGTTCCTGGGACTCGAGTCGCCTGCGTTCCTTCTTCTCCAGGTTGCGCTCGATCGAGGCGATCGCGTCCTCACGTCCGGTCGCGACGCGCGCGTAGTTCAGACCGGTGCCGAGCATCACGAACAGCGGCCATGGGAACCCACCGAACATGGTCGCCGCCCAGATCGCCCAGCAGATCAGCGTGGGAGTGATGAACGAGAACAGCGCCTCCTGACGCTGCCGCCGGTAGCGGACCTCGGCCTCCGCGCGCTGGTCCCGGACCACCGGGCTCGTCGAGCTGAGGATGACCAGGTCGTCGATGATGGGCGGGAGCTCCCCGAGGGTCTTGGCCCGCGCGACCAGGTCGCTGCGCTCGTCGAGTTCCTCGGGAGAGAGCCTGCCCTCGGCGTACGCCGTGCCGAGGACGTCGTTGACGATGTCGCGATCACCGTCGGACGCACGCAGACGGGCATGCTCGCGATGCCGCGGGTCCTGCGTGAACCGCTCCCAGATGCTCGCCGTCATTCAGGCAGCCTATGACTGGACCGGAAGCTCGCCCGGAAGGATCGACCAGCTCTGCAGGTCGCCGCGGCGCCCGTCGACGTGGTGCACGGAGCGGAGCACGCCCTCGAAGGTGTAGCCCGTCTTCACCGCCACGCGTGAGGAGGCGACGTTGTCGACGGAGATCCGCGCGGTCACCCGCTTCATTCCCCTGTCGAAGGCCCACATGGTCAGCTGTCGCAGCGTCTGGGTGGCCACGCCGCGGCCCCGCGCCCATGGCGAGATGGCATAGCCGAGCTCGACCTCGAGCCCCTCCCTGTCGATGGGCCCGGTGACGGCGTAGCCGGCGAACTCACCCTCGGCGTCCAGGATCGCGAAGGCAGCGCGGTGGGTGCCGTCGAACCGGGACATCCACTGCTCCAGCCACTCCTCCGGCATCGGGTCGGGAGTGCGGGTGAAGCGCAGGACTTCGGGGTCCCGCATCGTCTCCAGCAGCGCGGGCACATGCTCGGTGCCGAGCGGGACGAGACGGATCGGGGGCACGGAACGACCGTAGTGGTCCCGAACGCGATCAGGGGACGCGCGTGATCCTGTCGGCCGGCCCCGGCGCGACGGATCCGGCCGCGAGATGGGCAGCGAGCGCGTCGACGTCGAACCCGGGAGCCACCACCCGGTCCGTGCCGTTCGCCAGCAGAGTGAAACCGTCGCCACCGTTCGCCAGGAAGTCGTTGCTCGTGACGCGATAGGTCGCGGCCGGGTCGATCGGCGTCCCGTTGAGGGCCAGGGCAGTGACCTTCGATCCCGTGGGTGCAGAGCTCGAGTAGGTGTAGGTGACCCCCTTCGAGACCTGCAGGATCTTCTGGGTCGTCTGCCCGGAGTAGCCCACGAACTGTTGCTCCAGGACCTCCTTGATCTGGGCGCCGGTGAAGGTCTGCGTCACCACCAGGTTGTTGAACGGCTGCACGGTGAAGGTCTCCCCGTAGGTCACCTGTCCCGGCGCCTCCCCACCCGGGGAGTTGGCATAGGTCAGCGAAGCCCTGATGCCACCGGGGTTCATCAGCGCGAGCTGCGCTCCCGCGGTGCCGGTGGTGTAGGCAAGCTGTGCGTCCGCGATGACGTCGCCCAATGGGCTCTCGCCGGAGGGGACGACATCGCGCACGACATCGGCCGTGATCGACCCGACGATCGCGTTGGCGATCGGAGCGACAGCCTTCCGGTACTTGTCCGCGATCACCTTCGCCGCAGGATCCACCAGGACAGGGTTGCGGACGTAGACCCCGGGGCCTGTCGTCTGCCAGCTGCCGTCGGGGTTCTGCACCCCGTTCGCGTTGATGGTGTTCACCGCCGTGGCGGAGACGAACTTCCTCGTCCTCGGGCTCACCTGGAAGGTGATGTCGGTGAGCTGGGTGCCGAACGAGCCCGCGCTGGTCACCAGGGACGTGGCCCCCGAGGAGTTCGGCAGGTCGCAGTTGTAGGGCTGGTGGGTATGACCGCTGACCACGATCCCGTAGGCCGGGTCGAGCTGACCCACGATGTCCTTGATCGCTCCGCTGAAGTTGGCACAGCCGTTGGGGTCGACCGGTGCTGGCGGCGTGGCCTGGAATCCACCTTCGTGGATGAGCAGCACGATGGCCTTGATCCCGAACCTCTTCAACAGCCTCGCGTAGAAGTTGGCCGTCTTCGCCTCGTCCAGGAACTTCACGTTCTGGATGCCCGCGGGGTTCACGATCCCCGGAGTGCCTTCGAGCGTCATCCCGACGAACGCGACCGGGACCTTGCCGACCCTCTTGACCGTGAAGGGAGGCAGGATCGGCCTGTGGTTCTTCTTGTGGACCACGTTGGCGGCGAGCATCGGATACTTCGCGCCCTTGAACCCGTCACCGTCCTGGCAGCCATCGGTCGGGTGGCACCCGCCGTACTGGAGCCGCCGCACCTCGGAGACACCCTCGTCGAACTCGTGGTTGCCGACGCTGGTGACGTCCAGGCCGAGGGAGTTCATCTCCTCGACCGCCGGCTCGTCGTGGAAGGCGGCGCTCACCAGCGGCGAGGCGCCGACGAGGTCCCCGGCCGCCACCGTGTAGACAGCAGACGAGGTGGCCCTGGCGGCCGCCTCACGCTGCTTGATGTAGTGGGCGAGGTACTCCACACCGCCCGCCGGCGTGCCGTTGACCAGTCCTCCACTGCCGGTGGGTGGGTCGATCTGCCCGTGGAAGTCGTTGAACGACAGCAGGTGACCCGTCAGCGGTGGCGTGGGCTTCGGAGCGTGCCTGGCGTCGGCGGGCGCAGCGAATGCTGCGGCCCCCACGAGGGAGAGAGCGACTGCGGTGAAGCCCGAGACAATGCGTGCGTGCTGCATGAGGCGTCCTTCTCAGTACCGAGAAAACTGATGTGGTTCACCATGCCCCTCCGGGGCCTTCCGTGGGAAGAGCTCAGCTGCCGGTGAAGTCGGGGGATCGCTTCTCGGCGAACGCTCGAGGTCCTTCCTTGGCGTCGTTGGACGCGAACACTGCATGTGCCGTCCGTGAGGAGCAGATCCGCCGCCACCTGCAGGGCAGCTCGCGGGGGAGCCGGACGGCCGATCCGCCGATCGGGTAGAGCCCCACACCTGGCTCGGAGACGCCGAACCGCGCCGACTCGCCGGCGACCCGGTTCCGCGCCGCAGATCTCCGTGCCGCCGCGATCGCCGGCCCCTCGACGGCGGGATCAGAGGCTTGCCCGACCCGATAGCCCTTGAGCAGGGACTTGATCATCGAGGGGTCGAACTCCCCGGACCTGAACTTGTCGGACGGTGAGCTCGCGGACATCGCCTTCCGGTCCGCTCCCGCGCAGAAGTAGCCGCCGGCGCCGGTGAGGATGACCACCCGCACCTCGGCGTCCTCGTTGGCCCGCTCCCACGCCGTGCCCGGCGACTACGCCCGCACCGAGGCCGACAACAAGGTGACGCTGCTTGGCCGCAGCTCGAACTGCATCAACACCGGTGGGGAGAAGGTATACCCCGAAGAAGTGGAGATGGGCGCTGAAGGCCCACCCGGATGTCTACGACGTGCTGGTGGTCGGGGTGCCGGACGACAAGTTCGGTCAGTCCGTGAACGCCGTCGTGTAGCCACGCGAGGACGCGACCCTGGAGCTCGAGCACCCGATCTCCGCCTTCACTCCCTCGGAGCACGTCGCCGCCGCCGTCTCGCGTGCCGGCGGACTGGGTGTCCTGGGTGCTGTGCGGTTCAACGACCCCGCGGAGCTCGACCAGACGCTGACCTGGCTCGACGAGAACACCGACGGCAACCCCTACGGCGTCGACATCGTGATGCCGACGAAGCTCCCGACCGAGGGCAGGTCGGTCGACCTCAAGACGATGATTCCCGAGGAGCACATTTCGTTCGTGGAGCGCACTCTCCAGCAGCTCGGCGTGCCTCCCCTCGCGGACGGGGAAGGCCGCGCTCACGCCCGAGATCGTGGACGCCGTAGGGCCGGACGTGCCGGTACTCGGCGCCGGTGGCATCGGTTCGGGTCGTCAGGTGGCCGCAGCGCTCGCCCTGGGCGCCCAGGGAGTGTGGACCGGGTCCCTGTGGCTGACCCACTGAGGAGTACCAGAACCTGAACACCAACAAGGGCATGACCGAGGCGTTCCTGCGAGCGGGCAGCGCGGACACCGTGCGCACCCGGGTCTACACCGGCAAGCCGGCGCGGCTGCTGAAGACGAAGTGGACCGAGCCCTGGACCGAGGACGGCGCACCCGAGCCGCTGCCGATGCCACTGCAGAACCTGCCGGATGAACTCGGTTCGTCCGGTCGCCGAGGTCATGGACGAGCTGGTCCGTGACTTCGAGGAGGCAGTCGCCCGGCTGGAGAAGATCCGGGGCTGACTCGCTTTCGGCTCACGTCCCGCTGAGGCACACTTCCAGCCCGTCCAGGATCAGGTCTAGCCCGAAGGCGAACTCGTTGCCGAAGTCGTAGCCCGGCTGCAGGACGAACTCGGTCGTCAGCTCGACGAGGTGAGGGTAGGCACCCGTCGCGAACAGTTTCATCATCGGCGCGGCCACCTCCGCGACGGTCTGGCTCTCGAACGGCAGCACCGCCTCCTGCAGCGCGAACCCGTAGACGAAGCTGTCGATCAGGGCATACGCGTGTGCGGTCATCTCGACCGAGAAGCCCGCTGAGCGCAAGGTCGCGAGATTGGCCTCGTGGTGTCGCAGGGTCGCCGGACCCGGGGAGGTGCGCGACTCGAGCAGGCCGATCGCCCAGGGGTGCCGCCGCAGCACGGCGCGGGCCGAGGAGGCGCGCTTGGTGATCTCGGCACGCCACTGGCCCTCCACCGTGGGCAGGTCGATCTCGCTGAACACGATGTCCACGATGCCGTCGAGGATCTCGTCCTTGTTGGCGACGTGGTGGTAGACCGACATCGGCTTGACGCCGAGCTGCTGGGCCAGCGAGCGGATGGTCAGGCCCGCGATGCCCTGCGCGTCCGCGACGGTGACGGCAGCGGCCAGCACCCGCGCACGGCTCAGCCTTGCCCGGTCCTGGGGCTGGGCAGCAGCTGCTCTCGGCATGTCTCTCCCGGGGTAGCGTTTTCGTACTTAGTAAGGTAGCGTAGCCGTACTAAGTACGAAAACTTTAGCAGCACCGAGCCCCCGAAGGGGACCGAGATGACGAACCCCCTCCATGAACCAGCCCTGACCCAGCACGGCAGTCACGTCCGGGCGACCCGCCCGGAGGCCACTGCCGAGCCCTCGGTGCGCAGGGGCAGTGTCATCGCCGGCGCGTCCATCCTGCTGATGTCCCTGCTCGCGGGTGTCGGCCAGCTCGTGGTCATCGAGGGCCTCGTCACGCAAGGGGACGCCGCCAGGACCGCAGAGGACATCCTCGGCTCCGAAGGGATGTTCCGCCTCGGCGTTGCGTCGTGGTACCTCGTGGCGCTCCTGGACGTGGTCGTGGCCTGGGGGCTGTTCCTCGTGCTCTCCCCGGTCAACAAGGGCGCCGCGAGGCTGGCCGCCTGGTTGAGGCTGGCGTATGCAGCCGTGCTGGCGATCGCGGTCAGCCAGCTCGCGGGGGTCCCCGACGTCCTGCGCAGCGACGACTACGCGGCCACGTTCGACGAGAAGCAGCTGCAGGCACAGGCCATGCTCAAGGTCGACGCCTTCAACGACATCTGGATGGCCGGGCTGCTGCTGTTCGGCGCACACCTCGTGCTGGTCGGCTACCTGGCCTTCAAGTCCGGTTACGTCCCGAAGCTCCTCGCGGTCCTCATCGTCATCGCCGGAGCGGGCTATGCGTTCGACACCTTCAGCACCGTGCTGTCCCAGGGGTCGCCGATGATCGTGTCCACGGTCACCTTCCTCGGTGAGTTCTTGCTGGCCTGCTGGCTCGTGATCCGGGGCCGCCGCGTCACCCTGGGTCCTGCGCGGGGCCAGGACGCCTGACGCACGTCATCGTCAGCCCGGGAGGCTGGAGTCCCGGCCACCAGGGCACGTCAGTGCTGAGCAAGTGCATATCGCCCTTGAGGATCTTGGGCAGGAGGTCCTGCTTCTGGGCATCGGTGCCGAAGCGCATGATCGTGGGGCCGACCGTGTTCAGGGTCAGGTAGGGGATCGGCACTCCGGCGATGGCGGCCTCGTCGGTGAAGATCAGCTGGTCCATCAGCGAGCGGTTCTGGCCGCCCCACTCCTCGGGCCAGCCGATGCCGAGCCAGCCGTCGTTCCCGATCTCGTGGATCACGTCCCGGTAGACGGCGGCATCGCCGAACTCGCCGTCACCGGCTCCGCTGCTGTCGAAGTCGCTGGTGGCGGCCGCGAGCCCGGCGCGTCGCTCGGGCGTCACCAGAGCCGCGAAGTAGGCACGCAGCTCGGCGCGCAGCGCCTCCTGCTCCGGTGTCAAGGCGATGTGCATGAGGCTCCTGACCGCGCTACACGTGGGTGTCTGCTTGGGTGGTCGACTGTCATTCTCCCGCGCAAAACTATAACCTGTTCTTGTTTGCGGCCACCATCACGGAGGTACCGATGAGCGCGACCACCAGCCCTGCACCCAGTTCCGGCGCCCGTGCCCTGGACCACGGCACAGCTCCCGATCGTTTCGCGCGCGGCTGGCACTGCCTCAGGCCCGTGGAACAGTTCCGCGACGGCAAGCCGCACGCCGTGCAGGCCTTCGGCGGCAAGCTGGTGGCGTGGGCGTCCCCTGGCGGCACGCTCAACGTGCTCGACGGCTACTGCCGGCACATGGGCGGAGACCTCACCCAGGGCACGGTCAAGGGCGATGAGATCGCGTGTCCCTTCCACGACTGGCGCTGGGGAGGCGACGGGAAGTGCAAGGCGATCCCCTACGCTCGCCGCATTCCGCTGCGTGCCCGGACCCAGAAGTACGAGACTGCGGAGCGCAACGGGCTGCTGATGATCTGGCACGACCCCGAAGGCAGTGCCGCCGACCACGACATCCTGCCTCCCGAGCTCGAAGGCATCAGCGACCCCGACGTCTACACCGACTGGACCTGGCACCAGCTGGACGTGCCGACGGCGCACTGCCGGGAGATCGTCGACAACGTCGTGGACATGGCGCACTTCTTCTACATCCACTTTGCCTTCCCCACCAACTTCCGCAACGTGTTCGAGGGCCACACGGCCACGCAGTTCATGGAGTCCACAGGGCGTCCGGACATGGCCGGTGCGGGGTACGGCGACGAGGACCTCGTGCTCAAGTCGGAGGCGACCTACTTCGGACCGTCGTTCATGGTCAACTGGCTGAAGACCGACTTCAAGGGGTTCATCACCGACGTGGTGCTGGTCAACTGCCACATCCCGACCAGCGACAACTCGTTCGTGCTGCAGTACGGCCTGAAGGTGCTCAAGCCCGAGGGCGTCGACGAGAAGACCACCAACTACATCGG
Source organism: uncultured Actinomycetota bacterium (assembly GCA_963781335.1). Classification (GTDB taxonomy): domain Bacteria; phylum Actinomycetota; class Actinomycetes; order Propionibacteriales; family Nocardioidaceae; genus Marmoricola. Next base: position 545,044 of record CAWAFS010000025.1, on the reverse strand, counting down.
CAGGAAGTACAGCGAGATGTTCGGCGACGGCTTCCTGCAGGACGTGCACATCTGGCTGAACAAGGCGCCGGTCCAGAACCCGCTGCTCTGCGAGGAGGACGGCCCTGTCTACCAGCTGCGTCGCTGGTACGAGCAGTTCTACGTCGACCAGGCAGACGTGGTCCCGGAGATGACCGAGCGCTTCGAGTTCGAGGTCGACACCACCAGGGCCAACGAGCACTGGCGAGCCGAGGTCGCCGAGAACCTGGCGAAGAAGGCGGCCGAGGACAGCGCGAAGGCCGGAACCTGATGGTCTCGTTCGCCCCCACCAGCGACGAGACGCTGGAGGATCAGCGTCTCTACACCCAGGCAGGCCTCACCGAGGTCGCCTGCCTGGACTGCCTCGCCAAGGTGGGCGTGAAGAAGAACAGCGAGCACCACACCTCGATCCAGTGGGACGCCGGTTCACTCGCTTCCTGCGCCGAGTTCCAGAACATGTCCAAGCAGCCCGGCGGGCGCGAAGTGCACGCCTCCTGCTCCCGGTTGCGTGCCTCCATCGACCGCGCCGTGGCAGAGGGCGATCTGGAGATCGGTGCGCTCGATGGCTACTGACTCCTTCATCCTGAAAGTCCTCGACGTGGTCGAGGAGACCGCCGACGCCCACTCGGTCGTCTTCGAGGTCCCCGACGACCTCGCCGAGCAGTTCACCTACACGGCAGGACAGTTCCTCACGGTCGCCGTACCCAGCGACCAGACCGGCCTCGCCGCCCGGTGCTACTCGCTGTCGTCGGCCCCGCACTCCGGGCGCCACCAGATCACCGTGAAGCGCACCGTCGACGGCTATGCCTCCAACTGGATCTGCGACAACCTCCGCGAGGGTGACACCCTGCGGGTGCTCCCGCCGAGCGGCATCTTCACCCCCCGTGACCTCGAGGCCGACCTCCTGCTCTTCGCCGGTGGGTCCGGGATCACTCCGGTCATGTCGATCACCCGCACTGCCCTGGAGAAGGGCCACGGGAAGGTGGTCCTGTTCTACGCCAATCGCGACCAAGGCTCGGTCATCTTCGCCCGGGAGATCGCGGAGCTGTCGGCGGAGTACGCCGACCGGCTCGTCGTCGTGCACTGGCTGGAGTCGGTGCAGGGACTGCCGAACCAGGAGCAGCTGCGGGCCTTCGCGTCGTACTTCAACAGCTACACGGCGTTCGTCTGTGGTCCTGCGCCGTTCATGAGGGCCGTCGTCGACTCCCTCAAGGAACTCGGCTTCCCGCGCGACCGGCGCCACCAGGAGAAGTTCGTCTCCCTGGGCGGCAACCCGTTCGGCGACGTTGCGGAGATGCGGGCAGCCGCCCGGACCCTTGCGGACGCGGATGACCACGAGGACGACGACGAGACGCCGATCGCAGGTCCGATCGCTGTCGAGGTCCACCTCGACGGCGACGACTTCACCTTCGAAGACTGGCAGGGTGACAAGCCGCTGCTCGAGTTCCTGGAGGAGTAGGGCGTCGATGCCCCCTTCTCCTGCCGCGAGGGCAACTGCAGTGCCTGTGCCTGCGTGGTTCTCGAGGGCGAGGTCACGATGAAGCGCAACGAGGTGCTGGACGACGAGGACCTCGCCGAGGGCATCCGGCTGGTCTGCCAGTCGTTGCCCGCCAGCGAGAAGCTGCGGATCACCTACAACGGCTAGCGGGCGTGGCATCCTGTCGACCATGAGCAGCGCCGTGGTCCCGCGCAGGGTCCTTCTTGCCACGCGCGCGACCCGGGCCAGGTCCTGGGCGATCTTCGTGTTCTGCCTCGGGGCCCTCCTCAGCGTGCTGGCGGAGGTGATCTCCGAGGACAGCTCGCCGGACGGGATTCTCGACGGGGTGGGCCGGGTGGCGATGTTCGCTGGACTTGTCGTCTTCGTCGTGGCACAGCTCGTCCGACTCGGAACCGCGGTCCTCGACACCGCGCAAGGGCACGACCAGCCGGCCCTCCCGACTGTCGGAAGATGGGCCAGGGTCGTCTGCCAGGTCTGCTGCATGACGTTGGTGGTGCTGTGGCTCCTGACATTCGTGTTTTCCATGGCTGGGGACTTCTGGTCGACGCCCGGCGACGGCGGGGGACCAGTGACTGCTGCGCTCGGGTACGTCGCCGCGGCTGTGTTCGCGGCCTGCCTGGGCGTCGGTCTTGTCTCGGTCATCCTGTGGCTCGGCACGGAGGCGGTGGTTGGTTTCCGCGAGCCGCAACGAGCCGTCGTTCGACGGTGAAGCCAGTGGTCATGCTGCGCGGTCAGGGCGCCAGCGCCGGCGCGATCACGTCGTCGACCAGGAACGTCAGCGCCACGGCCGAGAGCCCGGAGCTCTGCGGCTTGTCGTGGTCGATCTCGCTGGCGACGACCACCACGAGTGATCGGCTTGGCACCACCTCGATCAGCTGCCCGCCCAACCCGTAGGCGAGGTAGGCCGTCTCCCCGTCGGCCTCGGTGAGCCACCAGCCGTAGCCGAAGCCTTCACCGGTCTGCTCGAGGTTGGTCAGGTCTGGCGCGTCCACGTGCTCCTCGGTGAGCTGGCGAACCCAGTCTGCCGAGACGAGTGGGCGCCCCTTCCACTCGCCGCGGTCGAGCAAGAGCTGGCCGAGCCGGGCGAGATCGGCGGGCCGCAGCGCGAGCCCACCCCATCCCAGATGGAGGCCTGCGCCGTCCTGCGACCATGTGAAGCCGGACGTCTGGCTCGTGTCGATGCCCAGCGGGTCGAAGAGCCGAGACCTGGCGTAGTCGAGCACCGACATCCCCGTCGCGTGGGCCAGCACGGCCGACAGCACGTGCGCTCCCTGGTTCGAGAACTCGAATCCTCCACCGAGCGGGTCGGGAGCCGCTCGCAGGATGCGTCCCACGGGGTCCGGGTCGGTCATGTACTCGCGCGTCCGGTCGCGATCCAGCCCGGCGAACCCCGCCGTCATGGTGAGCAGCTCGCCGAGGGTGGAGGTGGCCACCTCGGGGGTCATCTCCCTCCGGTCATCGGGCAGGAGGTCGCCCAGCCTCGCGTCGGTGCCAGCGATCTCCCCCTCCTCGATCGCAATGCCCACCAGCACGCACAGGATGCTGTTCGTGACCGCTGAGATGTCCCAGCGGTTCTCGGCCGACCAGTCGTAGTAGTTCTCCAGCACCGGCTCACCGTCGACGAGGACCAGCATCGCCCGCAGGTTGTCGATGTCCGGGTCGAGGCCGAGAAGCTCGTTGGCCTCGGTGATCAGGACGGCCGCATCCTCCGACCTGTCAGGCTGACCCTCGCGTTCCGCGGAGCAGGCCGTTACGGGAAGGACCGCCAGGAGCGCCGCGGCGACGAGCGGCCCGGTCCGGTGCCACATGACCATCCGGACAGTCTTCTCCCGGGCACGGTGCGCGGCAAGCGATGCCTCATGTCGACAGCCGGGGGAGTGATGTCCTCACCAACCCCGCTCGCGCCACTCCGCCAGGTGCGGTCGCTCGTTGCCCAGCACCGAGTCGTTGCCGTGGCCCGGGTAGAACCAGGTCTCGTCCGGTAGCCGTTCGAACAGCTTGGTGCTCACGTCCTCGATGAGGGTCTGGAAGGCCAGCGCGTCGCCGAACGTGTTCCCCACGCCACCGGGGAACAGGCTGTCCCCGGTCCAGAGGTGCGGCGTGCCTTCCGGGTCGTCGTACAGCAGCGCGATCGAGCCGGGGGTGTGCCCGACCAGGTGGATGACCTCGAGCCGGCAGCGACCGAACTCGATGGTGTCGCCGTGCTGCACCGCGTCATCGACTGCGACACCGGTCTGCTCGGTGATGGCGGCCGCATCGTCGGCGCCGGCGATGACCACGGCCCCGGTGGAGGCGACGACGTCCGCCAGTGCGCGGTGGTGGTCCCAGTGCTGGTGGGTGGTGATCACCTTGGTGATGCCCGACTGGCCGATCAGGGTGTTCAGGCGGTCCGCGTCAGCCGCGGCGTCGATGAGCACCTGCTCGTCGGTCGCGCGGCAGCGCAGCAGGTAGCAGTTGTTCGACATGTCCGCATCGACGGATTGCTTGGTGATGATCAGGCCGGCCAGCTCCCGGGTGTCCGGAGGACCGTTCGGGGTGACCTCGCCGGTGTAGGGACCACTGCCGCCGATGCTCGCTGCCATGGGCCAAGCCTAGGCTGGTCCCATGCGACCACCGAAGCCGGACAGCCCCGGCCCTGGACAGGAGTCCGTCTGGGACTACCCGCGTCCTCCGCGACTGGAGGAGACCAGGGAGTCCATCGAGGTGGAGCTAGGCGGCGGGGTGATCGCGCGTACGACGCGCAGCTGGCGGGTCCTGGAGACCAGCCACCCGCCGACGTACTACCTGCCGCAGGAGGCGTTCGCCGAGGGCGCGCTACGAGCGACCACCGGCTCGAGCTGGTGTGAGTGGAAGGGACAGGCCGCCTACTTCGACCTGGTGGCGGGTGAGACCGTCGCGCCCCGAGCGGCCTGGACCTACTGGACCACCACACCCGGTTTCGAGCCGCTGGCAGGGGCCGTCGCCGTGATGCCAGGGTTGGTGGACAGCTGCCGGGTCGACGGCGAGGTCGTCCGCGCACAGCCCGGTCAGTTCTACGGCGGCTGGATCACCAGCCGCGTGGTCGGACCGTTCAAGGGCGAGCCCGGCACCCTGGGCTGGTGACCCTCAGGACGTTGCGGTCGCCGAGGCGCGTCGCCACGGCCCCAAGGCGGGCAGCTGGCCGGACTCACAGGACAGGTCCTCGCCCTCTCCGCGACCGGTGAGCCACCAGCCGAGGTCGAAACCCCGGCCCATCACCGTGGGGCCGTCGTCATCACCCACGAACCAGCTGCGTCCGAGGTCGGTGGCGCGCACCCGGAACGGACCCTCCGCGGTGTGGTCCACCGTGACCGTGTCGAGCAGCTCGACCACGAAGTCCTCCGGCCAGTCGGCCCGGATGTAGGACGTAGCGAGGTCGACGTGGTGGATCTCGAGCTCGCGCCGCCGCGTCGGTACGACGGTCACCATCGGCCACGCCGGACCTCCGGGCAGCCGATCGATCCGCCCGGACCAGTGGCTCTCGTCCATCAGCGCCACGGCGTCGGCGAACTCCGTGGTCGCGACCAGGTGACGTTCGCGCAGCTCGCTCGGCGCGGCGTGGGCGAGCTCCTCGATGTCACCGTCACGTTGCGCGTCGGACTCGTACATCGCCACCGGGTTGCCGCGGACCAGCCCACTGATCACGGCCGCGAGCGAGAGCCCGTTGAGGGCGACGTGCGCCACCACGTGGGCCCGCGTCCAGCCGGGCAGCAGCGACGGAGCCGCGAGCTCCTTCCCGGTCAGTGAGTCGACCGTTCGGGTGAACTCCTGCGACGCCACATCGAGTCCGGCCAGGTCACTGGGGTCAGGGTTCATGACTCCACTAAAACGCGACGGCTGCGCTGACGCCAGCGGCCTAGGTGGCACATTCCTCGTCGTCGTCCTCGACGATCGGCAGGAAGACCGACTGCAGCCGGGTGCGGGGCGGTGCCACCGCCTGGGCTCCGAAGATGCGGGCGCGCACCGGTGCCGTCGCCAGTCCGAGGGGCGGCGTCAGCAGGTAGGCGCACGCGACGACCAGCCCGGTGGCGGCGGCGTCGAGGACGAGACCCGCCACCAGTGCGGCAGCGAGGACACTGGTCACCAGACGCGCCTGCCGCGTCCTGGGGGAGAGCAGGCCGCGGAAGGAACGGAATCGCACGGTCGTCACCATCAGCAGCGCGGGCACGACGCTCACGGCGACCGGAACGAACACCCAGGGACCGTGCTCCGGCGTACGAAGCGCGAGGATCGTGGCGATCACGACGAGCGTCGCTCCGGGGCTGGGCAGGCCGACGAAGTACTTCTTGTCCGCCAACGGGTCGACCGTCACGTTGAACCGCGCGAGCCGGAAACCCGCACAGGCCAGCCAGAAGAACGCAGACAACCAGGCCACGATCGGGTTCTCCGGCAAGGCCCACGTGTGCACCAGCACGGCCGGAGCCACGCCGAACGAGACCAGGTCCGCCAGGGAGTCGAGCTGGACCCCGAACGGTGAGGTGGCGCCCACGAGTCGGGCGACCGCCCCGTCCGCGATGTCGAGGATGATCGCAGCGGAGAGCAGCGCTGCCGCCCAGGCGAACTCGTCGCTGAACGCGAGCAGGATCGCCGAGAAGCCACAGGCCATGTTCCCGGTGGTGAACATGCTGGGCGCGGTGACCCGGAGTCGTTCCTTGGGGTTGAGCTGGCGCAGCGAGACGACGACGGCGCCCGAGGGCGACCGGAGCCGCCATCGGTCACGCAGCCTGCGGCCGGCCTTGTCGGCTCCAGGCGTCACCCGGCGTTCGCCGCTTCCGACGCGCCGGGCCAGGTGGCGATGACGGTCTCGCCGGCGACGGTGCGGTCGCCCTTGACGACGACGATGTCGACATGAGGGGGGACGAACACGTCCATCCGAGACCCGAACTTCATCAGCCCCATCCGCTGGCCGGCGCTCAGCACGTCGCCGGGCTGCACCCGCGTGACGACCCGGCGAGCCACCAGGCCCACGATCTGCCGGAACACCACCCGGCGCTGCTCCCCGTCGACGGAGGCGCTGAGCGTGATCTCGCTGCGCTCGTTCTCGGTTGCGCTCTCGAACCGGTAGGCCGCGTGCCACTTGCCGGGGCGGTAGGTGACCTCCTCCACCCGGCCCCCGTAGGGAGTGCGGTTGATGTGCACGTCGAAGAGCGACAAGAAGATGCTGACCTGCTGCCAGTGGCCGGGCGGGGCCACGCCGACCTGCCCGGGTCCGGCGTACATCACCAGCCCGTCCGCCGGGGCGACGACCTCGTCGAGATCAACCTGTCGGTGGTCCGGCGTACGGTCGGGGTCGCGGAAGAACGCGGCCACGCCCAGCGGGATCGCGCTCAACGCGACAGCTGTTCGGCGGTGGCCGCTGAGGGCTGCGACCACTGCAGGCAGGGCACTCACGGCCATGGCGGGGGCGGCAGCCCGGTCGATGGCCCGGTGCGGGGCTCGGGAGACGGGGGGCACGTAGTAAGACACTAGATGCTGGGTACGTTCCATGCTCCGGCCGCCCGCGTGGCGGCTGGTCCGATCCGTTAGGATGGCGAACACTTGTTCGAACCATCCGCTAGACACTTCAGGGGTTTCATCCGTGGCTGATCAACTGGTCATCCGGGGCGCGCGCGAGCACAACCTCAAGGACGTCTCGCTCGATCTGCCCCGTGACTCCCTGATCGTCTTCACCGGTCTCTCGGGCTCAGGGAAGTCCAGCCTGGCCTTCGACACGATCTTCGCCGAGGGACAGCGCCGCTACGTCGAGTCGCTCTCGGCCTACGCCCGGCAGTTCCTCGGACAGATGGACAAGCCCGACGTCGACTTCATCGAGGGCCTGAGCCCCGCGGTGTCCATCGACCAGAAGTCCACCTCGAAGAACCCGCGCTCGACCGTCGGCACGATCACCGAGGTCTACGACTACCTGCGGCTGCTCTACGCCCGCGCCGGGCGCCCCCACTGCCCGGAGTGCGGTTCTCCCATCGAGCGCCAGACCCCGCAGCAGATCGTCGACCGGGTCCTGCAGCTCGAGGAGGGCACCCGCTTCCAGGTGCTCGCACCGGTGATTCGCGGCCGCAAAGGTGAATACATCGAGCTCTTCCGCAGCCTGCAGTCCCAGGGCTTCAGCCGCGCGCGCGTCAACGGCGACACCGTCCAGCTCTCCGAGCCGCCCAAGCTGGACAAGCAGAAGAAGCACACGATCGAGGTCGTGGTGGACCGGCTCGCTGCCAAGCCGAGCTCCAAGCGCCGGCTCACCGACTCCGTCGAGACCGCGCTCAACCTCGCGTCGGGGCTGGTCCTGCTCGACCTCGTGGACACTCCGCTCCTGAAGTCGGGTGCCAAGGACCCGGCGAGCGAGATGCGCTTCTCCGAGCGGATGGCGTGTCCCAACGAGCACGACATCGAGACCGACGAGCTCGAGCCACGGTCGTTCTCCTTCAACTCCCCGTTCGGCGCATGCGTGACCTGCCACGGCCTCGGCACCCGGATGGAGGTCGATCCCGAGCTGGTCATCTCCGACCCCGGGGCCACCCTGGGTGAGGGCGTCATCGGACCGTGGTCCGGCGCCCACGTCAGCGACTACTTCATCCGGCTGCTGGGAGCACTGGGCGACGAGCTCGGCTTCGACCTGAACACCCCGTGGGAGGACCTGCCGGCCAAGGGCCGCAAGGCGATCCTCGAGGGTCACCCCACCAAGGTCCACGTGCGGCACACCAACCGCTACGGCCGGGAGCGGTCCTACTACACCAACTTCGAGGGCGTCCGGCCCTACATCGAGCGGCGCCACAAGGAGGCGGAGACCGACACCAGCCGGGACCGCTTCGAGGGCTTCATGCGCGAGGTGCCGTGCCCTGCCTGCCAGGGCACCCGCCTCAAGCCGGTCTCGATGGCGGTCACCCTCGGCGACAAGACTCCGTCCAGAGGAAAGCAGGGCGGCAGGAACATCGCCGAGGTGTGCGCGCTCCCGATCAACGAGGCGGCCGACTACCTCAACGACCTGGAGCTCTCGGAGCGTGAGCGCCAGATCGCCGAGCGGGTGCTCAAGGAGATCCAGGAACGTCTCCGGTTCCTGCTCGACGTGGGACTCGACTACCTCTCCCTGGACCGTCCCTCGGGCACCCTCTCGGGCGGCGAGGCGCAGCGCATCCGGCTGGCCACGCAGATCGGCGCCGGTCTGGTGGGCGTGCTCTACGTGCTCGACGAGCCCAGCATCGGCCTGCACCAGCGTGACAACAAGCGCCTCATCGAGACCCTCGTCCGGCTCAAGGAGCTCGGCAACACCCTGATCGTCGTCGAGCACGACGAGGAGACCATCCTGACGGCCGACTGGGTCGTCGACATCGGCCCGGGAGCGGGGGAGCACGGCGGCCAGGTCGTCCATTCCGGCACTGTCAAGCAGCTGCTCAAGCACCGCGACTCCGAGACCGGCCTCTACCTGTCCGGCCGCAAGTCGATCCCGGTCCCGGAGGTGCGCCGCCCGCCGACGCCTGGCCGCGAGCTGACCGTCCACGGCGCGCGCGAGAACAACCTCAAGGACGTCGACGTCACCTTCCCGCTGGGCTGCTTCGTCGCCGTGACGGGGGTGTCGGGCTCGGGCAAGTCGACACTGGTCAACGACATCCTCTACACCTCGCTGGCCAAGCAGATCTACAACGCCCGCACGGTGCCGGGCCGGCACCGCAAGATCAGCGGGATCGAGCACGTCGACAAGGTGATCCACGTCGACCAGTCGCCGATCGGGCGGACGCCCCGGTCCAACCCCGCCACCTACACCGGGGTCTTCGACCACGTGCGCAAGCTGTTCGCCTCCACTGCCGAGGCGAAGATGCGTGGCTACCTGCAGGGTCGTTTCTCCTTCAACGTCAAGGGCGGCCGCTGCGAGGCGTGCTCCGGTGACGGCACGATCAAGATCGAGATGAACTTCCTGCCCGACGTCTACGTTCCGTGCGAGGTCTGCCACGGCGCGCGCTACAACCGCGAGACGCTGGAGGTGCACTACAAGGGCAAGACGATCGCCGACGTGCTGAACATGCCGATCGAGGAGGCGGTGGAGTTCTTCGCGGCGATCCCCGCGATCTCCCGACACCTGGTCACGCTGATGGAGGTCGGCCTCGGCTACGTGCGGCTCGGACAGCCGGCCACCACCCTGTCCGGCGGAGAGGCGCAGCGGGTGAAGCTCGCCAGCGAGCTGCAGAAGCGGTCCACCGGCCGCACGGTCTACGTGCTCGACGAGCCGACGACCGGTCTGCACTTCGAGGACATCCGAAAGCTCCTCGGCGTGCTGTCCAGCCTCGTCGACAAGGGCAACACGGTGCTGGTCATCGAGCACAACCTCGACGTGATCAAGACCTCCGACTGGATCATCGACATGGGTCCTGCCGGCGGCAACAAGGGCGGCCTCGTGGTTGCCACGGGCACACCGGAGGACGTCGCGGCCCATGAGAGCAGCTTCACCGGCGAGTTCTTGCGTCCGCTCCTGCAGGGCACGTCGCGCACTCCTGAGCGCACCGGCGCCAAGGGTCGTAAGACCAATGGACAGCAGAGGGCACGAACAACGAGGCGCTAGCGTTCAGGACACCCAGACCACCAGCTGGGCTGACCATTCGATCTGGAGGTCCGGGTGAAGAACGAAAAGCTGAGCGACGAGAAGGTTGACGCCTCGCGGCGAGCCGTCATGGGCGGCTTCGTCGGCCTGGGGGTCGCAGTGCCCCTGCTGGCGGCCTGCGGTTCTGACCAGAGCGAGAGCGACGGTGCCGGCAGCAGCGACGCCGGCAGCTCCGATGGCGACAGCAGTTCCGACGGTGGCAGCGACGCTGACAGCTCCGGTGGTGGCACCACCTCGGCCGGGGTGATCGGCTCCACCTCCGAGGTGCCGGTCGGGAGCGGGAAGATCTTCAAGGCCGAGAAGGTGGTGGTGACCCAGCCGACGGCGGGGCAGTTCATGGGGTTCAGTGCCGTGTGCACCCACCGGTCCTGCGTGGTCCGCGAGATCAGGGACGAGATCATCGAGTGCAAGTGCCACTTGAGCGCGTTCTCCATCGCCGACGGCTCGGTCGTCAAGGGGCCGGCGACCAAGCCCCTGGAGGAGCTGAAGGTCACCGTCACCGGAGAGGACCTCAGCGTCAGCTGAGGTCCTCTCCGGTCTCAGCCCGGCGCCTTGCCAGGGGTCTCCTCCAGCGTGGTGGCGCCGGTCATGATCGCCACCACCTCGTTGGGAGTGTGTGACTGCGGAGTCACCACGCCCGCGGAGCGCCCGAGACGCTGGATCTGGATCCGGTCGGCGACCTCGAACACGTTCGGCATGTTGTGGCTGATCAGGATGACGGGCAGTCCGCTCTCCCGCACCCGGTTGATCATCGACAGCACCTGGTTGGTCTCCCGCACCCCGAGTGCGGCAGTGGGCTCGTCGAGGACGATCAGCTTCGTGGCGAATGCTGCGGCTCGCGCGACCGACACGGCCTGACGCTGGCCACCGGAGAGCGTCTCCACTGCCTGTGCCATGTTCTGCAGCGTGCCGATGCCCAGGTCGGACATCGACTTGGCCGCGCTCTCTCGCATGCCCTTGTGGTCGAGCATGCGCAGCACCGAGCCGAGTGGCCCACTGCGACGCATCTCCCGTCCCAGGAACATGTTGGCGGCGATGTCCAGGGCCGGGGCGACCGCGAGGGTCTGGTAGACCGTCTCGATGCCGGCCTCCCTGGCGTCCTGCGGTCGGCGGAAGTTGACGACCTTGCCGTCGAGGCGGACCTCACCGGCGTCCGGGATCACGGCTCCAGTGGCCGCCTTGATCAGCGTGGACTTGCCGGCGCCGTTGTCGCCGATGATGGCGAGCACCTCTCCCGGGTAGAGGTCGAGATCGACCCCGTCCAGGCCCACGACCTTGCCGAAGGTCTTCACCAGACCACGTGCCGAGAGCACGGGTGACTCTGACCGCACCGACGATGAGGTCGCGCTGGGGGCTGTCGTACTCATGCTCGTACCTTCCTGATCCACTGGTCGACGGAGACTGCGATGATCACCAGCAGGCCGATCGTCAGCACCCGCCACTGGTCGTCCACACCGGCCAACGAGAGTCCGGTGCGGAAGTAGCCGACGATGAGAGCGCCCAGGAGCGTGCCGAGCAGAGCGCCGCGTCCACCGAAGAGGCTGGTTCCGCCGATGACCACCGCAGTGATCGACTCGAGGTTCGCGTCCGCGGCGGCGTTGGGGCTGGCTGCCCCGGCACGACCGATCAGGATCCACGCGGTGATGCCGTAGATCAGGCCGGCCAGCGCGTAGACGCTGAACAGGACCCGGTTGACCGAGATACCGACCAGTCGGGCGGCCTCGGCGTCGTTGCCAACGGCGTACACGTGCCGACCCCAGGTCGTCTGCTTCAGTGCGAAGCCGACGACGAGATACATCAGCACGACCATCAGGACGCCGGTCGTCACGCGGAAGCCACCGAGGTTGACGATCTTGCCGGTCCAGGTCATCAGGTCGGGCATGGCTGGCGCCTGCACGCTCTGGCCGCTCGAGTAGAGCAGCGCCATCGCCCCGAAGATGGAGAACGTGCCGAGGGTGACGATGAACGGTGGCAAGTTCAATCGTGTGACCAGGAGCCCGTTCCCGGCTCCGGCTGCGGTGCCGACCGCGAGGCCGATCAGGATGGCGACGGGGCCGGGGACCCCGCCGTCGGCACTGAGCTTGGCGCTGTAGAGCATCGCCAGGATGGCGATGGCACCGACGGAGAGGTCGATTCCTGCCGTCAGGATGATCAGGGTCTGCCCGATGGCGAGGGCGCCGATCACGGCGACCTGTTGCATGATGAGCGACTGCGTGCGCAAAGTGCCGAAGTTCGGGTTCAGGTAGGTGAAGACGAAGAACGAGACAACGAGCAGCAACAGCGGGCTGATCGCGGGATGGGCGTGCAGCACGTGCTGGATGCGTTGCACCGGGGACTGTTGCCGCTTGGCGAACTGCTCGGCGGCGGTGTTGGACGGTGCGGGCGTGGCTGCGTCCGCACCGGTGGGAGCTGCTGGTGTCATGGCTTTCCTCCTTGCCGGGGCGCAGGCGTGATCCGGGGGGCGGGAGTGGCCCCCCGGATCACGCGCTGCGGTGGTGCATGAATGGTGCGATCAGTTCTGGAGACTCAGCCCCAGCAGAGCTCAGTGCCCTCGGTGGTGTCGATCGACTCCACGCCGTCGGCCGGCTTGTCGGTGACGAGCGCGACTCCGGTGTCATAGAAGTCCAGGCCCTCGGTGTTCTCGGGGTTCTCGCCCCCGTCCGCGATCGTCTTGATCGCTTCGACCCCGAGCTGGGCCATCTTCAGCGGGTACTGCTGCGAGGTGGCACCGATGACACCCTTCTTGACCTGCTCGACTCCGTCACAGCCTCCGTCGACGGAGACGATGAGCACGCCGTCGGGTGAGCCGCCCTGCTGGAGGGCGCCGTAGGCGCCGACCGCGGCCGGCTCGTTGATCGTGTAGACGACGTTGATGTTCTTGTTCTTGGTCAGGCAGTTCTCCATCGCCGTACGCCCTCCGTCCTCGGCACCGGTGGTGGGCTCGTTGCAGACGATCTCGTAGTCGCCACCGTCGTAGGAACCGGTCGCGTCCTCGTCACCGTTCTTCTTCTTGTCCTTGGTGTCGATGCCCATGCCCGTGAGGAACCCCTGGTCGCGGTCATAGTCCACCGAGACGATCTTGTCGTTGAACAGGTCCAGCATCGCGATGGTGGCCTTCTCTCCCTTGAGCTGGGTCTTGGTCCACTGGCCGATCAGCTCGCCGGCCTTGAAGTTGTCAGTGGCGAAGGTGATGTCCACGGTGTCAGCCGGGTCGGGCGGGGTGTCGAGGGCGATCACGTAGAGACCTTGATCGCGAGCCTTCTCGAGCGCGGGGTTCACCCCGGGGCCGTTGACGGTGATCAGGATCCCGTCATCACCCCGGGCGATGGCGTCCTCGATGGCAGCGATCTGGCCAGACTCGTCACCGTCCTCCTTGCCGGCGGCCGTCGTGACGGAGACACCCTCCTTCTTGCCGGCAGCCTTGGCGCCCTCCTGCATGGTGACGAAGAACGGGTTGGAGGAGTTCTTGGTGATCAGCGTGACGGCGACGTCGTCACCGCCACCGCCGCCCGAGTCGCCGCTGCTACCGCACGCGGCCAGTAGTAGTGAAGCCGCGGCTACTGCGGCCAGGCCGGCGAGCTGCCGGCTGCGCATCTTTGCGAACATGAGTCGAGTCCCTTCACAACGCCGCTCGAACCGGCGTTCCGGCTGAGGGATGACAACGTTGTCTTAGTTGGATACTGTGCGATCTCGTGGCCTTGTGTCAAGGGTCACGACGCAGATTTCTGACAACGTTGTCATCCTTGGCTCGAAAGGAGCGCGTCGTGAAGCCATCCGCAGAGCGCAACCCCCGGAGCGGCCGGGGTGCGCCGACCAGTCGCGCCACCATGCAGGACGTGGCTGTCTTGGCCGGGGTGTCCCTCAAGTCCGTCTCCCGGGTCGTGAACGGCGAACCGGGGGTCTCCGAGGAGCTCGCCCAGCGCGTGACCAGCGCCGTGCAGGACCTCGGCTACCGCCACAACCTGGCCGCCAGCAACCTGCGACGCACGGGACAGCGAACCGCATCGATCGGGATGCTCGTGCAGGACCTCTCGAACGGTTTCTGCAGCGAGACCCTGCGCGCCGTCGAGGACCGGGCGCGCGAACGCGGCGTGGTCGTGATGGCGGCCAGCACGGACGAGGACCACGATCGCGAGCGCGAGCTGGTCCGGGGCCTGGTCTCCCGCCGGATCGACGGCCTGATCCTGATGCCGACCGGCCCGGACATGTCGTGGCTCGAGGTGGAGCTGGCGTCCGGGCTCGCGGTGGTCACCGTCGACCGCAGACCCGCGGTCCCCGCGCTCGACGCCGTCGTGGTCGACAACATGGGCGCTGCTGCCCGGGCTGTGACCCACCTGGTGGAGCACGGACATCGGCGCATCGCGTTCCTGGGTGACACGACGTCGATCCTGACGGCGGTCGACCGCCGGGAGGGCTACCGCGCGGCGCTGCGGGCCGCGGGCGTCACGGCGGACCCGGAGCTCGAGCGTGTGGGCCTGCGTTCACGGGACGAGGCCAGAACCGCCACCACCCAGCTCCTGGCCATGGAGAATCCCCCGACGGCGATCTTCGCGGCGCGCAACGTGATCTGCGAAGGCGCCATCATGGCGTTGCAACAGCTGCACCTCTCCTCGCGCGTCGCACTGATCGGGTTCGACGAGCTCTCCGTGGCCGAGATGGTCGACCCGGCGATCAGTGTGATCCGCCAGGACACCTACGAGATCGGCACTCGGGCCATCGACCTGTTGCTGGCCCGTCTCGACGGCGATGGCTCACCCGTCCGCGTGGAGGTGGTGCCCAGCACCCTGGTGGCCAGAGGGTCGGGCGAGATCCCGGTGGCCGAGCACGCCGCTCCGGGCAGAACCGTCGTGCCGGGGTCAGCAGGAACCGTCACCGCTCCCTCGTAGGGTTGAGGCGTGGCCGACCCTTCGACATACCGTCCGAAACCCGGGTCCATCCCTACCCAACCCGGCGTCTACCGGTT
Source organism: uncultured Actinomycetota bacterium (assembly GCA_963781335.1). GTDB lineage: Bacteria > Actinomycetota > Actinomycetes > Propionibacteriales > Nocardioidaceae > Marmoricola. The sequence goes on along the minus strand of CAWAFS010000025.1, from coordinate 529,963 downwards.
TCGCGACAAGGACGGCCGCGTGGTCTACGTCGGGAAGGCCAAGAGCCTGAGGGCGCGGCTCTCGTCATACTTCCAGGACGTCGCCAACCTGCACCCCCGCACCGCCAGCATGGTGACGACCGCAGCCTCGGTCGAGTGGACGGTCGTCGCCACCGAGGTCGAGGCGCTGCAGCTGGAGTACTCCTGGATCAAGGAGTACGACCCGCGCTTCAACGTGAAGTACCGCGACGACAAGTCCTATCCGTGGCTGGCCATCACGATGAACGAGGAGTTCCCCCGGGTGATGGTGGGACGCGGCGCGAAGAAGAGGGGTGTGAAGTACTACGGCCCCTACAGCCACGCCTGGGCGATCCGCGAGACCGTCGACCTGCTCCTGCGCGTCTTCCCGATGAGGTCGTGCAGCAACGGTGTGTTCAAGCGCTCCTCCCAGATCGGGCGGCCTTGCCTGCTCGGCTACATCGAGAAGTGCGCGGCTCCGTGTGTCGGCCGGGTCGATGCCGAGGAGCACCGTCGGATCGCCGAGGACTTCTCCGACTTCATGGGGGGCCGCACCGATGCTTTCGTCAAGCGAGTCCAGCGTGAGATGTACGCCGCCTCCGAGGCCCAGGACTACGAGCGGGCCGCTCGCCTCCGCGACGACCTCGGGGCACTGAACAAGGCCCTGGAGAAGCAGGCGGTCGTCTTCGGCGACGGCACCGACGCCGACGTGATCGCCCTGGCCGAGGACCCGCTCGAGGTCGCGGTCCAGGTCTTCCACGTCCGTGCCGGCCGCATCCGCGGCCAGCGGGGCTGGGTGGCCGACCGGGTGGAGGACATCGACACCGCCGGGCTGGTCTCTGAGTTCCTGCTCCAGCTCTACGCCGGCGAGGAGGCCGACGGGATCCCCCGCGAGATCCTGGTGCCGGCCATGCCCGAGGACGCCACCACCTTCGAGCAGCTCCTCGGTGAGACGCGGGGGAGCAGGGTCGCCATCCGGGTGCCCCAGCGCGGTGACAAGCGGCTCCTCCAGGAGACCGTCGCCAAGAACGCGGCGCAGTCACTGGCGCTGCACAAGACGCGACGTGCGAGCGACCTGACGGTCCGCAACCAGGCGCTCGAGGAGATCCAGCTGGCGCTCGAGCTGCCGTCCGCACCCCTGCGCATCGAGTGCTACGACGTCTCGAACCTGCAGGGGACCGAGGTGGTCGCCTCGATGGTGGTCTTCGAGGACGGCCTGGCCCGCAAGAGCGAGTACCGCCGGTTCGTGATCCGCGGCGTCGACGGGCAGAACGACGTGGCGTCGATGCACGAGGTGATCACCCGTCGGTTCCGCCGGATGCTCGACGAGCGGATGGACGCACCGGACCTGTCCGGTGGCGAGGTGGACCCGGACCAGGGGCCGATGCTGGTGGATCCGGACACCGGCCGCCCCCGCAAGTTCTCCTACGTCCCTGGCCTGGTGGTCGTGGACGGTGGCCCCCCGCAGGTCGCGGCCGCCCAGCGCGCCCTCGACGAGCTCGGCATCGATGACGTGCCCCTGTGCGGTCTGGCCAAGCGGCTCGAGGAGGTGTGGGTGCCGAGCGAGCAGGACCCGGTGATCCTGCCGCGGTCGAGCGAGGGCCTCTACCTGCTGCAGCGCATCCGTGACGAGGCCCACCGGTTCGCGATCGCCCACCACCGCTCGCGCCGCTCCAAGACGATGGTGGAGAGCCTGCTCGACGAGGTGCCGGGACTCGGCGAGGTGCGGCGCAAGACACTGATCAAGCACTTCGGGTCACTTCGCAAGCTCCGGGCTGCCACCATCGAGGAGATCGCCGAGGTTCCCGGGATCGGCACACGGACAGCGACGGCGATCTCGGACGCGGTGGCGGCCTCGCCGCAGCCGGCTTCGGTGAACACGGCCACGGGCGAGATCATCTCGGCCGGGCTCGAGACGAACGAGGAGCGCTGATGGAGACCGGGGCGGACGGCAACCTGGGGGAGCTCGTGGTGGTGACCGGCATGACCGGTGCCGGTCGGAGCACCGCGGCCAAGGAGCTGGAGGACCTCGGGTTCTTCGTGGTCGACAACCTCCCGCCCGAGCTGGTGGCCGACGTGGTCCGCCTGATCGACGACAAGCAGGGCATCACCCAGCCGGTGGCGGCCGTGGTCGACGTCCGTGCAGGGGTCTTCTTCGAGTCGTTGCGCGAGCAGCTCGCCGGGGACTTCCCGACGCGGCGGACGACGCTTCTCTACCTCGAGGCCGCGGACGACATCCTGGTCCGACGCCAGGAGGCGGCCCGGCGGCCGCACCCGCTGCAGGGGTCCGGTCGGCTGCTCCTCGGCATCCATCGCGAGCGCGAGGTGATGGCGCCCCTCAGGGGTGACGCAGACCTGGTCATCGACACCACCTCGTTGAACGTCAACCAGCTCAAGAGCAAGGTCGCGCGTGCGTTCGGCACCCCCGAAGCAGTCCGGTTGCGGATCACGGTGGTCAGCTTCGGGTTCAAGTACGGCGTACCGGTGGATGCCGACCTGATGGCCGACATGCGATTCCTGCCCAACCCGCACTGGGTGCCCGAGCTCCGCCCACGCACCGGTCAGGACGTGGAGGTGGCGTCCTACGTCAAGGACCGGCCGGACGCCGAGGAGTTCCTGGAGCGATACCTGCCCGTCATCGAGACGGTGGGTGACGGCTACCTGCGCGAGGGCAAGCGCTTCATGACCGTTGCCATCGGCTGCACCGGCGGCAAGCACCGCAGTGTGGCGATGACCGAGGAGATCGTCATCCGGCTCCGAGAGCTCGGGCTCGAGGCGGACGCCACCCACCGTGACATGGGCCGGGAGTAGCCCAGGATGCGCTGGTCGGCTGAGCCCTCGGTCGTTGCTTTGGGTGGCGGGCACGGTCTGGCCGCCTCGTTGACCGCCCTGCGGGGTGTCACGACCGACCTGACGGCCGTCGTCACCGTGGCGGACAACGGTGGTTCGTCCGGCAGGCTGCGCGACGAGTTCGGCGTGCTGCCACCGGGTGACCTTCGGATGGCACTCGCCGCGCTGTGTGGCGATGATCGCTGGGGCCAGACCTGGGCCCGCGTTCTCCAGCACCGGTTCACCTCCGAGGGCGAGATGCACGGTCACTCGATGGGCAACCTGCTCATCGTCACCCTCTGGGAGCTCCTGCACGACCACGTCGACGGACTCGACTGGGTGGCTGGCCTGCTCGGTGCGCGCGGTCGTGTGCTCCCGATGGCGCTGTCGTCGCTCGACATCACCGCCGAGGTCCGGGGAGCGGGGACCGACCCGGATCAGATCTCGACGGTGCGTGGCCAGGTCGAGGTGGCCAGCACCGAAGGCGAGGTGCTCTCCGTGAGCCTGTTGCCCGACGACGCCGCGGCCTGTCCCGAGGCCGTGGAGGCCATCGCTGCAGCTGACTTCGTGGTGTTGGGACCCGGGTCCTGGTACACCAGCGTGATCCCGCACCTGCTGGTCCCCGGACTTCGCGACGCATTGTGCAGCGCACCGGGAAAGGTGATCGTCTCGATGAACCTGGAGCCGCACGCCGACGAGACCCGGGGCCTCGACGTTGCCGACCATCTCGACGTGCTCCTCCGGCACGCCCCTGACCTGCGGGTCCACACTGTTCTGGTCGATCCGACCTCGGTCAGGGACGGTGCCCGGCTGCGGAAGACCGTGGCCGCTGCCGGAGCCGAGCTCGACCTCGCCGACCTCGCCTCGCTCCGGCCGGGCGTCCACGATGCGCCAAAACTGGCCGTCGCGTATGCGAGGTTGTTGACAGAGAACTAAGGTGTGCCACATGGCAATGACGGCACAGGTGAAGGCAGAACTGGCCAGTACGACGGTGACGAAGACCTGTTGTCGAAAGGCTGAGGTCTCCTCCATGCTCCGGTTCGCAGACGCACTTCACCTGGTCAACGGCGGCATCGTGGTCGAGGCCGAGCTGGACACCGGCGCAGCGGCTCGCCGCATGCGCAAGGACATCGCCGAGGTCTTCGGCCACCAGCCCGAGGTGGTGCTCCTCAAGGGGAGTGGGATTCGGCGCGGCACCCGCTACATCGTTCGCGTAACCCGCGAGGGGGAGTCCCTCGCCAGGCAGACCGGCCTGATCGACCAGCGCAACCGTCCCGTGCGCGGTCTCCCTCCTGTGGTCGTCAACGGCTCCGGCTGCGACGCGGTCGCCGCGTGGCGGGGCGCCTTCCTCGCCCACGGGTCGCTCACCGAGCCCGGCCGCTCGAGCTCGCTCGAGGTCACCTGTCCCGGCCCGGAGGCCGCGCTGGCCCTCGTCGGCTCCGCCCGCCGGCTCGGGATCTCGGCGAAGGCCCGCGAGGTGCGCGGCGTCGACCGGGTCGTGATCCGCGACGGTGACGCGATCGGCCAGCTGCTCACCCGGCTGGGTGCTCACGAGTCACTCCTGGCCTGGGAGGAACGCCGGATGCGTCGCGAGGTCCGTGCGACCGCCAACAGGCTGGCCAACTTCGACGATGCCAACCTGCGACGTTCGGCCCGTGCTGCCGTGGCCGCCGGTGCTCGCGTCGACCGTGCCCTGGAGATCCTGGGTGAGGAGATCCCCGATCATCTGCGCCAGGCCGGCCGGCTGCGGCTGGAGCACAAGCAGGCATCGCTGGAGGAGCTGGGCCAGCTGAGCCAGCCGGTGCTCACCAAGGACGCGATCGCCGGCCGGATCCGCCGGTTGCTGGCGATGGCAGACAAGCGCGCCGAGGAGCTCGGCGTACCGGACACCGAGTCGTCGCTGACGCCGGACATGCTCGCCGAGGAAGTCTGAAACAGGGCCCTTCTACACGGTCCGGCTGTGCCGCCCGGTTACCGGCACGTACAGCGGACTCGGCGTCCCGAGCCTCCAGCAGCCCGCGATAGGGTCACTTCTCCGACTCTTTTTCGCTGACCAGGAGAAACTGCTGTGACTGTCCGCGTAGGTATCAACGGCTTCGGCCGCATCGGCCGCAACTTCTACCGAGCCGTGCACGCTCTGGGTTCCGACATCGAGATCGTGGCCGCCAACGACCTCGGCGACCTGAAGACGATGGCCCACCTGCTCAAGTACGACACCATCCTCGGCCGGTTCCCGGAAGAGGTCTCCGTGGTGGACGGCGGCATCAAGGTGGGCGACAGGACCTTGAAGATCCTCGCCGAGAAGGACCCCGCCGCGCTGCCCTGGGGCGACCTCGGCGTCGACGTGGTGGTGGAGTCCACCGGTTTCTTCACCGACGCCTCCAAGGCCAAGGCGCACATCGACGGCGGAGCCAAGAAGGTCATCATCTCCGCGCCCGCCTCCAACGAGGACATCACCATCGTGATGGGGGTGAACCACGAGGACTACGACAGCGACGTGCACACCGTCATCTCGAACGCCTCGTGCACCACCAACTGTCTCGCCCCGATGGCCAAGGCCATCCACGACGAGTTCGGCATCGTCAAGGGCCTGATGACCACCATCCACGCCTACACCGGCGACCAGAACCTGCAGGACGGACCGCACAAGGACCTGCGCCGCGCCCGCGCCGCCGCGGTCAACCTGGTGCCGACCTCCACCGGTGCTGCGAAGGCCATCTCGCTGGTCCTGCCCGAGCTCAAGGGCAAGCTCGACGGCTACGCCATCCGCGTTCCTGTGCCGACCGGATCGGCCACCGACCTCACCATCGAGGTGGGCCGCGAGACCACCGCCGACGAGGTCAACGCCGCTGTCAAGAAGGCCGCCGAGGCGGGCCCGCTCAAGGGCTACCTGAAGTACACCGAGGACCCGATCGTCTCCTCCGACATCGTCACCGACCCGAGCTCGTGCATCTTCGACTCCGGGCTCACCAAGGTGCTCGGCAACCAGGTCAAGGTCGTCGGCTGGTACGACAACGAGTGGGGCTACTCCTGCCGGCTCTCGGACCTGATCGTCCACGTCGGCGCCACGCTCTGATCGGCAGCAGGGCGTGAACGCTGAGATCGTCGAGTCGCTGTCGCGCGCGATCGGGGGCATCGCCGGCAAGCGGGTGCTGGTCCGTTCGGACCTGAACGTGCCCCTCGACGGCGAGAAGATCACCGACGACGGCCGGATCCGGGCCAGCGTCCCGACGATCCAGGCCCTCTCCGAGGCGGGGGCCCGGGTGATCGTGATGGCGCACCTCGGCCGTCCGAAGGGGTCTCCGGACCCGGCCTACTCGCTGCAGCCTGTGTCCACCCGTCTCGGCGAGCTCCTCGGCACCGCGGTGCACTTCGCCACCGACACGGTGGGGGAGTCCGCACGGGCAGTCGTGTCCGCGCTGGGGGACGGCGAGGTGGCGTTGCTGGAGAACGTGCGCTTCAACGCAGGTGAGACCAGCAAGGACGACGCCGAGCGCGGTGCGTTCGCCGACGAGCTCGCAGAGCTGGGCGACGCCTTCGTCAGCGACGGCTTCGGGGTGGTGCACCGCAAGCAGGCCAGCGTGTACGACGTCGCGACCCGGCTGCCGCACACCATGGGCCAGCTCGTCCGTGCCGAGATCCAGGTGCTCCGCCGGCTCACCGAGACTCCTGACCGCCCCTACGTCGTGGTGCTCGGTGGCTCCAAGGTCAGCGACAAGCTGGCCGTGATCGACAACCTGCTCGGCAAGGCGGACAAGCTGCTGATCGGCGGCGGCATGGTGTTCACCTTCCTGGCGGCCGGGGGACACGAGGTCGGCCAGAGCCTGCTGGAGCAGGACCAGCTCGAGACCTGCAAGGACTACCTGCGCCGGTCGGTCGAGAGCGGAGTCGAGATCGTGCTTCCGACCGACATCCTGGTCGCACCCGAGTTCAAGGCCGACGCGCCACCGACCACGGTTTCTGCCGACGCGATGCCCACGGACCAGATCGGGCTCGACATCGGCCCTGAGTCGGCCAGGGCCTTCGCCGAGGCGATCAGCGGTGCCCGCACGGTGTTCTGGAACGGACCCATGGGGGTCTTCGAGTTCGAGGCGTTCTCCGGAGGAACCCGGGCGATCGCGCAGGCCCTCACGGAGGTGGACGGCCTCTCGGTGGTCGGCGGTGGTGACTCGGCGGCCGCCGTACGCCAGCTCGGGTTCGCGGAGGATGCCTTCGGGCACATCTCCACCGGTGGCGGCGCAAGCCTGGAGTATCTCGAAGGCAAGAACCTGCCGGGCATCGACGTACTGAACTGATCCTGGTCCGCTCAACCCAACCATGAATGGAACTACCCGAATGGCGAAGTCCCCACGAACGCCCCTGATGGCCGGCAACTGGAAGATGAACCTGAACCACCAGGAGGCCGTCGTCCTGGTGCAGAAGCTCACCTGGACGCTGTCGGACAAGAAGCACGACTACGCCAAGGTGGAGGTCGTGGTGGTGCCGCCGTTCACCGACATCCGAAGCGTGCAGACGATGGTGGACGGTGACCGGCTGCAGCTGAAGTACGGCGCCCAGGACGTCTCGACGCACGACGAGGGTGCCTACACCGGTGAGATCTCCGCAGCGATGCTGGCCAAGCTGGGGTGCACCTTCGTGGTCGTCGGCCATTCCGAGCGCCGCGAGCACCACGGCGAGGACGACGCCCTGGTCAACGCGAAGGCGCACAAGTCACTGGCGGCGGGGATGACCCCGATCGTGTGTGTCGGCGAGGGCCTCGAGGTCCGCAAGGAGGGCCGCCAGGTCGAGTACACGCTCGCCCAGGTCGACGGCTCGCTTGCCGGCTTCTCGCCCGAGCAGCTCGCCGGCCTCGTGGTCGCCTACGAGCCCGTCTGGGCCATCGGCACCGGCGAGGTCGCGACCCCCGACGACGCCCAGGAGGTCTGTGCGGCGATCCGGGAACGAGTTGCTGAGACGGCAGGCGAGGACGCCGCGGCCGGGATACGCGTGCTCTACGGAGGCTCGGTCAAGGCCGCCAACGTTGCCGGCATCATGCTGCAGACCGACGTCGACGGCTGTCTCGTCGGAGGCGCCAGCCTCCAGGTCGAGGAGTTCGGCGGGATCTGCCGCTTCTACGACATGCCGGTGCTCGGATGACCAGCCTCTGTTCCGCGCGCCTCATCAGTTAGGCTCCCCGAGTGGTTATCGTCTTCGAGGTCTTGCTCGTCATCTCGAGCTTGCTTTTGATCCTGTTGGTGCTCCTCCACAAGGGGCGCGGCGGCGGGCTCTCCGACATGTTCGGTGGTGGCGTCTCGAGCGGCGTCGGCGGTTCGTCCGTCGCCGAGCGCAACCTGGACCGCATCACGATCGGTATCGGGCTGGTGTGGTTCGCGTGCGTGGTCGGGCTCGGGCTCCTGCTCAAGACCGGCAACTGATCCTCAACGATCTCGAAGGAGACCAAGCGTGGCAGGCGGAGGAAACGCCATCCGGGGCAGCCGTGTCGGTGCTGGCCCCATGGGTGAGGCGGAGCGCGGCGAAGCGGCTCCCCGACAGAACGTCACCTACTTCTGCTCCCACGAGCACCGCACCCTGATCGCGTTCGCGGTCGAGGCAGCCGTCCCGAACACCTGGGACTGCCCGCGCTGCGGACTCCCGGCGAGCCTGGACTGCGACAACCCACCCCCGGCGCCCAAGATCGAGCCCTACAAGACGCACCTCGCCTACGTGAAGGAGCGTCGATCGGACGCCGAGGCGAAGGACATCCTGAACGAGGCCATCGCCACGCTGCGCGCACGTCGCAAGAGCGGCGACGTCATCTTCTAAGGGTGAGGTGCCATGACCGAGCACCCGTGGCAGATCGAGCAGCTCGACCTCGCGAGCTACCTGGCGGCCGTCGGAGTGGTTGCTCGCGAGCCGAGCCGCACGGCGCTCGCCGAGCTGCACGAGGCACACGTGCGCACGTTCCCGTTCGAGAACTTCGACGTCCTCCTCGGCAGCCACCCCGGCATCTCGCTGCCGGTCGTGGCGGACAAGTTCGTCGGGCGGCGACGTGGTGGTTACTGCTTCGAGCACGGGACGTTGTTCTCCGCGGTGGCCGAGCGCCTGGGCTACGACGTACGACGACACCTGGGACGGGTCGGTGACGCGACCCGGGGCGCCAGGACCCACTTCGTCGTCGTGGTCACCCTGGCCGGAGAGCGCCTCCTGTGTGACCCGGGCTTCGGGATGAGCCTGCTGCACCCGATCCCGATGGAGGACGGTGCGGAGCTCGACGATGGCTGGCAGTACCGCCTCGATCGTGTCGACACCGGTGCGTCCGGACCGGTGTGGGAGCTCCAGCGGTTCCGAGAGGGCGGCTGGGAGCTGATGCACATCACCGACGAGCTGCCCGTGCACCCGGTCGACGTCGCGATGGGTCACCACTTCACCAGCACCGCCCCCACCTCACACTTCCGGCACGGACTGATCCTGACCCGGCACCTCGAGGGAAGACACGTGAGCGTCACCCACGAGGCGGTCACCGTCCGACGGCCCGGCCGGCCCACCGAGCACCGCCGGTTGCGTGAAGGCGAGCTCCCAGACCTGATGGACGAGCTCGGGGCGACCCTCCCGGCCTCGGATCGCGTCCGGTTGCTGGCGCAGCTGCGCGCCGCCGACTGACTGGTCGGGCCGAGGGTCAGAGGGCAGAGGCTCAGAGGGCAGAGGCTCAGAGGGCAGAGGCTCAGAGGGCAGAGGCTCAGAGGGCAGAGGCGGCGGCCTCGTCGAGCCACCAGGTGCGGTTCTCGCAGGTGATGCCGCGCGCCGGGGTCTCCGCGATCGAGCCGTCCTCGGCCAGCGCGCGGGCGACCGCGTCGGCCTTGCCCGCGCCGGTGACCAGGAACCAGACCTCGCGGGCGCGGTTGAGCGCTGTGAAGGACAGTGAGATCCGCTCGGGCGGAGGCTTGGGGGAGTCGGTGACGGCGACGGTCAGCGCGTCGTCGACCTCGAGCTGCGGGAAGCCGGGGAAGAGCGACGCGACGTGACCGTCCGGTCCGACGCCCAGCAGCACCAGGTCGAAGTCCCCTTGCAGGTGCGTCCGCAGCAGCTCGGCGTACGCCGCAGCGGCGGCGTCCAGGTCCGGGTGCACCTCGTCGGCCGCCGGCATGGCGTGCACCCGCGCCGGATCGACCCCGACGACGTCGAGCAGGTCGAGTTCGGCGGCGCGGTCGTTGCGGTCGGTGGAGTCGGCCGGCACGTAGCGCTCGTCACCCCACCAGAAGTCGACCTTCATCCAGTCCACGTCGGAGGAGGGGAGCGCGGCGACAGCCCGGTAGATCTCGTTGGCGATGGTGCCGCCCGTCAGCACGACGGAGGGCACCTGCCCTTCCGCCTGCACCGACGCGATCCGCCCGACGAGCTGCTCGGCGACTGCGCGCGCAACGCCGTCGGCACTCGGCACGACCTTGGTCGCGGTCACTTGGCGGCCAGCTTCACGAGTCGTCGAGCGGTCGCGGCATACGTGTCGTCCTCGTCGAGGCGGCGCAGCTCCTCCGCCAGCAGCTCGGGCACGGACCGCCGCTTCAGGGCCACCGGTCGGTCGGGCTGGTCGGGGGAGACGAACGCGGCGAGCTTTCCGTCGGGGCGGTTGATGCTGACGTCGCCCGACCTGGTCCTGAGTACCACCTCGGTGATGCCGGGGCCCTCGGAACTGGTGCGGTCCACGTCGACCTTGAGCCGGTCGTTGAGCCAGGCGACCAGCAGGTCGGCGCTCGGACTGATCCGCTCGGCGGTGACGGAGGCGCCGACCACCTTCTCGGGGTGCTGGTCCAGCGCAGCGGCGAGCAGGGCCCGCCAGGGGGTGAGCCGGGTCCAGGCGAGGTCGGTGTTTCCCTTCGCGTAGGCCGCGCACTGGTGGTGGATCGCCTTGGTCTTGCGCCGAGTGGCCGCTGCCGCGTCGGTGATGCGTCGCTGTGCCAGGGCGCCGAGCGGGTCGCTCGCGGGATCCTGCGGAGCATCGGCTGGCCACCAGGCGGCCACCGGGGAGTCGGGCAGCAGGAGCGGGAGCACGACCGACTCGGGGTGCTTGACCACCTCGCCCTTCAGCCGGATCAGCGCGGTCTCGCCGCTCCATCCGGAGCCGGTGCCCACCTGGGCGTTGATCACGGCCTTGCCGCGCGCATCCCCGAGGATCACCCCGAGCACGCGTGCAGGGTGCTCCTGGGAGGCCGCCCGAGCCGCTTCCATGGCGTCGTGTGCCTGGTCCTCGTCGACGACCACGACCAAGGTCATCACCATGCCCATCGCCGGCGACCCGGCCTTCTTGCGGGCGCGCACCAGCTCAGCGGCGATGCCGGCCGAGTTCGTCTCGGTGAGCTCGATCATCTCGGGGTCCCTGCGGAATCGTGGAGCGCCAGCGCAGCGATTCGGTGAGGTTTGGTCATGGTCTCCTCCAGACGCGGCCGTCACGGGCCAGCATCGCGTGCGCGGACTCCGGCCCCCACTGGCCGGAGCTGTACTGCTCGACCTTGGACTTGCCGGAGGCATCCTGCCTGACCCAGTGCTCGAGGATCGGGTCGAGGATCTTCCAGGACAGCTCCACCTCGCGCTGCTGCGGGAACAGCGGGGGATCGCCGAGGAGCACGTCGAGGATGAGGCGCTCGTAGGCTTCCGGACTTGCCTCGGTGAACGAGCCGCCATAGGCGAAGTCCATGTTGACGTCGCGGATCTCCATCGCCGTTCCGGGCACCTTGGAGCCGAACCGGATGGTGATGCCCTCGTCGGGCTGGATCCGGAAGACCACGGTGTTGTGCGACAGGTCCTCGGTCGCGGTCTCGCTGAACGGGAGGTGCGGCGCACGCTTGAACACGACGGCGACCTCGGTGACCCGCCGGCCCAGGCGCTTGCCGGTGCGCAGGTAGAACGGGACGCCTGCCCAGCGACGGGTCTCCACGTCGAGCCGGATCGCCGCGAACGTCTCGGTCGTGGAGGTCTTCGCGATGTCCTCCTCGTCGAGGTAGCCGTGGACCTTCTCGCCGCCGGCCCAGCCCGCGGCGTACTGGCCACGTGCGGTGTTCAGGTCCAGCCGGCGGGGGAGTACGACGGACGAGAGGATCTTCTGCTTCTCGATCCGCAGGCTCTCCGCGTCGAAGGAGACCGGCTCCTCCATCGCCACCAGCGCCATCAGCTGGATCAGGTGGTTCTGGATCACGTCGCGCGCGGCACCGATGCCGTCGTAGTAACCGGCGCGACCGCCGATGCCGATGTCCTCGGCCATCGTGATCTGCACGTGGTCGACGTAGTTGGCGTTCCAGATCGGCTCGAACAGGTTGTTCGCGAACCGCATGGCCAGGATGTTCTGGACCGTCTCCTTGCCGAGGTAGTGGTCGATCCGGAACACCGACTCCGGCGGGAAGACCCGGTCGATGACCGCGTTCAGCTCGCGAGCGGACTCGAGGTCGTGCCCGAAGGGCTTCTCCACCACGACCCGGCGCCAGGACCCGGCCCGGGGTGTGGTGAGACCGTGCTCCTCGAGCTGGTCGATCACGTCCCCGAAGAACTTGGGCGGGATGGACAGGTAGAAGGCGTGGTTGCCGCCCGTGCCACGAGCCTCGTCGAGCTCCTCGATCGTCCGGCGCAGCTTCTCGAAGGCGGCGTCGTCGGAGAAGTCGCCCTGGACGAAGCGCAGCCCCTCGGACAGCTGGCGCCAGACCTCCTCACGGAACTCGGTGCGGGCGTGGGCGCGGACCGAGTCGTGCACGATCTGGGCGAAGTCCTGGTCGGCCCAGTCACGACGGGCGTAGCCGACCAGGCTGAAGCCCGGAGGGAGCAGTCCGCGGTTGGCCAGGTCGTAGATCGCCGGCATCACCTTCTTGCGAGCCAGGTCTCCGGTGACGCCGAAGAGCACCATTCCGCTGGGTCCGGCGATCCGAGGCATCCGCCGGTCGTCGGGGTCCCGTAGCGGGTTGGTCCACTCCTCGCGCTGGTTGCCGTTGGTCACCCAAGGACCTCGCGCAGGGCCGGGAGCCCGGCCAACTGGTCGGTCAGGTGGAGTCGCAGCACCGGCCGTCCGTGACCCGCAAGGACGTTGGCGTCACCGATCGCCTGCGCGCTGATGAAGCCGCCGAAGGTGAAGGGGCGTCCGGGGACCTCGAGGTCCTCGAGCGGTTCCCCGGTCACCTGGAGGAAGACACCGACCGGAGGTCCGCCCTTGTGGTACTGCCCGGTGGAGTGCAGGAACCGTGGCCCCCAGCCGAAGGTGGTCGGCCGTCCGGTGCGAGCGGCTAGCTGGTCACGCACCTGCGCCAGGTCGACGTGCTGAGCGCGGTCGAGGTAGGCCATCACGGCGAGATAGCCGCGTTCGCCGTCCAGGTGGCCGAGCAGGGTCGCGACGGCGTCGGCCACCGTGCCCTCATCGGTGAGCAGTCCGTCGGTGGCGTAGACCTCGATGGGACCCTCGGTGAACGCGGGAGTCGGGCTGTCGCCACCGCCCTCGAGCATGTCGCGCGCGGCCTGCTTGGCGCTCTCCACGTCGGGCTGGTCGAAGGGGTTGACCCCGATGACCCGACTCGCGACGACCGTGGCGTACTCCCAGAGCAGCATCTGCGCCCCGAGCGGGGCGTCGACCGCCGCGCCCCATCCGGAGGCCGGAGGCGCGTCCATGTGGACGCCGGAGCCGATGGTCACCAGCACCTCGTCGCGGGTGCTCGGGTCGAAGTTCGGCGCATCGAGAGCGGGTACGACGACCGGCAGGATGCCCTGGTCGTCCTTGCCCGTCGACTCGGCGATCAGCTGCTCGGCCCAGTCGCCGAAGCCGGGGATGCCGGAGCCCTTGTCCCCGAGCACCACCTTGTCGACACCCTGGGTGTTGGCGAAACCGAGCAGCCCGCCCAGTCGCAGACCCGGGTTGTCGGGGTCGTCGCTCTCGAGGACCGTCTGGATGGCGGCCGCCTCGTCGAGCAGCTTCTCGATGTCGGCGCCGGCGAGTCCGCTCGGCACCAGCCCGAAGGCGGTGAGGGCCGAATAGCGCCCACCCACGTCGGGGTCTGCGTGGAAGACGCGGTAGCCGGCCTCCTGCGATGCCTCGTCAAGGGGCGAGCCCGGGTCGGTCACGACGATGATGTGCGCAGCCGGCTCGAGATCCGCGTCGCGGAAGGCCTGCTCGAACGCGCGCTTCTGGCTGTCGGTCTCCACGGTCCCGCCGGACTTGCTGGAGATCACCACCACGCTGCGCTCGAGCCGGTCGGTCAGCGCCTGCCGGACGTAGTCGGGGTCGGAGGAGTCGACCACCGTCAGCTCGACGCCATGGGTCGCACAGATGACCTCCGGGGCCAGCGAGGAGCCGCCCATGCCGCAGAGCACCACGTGGAACGCCCCACGGTCGGCGAGCACGTCGCGCAGACCGACGATCTCGGCGACCAGCGCACGTGACTCCTGGGCCAGACCGACCCACGCCAGCCGCTTCCCGGCTTCGTCCTCAGCCTCCGGACCCCAGAGGGTGGCGTTGCGGTTCGCGATGCCGGAGGCGACCTTGTCGGCGACCAGCTGCTCGACGGTGCTGACGAAGCCGTCCTCATCGCGGTAGCCGAAGAACAGCTCGAACCCCGCACCCGCCGAGGTGCTCCAGTCGGTCACTCCCCGGCCTTCCCCTGCGCGGCAGCCAGGTTCTTCTCGACGGTCTCGAGGAGCTCGTTCCAGGACGTCACGAACTTCTCCACGCCCTCCTTCTCGAGGGTCTCGATGACGTCGTCGTAGTCGATGCCGGCGTCCTTCAGCTCCGCCATCACCCGGCGCGCGTCGTCGTAGTGCGGCCGCACCTGGTCGCCCTTGACCTCGCCGTGGTCCTTGACCGCCAGGAGGGTCTTCTCGGGCATGGTGTTGACCGTGTTCTCCACAGCCAGGTCGACGACGTACATCGTGTCGTCGTACTCGGGGTTCTTGACGCCGGTGGAGGCCCACAGCGGACGCTGCCGGTTGGCGCCGGACGCCGCGAGGCTCTCCCAGCGATCGCCGGAGAAGAACTTCTCGTAGGCCTCGTAGGCGAGCCGCGCGTTGGCGACGCCGGCCTTGCCCTTGAGGGTCGCCGAGGCGCCGCTCTCGTCGAGTCGGTTGTCGATCTCGCTGTCCACGCGGCTGACGAAGAACGAGGCGACCGAGTGGATCTTCGAGAGGTCCTTGCCGTTGTCCCTGGCCTTCTCCAGGCCGGTGAGGTAGGCGTCCATCACGCCCTGGTAGCGCTCGAGGCCGAAGATCAGGGTGACGTTGACGCTGATCCCCTCGCCGAGCGTGTCGGAGATGGCGGGTGCACCCTCGGTGGTCGCGGGGATCTTGATGAACAGGTTCTCCCGGTCGACCTCGGCCCACAGCTCCTGCGCGGAGGCGAGGGTCCTGTCCGTGTCGTGCGCGAGGTCCGGTGCGACCTCGATGGAGACCCGGCCGTCCACCCCCGAAGTGGACTCGAAGACCGGCTCGAGCACGTCGCAGGCGTTGCGAACGTCGGTCGTGGTCAGCGCGAAGACCGTCTTGTCGACGTCGGCTCCGGAGGAGGCGAGCTCCTTGACCTGGTCGTCGTACCGTTCACCCTCGCCGAGGGCGGAGGCGAAGATCGAGGGGTTCGTGGTGACCCCGACGATGTGGTCGTTCTTGACGAGCTCGGCGAGGTTCCCCGTGTCGAGACGCTCCCGGGAGAGGTCGTCGAGCCAGATGGAGACGCCTACGTCTGAAAGCTCCTGCAGGTGGTCGGTCATGTGCTGCTCCCTGATTCGCTGGATGGGTCTTCTGTCAGTGGTCCGGATCAGCCGGTGGCCACCCGGATGCTGTCCTCCGCGGCTGCGGCCACCGCTTCCGCAGTGATGCCGAACTCGCGGTAGATGCGGGCGTAGTCGGCGGAGGCGCCGTAGTGCTCGAGCGAGACGATGCGCCCGTTGTCACCGACGATCTCCCGCCAGCCTTGCGCCACTCCGGCCTCGACCGCGACGCGGGCCTTGAGGGTGGGCGGTATGACGGTCTCGCGGTAGGCAGGCTCCTGCTCGTCGAACCACTCCCGGCAGGGCATCGACACGACCCTGGCCCGGACTCCCTTTGCGGCCAGGATCTCGCGGGCCTGCACGGCGAGCTGGACCTCCGACCCGGTCCCGATCAGCACGACGTCGGGGGTGCCGTCCTCGGCGTCGAGCAGCACGTAGCCACCCTTGCGCACGTCGTCGAGGCCCGCGAACCCGGCTTCGCCACGGGGGTAGACGGGGACGTTCTGCCGAGTGAGCACGATGCCGGCGGGACGGTCGGTGTTCTCGATGATGACCTTCCAGCAAGCCGTGGTCTCGTTCGCGTCCGCAGGGCGCACGACGTCCAGGCCCGGGATCGCGCGCAGAGCGGCCAGGTGCTCGACCGGCTGGTGGGTCGGCCCGTCCTCGCCGAGGCCGATGGAGTCGTGCGTCCACACGTAGGTGACCGGCAGCTTCATCACCGCGGCAAGACGCACGGCACCGCGCATGTAGTCGGAGAAGGTCAGGAAGGTCCCGCCGAACACCCGCGTGTCCCCATGGGCTGCGATGCCGTTCATGATGGCGCCCATCGCGTGCTCGCGGATGCCGAAGTGGAGCACGCGCCCGGCGTAGGGGTCCGCCTTCCACATCTTCGTGGAGCGCTCCTCGGGGATGAAGGAGGGCGCGTTCTCGATCGTGGTGTTGTTCGACTCAGCGAGGTCGGCCGACCCACCCCAGAACTCGGGGAGGACCGCTGCGAGCTTCTGGATCACGGCACCCGACGCCTTGCGGGTCGCCATGCCCTTCTCGTCGGCGGGGAAGCTGGGCAGCTTGGCGTCCCACTTGTCCGGCAACGTGCGGCTCTTTAACCGGTGCAGCAGCGCGTGGCGGTCGGGGTGCTTCTTCTCCCAGGCGGCGTACTGCTCGTCCCACTCGTTGCCATAGGTGACACCGCGCTCGCGGAGCTTCCTGGTGTGCGCGATCACGTCCGGGGCGACGTCGAAGGTCTGGCCCGGGTCGAAGCCCAGGACCTCCTTGGTGGCAGCCACCTCCTCCTCGCCGAGCGCGGAGCCGTGCGCCTTGCCGGTGCCCTGCGCATCGGGTGCCGGCCAGGCGATGATCGTCTTCAGGACGATGAAGCTCGGCTGGTCCGTGACCTTCGCGGCGCTCTGGATCGCGCGATGCAGGGCGCGGACGTCTTCTCGGTACTCCTTGCCGCCGTTGGTCCAGTCGACCGTCTGGACGTGCCAGCCGTAGGCCTCGTAGCGCTTGGCGACGTCCTCGTTGAAGGCGATGTTGGTGTCGTCCTCGATCGAGATCTGGTTGTCGTCGTAGATCAGGGTCAGGTTGCCCAGCTTCTGGGTTCCGGCGATCGAGGAGGCCTCGCCGCTGACGCCCTCCTGCAGGTCCCCGTCTGAGCACAGCGCGTAGACCTGATGGTCGAACGGAGAACCCCCCGACGCCGTCTCGGGGTCGAGCATGCCGCGCTGCCGGCGAGCCGCCATCGCCATCCCCACGGCGTTGCCCACGCCCTGTCCCAGCGGACCAGTGGTCGTCTCGACACCGGCGGTGTGCCCGTACTCCGGGTGGCCGGGCGTCTTGCTGCCCCAGGTGCGCAAGGACTTCAGGTCCTCGAGCTCGAGTCCCCAGCCACCGAGGTAGAGCTGGATGTAGAGCGTCAGGCTCGAGTGTCCGCAGGAGAGCACGAACCGGTCACGCGCGATCCAGTCCGGGTCCGCGGGATCGTGCCGCATCACCTTCTGGAACAGGAGGTACGCCGCGGGGGCGAGGCTCATGGCGGTGCCGGGGTGGCCGTTGCCCACCTTCTGCACGGAATCCATGGCCAGGACTCGGGCGGTGTCCACCGCGCGATCGTCGAGCTCGGTCCAGTCGAGTCGGGCATCTGTGGGCACGTCGGTGGGGTCCTCTCCTCAGCGTGAAGCTGTCCCTTCGAGCCTAGACCGCTGATGCTGCCCAGGTCACGCCGGTCGGTTCGTGGGGTTGGCGTCCCCGGAGATAGACTCCCGAGGTCCGTACCCCGTTCCCGTTCCACGATCCGCCCCCGTCGGGCGGCGAAGGCGAGGCCCCGTTGACCGCCCTCGACTCCGAGGTCTCCCTGAACGGACGCCCCTCGAGCCAGGTGACGGTCCGCGACGTGGTGGGCGCCTATGTGGGTCTCACCAAGCCGCGGGTGATCGAGCTGCTGCTGCTCACGACGGTTCCGGTGATGTTCTTCGCGCAGCGCGGCGTCCCGCCGTTGTGGCTCGTGGTCGCCACTGTGGTGGGTGGCACCCTGTCAGCGGGCAGCGCCAACGCGCTCAACTGCGTCTACGACCGCGACATCGACGAGCAGATGCGCCGCACCCGCCGCCGCGCGCTGCCCCGCCACATCGTCACGCCTCGTGCGGCGTTCGTGTTCGGCGTGCTCCTCATGGTGGTCTCGACGCTGGTGCTGGGGTTCTACGTCAACTGGCTCTCCTCTGGCCTGGCCCTGGTGGCGAGCGCGTTCTACCTGTTCGGCTACACGATGCTGCTCAAGCGGCGTACCACCCAGAACATCGTGTGGGGCGGACTCGCGGGCTGCTTCCCGACGCTGATCGGCTGGACGGCTGTCACCAACGAGCTCGCATGGCCGCCCGTGGTGCTCTTCCTGGTGGTGTTCTTCTGGACGCCTCCCCACACCTGGGCACTGGCGATGCGCTACCGAGAGGACTACGCCCTCGTCGACGTCCCGATGCTGCCGGTCCTCAAGGACGCCGCGGCGGTCTCGAAGCAGATCGTGGCCTACTCGTGGGTGATGGTCGCGACGTCGCTCGTGCTGTGGCCGGTGGCCGGCACCGGCATCCTCTACCCGGTCGTGGCCGCAGTGCTCGGCGCCGGCTTCCTCGTCGAGGCGCACCTGATGTGGCAGCGCGGCCGACACAGCAACGAGCTCGCCGACGTGCGTCCGATGAGGCTGTTCCACTGGTCGAACATGTATCTCTCGCTGCTCTTCGTCGCCGTGGCGCTCGACCCGCTGCTCAAGCTCTGAGGTCGTCCTCCACGGCTGCCCTCCGGTTGGTTCGGCGTACGTGGTCGGTCACGCTGGCGGCGAGCAGCAGACCGATCAGGAGAACGCTGGTTCCGGCATCGATCCCCACGAGCGCCACGACCCAGATCGCGACGACCACGGCCAGCACCGGTCTGACGCTGGGCGCGGTGTCACCGGCCAGCGCATGCACGCCGGCGATCACCAGCAGGTAGATCGACACCGACGCCACCAGCAGGGTCAGACCCGTCCGCGACTCGACGTGGGCCACGTGCTCGAGGACGTCCACGAGCACCGCCAGGCAGGCGCCCACCGCTGCGATGCTGGCAAAGACCAGGTAGTGGACGTAGCCGAACACGAACGACGTCCTGGAGCTCACCGAGTCGGCGGCGGGTCGCTTGAAGTAGAGCCACCACATGGAGAAGACCATCAGCAGCGCACCGAACACCAGGAGGAGCAGCTGGGCCTCGAGCCCGCTCTCGTCCACTGCCTCGGAGATGGCCCGGGTGGTCGCGAGGATCACCTCGCCCAGCACGATGATGGTGAACAGCTCGTAGCGCTCTGCGATGTGATGGCGGTGCCACGGGGTCGAGCCGGCACGCTCGGCCCACCAGGGGCCTGCCATCTCCAGGAGCACCATCGCCGCGAAGCTCACCCAGCCGATGGCCCCCTCGGCGAGGAACACCGTCCGCAGCACCCAGAGCACCTGGCTGACACCGATGCTGACTGCATACCTCTGCGCCGTACGCCGCAGCTCGGGATGTTCGCGGGCGACGCGCAGCCAGAGCGGGATCATCGCCACCCGCATGATCACGTAGCCCACGACCACGATCCAGAAGTCGTGCTCCTCGCCGGCGGCGCTGGGGACTCCGGCCGCGACCACGAGCACGCCGGACATCACCACGAACGTGAGCAGCCGGAAGATCACGTCGTCGGTGTCGTAGGCGCTGGCGAACCACGAGTAGTTCACCCAGGCCCACCAGATCGCGAAGAACACGGTGGCGTAGCCAGCCAGCCCGGACAGGTGCCCGTGTGCGAGGTCGTGGTGCAGCGTGTCCGCCGCAGCGGCGACGGCGACCACGAAGCACAGGTCGAAGAACAGCTCGAGCGGCGTCGCCGACCGGTGTGACTCCCGCGGGTCGCGGCCCGACATGGTCCGGTGCCAGGGCACCGCTGGTACGCCGCTCATGGCACCGTCCTGGACCGGTCAGGAGTCGCCGGCCAGAGAGCTGAGAACACCCTCCAGCATCTGTTGGGCGCGACCGAGCGAGGGGGCTGCACCAGGCGGCACCGAGGTCACCCGGACGGTGACGACCTCGAGCACGTTCACGGCTGCGATCGTGGCGGAGTCGGCGCCGTCGACGCTCGCGGTCGCAGCGCACGCCTCCTCGGCGCCGGCGGCCCGGAACCCGGCCCGGTCGCGGAACTCGGTGCGGTCGATGGCCCGGCACTGGCTCTTCTGGATGTCGTCGGCGGAGAGCTCGTCGCCGGCCTGCAGCCAGGTGACCACCGCACGAACCTCGGTGGCTGCGCCATCGGGGGAGCGCAGCGAGCAGGCCGCCGTCGGGTTGCCGGTGTCGTCAGAGCTGGAGTTGGTGACCAGCCCCGCTCGAGCGGCATCCGGGACGAGCGCGCACAGGTCGGCTGGGACCTCCGGCGTCATGGCAGTGAGCGGCTCCGGCTCGGTGGTGCCACAGCCGGCCGCCAGCACAAGAGTGGCCAGCATGGTTCCCAGCTGTGTGGAACGCCGTCGTGCCGGCATCTGCCCTCCCGCCCGTCGGTGCTGCTGCAACGGGCCACATTCCACCACAGCGACGGCATCCGGGGAGTCGAACGCCACTAGTCCGAACAGCCTTCCCGTGCCTCGATCACGACCCACGTGACGACTGTCGCAACCAGCGCCGCGCCCAGGAGGTGGAAGCCGACGAGCAGGACGGGGAGGTCGGTGAAGTACTGCACGAACCCGATCAGCCCCTGGGCGAGCTCGACGGCGAGGAGCGTCATCGTCGCCCTCGACCGGTGCACGATCACCAGGGCGACCGTCAGGCCGACGAGCAGGAAGACGAAGTCCGCGTGCAGCTGCGAGAGCTGGAGGGGGTCGAGACCGTTGCGCGGCGCCTCGAGGTCGCCGGCGTGCGGACCCGACCCGGTCACGACGGTGCCGAGCGCGAGCACGACCCAGGCGGCGGCGTAGGTCGACCAGGCGAGGATGACGTGCGGGGTGGAGGCCGACGAACGGGCCTCAGCCGCTTGGTGGCGGGTCCGGTGCAGGTAGAGGACGGCCAGGCTGATGATGCCCATCGAGAACAGCAGGTGGAAGGCGACGACCCACGGGTTGAGGTCGGTGAGCACGGTGATGCCACCGAGAAGTGCCTGCGCCGGGATGCTCAGGGCCAGGAGGAACGCCAGCCTGCGCAGGTCGTTGCGGCCGGTCCGGTAGGCGCTGACGAACGTGGCGATCGCGATCGCGCTGAGCGCGAAGGTCAGGGTCCGGTTGCCGAACTCGATCGCCGAATGGAAGTCGAGCGCGCCGTGCGGGGTGAACGACTCCTCGGTGCAACGTGGCCAGGTGGGACAGCCGAGCCCGGACGCGGTGAGACGCACCGCACCGCCCGTGAGCACGATGCCGATGTTGGCCAGCAGGCTCGCCCACGCGAACCGGCGTACCCAGACGCTCACTCCCACTTGAAGGTCCTCGCCGTGAGGACGGCACCGATCGCGGCCCACAGCGCCAGTACCAGCAGCGAGTCCCACTCGATCGTCCCGGACCAGGACGCCGAACGGAGCGAGTCGCCCAGTGCGCCGGAGGGCAGCAAGGCGGTGAGGCCGCCGAAGGAGCCGTACGCAGACGAGGGCAGTACGACGGCTCCGCCGGCCATCAACAGCAGGTAGACGAGGTTCGCGGCAGCCAGCGTGGCCTCCGCCCGGAGCACACCGGCGACGAACAGCCCGAGGGCGGCGAACGCCGCGGTCCCGAGCACGATCGCCGGCAGCGCGGCGAGCGGCGACCCGTGCGGCTCCCACCCGAGTCCGAGGGCCACGAGCGAGAGCACCACGATCTGCAGCGCCTCGACGAGCAGCAGCGCACCGACCTTGCCCAGGAGCAGCCCCGAGCGCGGCAGTGGCGAGGAACCCAGCCGCTTGATCACGCCGTAGCGGCGCTCGAACCCGGTGGCGATCGCCAACGACGTGAACGCGGTCGACATCACCGCCAGGGCAAGGACGCCGGGAGCGAAGACGTCGACCGCCCGGCGGGAGAAGGTCAGGTCGAGGTGTTGGGCACCCTCGACACCGCCGATCAGCACGATCACCGGGATCACCACCGCCAGCAGCAGCTGCTCCCCGTTGCGGAGCATCAGCTTCGACTCCATCGCCGCCTGGGTGAGCACCTGCCGGCCCAGGGGAGCGGCGCCGGGCTTCGGCACGAAGACTCCGTGCGGTGCACTCATGTCCTCAGCTCCCGGCCGGCCAGGTTTCGACCGGTCAGCTCCAGGAAGACGTCCTCGAGGTTGCGCTGGCCGAGGTGCAGCGACTCGGGGAGCACGTCGTTGCGCTCACACCACGCCGACACCGTGGCCAGGGTGGAGCTGTCGGCCGGGCCGGTGATGAGCAGGCTGACCTCGCTGACAGTGCTGACGTCGAGCCGTTGGCCCAGCGCCTCCTTCAGCGACTCCGGGGCGCCCTCGGGGAAAGGCTTGGTGACCACCAGGCGAATGGTCGAGGTTCCACCGCGGGTCAGCTCCAACGAAGTTCCCGACGCGATCATCCGGCCCCGGTCGATGATGTGGATCTCGTCCGCGAGCCGTTCGGCCTCGTCCATGTGGTGGGTGGTCAGGACGATGGTGACGCCGTCTCCGCGCATCTCCTGCAACAGCTCCCAGGTCGTACGGCGCGCAGCCGGGTCCATCCCCGCGGTCGGCTCGTCCACGAAGATCAGCTCGGGGCGGCCCACGACCGCCATCGCCAGCTTGAGCCGTTGCTGCTGGCCACCGGACAGCCGGCGGTAGGGCGTTCGGCCACAGTCACCGAGACCGAGCCGGTCGCCGAGCATGTCGATGTCCAGCGGATCCGCATGCAGGCGCGCGATGTGGCCGAGCATCTCCATGGCGCGCACTCCGGACCAGGCGCCTCCGTCCTGCAGCATCACGCCGATGCGCGGAAGCAGGTCCCGTCGTTGCCGCTGCGGGTCGAGCCCGAGCACGGAGACCGTGCCCGCCTGCGGCTTGCGGTAGCCCTCGCAGGTCTCCAGGGTCGTGGTCTTGCCGGCACCGTTGGGCCCGAGGACGGCGGTGATCGTGCGGCGTGCCACCGTCATGTCGAGGTGGTCGACCGCGACCTTGTCGGCGTAACGCATCACCAGGCCGGACACCACGACCGCAGCCCCGGAAGCTGTGCCCGGGACGTCCGGGGCGGTGGGGGAGGCGGGCACGCGTGGATTCTACGGAGGACCCGTCACCCGCCGGGCAGCCCCTTGACGTAGGCGGCCTGGCCCAGGTGCTGCAGGCAGTCGCCGAGCAGGCTGACCACCCGGACCCCGGCCGTCACGGGCGGGTCCCAGTTGTGGTCGACCACTCGGTCCCACTCGGCGGCGTCGGCACGCCCGAGGTAGTCGAGCGTGAGCCGGTGCACCGCCTCGTGGTAGTCCACGAGGTCCTCCAGCCGCTCGATCCGGACGGCATCGACGTCCTCTGCCGAATGGCCGTAACCGATGTCGGCCTGGTCGAAGGGGAGGTCGAACCGCTCCGCCCAGGAGGGGTGCCACGCCTGCTGGACACCGGCGAGGTCGGCCACATGGTCGTCCTGGACCCGTGCGGTGTGCCACAGCAGCCAGGCGATCGGGTTGCCGGTTCCGTGCAGGCGCCGGTGGGCTGTCTCCGGATCCAGGTCACGCGCGGTCTCGACATAGAGTGCACGGACGCGTTCGAACACGTCGGTCAGCAGTTCAGATGTCTCCATGCAGCCTGAAGATACCGGGGCCAGGGAGGTAAGGGTCACCTTATTTGAAAGGCGCTCAGCATTAAGGGCACACTGGTGTTGTGGAAATCGCCGGACACCTGCCGACTCATGGGCAGCCCCAGCACGACCAGCCCACGCGCGAGCGCGTGGTGCGGTCGGTCATGGTCAACGGAGCATCCACCGCCGCAGCGCTCGCGGAGCGCCTGGAGCTGACTCCGGCCGCCGTACGCCGCCACCTCGACCATCTGCTCGAGGACGGCACCCTGGAGGCTCGTGAGCCACGCTCCAGCGCCACCCGGGGACGCGGACGGCCGGCCAAGACGTTCGCACTGACCGCGGTCGGCCGCGACCGGCTCGACCAGGCCTACGACGACCTCGCCGTGCAGGCGATCCGCTTCCTCGCGGAAACCGGCGGCAACGAGGCCGTCCGCCAGTTCGCCGACCGTCGTGCTGCCAGGATCGAGCAGCGCTTCGACACCCTCGTCGAGGCCCGCCCGGAGCTCGCCCCCGTCGACGCCCTGGCGCAGGTCTTCACCGACGAGGGCTACGCCGCCGCCGTGCGCGACCTCCCGATGGGGGAGCAGCTGTGCCAGCAGCACTGCCCCGTCTCCCACGTGGCCCATGAGTTCCCCGAGCTGTGCGAGGCCGAGACGGCCGCGATCAGCCGGATGCTCGGCGGCCGCCACGTGCAACGACTCGCGACCATCGCCCACGGTGACGGCGTGTGCACCACCAGCATCCCGCACAACCTGGCCTCGACGACCTCGACGCCAGGAACCACCAGGACGTCAACCACCACAGGCTCAACCACCACAGGCTCAACCACCACAGGCTCAACCACCACAGGCAAGGAGAGGGTCACGCGATGACTTCCATCGAAGAGCTGAACCCGTCACTCAAGGACATCGGCCGCTACGAGTTCGGCTGGTCCGACAGCGACGACGCCGGCACGAACGCGACGCGTGGCCTCAACGAGGCCGTCGTGCGTGACATCTCCTCGAAGAAGAGCGAGCCCCAGTGGATGCTCGACCTCCGGCTCAAGGGACTCAAGCTGTTCGGTCGCAAGCCGATGCCCACGTGGGGCTCTGACCTCTCGACCATCGACTTCGACAACATCAAGTACTTCGTGCGTTCCACCGAGAAGCAGGCCCAGACCTGGGACGACCTCCCGGCGGACATCAAGAACACCTACGACAAGCTCGGCATCCCCGAGGCCGAGAAGGCCCGGCTGGTCTCCGGTGTCGCGGCCCAGTACGAGTCCGAGGTCGTCTACCACGCGATCAACGAGGAGCTCGAGGCCCAGGGAGTGATCTTCCTGGACACCGACACCGCCCTCAAGGAGCACCCGGAGCTCTTCCAGGAGTACTTCGGCACCGTCATCCCCGTCGGTGACAACAAGTTCTCCGCCCTGAACTCCTCGGTCTGGTCCGGTGGCTCGTTCATCTACGTGCCCAAGGGCGTCCACGTGGAGATCCCGCTGCAGGCCTACTTCCGGATCAACACCGAGAACATGGGCCAGTTCGAGCGCACCCTGATCATCGTCGACGAGGACGCCTACGTGCACTACGTCGAGGGCTGCACCGCGCCGATCTACAGCTCGGACTCGCTGCACTCCGCGGTGGTCGAGATCATCGTGAAGAAGGGCGGTCGGTGCCGCTACACGACCATCCAGAACTGGTCGAACAACGTCTACAACCTCGTCACCAAGCGCGCCACCTGCGAGGCAGGCGCGACGATGGAGTGGGTCGACGGCAACATCGGCTCCAAGGTGACGATGAAGTACCCCGCGATCTACCTGATGGGCGAGCACGCCAAGGGCGAGACCCTGTCGATCGCGTTCGCCGGCGAGGGCCAGCACCAGGACGCGGGCGCCAAGATGGTGCACGCTGCCCCGAACACCTCGAGCTCGATCCTCTCGAAGTCGGTGGCCCGTGGTGGTGGCCGCACGTCCTACCGCGGACTGATCCAGATCAACGAGGGCGCCCACGGCTCCAAGAGCAATGTGCTGTGTGACGCGCTGCTGGTCGACCAGATCAGCCGCTCCGACACCTACCCCTACGTCGACATCCGCGAGGACGACGTGTCGATGGGCCACGAGGCGAGCGTCTCGAAGGTCTCCGACGACCAGCTGTTCTACCTGATGTCGCGCGGCATGGAGCAGGACGAGGCAATGGCGATGATCGTGCGCGGCTTCGTCGAGCCGATCGCCAAGGAGCTGCCGATGGAGTACGCCCTCGAGCTCAACCGCCTGATCGAGCTCCAAATGGAGGGGGCGGTTGGCTGAGCGCTTCGCGCACTGCCAACCGATGCGCGCTCGTCCTCGCCTGGGGGCTCGTCCTCGTCATGTTGTGTCTGTGCCGGCGTCACCCATCGATCCGAATGTGAACCAGGAAGCTGATTGTGACTGTTACTGATTCTGTGCGCGATGCGCTCGAGATGCCCGGAGAAGGTGCTGAGCCACCTGCACCCGGAGGGGTCCTTCGACCTTGCCGACCACGTGGTCCCCACTGGCCGCGAGGAGGTGTGGCGTTTCACTCCGCTCAAGCGGCTGCGTGGCATCCAGGACGGTGCCGCGCTGGACGGGCGCGCGTTCGAGGTCGAGGTGCACGCCGAGGACGGCGTCACCGCCGGACAGGTGGGCATCGACCACGAGGCCCGCGGCACGTCCGGGTTGGTTCCGCCCGACCGTGTCAGTGCCCGCGCGTGGGCGGCGGCCGACTCCGTCTTCCTCGTCGATGTGCCCAGGGAGCACGTGGGTGAGAGCGCGACGACCGTCACCCTGACCGGCACCGGCAACGAGGTCGCCTCGGCCGGTCACCTGGTCGTGCGTGCGGGCGCGTTCTCGAAGTCGCGTGTCGTGCTGCGGTTCCAGGGCACGGCGACTCTTGCCGAGAACGTCGAGATCGTCCTTGGTGACGGGGCCGAGCTGACCGTGGTCACCGTGCAGGACTGGGACGACGACGCAGTGCATCACTCCACCCAGCACGCCATGGTGGGCCGGGACGCGACCTTGCGCCACGTGGCCGTCTCCATCGGTGGTGACGTGGTGCGTCACGACGCCACGGCGGAGTACGCCGGCCCCGGCGGGTCCGTCGAGATGCTCGGCATGTACTTCGCGGACGAGGGGCAGCACATCGAGCACCGCCTCTTCGTGGACCACAACCAGCCGCACACCCGCAGCAATGTCGTCTACAAGGGCGCGCTGCAGGGCGACGGTGCCCACACGGTGTGGATCGGCAACGTCTTGATCCGCAAGGTGGCCGAGGGCATCGAGACCTACGAGGAGAACCGCAACCTGGTGCTCACCGACGGATGCCAGGCCGACTCGGTGCCGAACCTCGAGATCGAGACCGGCGAGATCCTGGGAGCCGGGCACGCGTCGGCCACCGGCCGGTTCGACGACAACCAGCTGTTCTACCTGCGCTCGCGCGGCATCGAGGAGTCCGAGGCCAGGCGACTCGTCGTCCATGGCTTCTTCAACGACCTGATCCGCAAGATCGGCGTGCCCGAGCTCGAGAAACAGCTCGTGCTCACCGTGGAGGCGGAGCTGGAGAAGAACGTGCACAGGATCCTGCGATGAGCTTCCTGCGTGCGTGCTCGCTGAGCGAGCTGACCGACAGCAAGCCGCTGCGCGTCGAGGTCGACGGCCTCGACGTGGCGGTCGTGAAGCACGACGACGAGGTCTTCGCCATCGAGGACGAGTGCAGCCACGCGGCCGTCGCACTGTCCGAGGGCGACGTGGACGACTGCACCATCGAGTGCTGGATGCACGGATCCCGGTTCGACCTCCGCACCGGCAAGCCGACCGGGCCTCCGGCCACCGAGCCGGTTCCGGTCTTCCCCGTCCAGATCAACGGGGACGACGTCCTCATCGACATCGAAGCGCCCCATGCGGGCTGACCAGACTTTCGAGAAACCGACTTTCCAAGAACAGGGAGCATCACATGGCAACGCTTGAGATCAAGGACCTGCACGTCTCGGTCGACACCGAGGACGGCCCCAAGGAGATCCTCAAGGGCGTCAACCTGACCATCAGGGCTGGCGAGACGCACGCCATCATGGGCCCCAACGGCTCCGGCAAGTCCACTCTGGCCTACTCGATCGCGGGTCACCCGAAGTACGCCGTCACCAAGGGCTCGGTCACCCTCGACGGTGTCGACGTCCTCGCGATGAGCGTCGACGAGCGTGCCCGCGCAGGCCTGTTCCTCGCGATGCAGTACCCCGTCGAGGTGCCCGGAGTGTCGGTCTCGAACTTCCTGCGCACCGCCAAGACGGCGATCTCCGGCGAGGCTCCCAAGCTGCGCACCTGGGTCAAGGACGTCAACGCGGCGATGGACCGGGTGAACATGGACAAGGAGTTCGCCACCCGCAACGTCAACGAGGGCTTCTCCGGCGGTGAGAAGAAGCGTCACGAGATCGTGCAGCTCGAGCTGCTCGACCCGCAGGTGGCCGTGCTCGACGAGACCGACTCGGGCCTCGACATCGATGCGTTGAAGATCGTCTCCGAGGGTGTGAACCGCTTCAAGGAGGCCGGTGACAAGGGTGTCCTGCTGATCACGCACTACACCCGGATCCTGCGCTACATCACCCCCGACTTCGTGCACGTCTTCGTCGACGGCCGGATGGTCGAGGAGGGTGGCCCCGAGCTGGCCGACCAGCTCGAGGCCGAGGGCTACGACAAGTACCAGAAGACGGCGGTCTGATGGAGGGGCTCCTGCCGGGTCTGGAGGTCATCCGCAAGGACTTCCCGATCCTGGAGCGTCGGCTCAGTGGTGACCTTCCGCTGGTCTACCTCGACAGCGCCAACACCTCGCAGAAGCCGCAGTGCGTCATCGACTCGATGGTGGATCACCTCGAACGGCACAACGCCAACGTGGCGCGGGCGATGCACCAGCTCGGCGCGGAGTCCTCGGCTGCCTTCGAGGCTGCTCGGGACAAGGTCGCCGTCTTCCTGAACGCCCCCTCGCGCGACGAGGTGATCTTCACCAAGAACGCCTCCGAGGCCCTGAACCTCGTCGCCAACACGATGGCGTGGGCAGGGCCGCTGGAGGTGAAGGCCGGCGACCGCGTGGTGATCACCGAGATGGAGCACCACTCCAACATCGTCCCCTGGCAGCTCCTCACAGAGCGCAAGGGCGCCGAGCTGCGCTGGTTCGGGCTCACCGACGACGGTCAGCTCGATCTCTCGAACATCGACGAGCTGATCACGCCGCAGACCAAGGTCGTGGCGCTGACCTGGGTCTCGAACATGCTGGGCACGATCAACCCGGTCGCCGAGATCGCCCGCCGCGCGCACGAGGTCGGCGCCGTGGTGGTCGTGGACGCCTCGCAGGCAGCTCCGCAGCTCCCCGTCGACGTGCAGGCCGTGGACGCCGACTTCCTGGTCTTCACCGGGCACAAGGTGACCGGTCCGACCGGCATCGGCGTTCTCTGGGGCAGGAGTGAGCTTCTCGGCCAGCTGCCGCCCTTCCTCGGCGGTGGCGAGATGATCGCCACCGTCACGATGGAGCGGTCGACCTACGCAGCGATCCCGCACCGGTTCGAGGCAGGCACGCCGCCGATCGTCGAGGCCATCGGCCTGGGCGCGGCCGTGGACTACCTCACCGAGATCGGCCTGGAGAACATTCACAGGCACGAGCAGACGGTGACCCGCCACCTGCTCGACGGCCTGGCGACCGTCGGCGGTGTCACCGTGATGGGCCCCCTCGACCCGACCATGCGTGGAGGAGCGGTGTCCTTCGAGGTGGAGGGCGTGCACCCGCACGACGTGGCCCAGACCCTCGACGCCCGCGGGATCGCCGTACGCGCCGGACACCATTGCGCCAAACCGGCCCACAAGCGGTACGGCGTGCAGAGCTCGACCCGCGCGTCGTCGTACCTCTACACGACCCCGGCGGAGATCGACGCCCTGATCGAAGGAATCAACTACACCAAGAACTACTTCAAGGTGAAGTGATGGACCTCGACAGCCTCTACCAGGAGATCATCCTCGACCACTACCGCAGCCCGCACCACGCCGGCCTGCGGGAGCCCTTCGGGGCCGAGGTGCACCACGTCAACCCCACCTGCGGCGACGAGGTGACCCTGCGCGTCCACCTCGAGGGTGCCCCCGGCAGCGAGACCGTCACCGACGTGTCCTACGACGCCGAGGGCTGCTCGATCAGCCAGGCCGCTGCCTCGGTGATGGCTGACCTCGTGATCGGCCAGCCGGTCGCCAAGGCGATGCAGACCCACGAGGCGTTCGTCGAGCTGATGCACGGCCGTGGCAAGGTCGAGCCCGACGAAGAGGTCCTCGAGGACGGCATCGCCTTCGCCGGGGTGGCAAAGTTCCCCGCACGGATCAAGTGCGCCCTGCTTTCATGGATGGCGTTCAAGGACGCCACCGCTCAGGTTGTCTCCAAGGAGGACTCATGACCGACGCCCTGCACACCGATCACACACACCCGGCCGACCTGCCAGACGTACCCGAGGCAAATGGCGGGGGCACCGCCACCGCCACGAAGGACGACGTGTTCGAGGCGATGAAGGACGTCGTCGACCCCGAGCTGGGGATCAACGTCGTCGACCTCGGGCTCGTCTACGACGTGCACCTCGACGAGCACTCCAACGCGGTCCTCGACATGACCCTGACCTCGGCAGCCTGTCCGCTGACCGACGTGATCCAGGACCAGACCAACTCGGCCCTGGAGGGGATCGTCGGCGACGTCACGATCAACTGGGTCTGGATGCCGCCGTGGGGCCCGGACAAGATCACCGATGACGGTCGCGAGCAGCTGCGCGCGCTCGGCTTCAACGTCTGAGCCACCGCATCGCGTAGGTTCGTCGCCATGGTGGCCGAACTCATCTCGATCGAGACTCCCGACCTGTACGCCCGGCTCCCGACCGGATGACCGAGGTCCTCGTGCCGGCGCCACGGATCGAGCGGTGGGTGCAGAACTTCGGCATCAGGCACGACGGCTGCACCCTGGCGACCCGTTCCGGGGCGCTGACCGGGCTCGCACCGGACGGTTCCACGTTCGTCGCCCGCCCACCCTTTGCCCAGTGCTACGACGGGCCGGCCGACGCGGTGGTGTTCGCGCAGACCTGCACTCCACCCGCCCAGTGGGGAGTGCTGCTCGTCCGCAAGGGCGGGTTCGCGATCGCCCGCCTGGCGGGGGAGCGCACCGTGGAGTCGAAGGTCGGGCAGCGGCACGTCCAGGGACGGACGAAGGCGGGTGGCCAGAGCCAGCAGCGGTTCTCACGACGCCGCGACAACCAGGCACGAGCGGCCTTCGAGGCGGCCGCCGGCCACGCCCACCGGATCCTCACCGGCCCGCTGACGGCCCTCGTCTGCGGGGGTGACAGGACGGCGGTGGAACAGGTGCTGGAGGATCCGCGCCTGCGTCGGCTCACCCGGCTCCGGGTCGAGCCCTGGCTCGCTGTTCCCGACCCACGGCGGGCCGTCCTCGAGCAGGCGGTGGTGGACGGCTGTTCGGTGGCCGTGACGGTGACCGACCAGTCCTGAGAGCCTCGTCGGTCATTCCTGCCTCAGGTCGACCAGGGCACCCAGGTCACGGCTCACCTCGTCCAGGGTGAGCCGCTCGGCTGCGTCGTCGCGCATGCATCCCTTGATCACCTCGGCGACCCGGTGACGTACGGCACCGGTCGGTTGCCAGTACCGCGCCCGGTGCAGGACCGACGCCAGCCCCGTCGGAGGCTCGTCGCTGGTGAACCCGTTGAGGGCCTCGAAGAGGACGGCGCCGAGACCCCAGACGTCGGTGGTCTCATCCTGCTGTCCGCCGTTGACCTGCTCCGGGGAGCGGTACCCCGACGTGCCGGTGCCGCTCGTGATCGGTCCGGGGGGTCCTGCGAGCGAGAGGTCGATCAGCTTCGCGGTGCCGTCCTGCAGCACCACGTTGCCGGGACTCACGTCGCCGTGGATGCAGGCCCTCCGGTGCAGGTACCGCAGCGCCGAGGCGAGCTGCAGTCCGAGCAACGCGACCTCCAGGGGGACCAGGCGCCCGTGCTCGTCCACCACGTCGCTCAGGGAGAGACCGGTCAGCGTCTCCATCACGATGGCGAGCTGGGGTTCTTCCACGAGCTCGTAGACGCGAACGAGGTGGGGATGGGCCAGGTCGCGCAGCAGCTCGCCCTCACGCCGCAGGTAGACCTCGGTGTGCGGCTCCGAGATTCGATCGGGGCGGACCAGCTTGACGATGCACCGCGCCTGCCGCTCGATGCACCAGGTCTCGTAGACGTCGAGCCGATGACCACGGCGCAGGTGCGCCACGACCTCGTAACCGGGGACCAGTTCGGCGCCCGGGCGCACCAACGCTGCCTCGATCCGCGGTCTCTGCTCGATCATGCGCTCTCGCTTCTTCGTGCGGTGGCCATGGTGACCACGTCGGAGACCACGCGGCCATGGTCCAGGGTGACCACCCGGTCGGCCATTTCCACCGCGACCGGATCGTGGGTGACGATGATGATCGTGCGTCCTGGTTGACGGTTGTCCCGCAGCGGTTGCAACACCCGGCGGGCAGCCTCCGGGTCCAGTCCGGTGGTCGGCTCGTCCAGAAGGAGCAGTGGGCTGTCCTTGAGGAAGGCCCGGGCGAGCGAGACCCGCTGGCGCTGCCCACCGGACAACGTGCGCGCCCGCTGACCGACCGTCGTCTGGTAACCACGGGGCAGGGCCCGGATGAACTCGTCCGCGGTCGCCGCTCGGGCCGCCTGCTCGATGTCGGCATCGGAGGCACCGTGTCGGGCGTAGGCGATGTTGTCGCGCACCGAGGCGTCGAGCAGCGCCATCTCCTGGGGAACCAGGGCGACGTTGTCCCGCACCGAGTGCAGCGTGACGTGCCGCAGGTCCTGGCCGCCCACCAGGACCGCTCCCGCCGTGGGGTCGACCGCTCGCAGCAGGAGCTTGACCAGGGTCGACTTGCCGGCTCCGCTCGGGCCGACGACGGCGATCACTATCTCCGGCTCGAAGTGCAGGGTGACGTCCTCGAGAGCCGCCCGCCTGGCGCCGGGGTAGACGACGGTGACGTGCTCGAGGGAGACCCTTCGGCTGCCCGCCCGGAGCGGCTCGGCTCCGGCTCGCTCCTCGGGCGGCGTCTCGTCGAGCAGCTCGGCGATTCGCTCGCAGCCTGCGGCATCGCCGAACAGGCCGGGGTAGAGGCTGCCGAGTGACCGCATCGGTCCGTACAGCTGGACCATCATGGTCATGAACGCGAGCAGCCCACCGAGCGTCAGCCGCCCTGAGGCCAGCGAGTAGGTGCCGAGCACGATCACGGTGAGTACCCCGACCAGCTCCGCCAGGTCGACCACGGGGGAGAAGACCGCGCGCACCCGAGTGGCTGCCAGGGAGGCTGCGCGGATCCCGAGGTTCTCACGCATGAACTGCTCGGTGGCGTCGCTGTGCCGGTTGAAGGTCTGCACGAGGGCCGCGTTGCCCAGGTGCTCCTCGGTGATCGCCGAGAGAGACCCACCCCGGCGTCGCTGCTCGCGAGCGGTGACCTTGATCAGCCGTGCGAACCGGTGGGCGAGGAGCCAGAAGATCGGCACGATCACCAGGGAGGCGAGCGCGAGCTGGACGTCCAGAAGCATCAGCGCGACGAGATAGAAGACAGCGGTCAGGACCGTGGTGATGCCCGAGCGAACCCGACCGATCATGAAGCTCTCCACGCTGGAGGAGTCACTCGTGATCCGCAACATCGAGTCGCCCAGCCGGCGTCGGTCGTGCACCTCTTGCGGAAGGGAGAGGACGTGGGCGAAGACGCGCGTGCGCAAGTCGGTCAGGAAGGTGTGTGAGAGCCATGTGGAGAGGTAGGAGTCCAGGCCGGAGAGGATTCCCGAGACCACGGCCAGCGCCAGGTAGCAGGCACCGATCCACCACAGCGGGCGAAGATCGGCGGGAACGAGGACGTCGTCGACCACGAACTTGAACAGCGCGATCTCGATCACGGTGATCGCCGAGAGGATCGAGCCAAGAGCTGTGCTGAGGCCCACGCGCCAGCGCAGGGGGCGGACGTCGGGCCAGAACCGGCGCCATACCTCGCGCAGAGTCAGGTCGGGGGCGTCCTGGACGAGGTCCCGGGGGCCTTGGACCGGGGCGAGGAACCGTTGGACGGCTCGGCGCGGCGAGCCGCACCAGGAGCGGGTGCGCCCGAAGCGGGGCCGTCGGTGCGACGGCCCCGCCGTGGGTGTGCGCCTCGATCTCAACATCGAGGTAGGTCCTGCTCGCTACCGTCAGTAGCCGCCGCCGCTGCCACCGCAGCCGCAGCTGCAGCCGCTGCCGTGGCTCTTGCGTGACTTCGAGGACTTGCTCGACTTGCTCGACTTCGAGGACTTGCTCGACTTCGAGGACTTGCCGCCGCCGCCACACTTGTTGGCCTTGACGGCCTTGACCATTCCCGAACGCGCCATCACTGGTCTCCTGTTTGTCGGTCGGAGAGCGAAACCCGCCCCCCGTGGTGTCTCTTGCGCCGCTAGGTTCTGGCGGAGCGAGGACGAGGACAAGACTGGTGCTGAGCCGGACCCCCTGTTATCGCGCCCCCGCGGTGTCACGCATCCGACGGGTTGATGCAGCGGACCGTCGCGAATCCTGGGCGCAGCGTGGATCCGCCGCTTTACGGACTAGTCCGTCTCGGAGGATGGATCCGGGGAACTGAGGGGACTCAGCCGCCTGCGAGGCTCTCCCAGATGTCGATGGCGTCCGCCTTGGGAAGTCCTTTGGGCTTGATCGTGCGGGCTGACTCGCGCAGCACCTTGACCAGCTTCGTCCTCTGCTCCTCCCCACGCTGGGAGATCAGCAGAGCCAACTGGCCCGAGACGAAGGGCGTGGCCACTGAGGTGCCGTTCCACCAGGCGTACCTGCCACCGGGAACGGGGCCGGCCACGCGCTCACCCGGTGCCGCCACCTCGACCCAGCCGCCGCACCCGGAGAACTCGGTCAGCCGGTCCCCGCCCGCGCTCAGCGCGCCCACACCCACGACGTCCTTCATGGCGGCGGGGAAGTTCTCGTCGTTGCCGCCGGCGTTGCCCGCTGCCGCGACCACGACCACACCCGCTTGCTTCGCCTCCTTGAGCGCGTCGACGAAGACCCCGGACTGCGGCTCGTGCACGGTGCCGAAGCTCAGGCTGATCACATCGGCTCCGGCGGCGACAGCGTCCTCGATGGCCTGCGCCACCACGAAGGTGTTGCCCCGACCGTCGCTGTCGAGCACCCGCAACGGCATGATTCGCGCCTGGGGCGCCACCAGGGCCACGATGCCACTGATGAAGGTGCCGTGCCCGAAGGACTCGTCGACTGCCCGGTCGCCGTCGTCGTCGGTGCGGTTGCTGACCTCGGAGGCGTCGACGTCATCGTCGACATAGTCCCAACCACGCACCAGGACCCCCGAGAGCGCGGGGTGTCTCGAGTCGACCCCCGTGTCCAGCACAGCGACGAGCGCGCCCACTCCCTGGTGCTGTTGGTGCACCTCGTCGAGTCGGAGCTCGGTGGCGGCCGGTTGCCTGCGCCAGGTGTCGGGGTCGGTCCCCGCATCCGCGGGACCGCTCGAGCCCCACGCGTGGAAGCGGGTGTCATCGACCTCGGTGAGATAGCTGGCCTCCGCGTAGCGGACGCGCGGGTCCGTGCTGATCTGCTTCGCGAGCTTGCGGGCCGAGGACCGTTCGTCGCAATAGGCAGGGTCGGTCGAACGGAGCTCCCAGATGCCTCGCGAGGGCACCAGCGCGTCGGCGACCTCCACCGGGAATTGAGTGGTCAGCTGATCGATGGCGCCGTCCTGGGATGGATCGACCTTGACCACCACGAGGGCCCGGCTGTCCGCGGCGCAGCTCGCCGCTGATCCGCTGATCGGGGCCAGGAGGCTCGTCGCAAGCGCACCGACCAGGGCCATCGGCAGGACCCGGCTCCAGATTCTCATGATGTCTCCGTTCTCGTCGCAACAGGCGCTGCGACATAGCTGAAGGGGGCCCAGAAGTAGGGGTGCGTGGCCGTCTCGCGGGTGGTGCGTTGAGCGAGGCGGAGGGCCGCAGCCGGGTCCACGCCGCCTGCGAGGTGGTGGTGGAAGGACACCATCAAGTCACTGGTCACCGCATCGTCGACCACCCACTGACTGACCACGAGGCCGCTGGCACCCGCCGCCAGGAACGCCCAGGCGAGACCGACGGGCTCTGTGGCCAACCCGCCCTGTCGACCTGAGTCGCACGCACTGAGGATGACCAGCGCACCACGCAGGTCGAGCTCGAGGATCTCCGAGGCCGTGACCGCCCGGTCGGCCAGCTGCACCGAGGAGAACAGCGGGTTCTCGGGCCGGTAGAGCCCATGACAGGCGATGTGGAGCAGGTCGGCCCCCGGGACCGCGGCGACGAACGCGTCGGCCGTCGCCGCGTCACCGATCAGCACGCGGGCACCCGGCAGGACCTCAGCGACCGCCAGCGCCTCCGCCTCCACAGCCGGCGCGCGGCTGTCAGGCACTGCCAGCACGACCGGGCGCTGACCCGTGGGACCGGCATGCGCGCGCGAGCCTCCCGCGGTCGGAGCGAGCGTGATCGACCAACGCTCGACCAGCGGCCGAGACCCGTCGTGCAAGGCGTGGAACGGGACCTCCAGCAGTGCTCGGGGCGCGACGACCACGAGCGGGTCCCCGTCGGCTCCTGTGAGATGGTGCGCGAGCGGTCTGACCAAGAGGTCGTGGAGTGTGCCGAGGATGTCCTCACTGGTCGCCAGGAGAAGTGGACCGGTACGCCGGGTGAAGCTGCCCCCCAGCTGGAATCGGCTCCACTGGGCGGTCAGCTGGTCGAGCTCCGCACGCACCCTGGGCAGGACGCCCGTCAGCCGATGGACGTTCAGAACCCCGTGCTGGAGAGCGAACCCGACGACGTCGTCGCCCACGACGTGGTAGCTCAGCAGGCGCTCTGGCCACGTGGGCGTATCCGCGGACTGGGGTCCACTCGTCTCGTTGGCTGCGACCCGATGGTGAGCCTCACGTGCCAGGTGCATGCCGATCTGCTGCTCGAGGGATTCGGCGCGCCGGCGCAGCGCGGTGATCAGCATGGGGTCGGCGACCGACATCAGCTCACCATGGACCGCGTTGAGATCGGTCTCGAGGGCCGCTCGGGAGGTTGGCTCCTGAGCATCGGTCATGGTCGGGGGAGTGGGACGGCCAAGGGTTCCGTGGACGAGCTCGGTCAGCGTGCGCGCCTTGGCCCGGTCGCTGAGTCGCAGTGCTGCCTCGAGATCGTCCGGCTCTCCACGATCGACCAGCAGGTCCACCAGCTCGTCGTACGCCGCGAGCCGCCGGCTGAAGAAGGCACGGCGCAGGCTGGCGTCAGCGAGGCGTCGTCTGCCGTGGTCGATCTCGTCGATCACGGAGTGCAGGATGGCGACCGCCTCCGTCGGCCGACCCCTCGCGCGCAGGAGCCGAGCGCGCCCCATGAGGTAGGGCTCCCGCACCTGGGGCAGTCGAAGCACGGAGGGCAGCCTCTCGAGGCTGTCCAGATGGGCCTGCGCCTGCCGGTGGTCCGGGGCAGTCTCCGCCAGCCACAGCTCGGCCGCGGCCAGGGAGACCGGCCAGTCGCCCTCCCTGAGCGCGTCCGCTGCCACGGTGGCCATGCGTACACCCTCGTCCAGCCGTTCCTCGCGCCGGAGCAGCTCAGCCAGAGCCAGCTGGGCCCTGGCACACTGGTGCCGGTCACCGACCTCTTCGAAGATTCGGTGGGCGGCCCGCAGGTTGGTGCCTCCCTCCTCGAGGTTGCCCATGTCCATCTCGGCGAGCGCGACCACGAAGTGCGCTGACGCGGTGTCGTGTCGCAGCCCTGCCGAGGTCGTGCGGTCAACAGCTTCGGTGGCCTCGGTCCGTGCCTCTTGCGTGAGGCCGATCGAGAGGTAGAGATCGGCTGCGGCGAGCTGCAGCCGAGCGGCCTCGACCTCCGCGCCCAGCTGGTGCAGCGTGTCGCGGGCTGGACCGAGGGCCTGCAACGCCGCCAGCAGCTCACCTAGCTGCTGGTGCGCCTGGGCAACGTGCCCCAGGCACTTGGCCGACCACAGCCGGTCACCACTGCCTTCGAAGACCTCGGCGGCCGCGCCCAGCACCTCGAGGGCCTCGCGTCCGCGTCCGAGAGTGATCAGCTCGATGCCGCGGTTGGCCATCGGCCGTGCGGTCTCGTCCTCGAGGCCGAGCGCTCCATAGGCACCCTCCGAGCGACGGTAGGCTTCGAGGGCCCGTTCGTGATCACCGAGGAATCCGCAGGCCACACCGATGTTCTCCTCGACGGCCGCCTGCAACCACTGACGCAGCTCCGCGTCGTCCGGGTCCGCCTCCACCCCTTCGGCGGCGAGCGCGGCCAACCCGGCCAGCGCCTCCTCACCCCTGGCCAGCGCGTCGTCGTGCCGGCCGAGGTCGTCGAGGATCTGCATCGTGCCGAGCACGGTGCGCAGAGCCAGCACGTGCTGGCCGGCATCGCGCCAGAGGTCGTGCGCCTGCTCGATCAGGGTGAGGCTGTCCTGCAGCTCGCCACGCTCCGCCAGCACCCGCGCACGCAGATACAGGGCCTGCGCACTCACCAGCGACAGACCCTGGGTTCGAGCGGCGGCGTCGCACAGAGTGCACAGCTCGCCGGCCGCAGCCGGTTGCGCATGCACCAGCTCGGCGGCACGTTCCAGCAACCATGTCAGCCCGGGTTCGTCGTCCAGTCCCTCGCGTGCCAGGCGTTGGAGCCTGGCCGAGACGTCGGGCGTGTCCAGCAGGTCACTGACCAGGTCGTCCCTGCCGAGCTCCGCGGAGCCGACGGTCATCGTCCTTCGCTCAGATCCACCGACGCGGTGATGACCAGGTTCCCGTTGGTCAGCCGCAGGTGCGTGGCCCGGTCCGGGACGGACGCCAGTGAGAACCGTCCGAGCTCGTCCCCGTCCACGGTGCGTGCGTGCACGCCTTCAGCCATCGCGGCGGCCTCGAACACCGGTCCCTCGTCCACGTCGGCGGCCAGCAGCACCTGTCCGTCGATGCGGACTCGATGGTCCCGGAGTCGGCGGAGGTCGAGGACGAGGTCCGCCTCCTCGGTGGTGTACGCCAGGTGCCACGTCTCCCGATCGTCCGGTCCACCGCGAGCCCCGGCCGGCGCCAGGTCCCAGCGGCTGTCGAAGATCAACCGTGCAGCGCTGTCAGCGGGGGCAGATGCCCCGGTGGCGTGCGCGTTGCTCCAGCTCTCGAAGTGCCGGGTCAGGCTCTGCCGCACGATCGGGGGTACGTCGTGGACCGACGAAGCTCGCGCGAGTGACTTGAAGCCCCGAAGCCAGTCCACCAGGGCGAGCGTGCGCACGTCGGCGTCGTCGACCTGGCGCTGCACCATGGCCGCCCCCTCGGCTGTGAGCCGGCCGTCGAGCCAGTCGATCAGTTGTCGCAGGCTCGGGCCGCGGTCACCCGGGCTCGGAGTCATCGATCCAGGCCCTCGGTCATGATGGCGCGCAGGTGAGCCAGGCATCGCGCCCGCATCGGCCCGAGGGTGCCGATGGCCCGTCCGGTGCGCCGGGCCACCTCCTTGTAGGAGGATCCCGCTGGGTCGAGGTAGAGGGCGGTCAGCAGCTCGCGACACGGCTCGGCGAGAAGCTGGAGCGACTCGTGCAGCCAGACCACCTGCTCCCACTCCGCGATCGGGTCGACACTGTCCGAGGCCGGCACGGACAGGTCGCGGTGGCGGATCGCGTCGCGTCGGACTCGCCAGGCCGACCGCCGGGCGACCGTGGCGAGCCATCCGGCGAGCCGCTCGTCCTCGTTCAGGTCGTCGATCGCGTCGAGCAGAGCGATGAAGGTCGTCTGGGTGATGTCGGCAGCTTCCTCGCGTGTGAGCCGGTTGCTCAGGGCGACGCCGAAGACGAGTGCCTCGTAGCGGCGTACCAGGATGTCCCAGGCGGCTGCGTCCCCGTGACGACAGCGCTTCAGCAGCGCCGCGTCGGAGGCCGTGTGCAGGCGGGTCGCCGGCAGCCTCACCTCATCGAGTGCGGCCGGTTCCGAGAGGGCGTGGTCCGGGAAGCCTGGGTAGGAGTGGTGCCCCTCCGCCTTGCCGAGGTGATGCTGCACTTGGCTCCGCCCCCCTGACCCGAATCTGCAGGCCCGCCGCCCCGGCGCCCCGAGATCGCGCGCCCGTGAAATGGGACCTTAGCCGGACGTCTCTGGTGCCGGAAGAGCTGTTCTAGACGACCTCGCGTCGGCGCAGGCAGTCCCGCCCATCAGGACGGACATTGAGGACCGCTCTGTCAGGATGAGCGCCATGTGGGAGCCCGACCCGTCGTGGCGGGAGCTGCGTGGAGCCGGCGGGCCAGCCACCCAGGGTGTCTGGATGGCCGAGCTGGACGGACGGCGGTGGGTGGTGAAACGCCTGGCGGCGCCGCGGGACCAGACACCCGCCCTCACCGATCCGGGCCATGCCGGCTACTGGCGTCGTGAGGCGGAGGTTGCCCAGGACGTGGCTGTCGTCGACGGGCCGGGTCTGGTGCCCTCGGAGTACGGGCGGGTCGAGGACGACGACGAGGGCGTCACGGTGTGGAGCCTGGAGCAGGCCGGGTCGCCGCCGTCGGGGCTGTTCGTGGCTCGCGCGCTGGGACAGTTCGCCGGTGCCCCGCACACGACGCCGCGTTGGGCGTCCCGTCGCCTGCTGGCCGACCGTCTGGCCATGGCCGAGGAGCGTTCCGGCTGGCGGACGCTCGCGCGTACGACCCTCGCGGATGTCGCAGACCGTCTCTGGACTCGCAGGCAGCACTGGTTGCAGCGCTGTGCCGAGGGGCCCGAGGGCCGACTCCACGGTGACGCCACACCGGCCAACTTCCTGACCAGCAAGGGCGAGGACGTCGTGGCGGTGGACTGGCAGTGCTTCGGGATCGGCCCGGTCGGGACCGATCTCGGCTACTTCGCGCTGTCCAGCAGGGAGGAGTTCGACGTGCTGCTCGACGCCTTCCTCGCCGGCGTGGGAGCGGACGCCGATCGGGACGCGATCACGCGTGCGGCCCGGGTCACAGCCGTCTACACGGTGATGGCGCGGGCCGAGTGGGCGCTGGCCCAGGCCGCCCGCGGGGAGGGCGCCCTGGCCGGGAAGTTCCGACACCCGGCGGTGGCGCCGTACCTTCGGGCGCTGCAACGTCAGTTCCCGCAGATCGAGCACCTCATTGCCTAGACCGCTATGACCCGAACTGGGCATTGACGTCCGGTCCGGGTGGGGCCACCCTCGGGTGATGCGTCGACTTCTGGTGGTGAGCCTGTCGGTCCTGTTGCTCGGCAGCGGATGTGGCTCCTCGGCGTCCCCTGACGACTCGGCGGGCACCGCAGGAGGCGCCAAGACAGGTGCACCCACGCCGGAGGCATCCGCCGGATCGTCGGCGGCCCCTGGCAGCAACTACTTCACCGACACCGAGACCGACTCGATCAACGTGGTCGCCGCGAAGGTCTCGAAGGCCGCCGCGAACGCCGCGGAGACCAAGCGTGTCAACGCCTGCAACAAGGCCACCGGTCGGGGGATCAAGCCCTATCGAGCCTGCGTGCACAAGCTGCTGGACCCATACGCCACCGAGCTGGGCGCACTCGCCACCGTGTTCGGCACGCTCGCCGGACAGGAGCTCCCCGCG
Source organism: uncultured Actinomycetota bacterium (assembly GCA_963781335.1). Classification (GTDB taxonomy): domain Bacteria; phylum Actinomycetota; class Actinomycetes; order Propionibacteriales; family Nocardioidaceae; genus Marmoricola. The sequence continues at coordinate 488,619 of CAWAFS010000025.1, read as the reverse complement.
GAGTGCGTCACGTCCCTGGGCAAGGCGCAAGTGACCTACACCAGGCTCAAGAGCCAGGTGGAGGGGTTGCTCGCCGGCTTCGACAGCGACGAGCGCAAGTCGCAGGACCGGTCCGCGCGGGGGTACTACAAGACCTTGGACGCGCTGGCTGCGGCGTACCCGAAGCCGTTCCAGGAGATGACGCAGGTCTGCTACTCAGCCAAGGACCTGGCCAGCATCAACGCCAGCCCGACCCCGGACGGTCCCTGACCGGCAGGCAGCGTCACACGGTCACCACACCCTCGCCGGCGAGCAGCTCCGCGACGGGGCCGGTCGCCTCGGTGCCGAGCAGGGTCGCGGTGGCGAAGTCTGTGGCGGCGCGCTCGAAGACCGAGCGGTGCCGCAGCATCGCGTGCCGCCCTCCGGTCACGCGCAGGTAGCCCACCGGGCCGGTCCGGGTCAGCTCCTTGGCCAGGACCGCGGAGCGACGTGGGTCCGCGACCCGGTCATCGGTCCCGTGCACGATCAGGGCTGGTCGCCCCCCGAGGTCCACTCGGTCGGTGGTGTGCACCCACGGGTTCAGCGCGACCACGCTGCGCACCGCCTGCTGGTCGGCGGCGAGCAGCGCTGCGCGACCCCCGAGTGAATGACCTACGAGACAGGTCGGCAGGACCAGGCCGCGATCGCCCAGCTCGCGCAGCGCCCACCCCACGTCGTCCACCGGCGTGTGTCGGTCGTCCCAGCCACGGACCGAGTTGAGCAGTCGTACGACGGCCAGGCGCCCCTGTCCGACCCGTCCGATGCGCTGGGCGATCGGCACCATGCGCAGCACGGAGAGCTGGGTCTGGCTGACGACGGTGCGCTCCCGCCGCGCCCCACCACCGTGAAGGAGAAGGACCAGCCCTTCGGGGTTCCTGGGAGCACGAGTCGTGATCAACCGGGCGGCGAGGTCCATGGCCGCGAATCTACCGACCGCCCGAAGGGCTGCTCAGCGAGAGGTCAGGTCCCGACGCAGGAAGGCGCCCAGGCCGGCGGCCCCGAGCGCCAGTCCGACCAACAGGACGCCCGCGATGGGGGTCCAGTCGACCGCCTCGGCGGGAAACCTTCCCAGATGGCTGAACGGGGACAGGTCCAGTGCCCAGCCCGGGAACCGGAGGACCTGGCCGAACATCAGGACCACCACGCAGTAGAGGAGCATTAGCCAGGCCAGGACGGACCATCGCGGACGTGCGCCAACGAGGAGTCCGGTCAGCCCACCCAGGACCGCAACGCCGGGCAGCATCACCAGACTGGAGACCAGCAGGTCCCCGAACCTGTTCCACTCCCCGGTGGTCAGTGCGAAGCCGATTCCCGTGCCGGCGCCTCCTGAGGCCACGACGGCGATGCTTCCGGCAACGGTGATCAAGGTGTTTGCCGCCCACCACCTGCTGCGCGGCATCGCGGTGGCAACGAGCGCCTCCAGGCGACCCTCGTCCTCCTCGGTGCGCGGCCGGAGCGCGGAGGAGACCGTGAACCCCGAGGCGATCAGCGCCAGCATCAGCGCCGCGGTCGCGTAGAACGAGTCCACCAGGGCGCCCGATCCAGCCAGGAAGATCTCCCGGGAGACTTCGGAGTCGCCGATCAGCGACTTCACTTCGTCGCCGATCGACCCGTAGGCCAACCCGACCAGGAGCATCCCGACGGCCCAGCCGAGCACGCTGCCGCGCTGCAACCTCCAGCTGAGGCCGAGTGCGCCGCGCAGGTCTGGTCCCGCAGACTCGGGGCCCGGTCTCGACGGCCACAGGCCGGCTCCGAAGTCTCGCCGGTCGAAGGCGGCGTACGCCGCAGCGGTGACGAGTGCGGTGAACACCACGATCAGGAGCAGCGGCCACCAGCGTTCACCGGAGTAGGCGTGCATCGCCTGGTACCAGCCGATCGGGGACAGCCACGACAGGCCACCGCCACTGACGTCGCCGATCGCGCGCAAGGCGTAGGCGAGACCGATGACGCTGCCGGTGATGCCATAGGCGGCACGAGTGCTGGACGTGAGCTGTCCGGCCAGCAGCGCCACGGCACCGAAGGCCAGGCCGGTCCAGGTGACTCCCACGCCAAGGACCAGTGCCCCCGGGACCGCGAGGCCGTAGGCGACCAGGCTGGCCGCCACGCCGATCCCGACGAGCAGGTTGGCGACGGCGACCACGACGAGCGCAGCGGTCATCGGCGTCCGGCGGGAGACCGCCCCCGCGCGCAGCAGCTCGTCCCGCCCGGACTCCTCCTCGGCCCTGGTGTGCCGGCCGACCAGGAACATGCTCATCAGGCCAGCCACGACAGCGCCGAAGGCTGCGGACTGCCAGGCCACCTGCCCTCCCGTGGTGTCGAGTGCCCGCGCCGGCCCGGTCATCGCGATGAAGGCCGGGTTGCTCGCCATCATCGCCGCGGCCTCCTCGAAGGCCTCCCGCGTGGTGTAGATCCCGTCGACGCTGGGCGCCTGCGACCAGTAGAGGATCGTGATGCCGACCACGAAGGCCAGCACCATCCATCGGTCGCGCCGGGCGAACGCACGAAGGAACACACCGAGCCCGGTCATGCCGGCTCCGCCGTCTCGACCTCGTCCCCGTAGTGGCGCAGGAACAGCTCCTCCAGCGTCGGCGGCTTGCTGGTCAGAGTTCGTACGCCGAGGGCTGCCAGCGTCCGCAGCACGCCGTCCAGGCGCACCGTGTCCACCTCGAAGGTGGCGCGGCTCTCGTCGATCACGAGGTCGTGGACCCCTTCGGCGCCCTGGAGGGCGGTCGCCGGCCGGTCCAGCTCGACCCGGATCGAGGTGCGCGTGAGATGGCGCAGGTCGGCGAGCGTGCCCGACTCGACCACGCGGCCGGCACGGACGATGCTCACCCGGTCGCACAGGCTCTCGACCTCGGCCAGGATGTGGCTGGAGAGCAGGACCGTCCCGCCGTTGTTGCGGAACTCGTTCACGCAGGTCTGGAACCGGCTCTCCATGATCGGGTCCAGGCCGGACGTCGGCTCGTCGAGGAGCAGCAGGTCCACGTCGGAGGCCAGCGCTGCCACCAGGGCAACCTTCTGGCGGTTGCCCTTGGAGTAGGCACGTCCCCTCTTCGTGAGGTCGAGCTCGAAGAGATCGACGAGCTCGCCACGTCGGGCCGCCACGAGCCCACCTCGCAGGTTGCCGAGGAGGTCGATGATCTCCCCACCGCTCAGGTTCGGCCACAGGGTCACGTCACCAGGCACGTAGGCGAGTCGGCGGTGCAGCTCGGCCGCGTCGCGCCAGGGATCCCCACCGAGCAGGCGCACGCTTCCCGACTCGGCACGCAGCAGACCGAGAAGCACCCGGATGGTGGTGGACTTGCCGGCACCGTTGGGGCCGAGGAAACCATGGACCTCACCTTCACGGACGCGGAGGTCAAGCCCGTCGAGGGCTCGCGTGTGGCCGAAGACCTTGACCAGGTTCTCGATGTCGACGAGGGCGTCCATGGCCATGCAATCTACGCGGGTGGACCGGTGATTGCTGCTTAGGCTGGGGCCATGACCAACGTGTCCGGCGGACTGGATGACCCGGTCACCCTCCTCGGTGACTGGCAGCTCTCACGCACGATCGAGGACCGACTGACCGGTCAGCACAGTCGCATCGACGGCCTTTTGACCCTGGAGGCGGTCACACCGGAGCGGATCAGCTGGGAGGAGCGCGGACGCTGGCACCAGCCGGGCGGGGACGTCGACGTACGCCGGGGGCTCTGGCTGGTGCTCGCTGAGGACACCGGCGACTGGTGGGTCCGGTTCGAGGACGAGCGGGACTTCCACCCGTGGACGCCCGGCCGGCCGGTCGTGCACCCGTGCGGCGCCGACACCTACCGGGGACTCGTCCTGGGGTCGCCGGACCGGTGGAGCATCGAGTGGGACGTCATCGGGCCGGCGAAGGACTACCTGATGACGACCGAGCTCAACGCTTGTGCAGCGCGTCCACCCCGCGCCAGATGGCCGGAAGGCAGCCAGCCGCGAGCAGGATCTTGAGGGCGTCACCCAGGAGGTAGTTCTTCATGCCGATGTCCCAGGCGGTCGCGAGACCGAGGTTCAGGTCGAACATCAGGTAGGCGAGCCCGAAGACGTAGACGACGGCGTTGCCGAGCACCATGGTGGCGATCGTCGGCAGCGGGGCCCGGTCGCCACCCCGGCTGGCCAGCGCGCCCACGAGGGCAGCCGCAAAAACGAAGCCGATCACGTAGCCGAACGACGGGAAGTTGAAGCCCGACCCTCCTTCGGCGTACCACGGCATTCCGGCCATGCCAGCGACCATGTAGAGCGCGAGCGAGGCCGCACCGCGCTGCCAGCCGAGAGCTGCACCGACGGTGAGGGCCGCGAAGGTCTGTCCGGTCACGGGCACGGGTGAGCCGGCCACGGGGATCGCGATCTGGGCGAACACGCCGGTGAAGATCGCGCCACCGAGCACGAGGAGCACGTCGCGGGTGCGGGAACCTGGCACGAGGTCGGCAAGGACCAGCGGTCGGCGCAGGTGGAGCGGTGCGGACATGGCGGAACTGGACATGGGTGGACCTCCGGGAAGACGGGCCAGGATGCGCACATGTCTACCAGAGCGGGGGCCTCGCGAATACGGGCAGTGCGTTACTGGACGGTCACAACCCCGCTCACAGGTTGTCGGTGGCGAAGGTGTCGCAGCTCCTGATCGTGCCCTTCGACATCCCCTCGTTGAACCACCTCATCCGTTGCGCGGCCGAGCCATGGGTGAAGGAGTCCGTGTTGACCCGACCGCCGCTGCGCTTCTGGATCCGGTCGTCGCCCACCGCCTGCGCGGCGTCGATGGCGCGCTTGACGTCGTCCTGGTTCAGCTCCTCGAAGATCGCCACGCCGTCCTGGTCGGCGGTGCCCTGGGCGCCCTTCGCCCAGACGCCTGCCAGGCAGTCAGCCATCAGCTCCACGCGCACGGCATCGCTCCTGGGACCCTTCTGGGTGCGGATCCGGCCCAGCACGCCGAGCTGGTTCTCGAGGTGGTGGCCATACTCGTGGGCCACCACGTAGCCGATCGCGAACGGTCCACCCGCGGCGCCGAGCTGGCCCTCGAGCATGTCGTCGAAGAAGGTCTGGTCGAGGTAGACCCGCCGGTCGTTGGGGCAGTAGAACGGCCCCATGTCCGCGCTCGCCGGTCCGCACGCGGAGTCGGTCGAGCCCTCGAAGCGGATCGTCTGGATGACCTCATAGTCGTCGCCCATCTCGTCGGGGTAGGCCTGCTTCCAGTAGTTCTGCACCGACGTGGTGAACAGGTCCACGGCGCACGCGTCGGACTCGTTGGCGTCGGCACCGGACTTGCACTGGTTGGCCGAGGTCTGGTCGCCTCCGCCGGAGGGAGTCGTTGCCCCGCCCGGCAGGTCGACGCCGGTGCACTGGGTCAGCACCACGAACAAGAGGATCACCACGATCGTGCCGATCCCGACCTTGCCGCCACGACCGCCACCACCACCGCCACCGGGGATCGGCAGCCTCATCGCGCCACCGCGGCTGCCGCCGCTTCGGGTCTGGATCTGGCTCTGGTCGATCCTGGCCTTCGGGTTGAAGCGCATGCGTGTCCCTTTCACCCCTGATGGCCTCGTAGACTAACCACCACCGGCCCTCGTCGTACCCCGCCGGACCCGCCCCATGAGGCGGTGACGACCACCACTTTCGAAAGCCTGTCGTGATCACTGTCTCCAAGCTCGAGGTGCGCGCCGGCGCGCGCCTGTTGATGGACGACGTCTCGTTCCGGATCGCCGCGGGCGACCGCATCGGGCTGGTCGGTCGCAACGGCGCCGGGAAGACCACGCTGACCAAGATCCTCGCCAATGAGGCGCTGCCCGCCGGCGGCACGGTGACCACGTCCGGCTCGATCGGCTACCTGCCGCAGGACCCGCGCACGGGTGACCCCGAGGTGCTGTCCCGGGACCGGATCCTGTCGGCGCGGGGCCTCGACAAGGTCGTACGCCGCCTCCGGGAGTCCGAGACCGAGATGGGCAGCGACGACCCGATGATCCGCGACCGGGCGATGAACCGTTACGAGAAGGCGGAGGCCGCCCTGCATGCTGCCGGTGGCTATGCAGCCGAGGCGGAGGCGGCACAGATCGCCTCTTCCATCGGCATCGCCGACCGGTTGATGGACCAGCCGTTGCGCACGCTGTCGGGGGGCCAGCGCCGCCGGGTGGAGCTGGCACGCATCCTGTTCAGCGGCGCCGAGACACTGCTCCTCGACGAGCCGACCAACCACCTCGACGCCGACTCCATCGTCTGGTTGCGCGACTTCCTGAAGAGCCACAAGGGCGGTCTGGTGGTCATCTCGCACGACGTGGGTCTGCTCGAGGCGTGCGTCAACCGGGTCCTGCACCTCGACGCCAACCGTGCAGCGATCGACATCTACAACATCGGCTGGAGGGCCTACCTCGCCCAGCGGGAGACCGACGAGAAGCGCCGGAAGCGTGAACGGGTCAACGCCGAGAGCAAGGCCAAGACCCTCACCGACCAGGCCAACAAGATGCGCGCCAAGGCGACCAAGGCCCAGGCCGCCCAGTCGATGCTGAAGCGCGCCGAGAAGTTGATGCAGGGGATCGAGGGGGAGCGGAAGGCCGACAAGGTCGCCCGGATCAAGTTCCCGTCACCCGCGCCCTGCGGCAAGACACCGCTTACCGCGAGCGAGCTGTCCAAGTCCTACGGGTCCCTGGAGGTCTTCACCGACGTCGACCTCGCCGTCGACAAGGGCAGCCGAGTGGTGATCCTGGGCCTCAACGGCGCCGGCAAGACCACGCTGCTGCGGATCCTCGCGGGGGTCGACCAGTCCGACACCGGCGCGGTCGAGCCGGGACACGGCCTGAAGATCGGCTACTACGCACAGGAGCACGAGACTCTCGACACCTCGTCCAGCGTGCTGGAGAACCTGCACGCAGCGGCTCCCCAGCTCACCGACACCGAAGCGCGGTCGGTGCTCGGCTCGTTCCTGTTCTCCGGTGATGACGCCAACAAGCCCGCACGGGTGCTCTCGGGAGGCGAGAAGACCCGACTGGCCCTGGCCATCCTGGTCGTCTCGAGCGCCAACGTCCTGCTGCTCGACGAGCCCACCAACAACCTCGACCCGGCGTCGCGGGAGGAGGTCCTCGCGGCCATCCGGTCCTACGCCGGCGCGATCGTGCTCGTGACCCACGACGAGGGCGCCGTCCATGCGCTGGAGCCGGACCGCGTGCTGATCCTTCCCGACGGTGTCGAGGACCTCTGGACCCCGGACTACGCCGACCTGGTCGCGCTGGCCTGACCGCCCGACACGGCTGGTCGGTCCCGCCCTACGCTTGCGGGATGAGCCTTCCCGACGACGCGACTCTGTCCTCAGCCGGACTGCAGGTGCGGCACGAGGACGCCGTCCTGACGATCACGCTCGACAAGCCCGAGCGCCGCAACAGCCAGACCCCCCGGATGTGGCACGCCCTCGCGGCGATCGGCGCGGGGCTGCCCGACGACGTGCGCGTGGTCGTGCTCAGGGGATCGGGGGACTGCTTCTCCGCGGGCATCGACATCAGCCTGCTCGACCCGAACGGCGTCGCGGGCGAGGAGTCCGTCGCCGAGCTGATGCACGGCAGCGACGATCAGGTCCTCGAGGCGATCGATGGCTTCCAGAGGGGCTTCGTGTGGCTCTCGGACCCCAAGGTCGTCACGGTCGCAGCTGTTCACGGCTACGCGATCGGCGCCGGGTTCCAGCTGGCGTTGGCCTGTGACCTGCGGGTGGTCGCGGACGACGCGAGGTTCTGCATGAAGGAACCGGCCCTGGGCCTGGTTCCGGACCTCGCGGGAACAAAACCTCTCGTGGAGCTTGTTGGCTACTCACGAGCGTTGGAGATCTGTGCCACCGCGAGGTACGTCGACGCCGACGAGGCCGGCCAGCTGGGCATCGCCACGGTCGTCGTACCCCGAGCAGAGCTCGACGCGACCACATCCGACCTGGTCGAGGCAGTCCTCGCCAGCAACACCGGGGCCGTTCGGGAGACCAAGGGCCTGTTGCTGGCGGCCGGCGGTCACGACCTCGACGAGCAGCGGCTGGCCGAACGTCAGGCGCAGCTGCGCAGGTTCCGCGACCTTGTCGGTCGGGCCTGAGAGGCTCTGAGAAGCAGCACCCGGCTCACCCCGGGACAGGAAGGGGGCGCAGATGAGCTCGATGCATCCAGGATCGCTGATGCGCTCGATGCGCAGCGATCCCACGGTCGTCGACCAGAAGCTCACCCGACAGACGGTTCGTCGGGTGGCGGCCTTCGCAGTGCCGCACAAACGCCTGATCGCGGGCTTCCTCGTCTTCGTGGTGCTCGACGCCGGGCTGGTCGTGATCAACCCGCTGCTGGTCAAGCACATCCTCGACGACGGCATCCTGGGCAACAACGCCGGCCTGGTCCTGTGGCTGGCGCTGGCGATGGGCGTCGTCTCGATCCTGGACGCGATCCTGGGGGTCGGCTCCGGCTACCTGTCCTCCCGCATCGGCGAGAGCCTGATCTTCGACCTCCGCACCAAGGTGTTCGGCCACGTGCAGCGGATGTCCTTGGCCTTCTTCACCCGGACGCAGACCGGGGCGCTCGTCTCCCGGCTGAACAACGATGTGATCGGTGCCCAGCGAGCGTTCACCTCGACCCTGTCGAGCACCGTGTCCAACTCGATCAGCGTGGTGGTCGTCGGGATCACGATGTTCGCGCTGAGCTGGAAGGTCACCCTCGCCTGCCTGGCGCTGTTCCCGCTCCTGCTCCTGGCCTCGCGCTGGGTGGGACGCGCGATCAGCGGGCTCACCCGCAAGCAGATGGACGGCAACGCCGACCTCGGCAACATGATGACCGAGCGGTTCAACGTGGGCGGGGCCCTGCTGCTCAAGCTCTTCGGGCGGCGCGACGAGGAGGACGAGAAGTACGCCGAGAAGGCCGGGCTGGTGCGCGACCTAGGCGTGCGGATCTCACTGGTCAGCAGGATCTTCATCGCGATCATGATGCTCATCCCGGCGCTGGCCACCGCCCTCGTCTACGGCATCGGTGGGACCCTCGCGGTGGACGGCGCCCTGACGATCGGCACCCTGACAGCGCTCGCGACCTTGCTGCTCCGGCTGCTCGGACCGCTCCAGGGCCTCTCCAACGTGCGCATCGACGTGATGACCGCGCTGGTCAGCTTCGACCGGGTCTTCGAGGTGCTCGACCTGCCCTCGACCGTCGCGGAGAAGGCTGACGCCGTCCCGCTCGCGCCAGGCGCCTCGCGAGTGGAGTTCGACGAGGTGCACTTCACCTACCCGCGTGCCGACGAGGTCTCGCTGGCCTCGCTCGAAACCGTGGCGCGGGTGGAGAAGCGGGAGAGCGGCGAGGTGCTCCACCGCATCAGCCTCGTGGCCGAGCCTGGTCAGATGATCGCCCTCGTGGGGCCGTCCGGTGCCGGCAAGACGACGATCACGCACCTCGTGGCGCGGCTCTACGACGTCAGCCAGGGCTCGGTGCGAGTCGGCGGCCAGGACGTCCGCGACCTGACCCTGCAGTCGCTCGAGGACGGCGTCGGCTACGTCACCCAGGACGCCCACATGTTCCACGACACCATTCGCGAGAACCTCCGCTACGCAGCGCCCCAGGTGACCGACGAGCAGATCTGGCAGGCACTCGACTCGGCCAGGATCGCCGACCTGGTGCGTGAGATGCCGGACGGGCTCGACACCGTGGTCGGGGACCGCGGCTACCGACTGTCCGGTGGGGAGCGACAACGCCTGGCGATCGCCCGGTTGCTGCTCAAGGCCCCCGCGATCGTCGTGCTCGACGAGGCGACCGCGCACCTCGACTCCGAGTCCGAGTACGCCGTGCAGCGCGCGCTCGACCAGGCGCTCGAGGGACGCACCTCGCTGGTGATCGCCCACCGACTGTCCACGGTGCGCAACGCCGACCAGATCCTGGTCGTCGATGCCGGTCGCATCGTCCAGCGCGGGACGCACAGCGAGCTGCTGGCCGAGGGTGGGCTCTACGCCCACCTCTACCGCACCCAGTTCATCGAGGACGCCGTCATCGAGGACGCGGCGGATGACGCGGCCCAGCCGAACCCGGTGGGCTGATTCGCCACAGGGTCGTGCCCCAGGGTTTGGGACCAGGTCTGGGACTAGGTTGGGCGACATGGACCTCGGACTCTCCCAACGCGTCTATGTCGTCACAGGCGGGTCGGGCGGCCTCGGCCGCGCCACCGCCGACCTCCTGGTCGCAGAGGGCGCGCGGGTCGTCCTCTCCGGCCGCCACGCCGACACCGTCGAGGCGACCGCGGCCGACCTCGGCGAGAACGCCGTGCCGGTCGTGGGCGACAACGCCGACCCGGACACGGCCCAACGGCTCGTCGACACCGCGAAGGACACCTGGGGCCGTCTGGACGGCGCCCTGATCTCCGTCGGAGGCCCACCGACCGGCAGCGTGATGGACACTCCCGACGATGCCTGGACCGCAAGCTTCCAGTCGGTGTTCGTCGGCGGTCTGCGGGTCGCGCGGGCGGTCGCGCTCGCAGTGGACGGCCCCGCTTCCATCGCCTTCGTGCTGTCGAGCTCGGTGCGGGCACCGCTGGGCAACCTGGCGATCTCCAACGGTCTGCGACCGGGACTGGCGATGGCGGCGAAGACGCTGGCCGACGAGCTGGGCCCGCGTGCCATCCGGGTCAACGGGCTGCTGCCCGGCCGGGTGGGCACCGACCGCGTGGACCAGCTCGACGCCTCCACCGGGGATGCCGTGGCAGCGCGAGCGAAGGCGATCGCGTCCATCCCGCTGGGCCGCTACGGAGAACCGGAGGAGTTCGCCGCGGCCGCGGCGTTCCTGCTCAGTCCCGCGTCATCCTTCATCACCGGCGTGATGCTGCCCGTGGACGGCGGCATGCTCCGGGCGCTCTGAGCCTGTCGGCCCGCGCGGACGGCGCGGACGGCGCGGCCTGCGCCGCTGCCGGTACTCGTCCCAGGCCAGGTAGCAGAACCCGAAGATCGCCAGGGCGCCGAAGAACCACCACTGCAGCCCGTAGAAGAAGTGCGGCCCGTTGCTGGTGTGGTCGGGCAGCTCGGTGAGCTCGAGCTGCTTCGCAGGTTCGGGGCTCTCCTGCGCGAGGTCGACGAACCCCTGATAGAGGGGGTACGGCGTGACCTCGCCGATCGTGCGAGAGGAGACTGCCCGGGTGGACAGGTCGCTCACCTTGGTGGCCCTGCCGGTCGCGTCGCGGCGTACATACCCGGTGACCGTGACCTGGCCGTCGGTGACCACCGGGAGTTCCGGCCTGCTGCCACCCGAGTTGTCTGTGGAGACCCAGCCGCGGTCCACGAGCACGGCGACACCCTGCTCGGTCACGAGTGGGGTGATCACGTCCACGCCCGCGCCCTGGTCCCGAGTCTGGTACTTCAGCACGACCGTGCGCTCGTCGTCCCAGCTGCCACGCACCGTCACCCGACGCCACTCGTCCGCGGTCCGTGGCCCTCGCGTCGTGGACAGGACCTCGTCGACGGGGGCCGGTGGCAGCAACAGGTTCGTGGACACGATCCTGTTGTGCTGCTTGCGGTCCTCCAGCCGGTGGAACTGCCACTGCCCCAGCTGGGTGGCCACCCAAGCGAGAACCACGACCGTCAGAGCGAACAGCACCCAGCGCCGGCTCAGCAGGAATCTCACGCCGCGAGAGTAGTTCGTTGCGTCGGTCCCTAGACTGGGCGGGTGAGCTCATTGCAGGGGAACCTCGGGCTGGCCGACAGCTATGGCCGCGTTGCGTCAGACCTACGCGTCTCTCTCACCGACAGGTGCAACCTGCGGTGCAGCTACTGCATGCCGGCGGAGGGCCTGGACTGGCTGCCGACGGAGGAGACACTGACCGACGACGAGGTCGTACGCCTGGTCCGCATCGGCGTCGAGCAGCTGGGCATCACCGAGGTCCGGTTCACCGGAGGTGAGCCGCTGCTGCGGCGTGGACTGTCGGACATCGTCGCGCGCACCAAGGCGCTGGACCCCAGTCCTGAGGTGTCGCTGACCACGAACGCGCTTGGCCTGTCCCGCACGGCGGACGCCCTCGCCGCCGCGGGCCTCGACCGCGTCAACGTGAGCCTGGACACGATCCGCCGCGACGTGTTCGAACAGATCACCCGGCGCGACCGTCTGGACGACGTCATCGCGGGGTTGGCAGCCGCGCACGCGGCCGGGCTCGGACCGGTCAAGGTCAACGCCGTCCTGCTCCGCGGCGTCAACGACCAGCACGCTGCCGAGCTGCTTCGCTGGTGCCTGGAGCGGGACTACCAGCTGCGGATCATCGAGCAGATGCCACTCGACGCCCAGCACAACTGGTCTCGGGCGGGCATGGTGACCGCGGAGGAGATCTTCGCCTCGCTGGAGGCAGAGTTCACCCTGACGCCCGATCCCGAGCACCGGGGGAGCGCGCCGGCGGAGACCTTCCTGGTCGACGGTGGACCGGCCATGGTCGGGGTGATCGCATCGGTCACGAGGCCGTTCTGCGGCGACTGCGACCGGGTCCGACTGACCGCTGACGGGCAGGTGCGCAACTGCCTGTTCGCCCGCGAGGAGTCAGACCTCCGGGCCGCCGTTCGCGGCTCCGCCAGCGACGAGCAGATCGCCGACCAGTGGCGGCTCGCGATGATGACCAAGCGCCCCGGCCACGGCATCGACGACGAGAGCTTCCTCCAGCCAACCCGCCCGATGTCGGCCATAGGCGGCTGAGCGAAGCGAAGGCGCCGTTCATGGCCGAGGTTGAGGAGCGTCGGCTGTGCCCGAGCCTGCGAGGGGACAGCGACGCGTCTCGAAACCTTCATGGCCGAGCGAAGCGAAGGCGCGTCTCGAAACCGTCATCGGCGGCTGCGCAACGAGAAAGGAAAGGAGCACCAGCTCCCTTCCACTCTCAACGTATAGCGCACCGGGGGGCTTGTGGCAAGACCCGGGTGGTGCCGGAGAATCGCCGGCCCAGGCAGCAACCTACCGAAGTGGGAGACGTGAACCCCCCGACCACCACCAGCGCTTTCGACCTTCCCGACCAGCTCGCCACCAAGGCCGACCCCGCTCTGATCGGCGCCGACGAGGCACGCTTCGCGGCCATTGCGGAGAGCCTCGAGCAGTCCATCGCCGAGCTCTCCGACCGTCTCGACGCCGAGCTCAGGGCACCCGGAGGGACGGGCCAGGGGGCCATGGACCGGGACGAGGAGATCCACCGGCTGAACGCGAGGCTTCGCTCACTACGTCGTTTCGGCCTGGACCTGTGCCTGGGGCACATGGTGGCGTCCGAGACCGGCGAGACCACGTATGTCGGGCGACTCGGTCTCACGGACACCGACGGTCGTCGGCTGCTCCTCGACTGGCGCTCACCGGCTGCTGAGCCGTTCTTCGGGGCGACCCATGCCAACCCGATGGGACTGGCGAGCCGACGCCGCTACCGCTGGACCCGCGGCCGGATCAGCGACTACTGGGACGAGGTCTACACCTCCGACGGCCTGGAGACCAGGGCAGCCCTCGACGACCAGTCCGCGTTCATCGCCAGTCTGGGCAGCAACCGGTCGCCCCGGATGCGCGACGTGCTCGGCACCATCCAGGCCGACCAGGACGCCATCATCCGCGCGGGCTCGCGCGGTGCTCTCGTCGTCGACGGGGGGCCGGGCACGGGCAAGACGGTGGTCGCCCTGCACCGCACGGCCTACCTGCTGTACTCCGACCCGCGCCTGGGCCACCGTCGTGGCGGCGTGCTGTTCGTCGGTCCGCACCAGCCCTACCTCGCCTACGTCGCCGACGTCCTGCCCAGTCTCGGTGAGGAGGGCGTGCAGACGTGCACGCTGGGCGACCTGGTGCCCGAAGGCGCGTCGGCGCTCCCAGAGCCTGACCCGGACGTGGCCCGGTTGAAGGCGTCCGCTGCCTTGGTGAAGGCGATCGATCCAGCCGTCAGGTTCTACGAGGATCCACCGACGGCAGGCATGGAGGTCGAGACGCCGTACGCCGACATCTGGGTCAGTCCCGCCGACTGGGCCGACGCCTTCGACGCGCCATCACCCGGCACGCCGCACAACGAGGCACGTGACCAGGTCTGGGACGAGTTGCTCAGCATCCTGGCCGGCAAGTACGAACCGGGCGGTGGAGACGAGGAGGACGACGTGGTCTCGGCCGACCTGGTCCACACCTCCATCGCGCGCAACCGGGAGCTTGCAGCAGCCTTCACCAGGGCATGGCCGCTGCTCGAGGCGACGGACCTTGTGGGTGATCTCTGGGAGGTGCCGGCCTTCCTGCGCCTCTGCGCCCCGTGGCTCACACCGGAGGAGGTGCGGCTGCTCCGACGCGAGGATGCGCGCGCCTGGACCACGGCCGACCTGCCGCTCCTCGATGCTGCCCGGCAACGGCTGGGCGATCCGGAGGCGTCGCGACGCAGGCGCCGTCACGAGGCGGCCGTCGCCGCCGAGCGCCGGCAGATGGACCGGGTCGTCGACGAGCTCCTCCAGCTCGATGACGAGGAGGGCATGATGGCCCAGCTCCGCCAGCAGGGCATCCGGGACGTCCTGGTCGACCAGGACGCGCTGCCCGAGTCCGACACGGACCTGCTCGCCGGCCCCTTCGCGCACATCGTCGTGGACGAGGCTCAGGAGCTGACGGACGCAGAGTGGCAGATGCTGCTGCTGCGCTGCCCGTCCCGGAGCTTCACGATCGTCGGGGATCGTGCGCAGGCCAGGCACGGGTTCACCGAGTCCTGGCAGGAGCGGCTCGAGCGGATCGGGCTCGACCACATCGACCTCGCCACCCTGAGCATCAACTACCGGACGCCCGAAGAGGTGATGGCGCAGGCCGAGCCGGTGATCAGGGCGGTGGTCCCGGACGCCAACGTGCCGATCTCCATCCGCAGCAGCGACCTCCCCGTCGTACACGGGTCGACGACGGCGCTGGACACGATCCTCGAGGCCTGGCTGGTCGAGCATGCCGACGGGACGGCCTGCGTCATCGGCATGCCTGACCAGGGGGTTCGGTCGCTCGAGGCAACCGCACGCGTCCGGTCGCTGACCCCGGAGCTGTCGAAGGGACTCGAGTTCGACCTGGTGGTCCTCATCGACCCGGAGGCGTTCGGCGAGGGCATCGAGGGAGCGGTCGACCGCTACGTCGCGATGACCCGAGCGACCCAGCAGCTCGTCATCCTCACGAGCTGACGACCCGCGTGGTCTCAGTCGTCGGAGAGCCTGATCTCGACCATCAGCTCGTGTGCGAGTCCCTCGAGCATGGACCGCAGCTCCTCGGTGCTCTCCGTCGACGGGGCGTTGAGCACCGCGCGGGCCTCGAACAGCGTCCCACCGGCCATCGGCGCCTCGCGCACGTCGGTGCTGAACTCCTCGATGCTGACATTCCGGGTGGCCAGGGAGGCGGAGATCTCGGCGACGATGCCGGGGTGGTCGGCCCCGAGGAGCTCGAGGCTGAGTCGCTGCGACTCGCGCTCGCCGGGCTCGTCCGCCCGTTCGAGGCCAACCTGCAGACCCTGGGCGCTCAGCGCCGTGAGGTCTGCGGTCAGCGATTCGAGTCTCGCGTCGTCGACCGACACGAGCACGATGCCGGCGAACTTGCCCGCGAGCCGCGACATCTGACTTCGCTCCCAGCTCGCGCCGTGGGCGCTGATCGGGGCGGAGAGGGCTGACACAAGACCTGGCCGGTCGTCGCCGAGGATCGTGAGGATGAAGGTGGCCACTCACGCAGGCTACGAGACTCCGGGCCGTCATGCCTGGTGCGGCGCGACCTCGCGGAGGAACTGGCGCGCGGCCAGGAAGTCGGAGAGGCTCTGCCGGTGCTGGTCGCAGGCGAGCCAGACCTTGCGGCGCTCAGGGGTGTGAAGCTTGGGGTTGTTCCAGCGGAGCTCGTGCACGGCGGCGGACTGGCACCCCTTCGCCGAGCATCTGGCCGGCTCCTCGGGTCCGCCGGTCACTCGAGCTCCTTGTAGCCGTTGCCGGGAGCCATCAGGTCGGCTCCTTCGATCCGTGGGCTGGCGCTGTTGGCCATCACGACGGCGATGTAGGGAAGGATGAATGCTCCCGCGACCAGCACCCACCTCAGCCAGCCGTCACCGACCACGACGGCGCCGATGAAGCACAGGGTGCGGATCCCCATGGAGATGCTGTAGCGCCGTCGGCGACGGTTGAGGTCGTCGCGATGGCTGGTCGGCGCGGTGGTGATCCGAACCGGCTCGGCCTCGCGTCGGGCCCTGCCTGGTGCTGCCACACCTGCCAGCGTACGTCGCGGGTGATGGCGCCCCCACCGGGCGTGGCAAACTTGCGCAGGTCCGCTCTCGAAGCCGTTTCGCACCCAGGAGTGATCGCCGATGTCCAACCGCACCTACCGCGTCACCGAGATCGTCGGCACCTCTCCCGACGGCATCGACCAAGCCGTCCGCAACGGGGTCGAGCGTGCCGCCCGGACCCTTCGCCACGTGGACTGGTTCGAGGTCACCCAGATCCGTGGAGCCGTCCTGGACGGTGCGGTCGAGCACTTCCAGGTCGGCATCAAGGTCGGTTTCCGCCTCGAGGACGACTGACCCGCGCGCGTGACCGCGCTGCTCGAGCTGAGGGTCCTCGAGGGGCCCAACCTCTACTTCCCGCGTGCCGCCGTCAAGCTCACCCTTGACGTGACGGCGCTGGCCCAGGCGCCGGAGGCCGACCTGCGCCGCCTGGCCGAACGGCTCGGCATCGCCTCCATCCGGGCGGGCGTCCCTCTCAGCGGTTTCCGCCAGCGGTCACTGACCCGGCTGGTCACCAAGCTCGTCCGCCGCGTGGCGTCCGAGGCGGGGACGACCCGCCTCGGCGTACGCGTGCGCCCGACCGCCCAGCCGGAGCAGATCGTGGTGGCCTATCCCTGGCGCGACCGCAACCGCGCGTGCGCGCTCGGCGAGGCGGTGGCCTCCGTGATCGACGGTCTCGGAACAGCCGACGTGGCGACCCTCGTCGAGGAGGCGGCACGCCGGGTCACCTCGGTGGAGCGGGGTCCGTCGCCCACCACGATCAGGCCGCGGGTCCCGGTCGTCGCGGTGACCGGCACCAACGGCAAGACCACGACCTCGCGGATGATCGCGCACATCGCTCGCGGGGCCGGTCACCTGGTCGGCTGGTCCAGCACTGATGGCATCTACGTCGACGGGGAGCTCGTCGAGGCCGGTGACTACTCGGGACCCTCGGGTGCCGGCCGCGTGCTGGCCCACCCGCAGGTTGACTTCGCCGTCACCGAGACCGCCCGTGGTGGAATCCTGCTCAAGGGCATCGGCCTGGTCAGCAACGACGTCTCGGTGGTCACCAACGTGACCGCCGACCACCTCGGGATGCAGGGCATCGACACCGTCGACCAGCTCGCCGAGGTGAAGGGCGTCGTCGCACGGATCACCAAGAAGTCGGGCTGGGCCGTACTCAACGCCGACGACCCCCGCGTCTTCGCCATGCGTACGACGACGCCGGCGCGCCCGTGGGTGTTCACCCGCGACCCCGACTCACCCGCCCTCCGCGAGATCCTGGCCCATGGCGGCCGGGCCACGACGGTCATCGACGGCTGGCTCACCTTGCTCGAGGGCAACCGGGCAGATCCACTCATCGAGGTGGTCGACGTGCCGATGACGCTGAGTGGTCTCTCCCGGTTCAACACCGAGAACGCCCTGGCGGCGGCGTCTGCGGCCCTGGCGGCCGGCGTCGCGCGCCAGCACGTCGTCGCGGGCCTCCGGTCGTTCCTGCCCGATGCCCAGCACAACCCGGGCCGGATGAACCTCTTCAGCCTGGGTGAGGTCTCGGTGGTGATGGACGCTGCCCACAACGAGGCCGGCCTGGAGGCGATGGTCGAGGTCATGCGTGGCCTCCGGGTGCCAGGGCGTCGGTTGTTGCTCGGTCTCGGTGCCGTCGGCGACCGGCAGGACGACCTGCTCGAGATGCTGGGCGAGATGGCGGCGAGGGACACCGACGTGGTCGTGATCGGCCACAAGGAGAAATACCTGCGCGGCCGCACCAAGGAGGAGCTCGAGGCACTCCTCGGCGCAGGGGCCGAGCGGGTGGGGATGACCGACCTGGCGGCCTACCCCACCGAGCGCGACTCGCTCGAGGCCCTGGTCGCGATCGCCGACCCGGGCGACGTCGTCGGGTTGATGTGCCACGCCGAGCGCCAGGAGGTCTATGACTGGCTGCAGGCCCAGGGCGCCACCGCAGACTCGCCCGAACAGCTGCGGACCAAGGTCCACCGTGCCTCCGGGAGAAGCTGAACCGCAGATGGCCGAGCAGCCGGGGGACCGGTTGCTGGAGCTGCGCTCCGTGCGCGGTCGGATCACCCTGGCCACCGTCACCCTGGGCTCCGGCATCGCCATGCTGGACGGCACCGTCGTCAACATCGCCCTGCGCCAGATCGGCAGCGACCTCGGCGCCTCGCTCGCCGAGCTGCAGTGGATCTCCAACGGCTATCTGCTCAGCCTGGCCTCGCTCATCCTGGTCGGCGGCGCACTCGGTGACCGGCTGGGGCGTCGGCGCGTCTACCTCGTGGGCGTCGGGGGGTTCGCCCTCGGCAGCGCCCTGTGCGCATTCGCCCAGTCACCCGTGCAGCTGGCGGTGTTCCGGGTGGTGCAGGGCGTGGCCGCCGCCCTGCTCACACCGGGTGCGCTGGCGCTGATCCAGGGCACCTTCAGACGAGATGACCGACCGGCAGCGATCGGCACCTGGGCGGGTGTGTCCGGTGTCGCGGTCGCGATCGGACCGTTCGTGGGCGGATGGCTGGTCGAGCACGCCGGATGGCGCTGGATCTTCGCGATCAACCTGCCGCTGTGTGCACTGGTGATCCTGATGGGGCTGCAGGTCCCCGAGTCGAAGGACGACTCGGGGGTGATCTCGGACGCCAACCGGCACACCGGCCATTTCGACGTGCCCGGGGCCCTGACCGGGGTCGTGGCCCTGGGAGCCACGACGTACCTCCTGACCGCGTGGCGGGGCCTCTCCGGGGCTGCAGTCGTGACCGCGACCGGGGTCGCTGTTGCTGCCTGGGTCACCTTCGTCGTGCTCGAGCGTCGACCGGGTGCCATGGTGCCGCTCTCGTTGTTCCGGTCCCGGGTGTTCGCTGCGGCGAACCTGATGACGCTGCTGATCTACGGCGCACTCGGGGCGGTGCTGTTCTTCCTGGTGCTGCAGCTGCAGGTCACGGTGGCCTACGACGCGATCGAAGCGGGTGCGGCGACCCTGCCGATCCCGGTCGTGATGCTGTTCCTGTCCTCCAGGTCCTCGGTGCTGGCATCCCGTACCGGTCCACGCTTCCCGATGACAGTCGGGCCACTGGTCTGCGCCCTGGGTGCGTTCCTGCTCAGTCGGGTCGCGGTCGGGTCCTCCTACTGGGTCGATGTGCTTCCCGGCATCACGCTGTTCGCGCTCGGGCTCGCCGCCCTGGTCTCACCGCTGACCGTTGCCGTCCTGGCCGCGGCGCCGGACCGGCACGCCGGGGTCGCGAGCGGGGTCAACAACGCCGTCGCCCGGGCCGGGAGCCTCCTGGCGGTCGCCGCGCTGCCGGCCGTCGTGGGCCTGGCAGGTGCCGAGTATCGCGACCCGGCAGCGCTCACCGCGGGGTACCGCGATGCTTTGCTCCTGGCGTCAGGCATGCTGGCACTCGGGGGAACGATCTCCTGGTTCGGCCTGCACGAAGCCGGTCGGCTCAGCGAGACGCCCCGCAAATCCACCAAGGAGAGAGACCTCTCATGAGTGACGACACCACCCGGCTCGCCGTGCTGATCGATGCCGACAACGTCTCCGCCAAGGTCGCCAAGGACGTCTTCGAGGAGCTCGCCGGCTACGGCACCCTCACCGTCAAGCGGGCGTACGGCGACTGGACCACCACGCAGCTGAACGGGTGGAAGGAGCAGCTGCACGCGCACGCGATCGCACCGATGCAGCAGTTCGCCTACACCGTGGGCAAGAACTCGACCGACTCGGCGCTGATCATCGACGCCATGGACCTGCTCTATGCGGGGCACCTCGACGGGTTCGTGATCGTGTCCAGCGACAGCGACTTCACCCGTCTGGCCACCAGGCTGCGAGAGTCCGGGATGACCGTCTACGGGGTCGGCGCCAAGAAGACTCCGCGCGCCTTCCGGGACGCGTGCGACAAGTTCACCTTCCTCGAGGTGCTCCGTGCGGCTCCGGAACCTGCCTCCACCGAGGTCTCCGCGCCCCTGGAGGCGGCGGAATCGTCCTCGCCGGAGCCGGTCCGCGATGCCAAGGGGAACCTGGAGAGCATGCTCGCCAAGGCGTTGAACAAGACCGCCACCGACGACGACTGGTCGGTCCTCGGATCGCTGGGAAGCCACCTCAACCGGACGGACCCGTCCTTCGACCCGCGGACCTACGGATTCGCCAAGCTCAGCGACCTGGTCAGGGCCCAGCCCTTCCTCGAGACCAAGACCGTCAGCGCACCGTCGGGACAGGCGCAGCTCTGGGCCCGCCTCAAGCGCCGCGCGGCCGCGCCGCGGTCTGCTGCCGCGCCGGCGAAGAAGGCTGCCCCGGCGACCAGGACCCGCAAGAAGGCTGCCGCAGAGCCGGTGGTCGAGCCCCCAGCTGCGCAGGTGGACCAGCCACCGGTGGATTCGGCGCCCTCGGAAGCTGCCGCCGAGCCGGCGAAGAAGGCCCCGGCACGGCGCCGGACCACGCGGAAGGTGGGTCAGGCCTCCGGCGGCGGGGGCGTGTAGTCCGGGTCGGCGACGTGCGTGTCGTCCCCACCTGCCGTCGAGGCGCCTGCCTGGGCGTGCGGTGACCAGTTCTCCAGCTCGGACATGACTGCGGGATGCTGGTCCACGCAGAGGATCAGCAGGTCGCCGTAGTTCGAGCGGCTCATCGCGTGCCGCACCGCCTCGATCTCGTCGAGGACGACCTCGACCTGCTTGCATCGCGACCCCGCCTCCATGGCGGTCCGGGCACCGTCGGCCACGAAGCCTGCGGTCTCGCCCCCGGGTCGCCGCCGCAGGTTGACGTCCTCACGCACGATCAGGACGTCGAAGTGCTGCGCGGCGATCTCGCCGAGTTCACGCATGTCCTCGTCACGGCGGTCGCCCGCGGTCGCGATGACGCCGATGCGTGAGCGCTTGCCGAGCTCGCTGCCCGAGTCGAGGCTGTCCCCGGTGCGGTCGACGAAGTCGCCGAGCATCCGCATTCCGGGAGCGTTGTGGCAGTAGTCGACGATGACGTTGACCCCGTTGACCTCGATCTCGTTGAGTCGTCCGGGGGAGAGGTAGTAGCTCGTGGAGAAGGTGCGCAGGCCCTGCCTGATGTCGTGCAGCGGAGCGCCGGACGCGAACGCGGCCGCAGCTGCAGCGAGCGCGTTCTGCACGTTCATCCGGGCACGACCGTAGAAGGTCGAGGGCAGCAGGTGGGTGAACGCCAGCTGCATGTCCCGCCCGCCATGGCGTACGACGATCATCTCGCCGCGCTCGGTCGGCTGGAGCACCAGCGCCTTGCCGCCGCGGCGGCAGTGCGCGTCGATCATGTCGCGCTCCTCCGAGCCGGGCTCGGCCATCGAGAACCACACCACCTGGCCCGAGCACCGGCGCCGCATCTCCCGCACCAGCGGGTCGTCGGCGTTCAGCACGGCGTGGCCGTCGCGCGGGACCGCCTCGACCAGCACGGCCTTCACGTCGGCCAGCTGCTCGACGGTGTCGATGCCACGAAGGCCGAGGTGGTCCGGCTGGACGTTGAGCACCACGGCCACGTCGTTGCGCTCGTAGCCGAGTCCCTCCCGCAGGATCCCGCCGCGGGCGACCTCGAAGACCGCGAAGTCGACACGGGGGTTCTGCAGCACCATCCGGGCGCTGCGGGGACCGGATGCGTCCGCACGGATCAGCAGGCGCTCGTCGATGACGACGCCGTCGGTCGAGGTCATCCCGACCTTGCGGCCCATTCCCTTGAAGATGTGGCTGATCATCCGGCTGGTCGTGGTCTTGCCGTTGGTGCCGGTGACGGCGACGATCGGGATCCGGCTGGGGGCACCGGGCGGGAACAACATGTCGACGACCGGTTTGGAGATGAACTGCGGCTCACCGATGGTCGGGTGGGTGTGCATCCGGAAGCCCGGTGCCGCGTTCACCTCGCAGATCGCGCCACCGGTCTCGCGCACCGGCTGGGTGATGTCCGGGCAGATGAAGTCGATGCCGGCGATGTCCAGCCCGATCATCCGGGCCGCCTCCTCGGCGATCTCGGCGTTCTCCGGGTGCGCCTCCAAGGTGCGGTCGATCGAGATGCCACCGGTGGACATGTTGCCGGTGAGGGCCAGCTTCACCATCTCGCCCTGCTCGGGCACGGTCACCAGCGTGTGTTCCTGTCCGGCGAGCACCTCCTCGGCAGCGGCGTCGATCTTGATCCGGGTGAGGATCTTCTCGTGGCCGACTCCGCGGCGCGGGTCGGCGTTGGTGTCGTCGACGAGCTGCTGCACCGTGCTGGTGCCGTCACCCACGACGTGTGCCGGCACCCGCTCTGCGATGGCAGCGACCTTCCCGTCGATGATCAGGCAGCGGTAGTCCTTCCCGGTCACGAACGACTCGACCACCACCCAGCCACGACGCGACTGGTCCTCGGCGATCGGGAAGGCCTCGCGGACGTCGTCCTCGTCCATCAGGTTCAGGCAGACCCCACGCCCGTGGTTGCCGTCGAGAGGCTTGACGACCACCGGGAAGCCGATGCGCCTGGCGACGGCCGCGGCCTGGTCCGCCGTACGCACGGACTCCTGCTTGGGCACCGGTAGCCCGGCGGCACCGAGGAGTCGGGTGGTCAGGTCCTTGTCGGAGGCGATGTCGACGGCGATCGAGCTGGTCTCCGAGGTCATCGTCGCGCGGATCCGCTTGGCGTGGACGCCTTGGCCCAGCTGGACGAGCGAGTGCTTGTTCAGCCGGATCCAGGGGATGTCGCGTGAGACTGCCTCGTCCAGGATGGCCTGCGTGGACGGGCCGAACGCCGTGCGCTGCGCCCGGAGGATGAAGGCGTCGAGCTCGTCGATGAAGTCGAAGTCCGGGTCGGCCTCGACGAGGTGGTTGACCAGGCGTACGGCGAGCCGGGCCGCCTCGAGCCCGACCTGCTCGTCGACGTACCCGAAGATGATGTTGTAACGCCCCTTCTGGCCCTTGAGCTGGCGCGTCTTGCCCCGACGGATGTCATGGCCGACGACCTGCTGGAGGGCCAGCGCCGTGTGCTCGGCGACGTGACCGAGCCAGGTGCCCTCGTTGAGCCGCTCCACGAATCCGCCGCGACGTCCGCGCGAGCACGAGTGCTCGCGCAGCCCGGGCAGCGCCTCGAGGAGGTGGTCGGTGAACCCGGTCAGGGTGTTGGTGGGGTAGTCCTCGAGCACCCCGAGGTCGACGACGAGGTGGATCGCCTTGTCGTAGGACCAGACGTTGGCGCCGCGATAGACGCGGGTCTCGAGGATGGCGAGGTCGGCGGTCGGCCGGCCACCCGAGCTGTGCACGGAGGCCCGGTCGTCGCCTGTCGGTTCGTCACTGGCGCGGTCGGTCACTGTGCGGCTCCTCTGCTTCGTCGGGCGATACGGCGTCGCAACACCGAGGGTCCGATGTCTCCGGCGGCGATGTCACGAGCCATCTTGCGCAGATCACGGTTGGCTGAGGCCAATTCGCCGGCCTCGTCGGGGTCCACCCGCCGCAGGGACGGCAGCAGCTGGCGCGACGTGAGGTTGAACACCGAACCCGCGGGAAGCACGTGCAGCACGACGCCGGAGGCGAGAATCGGACGGTGCTCGTGTGCCTCGTGCGCATTCGTCACCATGTGGCTGCCGTCCATCAGGGTCACCGAGCCACGCCCGGCGACCCGCATGATGTCGCCCTCGTCGGTGCGACTGATGATGGCCGCGGTGTCCTCGTCGACTCCCATCCCGAGCAGCTGCGGGCTCTGCGAGACGATCATCAGCAGCCGGCCGTAGCGGTTTCGTTGGGCGAAGTGCTGGTCGATCACGCAGTGGTCGATCAGTGCGAGCCCAGCCGCCACCTGGGTCATCCGCTGCTTGGGGGTGGAGCCGCCGGGTCCGAAGGCCACCATGTGCGAGGACTGGATGCTGGCCCCGGCCGACGTGCCGGCGACCGTGACGCCACGTCCGCGTGCCTCGACGATGGCCCGGCCGAATGGGGTCCCGGCAATCACGGTGGAGAGCTTGAGCTGGTTGCCACCGGTCATGAAGATCCCGGTCGCGCGGTCGAGCTCATGGACCACGGCCGGGTCGCAGGCCTGCGACCGGTCCTCAGGGCGCACGCCGTACACCTCGGCCGCCCCGAGGCGGGTGAACAGCGCCGCGTAGACCTCAATGATCTCCGGGCCCAGCGATGAGGCCGTGGGCACGACGGCGATCCGCGCGTCGGCCCCTCCTGCACGCTCGATGAACTCCCTGAGAACGGTGCGCTTGCCGAGCTTGTCCTCGGCCCCTCCAATGACGAGCAGGTCGCCTTCGCCGTGATCGGCACCCAATGGCATGACAGGAAGCCTAAGGGGTGAATAGAGTGCGGAAGTGAGCCCACCTTCGCCCGATTCGTCCGCACCCTCGCGGCGTCTCCTGGTGATCATGCGCCACGGCAAGGCAGAAGCCTTCGCGGCCGAGGACCACCTGCGTCGCCTGACCGACCGCGGACGCCGCCAGGCCACCGCGGCAGGCGAGTGGCTCGCCGAGCAGGGGATCGTCCCCACCGAGGCCTTCGTGTCCTCCGCCACCCGGACGCGCCAGACCTGGCGGGCGCTGGTGGCCGGCAGCGGCACCCCGGCCGAGGCGCGGGTCGAGGACGCGGTCTACTCGGCAGATGCCGACAGTGCGCTGGACGTGCTGCGCGAGGCACCGGCCGACTCCGAGGTGGTGCTCTACGTCGGGCACAACCCCACCGCCGCGTCGCTGGCGCACCTGCTCGACGACGGCGACCCGGAGCCGGAGGCGTTCCGCGCCATGAGCGCAGGGTTCCCGACCGCTGCGATCGCCGTCCTGGAGATCGCGGTCCCGTGGGCGGAGATGGGACCTGCGACCGGACACCTGATCGCCTTCCACGTCGGCGAGGGCTGAGCCCGTCGGTGGGGACCTGTCCGGGTCCTTCAGCAAGCTTGGCGGGCCCCGCGTCCCGACGCGGTCACAAGGTCGGTTGAGGGGTTGTGATGCCGACCTCGGCGTCGGCCGCGACGACCTCCTCGCGGCTGATCCCCAGCAGGTAGAGCACCGCGTCCATGTAGGGCACGTTCACCGCGGCGTGGGCGGCTTCCTGGACGAGCGGTTTGGCGTTGAACGCGATGCCCAGGCCGGCGGCGTTGAGCATGTCGAGGTCGTTGGCGCCGTCCCCGATGGCGATCGTCGCGTGCACCGAGACCCCTGACTCAGCCGCGAACCGGCGCAGCGCGTCGGCCTTGCCGGCCCGGTCGACGATGTCGCCGACCACGCGCCCGGTGAGCTTTCCCTCCACGATCTCGAGCTCGTTGGCCACCGAGAAGTCGATGCCGAGCTCCTCGGCGAGCCGATCGGTCAGCTGGCTGAACCCACCGCTCACGATCGCGAACCGGTAGCCGAGCCGTTTCAGCACCCGCACGGTGGTGCGGGCTCCTGGGGCGAGCACCAGGTCGTCGTACACCTGGTCCAGGGCGCGTGCGTCCAGCCCTTCCAGCAGCGCCACCCGGTCGAGGAGGCTGTCAGCGAAGTCGATCTCCCCCCGCATCGCCTGCGCGGTGATCCGGGCGACCTCGGCCTCGCAGCCGGCGTGCGCGGCCAGCATCTCGATCACCTCGCCCTGGATCAGGGTGGAGTCGACGTCCATCACGATCAGGCGCATGCCGCGACGCAACAGGTTCGCGGCCTGCACGGCGATGTCGACGCCCTGCTCGGCAGCCTCGCGGGCCAGGATGTCGCGCAGCTTGTCGGGATCGACCCCGGAGACGTGCAGGTCGATGGCGGTGATCGGGTAGCGCGCCATCCGCTCGATCCGGTCGATGTTGGCGCCGGTGTCGGCGATCCGACCAGCGATGGCGGCCACCGCGGGGGACCTCAGCGGGGTGCCGAGCACCGTCACGTGGCTGCGTCCCTCGGGTCGCGGCTTGTTGTCGCCGGAGCCGCGGTCGAGGTCGAGGGTCATGTCGAGCTCGTCGGCGACCTTCTCCATCGCCCGTCGCAGTGGCTTCCAGTCTCGGGGCGCGCTGACCAGGAGACCGAGGATCAGCCGGCGCCGCAGCACGATCTGCTCGATGTCGATCACCTCGACACCGAACTGGGCCAGTGTGTCGAAGACGAGCGAGGTCACGCCGGGCCGGTCCTTGCCGGTCAACGTGATCAACAGTGTCCGCGGCAGCTCACGCGTCGTCTCCTCAGGCACGGCACGAGGTTAACCGGGCCGCGTCCCGACGGCTCAGTCGGTCCGGGAGACGCAGACCCCGACAAGGGCGCGGCGGGCGGCGCGGTCGAGCTCGTCGAGCGCAGCACGCCTCCGGTCCATCTCGTACGCCGACACGGCACCCCCCTGGCCCGAACGGGCCAGCTGCAGGATGTCGAGGCAGAGCACCGCCCGCTCGGTGGTCTCGATGCGTCGGGCGTCGTACCCGGGAGGGAGGGGGAGTGGCGCTCGATGACGCAGGTTGAGCAGCAGGTCGGGGATCTCGGGCTGCCAGTCGGCGACCTCCAGGTCCACCAGTCGCCTGGTCACGTCGACGAGCGTGACGCGGAGCTCGGATGCCGCCTCCCGGTCGTCGATCCACGGAACGCGGTCCGCCGGGTGCGCGCGCCAGACGACGGTGCGAGCGTCCTCCTCGGGCACCAGACCGACGTTGCCCGCGACGAGCGCCTCACCTGCCTCCATCGCCGCCAGGTTGAACGCGGCCGGGCCACCCAGGCCCACAGGGTCACCGGGGACGGGCAGGGCGATCGAGACCGGCCCCGTCAGCGCGGCGGGGAGCTCGTGCAGCTCCAGGACGCCGCGCTGCGGCAGTCCCGTCACCAGGTGCCGAGGGTCACTCCCGCGAACAGCGTCCGACAGGTCGTCGGGGCCCACGTGCCCGGCGCGCACTGCCTCGAGCCAGATGGCGAGTCGGGCGGACACTGGCAAGGAGCTCACAGGAGCGAGGGTAGGTTGACCGCGACCGCATCCGCTCCCGACCCCGCCCCTGAGGTCCCCTTGTGAACGCCGTACTCGAGCTCGCGTCCGTCACCGTCAAGCGGGGCCAGGCAACCCTCCTCGACGAGGTCGACTGGATGGTCGAGGAGGACGAACGCTGGGTCATCCTCGGACCGAACGGCGCCGGCAAGACGACCCTGATGCAGCTGTGCTCCGCGCAGATCCACCCCACGTCCGGTGTGGTGGGCATCCTCGGTGAGGTCGTCGGCACCGTCGACGTGTTCGAGCTTCGTCCGCGGATCGGCTGGACGAGTGCGGCAGTCGCCGAGCGCATCCCGGGGCACGAGCTCGTCCGCGACGTCGTCGTCTCGGCGTCCTACGGCGTGGTCGGGCGGTGGCGCGAGCGCTACGACGAGCTCGACCACGACCGGGCACGTGAGCTGCTGGTGGAGGTCGGTGCGGGTGCCCTCCTCGAGCGCACGTTCGGCACCCTCAGCGAGGGGGAGCGCAAGCGGGTCCAGATCGCCCGCGCCCTGATGACCGATCCCGAGGTGCTGATCCTCGACGAGCCAGCGGCCGGGCTGGACCTAGGTGGCCGCGAGGACCTGGTCGCGACGTTGTCGAGGCTGGCGCTGGACGAGTACGCCCCGGCGACGATCCTCGTCTCCCACCACGTCGAGGAGATACCGCCGGGCTTCACCCACGCCCTGCTGCTGCGCGAGGGCCGGGCCGTCGCAGCGGGTCCGTTGCCCGAGGTGATGACCGAGCAGGTGCTCGGTGAGACGTTCGCGATGTCGCTGGTCCTGCGCGAGGAGGACGGTCGCTATTCAGCGCGTCGGCGCACCTGACCGTTGCGAGCCGTTGGATAGGCTCCCCGCATGGACTGGTTGCGTGACCACATGTGGGAGAGCTGGCTGGGCCTTGCCGTCGTCCTCGGCGCTCTCGAGCTGGTCAGCCTCGACCTGTTCCTCGCCATGCTGGCCGGCGGCGCCATCATCGGTGCCGTCACTGCCCTGCTCGGCGGACCGATCGCGCTTCAGATCGTGCTGGCCCTGATCTCGGCCGTGGGCCTGCTCGGCGTGATCCGGCCGAACGTCGTACGCCGCATGCACAAGGGCCCCGACCTCAAGATCGGCGCCGACGCACTCATCGGCAAGCGCGCGACCGTGCTGCGCGAGCTGGCGCACGGGATCCCCGGCCGGGTGAAGATCGGCGGGGACGAATGGACCGCCGAGCCCTATGACGAGGACGACCGCATCGAGGCGGGCGAAACAGTTGACGTGGTACAGATCAAGGGCGCGACGGCCTATGTGCTGCGTGTCCACCGGCTCGGGTCCTGACGGTCCGCGCTACCGAAACATAGAGAGAGGTCGTCCTCCATGGGTGCCGCAATCCTCATCCTGCTCGCACTGGCCCTGGTCTTCGTCGTGCTCGTCCTGGCGAAGACGATCCGCATCGTTCCGCAGGCGCGCGCTGGCATCGTCGAACGGTTCGGAAAGTACAAGAACACCCTGTCGCCGGGACTGAACGTGGTCACGCCGTTCGTCGATCGGGTGCGCTACGTGATCGACATGCGCGAGCAGGTCGTCTCGTTCCCGCCCCAGCCGGTGATCACCGAGGACAACCTGGTCGTCTCGATCGACACAGTCATCTACTTCCAGGTGACCGACCCCGTGTCCGCGACCTACGAGATCGCCAACTACATCTCCGCCGTCGAGCAGCTCACGATGACGACACTGCGCAACATCGTCGGTGGCATGACCCTCGAGCAGACGCTGACCTCCCGTGAGGACATCAACCGCGGCCTGTCGGGCGTGCTTGACGAAGCCACCGGCCGTTGGGGCATCCGCGTCGGCCGGGTGGAGATCAAGGGCATCGACCCGCCGC
This sequence comes from uncultured Actinomycetota bacterium, assembly GCA_963781335.1. GTDB lineage: Bacteria > Actinomycetota > Actinomycetes > Propionibacteriales > Nocardioidaceae > Marmoricola. The sequence goes on along the minus strand of CAWAFS010000025.1, from coordinate 459,696 downwards.
CCTCCATCAAGGACTCGATGGAGAAGCAGATGCGCGCCGACCGCGACAAGCGCGCCGTGATCCTCACCGCCGAGGGTCAACGGCAGTCCTCGATCCTCACGGCCGAGGGCAACAAGCAGGCCGCGATCCTGAACGCCGAGGGTGACCGCGAGGCGCTGATCCTGCGCGCCCAGGCCAACCGTGAGGCAGCGATCCTGAACGCGCAGGGTGAGGGACAGGCGATCCAGACGGTCTTCCAGGCGATCCACGACGGTCAGCCGGACCAGGCGCTGCTGGCCTACCAGTACCTCCAGATGATGCCGAAGATCGCCGAGGGGTCGGCGAACAAGGTCTGGGTGGTCCCTTCCGAGATCACCAAGGCGCTCGAGGGCCTGGGCTCGGCCGTCCACGAGGTCGCCGGGATCCCGCACAAGGTCGACGGTCCGCGCAGGCGCGTCGACGTCCCGACGATCGAACCGCCCATCGAGCCCGACTCGTCGGTCTCCAGCGCGCACGCAGAGGTCCAGAAGGCGATCCAGGCGGCCGAGGAGTCCGCCCAGTCCGCCTCCGGGCGTCCGCGATCGGCGCCGTCGGCTCCTCCTGCACCCGAGACCGACCCGGGTGACCCGACAGGTGAGGCTCCCACCGGTCAGTGAGTCCGTTCGAGATCGTCGCCATCCTGCTGGCAGGCATGGCGGCCGGGACCATCAACACCGTGGTGGGCTCGGGGACACTGATCACCTTCCCCACCCTGCTCGCGTTCGGCATCCCCCCGGTGACGGCCAACGTGTCGAACACGATCGGCCTGGTGCCGGGCTCGATGTCGGGAGCGATCGGCTACCGGGCCGAGCTCACCGGACAGCGCACCCGCCTGGTCCGGCTGGCCAGTGCCTCGCTGGCCGGCGGGATCGTGGGCGCCTTGCTGCTCCTGTGGCTGCCCTCCGCGGCGTTCGACGCGATCGTGCCCGTGCTGATCCTGCTGGGCTGCGCCCTGGTCGTCCTCGGGCCACGGATCTCCAGGCGGGTCGCTGCCCGGGCCGAGGGGAAGGGCGGGCTGCCCGAGCACGGCGTCTGGTGGGTGTGGCCGGCCGTCGCCCTGGCGGGCGTCTACGGCGGCTACTTCGGCGCCGCCCAGGGAGTGTTGCTGATGGCCGTTCTCGGCATCGGCGTGGTCGACTCGATGCAGCGGCACAACGCCACCAAGAACGTGCTGGCGCTCCTGGTCAACGGCATCGCCGCCGTCGTGTTCGTGCTGCTGGCCTTCGTGGACGTCCCGTTCCTGCCCGAGGGCGCGGGTAGCAACATCGACTGGTTGGTCGTGGGGCTGATCGCCCTGGGCTCGGTCGTCGGCGGCCAGATCGGCGCCACCGTGGGCCGTAGGCTGCCGCCGACCGTCCTGCGCGGCGTGATCGTGGTGGTCGGCCTGGTCGCGGTCGTCACGTTCGTCTTCCCACTCTGAGGCCCCGGCGCAACGTCATCCGAACGGGGGTCAGCCCTCCTGGAGACTGGCGACAGGATGCATGGGCGAGGGTACGGGTGCCGGCTCAGGGCTCAGTCGACGTACGCCGTGAGGAAGCTCTGCACCTCGTCGTAGACCTGGCTGCGGACCGGTTCGGGGGAGAGGGTCACGTCGTGCAGGGCTCCCGGCACCTGGGCGATCGTCACGTGCCGGGAGAGTCGTGCGGCTCGGCGCCGCATCCGTTCGACGTCGAGCACCACGTCGGTGGTCCTGAGGTCGATGGCCCGCGCGGGGCTGCCTGACCTCGCCGAGCTGATGAGCAGCACCGGGGCGTCGACCTCCAGACCACGCTCGATCCGCGCCTGCCCGGTGCGCACGGCGCGGATCCAGCCGGCGTACACCGGCCAGGAGGCGGTCGGCTTCCAGGCCAGGTCGTAGTCCCACTCGCCCTCGAAGTCCCGGTGCAGGCTGCGCCCGTAGCCTCCGCTGACGTTGCGAGGAATCTGCCGCATCGGGGCCACGGCACCGAGCCGGTGGATCGCCGGCATCGCGAGCAGGCGGGTGAACGGGGGCCCGTGCATGTCGATCCACGGTGCGTTGAGGAAGACTCCCGCCGCCGAGTGGCGGCGGTCGTGCATCCACAGCGGCAACGTGAGACCGCCGGTCGAGTGCGCCGAGAACACGAGGTGGTCATGGTCCGCGGAGATCCGCCGGAACGCGAGGTCGAGCTCCTCGTAGTAGCTGCCCAGATCGGCCACGTAGTTGGGCGTCTGGTGCGGCCTCAGCGACCGGCCGTACTTGCGCAGGTCCAGCGCGTAGAAGTCGTAGCCGTTGCGCACCCAGAAGTCGGCCTCGCCGGTCTGGAAGAAGTAGTCACAGAAGCCGTGCACGTGCAGCACGGCCCTGCGGGTGGGCGCGTCGGCGCGGCGGTGGACCAGGGTCGCGACGACCTCTCCCTCCGCGTCCGGCGCCAGCTGCCAGGTCTCGGAGGTGTACGGCTCGCCCAGCAGGTCTGTCTGCGGCTCGGCCATGCGCGCGATCCTGTCACGTCGGGCGTGGACGGGAGGGCTGCAACGCGAATCGCCCCCGCCCCGCGCCGGAGCGCAGGGCGAGGGCGATCGTCAGCGAAGGTCGGACGCTCAGCTGCTCGCGTGGGTGTCCGACTCCACGACCGGGTCGCTGGCATCCTCGAGGGCCTCGCCGGGCTGTGCGCCCGGAGCACCGAGGTCGGCACCCTGGCGGACGAGCTCCTCGATCTTCTTGCCGGTGTCGGCGTCGACGCTCTTCCAGTACTGGAAGGCACGCTCGAGCACGTCGCCCTCGACACCGCCGAGGAGGTGCCCGGCGACGGTCTTCACGAAGGCCTCGCGGACCTCGTCGTCCCAGACCTCACGGACCAGTGTGCCGGCCTGGCCGAAGTCGTCGTCGGCTTCCCGCAGCGTGTAGGCCTGGCGCATCATGGCGCCGTCGGTCTCCCAGCTGTCGTCGACCTCACCGACTTCGTCGGCGTAGCCGCGGCCGAACGAGTTCGGCGCGTAGACGGGGTCGTCGCCGCGGTGCTCGTAAGCCATCGCTCCGTCCTGGGTGTAGGTGTTCACCTCGACGTGCGGCCGGTTGACGGGGAGCTGGAGGTAGTTCGGACCGATCCGGTGACGGTGCGTGTCGGCGTAGGCGAAGGCCCGGCCGAGCAGCATCTTGTCGGGGCTGAAGCCGATGCCCGGCACGATCGCGCTGGGCTCGAAGGCGGCCTGCTCGATCTGCGCGAAGAAGTTGTCCGGGTTCCTGTTCAGGGTCATCGTGCCGACCTTGATCAACGGGTAGTCGCTGTGCGGCCAGATCTTCGTCAGGTCGAACGGGTTGTAGCGATAGGTCTTCGCCTCCTCGTAGGGCATCACCTGGACCGACAGTGTCCAGCTGGGGAAGTCGCCCCTCGCGATCGACTCGGACAGGTCGCGACGGTGGAAGTCGGCGTCCTCGCCGGCGATGCGGGTGGCCTCGTCGTCAGAGAGGCCCTCGACACCCTGGTCACTGTGGAAGTGGTACTTCACCCAGTGCTTCTCGCCTGCCTCGTTGACCCACAGGTAGGTGTGCGAGCCGTAGCCGTTCATGTGGCGGTAGGTCTTCGGGATGCCGCGGTCACCCATCAGGTAGGTCACCTGGTGCGCCGACTCGGGGTTGAGGCTCCAGAAGTCCCACTGCATGTTGTTGTCACGCAGGCCGTTGCCGCCGCGACGCTTCTGCGAACGGATGAAGTGCGGGAACTTCATGGTGTCGCGGACGAAGAAGATCGGGGTGTTGTTCCCGACGAGGTCGTAGTTGCCCTCGCTGGTGTAGAACTTCAGCGAGAACCCACGGGGGTCGCGCCAGGTGTCGGGGGAGCCCTGCTCACCGGCGACGGTGGAGAAGCGCGCCAGCATCTCGGTCTTCACGCCGGGCTGGAACAGAGCTGCCTTGGTGTACTGCGAGACATCCTCGGTGGTCTCGAACTCGCCGAACGCGCCGGAACCCTTGGCATGCACGTTGCGCTCCGGGACACGCTCCCGGTTGAAGTGCGCCATCTGGTTCAGGAAGTGCACGTCGTGGAGCAGGATCGGGCCGTCGGGTCCGATGGTGAGCGTGTTCCGGTCGCTGCGGGCCGGGGCACCGGTCTCGGTGGTCGACCCGAGGTCCGCCTCGGCGGACGGGGCGGTGGCGATCGAGGTGTCACTGGGCTGGGGCAGGTCTGGCATTGCTCACTCCTTGTGGGTTGCAGCGGGTGTGGTGGTGGAAGTTGTGGTCTGGCAGGCGGGGCAGGTCCCCCAGTAGGTCACTTCTGCCTCGTCGATGACGAAGCCGTGGGTGTCGGAGGCGTCCAGGCAGGGCGCCCCACCGGTCGCGCAGTCGACGTCGTCGACCGCGCCGCACGCGCGGCACACGACATGGTGGTGGTTGTCCCCGAGGCGCAGCTCGTAGCGCGCGACGGAACCGGCCGGCTGGATCCGGCGGGCAAGGCCGCGTTCGGCGAGCATGTTGAGCACGTCGTAGACGGCCTGGGTGGAGACCCCGCCCAGCTCCCGGCGTACGACGGCCAGAACGGTCTCCGCGCCGGAGTGGGGATGATCCGACAGGGCCGCCAGCACGGCCAGTCGCGGCCTGGTCACCCGTAGCCCGGCCAGCCGCAGCAGGTGCTCGGGCGCGGGAACGGCGGCGGAAGGACTCATCACGATCGACCTAACCAGCCAAACTGGAATGAGTCAAGTAAAGGCCGCGGGCGCAACCTGGTCCGCTGGGTGGGCCTGGGAGACCTCCCGGTCACTCGGGGTCGCCACAATGGTCCGGTGACGCCTGCTTCCCATCCACCGGCCAAGCCGCCCTTCGACTCCCCGACCTACCCCGTCGGCCTGCGCCTGGCCGGTCGCAGGGTCCTGGTGGCCGGCGGGGGACACGTCGCCCAGCGGCGGGTTCCCACCCTGATCGCGGCGGGTGCCGACGTGCACCTGGTCTCACCCGAGGTCACCCCCGCGATCGAGGGCCTCGTCGGGTCCGGAGAGGTGACCTGGGAGCAACGGGGCTTCGTCGACAGCGACCTGGACGAGGCGTGGTACGTGATGGCTGCCACCGACGACCTCGAGGTCAACGAGCGGATCAGCGTCCTGGCTGAGCGGCAGCGAATCTTCTGCGTGCGCACCGACGACGCCGACGCGGCGACGGCGTTCACCCCGGCTGTCGGCAACCACGACGGCGTGACGGTGGCGGTGATGGGCAGCTCGGCGGCGGACCGCAATCCCCGCCGGTCGGCCGGAGTGCGTGACGACATCGTCGCGGCGCTGCGCGAGGGCTCGGTCGCGTCGCGTCACCACCGGGACCGGGCAGCGGGGGTGGTGCTGGTGGGGGGTGGACCCGGTGATCCCGAGCTCATCTCGGTGGCCGGCCGCAAGGCCCTGATGGAGGCCGACCTCGTGGTCGCCGATCGGCTGGCGCCCCGTGAGCTGCTGGCAGAGCTCCCGTCGGACACCGAGATCATCGATGTGGCCAAGCTGCCCCGTGGTCGCTCGACCACGCAGGAGCAGATCAACCAGGTCATCGTCGACGCTGCGCTCGCCGGACGGCGGGTCGCGCGCTTCAAGGGCGGGGACAACTTCGTCTTCGGGCGTGGTTACGAGGAGGTGCTCGCCTGCCGGGAGGCCGGAGTCCCGGTCACGGTGATCCCCGGCATCAGCAGCCCGCTCGCCGTGCCCGCGATGGCGGGCATCCCGGTCACGCACCGCGGAGTGACCCATGACCTGACCATCGTCTCGGGGCACCTGCCCCCGGGCCACCCGGACTCCCTGGTGCAGTGGGGTGCCGTGGCAAGCCTGCGAGGCACGGTCGTGTTGATGATGGCGGTCGAGAACGCACCGCTGATCGCCGAGGTGATGCTCCGGGGAGGGCGCGCCGCCGCCACTCCCGTGGGGATCGTCTGCGACGGCACCATGCCCACCGAGCGCACCGTGCTCACCACCCTCGGGGACCTGGCCGAGGCGATCGTGGCCGAGCGCGTACAGCCACCGGCGATCATCGTGATCGGCGAGGTCGTGGGCGTGGCGCACCCGGGGCGTTACGAAGTGACCCCGGAACCGGGGGATGGCTGAGGATGGCGACGTACGTCGAGATCTCAGACCCCGCCGATCCGCGCCTCGACGACTATCGCCACCTGCGAGACGTGCAGCTGCGCCAGTCCTTGGAGGCGGAGCACGGCCTGTTCCTGGCCGAGGGCGAGAAGGTCGTCCGCCGGGCCGCGGCCGCCGGCTTCCCGGTGCGATCCTTCCTGATGGCGCCACGCTGGCTGGACGCGCTGTCCGACGTGATCGGGGGGACGCAGGCGCCGTGCTACGTCCTCCCCGAGGCGCTGGCCGAGGAGGTCACCGGCTTCCACGTCCACCGGGGTGCCCTGGCCTCCCTGGCCAGGACACCGCTGCCGAGCGTGGAGGAGGTGCTGGCGGGGGCCCGCACCGTGGTCGTGTGCGAGGACATCGTCGACCACACCAACATCGGTGCCATCTTCCGCAGCGCCGCGGCCATGGGCGTCGACGGGATGCTGCTGGCTCCACGCTGCACGGACCCGCTCTACCGGCGCTCGGTCAAGGTCGCGATGGGCGCGGTGTTCGCGCTGCCCTGGACCCGCCTGCCGCACTGGTACGACGCGATGCCCCTGCTCGCCGGCCACGGGTTCACCACCGTCGCCCTGACCCTGGCCGACGGTGCTCTCCCCCTCGCTGAGGCGGTCGCCGGACTAGACAAGGTGGCGCTCGTGTTCGGGTCGGAAGGTCACGGCCTCTCATCGCGCTGGGAGGGCTCCGCAGACCGCTCCGCTGTCATTCCCATGCGTGCGGGCATCGACTCGCTCAACGTCGCAGCGGCCACCGCGGTCGCCTGCTACGAGACGTCTCGAAGAACAATTCGCTTGCAACGGTGATTACCGGCCTATTCTTTGCCCCGTGGGATGGACACCAGGGGACGTGCGGGGGGCTGGCGACGACCTTGTCAGCCAGGTGGTCGACTACGCGATCATCCGGCTGGACCCTCAGGGCGCCATCCAGACCTGGAACCTCGGCGCGGAGCGGGTGAAGGGCTACACCCCCGAGGAGGCCATCGGCCGGAGCTTCTCCATGTTCTACACCGACGAGGACCGCCGGGCGGGCCTGCCGGTGAGCCTGTTGGTCCGGGCACGGGACGAGGGCCGGGTGGAACACCTCGGTTGGCGGGTGCGCAAGGACGGCACCCGGTTCTGGGGTGACGTGGTGATCACCGCACTCCACGACAGCGCGGGGCAGCTCACGGGCTACGCGAAGGTCACCCGGGACCTCACCCAGCAGCACGACCTCGAGGTCGCCCTCCGATCGAGCGAGGAGCGCCTGCGCCTGCTCGTCGGCCAGGTCATCGACTACGCGATCATCGCGCTGGATCCCCAGGGCACCATCGAGACCTGGAACCTCGGGGCTGAGCGGGTCAAGGGCTACACCGCGAAGGAGGCCATCGGTCGCAACTTCGCCATGTTCTACACCGACGAGGACCGCCGCGCCGGTCTGCCCCTGCGTCTCCTGTCCGCGGCCCGCGAACGCGGACGCGTCGAGCACACCGGCTGGCGAGTGCGCAAGGACGGATCCAGGTTCTGGGGCGACGTGGTGATCACCGCGATGCACGACGACGACGGTCAGGTCTCCGGCTTTGCCAAGGTCACGCGTGACCGGACCGAAGTCAAGGCGCTCGAAGAGGCGCAGGATGCCTTCTACGCAGCGTTCAACCACGACTTCCGGACACCGATCACGGCGATCAAGGGGTTCACGGACGCGATCCGTCACACCGACGGCCAGACCCGCGAGGAGCTGATCTCGCGGGTCGAGGCCAACGCGGACCGCCTGCTCACCATGGTGGAGGGGCTGGTGCTGTTCGCCAGCCAGCGTGCCGGCCAGGCCCCCCTGCTGCTGGCCGACATCGACATCGCGGCGGTCGCACGGACGGCCGTGCGGGACCTGGCCCCGGCTCTGGAGCCGTTCCGGGTGCACATCGAGGGCGACGACATCGCGCTGGCGCAGGCCAACGGGGTCGCGATGCACCGGGTCGTGACCAACCTGGTCGTCAACTCGCTGAAGTACTCACCGACGGGGACACCCGTGGAGATCACCTTCGGTCGTCCCCGCCCAGGAATAGTGCAGCTCTCGGTCTGTGACCACGGCCGGGGCATCCATCCCGATGACGTCGAGAGCATTCTCGACGACTTCACGCGCGGGCGCCTCGCCGAGGACGACGGGGGCACGGGGCTGGGGCTCTCCAGCGTGCGCGACCTGGTGGAACAGCAGCTCGGCACCGTCTCCATCAGGAGCGAGTTGGGGGTCGGGACGACCGTCACTGTCGAGCTGCCCTCGCCCACGTCCCTGAAGCCTGCCGCGCCGAGTCAGCGGTCGTCGTATTCCACCTCGATCCCCGTGTCACCCCCGGTGTCGACGCCCACCGGCCAGTCGCCCGGGTAGTCGTCCGCAGCCTCCTGCATCTGCTTGCGCAGCTTCTTGCGCGCACGATCGCTGAGGCGGTCGCCGAAGACGGTGCCGTAGATGTGGTCGGTCTCGTGCTGGAGGCAGCGGGCGAGCAGGCCGTCCCCCTCGTAGGCCACATCCTCCCCACCGAGCCCCTGTCCCACGACCCGGGCACGGTCGGGCCTCGCGCAGTCAACGAAGGCCCCCGGGTAGGAGAGGCAGCCTTCCTCGCTGTCGTCGAGCCGGCGCTCGCGTCCCTCGGGCAGCTCGAGTGAGGGGTTGCAGACGACGCCACGATGCATGGCTCCCGACTCGTCAGGGCAGTCGTAGACGAACACCGCGAGGTCAACGCCGATCTGGCAGGCCGCGAGGCCCACCCCGTCGGCGGCGTACATGGTCGCGAACATGTCGGCGACCAGGGTGCGCAGCTCCTCGTCGTAGGCCGAGACCGGGCGCGCCGTCCGGTGCATCACATCGGTGCCCCAACGCACCACGGGGTGCACGGTTCCACCGCTCGGGACATCGACGGAGAGGGGGGAGCGAGGGACGGGTCCCTGCGCGGGATCGGAGCCAGCCATGTTCGGAAGGATAGGCGTGACCCGCGACACGCGCGGAGGGTGTGGCGCAAAGTGTAACTCGCAGTTACATTTTCAGTCATGTCTCCGAATTCCGCCAGCGAACCCCAGAAGCTGCCCTGGAGCCTGCTCCGGGCCGGAGGCCGCCATGGTCTCTCCGACAGCGAGAAGCGGGACCCCATCGGTCTGGCCGTCGCTGCTCTGAACAGGCTCGCCTCCAGCGGCCTCCTCGACTCCCTCGGCCTTCGCAAGGCCAGTGAGCAGACCGTCTACCGGGTCACCAGCGCGGGCTTCCGGACCGCCAGCAACGTCGGCCGCACCTTCGCCCGTGCCGGCCGCGCGACGCGTGGCAACCGGGTGCCCGCGGCGAAGAACACCGGGCTCTTCGACCTCACCCCGGGCGAGGACGAGCAGATGCTCGCCGACGTCGTCGGGGAGTTCGCCGAGGAGATGGTGCGACCAGTGGCGAGCGAGGCCAACGAGACCTGCACCGCTCCGGACGCGCTGCTCAAGGCTTCGCTGGAGATCGGGCTGCCGATCCTCGGTGTGCCCGGGGATCTCGGCGGCATCGCCACCGAGCGCTCGGCGATGGCCGGAACGCTGGTGCACGAGGCCCTGGCCAAGGGCGACATGGGACTGGCAGTGGCCGCGCTCTCGCCGGGTGCGGTCGCGACGGCGCTGTCGCTGTGGGGCACCGACGAGCAGCAGTCCACCTACCTCCCCGCGTTCACCGGTGACGAGGTTCCCGCGGCAGCACTCGCCCTGAGCGAGCCGACCGCCCTGTTCGACCCGCTCACCCCGGCCACCAGGGCCTCGAGACGCGGCGAGGGTTATGTGCTCAACGGTGTGAAGTCCGGCGTGGTGCGTGGCGCGGACGCTGAGCTGTTCATCGTCGGCGCCGAGCTCGACGGCGTTCCCCAGCTGTTCATCGTCGAGTCCGGCGACGAGGGCATCACCATCGAGTCGGACCCCTCGATGGGCCTGCGCGCCGCGAGCCTGTCGCGACTCGTCCTCAAGGACGTCGGGGTCGAGAGGATCGCGCTGCTCGGCGACGGGGCGGACTATCGCGAGTGCGTGCGGTTCTCCCGCCTCGCCTGGTGCGCACTGGCGGTCGGCACCGGACAGGCCGTGCTCGACTACGTCACCCCCTACGTCAAGGAGCGTGAGGCGTTCGGCGAGCCGATCGCCCACCGCCAGTCCGTGGCGTTCATGGTCGCCAACATCGCGATCGAGCTGCAGGGCATGCGTCTGGTGACCTACCGCGCGGCCAGTCGGGTCGCGCAGGGCAAGCCCGCCGAGCGCGAGATCGCGCTCGCGCGACGTCTCTGTGCCGAGCGCGGCATGCAGATCGGCCTGGACGGCGTACAGCTGCTGGGTGGGCACGGCTTCGTGAAGGAGCACCCCGTCGAGCGGTGGTATCGCGACCTGCGAGCCATCGGACTCATGGAAGGAGCGGTCCTGGTCTGAACGTGGCGCACCCCACGCGACCGACCTTCAGCCGACCAAGGAGCACACACTCATGATCAACCTCGAGACCCCCAAGAAGATCCGCCCGCTCGTCGACCAGGCCCACCAGGTCGCGATGAACATGCTGCGCCCCATCTCCCGCAAGTACGACGAGGCCGAGCACGAGTACCCCAAGGAGCTCGACATGCTCGCCGCCATGATCGACGGCATCTCCGAGTCCGGCGCGACCGGCGGCGCCGGTGCGGCCGGCGTCCGCCGTGATGAGAACACAGAGAAGACCGGCGCCGGTCGACCCACGAACAGGAACGGCGCCAACCTCGCCTCCGTGCTCTCCGTGCTGGAGATGTGCTGGGGCGACGTCGGCCTGCTGCTCTCGATGCCCCGACAGGGCCTCGGCAACTCGGCGATCGCCTCCGTCGCCAACGACGAGCAGCTCGAGCGCTTCGCCGGCACCTGGGCCGCGATGGCGATCACCGAACCGGGCACCGGGTCGGACTCGGGAAACATCCAGACCACCGCCCGCAAGGACGGCAACGAGTACGTCCTGAACGGCGAGAAGATCTATGTCACCTCGGGGGAGCGCGCGGACAGCGTGGTCGTCTGGGCCACCCTCGACAAGAGCCTGGGTCGGGCCGCGATCAAGTCCTTCGTGGTGAAGAAGGGCAACCCCGGGATGCGGGTGGAGCGGCTCGAGCACAAGCTCGGCATCCGCGCCTCCGACACCGCGGTGATCATCTTCGAGGACTGCCGGGTGCCCGCCGAGGACCTGCTCGGCGATGCCGACGTCGACCCGAAGCAGGGTTTCGCCGGCGCGATGGCGACCTTCGACAACACCCGTCCGCTGGTGGCCGCCATGGCCCTCGGCTGTGCACGAGCCTCGCTGGACCTGACCCGCGAGATCCTCTCCGGGGCCGGCGTCGAGATCGACTACGACAAGCCGGCCCTGACCCAGTCCGCTGCGGCGGCCACATTCCTCCAGCTCGAGGCGGACTGGGAGGCGGCGTACCTGCTGACCCTGCAGTCGGCCTGGATGGCCGACAACCGCCAGCCCAACTCGATGCAGGCCTCGATGGCCAAGGCCAAGGCCGGCCGGATGGGCTCGGACGTCACCCTGCGCTGCGTGGAGCTCGCCGGCACCTTCGGCTACTCCGAGGTCGAGCTGCTCGAGAAGTGGGGCCGCGACTCCAAGATCCTCGACATCTTCGAGGGCACCCAGCAGATCCAGCAGCTGATCGTGGCCCGCCGGGTGCTCGGGCTGAGCTCTGCCGAGCTGAAGTAGGGGGATGCATGATTCCCCGGTCGGCCGGGGACTCCGGCCCTTGTCGACCGATGCTGCACCCCTCAACGTCAAGGACTGATGTACAACCCCGCCCGTTCTGGGCACTACGGGGTCATGAAGTTCTACGCCGACTCCTCCGTACGACGCACGATCCAGATCACCGGGGACCTGGCCGCCGTGCTCTGGGTCTGGCTCTGGGTGGTCGTCGCCATGAAGGTCCATGACGCGACCCTCGAGCTGGCGACACCCGGCTACAAGATCGACTCCAGCGCCACCGATCTGGCCGACCGGCTCCGCGACGCGGGGAGGTCAGTCGCGAAGGTGCCGCTCGTCGGCGACGAGGTGCGCCGCCCGTTCGACGGGGCCGGCGACGCAGCAAGCGGACTGGCGGACGCCGGCCGGCAGCAGGTCGCGGCCGTCGACACGCTGGCCAGCTGGCTCGGCTGGTCAGTCGCCCTGATCCCGATCCTGATGCTGCTGTGGTTCTACCTGCCACCCCGCATTCGTTTCGTACGACGGGCCACCGCCGGCCAGCGGTTCCTGGACTCCGGCTCAGACCTGGACCTGTTCGCCCTCAGGGCCCTGGCCCACCAGCCGCTGCAGGTGCTCGCGGGCGTGTCCTCCGACCCGGCGGGATCCTGGCGCCGCGGGGAGAGTGACGTCGTCGACCGGCTGGCCCGGCTCGAGCTGCACTCGGTCGGGCTGAGACCGCCCGCGGGCGTCACGTCGCGACCCGGCCCTGACAGGTTGGGCTGATGAGCAAGGCCAAGCGAACCGACCTGATCGTCGAGGTGTTCAAGGACGCCTTCGACCCGCTGATGAAGGCAGCTCCGAAGGCCTTCCGAACCAAGTACCGCAAGATGGCCGCGGACCCGCACGCCTTCTACCGCGGCTCGGCGTGCCTGTTCTACGCCGACGTCACCAGGAAGCCGGATCCCTGGGTGAACGAGCAGAGCGGCGCGATCTGGATCCACGGCGACCTGCACGTGGAGAACTTCGGCACCTACCTCAACTCGGGCGGCCGTCTCGTCTTCGACATCAACGACTTCGACGAGGCCTACATCGGCCACTTCACGTGGGACCTGCAGCGGTTCGTTGCCAGCCTCGCGCTGCTGTGCTGGCAGAAGGCTCTGCCCGAGGAGGACATCGTCGCCCTGGTCCGGCGCTACGTCCGCGCCTACCTGTCCCAGGTGGACCACTACGCCAGCGAGGACGAGGACGACGACTTCGCGCTGCACCTGGAGAACACCGAGGGGCCAGTGCTGGAGGCGCTGGTCAGCGCACGGACGATTCGGCGCGCCGACCTGCTCGACGAGCTGACCCACGTCGAGGATGCCGTCCGGGTCTTCACCGAGGACGCGACGATCAGACACCTCGGTAAGCGGGAACGAGCCGCGGTCGAGAAGGCGTTCCGGTCCTACCTGGAGACGATCCCCCGGTCCAAGCGCTTCGACCGTGAGCTGTTCTACGACCTGCGCGACGTCGTCGGGAAGTCCGGCTTCGGCATCGGCAGCGCCGGTCTCCCGGCGTACAACCTGTTGGTGGAGGGCTACAGCCAGGCGCTGGACAACGACGTGGTGCTGTCGATGAAGCAGGCCAACATCCCGGCGCTGAGCCGCTTCGCGGACAGTTCGAGCGTCGGCCGCTACTTCGAGCACGAGGGCCACCGCACCGTGGTCAGCCAGCGTGCCCTCCAGGTGCACACGGACCCCCTCCTCGGGTACGCCGAGATGGCCGGCGTCGGCTACGTGATCTCGGAGGTGTCGCCCTACGAGGTGGACCTGGACTGGGAGAACATCACCGAGCCCGACGACATGGCCGCGGTGGTGGACCTGCTTGGCCGCGCGACCGCGAAGGTGCACTGCGCCTCGGACGAGGACAGCGAACAGGACCTGGTCTCCTTCCAGGTGGAGCAGGCGATCGTGGAGTCACTGAAGGGTCGGCGCCGTGACTTCACCGACCACCTCGTCGACTTCGGCCTGCGCTACGCCGCCACGGTGCGTGGCGACCACGGCCTGTTCGTCGATGCGTTCCGCAGCGGACGTATCGGAGTAGCCGCCACGCAGGGCAGCTAACTGGCGCGAGCGCCGTCCCCGGGCTCGGCGACGAAGAAGTCCGGCTCGGTCCAGCCGTGCGCGACGAACGCCGTTGCGACGGCGGACTGCACCGCAGCCAGCCGTTCCAGCGGCACGAGCGCGATGGCCGACCCGCCGAAGCCACCACCGGTCATCCGGGCGCCGAGTGCTCCGGCCTCGCGCGCTGTCTCCACCGCGACGTCGAGCTCCTCGCACGACACCTCGTAGTCGTCACGCAGCGACGTGTGCGAGGCGTCCATCAGCGGGCCGAGGGCCGACCAGTCCCCAGCACGCAGGGCCGACACGAACTCGTCCACACGAATCACCTCCGTGACGACGTGCCGGGCGCGACTCAGCAACGGCTCCGGCAGTGCCTCGATCGACGTGGCCTGCGCCAGGGAGCGCTTGTCCAGGCCGAGCCGCTCCGCGGCCGCCCATGCGTCGTCGCGCCGGGAGCCATAGCCCCCGTCCGTCAGCTCGTGGCTCACCTTCGTGTCCATCACGAGGACGGCCAGCCCGTGCGACCCGGGATCGAAGGGCACCTGCTCCCGCGCGTCCGTGGCGAAGTCGACCAGGAGGGCATGCTCGGCTTTGCCGTGAATGGCGATCGCCTGGTCGAGGCCGCCGGTCGGAGCACCCACGGTCTCGCTCTCGGCGCGGACACACGCCTCGACCAGCTCGTCGGCTGACAGCTCCAGGCCGAGGGCCTCGTTCACGGCCACGGCCACGCTGCACTCGAGTGCGGCCGAGCTGGACAGCCCGGCACCGATCGGGACGTCGCTGGAGATCTCGATCTCCATGCCCTGCTCCACCTCGAGGGCGACGAGCACCCCGGCGACGTACAGCACCCAGGACTCGGCGTCCTTCAGCTCTCCGCTCCGGCCCCGCCAGGATCGCGAACCACTCGTCACCACGAGCAGGTCGTCCCCGCGCAGGGTGAGCCGGGCAGTCGTGGACTGGGTCAACGCCATCGGCAGGCAGCGCCCGCCGTTGTAGTCGACGTGCTCGCCGATCAGGTTGACCCGACCAGGTGCGATCCCCGTCACCGGACCTGTGGTCCCCGCGCCCACGATCGGGCCGGTAGATTCGTCTCCCGTGCGATTCCTCTCCGACACGCAGCCACCCTATGACCTGACCTACAACGACGTGTTCATGGTGCCTCGGCGCTCCGCCGTCGCGTCCCGTTACGACGTCGACCTCGCGCAGGATCCGGCAGCGGGCGACGGCACGGGTACGACGATCCCGCTGGTGGTCGCCAACATGACGGCCGTCTCCGGTCGCCGGATGGCGGAGACGATCGCTCGTCGCGGTGGCCTCAGCGTGATCCCGCAGGACATCCCGCTGGCCGTGGTCGAGGAGGTGGTGGCGTGGGTCAAGCAACGTCACCCGGTCTTCGAGACGCCGATCACGCTCGGTCCCCAGGACACGGTCAGCGACGCCCTCGCGCTGCTCCCCAAGCGCGCCCACCGTGCCGCCGTCGTCGTCGAGGAAGGCCGACCGGTCGGCATCGTCACCGAGGCGGACTGCGCCGGCGTGGACCGTTTCACCCAGCTGGCCGACGCGATGACCACTGACATGGTCACCCTCAAGGACTCGATGGACCCGCGCGAGGCCTTCGACGTGCTGGCGTCCTCCCGCTACCGGCTGGCGCCTGCCGTGGACGACGATGGTGCCCTGGTCGGCATCCTCACCCGCACCGGGGCGCTGCGCTCCACGATCTACAAGCCCGCACTCGACCACCTGGGTCGGCTGCGGGTCGCGGCAGCGGTCGGCGTCAACGGAGACGTCGCCGGCAAGGTCAGGCGCCTCCTCGCAACAGGTGTCGACTGCCTGGTCCTCGACACCGCCCACGGTCACCAGGAGCGGATGATCGAGGCCCTGGCGGCGGTCCGTTCCGTCGACCCGGGGGTCCCGGTCGTGGCAGGCAACGTCGCGGGAGCGGACGGTGTGCACGACCTCATCGAGGCGGGTGCCGACATCGTCAAGGTCGGCGTCGGCCCGGGTGCGATGTGCACGACCCGGATGATGACCGGCGTCGGGCGGCCGCAGTTCAGCGCGGTGCTCGAGTGCGCCGAGGCCGCTGCCCGGCACGGCAAGCACGTGTGGGCCGACGGGGGAGTGCGACACCCGCGCGACGTCGCCCTCGCGCTGGCCGCTGGGGCGTCGCAGGTGATGATCGGCTCCTGGTTCGCCGGCACCCACGAGTCGCCCGGTGACCTGCACGTCGGCACGGACGGCCGGCCCTACAAGGAGAGCTTCGGGATGGCCTCGGCCCGTGCCGTGGCGAACCGTACGTCGGGCGACAGCCCCTTCGACCGGGCCCGCAAGGCGCTCTACGAGGAGGGCATCTCCTCCTCGCGGATCCACCTGGACCCGGACCGTCCCGGTGTGGAGGACCTCGTCGACGAGATCTGCTCCGGCGTCCGCTCGGCCTGCACCTACGCCGGTGCCCACGACCTCGCCGAGCTCACCGAGCGGGCCGTGGTCGGCGTCCAGTCGGCTGCCGGTTTCGCCGAGGGGCGGCCACTTCCGGGCGGGTGGTGACACACCCTCCCGATTACTCGAAGCCCTGCCGGACTTGCTAGGGTTACGGCGCTCGTCCGGGTGGCGGAATAGGCAGACGCGCTAGCTTGAGGTGCTAGTGCCCGTATTAGGGCGTGGGGGTTCAAGTCCCCCCTCGGACACGACTCGAGCCCCATGTTCCTGCAGGTCAGGAGCGTGGGGCTCACTGTCTACTTGGACAGCTCGTCGGCCCTCTCGTTGATGTCCTCGCTGATGCGGGCAGCGTCGTCCGTGGACAGGGAGACGCCCGGAGTCCGGTCGATCGTCACGCGGACCAGTCGGCGAGAGTTCGACTCGTTGTAGTCGAGTTTCCGCTCGCCGAGGCACACCGACGTCACGCTCTCCTCGGTGACCGACGCAGGGGTGGTTCCCGGGCAGGTTCGCGCGTAGGCGTCCCGCTCGGCGAGCACCTGCTGCCTGGCCGAGTCGGCGTTCCCCGCCTCCCCGAAGTCGACCAGGCTGATCAGGAGGAGCTGCTCCCCGCTCACCAGGATGGTGCAGCCCTCACCGAACCGTCCGTCGCGGTAGAGCGACCCCACGGCCTTCCAGTCGCGCCCGTCGGCCAGGTCCGATACGAGCTCCGGGTCGATCAGACCGCACGCGGCGGCAGGCTCCTTTTGCTCGTCCTTGCCGCAGGCACCTGCCACGGTCAGGACCAGGAGCGCGACGGCGACGAGGCCGCCACGGGCCCATGACCGGGTTGCGGGTGTCGAGGGCGTCATCAGTCCTTCTTGGCGACTGCGTCGTAGAACGTCGAGGTGTAGGTCTCCTCGTAGACCGCGTCCCAGGCCTCGCTGGAGTGGAAGTTGTCCCATGCGTCGATGATGCCTGCACGATCGCGCTCGGGGATGTCGGTCTCATCCAGCACGTAGCCGTCGTCGTCCAGCAGCTCGGGGCGCAGGGTGGGAGGTTGCCCGGAGAACAGGCTGTCCGCGGCACCGTCGAAGTGGTTGCCGCTCGGCATCTCCTGCTCCCCGAGGTAGCCGGCCCGGTAGAGATCCGAGATCGCTCCGTAGCGGAGCTTCTCCGGCACCGTGTCGATGGCGCCGGAGCGGTAGGCGTCGGTGGTGGACGACGGGGAGTTGGCGACGCCTTCGCTGAGGGCACCAAGTGCCTCGCCGGAGATCGTGTCGTAGGTGGTCTTCGCAAGCTCCGAGGCGCCCTCGCCGAGCACCGTGCCGGCTCCCGGGATGAACCCACCGGCGATGTCCAGGCCCTTGGACAGCAAGGCTGCGCGCGCCTCCTCGGTCCTGTCCTGGTCCTCGGCGATCGTCAACCCGTGGTCGAGAAGGCTGGCCATCACCTCGCCGTGCTTCATCTGCAGCCCCTCGAAGGCGGTGCTCGGCAGCGATGCCAGGTCGTGCGGGCCGTGCACGCCCTGGAGGTATTCGACGTTCTGGTTGCGGACCTCCATGTGCATGGCGGCGGTCAGCGTCTCCAGCCCGCTCTTGTCGTCGCTGTGGCCGATCTCCCCGAGCACCTTCTCCAGCTCGTCCGGGCTCACCGAGAGATGGGTGGAGCCGCTGTCGGTGACCCCGCCCGAGAGGGATTCGTACACATCGCCGGTGTAGCCCGACGCAATGGTGCCCAGGCTGTCGGTCATGCCGTTCCACACGTGCCACGTGTCGTCGGGGCCGAAGCCGTCCCCCTCGCCGGAGTGCTCGGCGATGGTCGAGAACAGCTCGTTGGTGATCGCGGTGCCGTCCGCGTCGCGGTCTTCCCCGCCTACGGCGGCAGCCTGCAGCGCACGACCGAGGCCGTCGCCGTCGTCCTGGGCGAAGGTGCGGGCGTGCTCACCGCCGATGAGGTAGTCCATCCTCTCCTCGAGTGACTCGCTGCTCCCGTCGTAGTTGCCCATGAAGAAGTCCTGGGCGCCTTCGGGTGTGTGCGCCATCGCGCCGAGGAGGTTCGCGAGCCCGTCGTACGCCGAGTTCCCGAACGTGAGGTCGTCGTAGGACTCGTCCGGGTCGTCGCCGTAGTCGATCGAGGGGTCCTTGATCCCGTAGTCGGTGCCGAGCGACTCGTTGAGAGGGCTCCACACCGGATCCCCGTCATGGTCCCGCTCCCACTCATAGACCTTGCCCGTCAGGTCGGTGATGAAGGAGTCGTCGAGGGACGTCTCCTGGCCCCCGTGCCTGATCAGCAACGTGAGCGCAGCGGCGTTCTCCGGGTTCTCCTCGTCGGTGATGGCGTTGAACCACGTGTCGGCCAGGTCGGACGGTGGCTGGTAGGCGCCGGTCCCCTTGGTGTAGGTGGCGAAGGCGACACCGGCCGCGTCCAGGAAGCCCTTGTAGAGCTCGGCCTTCTCGACTGCGTCCGGGCCGGGCCCCGACCCGGTCTGGGGCGGGAACGCGTCGAGTGAGAGGTGCCGGACGGCGTCCGCCATCTCGTTGGGCGAGACCTCGCTGTAGAGCTGATGGGAGAACGCGGGCTGCTCCTGGAAGAAGGTGAGCAGCTTGACGGTGTCGCCGTCGATGTCGTCGGGATCCTGGATGTCGTCGGCGACGTCGTTGGCGAAGTGCTCCTGGACCGCAGGGCTGATCGCGTCCGCTGCCTCGGGAGGGAGGTTGTCCTTGTGCGCGTTCACCCAGTCGATCTGCTCCTGAACCGTCATCCTGCCCAGCGTCGACTGGTAGTAGGCGCGCTTGTACTCGCTGGTCAGCTCCAGCCCCGGGTAGAACGACGCGGCCGAGAGCGGGATCAGTCCGGCCGCGATCAGCTCCGCGACGTTGTCGTTGGTCGCACCCTGCTTGAACTTGGTGGCGATCGTGTCCGCGTCGTTGTCGAGCTTGTTGACCGCTGCGTCGTACTCAGGTTGCAGGTGGGCCTTGAGAGGGGGACCCATGTTGGCCTCGGTGACCTGCTTGTCGTCCTCAGGGTCCGGGGTCGCGGCAGCTCCTTGTCCGGCGTAGCGCATGGCCGAGGCAAGGTCGGTCCGATAACGCTGGTTGAGCGAGCTCACGGTGGTGTCGAACGTGTCCACCATGTCCGCGAAGCTGCTGACCAGACCGACGGCGTAGTGGCCCTTCGCCGCCAGCGTCCTCGCTGTCGCAGAGGCGGTGTCGGGGTTGAGCTGAACATCGGTGGTGATGTCGCCGCTCAGCTGTCCCGCGACCTGCCGGGAGTCACCCTCGAGCTCGCCGGCCAACGCACCGATGGTGGCGGCCTTGAGCCCGGGGTCGTGGGCATCGGCGCGAATGGTGTCGCCGTTCACTCCCGCGTGGATCTCCTGGTAGTACTCGAAAGGCCCATCGGTGCGGTCGACCACGTTGTTCCCCCTCGTGAGATTTCAGACGTCAGGGCCGGACCGACGGTGGTCGGCCCGACCCTGTCAGAGCCTTGGGTGGTGCCTCGGCTCAGATCTGCCTGTTGATGCGGCTCCCGATCTCGGAGGTCCCCGAGATAGGTGCATTCAGTGCCGCAGCGCCCGCGTTGTCGCTCTCGCGGGAGGTGGCGGCGACGTTGGACACGTTGTGACCAGCGTCGGTGAGCTGGACCGGCAGCTTGGTGGCGGGGTCCATCACGTCGTTGGTGACGAACGCACTCATGGCGCTCTTCACCGCGTAGTGACCGACAGTGCCACCGGCCGAGTCCAGCCCCTCCATCAGCCCCCTGGCAGCGGACCCACCTCCACTCGAACGAGCGGAGATGGTCTTGCCAGTGCCATGCAGGGCGTCCACCTCGACACCGATGGCCCCGGAATCCGATCCCATGGTGCTGCCTCAGCCGATCGGGCGGATGTTCTTCGACGCCGAGTTGCGCACGTTGCCGATGAACTCGTCTGCCGTCTCCGAGGTCCGTCCGGCGAGCTTCGTGGCGTTGGTGTGGATGTCCTCGGTGGCGTGCCTCGTCCCGCTCCGCACCTGGCCGAGCTCCTCGCTACCGACACCTTCCTCGGTCATGCTCTGCAGGTAGCCCTGCTGGCGATCGACGTTGTCCGCCGAGCCGCGGAAGGCGCCCATGTTGCTGTGCGTGTCGTCGGCGTGCGTCTGGTAGGCGGCGCGGTCGACGCGAAGTGAGTCTCCGTTGTTGGCCATGACAGTTCCCCTCTGAATCTCGTGGTCCGCGCCTAGGCGCGGTTGATCTTGCTGTTCAGGTCCATGGCTGCAGTCTCGACAGTGCGGGACTCCCCGGCCTGGACGTGGGCACCGGATTCTTCGTGACCGGCAGTCTGGCGCAGGAACTGCTGGCTGTTGTCGGCATTGGCGCCATGCAGGTTGCCGCCGGCCGACAGGCTGTTGGCGGTGGCAGTGGAGCCGTTGCCGCCCTGCGTGGCCAGGGCGCCCTTGTTGGCTCCCATGAACGCCTCGGTGTGGCCGTGCTGCTTCTTGGAGAGACCGGTGACATTCGTGGCCTCGTCGTTGACGGCGTTGTTCTTCTGCTGGGCGCCGCCGTAGCCCTCGGTCAGTGATACGCGGTCTGCAGGCATCTCTACTCCATCCCCTGTGGTGTGGTTGTCTGGCCGGTCCGACTCGACAATCGACACGGGCGACCTGTGCGTTCTATCCCGTGATGCCCGTAACTTACCCTCGCCAAACCCAAAATGCGGTGGGTCAATGTGTCCGGGTTCACTCCGCCCGCTCCGTCTCGAAATTCGCGGCGTCCGCCAGGGTCGTCTGCACCAGGGACGTGGACCCGTCCCGCGTCACGAACATCGCCCGTCCCCGCGGGAGTCGCTGGGAGGGGTGACCGCCGATCAACCGGCCCTCGAGCCGGTCGCCGGAGAACATGAACCCCGGGGCGCTCAGATCGATCAGGCGCTGCACCATCGGCTCGAACACCGCGCGCGACATCCCTCCGGTACGACGCGACAGGACGAGGTGGAAGCCCAGGTCCCGGCCCTGCGGGAGCAGGTCGACGAGCGGCATCAGCGGGTTGCCCTGCGAGGTCGACACCAGGTCGTAGTCGTCGATGATGACGAACACCTCGAGTCCCGACCACCACGTCCGGTTGCGCAGCTGCTCGGAGGTGACGTCGGGACCAGGCACCCGCTGGGCGATCGCGCCGCTGATCTCGCCGGCCATCTGAGCGGCCTGCTCCTGACCTGTCACGTAGGTGAGCAGGTACTCCTCGGGGACCACGTCGAGCAGGGAACGGCGGTAGTCGACCACGACGATGCCGATCTCCTCGGGTGTCCGGGTGGCCACCAGGTTGCCGATGAGCAGCTTGAGCAGGTTGGACTTGCCGGTCTCGCCGTCGCCGTAGACCTGCAGGTGCGGATCGGCTCCGAACATGTTGATCTCGGCTGGACCGAGGTTGAGCTCGGAGATGCCGACCAGCAGCCCGGCATCCCCCTGCCGGACCGCAGGGAGGTCAGCGGGTCGGACCAGGGTGGGCAGCACCTCGACCTTCGTGACAGTGCGATCACCCCACTTGGCCATGATCGCGTCGACGAGCTCGCGCTGGTCGGAGCCGTCGTCCTCGTCGTCGACCGTCGAGGACTGGAGGACTGGGAGGGCTGACTGGAATACGAGGGCCTTCTGGCGGGTACCGGTGACTCCCCGGCCGGGGGTGTCCCTCGGGACCTGCTCCATCACCGCGCGCTCGAACTCGGAGTCGTAGACATCGTTGAGTCGGAGCTCGAGGCGACCGCCCATGGAGCCCTGCATGCGCATACGCACCTGCATCGCCTGAGTGACGGTGACCACGACATGGATCCCGAAGTTGGTCCCCCGGGCGGCGATGTCGGCGATGGCGTAGTCGAGATCGTCGAACTCGTCCCTGAAGGTTCCCCAGCCGTCCACGACCAGGAACAGGTCGCCGGTCTCCTCCTCCGGGAGTGAGCCGGCCGCGCGGGCGCGGCGGTAGGCGGTGATCGAGTCCAGGCCGTGCTCACGGAACAGTGCTTCTCGGTGGTTCAACGCGCTCCGCACGTCGTTGACCGTCCTGCTGATGCGCTCGGCGTCGACACGCGTGGCCACCGCAGCCACGTGGGGCAGCCGTTGCAGCGGCGCGAGGGATCCACCGCCGTAGTCGATGCAGTAGAAGGCGACGTCTCCAGGTGCGTAGCGGGCCGACATCGAGAGGATCAGGGTGCGGACCAGCGTCGACTTCCCGGTCTGCGGCGAGCCGGTGATGACGAGGTTGGCCCCGCCGCCGGTGAAGTCCCAGTCGAGCGGGTGCTGCTCCTGCTTGGACGGGTCGTCGACCATGCCGATCACGGCCGCGCACGTGCCGACCCGGCCTGTCTCCTCCACCGAGACCAACGCGCCGAGAGCGAGCTGGCTGGGCAGTGGTTCCAGCCAGACCGGCCGGACCGGAGTCGCACCGGCCGCCACGATCTGGCCACAGAGCACGTCCAGGACGCTGGAGGCCGAGCGCATCGCTGGTTCGTCGACGGCTTCGCCCCCGGTCCGGGAGGCGGACCGCTCGGTCGCGGCCTGCTGCGCCACCCAGGCGCCCAGCCCGTTCACAGCGAGATAGGGCACCACCGGGACCGTGGTCTTCGGTCCCTCGGTGGGTGGTGTGTAGGGCGAGGACACCAGTGCCGCCTTGAACCGGTCGAAGACAGAGGTGTCGACCTTGAGATAGCCAGAACCCGGCTCAGGGGGCAGGTGGAACGCATCGGGTACGCCGATGGCGTCGCGGCTCTCACCTTCGGAGAACGTGCGGAGGCTGATCCGGTAGGACAGGTGGGACTCCAGCCCCCGGATCTTGCCCATCTCCAGCTTCTGCGTCGCGAGCAGCAGGTGCACCCCGATCGAACGACCGATCCGCCCGATCGCGACGAAGAGCTCCGCGAAGTCGGGCTTCGCCGTGAGCAGCTCGGAGAACTCGTCGACGATGACGAGCAGGTGGGGGAGCGGCTCGAGCTCCTCGCCGGCGTCGATGCGGGCCTGGTACGCGCTCACGTTGGGGAGGTTGCCGACCCGTTTGAGGATCTCCTGACGCCGCTGCATCTCGCCGTACAGCGCATCACGCATGCGGTCGACCAGGGTCAGGTCGTCCTGCAGGTTCGTGATCATGCCGGCGATGTGAGGGACACCCTCCATGGGGGCGAATGTCGCGCCGCCCTTGAAGTCGACCAGCATCAGGGCGAGCCGGTCGGGTCCGTGTCCGATCAGCAGCGAGCTGACCAGGGTGCGCAGCATCTCCGACTTGCCGGAGCCGGTCGCGCCGACCACCATGCCGTGCGGTCCCATGCCGCCGTGGGCCGACTCCTTCAGGTCCAGCATCACGGTGTTGCCGGTCGCACCGACGCCGATCGGCACCCGGAGCAGGTCCCGCTGGGCGCGGGGCCGCCACGTGCCTCGAAGGTCGAGCCGCGCGGGATCGGCCACTCCGAGGATCTCGGCGAGCCCCACCGTGTCGGCGAGCCCGTCCTCGGACACGTGCTCGACGCTCAGCCGCAGCGGAGCCAAGGTGCGCGCGACGGCCTGCTCGGCTCCCATGGGCGGTACGTCGAGCGTGAACGGCGCCTCTCGATCCGACACCGTGGCCGAGCCGTCGGTGGCGATCTCGATCCGGCTGTCCACGCGCTCTGGCTCGTCGCGTGCCGTGTCGAGCAGTGAGACGACGTGGATCCCGAGGTCCGCGAACTCAGCCTGGGTTCCGGGCGGGACGAGGTGCTGGCCGGCCGGAAGACCCTCGCCGTCGACGACGACGACGAGGTGGCGCAGGGAGGCCTGGCTCCCACGAGTGCGCTGGAGCCGGTCGAGCCGCGTCTCCATGTCGGCCGCCAGCAGCTCGGTCATGGCCGGGACGCTGGAGGTCACCCGTCGCGACGGCACGTCGCCGTCGAGGAGCTGCCCGTCCTGGACGTGCGGGAGCCACTTGACCCAGTCCCAATGGGCTGCGGCGTCCTCGGATCGCACCACGGCCACGTCGACGTCGTTGGGGCTGTGCAGCGCGACCGCCTGCAACAGCAGGTTGGTGGCGAGCAGGCGACGGTTGGCAGGGTCACCGAGCACGCTGACCTGTCCGAGCTCCCGGAGAGCGAGCACGATCGGCTGGTCGCGGAGCTCGGCGTACCTGAGCTGCAGCTCCTGCGCCGTCTGGAGGCACACGGGGTCGAAGTCGTTCAGAGGTCCGGTGTCGGCGTTCAGGGTCAGCCCCGCGGCCAGCGGCACGGTCCCGGTGCCCACCCGGGTCGCGAGGAAGTCGACGTGCGACGTGCGACGCTCCCACCGCCTGGTCGGGTCCTGGCAGATGTCCAGCAGCTGGTCGGTCCGCGGATGGCGCCACGCCTGCTCGGCCCGCTGTCCCGCGATCTGGTCGCGTACGGCGTGGCGCAATGCCTCGACGTAGTCCAGGTAGCGCTCACGGGACTCGCGGACCTGGCGCTTGGTGCCGCTGCGCTGGCTGATCATCATCATCACGCCGATCGCGATGGAGCCGATCAGCGCGAGGAAGGCCGCCACGGCCACGATCGGCCGGTCGCGCTGGGTGATCGCCACGGTGACAGAGCCCGTGCCGCTCATGAGCGGCATCATCATCATGCTGGCGCCGGCCATCGCCGGCGCCGCGTGTCCGCGGGAGGGGGGAGGCGAGATCTCCAAGGACTGCCGGGCCACCGTCGGTGGCTCGATCCGGGCAGGTCGCTTGACCAGTGTCGTCGTCATCTGTGCCTTTGTCCCGTCCTGGTGGGTCCGGCAACGATATGCTCGCCACCGCCGAGAGCGTTGCAAAAGGGGCCCTCGCACTGAAGAACGTGGGGGAGGTAGTAGGTGCTGACGGCGTACAGCCGGGTGACGGTCGTGACCGGTGAACGCACGATCGACCTGGCACTCCCCAGCGCGCTGCCGCTCTCCGACGTCCTCCCGCAGGTGATGCGGTTCGCCTCGCCGGAGCACCAGGCAGGCGCTCCGACGAGCTGGACCCTCGCGCGACTGGGGGCGGCTTCGCTCCCGCTCACCCAGTCGCTGGCCGACGCCGGCGTGCTCGACGGTGACGTGCTGGAGCTGCGCGGGCAGCAGGAGGACGTGCGGCCGGCGTTGGTCGAGGACGTCCGGGATGCGGTCGAGGACAGCGTCGATGATGCCGGCGGAGTGTGGTCGACGCGCACCACCGGATCGTTCGCTGTGCTCGCTGGTGCCTCGCTGCTCGGGCTCCTCGCCCTGGCCAGCCTGACCGGGGGGCTCTTCGGGTCACCCTCCTGGACCACTGAGGTCGACACCGCCGCGGCAGCGACGGCGCCGATCGTCGGGCTGCTCTTCGCGACCTGGTGGGCGGCACGGTTCGCGCGGCCGGTCGATGCCGCGGGCGCCGCCGTGTCGGCCATGCTCTGGGGTGCCCTGCTCGGTCGCGCGGTCGTCGCCGACCTGGACGTGCAGCCGTGGACGGACCTGGCCAGCACCATGCTCGGCCTCGGGGCGGTCGCCGGGGTCGCCGTGCTCCTCACCCGAGCCACCATCGGGCACGCCGCTGCGGCCGCGGTGCTGGTGGCGGCTGGGCTCCTGCACGCCATCGTCGGGTGGCTCGACCTACCCGTCGAGCAGGCAGTGCGCGTGCTGCCGGTGCTGGCCCTGCTGACGGTCGGCGTCATCCCGCGCGTGTCGCTCTCGGTCGGTGGGCTGGCGAGCGCCGACTACCGGGTCCGACACGTGGGGCGCCTCGACCTGTCCGTGCTGCGGGCTCGCTACCGAGCGAGCAACGCCCTGCTCGTGGGCTCGCTGGTCGGCGTGGCTCTCGTGGTGGTGTGGGCAGGTGTCGTGCTCGACGTGCGCGGCGACGACTGGGACCAGACCCTGGCGCTGAGCCTCGCCGTCGCGGCTCTGTTGCGGTCGCGGCTGTTCTCACGGACCCAGCACATGCTCCCGCTGCGCACTGCTTCGCTGGCGGTGCTCGGGTTCGCCCTGACGCGCTACGCCGTCGACCACGCCGACCTGGTCGCCTGGCTGGCCCCGATCGGCGCCCTGTGCCTCGCAGCTGCCATCGGAGTGGCGGGGATCCCGATCTCGGCGATCACCAGAGCCCGGGTCAAACGCACCCTGAACATCGTCGAGTTCCTCGTGATCGTCGACCTGCTGGTGGTCCTCGCCGGATCCATGGGTGTCTACTCGGCGCTCGGAGGAGTCTTCTGATGGCCGACGACGAACGTCCGGGGGAACGTCCGGGGGAAACCACGGGCGAGGAGCAGCCGGACCAGTCCGTCCTGCGGCGCCGGCGCGCCCAGGACGCCGCCGGTGACCTGGAGCGTATGGGGATCGACCCACGCAGCCTCGGGCTGGGTGACCTGCCCTCTCGTGAGTCGGTCGTCGAGGCGCCCGAGTCCGGTGCCTCTGTCGTGCAGCTCCGGCCAGAGCAGTCTCCCGTCCCGGCTCCCGCGCGGCAGCCCGAGCCCGCAGCGCAGCACGAGACCGTGACACGACCGACCGCGTCCCAGAACCTCCTCGAGCGCACCGCTCCGCCGTCGCCACGGGAGACCTCGCGGTTCGTGCGCCTGGTGGCACGTGGCCTGACCACACCCGACGCGGCCGTGGTGGCCCAGGACGAGCGCGCGATCGTCGATGCGGCCAGACAACGCCAGACCGACCGTCGCATCGTCGCGTTCGTCGCCGGCAAGGGTGGCGTCGGCTGTACGACGCTCGCCGTCGGCGTGGGCACCACCTTCATGGCTCTGCGCGAGGACCACTCGGTCGTGGTGGACGTCCAGGCGGGCGCCCCCACGCTGAGCGTGCTCTACGGCGTGGCGAACCCGATGACCATCACGGCCCTGCCGAACGACGGCCAGCCGCTGGTCGCGCCGACTGTCCCCTCGGGGCTCGCGATGGTCGGCGGCGGCACCTGGGACGAGACCGTGACGCGGGGCGACGTCGCGGGCGTGCTCGACGGCCTGGGCCCTGACCACACCTTCAACCTTCTCGACGTGGGGGACGACTGCGGCGAGGGTGGCCACGCGGCCCTGGCCCGTGCCGATCAGGCAGTCGTGGTCAGCGGACCCGGCCCCGCCGGGGCCGCGGCCCTGGCCGAGGTGCTGATGCGAGTCCGCGCCGTGAACCCCAACCTGGTCGCCCGGGTGGTGCAGGTGATCGTCTGCCCGCACGAGGACTCCTTCCGCGAGACCAGCCGGCGGAACCCCCCGGGTTCAGGGGTCGTCGTCGTTCCTCCCGATCCCTACCTGCTGGGCGGCAACGTCTATGACGCCCGCGGCGTCTCTTCCGCGACCCGGCAGGCCGTGCTGCGGGTCGCGGCAGCGGTGGCCCTCGGGAGCGTGCCTGGATGAGCGAACGGGAACAGCCACCGGCGCCGCCGGCCCCGCCGCCGGCGCTTGCCTACCAGAACACCCCGAACGCCGAGCGCTACGTGCTCGAGGCGGACGCGATGCGTCGGCGTCAGCTGCGCTCGGCCCTGTTGCACGGGAGCCGCCGCACGTGGCGCGAGCACGCACGCGCCTGGCCGGCTGTGGTGGTCGGCCTGATCGTGGTCGCGGTCATCATCGCGGCCCTCGCCGTGACGCAGGCGTTCCAGAAGACCGAGCAGAACAAGAAGAAGCAGGAGCAGCAGAGCAGGGCGGAGTCGAGCGGCCCGCTCCGAGGTGAGGGGGTTTGCCCTGACTGGTCGCCTTAGTCGGTGTACGGTTCTGCTGCCGGGTCTGCGCGCGGGGGAGTGCCTCGAGGCGGGTTGCCGCACGTCGAGAGTTGAGGTCACATGGTCCAGACGGCTACGAAGCAGCAGACGGCTTCGCGCTTGCCCTCGACCCGCGAGTCACGCCCGGCCCTGATCGGGCTGGCGATCCTGCTGATCGTCGGCGGGGCACTCGCGTCAGCGTGGCTGGCGATCCAGTCCGGACACCGCGCCTACTACGTGAAGGTCGACCAGGAGATCGCGCAGGGAGCCCGCATCACCGAGAACGACCTCGCTCGGGTCAGCCTGCCGGAGGGCTTCGAGAACGCGATCCCCTCGGACGACGTCGACTCGGTGGTGGGTCAGTCCGCCACCACGCGCCTGCTGCCCGGCACGATCCTGATGCGCGCGATGGTCTCGAAGACGGCCGGTGTGGAGGACGGGAAGACCAGGCTGACGCTGCCGGTCGACTCCAGCCCGTTCATCCGCAGCCTGCAGCCGGGTGCCCAGCTCGCCCTCGACGTCGGAAGCGCCGATGGTGAGTCCCGAGAGGCGATCCTGGCGGAGCTGGTCTCGGTCGGGCAGGCGGAGGACGACGGCGGCCTCAGTGGCTCCGGGAGCTCGACGTTGCCGATCGTGGTCTCGGTCGACATCTCGTGCCTGTCCGCGATCTCGCAGGGCATCGAGGACAAGTCGATCACGCCGGCGTTGGTGGGCAGCGCCGACAACGGTTCGATCCAGGCGACCTGCGGGAGCTGAGTCATGGGTTTGTTGGCTGTGGCCTCGGCCAAGGGATCTCCGGGAGTCACCACGACGGCGATGATCGTCGCTGGGTTGTGGTCGCGCCCGAGCGTTCTCGTCGAGTGCGACCCCGCCGGGGGCGACGTCGCCTGGCGGATGCCGTCGCCCGGTGGGGCCACGCTGGATCCCCAGGGTGGGATCCTCAACCTCCTCGCCGCGGGTCGCAAGTCGTTCCACCCAGGTCTGGTGATGGCCTCCAGCCAGAAGATCGTCGGTGGCCTCGAGGTGGTTGTCGGTGTCTCCTCGCCGGAGCAGGCGGCCGGGATCCGCCAGTGGGAACAGCTGGGGACGCTCTTTGCCGAGGTTCCGGGTGTCGACGTGGTCGCGGACCTGGGTCGCATCGGTGCGACCACCCCGCAGAACGCGCTGCTTCACTCCGCCGCGGCGGTCCTCTTCGTCGTTGACACCGTCCCCAGCAGCATCGTGCACCTGCGCGAGCGCCTGGCCCGGGTGCACCAGTCGGGAGGCCTGATGGCTCCGCCGATCTATGTCGCCGTCGTGGCGGAGGCCAAGCGTGGTCGCGCCGTACGAGAGGTGCGAGAGGCGATCGAGCGGTCGGCCACGCCGGTGGCCGGGGTGCACCATCTGGCGCGCGACCGCACGGGCGCCTCGTTCTTCCTGGGCCAGGTGCGCGGCAACCCGAACCGCACCCAGCTGGTCCGTTCGGCACGACCGCTCGTCGAGCAGCTGGATGCGCGCGCGTCCACGGCGTTCGTGCCTGCGGATGGTCCCCAGACACCCCACGTACCGGAGACCCCGGCCGAGGCGAGGCAGGAGTACCGATGATCGACCACGACCTCGTTCGCCGACTGCGCGTCCAGGTGGCCGATCGGCTCACCGAGCAGCGTCGTCGTGACCAGCTCAGCGGCGTCACCCCGATGAGCGTCGAGGACGAGCGCGAGTACGCACGTTCCCTGATCGTCCAGGTGCTGGAGGACCACGCCCGTCAGGAGGTGGCCGAGGGCCGGACGCCCACGGATCCCGAGGAGGAGGCCGAGGTGGCCACCGCGGTCCACTCGGCCCTGTTCGGCGTGGGTCGGCTGCAGCCGCTGCTCGAGGACCCCGACGTCGAGAACGTGGACATCAACGGGTGCGACGCCGTCTTCGTCCAGTACCACGACGGTCGCGAGGAGCGGCACCCTCCGGTGGCCGAGTCCGACGAGGAGCTCGTGGAGCTGATCCAGGTGCTGGCCGCCCACAGCGGCCTCTCCAGCCGGCCCTTCGACTCGGCGAACCCCCAGCTCGACCTGCGCCTGCCCGACGGGTCCCGGCTCTCGGCGGTGATGAATGTCTGTTCCCGCCCGGCCATCTCGGTGCGCAAGGCGAGGATGGGCAGGGTCTTCGTGGACGAGCTCATCGAGAACGGGACCATGTCCGCCGATGTCGGCGACTTCCTGAAGGCAGCCATCGGAGCACGCAAGAACATCATGATCGCCGGAGCGACCAACGCCGGCAAGACCACGATGCTGCGTGCCCTGGCCAACGCGATCCCGGGTGAGGAGCGACTGGTCACGGTGGAGCGAGCCCTCGAGCTCGGTCTTGGTGAGTACGCCGACCTGCATCCCAACGTGGTCTCGTTCGAGGAGAGGCTGCCGAACTCCGAAGGTCTGGGCGGGGTCTCGATGGCGGAGCTGGTCCGGCGCTCTCTGAGGATGAACGCCTCACGCGTCATCGTCGGCGAGGTGCTCGGCGACGAGATCGTGACGATGCTCAACGCGATGAGCCAGGGCAACGACGGCTCACTCTCGACCATCCACGCGAACTCCTCCGTGGAGGTGTTCAACCGCATCGGCACCTACGCGATCCAGAGCCGCGAGCGGCTGCCGCTGGAGGCCACGAACCTGCTGATCGCCGGCGCGCTGGACTTCGTCGTGTTCCTGCGCAAGCGCAACGACTACCTGCAGGGCGGGGGGCAGACGCGCGTCGTGGAGAGCGTGCGCGAGGTCAACGGCCACGACGGCCAGGTCCTCTCCAGCGAGGTGTTCGCACCAGATTCGGACGGTCGTGCCGCCGCCAAGGCACCGATCTCCTGCTTCGCCGAGCTCGAGGAGCACGGCTACCGGCCACTCGTGCACGGGCAGTGGACCTGATGCTCGAGGAGTTCCGCCTGCCGCTTGCCGTGACGTCCGGCGCCCTCCTGGGAATCGGGCTCACCCTGCTGCTGCTCGCGCTGCGCAAGCAGCCTCTCGGGCGCACGAACGCCACAAAGCCGGGTCGTCGCCGGGTCAGCGCGGCCGCGGCTCGACGACGCTCACAGTTCCTGCTGGCCGGCGTCCTCCTCGGGGCACTGACGCTGGCCCTGACGCAGTGGGTGGTGCTGGCCGCCGTCGTCGG
This sequence comes from uncultured Actinomycetota bacterium, assembly GCA_963781335.1. Taxonomy (GTDB): domain Bacteria; phylum Actinomycetota; class Actinomycetes; order Propionibacteriales; family Nocardioidaceae; genus Marmoricola. The sequence continues at coordinate 428,668 of CAWAFS010000025.1, read as the reverse complement.
CCTCGTGGTCTCCTTCTGGGACCGCGCGTTCGGGGGAGCACGCAACGAACGCGAGGCCATCGTCCGGGTGGAGGGACTCGCCGCCTGGATCGAGGCCCTGCGCGACACCATCGCGGGTGCGGTGGGTCTGGAGCAGGCAATCCCGGCGACGGCCACCAACGCCGCGCCTTCCATCCGTCCGGCGCTGAACCTGCTGGTCGACCGGCTTCGAGTGCGCGAACCACTGCCCGACGCCCTGATGAAGTTCAGCGACGACCTCGACGATCCCTCGGCCGACCTCGTCGTCGCCGCGCTCATCCTGAACGCCCGCCTGCGAGGTCCCGGTCTGCGTGACGTCCTCTCGGCGCTCGCCGTCTCCGCCCGCGACGAGCTCGACGTACGCCGACGGGTCGAGAGCAGTCGCCGCAGCACCCGCCGCAGCGTCCAGATCGTCGTCGGCGTCATCGTGCTCGTGGCCGGGATGCTCGTCGTCTTCAACCAGGAGTACGTCGAGCCCTACGGCACCCTGGTCGGGCAGTTGGTGCTCGCGGGCGTGCTCGGGATGTTCGGCATCGGTGTCTTCTGGATGCGCCAGCTCGCCGGGGTGGTCGAGCCGGAACGCTTCCTGGTCACCAAGGGACGCGTGAGGAGCGACCCATGATCGCCCAGCTGCTGGCCGGTGCCTGCGTGGGTGCGGGTGTCCTGCTCCTCGTCGCGGTGCTGCGTCGCCCTGTCCCGGGGATCGCGGCCACGCTGCAGCGCATCGACGACTCGCGTCATGGCCAGCGCTCCGCGACCTCGAGCTCGTCGGGCGAGCGGGCCGAGGGCCGCCTCGGACGTCTTCGCGACGGTGTGGGTGACCGCATCGTGATGGAGGCAGCGTCCCGTGGGTGGCAGATGACCCGCACGCGTGAGGACCTGGCGGTGATGAGCCGCCCGCTGACCACACACCTCGGTACGAAGGCGCTGCTGGGGCTGGGCGCCTTCGTGTGGCTGCCCGCGATGGTGTGGGTCACCGGCTTCGGCGGCGGGTTCGGGGTGCCGATCGTCGCGGCACTGGCTGCAGGTCTGTTCTTCTTCATCCTCCCCGACCTCCAGCTGCACCGTGACGCCGAGAGGCGACGTCGCGACTTCCGCCATGTCACGGGCAGCTTCCTCGATCTGGTCGCGATGAACCTGGCCGGCGGGCGCGGGCTCCCCGAGGCTCTCGTCGCAGCCTCGTCCTTCGGTGACCACTGGGCCATGGTGCGGCTGCGCCAGGCGTTGTCGAACGCGCGCATCATGGGCTGGACGCCCTGGGAGGGGATCGCCCGACTCGGCCGGGAGCTCGGCGTCGACGAGCTGCGGGACCTCGCCTCGGCACTGGCCCTCGCCGGTGACGAGGGTGCGCGGATCCGGTTGTCCCTGATGTCCAGGGCAGAGAGCATGCGCCGCCGCGAGATGGTCGACATCGAGGGCGCGGCGGGGGAGAACTCCCAGTCCATGTTGATGGCGCAGTTGCTTCTGTGCATCGCTTTCTTGGTATTCTTGGCGTTTCCTGCCGTTAGTCGGCTTGGTTAGAGATGTCCGCACTCGCCCGAGGAGATACACCGTGCCGTCAGCGCTTTTCCATGCCTGGGCCGTCATCGCGGTCGTCCGCGGCCGAGCCGCGCGAGCCCGGCGGGAGGGCCACAGCGAGATCGGCACCTCCGCCATCGAGTGGGCCATCATCTCGGCTGTCGTCGTCCTGCTCGCGCTGCTGGTCGGTCGCGTCATCCAGGGCGTGGTCGAGGACAATGCGAGCAAGATCGAGCAGGGCTCCAACTAGGCACGCTGCGTCCCCTGGTCGCGCTTGCTCCGGACGTGAGCGCGGCACCAGCGCGGTGGAGTTCGCCATCATCGCGCCGATCTTCCTGCTGCTGATCTTCTCGGTCATCCAGGCCGGTCTCTACTTCCAGGCGCGCAACACCGCCCAGTCAGCTGCCCGGGAGGGTGTCTCCTACCTGCGACTGGCGGGCAACAACTCCGACCCCCAGGCGTTCGTCGCCGGAGCTGAGAAGGTCACCCAGGGGTTCGCCGAAGAGGTCGGCCGCCTGAAGAACGTGACCGCGGTCGGTCGTATCGACACCAAGACGGGCCGGGTCGACATGGTGGTCGTCGGCGAGGTCGTGCTCCCACTGGGCGGTTCGGTCCAGGTTCAGCAGACCGCCGACGCCACGCTCGAGCAGTTCCGTGGCGACACCCGGGAGGGATCGTGACCCGGCGTACGGAGGACGGGACGGCCAGCCTCGAGGTGGTCATCGCAGCACCGTTCGTGCTCGCGCTGCTGATGCTGATCATCGCCTTCGCCCGCTACTCCCAGACCGAGAACATCGTCGACCAGGCCTCACGGGACGCAGCCCGCGCCGCCACGGCACAGAACGAGCGGGGCCAAGTGCCGGACGTGGTCGAGCAGGTGGTCAAGGAGTCCATGGACGACGCACCGTCCTCGTGCCGGAGCTCGGTGCGCCAGACGACCTCGCTGACGCCCACGGCGTTCGGGCTGCCAGACCCCGAGGACCCATTGGCCATCGACTCGGTGACGGTCACGGTCCGCTGCACGCTGGACATGACCGACCTCGCCGCACTGCCGTTGAGCTCGGTGGAGATCAGCCGCACCTTCACCAGTCCTCTGGACCGCTACCGGGGCTACCGATGAGCCGGGCCCGCGACGAGAGGGGCTCCATCACACCGTTCGTCGTGATCGTCTCCCTCGCCATCCTGATGCTCGCCGCCCTCGTCCTCGACGGGGGGCGACAGCTGAACGCGCGTGGCCGCGCCACGGCGTACGCCCAGGAAGCGGCGCGCGCCGGCTCCCAGGCGGTCGACGTCTCCGATCCCCGGCTTGACCTCGACTCCGGGGACGCGCTCAAGGCGGCGAGCACCTACTGCCGGCAGGCGATGGCGGCCGACGCGCAGTTGGCGTCCTGTGCCCCGGGCATCACCTCCGTCACCGACCAGGCCGGCACGTTCAAGGCGGTGAGGGTGACCGTCAGGGTCCAGATCAAGGCGATCCTGCTCGGCATCATCGGTCGATCGGACCTGCGATCGACCGGGGAGGCCATCGCGCGACCGGTCAGTGGTATCCGCGAGGCGGACAGCGGCAAGGTCTCGGATGTCGGCCCGCCCACCGTGGCGGCCCCCGGACAGGGCCCGTCCCCGTCCACCGCGCCTCCCTCGATCCCCGACGTGACGGTGGCTCCGTGCACCCCGAAGGAGAGCATCAGGCCGACCCCGAAGCCCCCGAAGCCGACGAAGCCCCCGAAGCCACGGCCGGGCCGGCCCAGCAAGCCGCCGAAACCCACCAAGCCGCCCAAGCCCCTGCCCCCGCAACCCCCGGTCTGCAAGGACCCCCCGCCGTGAACGCGCACTGGTCGGCAATGTGGCAGGACCGGTTTAGACGAGGGCAAATGTGGCAATGTTCTAAAAGACACGCGATCGAACTGCCTTGGGGGGCCGCATGAGCATGCCGTGGATGCGCTGCGCCGCGGTCGCGACCGCCCTGGCGCTGGCGGCGTCCGGCTGCGGGGGCGAGCAGAAGCCGGCGGCCGACCCGGAGCCGAGCACCGCGACGCCTTCTGCGACTCCGAGCGAGACGGCCAGTGCGCCCCCGGCGGCCACGCCGCAGCCCACCAGCAGCACGGGCACGACCTACGACATCCTCAACTGGGACGAGTACGCCGACGACCCGGCGTTGCTGGCCTGGAAGAAGGCGATCGAGGCGGGGACGGGGTCGCTGGCGCGGGGCAAGCTGCTCCCGGGTCTTCGTGAGCACACCACCCCCGGGATGTTCCGGGTCTACTACGGCAACGTGGCAACCGGACTGAAGGAGGGTTGGCAGGTCAAGCCTGTGGCCCAGGTCCGGGCGGAGTCGTCGAAGACCCGCGGGGCAAAGACCACGCTCAGACTCTGCCTCTGGAGCCCCACGACGAGCGTCTATCTCAAGGATGGCTCACCGGTCGGCGGTGGCTCGGTGAACAAGGAATGGAATCGCCAGGTGGTGCGCGTCACCTCGGCCGGTGGCCGCTCACGCGTGGCTGACGTCAATTTCAACGCTGGAATCTGCAAGGGAGTGCCACGACCGTGAAGCTGATTCGCCTCAGGGCCGCACGACTGATCGTGTGGGGGATGATCGTGATCGGCCTCCCCCTGATGCTGGCCGCCCCGGCGGTCGCGGCCTGTGGACTCGGCGGATGTCCCAGCGGCGGAGATTCGCCGCCTCCGCCGTCGTCCTCCGACTCCGACTCGAGCTCGGCCACCGAGGTCGAGCAGTACTCCTCGGCCCCGTCAGCGCCGACCGAGCCCGCGATCAGCTGCTCGGTCTACGCCAACGGCGCCGGAATGGGCTCCTACTGTGTGAGTGCAGGAGGCGACAGCAGCCTGAAGACGCTGCGCGAGAGGTTCGGCAGCCAGACGCTGCAGCGCTGCCGCTACCGCCCGGTCCCCGCAGGGATCGAGACCCCGTTCAACAGTCGGGAGGGCGAGGGCCGCTACCTGGTGCTGACCTGCCTGGGCAACATCGACTTCGACACGATCACCGGCGGCACCGACCGCACCCTGGACATGTCGGTGGTCTTCGTGGAGAACGGCACCGACACCTCCGACCGCCACAACGGCATCACCGACTACCTGTGGCGGCAGTTCGAGTCCAGCTCGCAGCTGCCGGTGCCGTTCATGCGTACCCGGCCGAGCCTCGTCCCGGTGGTCGGCGTACCCGCCTTCTTCACCTTCCGCTGGCTCGACCCCGCCACGAACGACGTCGTGGCCGAGGGGCCCTTCGCAGGCGAGAGCGACGGTGGGCCCTTCCGGGAGATCCGCAGCAACGGCCTGCTGATGCGCGCCGAGGCGACGGGGATCACCGTCGACCCCAACCAGCAGGGGATCCCCGCGGTCAACTGCAGAGCGGACACGCCCTACCGGGAAGGTGCCAGTCCCGCGAACCAGCCGGCGGGGGCGTGCAAGATCAACTTCCCACGCTCCTCGGCGTCGGCGCGCAAGTACGCCACCGAGCCCATCCCGGCGAACGTGAAGGACGCGTTCAACGTCTCGGTCCAGGTCGAGTGGCGGATCACCTACGGTCGCGGAAACGGCGACATGGAGGACCTCGGCAACGGGTTCACGATGCGCCTCAAGCAGGTCCTGCCGGTCCAGGAGATCCAGGTCCCGAACCAGCCTCCGGCCGTCATCTACTAAGCGCAACGCAATCAGGATGGGGTGAGTCGCTTGTCGACCTCGACACGTGGGAGCGCCCGGACCCGGCTTCCGGCTCCGGCACAGCTACCAGACAGACGCGTCGAGGTGGCCAAGGGCGTCGCCGCCTTCATCGGCACCGCCCTGGTGGTGGTCGGTCTGCCGATCGTGCTGTTCTCGGCCTTCGGGACCCCGTGGCCCGACGAGTCACCCAGGCTCGACTGGCTCACCGAGCCGACCACGAGCGACGTCGTGCTTGGCGTCCTCGCAGCCGTCGTCTGGCTGGCCTGGGCCCACTTCGTGGTGTGCCTGGTGGTCGAGGCGGTCGCCGAGCGCCGTCACCGCGGCCTCGCACCGCACGTGCCGGGCGGCGGCATCGGGACCCAGACCCTCGCGCGACGCGCCGTGGCCACGATCCTGCTGATCGCCAGCACCTCGGCGGTTGGCATGGGCACCGCGAGCGCGGCAGCCGCTCCCTCGCACGACGGTGCCAGCACCGCGCACGCCGCGACCTCGGCGCCGTCAGTCGCGGGGACCGACGTCCGCGCCCACGAAGCGGCGGGGCAGAAGGGCAACGCGGCCCTCCCGACCCTCGCTCAGCTCGACCGTGCGACCAAGGCCGACGTGGCCGAGGGCCAGACCACCTACTACGACGTCAAGCCGCCCAACGACCGGCGTTACGACACCTTGTGGGACATCGCCGAGCGCTACCTGGGCGACGGACTGCGATACAAGGAGATCTGGGAGATGAACAAGGACGTCACCCAGCCCGACGGACGCCAGCTCAAGAACGCCGACCTGATCTACCCCGGCTGGGTGATGAAGCTGCCCAACGACGCCACCGGGCCCGGGCTGAAGGTGGTCGACCACGTGCGTGGCCACGCAGCGTCCGGGCCATCGGCCAGGCAGGCGGCCAGGCAGGCGGCCGGGCAGGCGGCCAGTCGTTTCACCGACCAGGTGGCACAGCAGCCGGGCGCGCACGCCGGTGCCGCGACCGCCGCCGCCACTGCGCAGCAGCGCGGCGTCTCGCTCGGGACCTGGGCGCCGTTCTTCGGGGTCACCGGGGGCCTGGCGCTGGCCGGTGCCGCCCTGGGCCTGCGTCGTCGGAAGGCGTCATACTCCATCGCCGAGCTGTGGGCGACGCGCTGCGCCCGCGGACCGCAGCCGGACCCCACCAACCCCACGCCGGACGATGACGGCGCCGATCGCAGGCTGAGGGACGAGGCGGACGTCTCCACCGCCGCGTGGCTGGACCGCGCGCTGCGCTCCTGGAACGGCATCAGCCCGTTGCCGGCCCCCAGCGCTGTCTCGCTCGGCGCCCCGGGTCTCGCAGTCATCTTCGACGAGGAGCCCTCGTGCGAGGCACCCCGGGGATGGTCCACCCACGGGAGCAAGGTCTGGAGCCTGGCTCGAGGCGCCCGGATCGAGGGCGCCGGCCCCGCGCCACTGCCCGGGCTGGTCACCATCGGACGTGACGACGACGGCGCAGCCGTGTTCATCGACCCCGAGTCGACGCCCGGCATCGTCTCGCTCGAGGGTCCCGACCGGGACGCCCGCGGAGTTGCGTTGAGCATGGCGATCGACACCGGCACCCACGCCTGGGCCGATGACCGGCTGGTGACCCTCGTCGGGTTCGCCGACGACGTCACCGCTGTGGGTCAGGGCCAGATCCGGCGTACCTCCGACCTGGGCCGCGTGCTGGAGCGGCTGCAGAACCTGGCCACCTTCCAGCGTCGTGCGTGCCGTGACGCCGGCGCGGCCACGGTGCGTGACGCACGGGTGCTGCGGCCCGAGCAGGACTGGACCTACCACCTCGTCGTGTGCTCGGGAGTGCCGTCTGCGGACGAGGTCTCGACGCTGTCCGCGTTGGCCGGGGACCCCCAGGTCGCCCTCGGGGTCGTCGTGATCGGGGCCCTCCCCACGGCGGCCGTGCGGCTCACCGCGCGAGCAGACGGGCGTCTCGTCTCGCCCCTGCACGGCATCGACGTCAATGCCCAGGTGCTCGATGTGGAGGCCTGTCGCGAGCTCGCAGGGCTCTACGACGCCCCCGCAGCGACCTCGGCACTCACGCTCGACGACCTGGTCGACGCGCTCGAGGGCACCGGCTCCAGCCCGGCCGGCGCGGTGGTCAGCCTCGGCGTCCTGGGTCCGGTGGCTGTCGAGGCGCCGGGCACCGTGGACGCCGACCGACGCGACTTCCTCACCGAGCTGGGCTGCTTCGTCGCCCTGCATGCCACGGGGGTGCACGTCAACCGGATCAGTGCTGCGCTGTGGCCGCGCGGCGTCGAGCCCGAGCTGCGCGACGCCGCCCTGGAGCAGCTGGTCGCCTGGTGGGGCACCACCGCCGACGGTGCGCCGGTGCTCGCCCACGACTCGGGCGTGTGGTCGGTGACACCGGGTGCCCTGTCCCTGGACTGGGACGTCTTCCGCGATGCTCTCAACAGCGCCGCGAACGACGGACGACAGCGCGAACGGCATCTGCGCGCGGCGCTGGACCAGGTGCGCGGTGAGACCCTGCAGGACGTGCCCTTCGGTCGATACGCGTGGGTGGCCGGCACCACCCTGGAGGCCGACACCGCCCTGGCCGTGGCCATGACGGCGCAGGCGCTGGCCGAATCCGCCGCAGCGCGTGAGGACATACCCGCGGCCCGGGCCTGCCTGGAACGCAGCCTGGTGCTGCTGCCGGCCAACGAGGACCTGTGGCGAGCACGCCTGCTGCTCGAGGCGGGCGAGGGGGACCGGGAGCTCCTGAGGCTCGTCGCCGATCGCATGTACGCCGCCATCTCCGAGCACGGGTCGGCCGTCGGTGCTTCGCCCCGGACCGACGCGCTCGTCGACGAGCTGGTCCCGGGTTACCGGATTCGCGCCGCCTGATCCGCACTTCATGCATAACCCCGTCCGATTGGCGTCGTTTACGACGCATCTACCCCGATGCCGTCGGGGTTCGGGAAAAGGGGCGCAGAGCCATGCGACTTCAAGACCAGTCGATCCCGGCAGCGGTCTCGCCCGCGCCGGTCACCAGCGAGCGCGGCCCAGAGGTCTTCCACCGGGCCGTCGAGCTGCTCACGAGCAGGCACGACGTCGACGAGTCCACTGCCTACTCGATGCTGGTCCAGGCCTCGGTCGAGGCTGGCACCAGCGTGCGTGAGGCGGCCCAGGCCATCATCCGGGACTCGCTGGCGACGTGAGAGCTGCCGGAGTCTCCTAGGATCGGCCGGGTGGAGGATCACACGAGCCCTGGACGAGACCGGGACGAGGAGGGGCGGGCCAGACAGGCCCGGCCACGCGACGCCCTGGGACGCCCGATGCCCTACGGAGCCGAAGGGGTGGAGCCGGTTTCGGAGGAACCCCTGCCACCGGGGGAGACGCTCAGCTTCGCCCGCCGCCTCCTCGACGAGGGACGTCCCTTCGCGGCGCACGAGGTCCTCGAGGTCCGATGGAAGTCCGGCCCCGACGACGAGCGCGAGCTGTGGCAGGGCCTGGCGCAGCTGTGCGTGGGGTTGACCCACCAGCTGCGTGGCAACCACGTCGGGGCGGTCCGGCTGGTCGAACGGGCGGCCGGCCGGCTCTCGACGTATGCCGCCAAGGGCGGTCCGACCTACGGTCTCGACCTGCCGTCGGTGGTCGAGTGCGCGCGTCGACGGGTGGCACCCGCCGGCGACTGACCGCTCAGGTCAAGGCGCGAGGCCGTGTTCGGGCAGCCAGCCCTCAGGGTCGACGGGTTCTCCGGCGCCGGGGTGCACCTCGAGGTGCAGGTGCGGGCCGGTCACGTTGCCCGTCGAGCCGACGTACCCGAGGACGTCACCGGGAGCCAGGCGCTCCCCGACCTCGACACCGAACTCGCTCTGGTGGCAGTACCAGACCAGGGTGCCGTCGTCGAGGCGGACCTCGGTCTTGTTCCCGAAGGCTCCGTCGCTCGCGACCTCGGTCACCACGCCGGGACCGATGGAACGGATCTCGGTCCCCTCGGGTGCGGCGAAGTCGAGGCCGGTGTGGGTGCTGGACCACAGGCCGCTGGACTGCCCGAAGCGTCCGGTGAGGTGATAGCCGCTCACGGGCAGCACCCACGGTGGCGGCTTGGCCTTGAGCTTCACGCCGGGTACGACACGCCTGGGCAACAGGGTCTCGGCGATGACGTCTGGGATCGCCACGGCGGGTGCCTCGATCGCCGCGGCTGCGGGCGGGGCTGTGGACAGCGTGGTCGTCGCCAGCAGGCCCGTGAGGAGCGCGGGCGACGCGACACGTCGGATTCTCTGAGCAGTGAGCATGGCAAGGCGTCGTTCCTCGTCGCGCCACGACGGCGGGGGCTTTCCTACCCGTCGCCCGGCGCACGTCTGCGCGCCTCGCTGCTCGTCTGAGGTTCCTGTAGGGGGCACACCGGGGGGACGAGCAGGGGCGCTTCCACACCGGGCTGGTTCTCTTGTCAGATCCGCTGCCTTTTGCAAGCAACGCGATGCGCACAGTCAGCCATGCAGGGCGCTGAAGTGCAAACTGAGTGCTAGCCGTGTGTTAGCGCGATCACACCGATCAGGCAGGTTTCCCGCTCAGGGGCTCTCCGGCAATGACCGATGTCACACTTCTGGGAGCCAGGCGCCGTCCTGGCCAGGGTCCCAGCAACCGACAAGAGGAGAACGCCATGGGCGTGGAAGACAAGGCCAGCAACTCGTTCAAGGACGCGAAGGGCAAGGTCAAGGAGACGACCGGCAAGGCGACCGACAACGAGCAGCTCGAAGGCGAGGGCAAGGCCGACCAGGTCGAGGCCTCGATCAAGGGTTCCGTCGAGCACCTCAAGGACGCAGCGGGAAACGTCCGGGACGCGTTCAAGAAGTGATCCGCCCGCCGACTCGCTGAATCGAGGCTCAAACCTCCTCCGTGCACCGGGCTAGACAGGTACGACGTCGCACGGTGGTGGACCGTGCTCCGCGAGCGACTCGGCTCTAGCCTCGAAACATGGACGACATCCAAGCGCGCCCCGTCGTCACGTCGGGGATCGGGACGACCGCCTTGGGGCGGTTGCAGATGCGTGTGCCTGACAAGGACGGCTTCGAAGAGGTGCTGGTCGAGCGCCGATGGCCCGACATGTCCTCGGCCCGGGCCTGGTGCGAGCGCACCGTCGAGCGGGCGCCCAAGGGGGCCACGATCCTGGAGATCCAGGTCTTCGAGGAGAGCTGGAAGCACCCCCGGTCGTGGGAGACCATCAAGACCCGCCCGATCGCCGAGGTCCTCCAGCTCGGTGTGGTGGCCGAGGACTCGGTGCGTTGGTCCGAGCCGCGCTCGATGAGCCCCCGGGTGGGCTCCCGCCACCTGCTCTGAACGCACCTTTGGGGCACTATGGGCCCATGAGTGCCTCCGACTACGACCCCGCCGGCGAGGTCACCGAGATCTGCCGTGACCTGATCCGCATCGACACCACCAACTACGGCGACCAACCGGGTCCAGGCGAGCGCAAGGCTGCCGAGCACGTGGCCACACTGCTGGACGAGGTCGGCATCGAGAGCGAGCTCTGGGAGGCCGAGCCCGGCCGCACCAACGTGCTGGCGCGGTGGGGCGGCTCCCAGGGCGACCCGGTGCTGGTCCACGGACATCTCGACGTCGTTCCAGCCGACCCCGCCGACTGGCAGCTGCACCCGTTCAGCGGCGAGATCCACGAGGGTCAGGTCTGGGGTCGCGGAGCCGTCGACATGAAGGACTTCGACGCCATGCTGCTCTCCACGGTGCGAGCGCGTGCCCGCGCCGGCGTGGTGCCCGACCGTCCGCTCGTGCTGTGCTTCACCGCCGACGAGGAGGCTGGTGGGACCAAGGGCGCGGGGCCGCTGGTGCGGTCGCACCGTGAGTGGTTCGAGGACTGCACCTACGCCGTGGGCGAGGTCGGTGGGTTCTCCACGACCGTCCGCGGACGTCGGCTCTATCTGATCGAGGCCGCCGAGAAGGGCATGGCCTGGATGCGCCTGACCGCGAAGGGCAATGCCGGCCACGGTTCGATGCGGCATCCCGACAACGCCGTCACCGCCCTGGCCGAGGCCGTGGCCCGCATCGGCCGGCACCCGTGGCCGGTCCAGTTGACCCCCACCATGGAGGTTCTGCTCGCTGCAGTGGGGGAGCTCGCCGGAACCGAGGCCACGCCGGAGAACGCCGAGGCCCTCGTGGAGGAGTTCGGCTCCGCGTCACGGATGCTGGCTGCCGTGATCAGGCACACCACCAACCCGACGATGCTCGAGGCTGGCTACAAGGTGAACGTGGTGCCCGGACAGGCCACGGCCCAGATCGACGGGCGGTTCCTGCCCGGCCGCGAGGACGAGTTCCTGGCCACGCTCCATGAGCTGGCCGGTCCTGGCATCGAGATCGACTTCATCACCAAGATGCACGGGCTGGAGACGCCCTACGACGGGGAGATGGCCGAGGCGATGACGGCCTCCCTGCTCGAGGAGGACCCCGAGGCCCTCGTTGCGCCGTACCTGATGAGCGGCGGGACCGACGCGAAGTACTTCGCCGACCTCGGCATGCGGTGCTTCGGCTTCACACCCCTGCGCCTTCCGGCGGAGCTCGACTTCACCGCGCTCTTCCACGGGGTGGACGAGCGGGTGCCGGTCGACGCCCTGGAGTTCGGGGCCCGGGTCTTCGACAGGTTCCTGGGCAAGATCTAGGGACGCCCTAGATCAGGTAGGCGACCCGTTGCCGGATGATCCGGCGGCGCAGCTGCACCCGGCGCGTGCCGTCGGACCCAAGACGGAGCCGGTCCAGCTCCCAACCGTCCTGTTCCGCGAGCTCGACCAGCATCCGGGTCACGGCTCCTCGGGAGACCTCCCGCGAGATGAGCAGCTTGTCGAACTCGTACTCCACGCCCGGACGCAGCACGCGCCCGTCGATCTTCCTCTGCTTGGCAGAGCTCATGCACCCACCTCGAGACCAGCTGACACGTCCTCGAGTGCCTGCGTGATCTCGACCGGGAGCTCGCACTCCTCGACCCGGAGCGAGTCGCGCAGCTGGGAGGCCGTGCGGGCGCCCAGGATCGGTGCGGTGACCCCGGGGCGGTCCCGCACCCAGGCCAGGGAGACGTCGAGCAGTGACCAGCCGAGGCCGTCGGCCGCCCGGGCCACAGCCTCGACCACGCGCTGCGAGGGTTCTCCGAGATAGCGCCCGACGAAGGTGGAGAAGTGCGGGGACGCGGCGCGGGAGTCCGCCGGAGTGCCGGCTCGGTACTTGCCGGTCAGCACACCGCGGCCCAACGGGGACCACGCCAGGATGCCCAGCCCGAGTGCCTGGGCCGCCGGGACGACCTCGGCCTCGACGGCTCGGTTGAGCAGGGAGTACTCCACCTGGTGGGAGGCCAGCACAGCCCGGCCGGCCACCGCGCGCTGCCAGGTCGCTGCCTGCGCGGACTGCCAACCGGTGTAGTTGCTGACGCCGACGTACGCCGCACGGCCGGTGCTCACGGCGTAGTCGAGGGCGGAGAGCGTCTCCTCCAGCGGTGCGTCGTCGACCCAGGTGTGCACCTGCCAGAGGTCCACGTGGTCGACGCCCAACCGCTTGAGCGAGGCATCGAGGGTGCTGATCAGGTAGCCGCGCGAGGCGTTGGTGACCCGCTCGCGTCCCCGGCGGCTGATGCCGGCCTTGGTGGCGAGCACGATCTCGTCGCGGTTGCACACGTCGCCGATCAGCGAGCCGATCAGCCGTTCCGAGTCGCCGTCGGTGTAGCCGGCGGCCGTGTCGACCAGGGTTCCGCCGGCGTCCACGAAGGCGACCAGCTGTTCGCGCGCCTCGTGCTCGTCGGTGTCGCGTCCCCAGGTCATGGTGCCCAGACCCAGACGCGAGACCGAGAGACCGGTGGAGCCCAGGAACCGCTGCTGCATGTCCGAACGCTATCCAGCACACCCCGACCCGGGACGCGCGGCTCGCCGCCGCTCCCTACACTGACCCGGTGCTCGACTTCCTCAAGGCCGTCGCCCTCGGGCTGATCCAGGGGCTGACCGAGTTCCTGCCGATCTCCAGCAGCGCCCATCTCCGGATCTTCCCCGAGCTCTTCGGGTGGGGTGATCCCGGCGCCGCGTTCACGGCCGTGATCCAGATCGGCACCGAGCTCGCCGTGCTGATCTATTTCCGCCACGACATCTGGCGGATCGGCTCGACCTGGGTGCGGTCGTTGTTCAAGCCGGAGTACCGCGGACACCTCGATGCGCGGATGGGCTGGTACGTCATCGTCGGGTCGCTGCCGATCGTGATCCTCGGAGTCCTGCTCAAGGACGTCATCGAGAAGGACCTCCGCAACCTGTGGGTGATCGGCACCGCCTTGATCGCCCTGGGCCTGGTCCTCGGCGTCGCCGACCGGATGGCCACGGGAAGCCGCGAGATGAAGAACATCGGGTTGAAGCACGCTGTGTTCCTGGGGCTGGCGCAGGCCGCCGCGCTGGTGCCCGGGGTCTCCCGGTCCGGCGCGACCATCTCGATGGGCCTCTTCCTCGGCCTGGGCCGCGAGGCGGCCACCCGGTTCGCCTTCCTGCTGGCCATCCCGGCGGTCGTCGGGGCGGGGCTCTTCGAGCTCAAGGAGATCCCGAACGGCCACAACGACTACGGCTGGGGGCCGACCATCGTCGCGACGGTGGTGTCCTTCGTCGTCGGGTACGCCGCCATCGCCTGGCTGCTGCGCTACGTCTCGACGCGCTCCTACATGCCGTTCGTGGTCTACCGCGTCGCCCTCGGCCTGTTCACCCTCGCCCTGCTGTGGGCTGGTGTGCTGGCTGCCTAGTGGTTCAGAGCCAGCCGGAGCGCTTGCTGAGGATGAGCACCGTCAGGGAGCTGAGCACCATCATCCCCAGCGCCATCGGGTAGCCGAACATCCAGTGCAGCTCGGGCATGTGGTCGAAGTTCATGCCGTAGATGCTGCCGACCAGTGTCGGCGCGGCGACCAGGCCGACCGCGGCGGTGATCTTGCGCATGTCGTCGTTCTGCTGGATCGAGATCTGCGCCGTGTGCGCCTCGAAGGCGGCCGACAGCAGGGAGTCGAGGGTGTCGATCGTCTCGGCGACGCGGGTGAGGTGGTCCGCGACGTCCCGGAAGTAGGGCCCGGCGTCGGCGTGGATCCCTGGGGTCACCCCGGCCGCGAACTTGCTCATCGGGTCCCGCAGGGGCAGCACCGCCCGGCGCATCTCCGCGAGCTCACGTTTGAGGATGTAGATGCGCGCGGAGTCGTTGGTGCGCTCGGTGGAGAACACCGACTGCTCGACCTCGTCCACGTCCTCCTGGAGCGAGCCGGCGACCTCCTCGTAGCGGTCCACGACCTGGTCGCAGACGGCGTACACCACTGCCGAGGGGCCGTGGGCCAGCACGGTGGTCATGCCCTCGAGACGGTGCCGGGCATCGCTCAACGCACCGCCGGACCCGTGCCGGACGGTGATCACGAACTTGTGGCCGACGAACAGGCTGATCTCGCCGGTCTCCACGGCGTCCTCCGAGTCGACGTACCAGAGGGTCTTGAGCACCATGAAGATCGAGTCGTCGTAGCGCTCGACCTTGGGTCGCTGATGAGCCCGGATCGCGTCCTCCACGGCCAGCTCGTGCAGGCCGTAGAGGTCGGCGACCGCTTCGAGCTCCTCGCTGTTCGGGTCGTGCAGACCGACCCACACGAAGTCTCTGTCCTGGGTCGCCCTCGCCCGTACGCCGGCGAGGTCCTGGGCCTCCAGGCCGACATCGACCCGTTCTCCCTGGCGGTAAAGCGCGTTGTCGACGATCACAGGTGCAGGCTACGACTTGTACGCTCCGGGCATGGCAACCGTGATCCTGGCGCGCCACGGACGTACGGCCGCCAACGCGACCGGCGTGCTGGCTGGGCGCAGCAAGGGTGTTCACCTGGACGACACCGGCACCGCTCAGGCGCGGGCGGCCGCTGCTCGACTGGACGGGCTCGACCTGGCCGCCGTGGTCACCAGCCCGCTGGAACGGTGCCGGGAGACAGCCCGGCTGCTCGTCCCCGGCACCAGGGCCGTGCCCGACCGTCGCCTGCTCGAGTGTGACTACGGCGAGTGGACCGGCCAGGAGCTGAAGCGACTGGCCAAGGAGAAGCTCTGGCGGACCGTGCAGTCCCAGCCTTCCGCAGCACGGTTCCCCGGCGGCGAGTCGCTTCAGGAGCTGTCCTCGCGCGCCGTCGCCGCCATCCGGGACCGCGATGCCGCCGTCGAGGCCGAGACCGGGGACCACGCTGTGTGGCTGGCGGTCTCGCACGGCGACGTCATCAAGGCGATCCTGGCCGATGCGCTGGGCATGCACCTCGACGCGTTCCAACGGATCATGGTCGACCCGGCGAGCCTGTCCGTGGTCCGCTACACCCCGCACCGGGCGTTCGTGGTCACGATGAACTCGAGCGCCGGCTCCCTTGGCCACCTCGTTGCCAGACCCACACGCCGGCGCTCAGGCCGCAGCGATGCGGCCATCGGGGGAGGGGCCGGTCCCTCGGGTCCTTCGCACTAGGCTCGGAGCCATGCCTGTCGTCCACCGCTTCGACCCACCCGAGCGCTTCGTGCCCGGCACTGTCGGCGAGCCCGGGCAGCGCACCTTCTTCCTGCAGGCGCGCGCGGGCATCAAGGTCACCTCGGTCGCCCTGGAGAAGCAGCAGGTGCAGATCCTGGGCGAGAGGGTCGCCGAGCTGCTGGACGAGCTGATCCAGGCGGACGAGGCGGTCGAGACGGTCCCCGCGATCACGCCCGTGGCGTTGATCGACAACGAGCCACTCGACCAGCCCATCGAGGAGGAGTTCCGGGCAGGCACGATCACGCTGTCCTGGGACACCGCCGACGAGCGGGTGGTGATCGAGGTGTTCCCGGTGGTCGAGGTCGAGGTGGAGCTGCCGGTCGAGGCCGAGGAGCAGGAGCTGATCGACCTGCCGATCGAGGAGCCGGAGCCCGACGAGGTGCTGCTGGTGCGGATGACCGCCGCCATGGCGCGGGCGTTCGCGGCCAGGGCCGAGTCGGTCGTGGCTGCCGGCCGTGCGCCGTGCCCGTTCTGTGGCGGCCCGATGGACGTCGAGGGCCACCTGTGCCCCCGCGCCAACGGCTACCGGCGCACACGAGGCTGAACCTCGTGCGGGCCCCGGAACTCGATGAGCTGCTCGAAGGCCGGCTGGTGGTGCTCGGGCGGATCATGCCCGCCTCCAACCACACGTTCCTGACCCGGCTGGCGGACTCCGGCGCCCAGTGCGTCTACAAGCCGAACTCGGGGGAGCGACCGCTCTGGGACTTCACCGACGGCACCCTCGCTGACCGGGAGTACGCCGCCTGGGTGATCTCGAACCACCTCGGCTGGGACATCGTCCCGCCGACGGTGCTGCGCGACGGCCCTGCCGGCCGCGGGATGGTGCAGCTGTGGATGGAGCCCGACGAGGGGTCCGACGACCGGCCGGACCCGGTCGACGTCATCCCCGAGGGAGCCGTGCCCCCCGGCTTCCTGCACGTGCTGGACGCCACCGGCGCCGAGGACGAACCCGTCGTGCTGGTGCACGAGGACTCCCAGCCGCTGCGCCGGATGGCGGTCTTCGACGTGATCACCAACAACACCGACCGCAAGGGCGGGCACGTGCTGCCGATGCCCGGGGGACACCGTTACGGTGTCGACCACGGGGTCTGCTTCCATGTCGAGGACAAGCTGCGCACGGTCCTGTGGGGCTGGGCCGGAGAACGCCTCTCGACCGACGAGCTGGCCGGGGTGGAGTCGGTGCTCCAGGGCCTGTGCGAAGGAACGGGCAGTGCACTGCGTGACTCGCTGGAGGCGCTGCTCACGGCGCGCGAGGTCGAGGCAGTCGAGCGGCGCTGCGAACGGCTCCTTCGGGTCGGCTCGTTTCCCCTGCCGCGAGGTGGTTGGCCCTCGATCCCCTGGCCGCCCTTCTGAGGTGTGGCCGATAGGCTCGGCCGCATGCGTTCGTGGAGCTCACCCGGCGGCCGGCCCGGGACGCCTGCCCTTCCCGAGGGGGTTGCCGGTCCAGCGGTGCGCGTCTTCGACAGCGCCACGGGCGACCTTTGCCTGGTGGCGCCCGCGGACGGCGCGGCACGGATGTATGTCTGCGGCATCACGCCCTACGACGCGACGCACATGGGCCACGCCGCGACCTATGTCGCCTTCGACCTGCTGAACCGCGCCTGGCGCTCGGCGGGGCTCGGGGTCCACTACGTTCAGAACGTCACCGATGTCGACGACCCGTTGCTGGAGCGGGCCAACGCTACCGGCGAGGACTGGGCGGCGCTGGCGGAGCGGGAGATCGAGCTGTTCCGCACCGACATGGAGGCGCTGCGTGTGCTCCCCCCGGACGCCTACGTCGGGGCCGTTGAGGCGATCCCGCTCGTGGTGGAGATGGTGCAGCAGCTGCAGGCCGCGGGCAGCGTGTACGAAGTCCCGTCGCCAGGCTCAGAACCAGCTCCCGACCTCTATTTCTCGGTGACCAGTGACCCGGCCTTCGGAGAGGTCTCCGGCTGGAGTCGCGAGCAGATGCTCGCCACCTTCGCCGATCGTGGTGGTGATCCCGATCGTCCGGGCAAGAAGGACCCGCTCGACTGCCTGCTCTGGCAGGCCGAACGTCCTGAGGAGCCTGCCTGGGACTCCCCTCTGGGGCGTGGTCGCCCTGGTTGGCACATCGAGTGCTCCGCGATCGCACGGGCCCACCTGGGTTCCGCCATCGACGTCCAGGGCGGGGGCAGCGACCTGGTCTTCCCGCACCACGAGATGAGTGCCTCCGAAGCGCAGGTGGCCGAACCGGGCTCGCGCTTCGCCCAGGCCTACGTGCACGCGGGCATGGTCGGGCTCGACGGGCAGAAGATGTCCAAGTCCAAGGGCAACCTCGTGCTGGTCTCGACACTGCGTGAGAGCGGGCTGGACCCGATGGTGATCCGGCTGATCCTGCTCGGCCACCACTACCGAAGCGACTGGCAGTGGGACGAGGCCGACGTCTCCGCGGCCGGGGCGCGCCTCGACAAGTGGCGCGGTGCGGCGGCCAGGCCCGCCGGCGCTGCGACGGCCCATGTCGTCACCGACGTGCTGACGGCGCTCGCCACGGACCTGGACGCACCCTTCGCGCTGCGTCTGCTCGACCACTGGGCCAACGCGACTGACTTCGGTGACGACACCGAGCCGGGTGCCGGTGAGGTGATCCGGGCCCTGGTCGACTCGGCGCTCGGCGTTCAGCTCTGACCAGACAGCCAGCGCTGCACGGCTACTCCTCCGGCCTGTTGCGCCGCTTCAGGTAGCGCTCGAACTCCCGGGCGATCGCCTCGCCACTCGCCTCGGGCAGCTCCGCGGTGTCCTGGCTCTCCTCGAGGTTGCGGACGTACTCCGCGACGTCCTCGTCCTCGTCGGCCAGCTCCGCGACACCACGCTCCCACGCACGGGCGTCCTCCGGCAGGTCTCCAAGCGGGATGCTCGTCTCCAGCAGGTCCTCGACCTGACCCAGCAGGGCCAGCGTCGCCTTCGGGCAGGGCGGCTGCGGAAGGTAGTGGGGGACTGCAGCCCAGAAGGACACAGCCGGTACGTCGAGCCTGGTGCACGCGTCCTGGAGAACCCCGATGATGCCCGTGGGACCCTCGTAGGTGGCCGGCTCCAGCTTCAGGCGGTCCTCGAGGTCGAGCTCGGTGGCCGTCCCGCTGACCTGGATCGGTCGAGTGTGCGGGGTCTCCGCCAGCAGCGCACCGAGGGTCACCACCAGCTCGACCGCCAGCTCGTCGGCGCAGGCGAGCAGCTCGGCACAGAACTGGCGCCACTTCATGTTCGGTTCGATGCCCCGCAGCAGCACGACGTCGCGCCGGGCGCCCGGGGGCCGGGCGACGTAGACCTGCGTCGAGGGCCAGGTGATCCGGCGCATCCCCTCGTCAGTGGTGCCGATCATGGGTCGGTTGACCTGGTAGTCGTAGAACTCCTCGGGATCGACCACGGCGACCACCTGGGCGGACCAGACGTCAATCAGATGGTCCACCACGCCTGACGCGGCGCCTGCTGCGTCGTTCCACCCCTCGAAGGCAGCCACCATCACGGGGCTGACGAGGTGCGGCACGTCGTCGATCTCGATCACGGCTCAACCCTAGTCGGGCCACCATGTGAAAATGGTCCTTCCCCGGTAGCCGTCCTGCCTACGCTTGGGGTTCGTCGACACACCGGAGTGCATCAGTGAGCAACGCCCCCCACACCGAGCGGCCCTCCTTGGAGCGCCCGGACGCGACGGACCAGCTGACCAGGCTGCTGAGCGAGCGCATCCTCGTCATCGACGGTGCCATGGGCACGATGATCCAGGGGCACGGGCTGGACGAGAGTGGCTACCGCGGCGAGCGCTTCGCCGACTGGGACAGCGACGTACGCGGCAACAGCGACCTGCTCAGCCTCAGCCAGCCCGACATCATCCGGTCGATCCACCGGGAGTACCTCGAGTCCGGCGCCGACATCGTGGCCACCAACACCTTCAGCGCCCAGCGGATCTCCCAGGCCGACTACGGCATGGAGGACCTCGCCTACGAGCTGAACTACGAGTCCGCGCGGCTGGCCCGTGAGGCAGCGGACTCGGTCACCGAGTCCGACCCGTCCCGGCCAAGGTTCGTGGCCGGGGGGCTGGGCCCGACCAACCGCACCGCCTCCATCTCTCCCGACGTCAACGACCCCGGGTTCCGCAACACCAGCTTCGAGGAGCTCGTCGAGGCCTACACCGAACAGGCATCGGGGCTCCTCGACGGTGGGGCAGACCTGCTGCTCGTCGAGACCATCTTCGACACGCTCAACGCCAAGGCGGCCATCTTCGCCCTCGAGACCCTGTTCGAGGAGCGGGACCGGCGCTGGCCCGTGATCATCTCGGGCACCATCACCGACGCCTCCGGCCGCACCCTGTCCGGCCAGGTCACCGAGGCCTTCTGGAACTCGATCCGGCACGCACGTCCGTTGGCGGTCGGCCTGAACTGCGCTCTGGGTGCCGCGGAGATCCGTCCCTACCTGGCCGAGCTCTCGCGGGTTGCCGACTGCTTCGTGTCCTGCTACCCCAACGCTGGCCTGCCCAACGCCTTCGGTGAGTACGACGAGACCCCAGACCAGATGTCGGCCGTCCTGCAGGAGTTCACCGGTGCCGGGCTGGTCAACCTCGTGGGTGGCTGTTGCGGCACGACTCCGGCGCACATCAACCGCATCGCGGAGGTCATCGACGGCGCTGCTCCTCGCGAGATCGCGGAGCCGGGCCCGGCGATGCGGCTCTCCGGCCTCGAGCCGGTCAACATCAACGCGGACTCGTTGTTCGTCAACATCGGCGAGCGCACCAACATCACCGGCTCGGCCAAGTTCCGCAACCTGATCAAGGCCGGGGACTACGACACCGCGCTGTCCGTGGCCGGTCAGCAGGTCGAGGCCGGCGCCCAGGTCATCGACATCAACATGGACGAGGGCATGATCGACGGGGTCGCGGCGATGGACCGCTTCACCAAGCTGATCGCGGGCGAGCCCGACATCAGCCGCGTTCCGGTGATGGTCGACTCCTCCAAGTGGGAGGTGATCGAGGCCGGGCTGCGCTGCGTCCAGGGCAAGCCGATCGTCAACTCGATCTCGATGAAGGAGGGCGAGGAGAAGTTCCGCGAGCAGGCCCGCCTGTGCCGCAAGTACGGCGCCGCCGCCGTCGTGATGGCCTTCGACGAGGAGGGCCAGGCCGACAACCTCGAGCGTCGCAAGCAGATCTGTGAGCGGGCCTACCGCATCCTGGTCGACGAGGTCGGCTTCCCCCGGGAGGACATCATCTTCGACCCGAACTGCTTCGCCCTCGCGACAGGCATCGAGGAGCACGCCAACTACGGCGTGGACTTCATCGAGGCGACGCGCTGGATCAAGCAGAACCTGCCGGGTGCGCTGGTCTCCGGGGGCATCTCCAACGCGTCCTTCTCCTTCCGCGGCAACAACCCGGTGCGCGAGGCGATCCACTCGGTCTTCCTCTTCCACGCCATCGAGGCGGGGCTGGACATGGGCATCGTGAACGCCGGGGCGCTGGTCGTCTACGACGAGATCGAGCCCGATCTGCGTGACCGCATCGAGGACGTGGTGCTCAACCGACGCCCGGACGCCGCGGAGCGCCTCCTGGAGATCGCCGAGAAGCACCGTGGCTCCGGCGAGCAGGCGGAGGTGGCGATCCGGGAGTGGCGGTCGCTGCCCATCCGCGAACGGATCACACACGCGCTGGTCAAGGGGCTCGACGCGCACGCAGAAGAGGACGCCGAGGAGCTCCGGGCCGAGATCGAGGCAAGCGGCGGGCGACCGATCGAGGTGATCGAGGGTCCGCTGATGGACGGCATGAACGTGGTCGGTGACCTCTTCGGCGCGGGCAAGATGTTCCTGCCGCAGGTGGTGAAGTCGGCCCGGGTCATGAAGAAGGCCGTGGCTTATCTGATCCCGTTCATCGAGCAGGAGAAGCTGGACAACCCGCAGTACGCCACCGCCAAGGACACCAACGGCACCATCGTGATGGCCACGGTGAAGGGCGACGTGCACGACATCGGCAAGAACATCGTGGGCGTCGTGCTGCAGTGCAACAACTACGAGGTGATCGACCTCGGCGTGATGGTGCCGGCGCAGAAGATCCTGGACAAGGCCAAGGAGGTCGGCGCGGACCTGATCGGCCTCTCCGGGCTGATCACGCCCTCGCTCGACGAGATGGTCCACTTCGCCAGCGAGATGGAGCGCCAGGGCTTCGACATCCCGTTGCTGATCGGTGGCGCGACCACCTCCCGGGCGCACACAGCGGTCAAGGTCACGCCGCGCTACAAGGGCCCGGTCCTCTGGGTGAAGGACGCCTCGCGCTCGGTGCCCGTGGCCGCTGCGCTGCTCTCCGCGGACCAACGCGGCAAGCTGCTCGCCGACACGGAGGCCGACTACGACTCACTGCGCAAGCGCCACGCCGCCAAGAACGACCGGCCGATGCTCTCCCTCGAGGACGCGCGCGCCAACCGGACGCCGATCGACTGGTCGTCGTACACCCCACCGGTGCCGGCCATGGTCGCCGAGAGCGACCCGCGGTCGCATGTCCGCGTCTTCGAGGACTACGACCTCGCCGAGCTCCGCGAGTACATCGACTGGATGCCGTTCTTCAACGCCTGGGAGATGAAGGGCAAGTTCCCCGACATCCTGAACAACCCGGCTACGGGTGAGACCGCGCGCAAGCTCTACGACGAGGCGCAGGAGATGCTCGACACCATGATCAAGGAGAAGTGGGTCACCGCCAACGGCGTGATCGGCTTCTTCCCGGCCAACGCCGTCGGCGACGACATCGAGGTCTACTGCGACGCCGACCGCACCGAGGTGCTCACGACCTTGTTCAACCTGCGCCAGCAGGGTGAGCACCGCGAGGGCATCCCGAACCGATCGCTGGGCGACTTCGTCGCGCCGAAGGACACCGGTCTCCAGGACCATGTCGGGGCGTTCGCGGTGACCGCTGGGCTGGGCGGCCAGGATCGGATCAAGCAGTTCAAGGACGACCTCGACGACTACAGCGCGATCCTGCTCGAGTCGCTGTGCGACCGCCTCGCCGAGGCGTTCGCGGAGCGGCTGCACCAGCGGGTGCGCACCGAGCTGTGGGGCTACTCCGACGACGACGGCCTGGACAACGAGGCCCTGATCGCCGAGAAGTACGCCGGGATCCGGCCCGCACCCGGCTACCCCGCCTGTCCGGAGCACACCGAGAAGGCGACCCTCTGGGAGCTGCTCGACGTCGAGCAGAACGCCGGCATCGAGCTCACCGAGTCGATGGCGATGTGGCCCGGCGCCTCGGTCAGCGGCTGGTACTTCTCCCACCCGCAGTCGCAGTACTTCGTCGTCGGCCGGCTGGCCCGCGACCAGGTGGCGTCCTACGCCGAGCGGAAGGGCTGGACGCTCAAGGAGGCGGAGCGCTGGCTCTCCTCCAACCTCAGCTACGACCCCGAGGACTGATGGACACCTCCGAAGAGGGCGGCGGGCAGTCCCGCAGCCTGCCCGAGGCCGTGCTGTGGGACATGGACGATCGAGCGGTCGCAATCCTGTGCATCCGGATGCATTGAACTGCACGTCATCGCAGGTCAGGGCACCAGTCGCGGCACGTGACGGACAATCAGCCTGATCCTGATCCATTGGGATTCCTGCCGTTTGGTCGCAGGGTTCGTCGCATGGGGAGGTCCCGGCGCGCCCGCGCCTGAGCAGGTTCCGCGCCTCCGCGTCGGCGACCTCGACACGCTGTGTCGGTACGCCGATGCGCTTGGCGGCGCCTTGCGGGTCGAGGGGTCCGGGCCGTGGGGTGGGAGGACACGCTCGGGCAGGCCGATGCAGGGTGAGCCGAGTTCACGTTGACCAGTGTGCTGATGAGCACAGCGGCCTTTGGCGCCGTCGGCACTCCACGGGTCTGTGCCTGAGAAGGACTATCCTCGTGGAACCAGGTGAATCGCGGTACCAAGAGTTGAGTCCATGGGCGTGGTATGCGACGGGCCGACGTGAGCGTGGCGTTCTGACACCCAGGACGGCCGCCACGTGATCCTCCAGAAGACCTGCGAAAGCACGACTGAACGAGTCACCACGATGACCGCGCCAGGACGCACGAAGTGTTGCGGGTGCCCACCAGGGTCAGCTCCAGCCAGCGGTGAGGACGCGTCCGGGTCGGAGCAACCCGCGCACGCTCTCCGAGTGCAGGTTCAGGCCCTCGAGCGTCAGCAGCGGGAAGACCAACGATCACTGACGCTTCAGTAGCCAGCCCGGTTTCGGACGAGCCGGGTTCACCCTGGGTCGCCTGGGACCACTAGCTGGCGGTCCCGCGGGCGGCGGCCTTCGACTGGAGGTCGAGAACCACTTCCGGGTCGCGCAGCGTGGTCACGTCACCAACGTCTCGTCCCTCCGCAATGTCTCGCAGCAGCCGACGCATGATCTTCCCGGATCGGGTCTTCGGCAGGTCATCCGCCCAGATGATCGACTTTGGCCGGGCCAGTTTTCCGATCCGCGCCGCCACGTGTTCGCGAATCTCGCTGGCCACGTGGTCGTCGCCGTTCAGATCACCGTTGAGCGTGACGAATGCGACGATCGCCTGTCCGGTCAGAGTGTCTGCCTCGGCGACGACGGCGGCCTCAGCAACCTTCTCATGCGCGACTATCGCTGACTCCACCTCCGCGGTGGACAGCCGGTGCCCGGACACGTTGATCACATCGTCGGTGCGTCCGATGATCCAGTAGTAACCGTCGCTGTCGCGACGGGCGGCGTCGCCCACCAGGTAGGTGCGAGGCCCGAAGCGTTCGAAGTACGTGGAAACGAATCGCTCGTCGTCTCCGTACAGCGTGCGCGCCATGGCCGGCCATGGCCTAGTGATCACGAGCAGGCCCGTTCCCTCCTCCATCTCGTTGCCGTCCTGGTCCACCAGCGCTGCGCTGATGCCCGGCATCGGATGTGTGGCCGAACCGGGTTTGGTCGCGGTCATCCCGGCCAACGGAGCGATCATGATCTGGCCCGTCTCTGTCTGCCACCAGGTGTCGACCACGGGACACCGCTCGTGGCCGATCACCTTGTGGTACCACAGCCATGCCTTGGGGTTGATCGGCTCGCCGACAGACCCGAGCAGACGCAGGGAGGACAGATCGTGCTTGTTCGGGTGCTCGACGCCCCATTTCATACAGGCGCGGATTGCCGTGGGAGCGGTGTAGAAGATCGTGACGCCGTAGCGCTCGATGATCTCCCACCAGACGTCTTTGTCGGGATAGTCGGGTGCGCCCTCGAAGATCACGCTGGTAGCGCCGTTGGCCAACGGGCCGTAGACAATGTAGGAGTGCCCGGTCACCCACCCGACGTCGGCGGAACACCAGAACACGTCGGACTCCGGTTGGAGGTCGAAGACGTCCCGTTGGGTGGCGGCCACCCCGGTGAGGTAGCCGCCGGTGGTGTGCACGATGCCCTTCGGCTTCGCTGTCGAGCCGGAGGAGTAGAGGATGAACAGCGGATGCTCGGCCGGCATGGGGTCTGCAGGGCAGTCCGGCGCGCTGCGGGCGAGCAGGTCGTCGTACCAAACGTCTCGCTCGTCCTGCATGGCGCACTCGGTGTTGGTGGCCCGCACTACAACGATGGTCTCCAGACTCGGCAGGTCGGACATCACCTCGTCGACCAGGGACTTGATGGGTGCCGTCTTGCCTTTGCGTCGTGCGCCGTTGACCGTGATCAGCGCTTTCGCACGTGAGACCTCCATGCGCTCGCGCACCGACTCGGGGGAGAAGCCGCCGAAGACGACGTTGTGCGGTGCGCCGATCCGGGCGCAGGCAAGCATCGCGACAACGACCTCGGGGATCATGGGGAGGAAGATGCCGACGGTGTCGCCCATCTTCACGCCGCGATCCTTGAGCCCGTTGGCGAGGCGCTGCACGTCGCGGTGCAGGTCGGCATAGGTGATGCTGCGTTCCTCGCCTTCCTCACCCCGCCAGTGGTAAGCGACCCGGTCGCCGTTGCCCGCCTCCACGTGGCGGTCCACGCAGTTGTACGAGACGTTCAGCTCACCGTCAGGAAACCACTTGAAGAACGGCGGATTCGAATCGTCGAGTACCGTCGTGAACGGCCGGTGCCAGTGCAGCTCCCGAGCTCGCTCGGCCCACCAGCCCTCAGGATCCCGCTGCGCGTCCGCGTAGACCGCCGGATCGCGGATCAGTGCCTTCTCGCGGAACTGGGTTGGAGGCTCGAACTCCTTGACCTGCATGAGGTCCGCGAGCACTCTTTCAAGTTCCTCAGCACTCTTGACGATGTCAGCGTCATCGGTCATGTCTGACTCCCAGGTAGCGCTCTCGCCAAGGGATCGGGGGCGCCTGTCGATGTGGGCACCGCGCCGAAACGGCGCTGGCGGTTGATCCGTTCGTCTCAGTGCAACACTAGTGCCTAGCAGTCGGTCGTGGCGTGGTCACTCTTGGGCGGAGCAACCCCGTGCATCACAGGGGGCGCCCAGCGAGCGAATCCAGGATCGAGGTGGCGAACATGCGGGGTCAGGCGGTCCTGGTCACCTGCGCCCGGGGGTGTGAGCGGTCGTGAGCGCGTCGGTCCTCCTCGTGTGGCACGAGGACCTGATGAAGTACGACCTGGGGGGCACCCATCCGATGCACCCGGGACGCCTCGAGATGACCATGGCTCTGGCCCGCGACCTGGGCCTGTTGGCGCGTCCCAACCTGCGGGTAGTCGCCCCACAGCCCGCATCCGACGAGGTCCTGGCGCTCGTGCATGATCCTGGGTACATCGCGGCGGTGAGGGGAGCGCCGCTGGGACAGCTGGCCGAGCCCGTCGCCACTTACGGACTGGGCGGCCAAGACAACCCAATCTTCGAGCGGATGCACGATGCGTCGGCGCTCGTCACCGGCGCCACCATGCGGGCGGCGCGGGCGGTGCGGAGCGGCGAGGTGGACCACGCCGTCAACCTTGCGGGCGGACTTCATCACGCGATGCCGTCGAGAGCATCTGGGTTCTGCGTTTACAACGACGCGGCCGTCGCCATCGCGTGGCTTCTGAGGGATGGCGTACGTCGCGTGGCTTATGTCGACGTGGACGCCCATCACGGCGACGGAGTGGAAGCGGCCTTTTACCACGACCCCAGGGTGTTGACGATCAGCCTGCACGAGAGCGGTTACACGGCTTTCCCGGGCACCGGCTTCCCGCAGGACGCGGGTGGGCGAGACGCGGAGGGGAGCGCGATCAACGTCGCGCTGCCCGCACATACCGGTGACGCTGGCTGGCTGCGTGCGTTCCACGCCGTGGTGCCGCCGCTGGTGCGGGCCTTCGAGCCGGAGTTCATCGTCACCCAGCTCGGCTGCGACACCCATCGCCTGGACCCCATGGCACAGCTCGATCTCACCGTAGACGGGCAGCGGGTTTGCTATGCGGCGCTGCACGAGCTGGTGCACGAGGTGTGCGGTGGCCGGTGGGTCGCGGTCGGTGGCGGCGGCTACGCGGTCGCTGACGTGGTGCCGCGATCATGGACGCACCTGCTGTCTGAGATGACCGGCGACCCGCTGGACCCGAGGACAGCCACCCCCCAGGGTTGGCGCGAACTGGTTCGAGCGCGGATGGGCACGGAGGCGCCCGAGTTCCTCACCGACGGCGCCGATCCGACGTATCGTGGCTGGGACGCGGGGGCGGGCGACCCGGAGAGCCGGGTCGACCGGGCGATCGCCGCGGCCCGGCTGGCGGTGTTCCCGGAGCACGGTCTCGACCCGTTCGACCCGCGATGAGCGCGATCAGTCCGCAGTGAGGTCCCTGCACCACAGCCCTTGGTGCAACACAGGCGTCAGCCGGGTTCAGTGGTCGAGTGCCTTGCCCTCGGCGCCGGCACCTGTGAGCGAGCGGACCTCCATCTCGGCGGCCTTGTTCTCCAGGTGCTCGCTGCTCGTGATGCTTCCGAGGTAGCCGAGCAGGAACGATGCCGGGATAGAGACGATCCCCGGGTTGGACAGCGGGAACCAGGCCCAGTCCGAGTTCGGGAACATGGCCGTCTCGGCGCCGGAGACCGCCGGCGAGAACGCGATGAGGCCCACCGTGATCAGCAGGCCGCCGTAGATGCTCCACAGGCAGCCGCGAGTGTTGAACCGCTTCCAGAACAGCGAGTAGAGGATCGTCGGCAGGTTCGCCGAGGCCGCGACCGCGAATGCCAGCGCCACCAGGAAGGCGATATTCTGCCCGTTGGCGGCGATCCCGCCCAGGATGGCGACCACACCGACGACGATGGCGGCGATCCGGGCCACCCGGACCTCCGCTCCTGGCGGCGCGTTGCCCTTGTGGATCACGCTGGCATAGATGTCGTGGGCGAACGACGCTGAGGCCGTAATCGTGAGGCCGGCCACCACCGCGAGGATGGTTGCGAAGGCGACGGCCGAGATGACGCCGAGGAGCAGCGTGCCGCCGAGCTCGTAGGCGAGCAGCGGGGCAGCCGAGTTGGCGGCACCAGGGGCGGCCGCGATCCTCTCCGGACCCACCATGGCGGCGGCGCCGTAGCCGAGGGTCAGCGTGAACAGGTAGAACAGGCCGATCAGCCAGATCGCCCAGACGACCGACTTGCGCGCCTCCTTTGCCGTGGGCACGGTGTAGAAGCGCATCAGGATGTGCGGCAGACCGGCGGTGCCGAGGACCAGCGCGAGAGCCAGTGAGATGAAGTCCAGCTTGGTGGTGCCTGATAGGCCGAACTTCGCACCGGGCTCGAGGAGTGCACCTGCCGCCGCGCCGTCGCCGAGCAGGTCGGAGAAGTTCATGCCGTAGTTTGCGAGCACCCAGACGGACATCAGCGCGGCGCCTGCGATCAGCAGGACGGCCTTGATGATCTGGACGTAGGTGGTGCCCTTCATGCCGCCGATCAGCACATAGGTGATCATCAGCGCGCCGACCGCGGCGATCACGATGCTCTGACCGACTCGGTCGTTGATGTTCATCAGCAGCGCGACCAGCCCGCCGGCACCTGCCATCTGCGCGAGCAGATAGAAGAAGGACACCGTCAGCGTGGACGTGGCCGCGGCGGTGCGCACCGGCCCCTCACGCATCCTGAAGGCAAGCACGTCGGCCATCGTGTAGCGACCGGTGTTGCGGAGCAGTTCAGCGACCAGCAGCAGGGCCACGAGCCAGGCGACGAGGAATCCGATGCTGTACAGGAAGCCGTCGTAGCCGGTCAGCGCGATGGCTCCGGCGATGCCGAGGAAGGAGGCGGCGGACAAATAGTCGCCCGAGATCGCGATCCCGTTCTGGCGGCCGGTGAAAGCGGCGCCGGCGGTGTACATGTCCGCGGCGCTCTTGTTGCTCTTGCCCGCGCGGATCACGAAGATCATGGTGATCGCAACGAAGCCGCCGAAGATGGCGAGGTTGAGCCAGGTGTTGCCTACCGCTTCGGACGCAGCCAGTGCGATCACAGCAGACCCTCTTCCATCTCTTCACGAATCTTGGCCGAGCGCGGGTCCAGGACTCGGTCTGCGTACCTGACGTAAGCCGACGTGACACCGAACGTCGTGACGAACTGGGCCAGTCCCATCACCAGTCCTACGTTGATGTTTCCGAAGAGCTTGGTGCCCATGAAGTCGGTGGCGTAGGCCGCGAGGGCCACGTAGAGGAAGTACCAGAGCAGCGAGGCCGCGGTGACGGGGAGAACCCACCGACGGTAGCGCCTCCGGAGGTCCTGGAACTCAGGCGACTTCTGGACGGCGATGTACCTTGCCTCCATCGGGGTGGGAGGCGGAACTCCGTGGTCGTGTGTCTGGGCCACTGGCCCTCCGGTTGTTGGTTGCTTGGCGAGGCAGGTGAGGAGTGCATTCCTACCGTGTCACTCGTGAACATACGCCCCCGCGGGATGAAGTGCACGGACCGAGCACACGTCACGCGTCTCGAATCTCAACCGTCGTACATCGAGCGGTCGAGCCGAGCCTGCAATGTCGCGCGCGACGCGTCCACCACTTCGCCCAGGGTGTGCGAACCGCGCAGCCGCAGAAGCCTGAGCAGCCCTAAGAACACCTCGCCGGTGACCAGGGCGTCGCCCAGCGCGGTGTGTCGTCCGACCACGTCGATACCCAACCGTGCCGCGATGGCCTCGAGCGAGTGCTCGTCATGGTCGGGGTGCACGGCGGCGTCAATCAGCAAGGTGTCCAGGACGGGCTGTGTGAACCGGACGCCGGTCGATGCCTCCTTGAGTCTGAGGAACTGCATGTCGAAGCCCACGTTGTGACCGACGAGCACGGTGTCGGCTGCGTAGCGGGCGAACTCAGGCAACACCGCGACGAGCGTCGGCTGGCCGGCGAGCATCTCCCGGGTGAGGCCGTGCACGGCGGTCGAGACTGCAGGCACGGAGCGCCGCGGGTCCACGAGCCGCTCGAAGGACTCCTGCCGGAGCAGGCGCCCGTTCACCACGCGGACCGCGCCCAAGGAGATGATCTCGTCGCCCTGGTTCGGTTGCAGGCCGGTGGTCTCGGTGTCGAAGACCGTATACGTGAGCTCGTCGAGACTGCGGTCGCGCCAGGCCAGTGACTCCTCATGCCTGTCGAAGAGGCCGAAGTCATAGAACTCCGGCCGGCTGCCGACGTCGATCCGGGGGCGGGCCGGCGGTGCCGGGGCGGCCTCGGTCAGCGGAAGCAGGAGTCGCAGGTGCGGGGCGTCTCCAGGGGTCCGGCCGGTCCACACCTCGCCACCGTGGCGTGCCACGACCTCACGCGGGTTCGGTGCGGCGCCGCCGGCGAGCGGTTCGTCGAGCCAGGCCTGGAACTCGCCCGGTGCGGGTGCCCGCCCGGACCAGGTTGCCTCCAGTTGTGCGTGACCGCCGACTCGGGTGAGGGACAGCGTGACCGCCTCGAGGCCCTGGTGCTCGCGAAGTCGTCCGACAAGGTGTGCGGCGGTCCTCGCGAGTGCGTGGCTGTCCGCCTTGACCCACAGCGCATCGGCAGTGGGATGGACGGAGACGGTCACGTCGTCGACCGGCTCGATCGCGGCGGCGACCACCGACAACAGGTCGGCGCCGCGGATCTCGCTGAGCAGCCAGTCCGCCGCGAGATGGGCGGCCGACTCGGTGGCCCACACCTCGACGTGGCTCCCGAGTCGCCGGGACTCCTCTCGCACGATGCCGACGAACTGCCGGAGCTCCTCGGCATCCATCTCGGGGTAGTCGATGACCGTCTCGATCGCGGCCTGAATGCTTCCGAGCGAGGCACGCGTCACCTCGGTGAACTCCCGGAGCTGGTCGTCTCGTCGGCTGCTGTCCGTCATCCGCTGGGTCAGGTCCTCGAGCAGCAGGACGTAACCGGTGACTTGACCTTCGTGTCCGAGCACTGTTGCCACCTGGACCTGCAGTAGTCGCCCGCCGTGCAAGGTGGTCGCCATGTGCGAGGACCCCGGTGCGGACACGGGTGCGGCCTGGATGCGTGCCACTGCGTGCTCGAGCAGGTCCCGTTCGACGATGCCGAAGACCGACCGGCCGAGCCCGACCGCCGTGTCGTCGTCGAGCACCGACAACGCTGCGCTGTTGTAGAGCAGGATCTGGCCGTCGACGTTGCAGACCAGCACCGCGACGGCGAGCTCGGCCATGAGTGTGGCCAGTCGATTCCGCTCCTGCTCCAAGCCCACCTGCGCCTCGGCAATCTGGGTGGCGACCTCGCTCTCCGCGACGCGACGACGTTCGGCGAGGGCGTCCACGGCAGCGGCGAGCTCTCCGAGCTCGTGCGGGCCGGACCGGTCCACCCGATGGTCCGGGTTGGCCTCGAGCAGCAGGCGGGTCTCGGCGGTGAGGCGTCGCGCCGTGGACGTGTAGCGACCGATCAGCCGAACGACGAGTGCGACCAGACCGGCGATGACCAGGGCAGTACACACCAGGAGGGCGGCAGCCTGGCCACTGACGGCATCCCTCAGCACTTCCCGCTCGGGCGCTGTGAGACTGCTCCACAGCAGCAGCGACAGAGCGACAGCTGCCAGAACGACGTACGCGACGACCAGGACCGTCGGCACCCAACGGCCAGCCGTTCGGGGCACGCCCACCTAGCCGCCACCGCCAAGCAGTCGGGTGACCGTGGCGACGAGGTCGGAGGTCGAGAAGGGCTTGGTCACGTAGGCGTCCGCGCCGAGCGCGAGGCCCTTGGCGATCTCGGTCTCGCGTCCCTTGGCGGTGAGCATGACGATCTTCAGGTCGTTCCAGCCGTCGCTGCGCAGCTGCTGGCAGACGTCGTAGCCGTCGCGGCGGGGCATCATCACGTCGAGGAGGACGAGATCCGGGCGGAACCTCTCGACCTCGAGAAGTGCCTCGTCGCCGTCTCGGGCGACGCTGGTCTCGTAGCCACCTCGCTTCATGAGGAACTGAAGTGAGATCACGATGTTCGGCTCGTCGTCGACGATGAGCACCTTGGCTGTCATCAACCATCCCTCTCTGCGGGAACAGGGGCGCTGCCCACGGCCGTGACCGGCAGTTCAAAGGAGAACTTAGCGCCCTGCCCGGGTGTGCTCTCCACCCAGAGCCGGCCACCGAGGTGGTCCACGATCTGCCGGCTGATCGGTAGCCCGAGCCCGGTGCCCGACGGTCGGTTGGTCCGGGTGTCACCGCCCTGACGGAATTTCTCGAAGATGACGTCCTGGTCCTCGTCGGCGATCCCGGGTCCGTTGTCGCTTACGTCGACCCGTACGACGCCGTCGCGCGTGTCGACTACGACCCGCACCCGGCCCGAGCCAGGGGGGCAGAACTTCACGGCGTTCGAGAGGAGGTTGAGCATCACCTGCACGAGCCGGTCCTGGTCGGCCCGCACGACCGGCGCCGGGTCGGGAACCTCCACCTCGAGGGCAACCCCGCGATCGCGGAAGAGCTGTGCGGTGGCCTGTGCGGACGTGGTGAGCACCTGGCTCAGGTCGACCGGCTCGATCTGCCACTCGGCGCCGCCGGACTCGAGCTTGGACAGGTCGAGCACCTGGTTGATCAGGCGGGTCAGCCGTTCGGTCTCGTCCACGACGATCCGCAGGTACTCCCCGCGTTCGCCGGGCTCAAGGTCGGGGTTGTCCCTCAGGATCTCCGAGAACGCACGGATCGAGGTCAGCGGCGTGCGCAGCTCGTGGCTGATGGTGGAGACGAAGTCGTCCTTGAGCCGGTCGAGCTCCTGGAGCCGGGAGTTGGCCCCCCGGAGCTCCGAGGTCGCCACCTCGAGCTGTTCGGACTTGCGTTCGAGTGCGCGGCTGTAGGCGAGCACCTGGGAGGTCTCGTCGAGGATCTGCACCACCTCGCTGACGGCCAGCGGCTCCTCGTCGACCACCGACGCCACCATGAATCTCGCGGACGCCGATCCGACGGCTCCGGTGAGCAGGGTCTCGACGTGGTGGACGAGGTCGGCATCGGCGCCCGCGTGGGGCGAGACGTCGCTTCCGGTGCGGACGGCGTACGACTCGAATGCCACCCGCGCGCCCTCCGGGCCGAGGAAGCGTCCAAGCAGTGCCTGGAGCTCATGTGCCGTCACCGTGCCACGCCACAGCCGGCTGTCGGGTCCCTCGCCCAGACGGGTGAAGACGTCGACGAACTTCGAGGCCTGCACGTGTTCCGCGGACTCGCGGCGTCCGGTCAGCGAGAGGCCGACGAATATTCCTACGTTGACCAGCATGCTCCACAGCATGGAGTGGCTGACCTCGTCCAGACCGTCCAGCCCGAACAGCGCGTGCGGCGCGAGCGCGCCGATCCCGAACGGTCCGTCCGCCACGAAGGACGCGGGCACGAAGCCTGCTCCCACCAGCGAGGGCAGCGCCAGCGTGTAGGCCCAGACCGCGAAGCCGGCCGCGAGGCCCCAGATGGCGCCCACACCGGTCGCGCCCCGCCAGTACAGGCCGCCGAAGATGGCGGGTGCGAACTGTGCGACCGCAGCGAACGAGATGAGGCCGATGGACACCAGGGCGAGTGACTCCCCGGCCAGCCGGAAGTAGGCGAAGCCCAGCAGCAGCACCACCACGATCGTGACTCTGCGGATCCCGAGGATCAGCCGTCCGAGGTCCCGGCGAGCGATCAGCGCACCGCCGAGCCGCAGCAGGATCGGCAGGACCAGCGAGTTGGACACCATGGTGGAGAGCGCGATGGTCTCCACGATGACCATCCCGGTCGCCGCGGACAGACCGCCGACGAACACCAGGAGGGCGAGTGCGGCCTGCTGGTCCGCCATGGGCAGGGCCAGGACGTAGGCGTCGCCACCCGCGCCGCCGTCGCCGAAGGTGAGCCGACCGGCGATGGCGATCGGCATCACGAAGATGCTGATCAGCAGCATGTACAGCGGGAACAGCCAGCTCGCAGTCTTGATGTGCCGTTCGTCGACGTTCTCGACCACTGCGACCTGCCACTGCCGCGGCAGCATCAGGACGGCGAGCATCGACAGGACGACCAGCCACATCCAAGACGCGTAGCTCTGGGTCTCCCCGAAGCTCAGCAGCTGTGCCAGCTCGGGACTGTCCTGTGCGCGGCCGAAGAGGTCGCCGAACCCGCCGAAGATCCCGTAGGTGACGTAGACGCCGACGGCCAGGAAGGCGACCAGCTTGACCAGCGACTCGAAGGCAATGGCGGCGACCATGCCCTCGTGGCGCTCGGTGGCGTCGAGATGACGGGTGCCGAAGACGATCGTGAACGCGGCGAGCAAGAGCGCGACGTAGAGCGCGGTGTCGGCAAAGATGGGTGGGTCCGTCGCCACCGAGGTGGCGGGGCCGGGCTGGCCACGAAGGATCCCGAACGTGTTGGAGATGGCCTTGAGCTGCAGGGCGATGTAGGGAACGATCCCGACCACGGCGATCACGGTGACAAGTTCGCCGAGCGTCCTGCTCTTGCCGTAGCGCGAGGACATGAAGTCGGCGAGCGAGGTGATCCGGTACCGCTTGCAGATCCTGATGATCTTGCGAAGAACCAGCCACCAGACGGTGGCCATGACCGTCGCGCCGAGGTAGATCGGCAGGAAGCCGACGCCGGTGGTCGCGGCACGGCCGACACTGCCGTAGTAGGTCCACGACGTCGCGTAGACACAGAGCGACAGGGCGTAGACGTAGCCGTTGCTGATGATGCTGCTGCTGCGGTCGGCTCGGCGGTCACCGTAGAAGGCGATGGCGAAGAGCAGGCCGAGATAGCCCACCGACGCGCCGAGGATCACCCACGTGTCGAGCATCAGGACCGTTGGATCCATGCCGCGAGGGCGATGACGGCTGCCCAGACGATGAACAGGTAGGTCCAGAGCACTGGCACGCCGAGCACCAGCGCGTCGGTGTCGAACACCGCGAGGAAGGGATAGTTGAACAACAGCAGCGCGAGCACCGCGGCCGCAGCCAGGCGGGCACCCTTGAGCCGGTCCCTCATAGCGGTGTCATCCTCAGGTCACCGAGCTGGTGGAGTAGCGCATGGCGGTGATGTCCTGCATGTCGCGCACCAGCCGCAGCGTTGTGCGCAGGCGATGACGCTGCTCGTTCGTCAACCGGTCGACGGAGATCAGGTTGTCCGCCGGGATGCCCGTGATGACCTGCTCCACCTGGTGACCCAGGCGCAGATCGGTCAGGAAGCGATAGGCCTCGATGAGGCTCGATGCCGTGGAGATGCTGAGCGTGCCGGCAGCCGACGCCGCTTGCAGACGCGGCACGGTGCTGTGCTCGGTCGAACCAGCGGTGAGCGCGTACAGCCGGGCGAGGAGCACGATCGCCGCTGTGCCGCCCAGCTTGACGTCCACAGCCGGCCCGGTTCGCAGCCGGCCGAACCAACTCGAGGGGGGTCGGAAGGCGACTGCGGCACGAGCCATCTGGACACGAAAAGGTCCGCGCGATCCGCCGATCAGCAGGATTCGCTCCAGCACGTCGGTAGGCAGGTCGCCGTGGCAGGCGCGGACGTCGAGGAAGACCTCTGCCTCGAGCAGGGCTTTCGGTTGCGGGTCCCTGACCCAGCTGCGAAAGAGCAGCTGATACTCGTCGAGCGGGTGGCACCAGCTCGTGGCCATGTACCCACCGGAGCACAGCGGTAGCCCGGCCCGGGCCAGTGCGGGCACTACGAGGCCGGCCAAGGCGATGAAGTAGTCGTGGGCTGCCGCCGTCTCCGCTGGCGCGGGCAGTTCGTAGGCGATGGCGTGGTCCTGGTCGCTGGACAGCACCTGTTCGCGACGCCCGTGCGAGCCCAGCGCGAGCCACCGGTATCGCCAGGCCGGGGCGCCGAGGTGGGCCTCGGCGAGGCCGAGCAGACGGCGGGTGAGCGAGTCGTTCGCGTCGGCGACGGCACCGCTGACGTCGAGTACGTCGACCCCGGCCGCGAGGCCCGATCGGATGAGGTCGAGCACCTGCCCCCGGTAGGCATCCAAGGGTTCCAGCCGGTCGATGCCTCCGATCTCGTCGATGGCGCGGAGGGGGGCGGGACCGCGCTGCGGAGTCTCCATCGCATCACCCTGGCCCCGGCGTTTGCACGCCTCGATCGTCGGTGGACCGAGCCTAGTGGGTCGTGAGGTGTCCAGGCGCAGATGAGCACGTCCTCGCGCGGGCAGGGCCACTCAGGGCTCTGGCTCGAAGTCCGGGCGGTCCTCCGCGCAGAGTGCAGCCACCAACAGCGGTATCCGGTCGAGCTCGGTGCGCGCGAGGTAGTAGCCACACTGCAGCAGGAAGCGGGCGACGTCTCGCTGGTGCGCGGCCATGAAGGGGAGGTCGTCTGCGGCCACCCAGAGCGCGCCCGCGATTTGCCGGTCGGTGCCCGGCTCGGGTTGCGCCACGACACTCCGCTCCACGATGCCGATACCCGCGCCGATCTGCGCCGCCGCCGAGAAGACGCCAAGCAGGTACGGCTCGTCTTCTGGCGCGGAATCTGTACCCAGAATCGGCACCACCTGGTCGAGCAAGAGATCCGTGATTTCATGCGCCTCCGGTGAGAACGCTTCCCGGTATCCCAATTGGTACAGCGTGGACGCAGCGAAAGAGTCCCGCCCGACATCGCCGCGGTCCGGCCAGCTCGTTCCGTCCATGCGAGGCAGCCGCAGCGGCAGCAGTCGCGGTCTACGCCGGATCAGTCGCATGTGGGGCTCCTTGTCTCGCCGGTCCACGGTACTGAGAGCTCGGGCGGTGGCTGCTCATCTCGATTGCAGGACCTACGCCTGGTTGACCTGCGAACTGAGGACAATTCAGCCTAGACGAGCTGGACCTCATCATGCTGAACGTGCCGAGGCACTCGACACGCTTGTCGACGAAGTCCGGCAACATCCCTTGCGACTTCATCGAACTCCACTGGTGTTGGGTAGATGAAGTTTCTGATCGGGCGGGCGTGATCGCGTAACGTTTCCCGCCTGGGGGTCCTCGGCTGTTGCCTGGAGGCAGTGAACACATGGTTTCTCGACTTGCAGTCGTCAACCGAGGTGAGCCGGCGTTGCGGCTCATCCGGGCAGTGCGGCAGCTGAACGAAGAGGGCCGTCATGACATCACGGTCATCGCCATGCACACCGAGTCCGAGCAGCGGGCGCTGTTCGTCCGAGCGGCCGATGAGTCGGTGTGTCTGCGCGACGACGTCCCGTCTGGCAGCCCGTACCTCGATCACGCGGAGCTGGAGCGAGCGTTGCGCGTGAGCCGCGCCGACTCGGTGTGGGTGGGGTGGGGTTTCGTTGCGGAGGATCCGGCGTTCGCCGACCTGTGCGAGCGGATGGGTCTGGTGTTCATCGGTCCCCCGGCAAAGGCCATGCGGCAGCTCGGCGACAAGATCGAGGCGAAGCTCCTGGCCGAGAAGAGCGGTGTCCCGGTGGCGCCCTGGAGCGGCGGCCCGGTGCTCGACCTGAAGGACGCGACCAGGGTCGCAGCCGCGATTGGCTACCCGTTCATGATCAAGGCCAGGAGCGGTGGAGGCGGGCGAGGCATCCGGCTTGTCCGATCGGCCGACGAGCTGGAGGGTGCCCTCGAGCGCACGCAGATCGAGGCCGAGGCGACGTTCGGTGATCCGGTCGTCTTCATGGAGAGCCTCATCGACGGTGGTCGCCACATCGAGGTGCAGGTCATCGCGGACGCGCACGGCACGGTGTGGGCGCCGGGTGTCCGCGACTGCTCGATCCAGCGCCGCAACCAGAAGTTGATCGAGGAGTCAGGTTCCCCGGTGCTCACCGAGGAACAGAAGGCGGAGCTGCGTGCGGCGTCGATCGCGCTGGTCGCGGCGGCCGGATACCGCGGCGCGGGCACGGTCGAGTACCTCTACCGGCCACGGGACCAGACCTTCGCCTTCATGGAGGTGAACACCCGCCTCCAGGTCGAGCACCCTGTCACCGAGGCCACGACCGGGTTCGATCTGGTCAAGGCACAGATCCTGGTCGCCTCCGGGGCGAAGCTCGAGGGGGAGGCCCCGGTGGAGATCGGGCACGCCATCGAGGCCCGTCTGAACGCCGAGGATGCCGCGGAAGGCTTCGCGCCGGCGCCCGGCACCGTGACCATGCTGAACCTCCCCACCGGACCCGGGATCCGCGTCGACACCGGCATCGCGGTTGGTGACGTGATCTCGCCGGAGTACGACTCGATGGTGGCCAAGGTCATCGCCTGGGGCCGTGATCGCCAGGAGTCGCTGGCGCGTCTCCGCTGCGCCCTTCGGGAGACGACCGTGCTTATCGAGGGCGGCACGACGACGAAGTCGTTCCTGCTGGATGTGCTCTCCCGGCCCGAGGTGGTCTCCGGAGAGGCGGACACCCAGTGGCTCGACAGGGTCGGTGCCGAGATGGCCGAGCAACCGACGCCGTACGCGGAGGTCGCCCTGCTGAGCGTAGCGATCAGCGTGTACGACGACGAGGAAGCCCTCGAACGGGCGTCGTTCCTGACCTCCGCCCGCGGCGGCCGACCTCGCGCCACGCACGTCATCGGGCGCAGCGTCGAGCTCGCCTACCAAGGCCGTGCCTACACCCTGGACGTGTCGCAGCTCGGATCTCAGCGATACCGGCTGGAGGTGGCCGGCCAGGCAGCCGTCGTGGACCTGGACCGCCTCAACGAGTTCCAGGCCCGGCTGGTGGTCGGTGGACGTCGGCACCAGGTGAGCATCGTGGCAGGTTCCGGCAGCTACCTCGTCGAGGTCGACGGCTTCAGCCATCGCGTCATCCGCGACGAGGCCGGCATCATCCGCGCCTCTGCCCCGGCCGTGGTGGTCGCGGTTCCGGTGCGGCCCGGTGACAGGCTCGAGGCGGGGGCGACCGTGGCGGTCCTCGAGAGCATGAAGATGGAAACGGCCGTGCGAGCCCCCCAGGGGGGTGTCGTCCGCGAGGTGCTCGCGGTCGTCAACTCCCAGGTCGATGCCGGGGCGCCGCTCGTGCGCCTGGATCAGAGCGAGGGAGACACCGAGGACTCCGACACGGCTACCCTCTCATTCGAAGAGGTTGTCGACCTCGACGCCGACGAGGTCCAGAACCCGGCTCTCCTGCTGCTCGAGGACCTGAAGGCCCTGCTCACCGGGTACGACGTCACCGGGAAGCGTGGCCAGGAACTGGTCGAGGGCTACCTGCGTGACCGGGCGCGCGGGGGAGACGACGATGGCGAGCTGCTGGAGGGGGAGATCGCCCTGCTGACCACCTTCGCGGATGTGTGCGACCTGTCACGCAACCGTCCGACGGACGAGGAGGAGTCGGCCGAGGCGCAGGTGCACAGCCCGCGCGAGCACTTCCACACCTACCTGCGATCGCTCGACGTCGAGCGGGAGAAGCTGCCCGACTCGTTCCGTGAGCGGCTCGCGCGCGCTGTGCGGCACCACGACGTCAGCGAGCTCGAACCGGGACCTCGCCTCGAAGAGGCCGTCTACCGGGTCTTCCTCGCCCAGCAACGCGCCGCGGACCACGTCCCGGTCGTCGCTGCTCTCCTCCAGCGCTGGCTGGACGGGGGCGAGGACGTGCCGGAGGCCGAGCTGGATCGGATCGGCGAGGTGATCGAACGGCTCGTCGTCGCGACCCAGCTGCGGTACCCCACTCTGGGCGACCTGAGTCGCAGCATCCGGTTCCGGCTGTTCGAGGAGCCGCTGATCCAGCAGACTCGCGAGGAGGCCTACCGGGGCATTCGTGAACACCTCGACTACCTCGCCGAGCACCCCGACAGCGACGACCGTGCCGAGCACATCGATGCGATGGTTGAGATGACCGAGCCCGTCGTACGCCTTCTCGGAAGTCGCGTGGTAGCAGACAGTCTCGGCTCGGAGCCGCTGCTCGAGGTGCTCACCCGGCGGTACTACAAGGTCCGCACGCTCGAGGAGGTCTCGTCCTTCCTGCGCGAGGACCGACAGTTCGTGACCGGGAGATTCGACCTCAGTGGCCAGCGGCTGCACCTCATCTCGACGGTGACCGACTTCGCGGGACTGCCCTCCGCTGCGCACGCGGTCTCGGAGCTGGCCCAGGCGGTACCCGACCCCTCGAACCTCGTGACGGACCTGTACGTGTCCTGGGAGGAGGCACCGGAGGTGTTCGACGAGGCCGTCGCGACCCTGTGCGAGATGCTCGCCCAGGTTCCGCTGGTCAGCGAAGGTCGTCGCGTGACCGTCACGGTGTTCGACCAGGGCGGCGACCACGTACGCCAGGTGACTTTCCGTGCTTCGGAGGAGGGGTTCCAGGAGGACCGGGTCATCCGTGACATGCACCCGCTGACGGGGCAGCGGCTCGACCTGTGGCGGCTGAAGAACTTCGACGGCACCCAGCTGCCGGCGGCCCAGAACACCTACCTGTTCCACTGCGTGTCCAAGGACAACCCCGCGGACGAGCGGCTCGTGGCACTCGCGGAGATCCGCGACGTCACCCCCTTGCGCGATGCGAACGGCCAGGTGGTCGCGTTCCCCGCTGTGGAGCGCGCCCTGACCGCGTGCCTCGACGGTATCCGCCGGCAGCAGGCCCGGCGCGGGGAGCGCCTCGACGCCAACAGGATCTTCCTCTACGTCTGGCCGACTATCGAGGTGTCCCTCGACGAGCTGGGAGACTTCGCGCGGTCGACCGCGCCGCTGACGGTCGGGGCAGGGCTCGAGGAGATCATGATCCTGGGTCGACTGCAGCGCGAGCCGGACCTGGGGCCGCAGGACGTGGCACTGCTCTTCTCCTACAGCCCCAACACGGGGGTCCGCGTTTCGGTGACCGAGCCTCCCACCGAGCCGTTGGCGCCGCTGAACGCCTACACGCAGAAGGTAAGGCGCTCGCGTGCCCGGGGCACCGTCTATCCCTATGAGCTGATTCCGCAGATCACCGGAACCGGCGGCACGTTCGCCGAGTACGACCTGGATGCCGAGGGTCGGCTGGCGCCAGTCGACCGGGCGCCAGGGCAGAACACGGCCGGGATCGTCGCCGGTGTGGTCACGGCCCCCACCGACCGCTACCCCGAGGGGATGACCCGGGTGGCGCTGTTCGGCGACCCGACCAAGGCTTTGGGCTCCGTGTCCGAGCCCGAGTGTGCGCTGGTGATGGGGGCGCTCGACCTCGCCGAGGAGAAGCAGATCCCCCTCGAGTGGTACGCCTTGTCCTCGGGAGCCAAGATCTCGATGGACAGCGGCACCGAGAACATGGACTGGGTCTCGCGTGTGCTCCGCCGACTGATCACCTTCACCCAGGGCGGGGGAGAGGTGAACGTCGTGGTCGCGGGGATCAACGTCGGCGCGCAGCCCTACTGGAACGCCGAGGCGACCATGCTGCTGCACACCAAGGGCATCCTGGTGATGACCCCGGACAGCGCGATGGTGCTCACCGGCAAGCAGTCCCTGGACTACTCGGGCGGCGTCTCGGCCGAGGACAACTACGGCATCGGCGGCTACGACCGAGTGATGGGCCCGAACGGCCAGGCACAGTACTGGGCACCCAACCTCGCGGCTGCGATCGACATCCTGTTCGCGCACTACGAGCACGCCTACGTCGCACCCGGGGAGTCCTCGCCCCGACGGGCCAAGACCGAGGACCCGATCGACCGTGACGTCCGGGACTACCCGCACCAGCACCCGATCAGCGACTTCACGACCGTGGGGGACATCTGGTCCGCCGAGATCAACCCGGAGCGCAAGAAGGCGTTCGACATCCGCACCGTCATGCGCGCTGTGGTCGACCAGGACCACCCCGTCCTGGAGCGCTGGGCAGGCTGGGCCGACGCCGACACCACGGTGGTGCTCGACGCGCACCTCGGGGGCTACCCCGTCAGCGTGCTCGGCATCGAGTCGCGACCTATCCCGCGCCGGGGCTCCTTCCCGACTGACGGGCCTGACCAGTGGACCGCAGGCACGCTCTTCCCGCAGTCGTCGAGGAAGACCGCTCGGGCGATCAACGCCGCCAGCGGCAACCGGCCGCTGGTGGTGCTGGCGAACCTTTCGGGGTTCGACGGCTCACCGGAGTCGCTGCGCAAGTGGCAGCTCGAGTACGGCGCCGAGATCGGCCGAGCGATGGTCAACTTCGACGGTCCGATCGTGTTCTGCGTCGTTTCGCGCTACCACGGCGGTGCCTTTGTGGTCTTCTCCGGCGTCCTCAACGACAACATGGAGGTGATTGCCATCGAGGGGTCCTACGCCTCGGTCATCGGTGGCGCACCGGCAGCGGCCGTGGTGTTCGCGCGGGAGGTCACCTCGCGGACCTCGAAGGACCCTCGCTTGGCTGAGCTCGAGGCCGCGCTGACGACCGAGGAGGGTCGGCAGGCGGCGATCCGGTTGGAGCTCGCCGAGCTGAGGACAGCGGTGCGGTCGGAGAAACTCGGCGAGGTGGCCGAAGAGTTCGAGCAGGTGCACAACATCGAGAGAG
This sequence comes from uncultured Actinomycetota bacterium, assembly GCA_963781335.1. Lineage (GTDB taxonomy): Bacteria > Actinomycetota > Actinomycetes > Propionibacteriales > Nocardioidaceae > Marmoricola. Next base: position 386,336 of record CAWAFS010000025.1, on the reverse strand, counting down.
CGCTGGCCGTGGGATCAGTTGACGTCATCATCCCAGCGCGTGACCTGCGACCCTACCTGGTTGGCGCTGTCGAGCGAGGAATGAGCCGCGCCAGACGGTGACCCAAACCGCGTGGGACCACCTGACCTTCCTCCCCCCATCCATCCCCGTCGAACAGGATCTGCGATGCAACCCTTCCTTCTCAACCGCCACGACCGGATCGTCTTCCCCTCCAACTTCGTCCCCGAGCTCGACCTGTCCGTCGTCGACAGCCTCGACCAGCTCGACAGCGTGATCACGCGTGACTTCGAGACGAAGGCCCCCACCGGGTCGGACATCCTGCGACGTGTGGAGGAAGGTGCCTACACCAGCAGGTATGAGCTGATGCGTGACGTTGCGCTCAACATGTTCTGGGTGGGGCGGTACGCCATGACGATGTACGAGAAGCGTCCGACCCGCTGGGGCGACGTACCACGCCGGCGCAACGACGTGTTCATACCGACCGTGGAGCGTTGGGAGGACGGTGACCGCAAGGTTGCTGCAGTCAAGAGCGCCTACGACGCACTGTCACCTACCTGGGACGCCGAAGCGGAGGACCGGATCTTCGCCATCCTCTTCGACGTGTTCGGTCACCGGAAGCACCACGCCACCGAGCTGTCGGCGATCAAGCCGACGGTCGCCGACATCCTCTCCGACCCGACCAGCCTCACCTTCCGGCTCAACGGGTACGACCCTGACTTCGCGGTCTTCGGGCTCGACGACATCATCGACTGTGCCGAGGACGCGCCCGAGCTCGAAGCCCTGCATCGGTGGGCGATGGTGCTGCACAACCAGTACCCGTGGGACCGCTCCCAGGCCGAGCTCGTCGAAGTCGGCCAGCTCGACGACGACGACTACGTGGTCGTCTTCCACCCGCGTGACCAGGAGGTCCGCCACTTCCTGCGACGACTCGAGGCCGGAAGGACACCCGTCACCAGCTCGCCGGCAAGAGAAGCGACACCTCCCATCCGGCCCTATCCCACGGTGGACGTGCGGGCGCGGTTCTCGGTGATGCCCCGCATCGAGGCGTTGGCCGCCGTCCATGGCGACCGTGCCTGCACCAACGAGGACCTGATCCGCAACGCGGCGTACAACTGGTCACCGATGGCCGCGGACGAGATCCGGGACAAGACCGGGATCGAGCGACGGCTCTACACCTCCGGCACGTTGGAGGAGATGGCCTTGCAGGCGGCTGAGCAGGCTCTCGAGCGCTCCGGACGCGGACCGGAGGAGATCGGCGCGGTGATCGTGTGCACCTGCACCAGCACCCGCCTGATTCCCTCGGTGGCCACGTGGATCTCCGGCCAGCTGGGCATCCAGCAGACCCACGCCTCCTACGACCTGGTGGCTGCCTGTGCCGGGCTCCCCTACGGACTCTCCGAGGCGGTCCGAATCATCCAGGAGGTCGAGCGACCCGTCCTCGTCGTCTGTGCCGAGAAGTTCTCGGACAAGATCGGCAACGTGCGGCCCTCACGGATGATCTTCGGTGACGGCGCCGCCGCCATCGTCGTGGGCATCGCGCCGGAAGGGGAAGAGCCCGACATCGAGTACCTGCAGACCTACGCCAGTGGTCCTGCGAGCGAGGTCAACTCGATCATCTGGCCGAACCCGGAGTTCGACAACAACATCACGGTCTACGGTCCCGAGGTGAAGTCGCTCGCCGGTCGCTATCTCACGCAGATGATCGAGGAGCTCAAGACTCTTCCGCCGGCGGGCGGTGACGAGGGCACCCTGCTGGACAGCATCGACCTGATCGTGCCGCACCAGGCAAACAAGACGATGGTGATCCAGCTGGCTGCGCAGGCGGGCCTGTCGGAGGACAGTCTCTACTTCAACATCAGCCAGGTGGGCAACGCCTCGTCGGCCAGCATTCCACTGGCCATCCACGACGCGGTGCGCGACGGCGTCATCAAGGAACCGATGCGGATCTTCGCGCCAGGGTTCGGGGCCGGCGCTGTCGCCGGCTACAGCGTCATGCGGATCGACCCGGACGTGGTCGTGATCTCGGAGGCACGGCCACGCCAGTCCGCAGCCGCCCCCGTGAGCCGGACGGCGCCGCCCGACCAGTCCGCCGAGAACGTCGGCATCGCGTTCGGGTAGTGGTAATCGACTAACGCAGATGGCCAATCGCGGCGGTCAGCCGTTCGCGAGCGCCTTCGCGATGATCGTGGTCTCCTCGTCGAGGGAGGTCGGCTGGTGGTAGCCCTTCACGCCAGGCTGGTCGATCTGGGCGAGGTGGTCGCGGACGGCCTCCGCGCTGTTCTCGGGTAGCACGACTCCTTGCGTCTCGACGACGACGATACGAGCAACCCGGCCACCGGCCACTGAGTAGACGTTGCCGTTGACCGAGCAGTCCTCGTGCGCCAGATAGGCGACCAGGGGACTGACCGACTCCGCAGAGACCTGCGACGCGAGCTCACCGAGAAGGTCAGCTGTCATTCGCGTCGACGCGAGGGGGGCTATCGCGTTGACCGTGATGCCGTGCCCGGCACCTTCCAGGGAGAGGACGCGCGTCAGGCCGGCCAGACCGGCCTTGGCCGCCCCATAGTTGGCCTGACCGAAGTTGCCGAAGAGCCCCGACGCCGAGCTCGTGTTGATGATCCGGCCGTAGCCCTGCTCGCGCATCAGTCGGAAGGCCGGCTGGCTGACGTAGAAGGCGCCCTTGAGGTGGACGTCGAGCACGGCGTCGATCGTGGCCGCATCCATCTTGTGGAACGCCTTGTCACGGAGGATGCCGGCGTTGTTGACCAGAACGTCGACCTGGCCGAAGGCCGAGAGTGCCGCCTGCACGATGGCCTCTCCGCCGGCGGCGGAGGCCACGCTGTCGTGGTTGGCCACGGCCTGCCCACCGAGCGACCCGATCTCGTCGGCAACGCGCTGCGCAGCCGACGATGACGCGCCGATGCCGTTCACGGAACCGCCGACGTCGTTGACCAGGACCTTCGCGCCGCGACGGGCCAGTTCGAGCGCGTGGGAACGCCCCAGACCACCACCGGCTCCGGTGATGATGCACACTCGGCCGTCGAAACGCATTTCGGGCATGGTCATGAGAGGTCCTGTCTCTGGTCTGTCGAGCGGGGCGGCCTGCGGCTGTCGCCGAGGTTGGGTCGTGCGTTGGTCAAATCTGCGTCAAGCCGGGGTCACGCGCGGGCGCGCACGTAGCTGCCCGGCGCTGGCTCGATCGGCGGGTGGTCCTTGCTGCCGAGCTTGCGGGGAGCCGCGACCTTTGGTCCGCCTTGGCCGGCGATCCACGTCGACCAGTCCTCCCACCAGGTGGTTTCCCGCAGCTCCGCCCCTTCCTTCCACTCGTGCGGTTCGGCAGGCAGGTCGTCTTCGTTGACCCAGTGCTTCGCTTTCGGGCTGGGCGGGTTGACGATCCCCGCGATGTGGCCCGAGGAGCTGAGCACGAACCTGTTGCGGCCCCCGAGCAGCTGGCTCGTCTTGTAGCCGGAGACCCACGGGACGATGTGGTCGTCCACGGCAGCCAACACATAGGTGTCGATGTCGACCTTGCGGGGGTCGAGCTTGTTTCCCTCGACCGCAAACTCGCCGTTGGCGAACTCGTTGTGCAGGTAGCACGACCGGAGGTACTGCGAGTGCATCTTCGCCGGCATCCGGGTGCTGTCCTTGTTCCACACGAGAAGGTCAAACGCCGGTGGACGCTTGCCGAGCAGCCAGTTGTTGACGACGTAGGAGAACACCAGGTCGTTGGCCCGCAGCGCATCGAAGGTGTGCGCCATCTTCTCGGAGTCCAGAAAACCCCGCTTGGCCATCTTCTTCTCCAGGCCGGCGATCGTGGCCTCGTCGGTGAAGACCCCCAACGTGCCCTGGGTGCTGAAGTCGGTGTGGGTGTTGAGGAACGTGGCCGACTTGATCGAGTCGTCACCGATGGCTGCGTTGTGGGCCAGGCCGATGGCTGTCAGGGTGCCTCCGAGACACACGGAGAGCGTGTTGACCTTGGGGGAGCCGGTGATCTCCTTGACGACCCTGACCGCATCCAGTGGCCCCTGCATGAGGTAGTCCTCGAAACCCAGGTCCCGCATGGAGGCATCGGGGTTGCGGTAGCTGATGGCGAAGCACGTGTGACCGTGCTGGACGGCCCACTCGATCAGGCTCTTCCCGGGCGCGAGGTCCATGATGTAGTACTTGTTGATCCACGGCGGGCAGAACAACAGCGGCACCGAGTGCACCTGCTTGCCCTGGGGTTCGTACTGGATCAGCTCGATCAGATCGCTGCGGTAGACCACCTGGCCCGGTGTGGCCGCCATGTTGACTCCCACCTCGAAGCCGGTGCCGTCGACCTGCGAGGGCCATCCGCCGTTGTGCCGGATGTCGCCGAGCATGTTCCTCGCTCCGCGGACCAGGCTCTTGCCGCCCGTGTCGAAGACTTGACGGAGCGCTGCGGGATTGCCCGGCAGCGTGTTGGTGGGTGCGAGGGCGTCAAGCAGGAACTTGGCGGCGAACCGCGCCTTGGCATCCTTGCTGGACTCAAGTCCGGCGGCATCGAGCAGTTCGGTGACCAGCCTGTCGGTCAGGAGATACTGCTGCTCGAGGAAGAAGTACAGCGGGTTCTCGGCGTAGGCCAGATCCTTGAACCGCTTGTCGCCCTTCTGCGGAGAGACCGGACCAGGGGTGTCGCGGCCGATCGCCCGGTCGGCCGCTGCCCGCACTGCGGCCGCCAGCCCGAGTGCCATCCGGGCGTTCGCGGCCGCGGTTCCTCCCGGGTTCTTCGCCAGAGCCGCGGCGGCGCTTGCGAGCGAGCGCAGGAACGACACCGGGTCCGCGCCGATCATCGGGTCCTCGGAAACACCGAGGCGATCAAGGACCGCAACCCCGGCTGACCGCGCGCTGTCTTCTGGTTTCATGATGAAGGTCTCCTCTTCGGTGAGAGCGTACGGCTGTACCCTGCGTTCGGCTCAGTTCGCTTGATCGACGTTCTCCTCGACGTAGCTCCGGTAGACCGCCAGCAGCGCACGGCGCTGCGGTTCGGTGAGCCGTCGATCGGACCGGATCACCGACTCGGTGGCCGCATCGTTCTTCTTCTCGGCGTCCCCGATCAGTCCCGCCTGTTCGAGCAGGGTCTCCGCGGACACGTTCAACGCGTCGGCGATCGACTTCAGGACGCGCACCGAGGGCTCGTGGATCCCCCGCTCGACCTGGCTCAGATAGGGGTTCGAAACCTCCGCCAACGCAGAGAGCTGACGCAGGGACAGGTTCGCCATTTCTCGCTGTGCACGGATGAAGGCACCCAACAGACGACGGGGGTCATCTGCTGCTCGAGCCGTCGGCTCCGTGGGCATTTTTGCCATGGTGGGCGGTCAGGCCGCCTTGGTCTTGCTCGTTGCCATCTGTACTCCTGGGCGCTTGAACTGGGTGCACGATTCCCCACACCCCGCTGCTTAGGATACACACCAAATGCTTGGCATGACAGGCAGGGTGTCCGGGCTACATGTCCAAGCCGCCGTTGACGCCCCACACCTGGCCGGTGATGTAGGCGGCACTGTCTGCCGCGAGGAAGTGGACCACGCGAGCGATCTCCTCTGGACGGCACAGCCGTCCCACGGGGATCTGCGACTTGATCCTGGTCAACACCTTCTCCGGGATCTTCTCGACCATCTCGGTCGCCACGAAACCGGGTGTCACCGTGTTCACCGTGATGCCGATGCCCGCGTCATCCCGCTTGCCCGACCGCGCGAGGATGAACGCAGCCTCCTTCGCGAGGGTCTTCGTGAGCCCCATCATGCCCGCCTTCGATGCGGCGTAATTGGCCTGACCGATGTTTCCGGTCTCACCGATGACCGAGGAGACAAAAATGATCCGACCGGTGCCGCGTTCGGCCATGTGCTCCAGTGCGGGCTGCGCCATGTAGAACGAGCCCGAGAGGTTCACCGCCAGCACCGTGTCCCAGTCCTCGACGGACATCTCCATGGCCAGCTTGTCGATCGTGATGCCGGCGTTGTTGACCAGGATGTCGAGCCGACCGTGTTGGTCGAGAACCTCCTGGACCACCCTGCGGCAATCCTCAGGTCGGGACACGTTGCCTTGATGGACCGTTGCGCGCCCCTGGCTGCCGAAATCCTCCCGGAACGAGCTCAGGAACTCTTCTGCCCTGACTGTCTGGCCGCTGTACCCGGCTGCCACCGAAGCACCCTGGCTGGCCAGGCTCCGGCAAATCGCAGCGCCGATGCCGCGGGTCCCGCCGGTGACCAGGGCTACCCGGCCGGACAATTTTTCGCCGGCCATGACCGTGGGTCGTGTTCCGGACGCGGTGTCGAGTTCGTTCACTGTCTACCTCCAAGGGGTCCCGAGCATGCACCCAAATCTGCCGAGCAACTTGCCGAGGGCGTCGTATATGTCTGGACTCCGCGTCTTGGATCGAGAGGGAAACGGCGAATGTCCACTCTCCGTGAGACTAGGCCCGCGTCCGGATCGGCACAATGACGGGTGCGCGCAAAAGCTCGGTCGACACCTACACAAGACCTGGCCGCAGTCCCCGGACGCCAGCGCCACGCGACGGGTTGCGATCGGGTGGCAGACCTAGGTCCTGGATCCCGTCTCCCGGTCCTCGCAAAGGAAGCGCCTGACGGTGCGGACGAGCTCGTCGGCCTCGGTCAGGATGCTCAGGTGACCGCCTGGATAGATGTTCGGCTGTGCATCGGGGATCAGGCACGCCTCAAGGCGGGGGCTGCTGGCCGGGATGATCGGATCGTCGTCACCGCCGATGATCCAGTGTCGGCCGAGTTGGGAGACTGAGGAATGGCAGGCTGCTCCACCCGGCCATCGACAAGGCATTGGCGGCGCGGGCTACCGCCCACGCGGAGCCCCCACACCCCAACCATGTGCCTCGAATCGGAAGCTGTGGCCCCTTCGGCGGCACCCCGGTCAGGGGTCACTTCCCCCAGCCGTCGATGGAGCAGGTCATGTCGGGACACCAGCACATGTGTGGCGCAGGGCACAGTGCTGGCGCTTGGTATAGCAAGCACATGCGTGGTTTGATTGACGAAGAAGAAGCCAGCGTAATTTCCACCCACGAGCAGGGGAGCACCACGATGTCCTACACAATCGATACCGCCACCAAGTTCCATGACCGCCAGGTTGCCGCTGCGAGCACTTTTCAGGCGCTCCTCATCAAGGCCGTCGAGACCCTGTCCGGACTGACCGACAAGGCCCCGAAGGCGCCCGAGAAGCTGAGCAGCACTCTGGGCGGGATTGCAGCTCCGTTGACCACGCTCGTCGGCACCCCGAGCGAGGTGAAGGCCTACGCGGTTGCCAGCTCTCGGGACTGGCTCGAGGTTCAGCACAAGTTCCAGAAGGCGCTTCTGGACGCGGTTTCGCCATCGGCCGTGACCGTCGAGGTCCCGAAGAAGACAGCTGCCAAGAAGAACTGACAGCCTCGAACCACGGTGATCCGCGATCAGTGTCAGGCTGGTCCCGGAGCACATTGGTGTCAAGCAGTGCCTTTGCGCGGCGCTGACAAGGAGATCATGGATGTGACCGAGTCAGCTGGACCACTGGGCATGTTCCTTCGGGAGCAGCGCGCCTTGGCCAGGCTTTCGGTCAGAGAGATGGCCCGGATGGCGCAGGTCTCCAACGCGTACCTCAGCCAGGTCGAGCGCGGTATGCACGCACCATCCTTACGCGTGATGCGAGCCCTGGCGGACGTGCTCGACGTGCCGGTCGAGGATCTGGTGCATCTCAGCGACAGCGACAAGCACCGATCGTCACCCCAGGCGTCGTCGTCGAATGACGTGGAGTCGGCGATCAAAAGAGACCCGCGCTTGACCGAAGCGCACAAGCACGCCCTGCTCGCGGTGTATCGCAGCTATGTCGAGCCACCGGGCGAGTAATTGAAGGCACAGTGCGCGTCGGTCCTTCTCTGGAAAGGCCCATTTCTCAACGTCCTGCTGGTCACCTGTAGTCACCGCAGGCTTCGATCACGCGAGAGCCATTCCAGCAAAGCCTTGTGAGTGCTTCGGGCTGGTCGGTGAAGAACAGGTGGTTCGCGTCGGGGATCATCACCAGCTCGGCCCCCGGTGTGCGTGTCGGGGTGCGGCAGTTCCGCCAAAACTTCGACGGCTCGACCACCCGACTCGAGCCGACGTTCCACGACCTCGTGATCTTCCGCAAGACCGCTGGGCGGGCCTACGAAGGCTCCCGCAAGGGCGACACCTTCGTCGCCACGGGCCACATCAACGAGAACCGGTACGAACGGCACGGCCAGAGGATCGTGCACGAGGAGTTCGTCGCCCGGCACATAGGTCACGACCTTCTGCTCACCAAGTACGTCGTGGAGCGCAGACAGCCATCACCGCCCGACCCCGAACTCGCCATCGCGCCTCCGACGAAGCCGGTTCCTGAGCCGGTCGTCGGGCTGTGACCAGGTGCTCCGTCATGTACTGGCAGGAGGACTGCGACGGTCTCGCAGCGCGCCACCGTCGAGGTGGCGAGGCCCTTGCGGGGCCGCTTCGCCGACAGTGGTTGCTTGGTCCCGTTCTCCAGACCGCGGGAGGCGGCCGCGAGGTCGGTGGGCCTGATCTCGGCCAACCGGAGCCGCCCGATGTAGGGCTCCATGGCATCGATCGTCCGCTGCATGTAGAGACTGGGACCGCTGCGGCCCCCGGCCCGGTTGAGTACCTCGCGGTCGCTGCCGCGGAGCTCGGCCCAGGTGGTGATCGGGGTGGCGATGGTGTGGTTGCTCATGTCGTTGAGGTGGACGGGCGGTGCCACTGAACGGGGCTCTCGGCGTCGGGATGCCGCTGGTTCGCCGTGACGATGGCGGATGCTGCACATCTTCGATCTAGGGTGGGTCGTCGCACAGGTCGTCGCACAGGTCGTCGCATGGAGCTCTTCGGAGGGCATTCTGAACACCGTAAATTCTCGTGAACCTGCAGGCCAGCGCCCGGATGGGGGAGTGCTGCTGCCCAAGGCCGTGCTGTGGGACATGGACGGCACCCTGGTCGACACCGAGCCCTACTGGATGGCGTGCGAGTTCACCCTGGCTGAGAAGTACGGCGGGACCTGGTCGCACGAGCACGGGCTGGCGGTGGTCGGCGGGGACCTGATCGCCTCCGCGACCTACATGCGCGAGCACATGGGCATCGACCGGACCCCACACGAGATCGTCGAGGAGCTGCTCGACGGTGTGGTGGAGCTGGTGCAGCGCGAGATTCCCTGGCGCCCGGGTGCGCGGGAGCTGCTCGCAGGGCTCCGAGGGCTCGAGGTGCCGTGTGCGCTGGTGACCATGTCGTGGCGCAGGTTCGTCGAGCCGGTCGTGCGCGCCCTGCCCGGGGGCTCGTTCGCAGCGCTCGTGTGCGGGGACGAGGTGTCCCACGGCAAGCCCCATCCGGAGCCCTACCTGCGAGCGGCGGAGCTGCTCGGCTTCGCGCCCGAGGAGACGATCGCGATCGAGGACTCGTCGACGGGGACGGCCTCGGCCGAGGCGGCGGGCTGCCCGGTGCTGGTCGTGGCCAACCACGTTGCGGTGCCCCCGGGCGAGGGCAGGTTCCTGCGGGAGACCTTGGTCGGCCTCGAGCCACACGCGCTCGCCCAGCTGCGCTAGGCCGGTCCCGTCTTCGGCTCCGGCAGGGGCGGTGGCTGGTTGCCGAACGCGGGGCAGTGCTCCTGGTAGCTGCACCACCGGCACGAGGAGCTGGGGCTGGGCAGCCACTCTCGGGCGGCCCGGGCCTCCTCCATCGCGCGCCACAACGCCTCCACCAGCCGCTCGGTCGCGCGCAGGTCCTGCTCGTCCGGCTGGTAGCTCAGCACCTGGCCGTCACCGAGGTAGATCAGCTGCAGGAGGGCCGGCACCACACCGCGCGTGCGCCAGAGGACCAGCGCGTAGAACCGCATCTGGAACAGTGCCTTGCCCTCGAACCCGACCCCGGGGGAGCGGCCGGTCTTGTAGTCCACCACCCTCAGTGCGCCGTCGGCGGCGACGTCGATCCGGTCCACGAAGCCCCGGAGCAGGAGCCGGGAGTCGAGCAGCGCCTCGACGTAGACCTCACGCTCGGCCGGCTCCAGCCGGCGGGGGTCCTCGAGGGCGAAGTAGCCGCGCAGGCTCTCGCGGCACGAGGCCAGCCAGGCGGCGATCTCGGACCCGGGCTCGGACCCGGTCTCGGACCCGGGCTGCGCCCCCTCCTCGCCGGTCGCAAACATGGATGCGAGCTCGGGTTCGGCGTCCAGCACGAAGGCCCAGGCGTCCTGCACCATCGCCTCTGCTCGCTCGGGCGTGCGGTCTGCCGCGGGGAGGTCGAAGAGATCCTCGAGCACCTTGTGGACGACGGTGCCCCGGACCGCAGGGGGTGAGGGCTGCTCGGGCAGTCGGTCGATCGTGCGCAGGCGGTACATCAGCGGACAGCTCCGGAAGTCGCCGGCGCGGCTGGGGGAGAGCGACGCGACGACCCGTTCGCCGTCGACCGGCGTCCCGATGCGGGCGCGTTCGGGTGCTTCCTCCATGGCGACACACTAGGTCGCCGGACTGACAGGTTCGGTGCGAGATAGCGTTGGGTCGTGAGCGGAGCGGATGGGGCGGGTGAGTCGGGTGGAGCACCCGGCCGTTCGTCGTACCCGCCCGGCACTCTGCGGATCGGTTCGGTCGCCGGGGTCGACGTCCTGGTTCGTTCGTCCTGGCTCCTGGTGGCGCTGCTGATCGCTGTGCTGCTCGCCCCCCGGGTGGAGGAGGTGGAGCCCGATCTGGGGGCGCTCAAGTACGTCGCGGGCGTGGTCTTCGCGGTGCTGCTCTACCTCTCGGTGCTGCTGCACGAGATCGCACACGCGTTGATGGCCCAGCGCTACGGTCTGGGCGTACGCTCGATCAGCCTGCACTTCCTGGGCGGCGCGACCGAGATCGACTCCGAGACCCGAACTCCCGGCCAGGAGTTCAAGGTCGCGGTCGTCGGTCCGCTCACCTCCATCGTGGTCGGGTTGCTCGCCCTGGCACTGGTGACCGTCACGCCCGACGGGCTGCTCCGGCTCGCGGTCCAGCTCCTGGCGGGCGCCAACCTGGTCGTCGGCGTGCTCAACCTCGTCCCGGGCCTGCCGCTCGACGGCGGTCGGGTGCTCAAGTCGCTGGTCTGGAAGCTCACCAACAACATGCACCGGGGCACGATCGTCGCCGCCTGGGGCGGACGCGTAGCTGCCGTGATCGTCCTCGGCTGGCCGGCCTTCGCCCGCCTCTGGTTCGGAATCGACCCGGACATCTTCGACTACCTGATGGCAGTCGTCATCGCCTCGTTCCTGTGGACGGGGGCAACTGCCTCGATGGTCAACGCCCGCGTCCGACGCCGTCTTCCGTCACTCAAGGCGCGGCCCCTCGCCCGCCGGGTGGTCGCCGTGCCGCACGAGACGCCGATCACCGAAGCGGTTCGGCGCGCGCAGGAAGTCGGCGCCGGGGCGATCGTGGTGCACGTGGGCGACGACCGCCTGAGCGGCGTGGTCAACGAGACGGCGCTGTTGGCCACCCCCGAGGAGCGCCGGGCCTGGGTCCCGGTCAGCTCCGTCTCCCGGACGATCGAGGACGGCATGGTGCTGGGTGCCGACATTGCGGGCGAGGAGCTGATCAGGGCCATGTCGAGCACCCCCGCCGAGGAGTACGTCCTCGTCGAGCCTGACGGGACCATCTTCGGTGTGCTGGCCACGGTCGACGTCGATCGCGCGTTCGAGCAGGGCGCTGCGAAGTGACCGCTACCACTGGGTCGGGTCAGCCCGACTGGTCCGGCGTACGCCGCGGGCCGCTGCGTCCGGGTGAGTGGGTGCGCCTGGTCGACGCGAAGGGCCGGCGGCACAACATCTGTCTGGAGGGGGGCAAGTCCTTCCACACCAACCGCGGTGGGCTCGCCCACGACGACATCATCGGTCGCGACGAGGGGTTCACGATCACCTCCACCTCCGGGGGCGAGTACCTCGTGTTCCGCCCGCTGCTCAGCGAGTTCGTGGTGTCGATGCCACGTGGCGCAGCGGTGGTCTACCCCAAGGACGCCGCCCAGATCGTCGCGATGGCCGACATCTTCCCCGGCGCCCACGTGGTCGAGGCCGGCGCGGGCTCAGGTGCTCTCACCTGTTCGCTGCTCCGCGCCATCGGCCCCACGGGCCGGTTGTCGTCCTACGAGCGTCGTGAGGAGTTCGCGGACGTCGCGCGACGCAACGTCAACCAGTTCTTCGGTGCCCCCGAGGGGGAGACCCATCCAGCGTGGACCCTGACGGTCGGCGACCTGGTCGAGTGCCTGCCGACAGGGGAACAGGCAGGCACCGTCGACCGCGTGGTGCTGGACATGCTCGCCCCGTGGGAGTGCATCGACGTCGTCGCCGACGCCCTGACGCCCGGTGGTCTCGTCGTCGCCTACGTGGCGACCACCACCCAGCTCGCCCGCGTCGTGGAGACGCTGAGGGCCCATGGCGAGTTCACCGAGCCGCAGCCCTGGGAGACCCTCGTCCGCGACTGGCACGTCGAGGGACTGGCGGTTCGTCCCGGCCACAAGATGAACGGTCACACCGGCTTTCTGGTCACCGCCCGGCGGATGTCACCGGGAAATGCTGCCCCCCGGAAGAAGCGGCGCCCGGCGCCCGGGGCCTACGGCGTCGACTACGACGGTCCCCGACCGGCAGGACTACCTCCGGATGCCGAGCACGTTGCAGATCTGCAACGTGATGAGTGAGACACGCGGATAACCCCTTGGGTTGTGGGCGTGGCCGAGTAGGGTCAAAATCCAGATCCTGCCCACGGAGGTGGTTCACGTGCCTGACTCAGGTGCCGAACAAGGACCGACCACTGCCCAGCTGCTCAACCAGGTCTCCTTCCTGGAAGCCGAGGTTGCGGACCTGCGCCGCCGACTTGCCGACGCCCCCGGCAGTGCCCGGGCCCTGGACCAGCGGCTGCTCGACACCCAGCGCTCGCTGGCTGCCGTCACCTCCCAGAACGAGCGCCTCGCCCAGACCCTCCGTGAGGCACGTGACCAGATCGTCACCCTCAAGGAGGAGGTCGACCGACTGGCGCAACCGCCCACCGGGTTCGGCACCTTCCTCAAGCGCAACGAGGACGAGTCCGTCGACGTGTTCACCGGCGGTCGCAAGCTGCGCGTGAACGTGAGCCCCTCGGTCGACCTCGAGCACCTGTCCAAGGGCCAGGAGGTGATGCTCAACGAGGCGCTGAACGTCGTCGCGGCACTCGAGTTCGAGGAGGTCGGCGAGGTCGTGATGTTCAAGGAGGTGCTCGCCGACGGTGAGCGCGTCCTGGTCATCGCCAACGCCGACGAGGAGCGCGTCGTCCGGCTCGCCCACCCGCTGCGCGAGGTCACCCTGCGCGCTGGGGACTCGCTGCTGCTCGACGCCAAGTCCGGCTACGTCTACGAGAAGGTGCCCAAGTCCGAGGTCGAGGAGCTCGTCCTGGAGGAGGTGCCGGACATCGACTACACCTCGATCGGTGGCCTGGCGGGCCAGATCGAGCAGATCAGGGACGCCGTCGAGCTGCCCTATCTCTACCCGGAGCTGTTCAAGGACTACAAGCTGAAGCCACCGAAGGGCGTGCTGCTCTACGGTCCGCCCGGGTGTGGCAAGACCCTGATCGCCAAGGCCGTCGCCAACTCGCTGGCCAAGAAGGTCGCGGAGAAGACCGGCCAGTCGGGACGTTCGTTCTTCTTGAACATCAAGGGTCCCGAGCTGCTGAACAAGTACGTCGGAGAGACCGAGCGTCACATCCGGCTGGTCTTCCAGCGAGCCCGTGAGAAGGCCAGCGAGGGCACACCGGTGATCGTCTTCTTCGACGAGATGGACTCGCTGTTCCGCACCCGCGGCTCAGGTGTCTCCTCCGACGTCGAGAACACCATCGTCCCGCAGCTGCTCTCCGAGATCGACGGCGTCGAGGGCCTCGAGAACGTGCTCGTGATCGGCGCCTCGAACCGCGAGGACATGATCGACCCGGCGATCCTGCGCCCGGGGCGGCTGGATGTGAAGATCAAGATCGAGCGCCCGGACGCCGAGTCCGCCCGCGACATCTTCACCAAGTACCTCACCTCCGAGCTGCCTCTGCACGTCGACGACCTCGCCGAGTTCGGTGGGGACAAGGACGCGACCGTGGCCGGCATGATCACTGCCACGGTCGAACGGATGTATACCGAGTCCGAGGAGAACCGCTTTCTGGAGGTGACCTATGCCAACGGCGACAAGGAAGTCCTCTACTTCAAGGACTTCAACTCCGGCGCGATGATCCAGAACATCGTCGACCGAGCGAAGAAGATGGCGATCAAGGAGGTCATCGACCACGACCAGCCGGGCCTGCGGGTCCAGCACATGCTCCAGGCGTGCGTCGATGAGTTCAAGGAGAACGAGGACCTCCCCAACACCACCAATCCCGACGACTGGGCGCGGATCTCGGGCAAGAAGGGCGAGCGCATCGTGTTCATCCGCACCCTCATCACCGGCAAGCAGGGCACCGAGCCCGGCCGCTCGATCGACACGGTGGCGAACACCGGTCAATACCTCTGAGGGACCGCAACTCCGAGAACCCAGCGCAGCAACACCGAAGGGCGCCGACCGCGAGGTCGGCGCCCTTCGGTGTTGTCTCCGGACCAGGTCCGGGGAACCGCTCAGCCGTTGGGGGAGAGGTACTTGAAGGCTCCTTGGCCCCACGGGATGGTGTTGCTGTAGCCGGGCGGCAGCAGTCGGCCCTCGGAGCCCTTGCTGCCGAAGCCGGGGGCGTGCGAGGAACCCTGCGACCAGGTGCGGTTGAAGTTGAGCAGGTGCGCACGAGCGGTGCCGTAGGCGTTGATCTGCTGCATCTGCTCGTCGTTGTAGAAAGCCGCGTTGCTCCAGTTGGAAGCGCCCCCGAAGGTCACGTAGGAGGCTGTCGAGGAGCCCCAGTTGCCCGCGATCGCCATCCACTTGCTGTGGTTGTACTTCACGATCTGACGCTTCTTGTTCGTGATCACCGACTGCCGCATCGGGATCGCGCCGCGGCCGGAGCCGTTGCGCAGGATCGAGAGGACGGGACGGGTGGAGAGCGAGTAGATGATCGCGACGTCACAGCCGGCGTTCCACAGGCTGCGCAGCTTCTTGGCCAGCCACAGGCCGCGTGCGTCATAGATGGCGTACTGGATGATCCGGATCTTCGTCCGGCCGGTGCCGCCTGCGGTCGAGCCGGTGCAGCGCGTCTGGTTCAGCACCTGCATCACCGGATCGGTGGAGGCGTTGGTGCCCGGCCTGGGGAAGAACATGTTGGCGACGTTGCCCGACACGTAGCGGCGGTAGGGCACCGACTGCGGGACACCCGTGCGCGTCTCGCGGAAGATGGCCAGGAAGTTGTTGTAGATGCCCGGCGTCCAGGACGTCTGGGCCTGGTTCCACTGGCCCGAGTAGCCCATCTTGGTCAGGTTCATCGAGGTCGACATGACGACGTTCTCGATGTGTCGGCTGCCCACGTCGTTGAACATGAAGTACTTCGAGTGCGGGGTGCCTCCGCGCCCGCGGCAGGCACCCCGGCACTGGCGCGCGAAGCTGACCTTCTCCGAGGAGTTCGCCACGCCCGCCTTGTAGTAGTTCGCGCCGAGCGTCCTCTGCAGCAGCCGCCAGGCCTTGTCACCCTTGTTCCGGCCCGCCGCCGCGACGACCTGGACGCTGACACCGCGGTTGTGCGCGGCCACCAGGGCCTTGGCGATGCCCATGTCGTTGAAGGACCACGAGGCGATCCGGATGCTGCCGTCGTTGATCGGCAGCCGGTTGCGGTCACGTGGACCGCCCCACACGCTCTGGATCGTCAGCAGGACCCGGTTGCGGATGGCGAACTTGTTGGCGTACCCGGCGTTCGGGAAGCTGAACGCGCTGCCTGGGGGCATCACGTAGTTGCGCGGCGGCGTCCAGGCGGACGCTGCGGTCTTCACAGCAGCCGAGGACTGCTGTGGCGTGGCGGCGCGCGGCGCGGGCGAGGCCGCGGCGGTGCCGACGCTCAAGGTGCCGGCGAGGACGACAAGTCCAGCGATCGACGCGACAGTCCGACGGTAAAACATGGGTCCCCCAAGGAAGCAGATGGCCGAGACGCCCGACGCGCGGCTCGCAGAATCTAACACGCAGTATCCGCCTCCCCCCGGCAGGCGGTCTAGGCCGTGTCCGCACGTACGCTCGCGGGGTGAGCGTACGCAGGGTGATGGGGACCGAGACGGAGTTCGGCATCTCGGTGCAGGGGCACCCCCACGCCAACCCGATGGTCGCCAGCACGCGGTTGGTCAACGCCTATGCCACCGCCACGCTGAAGGCCCGCCGCGCACGCTGGGACTTCGAGGAGGAGTCGCCGCTGCGGGACGCCCGCGGCTTCGACATGTCCCGGGACGTGGCTGACCCCAGCCAGCTCACCGACGAGGACCTGGGCCTGGCCAACGTCATCCTCACCAACGGCGCGCGGCTCTACGTCGACCACGCGCACCCGGAGTACTCCACCCCGGAGTGCACCAACCCGCTCGACATCGTGCGCTGGGACAAGGCCGGGGAGCAGATCGCGCTCGACGCCTGCCGGTTCGCCTCGGTGAGCGGCGAGGGGGACCTGCTGCTCTACAAGAACAACACCGACAACAAGGGTGCGTCCTACGGTGCGCACGAGAACTACCTGGTGCGCAGGTCCACGCCGTTCGGCGACATCGTGCGGCACCTGACGCCGTTCTTCGTCAGCCGCCAGGTCGTCTGCGGAGCAGGTCGGGTCGGGCTGGGGCAGGACGGCCACGGAGACGGCTTCCAGATCAGCCAACGGGCCGACTACTTCGAGGTGGAGGTCGGGCTCGAGACCACCCTGAAGCGGCCGATCATCAACACCCGGGACGAGCCGCACGCCGATCCGGAGAAGTACCGCCGACTGCACGTGATCCTCGGCGACGCGAACCTCTCCGAGATCTCGACCTACCTCAAGGTCGGCACGACCGCGATGGTGCTCACCCTGATCGAGGACCGGTTCATCACCTCCGACCTGACCGTGTCCCGCCCGGTGGCCTCGTTGAAGCAGGTCTCCCACGACGCCAGCCTCACTCACCTGCTCGAGATGGGCGACGGACGGAAGATGACCGCCGTCGAGCTGCAGTGGGAGTACTACCACCTCGTCCAGCGGCACATCGCCGAGCGCCGCGGAGGCGAGGCCGACGAGCAGACCCTCGATGTGCTGGCCCGCTGGGAGTCCGTGCTCACCCGGCTCGAGCGCGACCCGTTCGAGTGCGCCGACGAGCTCGACTGGGTGGCCAAGCTGAGGCTGCTCAACTCCTACCGCGACCGGGACGGCCTGGAGTGGTCCGACGCCAAGCTGCACCTGATCGACCTCCAGTACTCCGACCTCCGGCCGGAGAAGGGGCTCTACCACCGGTTGCTCAAGCTGGGCCGGATGAAGCGACTGGTGGGGGACAGCCTGGTCGAGGAGGCCATGCACGAGCCACCCGAGGACACCCGCGCCTACTTCCGGGGCCGCTGCCTGAGCAAGTACGCCGACAACATCGCCGCCGCGTCCTGGGACTCGGTCATCTTCGACCTGCCGGGGCACGAGTCGCTGCAGCGGGTCCCGACGATCGACCCGCTCCGGGGAAGCAAGGCGCACGTCGGCGCCCTCCTCGACACCCACGACACGGCTCTGGGACTGTTCGAGGCACTGACGCGACGCTGACGGCTTCGGCCACAGCCGGGACTTGCCGTGCCTCAGTCCCCGTAGGGGTTGAGGTACTTGTACTCGCCCCGACCGAACGGAATGGTGTTGCCGGCCGGCAGGCCGCGCGCCTCGGACCCGCCGCTTCGGAACGACGGGTTGCGCGAGGTCCTCTGCTGCCAGGTGGTGATGAAGTTCAACATGTGCGCGTGGGCGACACCGTAGTTGTTGATCTCCATCATCTGCTCGTCGGAGCTGAACGCGATGCTGCTCCAGTTGGACGAGCCGGTGAGGCTCATCCAGGCCCCCCGTGAGGAGCCGTAGTTGCCGGTGATCGTCATCCACTTGCTGTGGTTGTACTTGACGATCTCGCCCCGCCGGTTGCGGATCACCGACTGCTTGACGGGGATCGGGCCGCGTCCCGACCGGTTGCGCAGGATGGACATCACCGGACGCGTGGACAGGCTGTAGATCATCTGGATGTCGCAGCCAGCGTTCCAAAGACTGCGCAGCTTCTTGGCCAGCGCGAGGCCACGGGGGTCGTACATGGCGTACTGGATGATCCGGATCCGGGTGCGCCCGGCGCTGTTCCCTCCCGACGTGGCGCCGGTGCAGCGGGTCTTGTTCAGCATCTGCATCGCCGGGTCTCGCGAGGCATTCGCCCCGGGGAAGAAGATGCTGGTCACCTGGCCCACCGGGTAGCGGCGGTAGGGAGCCACGTTCGGCCTGCCGATGCGGGCCTCGCGGTAGACGCGCATGAACCGGTCGAAGACGTAGGGCGAGTAGACGACCTGCGCTTCGTTCCACTGACCGGTGAAACCGAACCTGGTGAGGTTCATCGAGGTCTGGAAGACGATGTGGCGCTTGTGCGCGTATCCGACGTTGTCGAAGAGGAAGTATTTCGCGTGCGGGGTGCCGCCGCGGCCGCGGCACGCACCGGCACAGTCCCTGGTGAAGCTGACCCGCTCGCTCGATCCCGGTACGCCTGCCTTGTAGTAGCGAGAACCCAATGAACGTTTGAGCCACCGCCAGCTGTTGCTGTCGGAGTTGCGACTCCTGGCCCCGATCACCTGGACGCTGGCGCCGCGACGGTGCGCGGCCACGAGCGCCTTGGCGATGTCCCAGTCGTCGAAGGACCAGGTCGCGATGCGGATCCGGCCGTTGCCCGCCAGCGGGAGGGCGTAGCGGTCCCGGGTGCCGCCCCAGACACCCTGGATCGCGAACAGCACCCGGTTGCGGATCGCCATCTTCGAGAGCGCACCACGGTTGGGGAAGGCGAAGTGGGATCCCGCCGGTGGGTAGTAGTTGCGCGGAGGCTGGCCGCTCACTGCCGCGCGAACCATGGTCTGGGCCCCGCTCGTCGAGGCAGGGACGGCCTGCGCGGTCCCGATCATGCTGAGTGCGGTCACCAGCGACACGCACCCGGCGACAACAGACCTACGTGGCAACGACATGCTGACCCCCTCAGGCAGGAATACCCACCGCACCGGCAGTTTGCGACTCAAAAACCTAGCATGCGAGGCCGATCGGTCTCGAAACTCCAGAATCGGCTCAGTCCTCGGGCAGGTAGCGGTAGATGCCCCTGCCGAAGATCGGCTCCTCCGGGATGTCCTCCGGGATGTCTGCCGTGGAGACACCTGCAGTGCGGCCGAAAGCGGTGAGCCTGCCCGAGGTCGGTGGACGAGAGGTCCGCTGCCGCCAGGTCTTGGTGAACGCCGCGAGGTGACGCAGGGTGACGGTCCGGTTCTGGATCCGCTGCATCTGCTCGTCGCCGCCGAACGCCAGGTCCGACCAGTTGGCCGATCCGCTGAACGTCACGTAGTCGGCCGTGGAGACGGCCCAGTTTCCCGTGATCGTCATCCACTTGCTGTGGTTGTACTTCACCAGGTTGCCCCAGGGGTCCTTCACCACCGACTGGCGCATCGGCACCGCCCCCCGTCCAACGCGCTTGCGCAGGATGCTGAGGACCGGTCGGCTGGACACGGAGTAGATCATCGCCACGTCACAGCCGGCTTCCCAGAGCTGACGAAGCTTCTTGGCGATCCACACACCGCGGTTCCCGTAGATGGCGTACTGGATGATCCTGATCATGGTGCGCCCGCTGCCGCTCCCGGTCGTGGCGCCCCGGCAGTTGACGGCGTTCAGGTTCTGCATCACCGGGTCCTGCGCCACAGTGGCCTTGGGGCGCGGGAAGAAGTAATTCACCACGCTGCCCATGGCGGCGACGTGGTAGGGCTGCGGGACCCGTTTGCGGGCCGCCGCCTGGTAGAAGACGCTGTAGAAGTCCCGGTAGGCGCGTGAGGAGTACATCGCCTGCGCCTGGTTCCACTGCCCGTCGAACGCCATCTCGGTGAGGTTCGCCGAGGTCTGCACCACCACGTTGCGGGTGTGCCGTGCACCGACGTTGTCGAAGAGGAAGTACTTCGCGTGCGGGGTCCCTCCGGGACCCCGGCACGAGCCCGGGCACTGTCGGGCGAAGCTGTGCATCTCGCGGGTGATCGGGTAGCCGCGGCGGTAGAGCTTCGAGCCGAGCTTCTTGCGCAGCCACCTCCACGAGGGGATGCCCTTGTTGGCTCCCTTGGCGGCGATCACCTGGACACTCACCCCGCGCTTGCGCGCGGCGACCAGCGCCTTGGCGATGCCCCAGTCGTCGAAGGACCAGGTCGCGATCCGGATCCTGCCGTTGGCCGGCAGCGGACCGCCGAGGGAGTTGCGCCGCCCGCCCCACGTGGACTGGATCGTGTAGAGCACCCGGGTGCGGATCGCCCGGCGCTCCTTCTTCCCACGATTGGGAAAGCTGAAGTAGCTCGAGGGCGGGATCACGTAGCCGCGAGGGGGCTGGCCGACGACCTTGGGCACCGCTTTCGCGCGCGCCGCGCGCTGCGGCGGCTTGCGCTTGGCCTCCGCGGTGCCGGCCAGAGGCAGCAGCACGACGACGAGCGCAAGGATCGTCACCAGGACAGGCGTCAACGCGCGGACGCGGGTGGTGGGCCTGCCATGGGGGAAGGCCTCGTGTGGGAGGGACATGATGCCTCTTCGCAAGGTCAGTAGCGGGTCCCGGACATGGCACCACGGATTCGTCACCGTTTGTGGGAGGCGGACCG
The DNA here is from genome assembly GCA_963781335.1 of uncultured Actinomycetota bacterium. GTDB lineage: Bacteria > Actinomycetota > Actinomycetes > Propionibacteriales > Nocardioidaceae > Marmoricola. The sequence goes on along the minus strand of CAWAFS010000025.1, from coordinate 365,612 downwards.
CGGGTGTGGTGTGTTCGGGGCACTGCGCCTCGGAGGACTGGATAGGGTCGGGACAACGACATACGTAGGAGGTCGCGATGGCGCAGGAGCACAAGCAACCGCGCAAGTCCCACGAGGAGGAGGAGCCGGCCGACGCCGCACCAGCGCCGGCCGACGCCGTCTCCGAACGCAAGGAGCAGCTCGACGAGGACATCGACGCGATCCTCGAGGACATCGATGACGTCCTCGAGACGAACGCCGAGGACTTCGTGAAGTCGTTCATCCAGAAGGGTGGGCAGTGACCCGCCATGGCTGATGCGCGGCTGCCCGATGCCTTCCTGACCCCGGGGACGTCCTCGTTCGCGGAGTTCGTCGGCCTGGTCGCACCCGACCTGCTGCCCTCGCGACGCCCGCTTCCTCCCGGCGACGCGACGTCGATGGCGCCGCACGCGACCACGATCGTCGCGGCCACCTACGAGGGTGGCGTGGTGATGGCGGGTGATCGCCGGGCCACGATGGGCAACATCATCGCCCAGCGCGACATCGAGAAGGTGTTCCCGGCCGACGAGTACTCCGTGGTCGGGATCGCGGGCACGGCCGGCCTGGCCGTCGAGATGGTGCGCCTGTTCCAGACCGAGCTCGAGCACTACGAGAAGATCGAGGGCACCACGCTCTCGATGGACGGCAAGGCCAACCGCCTCTCGGCCTTGATCCGCGGGAACCTCGGGATGGCGATGCAGGGGCTGGCCGTGGTGCCGTTGTTCGCCGGTTACGACCTGCTCTGCCAGCACGGCCGGATCTTCTCCTACGACGTCACCGGCGGTCGCTACGAGGAGACTGCCTTCCACTCCGTGGGATCGGGCTCGGTGTTCGCCCGCGGCTCGCTGAAGAAGCTCTACCGGGACGACTTCGACCAGACCCAGGCCGTCACCGCGGTCGTGCAGGCGTTGTACGACGCTGCCGACGACGACTCTGCCACCGGCGGTCCCGACCTCAGCCGCCGGATCTTCCCGGTGGTCAGCGCGATCACCGCGGACGGCCACGTGCGCCTCTCCCAGGAGGAGGTCGCCGCGATCGCAGACCAGATCGTCGCCGGCCGGATGCAACGACCCGACGGCCCCGCGGCCCCCCTGATCTGACCTGACGACGTGAACGGACCTGAACCGATGAGCGAGCGAAGCGAGCACGTGACCGAGCGCAGCGAGGGAACAAGAGAGCAGCGTCATGCCTGGGCCTCGACCTGGGCCTCGACCTGGGCCTCGGCCTGGGCGAGCGGAGGTTCCTCATGACCATGCCGTTCTACGTCTCTCCCGAGCAGCTGATGAAGGACCGGGCGGACTTCGCGCGCAAGGGCATCGCCCGCGGACGATCGGTGACGGTCGTCCGCTACACCGACGGCGTGCTCTTCGTCTCCGAGAACCCGTCGGCCGCACTCCACAAGATCAGTGAGATCTACGACCGGATCGCCTTCGCCGCCGTCGGCCGCTACAACGAGTTCGAGAACCTGCGCATCGCAGGGGTGCGCCTCGCCGACATGCGCGGATACTCCTACGACCGACGCGACGTCTCGGGTCGCGGTCTGGCCAACGCCTACGCCCAGACCCTCGGCACGATCTTCTCCAGCGGGGGGGAGAAGCCCTATGAGATCGAGATCTTCGTGGCCGAGGTGGGCGACGCGCCCGACGACGACCAGATCTTCCGGCTCACCTTCGACGGCCAGGTGGTCGAGGAGCACGACTTCGCGGTGATGGGAGGCGCGGCCGAGTCCGTGACGAAGTACCTCGAGGAGCGCTACTCCTCAGGACTGTCCCGTGACGACGCGATCAAGCTCGCTGCGGCGGCCCTCGGGCACAACGACACGGGTCACCGCGACATCCCGGCGGGCGACCTCGAGGTGGCGGTGCTGGACCGGACGCGTGCCCAGGAACGCAAGTTCAAGCGCCTGAACGGACAGGTCCTCGAGGAGCTGCTGGCGCTCGCCCCGGTCGCCGACCAGCCGGCCGGGGCCCCTCCTGAAGCAGCCCCCGAAGCGACCGGCACAGCTCCAGACCAGGACGAGCCTCCCGTCGCGCCCTGACCCGTTATCCCCAGCCGCCACATAGTGTGTCCACGTGGACCGGCGAATCTTCGGGATCGAGAACGAGTACGGCGTCACGTGCACGTTCAAGGGTCAGCGCCGTCTCTCCCCGGACGAGGTCGCCCGCTACCTGTTCCGCAAGGTGGTCAGCTGGGGGCGCAGCAGCAACGTCTTCCTGGCCAACGGCGCCCGCCTCTACCTCGACGTGGGCAGCCACCCGGAGTACGCCACACCCGAGTGTGACGACATCATCGACCTGGTCACCCACGACAAGGCGGGGGAGCGGGTGCTCGAAGGCCTGCTGGTCGATGCCGAACGGCGCCTGCGTGACGAGGGCATCTCCGGGGACGTCTACCTGTTCAAGAACAACACCGACAGCGCCGGCAACTCCTACGGGTGTCACGAGAACTACCTGGTCAGCCGGCACGGGGAGTTCAGCAAGCTCGCCGACGTGCTGATCCCGTTCCTGGTCACCCGCCAGATCATCTGCGGCGCCGGGAAGGTCACCCAGACCCCGCGTGGGGCGTCGTACTCGGTGAGCCAGCGGGCCGAGCACATCTGGGAGGGCGTCTCCAGCGCGACCACGCGATCACGCCCGATCATCAACACCCGCGACGAGCCGCACGCCGACGCCGAGCGCTTCCGCCGGCTGCACGTGATCGTCGGTGACTCCAACATGAGCGAGACCACCACGATGCTCAAGGTGGCCAGCTGCGACCTCGTCCTGCGGATGATCGAGGAGGGAGTGGTGATGCGCGACCTCACGATGGAGAACCCCATCCGGGCGATCCGGGAGATCTCCCACGACATGACCGGTCGCCGCAAGGTCCGGCTCGCGAACGGTCGCGAGGCCAGCGTGCTCGACATCCAGGGGGAGTACCTCTCCCGGGTCCGCGACTTCGTCGACCGTCGCGAGCTGCACACTCCCGTGATCGAGCAGTCGCTCGACCTCTGGGAGCGAGGCCTGAAGGCCGTCGACTCAGGAGACCTGTCGCTGGTCGAGCGTGAGATCGACTGGGTCATCAAGTGGAAGCTGATCGACCGCTACCGCTCCAAGCACGGCCTTCCGCTGGGTCACCCGCGGGTCGCCCAGCTCGACCTGGCCTACCACGACATCCACCGTGAGCGAGGGCTCTACTACCTGCTCGAGAACCGTGGAGCGGTCAAACGGGTGACCAACGACCTCGCCGTGTTCCGTGCCAAGTCGGTGCCGCCGCAGACCACCCGCGCGCGGCTGCGCGGCAACTTCATCAAGCGTGCCCAGGAGCGTCGCCGGGACTTCACCGTCGACTGGGTCCACCTGAAGCTCAACGACCAGGCCCAGCGCACCGTGCTGTGCAAGGACCCCTTCCGCTCCCACGACGAGCGGGTCGAGCGACTGATCGAGGGAATGTGACTCCTTTTCGCCGCTTCGCCGCAGCCGCGGCGGTGCTGGCGCTCAGCGTCTCGGCGTGCGGCTCCGAGGAGGAGAAGGAGAGCGCCAGCCTCCGGGACAGGATCCAGGTCAGCGGCGACTTCGGCGCCGTCGCCACCCTGGAGATCGACGCGCCGGTGAAGGTCCCGGAGTCCACCTCCTGGGTGGTCGAGACCGGGAAGGGAGACAAGGTCGGCGCCGGCGCGACGGCCATCCTTCAGCTCACCCTGGCCAACGGCCGCACCGGGGAGACCGCGTTCTCCACCTATGAGGAGGGGCAGCGGCCGATCGAGGCGATGCTCGGCGACCAGATCTTCCCCTCCCTGGTCCAGGCCCTCACCGGCAAGCCGGCAGACAGCCGCGTCGTGGTGGCCTCCACGTCGGAGGACACCTACGGCGCCAACGGGGCGCCCCAGATCGACATCGAGCCAGGGGACCCGGTCGTGATGATCGCCGACATCCTGTCCACCGACCCCACGTCCGTCCTGGACGGCCCCACCGGCACCACGGTCACCCCGGCTGTGACCGCACCAGCGCTGCTGGAGAAGGACGGGGTGCCCACCGGTTTCGACTTCACCCGAGCGCGCAAGCCCAAGAAGCTGCAGGTGGTCACCCTGCGCGAGGGGAGCGGGCCTGTGGTGGAGAGTCCTGACCGGATCGCGGCCGACTACCTCGGAGCCGTGTGGGGTGCGAAGAAGACGTTCGACGAGACCTTCACCCAGGAGCCGGCGAAGTTCTCGATCGGCCTTGGCAGCGTGATCCCGGCGTGGGACACCGCCCTGGCGGGGAAGAAGGAAGGCGCACGGGTGATGATCATCGCTCCGCCCGACGTCGCCTACGGGGCCTCGGCGCAACCGAACATTCCGGCCAACTCGACCCTGGTCTTCGTCGTCGACGTGCTCGGCGTGGGCTGAAGGAGGAGAAGGCGAACCCGTGTCCGCTGCGAAGTCCGAACGCCTGCTCAACCTGGTGATCCTGTTGCTGGTCGCGCGCAACTACACCACCAAGGAACAGATCCGCGATCTGATGGAGCCCTACCGCGCCAGCAGTGCCGAGGCCTTCGACCGGATGTTCGAGCGTGACAAGGATGATCTCCGTGCCCTCGGCATCCCGCTCGAGGTGGGCTTCGTGGACAAGTTCTTCGAGGACGAGCAGGGGTATCGCATCAAGCGCGATGCCTTCGAGCTGCCCTCGATCGACTTCACCGCCGACGAGGTCGCCGTCCTCGGTCTGGCCGCCCGGGTCTGGCGCCACGCAGGGCTGGCGGCCGCCACCTCCGACGCCCTGGTCAAGCTCAAGGCTGCGGGCCTCAGCTTCGACCGGGAGCAGCTGGAGCACGTGCAACCCACGCTGGTCGCCGAGGAGCCCGCCTTCGAGGCGATGTGGCAGGCCACCGTGCACCGGACGCCGGTCGAGTTCGACTACAGCCGAGCCGGGCAGACCGACGCCACCCACCGCCACGTCGAACCGTGGGGGGTGGTCACCGCCCAGGGTCGCTGGTACGTCGCCGGGCTGGACACCGACCGCGGTGAGGCGCGACTGTTCCGGCTGAGCCGAATCGTCTCGGCGGTGACGCCTACCGGGGAACCGTGGTCCTTCTCCGTGCCCGAGGGGACGGACCTGCGGGCCCTGTCGGAGTCGTTGGCCCCCCGGAGGCCCGACCGCAGTGCCGAGGTGCTGGCGCGTGCCGGTGCCGCCAACGGGCTCCGTCGTCGCGCCGAGGTGGTTGCTCGCGACATCACCGGCCCCGACGGCTCCACCGGCTGGGACCGTCTCGAGGTCCCCTACGTCTCGGAGTCCGACTTCGCCGGGGAGCTCCTGGGGTACGCCGACGCGGTGGCCGTCGAGTCACCGGTCGAGCTCAAGGCCTCCGTCCGCCACCGGCTCACACACGTCCTGACCGGAGACCGGAAATGAGCAGACGATGAGCGGCGGAGCCCGGGAGCAGGTGTCTCGACTGCTCGCGCTGGTGCCCTATCTGCAGAGCCGCACCGACATGTCCCTGGCGCAGGTCGCCGCGGAGTTCGGTGTGCCCCCCGACCAGATCATGAAGGACCTGAAGGTCCTGTGGATGTGCGGTCTGCCCGGACTGACCCCGGACAAGATGATCGAGGTCGACTTCGAGGCGATCGAGGAGGACCCGGAGGGCGTCGTACGCATCGAGAACGCCGAGTTCCTGGACCGCCCGGTCCGGCTCGGCAGCTCGGAGGCATCCGCACTGATCGTGGCCCTGCGCGCCCTGCGTGAGGGGAGTCCGGAGACCTCGCACGAGGTGATCGACCGGTGCCTGGTCAAGCTCGAGGACGCAGCTGCCAGCGGAACGGCCACGCCACAGGTCGAGGTGCACCTGCCCCGCTCCGGGACCGGCGAGCGGCACGTGGCCACGCTGCAGCGTGCGATCGAGACCAACCGACAGGCACAGCTGGACTACTACGTGCCGACTCGCGACGAGACCACCCAGCGGACGGTCGACCCCCTGGAGCTGCTGACCGGTGACGGACGCGACTACCTCGACGCCTGGTGCCACCTCGCCCAGGCGCGCCGCCTGTTCCGCCTGGACCGGATGTATGCCGTCGAGGTCGTCGACCAAGCGCGGCAGCAGCACGCGCTGAGCCCGCGCGACCTCTCCGAGGGGCTCTTCGAGCCGGGGCCGGACGACGTGGTGGCCGTGGTCCACCTCGAGCGGCACGCCCGCTGGGTCGCCGACTACTACCCGGTCGACTCCGTCGAGGAGCTGGGTGACGGCCGCCTGGCCGCCACCCTCCGGGTCGGTGACCCACGCTGGCTGGTCCGGCTCGCCCTGAGACTGGCGCCGGACCTCGACGTCGTCGAGCCTGCCGCGCTGCGCGAGGCGGTCACCACCAGCGCTCGCGCCACGCTAGACCTCTACAGCCAAGGCACAGCCGAGGCTCAGGACGACGGCGTAGCATGACAGTCATGACCCACGCGCTCGTCACCCCGCTCCTCGCAGGTCTCGGCACCACCGAGCTGCTCATCATCTTCGGCGTCCTGGTGCTGCTGTTCGGTGCGAAGAAGCTTCCCGAGCTGGCCCGAGGCAGCGGTCGTGCCCTGCGGATCTTCAAGGCCGAGACCAAGGGCCTGATGGACGACGATGACGACGACGACGCCAAGACGCCCGAGCAGCGCCAGATCGATGCACAGAAGCGGGCAGCCGCTGACCCGGAGCGAGAGACCCGGCCCGAGGGCCCAGGCTCCTCCAGCACGCTCTGACGAAGGGCCATCACAGCTGTGTCCCTCGGCGGTGTCGTCGAGCTCTTCCGCGGGCGACCCCGTGACCCGATCGGCGAGGGTGGGCGGATGTCGCTCGGCGACCATTTCCGTGAGCTGCGCGCGCGGGTCATGCGAGCATCCCTCTACCTCGTCGTCGGCACGATCGTCGCGCTGTTCTTCTACGACTTCTTGTTCAGCCTGATCTTCGAGCCCTACAACACCGCGCGCGAGCAACTGGGCGAGAAGGCGGTCACCGAGGCCGTCATCACCGGGGTCGGCACACCGTTGCTCCTGCAGCTCAAGCTCTGCGCGATCGCCGGAATCGTCGCGACCTCGCCGCTGTGGCTCTATGAGATGTGGGCGTTCGTGGTGCCCGGGCTGCACCGCAAGGAGCGAATGTGGTCGCGGATCTTCGCGCTCACCGCGGGACCGTTGTTCATCGCCGGTGTCGCTGTCGGCTACTACGTGCTCCCGAAGGGCATCGCCGCGCTGATCGGCTTCACCCCGGGCGGTCTGACCCAGCTCACCGAGTTCGGCGAGTTCTTCTCGTTCGTCTCCCGGATGCTGCTGGTCTTCGGCGTGGCCTTCGAGATCCCGCTGTTCGTCGTGCTCCTCAACCTCGCTGGTGTCGTCTCGGGCAAGGCCATCGGCCGGCACCGTCCGTGGATCATCGTGGGCACGTTCGTCTTCGCGGCGGTCGCGACGCCGTCGACGGACCCGTTCTCGATGATGATGCTGGCGATCCCGATGCTGGTCCTGATCGGCCTCTCGGAGATCATCGCCCGCATCGTCGACCGTCGCCGCGGGCGAGCCAGCCCGGACGCGATCGATGACGACGTCGCGTCGTCGCTGTAGGGACCCACTCGCGCGCTGACCGACAGATAGGGTTTCACCGTGCCCCAGGAGATCGCGTTACTCACCAACCCGACATCCGGCAAGGGAAAGGGCGCGAAGACCGTCGACGAGGCCCTGCCGCGACTCAGGGACGCCGGCTACGTCGTGCGCAACCTGGTGGGTCGTGACGCCGACGAGGCCGAGGACCTGGCCCGGCAGTGTGTCGCCGACGGCGTCGAGACCCTGGTCGTGGTCGGCGGGGACGGCATGGTGCACCTCGCACTGCAGGCAGTGGCCGAGAGCAAGACCCGGCTGGGGCTGATCCCGGCAGGGTCCGGCAACGACGTCGCGCGGTACTTCGACATCCCGCGCAAGGACACGGCCGCGGCCACCGACGTCGTGATCGGCGGCCGGGAGCGCCGGGTCGACCTCGCCCGGATCGGCGCGAACTACTTCCTCACGGTCCTCGCCGCCGGCTTCGACGCCATCGTCAACGAGCGGGCCAACGCCATGGCCTGGCCCAAGGGGCAGATGCGCTACAACCTCGCCACGCTCGCCGAGCTGCGCACGTTCAAGCCCATCCCCTACGTGCTCGAGATCGACGGTGAGCAGCAGCGGTTCGAGGCGATGATGGTGGCCGTGGGCAACGGACCGTCGTTCGGTGGCGGCCTCCGGATCACCGAGGGCGCGGTGCTCGACGACGGGCTGCTGGACGTCGTGATCATCCTGCCGATGAGCAAGCTGGAGCTGGTCCGGACCTATCCGAAGCTGTTCAAGGGCACCCACATCCACCACCCTGGCTACCGCCACCACCACGCGAAGAAGGTCACCATCGCCGCACCCGGCATCACGGCGTACGCCGACGGCGAGCGGATCGCGGCCCTTCCCCTGACCGTGGAGGTCGCGCCGCTCGCGCTGCGCGTGCTCGTCCCATGAATGCGAGCGCCTCCCCCTCGGAGCAGTACGCCCGCTACCGACGGGGTAGGGAGCACCCTCGACTCGCCGACTTCGCGTCCCGGCTCGACTTCCGCCTCGACGACTTCCAGGTGCGCGCCTGCCACGAGCTCGAAGAGGGCCGGTCGGTGCTCGTCGCGGCCCCGACGGGGTCAGGCAAGACGATCGTGGGCGAGTTCGCCGTGCATCTGGCGCTCGAAAGCGGGCGCAAGGCCTTCTACACCACCCCGATCAAGGCGCTGTCGAACCAGAAGTTCAACGACCTGGTGAAGAGGTACGGCGCGGAGAACGTCGGCCTGCTCACCGGTGACAACAGCATCAACGGGGAGGCGCCGGTGGTCGTGATGACCACCGAGGTGCTGCGCAACATGCTCTACGCCGGCTCCCGGACACTGACCGGACTGGGCTTCGTGGTGATGGACGAGGTGCACTACCTCGCCGACCGGATGCGCGGTGCGGTCTGGGAGGAGGTGATCATCCACCTCCCGGAGTCGGTGGCGCTGGCGTCGCTCTCCGCGACGGTCAGCAACGCCGAGGAGTTCGGCGAGTGGCTGGGCACGGTGCGGGGAGAGACGACGACGATCGTGGAGGAGCGGCGGCCTGTCCCGCTCTACCAGCACGTCATCGTGGGCCGGCGGATGTATGACCTGTTCGCCGACGAGACCGAGCACCGCGAGCCCTTCGAGACGCCTCGTTCCTCGGCTCCTCAGGAACCACCGCAGGTCAACCCGGAGCTGGTGCGGGTGGCGCGCGACGACTGGGCTCGGGGCCGGATGCGCGACCGACGGCCGGCCCGCGGCAACAAGCGGCCCAACAAGGGGCCGGGCAACACCCGCGCCACCTGGACGCCGACCCGCGCCGATGTCATCGAGCAGCTCGACCGCGCCGGGCTGCTGCCGGCCATCGTGTTCATCTTCAGCCGCGTGGGCTGCGACGCCGCCGTCCAGCAGTGCCTGAACGCCAACCTCCGGCTGACCACCCCCGAGGAGCGCGACGAGATCTACGCGTTCGTCCAGGACCGCTGCTCGAACATCCCTGACGAGGACCTCGAGGTGCTCGGCTACCCGGAGTTCCTCGACGGGCTCACCCGTGGCATCGCCGCGCACCACGCGGGGATGCTGCCGAGCTTCAAGGAGTGCGTGGAGGAGCTGTTCCTGCGTGGGCTGTGCCGCGCGGTGTTCGCCACGGAGACCCTTGCCCTCGGGATCAACATGCCCGCGCGCTCGGTGGTGATCGAGAAGCTCTCGAAGTGGAACGGCGAGACGCACGCCGACATCACGCCGGGGGAGTACACCCAGCTCACCGGCAGGGCCGGACGGCGCGGTATCGACGTGGAGGGCCACGGGGTGGTGCTCTGGCAGCAGGGTTTCGACCCCAAGGCAGTGGCCGGACTCGCCTCGACGCGCACCTACCCGCTCAAGTCGTCGTTCCGCCCGTCGTACAACATGGCAGTGAACCTCGTGCACCAGTTCGGTCGCGAGCGGGCCCGCGAGCTGCTGGAGTCGTCCTTCGCGCAGTTCCAGGCCGACAAGGCGGTGGTCGGTCTCGCGCGACAGCTGCGCAAGAGCGAGGACGCCCTCGCGGGTTACGCCGATGCGGCTGCGTGCCACCTCGGCGACTTCATGGAGTACGCCGCCCTGCGGCAACGCCTCTCCGACACCGAGAAGAACCTCGCGAAGTCCCGGCGGTTCGACCGCCGCCAGGAGGTCATCGACTCGCTGGAGTCGTTGCGGCCCGGAGACGTGATCGAGGTCCCGAGCGGCAGGTTCGCGGGGATGGCCGTCGTCCTCGACCCCGGCCTCAGCTCGGCTTCCAGGGGTGCCGACCGCGAGGGACCGCGTCCCTACGTGCTCACCGCCGACAAGCACGCCCGTCGGCTCAGCCTGGTCGACTTCCCGACCCCGGTCGCCTCGTTCACGCGGATGAAGATCCCGAAGAACTTCAACGGCCGCAACCCGCAGTCGCGGCGCGATCTCGCCTCGACGCTGCGCAACCGCACCCACGACCTGACGCCGCCTCCCCCGGGCAGGCGCGGCGTGCGCAGCCCGTCGGTGCACAACCCGGTCGAGGACCGCCGCATCGAGGAGGTCCGCAAGGAGCTGCGCGCACACCCCTGCCACGGGTGTCCGGACCGCGAGGACCACGCACGCTGGTCCGAGCGCTACTTCAAGCTGGACCGGGACGCCAAGACCCTCAAGCGCCGGATCGAGCAGCGCACCAACACCATCGCCCGGCACTTCGACCGCGTCTGCGACGTGCTCACCACCCTGGGCTACCTCGAGGGGGAGAGCCACGAGTCCACGGTCACCGACCGCGGGCGCACGCTGATGCGGATCTACAACGAGATGGACCTGCTCACCGCGGAGTCCCTGCGGGCCGGCCTCTGGGACGGCCTGGATCCCTCGGGCCTGGCAGCCGTGCTGTCGACGCTCGTCTACGAGTCGCGTCGACCGGACGACGCTGCACCGCCACGACTCCCCGGGGGCAAGGTCAAGCAGATCCTGGCCGACATGGTCTCCATCTGGTCAGACCTCGAGGCGCTGGAGCGCGAGCACCACCTCGACCAGCTGCACGAGCCCGACCTCGGCTTCGCCTGGGCGGCCTACCGCTGGGCCGAGGGCGACGAGCTCGACGACATCCTCGACACCACCGACCTCGCCGCCGGTGACTTCGTCCGTTGGGTCAAGCAGCTGCTCGACCTCGCCGACCAGGTCGCCGATGCGTCCGGTGACTCGGATCTCCGCAAGGTTGCCCGCGAGGCCTCCGCGCGGCTGCGGCGGGGCGTGGTGGCCTACTCGAGCGTGAGCGAGTAGGTCTCGGACCCCTCCCAGGGTCGCGGTCGCGTCTCGCCCGGTCTCCGAACCGGCTGGGCCTACTTCCCGAGCACGTCGGTCAGCCGCGAGACGGGGCTGGTGAGGCCCCACTGCTCAGCGATCGCCTCGAGCATCTCGGGATCCGCGGGGGAGTCGGGCAGGGTCAGACCCGGGTTCCCCAGGTCGATGTCCCGGGCGACGGCCACCACGGTCGGAGCTACCTCCAGGTAGTCGAGAGCAGCCTTGATCTTGCCGCGCGGGCCCGGTCCCATGTCGCCGTCCGGGTCCTTCGCCGCGGCGATGATCGCGTCCAGGTCACCGAACCGGTTCAGCAGCACCGCTGCGGTCTTGTCACCGACACCCGCGACTCCGGGCAGTCCGTCGGAGGAGTCGCCGCGCAGGGTGGCGAACGCGGCGTACTGGTCGGCGTCGACGCCGTACCTCTCGCGCACCCAGGCGTTGTCCACCCGTTCGTGCTTGCCGACACCGCGCGCGGTGTAGAGCACCCGCACCTTCGCCGCGTCGTCGACCAGCTGGAACAGGTCACGGTCGCCCGTCACGATGTCGACCGGCATGCCTGCCTCGGTCGCCAGCGAGCCGATCACGTCGTCGGCCTCGTAGTGGTCCGCGCCGACGATCGCGATGCCGAGGGCCTCGAGCGCGGCCACGATGATCGGGATCTGCTGCTCGAGCGGGTCCGGGACCTCTTCGAGGTCCGGTGCGTCGGGACGCGGCGCCACGACCCGGTGCGCCTTGTACGTCGGGAGCAGGTCGACCCGCCACTGTGGCCGCCAGTCGTTGTCCCAGCAGCAGGCGAGGTGCGTCGGCTGGTACTCGTCGACCAGCCGGGTGATGAAGTCCAGCAGGCCTCGCACTGCGTTGACGGGCATCCCGTTGGGAGCCGTCACCGTGTCGGGCACCCCGAAGAAGGCCCGGAAGTACAGCGAGGCGGTGTCGAGGAGCATCAGCCGGGGTTCGCGATCAGTCACCCGCCGAGCCTAACGGGATGGATGCCTTCGGGTGCTGCTCAACTACGCTCTGCTCGTGGAGAAGATGGACCGCAAGATCCTGGGCCTGCTGGCCGACGACGGCCGCATGTCCTACACCGATCTGGGCAAGGCGACCGGACTGTCGACCAGCGCCGTGCACCAGCGCGTCAAGCGCCTCGAGGAGCGCGGCCTGATCCTGGGGTACGGCGCCACCATCGACCATGCGGCGGCCGGCAAGCCGCTGACCGCCTTCGTCTCGATCACGCCGTTCGACCCGTCCGAGACCGACGACTACCCGGACCGGCTCGAGCACATCGCCGAGATCGAGTCCTGCTGGTCCGTCGCAGGGGAGGAGTCCTACATCCTCAAGGTGCGCGTGGCGACTCCCGCCGATCTCGAGGACCTCCTCGCCAGGGTCCGCGCGGCGGGAAACGTCTCCACCCACACCACGATCGTGCTCTCGACGCCGTATGAGAACCGTCCCACGCACTGAGGCCGAACGACTGGCGGGCTGGATCTCCACCCAAGCCGTTCGATGCTGGACAGTTCGGCGACGACCTGACAAAGTCCATGGTTCCGGGCGCTTACGGGTGTCGTGGCCGGGTCGATGGCGAAGGGCCAGTTCCCTGGCGACTGCGTGACCACACGATCCAGGCTCGTGCCGGCGCTTGCACTGGCACCAGTCGCAAACTTGGCGAGGTTGAGTCCATGACCACCACACCGCCCGCATCCCTGGACGTGAGCTACGAGGACGACCCACGTGTCGTGGCCGAGGCGGCCGTCGACGACTACGCCAACCACGTCGTCCCGCTGTCAGCCCGGATGTCGCGCGGGTCCCTGACCATGGCGTGGTACGGCGTCGCGTCGGCGATCTTCTACGTGGTCACCGGCGCCGCTGTCGCTGCGAACTACGGGACCAAGTCCGCTCTCGTCGGACTGGTCCTGACGATCGCCGTGTACAGCGCGATCAACTGGGTCATCTCGTCGGAGGCGGCGGACTCCGGCCTCAGCGTCGCGATGTTCTCCCGGAGCATGTTCGGCCTGGTGGGTGCTGCGCTGGCGACGTTGATCTTCGCGGCCACCGCCATCTACTACTTCGTCTTCGAGGGGTCGATCATCGCGGTCGCCTTCCAGCTGCAGTTCGGCGGCAACCTCAAGGTCTGGATGGCGGTCGTCTGTGTGATCGGCTTCCTGCTGGTGATGCGAGGAGTCGACAAGTGGCTCGACAAGTTCAACGGGGCGCTCCTGCCGTTCTACATCCTGGGCATGGTGGCCGCCGTGATCTGGGCGATCGTCGACTACGGCTACAGCTCGGACTGGTGGAACGTCGAGGGAGCGGCGACGGGCGGGCTGCCGGGATGGCTCGGGGCGTTCATCACCTACATGGGGGTGTGGGTCCTGATGATGTTCACGATGGACTTCGCCAGGCTCGCCCGGCCCGAGGACAAGAAGTACCACGGCTGGGTCACCTTCGGGCCGCTGTTCTACCTGCTGGCCTTCGGTGGGAGTGCGTTCGTCGGGGTGTTCCTCGCCAACTCGGTTCCGCTGCCCAGCTCGGACTTCGGTGAGGCCAGCGCCGCAGTCGCCATCGTCGAGCTGATGGGCGTGCTCGGTGTGCTCCTGATCTTCGTCACGCAGGCACGCATCAACACCGCCAACCTCTACCTCGCCTCCCTCAACCTCGAGGCCTTCGTCGCTCGCGTCTTCAGGGTGCGTCTCCCGCGAACGGTGTGGGCTGCGGTTGCGGCGACCATCTGCTGGGTGCTGATGATCTGGAACGCCGTGCTCGACAACCTGCTCAAGGCGCTGGCCTATCAGGGAGTCTTCATCACGGCCTGGGTCGCCATGGCGCTGGTGCACATCGCCTATGTCCGGGCCACCGGGACGAGGGTGGAGTTCCGGCCGTGGCGGATCCCGGCGGTCAACCCGGGCGGGATGATCTCGTGGGCGGTGGCCGTCGTGGTCGGCATCTTCCTCCTCGAGAAGGACGGTCTGAACGTCGACCTCGTGCAGCTGGCTCCGATCATCACCGTGGTGATCGCAGCCGCGCTGTACGCCGCGTCCCTCTCGATCTGGCGGCCGGTGACCGTGTCCCAGGGAATCGACCCGGCGACCGAGGTCACCGACCCGTGGGACGCGCGGATCCGCTGCGCGACGTGCGACAAGTCATATGTTGCAGTGGAGATGGACCGTCGTGTCGGCGGAGGCCAGGAGCCCACGTGCGCCTCGTGCGCACAGGTCACCAGCCGCCACTAGCGACCACGACCGCCAGGGATGATGGACCGCCCCGAGACGCTGAGGAGCAGGAGTGAGTGACATGGAAGCTGTGGGCATGCACGATGAGGCCGCCCGGCCGACGATCGACATCAACGCGGACGCCGGTGAGAGCTTCGGTCGGTGGCAGCTCGGCGCCGACGAGGAGCTTGCCCCGCTGATCTCGTCGATCAACGTCGCGTGCGGCTGGCACGCGGGCGACCCGGCGACCATGACACGTTCGGTCGCGCTGGCGAAGGAGCACGGGATCGCACTCGGAGCCCATCCCGGTTTTCCCGATCTCGTCGGGTTCGGACGCCGCTCGATCGCGTTCTCGCCGGACGAGGCCGCGCAGTCGGTGCTCTACCAGTTCGGGGCACTGCGCGCGCTGGCCGACCGCCAGGGCGTGCCCGTCGTGCACGTGAAGCCGCACGGCTCCCTCTACGGCCTGGTCAGCCGGGACGACGACGTCGCGGACGCCGTGGCCGACGCCGTGGCAGCCGTGGACCCCGACCTGCTGATCGTGCTGGAGGCCGGTCCTCCTGCTGCTCGTCAGCGAGAACGTGGCCACCGGGTCGTCGCCGAGGGCTTCGCCGATCTGGACTACACCGACGAGGGACGGATCATCATCGACCCGCAGAACCGGCGTCGGGACCCCCAGTGGTGCGCCGACCAGACAGCCGACATCCTGGCTGGCCGGGTCCGCTCGCAGAGCGGGGTGGAGTCCGCACTTCATGCCGAGTCGATCTGCCTGCACTCCGACCGGCCCGCCGCCGGCGACAACGCGCGGGCGGTGGTCGAACGGGTCCGGGCCGAGGGCTGGGACGTTCGAGCCGTGTTCGCAGGATCGACCGACCCCGACCGAGCGGAGACGCACAGATGAGTGGAACGACCCTTCCCGACGCGCGCTACGAGTACGGCGGCGATGAGTTCGTGTTCGTCGAGATCGACGAACAGATGAGCATCGAGGCCAACTTCAAGGCCATGATGATCGCGAACGCACTGCGAGCGCGCGAGCTCGAGGGGATCGTCGACATCTGTCCCTCGAACGCGTCGTACATGATCAGGTACGACCCTGACGTGATCGCACCACGTGAGCTCGTCGCACTCCTGCGCGACCTCGACGACGAGGCCGGGCACGTCCCCCGGGACTTCACCCTGAACACCCGGATCATTGATGTGCCCGTGCTCTACAACGACCCGTGGACGCATGAGGCGCTGATGCGCTTCCGGGATCGTCACCAGGACCCGGACTCGACCGACCTGGAATACGGCGCGCGGATCAACAACTTCGACAGCGTCGAGGCATTCATCGACCACCTTGCCGGCAACCCGTGGGTCGTCACCATGCTCGGGTTCGTCCCGGGGCTGCCGTTCTGCTACCAGCTCGAGCCACGCGAACGACAGGTCGAGGTGCCCAAGTACGTGCGCCCGCGCACCTTCACACCGGAGCGCGCCTTCGGGATCGGTGGCGCCTTCGCCGTCATCTACCCGGTCCAGGGGGCGGGTGGGTACCAGCTCTACGGGATCTCACCCACACCGGTGCTCAACGTCAAGCAGGACCATCCCGACTTTGCGGACTCGATCGCGTTCCCCAAGGCCGGCGACATCCTGCGCTACCGCGCCATCGACCGTGCCGAGTTCGACGAGACGCGGGCAGTCGTGGAGTCCGGCGAGTACCGCTACCGCCAGCGTGACGTGGAGTTCTCGCCCGCCGCCTTCCTGGCGGATCCCCAGGCCGTCAACGACAAGCTGCTGGAGGTGCTCTACCGATGACGGCGATCGTGAACGTCACCTCGGGCGGCCTGTACACGACGGTGCAGGACCTGGGCCGCACGGGACGCTACGAGATCGGCATGCCGCCCTCCGGGGCGATGGACCAGTACTCCTACCGCGTCGGCAACCTCCTGGTCGGCAACGACGAGGGTGCGGCGGCGCTCGAGGCGACCTACATCGGCCCGACCCTGGAGTTCACCGACGAGCGGCTGTTGGCCGTGACCGGGGGCGCAGCGTCGGTGACCCTCAACGGCGAGCCGGCACCGACCTGGGAGGCTTTTGCCGTCGCTCCCGGCGATGTGCTCGCGTTCGGCATGATCACCTCGGGCGCCAGGCCCTACATCGCCATCTCCGGTGGCGTCGACGTCCCGGACTACCTGGGTTCGCGGTCGACGTACACCCTGATCGGCCTGGGTGGCTTCGAGGGGCGCAAGCTGGCCGACGGGGACGTGCTGCCACTGGGTACGGCCAGCGGTGCAGGCTCGGTCGGGGCGCGGGTGCCGGACGACCTGATCCCCCAGCTCGACGCCGACATCGAGGTGCGCACGGTGATCGGCCTCTGCTCCTACCGGCTGACGGACGAGGCACTCGAAGGGTTCTTGTCAACCCCGTGGAAGATCACCAAGGACGCCGACCGCGTCGGCTACCGGGTGCGCGGGGGAGAGCTCGACTTCGTCGAGCGCGAGCAGCCGTTCGGCGCCGGCAGCGACGCCGCCAACGTCGTCGACCTCGGCTACCCCCTGGGCTCGATCCAGGTGCCGGGAGGTGACGAGCCGATCGTTCTGCTCGCCGACGCCGTGACCGGTGGCGGCTATGCCACGATCGGCACCGTCGTGTCCGTCGACCGCGACCGCTTCGGCCAGGCGAAGACCGGGGACACACTTCACTTCAGGTCCGTCGACATCGACGCGGCCATCACCGCCCGTTCCGAGGGAACGCAACGTCTGCAACGGGCCCGATCGATTCTTGGAGGAACCTCATGACCACCGTCCAGAGCCCGCTGCCGGGCGTCTTCTACCGCAGACCCGCACCGGACGCCGACGAGCTCGCGAAGCCCGGCGACGAGATCACCGAGGGGCAGGTGATCGGACTCGTCGAGGTGATGAAGACCTTCGCCGACCTGAAGGCCACCGCCAGCGGGACGCTCAAGGAGTTCCTCGTCGAGAACGAGGACGAGGTGTCCGTGGGCCAGGACATCGCGGTCATCGAGTAGGTGTGGGGATGAGTGCACATCGCGTCCTGGTCGCCAACCGTGGTGAGATCGCCGTACGCGTGGTGCGTGCCGCGCACACGCTCGGCTGGGAGGCTGTGGCGCTCTATTCCGACGCCGATGCCGACTCGCACTGGGTGGCACTGGCCGACGAGGCGGTCCATGTCGGCCCCGCGCAGGCTGCCAAGTCCTACCTCGACGTCGAGAAGGTGCTGGCCGCCGCGGCGTCCTCCGGGGCTGACCTCGTGCACCCCGGCTACGGGTTCCTCTCCGAGCGGGCCTCGTTCGCCCAGGCCGTCGCCGACGCCGGGCTCACCTTCGTCGGCCCCGACGCCGGGGTCATCTCGAAGATGGGTGACAAGGCTGCCGCCCGGGCCGCCGCCAGCGCAGCCGACGTTCCCGTCGTCCCCGGCTCCGATGTGCTCTCCGACACCGACCTGGCCCTGGAGGTGGCCGACGACATCGGCTACCCGGTCCTGATCAAGGCCTCCGCCGGTGGCGGTGGCCGCGGGATCCGGCTCGTGGAGGCGCGCGAGGACCTGGTCCAGGCCATCTCGGCCGTGCAGTCCGAGGCCCAGTCCTCCTTTGGCGACGGCAGCGTCTACCTGGAGAAGGTGATCAGGGATGCGCGCCACGTCGAGGTGCAGGTCGTCGCCGACCAGCACGGCAACGTCGCGCACGCCTTCGAGCGTGACTGCTCGGTCCAGCGGCGCCGGCAGAAGCTGCTGGAGGAGGCGCCGGCGCCTGAGCTGTCCGGCGAGGTGCGCGAGGAGATGACGGCTGCGAGCGTGCGACTCGCGACCGAGGTCGGCTACGTCGGCGCCGGGACCATCGAGTACCTCGTGTCGGGGGACGACTTCTACTTCATCGAGATGAACACCCGGATCCAGGTCGAGCACCCGATCTCCGAGGAGATCAGCGGCGTCGACCTGGTCGCCGAGCAGCTGCGGATCGCGGTGGGGGAGAGACTCTCCTTCGCCCAGGAGGATCTCCAGGCCTCCGGGGTGGCTTTCGAGTTCCGGATCAATGCCGAGGACCCGGAGAACGGCTTCTTTCCGAGCCCCGGGGAGCTGACCCGCTTCGACCTGCCCGGTGGCCCGGGCGTTCGGGTCGACACCGGCTATGTCTGCGGCGACACGGTCTCGCCCTACTACGACTCGATGCTCGCCAAGGTGATCGTGCACGGACGCGACCGCGAGGAGGCGGTCGCGCGCTCCCTCCAGGCGCTCGCGGAGATGAACGTGGAGGGTGTGAAGACGACCCGTGACGTCCACGTCAGGCTGCTGCAGGAGTCGGCGGTACGCGACGGCCCGGTGACGACCTCCTGGCTCGAGACCTACCTGGCCGACTGACTAGGCGCGACCCTCGAAGGCCGCCTCGAGCTCGGCGATCTCGAACTTGCGTCCGTCGACGGCCATGAAGCACGCCGTCACCCGCTGCACCTTCTCCGGGTCGCTGTCGTCCAGCATCTTGTAGAGCACGCTGGGGGTGACCTGCCAGCTGAAGCCGAAACGGTCCTTGAGCCAACCGCACGGACCGGCCACGCCGCCCTCGACCAGGGTGTCCCAGAGTCGGTCGACCTCGTCCTGGCTGTCACAGCCGACGGCGAAGGAGACCGACTCGTTGGCCATGAAGCTGGTCTCACCGCCGTTGAGCAGCACATAGGGCTGGCCCTGCAGCTCGATGCGGAGCACCATCTTCTCGCCGGCGAAGGCACCGGCATCGGGTCCGTAGTCGTTGCTCCCGGTGACCCGGCTGTTCTCGAACAGCGAGCAGTAGAACTCGGCGGCCTCCTCGATCCTGCCGTCGTTGATCCACAGGGTGGGGGTGATCTGCTCCATGACACTCTCCTTGGTCGGCGTCTCTCGACCGTGCTGACCGGGTCCAGCCTCAGGACTCATCGGTGGAGGAGACCCGCTGTTCGCGCAGCCGTCGTACGACTGGTGCGCTCGACCCCGGGAGCGCGCCCAGCACGTCGGCCGGCAGGTCGACGGCGACGACCACGTCGGGGGCGATCCGGTAGGGAGCGGACAGCAGCACGCTGCCCACGGCACGTCTGAGTCGCGACATCTCGGCGCGCACGGTCACCCCCCGGTCCGGGTCGTCGAACAGGTCCCGGGACAGACCCGTGGCGGTACGGCCCTCGACCCCGGCCACCGCGAGGGCCACCATGATCTCGGCATGCCGGGGCGAGAGCTGTCGCGACCAGGACCCGCTCTGGCCCCTGACCCGGAGGCAGGGAGGGCCAGTCAGGTCGATCGTGAGATGGGTGGGAGTCTCGGCGACGTTCCCACCGAGCCGCAGGAGCCACCCGCCAGGCAGCGGCTCGGCGTACGCCGGCCCGAGCGTGGGCAGCCAGACAGGTCCTCCGGCAAGGTCCGAGGGAAGCGCGACGCGATCGGGCAGGCGCGAGCCGACACCGACCGCGAGGTGGCCGTCCGCGTCCACCGCCAGCGCGTCGCCGCTCAGCCCGGCCAGCACCGGCGCTGCTCGGGCGCGCAGCCGGTCCAGCTCGGCTCGGTGCTGCTCGACGATCTCCAGCGCTGTCAGCCGGGCCGCCATCTGCACCAGCGCGAGCTCTGCGGGGTGCATCCCGCGCGTCGGCCCGCTGACGTCGACCACACCCAGCGTCTGCCCCGACCACGGATCGGTGAGCGGGGCAGCCGCACATCCCCACCGGGTGTGGGACTCCACAAAGTGCTCCGGGCCCTGGATGTGCACGCCCTCGCCCAGGACGAGGCTGGTGCCGATCGCGTTGGTTCCGACGTTGCTCTCGGTCCACGCGGAGCCGCCGACGAAGCCGAGCCCGTCCGCCATCCGGCGTACGCCGCTCGTGCCGACCCGCCACAGCACGCGTCCCTCCGCATCTGCGACCACGACCATCTGGCCCGCGTCGGTGACCGAGGAGAGCGCAGCGGTGAGCCGCGGGACGTAGTCCGCCAGCCGACTCTCGGCACGTCGGCGCTCCAGCTCGGTGCCGCGCAGTGGTGGCACCTCCGGGGTCGAGCCCGGCTCCAGCCCGCAGGCGGCGACCCGACGCCAGGACGCCGCGACCGTCCCGCGGGGTGCGGAGGACGCCCGCCCCCCGGACAGCACGGCGTGGCGCCTGCGGTGCTGCTCCTGCTCGCCGTCCACGGCTGACCCTCCCACGAGCTGCGGTGCGCGGGATGCAACGTGCTGCAACCCTGTCGCCGGGGCGGCCCGGCGGTGTGTGCTCGGTCACACCAGCCTAGGCGAAGGAGCAGCCATGACCCAGGCCCCCGAACGGGAGTCCGCGCAGACCACCACCGAGTCGAACCCGCAGCTGCGCGTGGACGCGTGGCTGAGCAGGTTCGAGTCGGCGCTCGCAGCGGGCGACGTCGAGGCGGCAGCCGCGCTGTTCGCCACCGAGAGCTATTGGCGCGACCTCGTCGCGTTCACCTGGAATCTCAAGACGGTCGAGGGCCGGGACGGGGTGTCCGGGATGCTGACCGAGACGCTCGGGACCACCGCGGCGTCGGGCTTCGCGACCGAGGAGCCGCCTGAGGAGGCCGACGGGGTGACCACGGCCTGGATCGTCTTCGAGACCGGGGTCGGTCGCGGCAGGGGACTGCTCCGGCTCAGGGAGGAGGACGGCGACGACCGGGCCTGGACGTTGCTGACGACCTTGTACGAGCTGAAGGGTCACGAGGAGCCGCGTGGGACGCATCGTCCGATGGGCGCCGAGCACGGTGCCGACAAGAGCCGGATGACGTGGAAGGAGAAGCTGCAGGAGGAGTCGGAGAGCCTCGGCAGCACCACCCAGCCCTACGTCCTCGTCGTCGGTGGGGGACAGGGCGGGATCGCGCTCGGTGCGCGACTGCGCCAGCTCGGAGTGCCGAGCCTGGTGATCGACAAGCACAGCCGCCCCGGCGACCAGTGGCGCAACCGCTACAAGTCGCTCTGCCTGCACGACCCCGTCTGGTACGACCACCTGCCCTACCTGAAGTTCCCGGACAACTGGCCGGTCTTCGCCCCCAAGGACAAGATCGGCGACTGGCTGGAGTCCTACACCCGGGTGATGGAGGTGCCGTACTGGTCGAACACCGTGGCCACGAGCGCGACGTACTCCGATGAGACAGGGGAATGGACCGTCGAGGTGGAGCGGGAGGGCAAGCCGCTGACCCTGAAGCCCCAGCAGCTGGTGCTCGCCACCGGCATGTCCGGCAAACCCAACATTCCCGAGGTCCCGGGCATGGAGGTGTTCCGGGGCGACCACCACCACTCCTCGGCACACCCGGGGCCCGATGCCTACGCCGGCAAGAAGGCAGTCATCATCGGCAGCAACAACTCTGCCTTCGACATCTGCGGCGCCCTCTGGGAGAACGACGTGGACGTCACGATGGTGCAGCGCTCCTCCACGCACATCGTCCGCAGCGACAGCCTGATGGAGATCGGCCTCGGGGACCTCTACTCCGAGCGGGCACTGGCCTCGGGGGTGACCACCGAGAAGGCGGACCTGATCTTCGCCTCGCTGCCCTACCGGATCATGCACGACTTCCAGATCCCGCTCTACGCACGGATGAGGGAGCGCGACAAGGACTTCTACGACCGACTCGACAAGGCGGGATTCGACCACGACTGGGGGGACGACGAGTCGGGCCTGTTCATGAAGTACCTGCGTCGGGGCTCGGGCTACTACATCGACGTGGGTTCGGCCGACCTGGTGGCCAACGGCGACGTGAAGCTGGTGAAGGGCCAGATCGACCACCTGACCGAGGACTCCGTCGTCCTCGCCGACGGGACCGAGCTGCCGGCCGACCTGGTCGTCTTCGCCACCGGCTACGGCTCGATGAACGGGTGGGCGGCAGACCTGATCAGCCCGGAGGTCGCGGACCGGCTGGGCAAGGTGTGGGGTCTCGGCTCGGAGACCACCAAGGACCCAGGTCCGTGGGAGGGCGAGCAGCGGAACATGTGGAAGCCCACGCAGGTGGAGCACCTGTGGATGCACGGCGGGAACCTGCACCAGTCGCGCCACTACTCCCTCTACCTCGCGCTGCAGCTCAAGGCGCGTTACGAGGAGATCCCGACCCCGGTCTTCGGACTGCAGGAGGTGCACCACACCAGCTGACCGGGAGACGGCCGGGTCAGCTGAGCAGGTCGAGCACGGCCGCCTCGAGGGAGCGCTGCTTGGCCGTGGGGGAGCGGTACCTCTTGGTGACCAGCGCCGGTTCTATCGTCGTACCGCTCTCGTAGAGGTCGATCACCCGCGGGTCGATGTAGGAGTTCTTGGCGATCGTGGGGGTGTTGCCGAGGTACTCCGCCACTTCGCCGACCGCTGCCTTGATCGCCCGCTGTCGCGAGCGCTTGGTGTCACCCGGTTCGTCCGACGCGGCCAGCGCGGCGGCCGCGAGGACGGTGGCGTGCCAGGTGCGGAAGTCCTTGGCGGTCAGGTCCTCGAGGTGGCCGCTGAGGTAGGTGTTCACCGACGCCGAGTCGAGGTCGCGCCAGCGACGCTCGAGCTGGTAGGCCAGCAGCCGGGGGCTCCCGCCACGTCGCTTGCGCAGGCTCTCCAGGGCGAGCAGCACCTCGGGGTCGTCGATCTCGATGCTGTGCTCGATCCCGGACTTGCCGGTGAACCGGAAGACCAACCTGTCGCGCTGCCGGCGCACGTGCCGCTTCTCCAGGGTGGTGAGCCCGAAGGAGCCGTTCGTCTCGGCGTAGATGTCGCTGCCGATCCGGAAGTAGCCGAGGTCGAGGAGCCGGACGGCCACGGAGTTGGCCCGCTCCAGCGGCATCCCCTCGAGGGCGAGGTCGCGGGCAATCGCGCGCCTGGCCGCTGGCAGCCTCCGTGCGGACGACAGCACCCGGTCGAACTTGAGTTTGTCGCGCTTGATCCGCCAGTCCGGGTGGTAGAGGTACTGGCGCCGTCCGGCGTCGTCGGTGCCCACGGCCTGGATGTGTCCGTTCGGGTACGGCGAGATCCACACGTCCTGCCAGGCAGGCGGGATGGCCAGCGACCGGATCCGCCCGATCTCGTCGGGGTCGGTGATCCGCTGCCCTTCCTTGTCGAGGAACACGAAGCCCGAACCCGCGCGACGGCGCGAGAGTCCCAAGGTGTTGGGGGAGACCGTCCTCAGCCGCGGCATGGGCCCCCTGTTCCCCGCGGTGGGCCCCGGCATGCGTCATCGGGCCGCGATCAGCGACTGAGGTGCTCCTCCTGCCGAGCCCACCATGCCTGGCCCTGCGCCGGCAGGGTGTGGATCGGGTCGTAGTACTCGTAGGTGCGGGTGAGTGCCTCGGGGTCGGCGGCCTCGATCGAGGTGCGGTAGTTCTTGGTCCAGTAGGAGATGCCGCGCACCCGGTCGTAGTCGCTGAGCTGGTGCACCCACCGCTTGCCGACGAACGGGACGTCGCACACGATGCGCGGGGTGGCGAAGCCGGGGAGGTAGCCCATCATGTGGTGCTGCAGACGCTGGGCGTCGGCCACCGAGACCCGCCAGTGCTCCGAGGCCGGGATCATGTCGCACATGTAGAAGTAGTAGGGCATGATCTGCGCGCCGTCGAGGAGCCGGAAGCAGAGGTCCAGCAGGGCGTGCGGGTCGGCGTTGACCCCGTTGAGCAACACGCCCTGGTTGCGTACGTCGCGCACGCCGGCCTCGAACATCGCGCCGGCCGCCTGGGCCACCAGCGGCGTCACCGAGTTGGCGTGGTTGACGTGGGTGTGGATCGCGATCGCGACGCCGCGTGAGCGGGCAAGCGTGCAGACCCGCTCCATGCCTGCGCGCACCTCGTCCTGCAGCCAGTGCTGCGGCAGGCCCATCAGGGCCTTGGTGGCCAGCCGGATGTCGCGGATGTTCTCGACCTCCAGCACCCGGGTCAGGAAGTCCTCGAGCCGCGCCCACGGCATGTTGGCGACGTCGCCGCCCGAGACCACCACGTCGCGGACCTCGGGGTGGTGTCGCAGGTAGTCGAGCATCTCGGCGTAGCGGTCGACGGGCTTGGCGATGAACTTCAGCTTCTCGACCGTCGGGGTGGAGTTGCCGACCAGGTCCATCCGGGTGCAGTGGCCGCAGTACTGCGGGCAGGTCGGCAGCAGCTCCGCCAGCACCTTGGTCGGGTAGCGGTGGGTCAGTCCCTCGGCTGCCCACATGTCGTGCTCGTGCAGCGAGTCCCTGCTGGAGTGCGGGTGCGAGGGCCAGTCGGTGCGCCGGTCGGAGAACACCGGGATCATGTAGTGGCGGACGGGGTCGGCGAAGAACGCCTCGGTCAGCGAGCCCGGACCGGCAGGCGTCTCGTGGGGCGCCATCGTGTTGATCATCTGCGGCGGCACCAGCATCGACATGGTCGCCCGCTCGACCTGGTCCCGCTCGAGGTCGGCGTAGAAGCGCTCGTCCACCAGGTCGCCGAGCAGGTCGCGCAGCTGCTTGAGGTTCTTCACGCAGTGCGAGCGCTGCCATTGCACGCTCGACCACTCCGCGGCCGTGACGTCCCTCCAGCCCGGGAAGCGGGTCCAGTCGGGCTCGACGAGCTCGACATGGCGGTAGGGATAGGGCTGGCCGGTCTCACCCTCCACCAGGGAGGCGATGGATGTCTCGATGCTCATGTTTTCCTCCTGCGGCTTGCCGCGCGCGAGTTTTGTTCTCGTGCCCTACCTGCGACAGTATGAACATGATCTTGCGGCATAACAAACCTGACACCGCAAGATCTCTCGTTCACTTAGAACTCGACAGGAAGGCATCTGGCTCGTGGGACATATGACGGGTGATCCGGTCGGCATGCATCGGGTCCTGGAGCCGTCCGGTGTGCTGCCCCAGGCGGCGCTGCGGCTCGACACGGACGCGACCATCCGCGACGACGAGGTCCGGGTGCGCGTCGAGCGGCTCAACCTCGATGCCGCGTCGTTCCGGCAGCTCGAGGGGAAGCACCGGGGCGACGGCGACGCCATCCGCGCCGAGGTGCTCGAGATCATCGGCAGCAGGGGCAAGATGCACAACCCGGTGACCGGCTCTGGGGGCATGCTCGTCGGGAGGGTCGAGGAGGTGGGGGAGAGCTCGCCCCTCGGCCTTCGGGCCGGCGACCGGGTCGCAACCCTCGTCTCCCTGACCCTGACCCCGCTCGTGATCGAGGACGACCTGGTCGCCTGGGACGGGCTGAGCGAGCAGGTCCCGACCGACGGTTACGCGATCCTGTTCGGTCGCAGCATCGCGGTCCGCCTTCCCGATGACCTGCCCGCGCCGCTTGCCCTGTCGGTGATGGACGTCTGCGGTGCCCCGGCGCTGACCGAGCGGCACGTGTCGCGCTACGACGACCCCGTGGTCGTGGTCGTCGGAGGTGCCGGCAAGTCCGGCTCGCTCTGCCTGGCGGCTGCTCGTCGTGCCGGCGCACGACGCACCATTGCCGTCGTACCTCATCAGGGCGAGGCAGACCTGCTCGAGTCCAGGGGCATCGCCCACGGGCTGGCTGACCAGGTGGTCGTGTGTGACGCCCGCGACCCGGTCGCCCTGCGCGACGCCGTCGCGGCAGCTGGAGGTCCTGCGGACCTGACGATCGTGTGCGTGGACGTCCCCGGTTGCGAGGGCGGGGCGATCCTGGCGACGGCCGAGGGCGGCACCGTCATCTTCTTCTCGATGGCGACCTCGTTCAGTGCGGCGGCCCTCGGCGCCGAGGGCCTGGCCGCCGACGTGACGATGATCGTCGGCAACGGCTACGTGCCGGGCCACGCCGACCTGGCGCTGGAGATCGTGCGCTCCGTGCCCGCGGTGCGAGCATTGTTCGACAGGAGGCTCTAGTGGAGAAGAAGCTGAACCTCGACCCGGTGACGGTGAGGAAGGCCCGCAGCCTCGCGCGCAGGGTGGGCAAGCCCATCGTCAAGCTCGCCCAAGCGCACACCACCGTCTCGGTGGAGCGGGCCACGCTCCGCCTGGCCGGACTCACCGGGGCCGATCCCGACGGGACGCCCTGGGTGAACCGGCTGGCCGATGCCGTGCGTGCCGACGTCGGCCTCGAGCACGGCCTCGCCCTGCCGGTGTGGGACGCGCTGGTGCGCGGAGAGGCCGAGGACCTCGAGACGCTCGCCCAGAAGGCCTCCGCCGGGTCCGCCCGGTTCCGCCTCCCGGAGGGGCGCGACCTCCAGCGGGCGCGGACCGCCTCGCGCAAGCAGGTGGGCGCCGGCATCCGCCGAATCGACGGCCGCCGTCGCGAACGAGAACGGTTGGTCAAGCGCATCGGGGACGCCCCCCGCCAGCCGTGGATCTACCTGATCGTCGCCACCGGTGACATCTACGAGGACATCCCGCAGGCACAGCAGGCGGCGCGCGAAGGTGCTGACGTCATCGCGGTGATCCGCTCGACCGGGCAGTCGCTGCTGGACTACGTCCCTGAGGGCCCCACCCGTGAAGGCTACGCCGGCACCTACGCGACCCAGGAGAACTTCCGGCTGATGCGGGCGGCTCTCGACGAGTCGAGCAGACAGCTCGGACGCTACGTGCGGCTCACCAACTACGCCAGCGGCCTCTGCATGCCAGAGATCGCCGCACTGGCCGGTCTCGAGCGACTCGACATGATGCTCAACGACTCGATGTACGGCATCCTCTTCCGCGACATCAACCCGGTGCGGACCTTCGTCGACCAGCGGTTCAGCCGGCAGGTGCACGCGCGCGCGGGCATCATCATCAACACCGGCGAGGACAACTACCTCACCACCGCCGACGCGGTCGAGGCTGCGCACACCGTGACCACCAGCCAGCTGCTCAACGAGTACTTCGCCAAGGAGGCGGGTCTCGAGGACTGGCAGCTCGGCCTCGGGCACGCGTTCGAGATCGACCCGGACCTGCCGGACTCCTTCCGGATGGAGCTGGCCCACGCACTCCTGGCACGGGAGCTGTTCCCGAACGCCCCCCTGAAGTGGATGCCACCGACGCGGCACATGACCGGCGACGTCTTCCGCGGCTACCTGCTCGACGGCTTCTTCAACCTGGCCGGCGCTCTCACCGGCCAGGGGATCCTGCTGGTCGGCATGATGACCGAGGCCGTGGTCACCCCGTGGATCAGCGACCGCGACCTGGCGTTGCAGAACGTCCGCTACGTGATGGCGGCCGCCGGCTCGCTGCACGAGGACTTCCGGCCCGCGCCGGACGGATTCATCGCCCAACGCGCCCGCCAGGTGCTGGCCGAGACCATCGACCTGCTGGACCGGATTGCCACCGACGGCAGCCGCTCCGGCCATCCGCCGCTGCTCGCGGCGATCGCCGACGGCACCTTCGGCCTGATGAAGCGACCCGCCGACGCCGGGCGCGGGCTCGAGGGGGTCGCGGCGAAGGCCGACGGCTACTACAACCCCGCGACCGAGATCCTGGAGGGGGCATGACCGAGAACCGACTTTCCTCAGCGCAGGGCGCCTCGGGAGCAGACCCCGACCATGGAGCGAAGCGACTTCTCAGACCGTATGGAGACACGACGGGGGACGGGATGGTGCAGCTCTCGTTCACCCTCCCGATGCCCCACTCCAGGATCGCCGACGGCGCCGCCGTGCAGCTGGCCAACAAGATGGGCATGGACCCTGCCCTGGTCGCGCACTCCAAGCCGATGGGCCCGGACTTCACCTTCTTCGTGGTCTACGGGCGGGTGAACCACCTCGTGGACCCGTCGGTGGTCGAGATCGTCGAGCGCGACTACGAGCTGCTGACGCCCAAGGAGGTGAACGCGGCCGTCAAGCGGGCGCTGCGGCGCCGGATGGTGGTGGTGGGCGGCTGCATCGGGACCGACGCGCACACCGTCGGCATCGACGCGATCCTGAACATCAAGGGCTTCGCAGGGGAGAAGGGGCTCGAGTACTACCGCGAGCTCAAGGTGGTGAACCTCGGCGCCCAGGTCTCAGTGCCGCAGCTGGTCGAGCGCGCGGTCGCGGAGAGGGCCGACGCCGTGCTCGTCTCCCAGGTCGTCACCCAGCGCGACGCCCACCTGCTCAACACCCGCGAGATGTCCGCCGCCTTCCGGGAGGCGTTCCCGCCGGCCACCCGCCCCTTGCTGGTCGTCGGCGGCCCGCGGTTCGACGAGACGATGTCCGGCGAGCTCGGCGTGGACCGCGTCTTCACCAGGGGTACGACGCCCGGGGAGGTCGCCAGCTATCTGGTGCACCGACTTGTCACCGAGAAGGAGGCCTCATGACCGCACCGGAGATCGGCCTGAAAGTGGTCCACCGGCGCTATGTGTCCTACGCACAGGCCCACTACGCCGGCAACCTGGTCGACGGCGCCTGGGGCCTCGGGCTGTTCGGCGACGTCGCCACCGAGCTGTGTGTTCGCACCGACGGGGACGAGGGCCTGTTCGCGTCGTACTCCGATGTGCAGTTCGTTGCTCCGGTGCTCGCCGGTGACGTCGTCGAGGCGAGTGCCACCCTGGTCCGGGTGGGACGACGGTCGCGCCAGATCGAGTTCGCGCTGCTCGTGGTGTCCCGGGGTGGGGGCGTGGACGAGGCCCCGGGCCAGTCCGCCTCGGCCGCCCGGATCCTGGCCGAGCCGATCCTCGCCACCACCGCTGTCGGGACCGTCGTCGTGCCGTAGGTCTGGACCAGCCCGGCGTGTCCAGTACGACACGCCGGTCAGCAGAACTTTCTGAAACCTGCTGTTCATCTGGGAGCAACCGGCTGACCTGCAGATTCGTCACATCGGTGCTGGTCGGGAGGGTGTTGACAGGCACGGGTCCCGCGGGTCAGGGTCTGTGTCGTTACTCCGGGCAGAACGTCAGTTTGCACGTCCGACGGATGCGAATCCGGGCCATCTCGCCATGATGGTCGCCGGGATCGCACTTGGCGGGTCGGACACTGCGACCTCGACGGGAGGACACGGGGGGAGTGAGGCGACCAGTAGACAACGCGTGCGGCTCTGGCATCCGGCCAGGGCGTGTGCGGTCCGAAGGTCACCGGGCTCCCCCCGCCCTGCCTTTCACCTCTGGGTGAGAGTTGCCCCCGACCTCGGGACGGGGGCCCCCGCCGCGCCGGATAGGTTCAGCCCCATGCGGGTCGTGATGGTCATCCCCACCTTCAACGAGGGCCTCAACCTGCGCGACGTCGTCGCCCGGCTCCGGGTCGCCCAGCCCGAGGTGGACGTCCTCGTGGTCGACGACAGCTCACCGGACGGGACCGGTGACCTCGCCGACGAGATCGCCGCCTCGGATCCTCAGGTCAGCGTGCTGCATCGTCAGCACAAGGAGGGGCTGGGAGCGGCCTACCTGCACGGATTCCGGATCGCCCTGGAGAGCGGCTACGACGTGATCGGTGAGATGGACGCCGACGGCTCCCACCAGCCAGAGCAGCTGCACCGGCTGCTCGAGGCACTACCGGACGCTGACCTCGTGATCGGCTCACGCTGGGTGCCAGGGGGCAGCATCTCGAACTGGCCCAGGCGGCGCGAGCTGCTCTCGCGTGCCGGCAACCTCTACACCCGGCTGCTGCTCGGCATCGGCGTCCGCGACGCCACGGCCGGCTACCGCCTGTTCCGTCGTACGACGCTCGAACGGATCCATCTCGACGAGATCGTCTCGCTCGGCTACGTCTTCCAGGCTGAGCTCGCCTACCGGACACTGCAGGAGGGACTGCGCGTGGTCGAGGTGCCGATCGAGTTCGTCGAGCGGACCCTCGGCGACTCGAAGATGAGCCCGCACGTGGCCACCGAGTCGCTCAAGCGGATCACCCGGTGGGGGATCACCGAGCGGAGCCGCCGGATCCGGAGGGTCCTGCGACCCGTGCACGGCAAACCTCCACACCGTGCCTCGCGGAACAGCCACCCGCTCCCGGACGTTGACGAGACATGACTGGGACCGAGACGTGACCGGGAGACGGGGCTTCCCGTGGTGGCTGCTGGTGGTGGCCTTCGTGGTGGTGCCGCTGGTCGAGATCTACGTGATCATCCAGATCGGGCAGGTGATCGGTGCCTGGTGGACGATCGCCCTGCTCATCGCCGACAGCGTCCTCGGCTCGTGGCTGGTCAAGCGTGAGGGCGCCCGTGCCTGGAGTGCGCTGCGCGTGGCACTCGAGCAGGGCCGGATGCCGACACGCGAGCTCGCCGACGGGATGCTGATCCTGGTCGGCGGCATCTTGATGCTCACCCCGGGGTTCGTCCTGGACATCGCCGGAATCCTCTGCATCCTGCCCGTGACCAGGCCGTTGGGCCGACGGCTCCTCACCGGGGTGATCAGCCGTCGCCTGGTCGGCGTGGGCTTCCCGGGCCGTCCCGGTTTCACCCCTGATGCCCAGACGCGACAGCGCCCCGGACCGGACCCCGAGAACGGGGTGGTCCAGGGCGAGGTTGTCGACGACGGGCCGCCCGAAGGTGACCGGCGGCCCTCCTGAGGCCTCAGCGCCCCGCGGCTGCCCTCTTCTTGCGGGCGCTGGCCCGGTGCAGGTGCGCCGGACCGATCTCGCCGCCGCGCAGCAGCTCGAGACGTTCGGTGAGGATGTCCTCGAGCTCCTTGATGGAACGGCGCTCGAGCAGCATGTCCCAGTGCGTGCGGGCCGGCTTCACGTCCTTGACCTCGGGCTGGATGCCCGACATCGCGCGCCCCTCCGCGCCGCAGCGGGGGCACTCCCAGAGTGCGGGGACGTCGGCCTCGACCGACATCGTGATCTCGAACTCGTGCCCGTGGGCACAGCGGTAGCCCACCTGCTGACGGGCCGCGAACTCGATGCCGCGCTCGTCCTCGAAGCTCTGACCGCCGAGTCGTGCTCCGCGTAGCGTGCGCTCTCCCATGAGAACCTCCAAAGTTTTCTGCACCCGGGACCGGACGGGCCTCGGGAGTCTTACCCTCATGCGTACCCACAATGAGACGGATCAGCAAGCCGGACATGACGCCGGTCGGTGGGTTTGGTTGATCCGGCGCCGATGCGCGGCGCCATCACGGTGTTCAACGAGCGTACGGCGCGCAGGATTCCCCCGTGGCCGTATCGCTGCGATGTGACAGGTCACACGCGCCCGTCACACCCCGGTCGGGTCAGCCGGTCGGATCAGCCGGTCGGGTCAGCCGGTCGGGTCAGCCGGTCGGGTCAGGGCACCGAGGGCATCTCGTTGCCCGCCTGACGGATGCCCTTGGCCGTGTCCACCTTGAGCAGGAAGGCTCCGCCGACGACGAAGAAGAGGATCAGCGCGAAGATCGCGGGGCGGTAGGAGTCGGTCAGCTGGTAGACGAGGCCGAACACCAGGGTCCCGAACCAGCTCGTTCCGCGGTCCATCGCGTGGTAGAAGCTGAAGAACTCTGCCTCCCGGCCACGCGGGATCAGCAGGCTGAAGTAGGAGCGAGCCAGGGCCTGCGTGCCGCCCAGCACGATCCCGATCGCCACTGCCAGCAGCAGGAAGGCGACGAACTGCTTCGCCGGGACGAACAGTGCCGCGGTCACGATCAGCATCCAGATGACGAGGCCGCCCAGGATCACCGACTTGGCCCCGAACCGCTCCGCCAGGCGTCCGAACCCCAGCGCTCCGAAGACGGCCACGAACTGGACGACGAGGTAGGTCGCCAGCACGGTCCCGGTCGAGAACTCCAGCTCCTCGACGCCGTAGATCGACGCGGAGGCGATCACGGTCTGGATGCCGTCGTTGAAGAACAGGTAGGCCAGCAGGAAGGTGAGCGCCACCGGATAGTGCTTGAGGCTCTTCAACGTGGCCCAGAGCTGCCCGAAACCCTGCGAGACGTAACCACCGCTCTCGGGCACCACGTGCTCGGGCGGCCGGTTCTTGATGCCGAGGAACGGGATGAAGGTGAACGCGGCCCACCAGACCGCGGCCGAGAGCATGCTGATCCGCACGGCCATGCCCTCGCTCAGGCCGAACGGCAAGATGGTGACCAGCAGGAAGTTGAGGGCGAGGAGCAGCCCGCCGCCGGCGTAGCCGTAGGCCCACCCGGTCGACGAGACGCGGTCACGTTCCTCCTCCTCGGAGATCAGGCACAGCAGGGCGTCGTTGAAGACGGCTGCGGCGCCGAAGCACAGGTTGGCGACGATGAAGGAGACGACGCCCAGCTGCCAGTTGTCCCCGGTGACGAAGAAGAGCAGCGAGGCGGCAGCGGCGCCGGCCCAGGCGAACCCGGCCAGCAGGTCCTTCTTCCTTGAGGTCCGGTCGGCCAGCGCTCCGAGCAGGGGGAGCAGGATCGCAGAGATCAGCGTGGAGGCGGTGATCGTGTAGGAGGGCAGCGCACCGGGGGCGATCGAGAGTCCGAGGACCTGGATCCGGTTGTCGACCGCGGCCTCCTTGGCGATCGCGATCAGGTAGGGCCCGAACAGGACACCAGCGATGGTCGTGCTGAACGCAGAGTTGGCCCAGTCGTAGAAGTACCAGGAGCGCTGCTCCCGGCGACGCGCCAGCGGTTCCAGGTTGGCGATGCCGGACGATGCGGTCATGGCGTTGCTCCCATCCATTGTCCTCGGCTGATCAGGACGTCCTTGAGTACGTCGGTGCGGTCCACGATCAACCCGTCGACACCCAGGTCGAGCAGGGAGTGCATGCTCTGGGCGTCGTCGATCGGGACCCACTGGGAGCCCTCGTCACCGGTCCACACGTGCACCTGGACGCCACAGCGGTGGGCGCGGCGTACGAACCCGGGTGTGGTGATGGTGAGCCGGCGACGCTTGTGTCGCCAGGGCACCTGCATCACCGCCGCCCGCAACCGCGGCCGCACCGGCGAGAACCTCAGCGCCGCCACCTCGGCCGGGGAACCCGCCGTGGCCACCCGTCCGGAGGTGGCATGACGGAACTCCTGGAGCCGCCGCCCGGAGAAGGAGCCGACGCACACCCGTTCGTGGGCCGCTGTGCGGTCCAGCAGCTCTGTCAGGGGAGCCACCGCGGAGTCCGACTTCAGGTCGATGTTGAACCGGCACTCCGGGAACTCCGCGAGCAGCTCGGCCATCGTGGGGACGGCGTGCACCTCGGCGATCCTGGCGAGCGCCACCTGATCGGCAGTGAGGTCCGCGACCAGGCCCACCTGGTCGGTGACACGATCGAGCGCCTCGTCGTGCAGCGCGAGCAGCACTCCGTCGCTGGTGGCGTGCACATCGGTCTCCAGATAGCGGTAGCCGAGGCTCACCGCGTGGCCGAAGGCATGCACGGTGTTCTCGGTGCCGGGGAGGTCAGGGTGGAGCGCGCCGCCGCGATGGGCCATCGCGACCACCGCTCCCGGTTGCTCGAGGATCGCGTCGAGATAGGAGTAGCCGGTCGCGGGGCTGGCGCCCCGCTGAGGACTCGGGTCCGCGGTCACGCCAGCAGTATTCACCTGCATCTCTCGATGGTGCTCCCGAATCGCCGCCGGGGGCATCCGCGTTCCTACTCAGCTGGTGCAGCAGGAGGAGTACGGTGCACACCATGGTGGAGATGACCTGCCCCAAGTGCTCCGGCACCATGGCCGAGCGGTCGCACGGCCGGGTGCACGTGCGACAGTGTGAGACCTGTCGGGGAGTGTTCCTCGACCGTGCGGACCTCGGCAGCCTGGTCGAGGCCGAGAACGACTGGCATGCCAACCGTTCCACCGACACCGCGCAGCTGCCCCGGATCACCGCCGACATGACTGCGCCCCCGCCGGTGCCCAAGTCGCGTTCCTACGTGGACGGGCTGTTCCAGGGCTGAGCCCCGCCCCTCAACCTGTGCGCCCTGATGCGGATCGAGCAAGCTCGACCGCAGCTCACAGGTCGTGGAAGGTCTCGATCTGGGCGCCGAGCTCGTTGAGCCGGTCTGCGAGCCCCTCGTAGCCACGGTGGATGACGTAGGTCGAGCGCAGCACCGAGGTGCCCTTCGAGGCCAGCATCGCGAGCAGGATCACCACCGCGGGGCGCAGCGCCGGTGGGCAGACGACCTCGGCGCCCGACCAGCGGGTCGGGCCCTCGATCATCACCCGGTGCGGGTCCATCAGGGTGACCTTGCCGCCGAGCTTGTTCAGCTCGGTCAGGTAGATCGCCCGGTTCTCGTAGACCCAGTCGTGCAGCATCGTCTGTCCCTGGGCGGTCGCGGCGATGACCGCGAAGAACGGCAGGTTGTCGATGTTCAGCCCGGGGAACGGCATCGGGTGGATCTTGTCGATGGGGGAGCGCAGGATCGAGTGCAGGGTGCTCACGTCGACCAGGCGGGTGCGCCCGTTCGCGGCGAGGTACTCCTCGGAGAGCCGGTAGCGGAACCCCATCTCCTCCAGCACTGCGAGCTCGATCTCCATGAACTCGATCGGCACCCGCTTCACGGTGATCTCGGAGTCGGTCACGATGGCGGCGGCGAGCAGGGACATCGCCTCGATGGGATCCTCGCTGGGGGCGTAGTCCACGTCGACCGAGATGTCGGCACAGCCGGTGACCACCAGCGTCGTGGTGCCGATGCCCTCGATCCGCACACCGAGCTTCTGCAGGAAGAAGCACAGGTCCTGGACCATGTAGTTGGAGCTGGCGTTGCGGATGGTGGTGGTGCTGTCGCACAGTGCCGCCGCCATCAGGGCGTTCTCGGTCACCGTGTCGCCGCGTTCGATCAGCACGATCGGGCGCGTCGGGACGATGCCCGTCTGGACCTGTGCGTGATAGGTGCCCTCGGTCGCCTTCACCTGCAGGCCGAAGGGGCGAAGCGCGGTCATGTGCGGCTCCACGGTGCGGGAGCCGAGGTCGCAACCCCCGGCGTAGGGCAGCTCGAAGTCGCTCATCCGGTGCATCAGCGGGCCGAGGAACATGATGATCGAGCGGGTCCGACGAGCCGCGACCGCGTCGATGCTGCTCAGGTCCAGGTTCGCCGGGGGGGTGATCTCGAGGTCGTTCTCGGCATTGAGCCAGCGCGCCTTCACACCGATGCTCTCGAGCACCTCGAGCAGCCGGTTGACCTCCTCGATGCGCGCGACCCGGCGCAGCGTCGTACGCCCACGGTTGAGCAGTGCGGCACAGAGCAGCCCCACCCCTGCGTTCTTCGAGGTCTTCACCTCGATCGCCCCGCGCAAGGTCGTGGGCCCGGTCACCCGCAGGTGCGTGGGACCTTGCCCGATGCTCATCAGGGGGGAGTCGAGCGCCTCACCGATGCGGGCCAACATGTCCAGGGAGAGGTTCTGGTGGCCCCGTTCGATCCGGTTCACCGCGCTCTGGCTGGTGCCGAGCACCTCGGCCAGCTGCTGCTGCGTCCACCCGCGATGCTTGCGCGCGTCGCGGATCAAGTTGCCGATTCGTCCCAGGTAGCCCTCAGTCACCGCGCGACTGTATCTCAGATATGAGATAGAGCCCTGTCTGTCAGGATGCGTGTCATGCGAGTCACAACGATCCACGGCACCCGGGACATCCGTCTCGAGGAACGTCCCACGCCTACGATCGACGCCCCCACGGACGCCATCATCAAGGTCACCGCAGGCTGCATCTGCGGCTCCGACCTGTGGCCCTACCGCGGCGAGAACGACATCACTCCGGGGGCCACCATCGGCCACGAGATGGTCGGGATCGTCGAGGAGGTGGGCTCCGAGGTCCGTTCGTTCAAGGCGGGTGACTTCGTGATCGCACCGTTCTGCCACAGCGACAACACCTGCCCGCACTGCGTGGCAGGCGTCACTTCCGCCTGCGTGAACTTCGGGGTCACCACCGGGGGACAGGGCGAGTACGCCAAGGTGACCCAGGCCGAAGGCAGCCTGATGAAGACTGATGGTCTGCCTGACCCGTCGATGCTTCCGTCACTGCTGACGCTCTCGGACGTCTTCCCCACCGGTTGGCACTGCGCCGTCGCCGCCGGGGTGAGGCCGGGGGACACCGTGGTGGTGGTCGGGGACGGCGCGGTCGGCCTCTGCGCGGTGCTGGCCGCAGCCCAGATGGGCGCCGAGCGAGTGGTGGCGATGTCACGCCACGAGGATCGGCAGGACATCGCCCGACGGTTCGGGGCGACCCACATCGTCGCCGAGCGGGGCAAGGAGGGCGCTGCGCGCATCAAGGAGCTGACAGACGGGGTCGGCGCCGACGCCGTGCTGGAGTGCGTGGGCACCAACGACTCGATGGCACAGGCCTTCGGGTCGGCGCGCCCGGGGTCGACCGTGGGCTTCGTCGGAGTGCCTCACGGCGTGGACCTCCCGGTGTCCCGGATGTTCGGCAAGAACGTCGGCCTGGCCGGAGGCATCGCACCAGTGCGTCGTTACCTGCCCGAGCTCCTCGACCTGGTGACGTCGGGAACCGTCGATCCCGGCCTCGTCTTCGACACACGGATGCCGCTCGACCGGGTGGCCGAGGGCTACCGGGCGATGGACGAGCGACGCGCGATCAAGGTCTATCTCGACCTCTGAGCTCGGTGCTCGAGCCCCACGGGCGCTTCACCGGCCCGGTGGCCTAGACCATCAGGTAGTGCGATCGGCGACCCGGCGCGGGGTCGGTGCGCGCGGCACCTTCGCAAGGCTGCTCTGGGTCAAAGCCCCGTCCTGCTGGGGGTAAATCGCGCCCGAACCTGCGCGCGTCCGATCCGTCGCGCCGGTTGAGAACCTCGCTCTCCTGAGGCCGGTGGTCGCAGTACACCAATAACATCGCGCCACACCAGCCACAGCCGTAGAGTCGCACCGCACCCCACCCCGGGGCGACTGACCCCGAACCACGTGACGGATTGCACACCGGAAGCGTTCAGGAAGCGGCGATGAACCCGACCAGGCAGATGGTTCAGCTTCGTGGGCTCTCGGCAGCGCTCGCGGACGAACACACGCCCGAGCGCCTTCTCGAGGTTGCGCTTCCCACGCTCGCTGCCCTCGCCACGGCCGAGACCGCCATGGTGCTGGCCCACACCGCGGACGGTGCCCGCGTCACGGGGCATGTCGGCCGGGACCTCGACGTCGACCTCGAGCTGGCCGAGAAGTGCCTCGATGCCGCCGAGAGGCTGCCGGCCGGCGACGCGGTGCCACCGGACTGGGTGGCCCAGGGAATCACCCGGCTCTCGTGTCACCGGCTCGCTGCCCACGCCGGAGTGATCGTGCTGACCTGGTCCACAGAGCAGGACGACGCTGCTGTGCCCGTCGAGCTCGCCCTGGCGTCACTCGACGCCCATCTGGTTCGCGCGCGGACCGAGGCGGACCTGGCCGACCTCGTGACCCGGGTCGACAGCGCCCAGCACCTGGCCGGGATGGGCGACTACGACTGGCACATCCCGACCGACGTGAACACGTGGTCCGACCAGCTGTTCCGCATCTACGGCCACGAGCCGCAGTCCTTCGACCCGACGTACGAGACCTTTCTCTCCAAGATCCATCGCGACGATCGGGACCGCATCGCAGCGGTGCACCAGCACGCCTACGCCACGGGCGAGCCCTACCAGATGATCGAGCGGATCATGCGCCCCACCGGCGAGGTCCGCTATCTCTCCTCCAACGGCGAGGTCATCATGGATGCCGAGACGCAGCAGCCGGTGCGCATGCGCGGCACCTGCATCGACATCACCGAACGCGTGCTCGCCGACCAGGAGCGGGAGCGGATCGCCGCCCGGTTCCAGGGCCTCGTCGACTCGGCACCGGACGCGATCCTCGTGCTCGACGAGGCGCACCACGTCGTCGAGGCGAACCACCGAGCACACGAGCTGCTGGGAGGAGATCCCCAGAGCCGTTCCATCGACGAGATCTTCCCCGCCTGGCCCGGCAACGGGACCGTGGGCGTCGACGCGACGAGCCTGGACGGCCACCCACTCCAGCTCGACGTGAACACCGTCGGCATCAACCCCACGTCCGACACTGACGGCGTACGCCACTCCCTGATCGCCGTGTTCCTGCGCGACGCGCGTCCCAGGCTCGAGGGCGAGGCGGTCGCTGCCCGGCTCGGCGAGGCGAAGATGAGACGGCGTCAGGCGCTGGAGATCAACGACAACGTGGTCCAGGGGCTGGTGGCGGCGGTCTACTCGCTGGACCAGGGAGAGGTCGCCGGCACGCAGTCATATCTCGACCGAACGCTGACAGCGGCCCGGGCGATGATGGATGATCTGCTGGATCCACTCGACGGGTTGGGGCTGCAGCCGGGCGACCTGGTGCGCACGTCAGCCGCCGTGATCGGAACGGATCAGCAGAAGAAGTCCTACACAGGACAGGAGCAGGTGATGGAGTTGGAACGCTCGCACAGTGTCCTGGTCGTGGACGACGCGGAGGACCTCAGGATGCTGCTGCGGGCCCGGGTGGAGGCCTACGGGGGGTTGACCGTCGTGGGTGAGGCCGCCGACGGTGTCGCCGCCGTGGAGCTGGCCTCCGAGCTTCAGCCAGATCTCGTGCTGCTCGACCTGGCGATGCCACGCATGGACGGTCTCGAGGCACTGCCCCTGATCCGCGCCGCCGTGCCGGGGGTCCGGGTGATCGTGCTGTCGGGCTTCAACCAGAGCACGCTGGCCCAGAAGGCCCTGGAGGCAGGCGCCGACCACTACGTCGTCAAGGGCGGCTCGATGACCCGGCTGCTCGAGCTCGTCGAATCGCTGCTCGCACCCGCTTCCTGAGCCGGATACGGTCGGGTCATGAGTGGAGACCAGCTGCAGCCCGAGGACACCCTGGACGACCGCGGCGTCGACGACGTGCTCGACGAGGGCTACTCGCCTCCTGAGCGGGAGACCGACCACCTGCGTCACCCCGAGGGGGGAGAGACGCTCGACGAGCGCCTCGCCGACGAGGAGCCCGAGGTCTGGGCCCAGGTCGAGTCCGAGGCCGACGCCGACATCCTCGACGGTGACGTCGGTGGCGAGGTCGGCGGACGACGCACCGGTCGCCTGGTGGCACCCGACGAGGGCGCGCACGAGGACGTCGACTCCGAGCCGTATGCCGAGGACGAGGGCATCGACGGTGCCGGAGCCAGTGCCGAGGAAGCCGCGATGCACACCATCGAGGACGACGAGGCGTAGCACCTACGTGACCTCGTGCTGCTGCGTCGCGTGCGTGAGCGGATGGACCGGGAGTAGGCGCAACCACTGGACGTCGAGGCGCTCTTGCGCTGCTGCGTCGTGGCGCACCTAGCCTGAGCCCATGGACATCACCTTCAACGCCAGCTTCCTCCCGCACGACGACCCCGACGCCGCGCTGGCCTGCTACCGGGAGCCGACCCAGCAGCCGTACGGTATCCGCGACTGCGCCCTGCGGGACCCTGCCGGGAACAGGATCCGGATCCAGGAGCTGGCATGACGGGCACCCCGTCGCCCGCACCGCACGCAGCCGACACCCACGACCTGATCCGCGTCCAGGGCGCGCGCGTGAACAACCTCAAGGACATCAGCGTCGAGATCCCGAAGCGGCGGCTGACGGTCTTCACCGGCATCTCCGGCTCGGGCAAGAGCTCACTGGTCTTCGCCACGATCGCCGCGGAGTCGCAGCGGATGATCAACGAGACCTACAGCGCGTTCGTCCAGGGCTTCATGCCCTCGCTGGCACGCCCGGAGGTCGACCTGCTCGAGGGCCTGACGACGGCGATCATCGTCGACCAGGAGCGGATGGGCGCCAACCCCCGCTCCACCGTCGGCACCGCCACCGACGCCAACGCAATGCTCCGGATCCTGTTCAGCCGCCTGGGGAAGCCCCACGTCGGGCCACCCACCGCGTTCTCGTTCAACGTCCCCACGCGCAAGGCGAGCGGGGTGATGAGCACCGAGAAGGCGGGCGGCAGGGTCGAGAAGGACGTCGTGCGCGAGGCGATCTACCTCGGCGGCATGTGCGCCCGCTGCGAGGGCATGGGCAACGTCAGCGACATCGACCTCACGGCGCTGTACGACGAGACCAAGTCGCTCAGCGAGGGCGCGCTGACGATCCCCGGGTACTCGATGGACGGGTGGTACGGCCGGTTGTTCGAGGGCGTCGGGCTGCCGATGGACAAGCCGATCGCCAAGTTCACCAAGAAGCAGCTCGAGACGATGCTCTACGCCGAGCCCACCAAGATCAAGGTCGAGGGCATCAACCTCACCTTCGACGGGATCATCCCGAAGATCCAGAAGTCCATGCTGTCCAAGGACGTCGAGGCGATGCAGCCGCACGTTCGTCGGTTCGTGGAGCGGGCCGTGACCTTCCAGGTCTGCCCCGAGTGCGACGGCACCCGGCTGACCAGGGAAGTGCTGGCATCGAAGATCAGCGGCAAGAACATCGCGGACCTGTGCACGATGCAGATCAGCGACCTGGCCGGCTGGGTCAGGGACCTTGACGACCCGTCGGTGGCCCCGTTGCTCACCGGCCTGCGGCACCTGCTCGACTCGTTCACCGAGATCGGCCTGGGCTACCTCTCGCTCGACCGTCCGGCCGGCACCCTGTCCGGCGGTGAGGCGCAGCGCACCAAGATGATCCGGCACCTCGGCTCGTCGCTCACCGACGTCACCTACGTCTTCGACGAGCCCACGATCGGCCTGCACCCGCACGACATCGAGCGGATGAACGACCTGCTGCTCCAGCTGCGTGACAAGGGCAACACCGTGCTGGTGGTCGAGCACAAACCCGAGACGATCGCGATCGCCGACCACGCCGTCGACCTCGGCCCCGGCGCCGGCACGGAGGGCGGCGCCGTGACCTTCGAGGGCACCGTGGAGGAGCTGCGCAGGAGCGACACCACGACCGGCCGCCATCTCGACGACCGGGCCACCCTGAAGGAGTCGGTGCGGTCTTCCCCCGGCGCGATGGAGATCCGCGGTGCCTCGACGCACAATCTGCAGGACGTCGACGTCGACGTCCCGCTCGGCGTGCTCTGCGTGATCACTGGCGTGGCCGGCTCCGGCAAGAGCTCGCTGATCCACGGCTCGGTCGACGGTCGCGAGGGCGTGGTGGTGATCGACCAGGGCGCGATCAAGGGCTCGCGCAGGAGCAACCCCGCGACGTACACCGGATTGCTGGAGCCGATCCGCAAGGCGTTCGCCAAAGCCAACGGCGTCAAGCCGGCTCTGTTCAGCTCCAACTCCGAGGGCGCCTGCGAGAACTGCAACGGCGCCGGGGTCATCTACACCGAGCTCGGCGTGATGGCCACCGTCGAGTCCACCTGCGAGGTGTGTGAGGGCAAGCGGTTCCAGGCGGCGGTGCTGGAGTACACCTTCGGCGGGAAGAACATCAGCGAGGTGCTGGGCCTGTCGGTGGCCCAGGCCGAGGAGTTCTTCGGCGACGGGGAGGCGAAGACGCCGGCCGCCCACAAGATCCTCGATCGTCTTGCCGATGTCGGGCTCGGCTACCTCCACCTGGGCCAGCCGCTGACCACGCTGTCCGGCGGCGAGCGGCAGCGGCTGAAGCTGGCCGCCCAGATGGCCGACAAGGGCGAGGTCTACATCCTCGACGAGCCGACCACCGGCCTGCACCTTGCCGATGTGGAGAACCTGCTCGGTCTGCTCGACCGGCTCGTCGAGTCCGGCAAATCGGTCATCGTGATCGAGCACCACCAGGCCGTGATGGCGCACGCCGACTGGATCATCGACCTCGGACCCGGCGCCGGGCACGACGGTGGCACGGTGGTCTTCGAGGGAACGCCCGCTGACCTCGTCGCTGCGAGGTCGACGCTCACCGGCGAGCATCTCGCCGCCTACGTCAGGAGAACGGGATGATCAATGGTGCTCACGTCATCCTCTACAGCAACAACACCGACGCCGACCGCACGTTCTTCAGGGAGGTCCTGCCGGCCCACTCCCTCTGAGCCTGGAGATACCGCCGATAAGGTGCATTATGTCAACTCGTCTGGGCGTGGATCTCTCCAGAACCCTCCCCTGGAGCTGACCTCGCCTCATCAGGACGCCCCAGGCGAGCTGCCGTGGACTGACTGAAAGCGGCCGGCCCGGACCGCTGGGGAGGCGGTACTGAGCGCAGGGCGGCACCTGCTGGGCCAACCAGAAGCCTGGACAGCCACCGGCTTGCATATGCAGGTATCTACCTGCATGATAGCCGCATGACCGACGAGGCACTGGATCCGGTGTTCAAGGCGCTGGCCGACCCGACGCGGCGCCTGCTGCTCGATCGTCTCCGACACCGCAACGGGCAGACCCTCACCGAGCTCTGCGCGAGTCTCGAGATGGCCCGGCAGTCGGCAACCCAGCACCTCGACCTCCTCGTCGCTGCCAACCTCGTCGCCGTGGTGCGGCAAGGGCGGGAGCGGCTGCACTACCTCAACCCCGCACCGATCCACGAGATGGGCGAGCGCTGGATCGCGGCGTACGACGCATCTCGACTCGCCACGATCAGCGCCATCAAGAACCGAGCAGAGGAGTATGCAATGACCGACACCAGAACCACCGTGCCGACCTACGTCTACGTCACCTACATCCGCGCGAGCAGCGAGGACGTCTGGCAGGCCCTGACCGACGCCGACCTGACCACGCGCTACTGGGGACACGCGAACGTCTCCGACTGGCAACCCGGCTCCCCCTGGGAACACCGCCGCGTGGACGGCTCCGGTGCCATCGACGTGACCGGCACGGTGCTCGAGTCCGAGCCACCCACCCGGCTCGTGCTCACGTTCGAGGACTCCGAGGAGCAGCGCGCGAACGGACCGTCGGTCGTCACGTTCCTCGTCGAACCTCACGACGACATCATCCGGCTGACCGTGACCCACGAGAACCTCCCGAACAGCGACATGCTGAACGGGATCTCACGCGGCTGGCCCGCGGTGCTCGCCAATCTCAAGTCCCTGCTCGAGACCGGTGAGGTTTTGCCCACTGCGCCCTGGAGCATGCCGGTGAGGTCGCGCGCATGAACACCGCACTGTTCGGACGTGCCAGCGGCTACGCGCGTGACGTCCTCGGCGAGCTGACGAGCGAGGATCTCCGATGGCCGACGCCCTGCGAGGGCTGGGACGCAGGCCAGGTCGTCCTGCATCTTGCCGACGTCGTCGACGCCCTCATCGAGCTGCTCGAGACCGGAACGTTGGCCCTCCCGCAGACGCCACGGACCGCGGATCCCGACCCCGTGGCGCTGCTGGACGGGCGGCTGGCACAGCTGGCGCACGCATTCTCGGTCGCCACCGATGCGACGAGGGTCGAGCAGGCAGCGACAGCCGGCGCGGTCGAGCTGACGATGCACGGCTGGGACATCGGTGTGGCTCGCCACCCCGCTCACCGGATCCCGGAGTCACTGGCCGAGGACGTGCTCGCGCTGGTCACACCAGCCCTCGACGGCAGCGCGCGTGGCGAGAACTTCGCGGCACCGATCGACGTCCCCGGCGACTCCTCTGCAACCGTTCGCCTGGTGGCCTTCCTCGGCCGGGTGCCCAGGTGGCCCGCGGAGCCGCAGGGCGTCGGTTCGATCGGCTCTCGAGCGCTCCGACCCGACTCCCCCGCGCTCAGTCCCCGAACGTGACGTCCTGCGTCTTGAGGACCTCCGCGGTGCGCCCCGGCGCGGACTGGAAGCCCCAGTAGAGGTTCGTGTGCGCGATGACCTGGTCCGGTGGCGGCGCACCCCAGGCGGACAGATCCTCGGTGGTGTGCGCATCACTGACCAAGGTCACGTCGTAGCCGCGGGTGAAGGCGCCGTGGATGGTCGACCTGATGCAGGCGTCCGACTGCGCGCCGGTGACGACCAGTCGTCCGGCCCCTGCGTCGACCAGCACCTCCTCGAGGTCGGTGCCCTCGAAGGAGTCACCGAAGGTCTTGTGCACCAATGCCTCCGACTCCTCACGTTCCAGCTCCGGGACGTATTCCCAGTGGTCGCTCCCGATCGGCATCTCCTCGTCGG
This sequence comes from uncultured Actinomycetota bacterium, assembly GCA_963781335.1. GTDB lineage: Bacteria > Actinomycetota > Actinomycetes > Propionibacteriales > Nocardioidaceae > Marmoricola. Next base: position 321,517 of record CAWAFS010000025.1, on the reverse strand, counting down.
AGTGCTGGACCCAGACCACCGGCACGCCGTCCGCACGGGCCCGCTCGACGAGGGTGCCGATGTTGGCCACGACAGCGTCGCGCTCGTGGGCGCGCGCGACCACGCCCTGCTGGACGTCGATCACCACCAGGGCGGTGTGGGGTCGGTCTGGCAAAGTGCTCATCAGGTCTCCTGTGCTGGTTGGTCCGGTGTCGCGGAGTCCACGCTAGACGGGCCCACCGACAACCTGACGAGACCCGTCAGCCCATGCCGAGCGCGCGGGCCAGCCCCTCCGGGTCGGCAACCGTCAGGGTGGCGCCCGGGTGCTTGATCGTGCGCGTCGGGTCGATCCCCGGCACCGGCCGGTGGAACTGCAGGCACAGGGCCCGATCACCGTTGGTCGCGAACGTCACGCCACGGTCGGAGAAGGACAGATGTGGCGGTCCGGCGGTCTTGAGGAAGGCGAATCCGCCGGTCAGCTCGGCGCTCGCGATGTTGCTGATGGGCGTGTGCAAGGTCCAGGGGCCGAATCTGACCCTGAGCTCCTCGTCCTTCACCCGCACCCAGGTCGTGCGCGGCAGGACGCCGAACGGCACTGCGGCCACTCGATAGGACGTCGTGAAGGAGAACGGGAACACCTGGCTCATGCCCCGACGCTCTCACCCGGCCCCAAGCGCGCTTGTCCCGGCTCTCTAGGTTCTGGTCATGAAGTATTCCAAGCTGCTCTCCCTGGCCACGGCCGCCTACGGCGCGTTCGCCCTCGCCAAGCCCCGCCACCTCGCCGACGGGATCGAGGCTCCCGCCGACCAGGCGCCGGCCTTCGACCAGATGGCCTACACCTACGCCGGTCGCGACCTTTCGATCTCCGGTCTCGCGATCGCGTCGAGCAACCCGGCGCTCGTGACGGCAGCCATGGCACTGCGGATCCTCGGCGACCTCTCCGACGCGGCGATCCTCAGCACCGGCACCTCGAAGGCGGGCGTGCAGAAGAAGGTCCTCGCCGTCACCCTCGGCTGGGCAGCGCTCAACACCGTCGCGCTCGTGGCCGACCGCCGCGCGCTGAACCACCACTGAAGGTCGTTCACCCACTCCCCTGACGGGCGCTGTCGTGGCATCGTGAACGTGCGCGATCCTCGACGGCAGGAGTGACATGACCACCACCCGCACCGCTCTCGTCACCGGCGCCTCCTCAGGGATCGGCCGGGCCACCGCCAAGATGCTTCTCGACCGCGGCCACAGGGTGATCGGCACCAGCCGAAACCCGCGGAGCATCGCGTCCGGGTCGCGAATCGACGGCGTCACCTACCGCCCCCTGGACCTCACCGACCTGCACGCCATCGAGGGGTTCGTCGCGGCCCTCGGCGCCGAGGGCCACCGGGTCGACATCGTGGTGAACAACGCCGGTGAGTCGCAGAGCGGACCGCTGGAGGACCTTCCGATCGGCGCGCTGGAGCGGGTCTTCCATCTCAACGTCCTCGGACCCGTGCACCTGACCCAGCTGCTCCTCCCCGGAATGCGACAGCGCGGCTACGGGCGGGTGGTGATGGTCGGCTCGATGCTGGCCAGCTTCCCGCTGGCCTACCGCTCGTCGTACGTCGCCAGCAAGGCCGCGATCAAGGGGTTCGCCACCGCGGCCCGCTTCGAGCTGTCCCCGTTCGGGGTGTGGTTGACGACCGTGGAGCCCGGTTCGGTGAGGACCGGCATCAGCCAGCGACGGACCAAGTACATCGCCGAGGACTCCCCCCACCTCGCGTCCTTCCGCACGATGCTGAAGATGCTGGACCGGGAGGAGAAGGAAGGGATCCACCCGGAGCGGGTCGCCCGGACGATTCTCCACGCCATCGAGGCTGAACGGCCCCATGCGCTCTACGCTGCGGGCAACAACGCCGCCACGGTCTTCGCGCTCCGTCGTGCGCTGCCGAGCTCGCTGGTCGAGGGCATCGTGGCCCGCAGGTTCGGCATCTCGGCGGCGCGTGTCCATGCGCCAGCGGACCGGGACTAGACGACTGAGGGCATAGTGCCGTCATGGCCATCGTCCTGCCGCCGGTCCACGACGACCTCGAGTTCCTCAGTCCCCTGTCCGGGACCCGTGCCGACCAGCTGGTCGGGTGGCTGGCCGGCGGGCTCCGCGAGGGCGGGACCGTGATCGATGTCGGCTGTGGGTGGGGCGAGCTGCTCCTGCGGGTCGCGACCGCTGCTCCCCTGGCCCGGGCCATCGGGATCGACCTCGACGAGGAGCGGATCGTGGAGGCGCGTCGACGCGCCGAGGCTCGCGGGCTCGACGACCGCGTGAGGTTCCTGGTCACCGATGGCGTCGCGGCCGGTCCCTCCCCCGTCGAGTCCCTGGTGGCCATCGGAGCGAGCCAGGTGTGGGCCGACGACGCCGCCGAGGGACGGCCACTGGACTACGGTTCCGCGCTCGGCGCCATCCGCGACCGGCTGAGGCGCGGCGCGAGACTGGTCTACGGCGAGGCCATCTGGGCGCGCTCCCCCACCCCGGACGCGACCGCGCCGCTGTCCGGGCGCGACGACGAGTTCGTCAGCCTGGGTTCCCTCGTCGACCTCGCAGTCGAGCACGGGTTCGCGGTGGCCGCCGTCGGGGAGGCGAGCGCGGACGAGTGGGACAAGTTCGAGTCCGGATTCGGCGCCCGCTACGCCAGGTGGCTCGCCCACCACCCTGTCGGCCACCCGGACGCGGCCGAGGTCCGTGACCGCGCGGCCCAGCAGCGCAACGGATACCTGCGTGGGTACCGCGGTGTCCTCGGGATGGGCTACCTGCAGCTGATCGCTGTGTAGGCGTCGCTACGATCTGCGGCGTGACTTCCCTGCGCCGCCTCCCCGTCCCCGTCCTCATCGCCATCCTCGCGCTCACCGCAGCCTGCGGAGACAACGGCACCGAGACGCCCCAGGCCGACGACTCCCAGTGCAGCTACACCGAGGAAGGCCCTGCACCCACCAAGCCGGTCGAGCTGCCGCCCGGTGACCCGGAGAAGGACGCGCCCACCGAGGTGACCATCGCGACCGACCGCGGCGACGTCAAGGTCAGCCTGGACGCCGACAAGGCCCCGTGCGCGGTGAACTCCTTCCTCTCGCTGGCCAAGCAGGGATTCTTCGACAACACCCAGTGCCACCGGCTGAGCAGCGGCGGACTCTTCGTGCTGCAGTGCGGCGACCCGACGGCGACGGGCACCGGCGGCCCGGGCTATGCGTTCGCCGACGAACTGGTGCCCGGAGACCCGCGCCTCCAGCCCTGCCTGGGCCAGACGGACCCGAACACCGGCGCAGAGGTGTGCACCTACACCTCGGGGACCCTGGCGATGGCCAACTCCGGCCCCGACTCCAACGGCTCGCAGTTCTTCCTCGTCTACCAGGACTCACCGCTCCCAGCGGCGTACACCGTGCTCGGGCGGATGAGCGCAGCCGGTGTGAAGGTCGTGCAGGCGGTTGCGGCCCAGGGCATCGCCGAGGACGGGACCGCGCCCAAGCAGCCCGTGACCATCACCTCCGTCAAGTAGCGCTCGCGGGGCGGATTTCCGGCCCGACTTGCCCGGCCCGACTTGCCCGGCCCGTAATGTCGGCGTCATGGAATTTCGATACCTCGGCAACTCGGGCCTCAAGATCTCCGAGATCACCTACGGCAACTGGCTGACTCATGGCTCCCAGGTCGAGAACGACGTGGCGACGCAGTGCGTCAGAGCAGCCCTCGATGAGGGCATCAGCACCTTCGACACCGCTGACGTCTACGCCAACACCCTGGCCGAGTCGGTGCTCGGCGACGCCCTCAAGGGCGAGCGGCGCGAGTCGCTCGAGATCTTCACCAAGGTCTACTGGCCGACCGGACCCGGCGGCAAGAACGACACCGGCCTGTCGCGCAAGCACATCATGGAGTCGATCGACGGGTCCCTCAGGCGCCTGCAGACCGACTATGTCGACCTCTACCAGGCCCACCGCTACGACACGGAGACTCCACTCGAGGAGACGATGCAGGCGTTCGCCGACATCGTCCGTCAGGGCAAGGCGCACTACATCGGCGTCAGCGAGTGGACCGCCGACCAGATCCGCCAGGGTCACCGGCTCGCCACCGAGCTGGGGATCCAGCTGATCTCCTCGCAGCCGCAGTACTCCATGCTCTGGCGGGTGATCGAGGACGAGGTCGTGCCCACGTGCGGCGAGCTCGGTGTCTCGCAGATCGTGTGGTCGCCGATCGCCCAGGGTGTGCTCAGCGGCAAGTACCAGCCGGGTCAGGCCCCACCCGAGGGCTCGCGCGCCACCGACGAGAAGGGTGGCGCCAACATGATCAAGCGGTTCATGGACGACGACGTCCTCACCAGGGTCCAGGCGCTGAAGCCCGTCGCCGACGAGCTCGACCTGACGATGGCCCAGCTGGCGGTCGCGTGGGTGCTGCAGAACGACAACGTCGCTGCGGCACTCGTGGGCGCGTCGCGTCCGGAGCAGGTCAGCGAGAACGTCAAGGCCGCTGGGGTGAAGATCCCTGACGAGCTGATGAAGCGGATCGACGAGGAGCTCGGCGACATCGTCGAGACCGACGCCGGCAAGACCGCGGAGACGGCCCCTCAGACCCGGGTCGCCTGACCCAGCTCAGCCACGGACCCGGCAGCTCGGGAAGACGGCGTTCTTCTCAAGCTCCGGGTACTGCTGCTTCAGCTGCGACGGCAGCACGTTGTCGGCGATCTCGCGGGTCGGCCCGGCGGTCACGGTCACGCCCTGCAGTGCGTACGTCGTCTGCTTGACGTCCCAGGCCGCCATCACGCCGGGAGGTTCGTGCGCCACCGCCTCGGTCACGGTGATCAGGTTGTCTCCACAGTCGATGCTGAACGGGTGCTCCTGCACGTCGGTGGCGACGAACGGCACGAGCGGGCCACCCTCGTTCTCGAGCTGTGCGAACTCCTCACCTGCCAACGCGAAGACACGGGTCTGGAAACCTCCGCGCGGGTGGTCCTGACGCGTCACGACCACCTCGCCGGCCCGGCCGGGAATCGCCACCGCGAACGCCGAGCTCACCGGCGGCTCGTCGGCGGGCAGGGTCACGAGCTCGTCGCGGTCGCCGATCTCGGCCAGCAGGTGGCCCGGGCAGGGGCCCTTGGCCCCGGTCAGTCCCACGGGGTCGGGAGTCCCGTCACCGTCCAGATCCACGGTCGCCAGGACCTTGGCGATTCGGGTCGCACCGTCGACCGGCGCACACCCTGGCTGACCGGTCGAGGACGCAGTCGAGGACGCGGACGCCGACGCGGACGCCGACGGGGTGGTCGACTCACTCGGTCCGCCACCCGTGGCGTCGCCGCTCCCCTGCTCCGCCTCCGACCCACACGCGACCAGCAGCATCAGCGCGAGGGTCGATCCCAGGATCGGCAGTGCCAGCGTGCGAGTCATGCGGATGGGACGCGCACCCGGTCGCATCGGTTCCGTCATGTCGTCACCGTACTCAGGTGCAGCCGTTGTACCCACGACCTAGAGTCACAGGCGTGAGCACGATGAGGGCGAAGCGCCCGGGACCGTCGGTGCGTACCCGGGTCGCCGAGTTCCGCGACGGGACGCGCCTCGACCACGAGGACCGGGTCGCGACCGAGGAACCGCTGGAGATCCGCGTGTCCGCGCCGGGTCTCCCGGCACAGCGCGTTGCGGTCACCATGCGCACCCCGGGCAACGACTTCGAGCTGGCTTCGGGGTGGCTGGTGCACGAAGGCGTGACCACCCCGGGCGGCGTACGCGCGGTTCGCTACTGCACCGATGCGGAGCTGGGGCCGCTGGAGGAGTTCAACGTCGTCACGGTCGAGCTCGCCACTCCCCCGTTGTCGCTGCCCACCGCCCGGCTGGTCAGCTCGGCCTGCGGCGTCTGTGGGACCGACACCGTCCAGGACGTGCTGGCCGCGACCGCTCCCCCACCAACGGTCTCGCTGAGCCTGGCGATCCTGCTCGGGCTGCCCGAGGTCCTGCGTGAGCACCAGCCGGGGTTCGGCCGGACCGGCGGGCTGCACGCCGCCGGCCTGTTCGAGGCGGACGGCGCCCCGGTCGTCGTACGCGAGGACGTGGGTCGGCACAACGCCGTGGACAAGGTGATCGGATCGCGGATCCTCGCTGGCGTGCCGGTGCCTCCGGTGCTGGTGCTGAGCGGCCGGATCGGCTTCGAGCTCGTCCAGAAGGCTGTGGTCTCGAGGGTTTCCGCCATCGTCGCCGTGGGCGCCCCCACGTCGCTGGCCTTGTCCCTGGCACAGGACGCCGGGTTGGTGCTGGCCGGCTTCACCCGGTCGCGCCGATGTGTGGTGTACGCCGGCGCGGACCGGGTGGTGAACCAATAGCCGGACGTGGGCCCGGCGGCGTGTGATCCCTGATCTGTCGGAGGGCTCTCCTAGCGTGCAGTCATGCGCATCCTGCACACCTCCGACTGGCACCTGGGCCGGTCGTTCCACGGGGAGGACCTCCTCGGTGCGCAGCGTGCCTACGTCGACCACCTGATCGACACCGTCGAGAGTGAGCGGGTCGACCTCGTCGTCGTCTCCGGGGACGTCTACGACCGTGCCCTCCCCCCGGTCGACGCCGTCGAGCTCGCCGACGACGCCTTCACCCGGCTCGCGGCCTCGTGCGCGCGCGTCGTGATCACCAGTGGCAACCACGACTCCGCCCGGCGACTCGGTTTCAGCTCGCGGCTGGTCGACGCCGCCGGGGTCCACCTGCGCACCGATGCCGGCCGCGTCGACGAGCCGGTCATGCTCGCGGACGTTCATGGCCCCGTCGCCGTCTACGGCATCCCCTACCTCGAGCCCGACGTGCTCAGGCATGCGTGGGACCTGCCGAAGCGCTCCCACCACGCCGCGCTGACCGAGGCGATGCGTCGGATCCGGGCAGACCTGGCGGGTCGGCCCGCGGGCACGAGATCGGTGGTGATGGCGCATGCCTTCGTCGCGGGCGGCCTGCCGAGCGAGAGCGAGAGAGACATCGCGATCGGTGGCGTCTCGGTGGTCCCGCTCGAGCTGTTCGACGACATCAGCTACACCGCACTCGGACACCTGCACGGCCGCGCGACGCTGTCCGCCTCGGTTCGTTACAGCGGGTCGCCCCTGGCCTACTCCTTCTCCGAGGCCGGTCACCTCAAGGGGTCGTGGCTGGTCGATCTCGACGCCGGGGGTCTCGCGTCCACCCGGTTCGTCGAAGCGCCGGTCCCCCGTGCCCTCGCCTGTCTCGCGGGCAGCATCGAGGACCTGTTGACCGAGCCGCGATTCACGGCCCACGAGCAGAGCTGGGTGCAGGCCACCCTGACGGACCCGGACCGACCTGCACAGGCCATGGACCGCCTCCGCACGCGCTTCCCCCACGCGCTGGCACTGCGCTTCGTGCCCACGGGAGGCACCGAGCCCGCTGCACGACCCACCACGCACGGCAAGGCCCCACATCAGATCGCCCTCGACTTCGTGGCACACGTGAGGGGGACACCAGCAAGCGCCGGGGAGTCCGGCCTGCTCCAGCACGCCCTGGAGTGCTGCTCGGAGGACCCGGACCTGCTGGTCCATCGCGACGTGGTCGTGAGCGGCTGATGCGGCTTCACGAGCTGTCGATCGCCGCCTTCGGGCCTTTCGTCGACACCGTCCACGTCGACTTCGACGAGCTGGCAGCAGGGGGCGTGTTCCTGCTCACCGGCGACACCGGTGCCGGCAAGACCAGCGTGCTGGACGCTGTCTGCTTCGCCCTCTACGGCGAGGTCCCGGGTGACCGGCACGGCGCGCGACACCTGCGCAGCGACCAGGCGGACCCGCAGGCCGAGCCGTGGGTGATCCTGCTCGTCAGCATCGGGGAGCGCACCTTCCGGTTCACGCGTTCTCCCTCATGGGACAGACCCAAGCGACGAGGCGTCGGCACCACCCGGGTGCAGGCACACGTCGTCGTCGAGGAGCAGCGATCGGGTGACTGGCTGACGCTCACGAACCGGCTGGACGAGGCCGGCCAGCTGGTCATCGACCTGCTCGGCATGACGTGCACCCAGTTCACCCAGGTGGCGATGTTGCCCCAGGGCCGCTTCCAGGCCTTCCTCCGAGCCACCTCGACCGAGCGGCACGACGTCTTGCAACGGCTCTTCCGCACTCGACGCTTCGAAGAGGTCGAACGCTGGCTGGCCGAGCGCCGGAACACCCTGAGACGGCAGAGCCAGACCTGTCAGGACCGCACGGCTGGGGTGGTCAACCGCATCCAGGAGGCCGCCGGCGTCAGCACACCCGACGAATGGGACCTGCACGACCTCGACCCGGTGCTCGGCGATGGTTCCCTGCTCCCCTGGGCCGAGCACCTCACGCAACAGTCGCAGACCACAGCCACGACCCTCGCCACGGAGCTCACGTCAGCGTCGCGGGAGCTGGAGCTGCACACCAGGGCCTGCGACGCGGGAAAACAGCTGGCCCAGGCACGTTCGCGAGGTGAAGGCGCGCACCGCTCGCTCGAAGAGCTGGCAGCGACCGCGGACGTCGAGACAGCACTGGTCGCGTCGGTGGAGGCGCATCGCCGGGCCGCGTCGGTGCTGCCCGCTGCCCTGCGCGCCGAGAACGCAGCCCAGGCAGCCGCCGTGACCCGAGAGGCGGCCGACACCCACGCAGCACTGGTCGCCCCGGTTCTGGGGCTACCCGCCCCTGACGTGCGCCCGGACGCACTGGACCGGGCGGCGACGCGGGCGAGCGAGGCACGCGCGGTGGCGGAGTCCTGGCTGCCCCGGGAGACCGAGCTCCACGACGAGCGCGCCCGGCTCAGGTCGCTGTCGGCTCACCTGGTGCGCCTGGCGGCGGAGATCGCGAAGGCCGAGGAGGAACGCGTCCGGCTCGCCGTGACGCGCGAACGTCTCGCCCCTCTGCTGAGCCGGACCCGGACGCTGGCGGTTCGGGTGGACACCGACCGAGTCGCGGTCGCGGCCGCCGAAGCCGGACTGGGCGCCGCGCAGCAGGCACTCACCCTGACGGCTGCGCTCGGCGAGGCACGGCTCCGGCTCCAGGAGGCCACGGAGCACGCCCAGAACCTGCGCGACCGCTACCTCGACCTACGGGAGCGCCGGATCTCGGGCATGGCCGCAGAGCTGGCTGTCGGCCTGGCCGCTGGATGCTCGTGCCCGGTGTGCGGAAGCCCCGACCACCCCTTCCCAGCGACCGCCTCCGGCCCGGTGAAACGGGCCGACGAGGAGGCAGCACGTCAGGACCACGAGACCGGCGACTTCGAGCGCCAGGCCGTCACGGAGTCGGTCACTGGGCTCCAGGCGCAGCTCGAGGCGGCGCTGTCGCGCAGCGCCGGACGCGGTGTCGAGGAGTGGCAGCACACCTTCGACGCCGCCGCCCACGCACTCGAGGCCAGCCGCGACGCCGGACGTCGCATCGAGGCCCTCGAGGTCGAGACCGGAGCGGTCGAGAAACGCGCCAACCAGCTGGACTCGGACCTGGCGCGCGTTCACGCCACCCTCGAGGCCAGCACCCAGCAGCACGCCGACTCGGAGGAGCGCTGTCACCGGTTGGTCGCGGAGCTGCGTGAGCTGGTCGCGAGCCACCCCCAGGCACGCTCAGTGGCGGCGCTCGTCGACCTGCACTCGCAGGCCCTCGAGCTCCTCGAAGGCGCCCGTGAGGCGCTGACCAGGCACGCCCGGGCAGCCCATGAGCTGGAGGAGGCCACTGCCGGCGCCGCTGCAGCTGCCGTGGCGGCCGGCTTCGAGTCCCTGGCCGACGCGCTGGCGGCGGTCCTGCCCGGAGGCGAGGCCGCGGCCCGATCCTCGGTCCTGGAGACCCGACGAGGGACCCGGGCTGCGGCCACCGCGGTGCTCGACGAGCCATTGGTGGTGAAGGCTCTCGCGGCGTCGGCGCCTGATCTCGCGGCTCTGGCAGGCGCGGTGAGCCGGTCCGGGAAGACCCGCGACCGCGCGCACGCTGCGCACCAGCAGGCCCTCGCACGGGTCGGCCGGCTGGAGACGTTGCTGCAGGACCTGGAGGGCGAGGTCCGCTCCTGGGGGCCGGTGCGGGCCGAGCACCAGGTCACCGCCGGGTTGGCCTCGCTCGCGGAGGGCCGCAGCGCCGACAACCAGCTCAAGATGCGGCTCTCGGCCTACGTCCTCTCCGAGCGGCTGAGACAAGTGGTCGCGGCGGCCAACGATCGGCTCGGCGAGATGACCGACCAGCGATTCGCACTCGAACAGGCCGACGAGAAGGGTGCGGGCGAGCAGCGCGGTGGGCTCAGTCTCCGGATCCGCGACGAGTGGAGCGGCAAGCAACGAGACCCGGCCACCCTGTCCGGCGGGGAGACCTTCCTGGTGTCCCTCGCCCTCGCCCTCGGACTGGCCGATACGGTCACCCACGAAGCTGGGGGCACCCAGCTCGACACCCTGTTCATCGACGAGGGGTTCGGCGCCCTCGACGCCACCACGCTCGACGGCGTGATGGACACGCTCGACTCACTGCGCGACGGGGGCCGGGTGGTCGGGCTGGTCAGTCACGTAGCCGAGCTGCGCAACCGGGTGCCCTCCCAGCTCGAGGTTCGCAAGGCGCGCCGGGGCTCCACCCTCCGGGCGTCGGTCGCGACTGGTTAGGGTCATCCGCATGGCACCGAACGAGATCGACCCCACGTTCCTGGGGCTGCCCTACGAGCGGCTCGGCCAGGTGGCTCTTGAGCGTGCCCGCGACTTCGGGGTCACGCACGCCGACTTCCGGTTCGAGCGCAACCGCTACCAGCACTTCTCGGTCCGTGACGGCGCACTCGAGGGTGCCCAGGACGCCGAGGACCTCGGCTTCGCCGTCCGGGTCATCCTCGACGGCGCCTGGGGTTTCGCCTCCGGGGTGGCGCTGACCGAGTCCGAGGCGGTGACCGTGGCCGAGACAGCGGTCACGGTGGCTCAGCTCGCTGCGAAGATGACGCGTCGCCCCGTGGAGCTCGCGCCCGAACCCGTGCACCAGGACGCCACCTGGGTCTCGGCGTACGACGTGAACCCGCTCGACGTCCCGCTCGCGGACAAGACGGGCCTGTTCGCGGGCTGGACCCAGGAGCTGCTCGGCGCGGACGGGGTCGACCACGCCACCGGAGCGCTGCAGCAGGTCCAGGAGAACAAGTACTACGCCGACCTCGGCGGCTCCGCGATCACCCAGCAGCGGGTGCGACTCGAGCCGCATCTCGAGGTTCACGGCACCGACAGGACCAGCGGCGCGTTCGACGCGATGCGCACGATCGCCCCGCCGGTCGCACGGGGCTGGGAGTACCTCACCGGGGAGGTCTTCGACTTCGCCGCCGAGCGTGCCCAGCTGCCCGAGCTGCTCCGCCAGAAGTTGGTCGCGCCCAGCGTGCACGCCGGCATCTATGACCTGGTGATCGACCCGTCCAACCTGTGGCTGACCATCCACGAGTCGATCGGGCACGCCACGGAGCTCGACCGGGCACTGGGCTACGAAGCCAACTACGCCGGCACCTCGTTCGCCACCTACGAGCACCTGGGCACGCTCGCCTACGGCTCTCCCGTCATGCACGTCACCGGTGACCGGACCGTCGAGCACGGACTGTCCACCGTCGGCTACGACGACGAAGGCGTCCAGGGCCAGTCCTGGGACATCATCCGCAACGGCGTGCTGGTGGGCTACCAGCTCGACCGAGAGATGGCGCACACCTACGGGGCCGAGCTCAACGACGGACGCTCCAACGGCTGCGCCTACGCCGACTCGCCCGGCCACATCCCGATCCAGCGGATGGCCAACGTCTCGCTGCAGCCGGCCGCCGACGGACCGGACACCGACGGCCTGATCAGCCAGGTCGAGCGCGGGATCTACGTCGTGGGCGACAAGTCGTGGTCGATCGACATGCAACGCTACAACTTCCAGTTCACCGGACAGCGGTTCTTCCGGATCGAGGACGGTCAGCTCAAGGGCCAGCTGCGTGACGTCGCCTACCAGGCCACCACCACAGACTTCTGGGGCTCGATGGAGGCGGTCGGAGGTCCCCAGACCTATCAGCTCGGCGGCGCCTTCAACTGTGGCAAGGCCCAACCGGGTCAGGTGGCGGCCGTCAGCCACGGATGTCCCTCAGCGCTGTTCCGCGACATCCGGATCCTGAACACGACCGACGAGGGGACGGCCTGATGGCTCAGTCATTGATGCGGGGTCGCCCCCAGCGGCTCGTCGAGCACGCCCTGGAGACCTCGACCTCCGAGCAGTGCATCGTGATCGTCAACGACACCACCAGCGCCAACCTGCGCTGGGCCAACAACACCCTGACCACCAACGGCGTGATGCACGCGATCGACGTCACCGTGATCGCCTTCCAGGGAGCGGGCAACGCCTCGGTCAGTGGCACCGCCGCCTCGCTGGATCAGGTGACCGCGCTCGTTGCGAGTGCCGATCGCGCGGCCGCCGTCGCACCGTCCGCGGAGGACCGTGCGGATCTGGTCAGCGGCGACGCCGCGCGGGACTGGAAGGACTCCCCCGGCGAGACCACGATCTCGGTGTTCGAGGAGTTCGCCGCCCAGCTCGGCGAGGCGTTCAAGCAGGCCGACGCCGAACGGAGGATCCTCTACGGCTTCGTCTTCCACGAGGTCACCACCACCTATCTCGGCTCCTCCACAGGCCTGCGGCTGCGCCACGTGCAGCCCACCGGCCACTACGGGTGCACCGGCAAGAACGCCGAGCTGACCAACAGTGCCTGGGTCGGCGGTGCCACGCAGGACTTCTCCGACGTCGACGGGTCCCGGATGGCTGCCGACCTCGCGACCCGCCTCTCGTGGGGAGAACGGCGCTCGGAGCTCCCCGCGGGTCGCTACGACACGATCCTGCCCGCGCCTGCGGTCTCAGACCTGATGATCGACGCCTACTGGAGCACCGGCGCACGCAACGCCGACGACGGGCAGACGATCTTCTCCCGGCCTGGTGGCGGCACCCGGATCGGCGAGGAGATGGTCAACGCTGCCGTGCGGCTCTACAGCGACCCTTCCTACGCCAGCCTGGAGTGCGCACCGTTCGTGACCACAGGCGGGTCGTCCGACCGAAGCAGCGTCTATGACAACGGCCTCCCGTTGCAGGCGACGGACTGGATCGCGGACGGGAAGCTCGCCGCGCTGATGCAGACGAGGCACACCGCCGGGCTGACTGGTCAGCCCACCACGCCCGGGATCGACAACGTCATCCTCGACATTGCCGACGGGGCGGGCACCGAGGCGGATCTGGTCGCGGGCATGGAGGACGGGCTGCTGCTGACCTGCCTGTGGTACATCCGCGAGGTCGACCCGCAGACGATGCTGCTGACCGGGCTCACCCGCGACGGCGTCTATCGCGTCCAGGGTGGTGAGATCACGGGCGCGGTGAACAACTTCCGCTTCAACGAGAGCCCGATCGACCTGTTGAGGCGTTACACGCATGCCTCGCAGACAGTGCCGAGCTTCTCCCGCGAATGGGGCGAGGACTTCTTCTCGCGCACGGCCACCCCGACGCTGCGGATTCCCGACTTCAACATGAGCTCGGTCTCCCAAGCGCTCTGAGTCTCAGCTGCCCCACTCGGTCGGCGGGCCGAGGGCGAGCAGGCCACTGAACACCAGCCCGAGGAGCAGCAGCGCCCCCAACCCGGCCAGCACCGGATTGCGCAGGGCGAGGGCGACTGGTCTCTCCGCGAACGAGCGTGGTCGTCCCGTCCGCAGCCGCCAGCTCTCGGGCAGCAGGCCCGCCCTCTCCGCGGACCTCTCGAAGGGCACCGTCAGGTAGGGCACGAAGGCCGAGGCGAGACCGGCCGCCAGGCGGCCCGTCGACCAGCTCCGGTCCACCGCCACCAGGAGGGTGACGACGCAGTAGGACAAGAACACGAACCCGTGCACCCCGCCGCCGATGCGCACGCCGGTCTCGGTGGTCTCGCTGACGTACTTCAGGAACATCCCGACGAGCAGCAACGTCCAGGTGACCGCCTCAGCCATCGCGAGCGTGCGGTAGAGCCGCTTCGGGGTCATGCGTCGTCCTCGGGACCCTGGGTCGGGTAGGGCTCACGGGTGTAGATGAACGTGGCGCAGTCGAGGTGGTCGATCGACCCGTCGGCACGTCGTACGACGTGCAAGGTCTCGCCGTGGTGGTACCCCGCCAGACCGACGATCTGGTCCCCGTCCGCGCCGAACTGCTCTGCCAGCGCGCCGCGAGCGAGGTCCCGCCACTCCAGGCGACCGGAGTTCCACCGCACCTCGTAGGCCGAGTTGCCCCAGTGCCAGTAGCCGAGCAGCTCCTGCGCCCACACCGGCACCTCCTCCGTGGGACCCCACGGCTCCATCGGACCGGGCGTGCGACCGACCAGGAGCGCGAGCGCCAGCTCCGGACCCGAGAAGCCCGTGGTGGCGTTGGTGAGGGCCACGACGCCGGTGCCGCTCATCGGGTCGGCGAACGCGGCCGACTGGAAGCCCGGCATCGATCCGGTGTGGCCGGCGAGCACGCCGTCGGCGTAGGGCACCAGCCGGAGGCCCAGCCCGTAGTCGACGGCCGGCGCGACCGGCTGACGCATCTCGGTCATCGTCCGCGCGGCCAGCACGTCGGGATCTCCCCCGCCAACAGACCCGGAGAGGAACCCGCCGAACCGGACGAGGTCCTCCAGCGTGCTCCACAGCTGGCCGGCGGGTGCCATCGCGCCGGTGTCGTGCAGCGGCTCCTCGGTCAGGGTGCCTTCGAGGTGGTGCACGCTGAGGCCGGGGGCGTACGGCGCCTCAGGAAGGTACGACGTGCGCGTCATCCCCAGCGGTCCGAACAGCCTCTCGGCTACCAGCGCGGGCCAGGCGCGGCCACGCAGGCGAACCACCGCCTCACCGAGCAGCGCGTAGCCCAGGTTGCTGTAGTGGTAATGCTCTCCCGGCCCGAACACCGCACCGGAACCGTCGTTCTCGGCCAGCAGCTCCTCGACCGACACCCCGGGTGCGCGCTCCCACCAGGGACCGACGGGTTCGCTCTGCATCCCGGAGGTGTGTGCAAGGAGCGATCGCACGGTTGCGGCGGCGTACCCCGTCTCCGGGACGAAGCGCCCGATCGGGTCCTCGAGGTCGAGCAGTCCCTCGTCGCGGCACTGCATCACCAGCACGGCGGTCATGGTCTTGGTGATGGACCCGATCCGGTACTGCGTGTCCGTGGTGGTCTCGGCGCCCGCTGTGCCCGCCCAGACCAGCTCCCGGCCGTCGAGCACACCGGCCACGATCGAGGGCAGCCGGCGCTCAGCCTGGTAGCGGTCCAGGACAGCCTGGTAGTGGTGGTGGCGCATGCTGCTAGGCGAACGCCTCGGGCGGCGGGCAGGCGCAGACCAGGTTTCGGTCGCCGTAGGCCTGGTCGATCCGGCCGACCGGCGGCCAGTACTTGTCCGGGTCGGGACCAGCCGGGAAGACCGCCAGCTCGGCGGAGTAGGCACGACCCTCGTCCCCGGTCAGCACGGCGGCCGCCGTGTGCGGAGCCCCTCGCAGCGGAGAGCTCTCCGGGGTCCACTCGCCCTTCTCGACCCGGCGGATCTCCTTGCGGATCGCGATCATCGCCTCGCAGAACCGGTCGAGCTCGCCCAGGTCCTCGCTCTCGGTGGGCTCGACCATCAGCGTGCCGGCCACCGGGAAGCTCATCGTGGGTGCGTGGAAGCCATGGTCGATCAACCGCTTCGCGACGTCGTCGACGGTCACGCCGCTGGCCTTGGCCAACCCTCGGACGTCGAGGATGCACTCGTGGGCGACCCGGTCGTTGTGACCGCGGTAGAGGACCGGAAAGTGGTCCTGCAGCCGCTCGGCCACATAGTTGGCAGCGAGCACCGCGACGGCCGTCGCGTGGGTGAGGCCGTCGGCGCCCATCATCCGCACGTAGGCCCACGAGATCGGCAGGATCCCGGCCGAGCCGTAGGGCGCTGCGCTGATCGGCCCGATCCCGGATCGCTTCTCCACCTCGGGGTGCATCGGGTGGGAGGGCAGGTAGGGAGCCAGGTGGGCGCGTACGCCGACCGGGCCCACACCGGGTCCGCCCCCACCGTGCGGGATGCAGAACGTCTTGTGCAGGTTCAGGTGCGAGACGTCCCCTCCGAACTCACCGGGCTTGGCGTAGCCCAGCAGCGCGTTCAGGTTCGCCCCGTCGACGTACACCTGACCCCCGGCGTCGTGCACGATCTCGCAGAGCTCGGACACGGTGTCCTCGTAGGCGCCGTGCGTCGAGGGGTAGGTGACCATGATCGCCGCGAGGTCGTCGCGGTGCTCGTCGCACTGCCGGCGCAGGTCCTCCATGTCGACGGACCCGTCCTCGGCGGACTTCACGACCACGACCTTCATGCCGGCCATCACCGCCGAGGCAGCGTTCGTGCCGTGGGCCGACGACGGGATCAGGCAGATCTGTCGCTCCCCGTCGCCGTTGGCATCGTGGTAGGCGCGAATCGCGAGCAGCCCCGCAAGCTCCCCCTGGGAGCCGGCGTTGGGCTGGATCGAGACCCGGTCATAGCCGGTGACGGTCGCCAGCCACGACTCGAGCTGGTCGATCAGCAGCCGGTAGCCCTGGGCGTCCTCGGCCGGCGCGAACGGGTGCAGGTCGGCAAAACCGGGAAGGCTGACGGGCTCCATCTCGGTGGTCGCGTTCAGCTTCATCGTGCACGAACCCAGCGGGATCATGCCTCGGTCCAGCGCGTAGTCGCGTGCGGACAGGCGGCGCAGGTATCGCAGCATCGAGGTCTCGGAGCGATGGGTGTTGAAGACCTCGTGGGTCAGGAAGTCCGTCGTCCGACGCAAGGCTGCGGGCAGGGACTCAGCGAACGCGTCCTGCGCTGTGCCGCCCTCGAGCCCGAAGGCACCGAGGACCGCGTCCAGCACGTCGGTGTCGGTCACCTCCGACGTGCTCAGCCCCACATGGTCCTCGTCGGCCAGTCGCAGGTGCACGCCCGCGGTCCGGGCGGCTTCGACCACCTCGGCGGCCCTTCCGGGCACGCGTGCGAGGACGGTGTCGAAGAACGCGTCGTGCACCACCTCCACTCCCCCGGAGCGCAGCCGCGCAGCCAGGGCAACGGCCTGTGCGTGCACCGAGACCGCGATCCGGGTGAGGCCCTCGGGGCCGTGGTGGACGGCATACATCGCTGCGACGACGGCGAGCAACACCTGCGCGGTGCAGATGTTCGAGGTGGCCCGGTCGCGTCGGATGTGCTGCTCGCGCGTCTGCAGCGAGAGGCGGTACGCCGGCCGGCCGGCCGAGTCGACCGAGACACCGACCAGTCGGCCGGGAAGGTGGCGCTCGAGACCCGATCGCACCGACATGAAGCCGGCGTGCGGACCGCCGTAGAACAACGGGACACCGAACCGCTGGGAGGACCCCACGGCCACGTCGGCGCCCAGGGTGCCCGGCGACTCGAGCAGCGTCAGCGCCAGCAGGTCGGCCGCGACCACGGCGAGCGCTCCGCGCGCGTGCGTCTCCTCGATCAGCGCCCGCGGATCCAGGATGCGACCCGAGGCGCCCGGGTACTGGACGAGCACGCCGCTGAGCTCACCCCCCGGCAGACCGTCGGCCAGATCGGCCACCAGCACCTCGATGCCCATGGCCCGGGCGCGCGTCCGGACGACCTCGATGGTCTGCGGCAGGGCGTCGGCGTCGACCACGAACGGACCGTTCGCGGTCTTGTTGGCTCGTCGCACGAGAGTCATTGCCTCGGCCGCGGCGGTCCCCTCGTCGAGCAGCGAGGCGTTGGAGGTCTCCAGCCCGGTCAGGTCCGCGACCATCGTCTGGAAGTTGATCAGCGCCTCGAGCCTGCCCTGGCTGATCTCCGGCTGGTAGGGCGTGTAGGCGGTGTACCAGGACGGGTCCTCCAGCACGTTGCGTCGTACGACGGGCGGGGTGACCGTGCCGTGGTAGCCGAGCCCGATCATCGCCACGAGCGGGTTGTTCATCGCCGCGAGCTCGCGCAGCTCCGCCGCAGTCGCCCGCTCGGAGGCCGCCGGTGGCAGCTCGAGCGCAGCGGACCTGATCCGGCCGGGCACAGCGTCATCCATCAACGCCTCGAGGCTGCTGACCCCGAGGGTCTTGAGCATGGCGGTGACCTGCTGGTCGTCCGGGCCGACGTGCCGGTCGCGGAACGGACGCGGCTCCAGAGCCGCTGCGAGGGTTCGGTCTGACATGTCACTCCTGGTCGTGAGGCGATCTACCGTCAACGGTGAAACGCCTCCCGTCAGTCACAACCTCGTCGTTGCTCCTGAGTGCCAGCCCACACGGTCCTGAAGCCTGAGAGGTTGATGGGAGGAGTTGCCCCTTCGGCGCCCCGGCCAGCTCGATGAGCAGCCCGAGAACTCTCCCGTGCGGGTTCGTCAGCAGGCACAAAACTACCAGCCCCGGCCCCGCGAACGCGGGTACCGGGGCCGGAGGAGACACAAGTGAGCGGACTCTCAGCCGGTCAGGCGGGCCTTGCGTCGGGCAGCGAGCTCGTCGCTGGCCAGCTCGGCCTCTGCTTCGGCCGTGCGCTCGGAGGGGAGGTCGGCGAGTGATCCCTCGATCTCGCGCCACACTCCCCCGATGGCGATACCGAAGACACCCTGACCGCCCTGGAGCAGGTCGATGACCTCGTCGTTGCTGGTGCACTCGTAGACGCTGGCCCCGTCGCTCATCAAGGTGACACGGGTCAGGTCGTCGGTGCCGCGGGCCCGGAGGTGAGCCACGGCGGTGCGGATCTGCTGCAGCGAGATGCCCGCATCCAGCAGCCGCTTGATCACCTTGAGCAGCAAGATGTCACGGAAGCCGTAGAGGCGCTGGGTGCCGGAGCCGGTGGCACCCCGAACCGTGGGCTCCACCAGTCCGGTGCGGGCCCAGTAGTCCAGCTGGCGGTAGGTGATGCCGGCTGCGCTGCACGCGGTCGGGCCGCGGTAGCCCAGGTCCTGGGGCAACGACGAGACGTCGTCGTCGAAGAGCAGCCCCTGCTCGTCGGCGTGCTGGGCTGCCTCAAGGGCTGCCTGCTCCGACTGGCGGTCATGTCCCGCGGTGGTGCTCGCTCCGCCGTCGCCGTTCTTCGTGCCCACTGTTACCTCCGAAGTTTTCCTGCTGAGCGTAACCCCGGAAGGGTGGCTGCGGGGGTTCCTGGCCGGCAAGGGTCAGGAGAATCGCAGCCGTGGAGTTACAGCGAAGACATTGCGAAGGTAAACCCCCACTTGAGGGTTGGTCAAAGACATGCGCGGCGTGTCGCCTTAACCTTCAAGTTGAACTTGAGGGTCTCCCCACGTCATGAACGGCTCAGGCTTGCCCTTTGTCGAAGTCCTCGGGCGAGACGTGGTCGAGGAACTCGCGGAACTTCTCCACCTCGTCCTCCTGCTCGTCGGGGACGATGATCCCCGCGTCGTCGAGCAGCTCCTCGGAGCAGACGATCTTCGACCCGGTGCGCAACGCCAGCGCGATCGAGTCGGAGGGGCGAGCACTCACCTCGACCCCGGACGCCAGCACCAGGGAGGCGTAGAAGACGTTGTCGCGCATCTCGGTGATCCTGATCTCCGCGACCTCGTTGCCGGTCGCCTCCAGGATGTCGCGCAACAGGTCGTGGGTGAGGGGTCGAGGGGGCACCACGCCCTGCTGGGCGAAGGCGATGGCAGTCGCCTCGACAGCGCCGATCCAGATGGGCAGGTAGCGCTCCCCCGCCAGCTCCCGGAGCAGCACGATGGGCTGGTTGGAGGGCATCTCCACCCGGACTCCGACGACCTCTACCTCGCGCACCCGATCAGCCTACTGCGCCGTCAACGCAGGGACCGCAGCCCGGCCTTGACCAGGGCAGCATGGAGTCGCACCGAGAGCACCGCCATCTCGTCCATCGTCTGGGCGGCCCGGCCCTCCGCGCCGTTCTCACGGCTGCGACGGATCGGCGAGACGACCTGCTCCATCAGGCCGACCTCACGGTCGGCGGCGGTCTTGAAGGCTCGCAGGTGGCGGGGCTCGATGCCGTACGCCGCGAGCTCGCCCGCAGCCTTGGCGATCACGAGCGCGTCGGCGTCATAGTGCTTCGAGCCCGCCCGCGGACGCACCAGGCCGTAATTCTCCAGGGCGTCCAGGGTGTCCTCGGTGATCTCTGCGGTCTTGACGAGCTCACGCCGGGAGATCCGGACGTCGGAGTGGCCGGACATGAACGCCTCGACCCCCGGCGCCGGGTTGGTCATCAACGCACCCGGGATGCTCGGCGAGCCGCTCACCGGAGGTGGTTCCAACCCCCGGTCCAGCGCCTCGAGGTGCTCCTTGATGACGCGGAGCGGCAGGTAGTGCTCCTTCTGCGTCCGGATGATGTAGCGCAGCTTCTCCATGTCCTCGATGGCGTACTTGCGGTAGCCGGAGGGGGTGCGCTCGGGCGCGATCAGGCCCTCGTTCTCGAGGTGCCGGATCTTCGACTCCTTGATGTCGACGTCCGGGAACTCCGCCTTGAGGTCGGCGACCGCCTGACCGATGGTGATGCGCGCCGCCTGACGCACGGGTCAGCTGTCCTTCGCGTCGCTGGCGAAGAAGATCAGGCGGAACTTTCCGATGCGCACCTCATCACCGTTCTGCAGCTCGGCGTCGTCGACCCGGTCTCCGTTGAGGTAGGTGCCGTTGAGGCTGCCGACGTCGTGGACCCGGAAGGTCTTCTCCTCACGGCGGAACTCCACGTGGCGACGAGACACCGTGATGTCGTCGAGGAAGATGTCGCTCTCGGGATGACGCCCCACCGTGGAGAGATCGGTGTCGAGCAGGTAGCGGCTGCCGGCGCCCGGTCCGCGCTGCACCACGAGCAACGCGCTGCCGCTCGGGAGGGCGTCGACCGCGGCGGCGTCAGCCGGGTTGAGCGAGGCCCGCTCTTCGGCATCCGACTTCGCGGGAGCCCCGAACGTGATCGTCGCAGTGGCGTCGTTGGGCACAGGTTCACTGGCCGGTGGGGCCAGCGGGGTGCCACATTGCGAGCAGAACCGTGCGTTGTCGGAGTTCTGGCTCCCGCACTGCGAGCAATAGGGCATGTCGTCGATCTCCCCGATCTAGTGGAATCCGTGGTCGCCGCAACCCTTAAGCGTCACTGCAGGGTCAAGGTTCTGGCGTCAACGTACCAGCGCGCGACAACGCCGTGGTCGACCCGCAACGGAGTTTTCGAGAAGCGTGGGAAACGCTCAGGCCCCGAGGGTGCCCTGATAGCTCGCAGCGTCCAGCAGATCGGCCGAGCCGCTGTTGTCCGCGACGATCTCGAACAGCCAGCCGTCGCCGTAGGGGTCGGTGTTGACGAGCTCGGGAGTGGCGTCCAGCGCCTCGTTGCGGGCGACGATCTCACCCCCCATGGGTGCATAGACCTCGCTGACGGACTTGGTGGACTCGAGCTCACCGACCACGGCTCCGGAGGTGACGGTCTCGCCGACCTCGGGCAGCTGGACGAAGACGATGTCGCCCAGGGCGTCCTGGGCGAAGTCGGTGATACCGACACGGACCGAGCCCTCTGCCTGACCGGGCTCGCGCAACCATTCGTGCTCCGAGGTGTACTTCAGGTCTTCGGGAATCACGCTGCTCCTCGTTGTTGGCGACTCCCCGGCAGGCTACTGCCCGGGAACGGCTTCGGCGTAGCGGGGCTCCGACGGTGTCCTCGTGACCGTGATCTCGATGCGTTCCGCCTCCTTGACCTCGACCGAGCCCGAGTCGAGCTCGACGTCGTCGGTGAAGCCGCCCTGGAACTGCAGGGCGCCCGCCAGGGTGTCGGGGTTCCCGATCGCATCGATGACGTAGGGGGCCTTGAGCACCACGCCGTCGACCCGGATCCCGTCGGGGTCGTCCTCGAAGGACGTCTGGGCGATGACGCGCACGCGGTCGTTGATCTCGAGCGCCTCGACCCCGGCGTTGCGGAGCTCCTCGACCCCGTCGAGCAGGTGGCCCAGGCTGAGCTCACCCTTCGGGTCGGTCACGGTGATCCGGATGCCTGGCCCGCTGGCCGGCACGGTGCCCGCGAGCACGCCCAGGGTGCGGACCTCGTTGCGGGCCTGCTCGAGTGCCGTCGCTCGACGCTGGGTGCTGCTGCGCAGCCGATCGCGGGTCGTCTCGAGGTCGGCGATGTCGCGCTCTGCCTTGCGCGAGGCGGACTGGAGCCCGTTGAGTGCCTGGATCAGCTCGGACTGGCGCAGACCGTCGTAGGTGTCGTCGTCACCGGTGAGTCGTGCCTGGGTCACGGCGGCAAAGGCGAGCACTCCGACGAGCACGGCCACCACCGCCTGCCCACGCGAGGGCGAGAAGAAGGAACGCCGCAGCCGCTGGATGCCGGATGGGCGCTCGTTGGCCTCGGCGGGGCTCTCGTCGTCGGAGGGGGTCATGGTCGTCAGGCGTGGAAGAGGTGTCGCCGGATGGCCGCGACGTTGGAGAAGATCCGGATCCCGAGCACGACGACCACCCCGGTGGACAGCTGCGCGCCGACGCCGAGCTTGTCGCCCAGGAAGACGATCACCGCGGCGATCAGCACGTTGCTGATGAAGGAGATGACGAACACCTTGTCATCGAAGATGCCGTCGAGGAAGGCGCGGAAGGCCCCGAAGACCGCGTCCAGCGCTGCGACCACAGCAATCGGCAGGTAGGGCTCCATGGCCAGGGGCACGTCCGGGGTGAGCACCAGTCCGAGGACGATGCCGGCGATCAACCCGATGATCGCGATCATGACGCTCCTTCTACATCTTCTGACTTGGCATAACGCAACGACACCTCCGTGGCGGGGAGCCGCAGCGAGGACACCGGTGTGATGTTCAACCGCAGACCGACCTCGCGCTGCAGGTCCAACCATGCCTGACCGCTGGAGGTTTCTGCGAAACGTGCCGGCAGCGTGTCCTGGTTGCCGATCGCGGTGACGACGTACGGCCGCCGCAGCGAACGGGCGTTGACCGTGATGGCGCCGCCAGCGAGTCGGATCGTGCTCAGGTTGGTGAGACGCTGCCCGTTGACGGCGATCGCCTCGGCCCCGGCCTCCCACAGGCCGTTGACCAGCTGCTGCAGGTCGGTGTCCAGGACCTGGTTGCGGGCACTGTCGGCACCCTCGGCATCGTCGGCGACCACCCGCACGCCCGGTCCACTCACCGGGATCGTGCCGGCCGTGACGCCGAGAAGGTTGAGCGTCTCGAGCAGTCCTTCCGCGGACGTGTCGCTGCTCAGCTGGCGGTCCTGCAGTGCGCCTGCCTCGGCCCGGACGTCGGCCAGGTGGGCCCGCTGGTCCCGGAGCTGGTCCTGGGCAGCGTTCACCTGGGCCACGAGCTCGTTGCGGGCGCGCTCGTCGCTGACTGAGTTGCGCGACGTCTGGACGGCAGCGGTGACGACGAGCACCGCGAAGGCGGCCATCACGAGAGCCCCGACGACGCCGATGCGTCGGCGCGCGGCCTCCGGGCGCGACGCCTTCTGCTCGGAGACGAAGGCGTAGTCCTCGTCGAGCGTGTGCGTCGCCAGGTAGTCGAGCAGCCCCATGGTCGCCTGTGCGGGGAGTCGCTCGGGGGTGCTTGGAAGAGGCACGTCGTCACCCGTCCGCGAGACTCGGGGCGCGACGGTCGCGGTCGGCGAGGAGCTTGCGCACCTGCCAGGCATAGAGCAGGCCCGCCCACCAGTAGAGGCCGATCCCCCAGATCGCGAACGCCCAGCCGAAGACCTCGGCGAGGGTCGGGATCGCCCCCTCAGCATCACCGAGGAACAGCATCGGGAAGGAGTAGAGCAGTGCCGCAGTCGCGGCCTTCCCGAGATAGTGCACGGGCAGCGCGGAGTAGCCACGGGTGCGCAGGAACGGCACCAGGCACCACAGGAACACGTCGCGCAGGGGCAACAGGACGGCCACCCACCACGGGATGATGTCGCGGTAGAGCAGACCGACCACCGCGGCGAGGATGTAGAGGCGGTCGGCGACGGGGTCGAGGATCTCCCCCAGCTTGGACATCTGGTCGAGACGACGGGCGAGGTAGCCGTCGAGCCAGTCGGTGAAGCCGGAGATCATCAGCACGACGAGTGCCCAGACGTCGGCCTCGGGCCCGATCACCAGCCACAGGAAGAGGGGCACCCCGGCCAGCCGCAGCATGCTGATCATGTTGGGAATCGTCCACACAGCAGAGGTGCGCGCGCCGTCCAGCTGCCGGGCCACGGTGGTTCCTCCTGACGGGTCGTCGGAGGTCACCCTATCCGCGGCTGCCTCAGTTCAGGCAGCAACCGCACCGTGGGCAGTACGCCCTCTTGGTGCCGCCGATCTCCTGGCCGCAACCACACACCAGGACCGTGGTCACACCCGATCCGCTGGCGTTGGCGGGGCCATGGAGGGCCACTTGTGTCGCAATCATCGAATCTCCTCAGCTGTCTCGCTCCCATAGGACGCCCTGTCCGTTATGTACGGGAGAGCAACACGCACGAATGACCCAATTGGGCTATGGATTTTGACCCAGAATGGCCATCAGATTCATTGACTGGTCTGGACCGGTATGTCCGATACGCCGCTCGAGCGAGTCGCCCTCGCGCGCCGGGGTCAGGCGGTTCGACCCGGCCACCCGGTGTAGGCCTCCGCCAGATAGGTCGACCCGGCGCGCGAGGACACCACCATCGAGAGCTCACCGAGCTGGCGGCGTACGTCGAAGGGCGTCGCGTCCGCCCCGCGGTGCAGCATCGTGGTCATCCAGTAGGAGAAGTGCTGCGCCTTCCACACCCGGTCCAGCGCTCGCGTCGAATAGTCGTCGAGCAGCGAACCGTCCCTCCTGGTCACCGCGCGCTCGAGCTCCTCGGCGAGCACACGCACGTCGGCGAGGGCGAGGTTCAGGCCCTTGGCGCCGGTCGGCGGGACCGTGTGGGCGGCGTCCCCGGCCAGCAGCAGGTTTCCGTGTCGCATCGGCTCCTGGACGAAGCTGCGGAACGGCAGCACCATCTTGGAGGTGATCGGCCCCTGCTTCAGGGTGTAGCCGTTCGCGCCCACGCGGCTCTGCAGCTCCTCCCAGATGCGGTCCTCCGACCAGTCCGCGACGTCCTCGTGGACGTCGCACTGGAAGTACATCCGCTGCACCGTCTCGGTGCGCTGGCTGATCAACGCGAACCCGCGGTCGGAGTGGTTGTAGATCAGCTCGGGAGAGCTCGGCGGCGCCTCGCACAGGATGCCGAACCAGGCGAAGGGATACTCGCGGGCGTACTGGCGGCGCCGAGCCTCCGGGAACGCGTGTCGGCAGATGCTCCGCGACCCGTCCGAGCCGACGAGGTAGTCGCACCGGACCTCCCGGGGAGTCCCGTCCGCATCGGTGAACAGCATGCCCGGGCTGTCGGTGGTGATGTCGACGACCGAGACCCCCGTGACGCCGAACCGCACGTCGCCCCCAGCTCTGGCGCGGGCATCGGCGAGGTCGATGAAGACATCAGTCTGCGGGTAGAGCTGGGCCGAGGCCCCGACCAGGTCCTCGAAGTCGATCCGGTGGCCCTCGCCGCCGAAGGCGAGCTCGATCCCCTCGTGGCGGCAGCCGTCGCGCAGCACCCGGTCGGAGACGCCGGTGTCCACCAGCATCCGGACGCTGTCCTGCTCGAGGATCCCTGCTCGGTGGGTGTGCTCGATCTCTGGTCGCGAACGCAGGTCCACGACCACGGACTCGATGCCGGAGCAGGAGAGCAGGTGGGAGAGCATCAGTCCCGCCGGTCCTCCGCCGACGATGCCGACGGTGGTGCGTGTCCGAACCGGCGACGTGGCGGATGACATCCGTAGAGCATCGGCTCTCCCCCTTACCTCCGCCACCACCCGATTCCGGTCAGTGGAAGTGGTCGACCGAGGCGGAGGGATCCAGCAGGGCTCGGCCGATGCTCCTGGCCGTCACCTGCATGGCGGTGACCAGCTTGGCTCGGTCCTTCTTGAGGCTGGGCACGACGATGCCCAAGGAGGCGACCACGTCGGCCCTGGCGCGGATCGGCACCGCCACCGAGCACGCGCCGAGGCTCATCTCCTCGACCGTCGTGGCGTAGTCGTCCTTGAGCACCCGAGCCAGCTGGCGACGCAGCGTTCCCGGCTGGTTGATCGTGTACGGCGTGATCCTGGTCAGGTGCGCGAGCACATCGGCCTGGACCGCCGCCGGCGCGTGCGCGAGCAGCACCTTCCCCACGCCCGTCGCGTGCATCGGCAACCTCGAGCCGATCGTGCTCACCACCGGCACCGACGCGTGCCCTGAGAGCCGGTCGAGGTAGAGCACCTGGCTCCCGTCCCGGACCGCGAGGTGCACGGTGGCGAAGGTCGCGCCGTAGAGGTCGTGGAGGTACGGCGACGCCAGCTGGCGCAGCCCGGTGTTGACCGGGGCGAGAAGGCCCACGTCCCAGAGGCGGCGCCCGACGACGTACTCCCCCGACCTGGTGCGGCTCAACGCTCCCCAGGCGACCAGCTCGGCCACCAACCGGTGCGCGGTCGGCACCGGCAGGTCCGCCCGCTCAGCCAGCTCGCTGAGCGAGAGCCGCCGGTGTCGTACGTCGAAGGCGCCGATCAGCGCCAGCGCCCTGCTGGTGACCGAGGCCCCCGCTCGGGAGAGATTTCCTGACATCCACCCCATCATTCCACTGGGTGGAACACGACGCCAGGGTCAGGCACCCTCGCGCAGGTGGGCGGGGACTGTCGACAGCGCCAGCACCGCGAGCAGGGCGGCGACCGCGAAGGCGTAGAAGCCCCAAGGGTAGGCGATGCCGGCAGTGACCAGCGCTCCACCGAGGAACGGACCGACGATGGCACCGATCCGCCCGACGCCGGCCGCCAGGCCGAGTGCGGTCCCGCGGACCTCGGTGGGGTAGAGGTGCCCGACGAAGGCGTAGACCAGCACCTGGGCACTGAACACGAAGATGCCCGAGAGGAGGACCGCGGCGTACACCAGCAGCGAGCTCTCCAGCTTGATCGACAGCAGGGCGAGGAAGACCGCGGCGAGCCCGAACCAGAGCAGCACCGTCGGCTTGTTGCCCCTCGCGTCGGAGATGCCGCCAGCGACGAGCAGGCCGACCACGGCCCCCACGTTGAGCACGAGCAGCAGGCCGGTGCCGGCCTTGATGGAGTAGCCCGCCTCACCCATGATCGTGGGCAGCCAGGTGTTCAGCCCGTAGACGAGCAGCAGCCCCATGAACGAGGCGACCCAGAGTCCGATACTGACTCGGAGATAGCGCCCCTTCACCACCTCCGAGCTCCGGACGACTGCCGTCGCGGTGCCCTGCTGCCGCGCCTCGGCTGCGCGCAGGTAGCTCTCGGACTCGGGAAGCTTGAACCACATCACCGGAAGCGTCAGCAGGCCGACGACGCCTCCCACCACGAACATCGACTCCCAGCCGTAGGCGTCGACCATCCACAGCGCGAGCAGGGCGGTCAGCACGGCGCCCACGTGGTAGCCCGTCATCATCCGCGTCACGGCAGATCCCCCGCGCCCCGGCCTGGCGTGCTCGGACATGAAGGCCAGCGCGGTCGGAAGGCACGCGCCGAGGCCCAGGCCGGCCAGGAACCGCAGCACCGTGAACTGGGTGACGTTCTGTGCCACCGCGATCGCCAGGGTGAGCACGGAGAAGATCGCGATGCAGCTGATCAGGGTCACGCGACGTCCGACGCGGTCGGTGAGAGGCCCGACCGCCACCGCACCGATGCCGACACCGATCAGCCCGACGGTCGAGGCCATCGTCAGCGACGAGGCCGTGAACCCGAGCGCGCCGGTTCCCTTCAGGGTGGGGATGACGGCGCCGAGAACGACGAGGTCGAAGCCGTCCAGTGCGACGGCGACCCAGCACAGGAGCACGGGCCAGAAGCCCGCCGCTGCTGTGCTCCGGGTCGCCTGCTGGCCCGAGATGGATGTGGACATGGGTGCACTCCTTGTCGAGGTGGGGCCCAGCACCGTCGCAGGGACCGTGGGTCGACCTCCAGCGAAGCCTTTCACTCAGTGGAAGAGGGTCAGAGCGCGGACCGCGCGAACCGGCGTACCTTCTCCCGGTGACGAACACCCATGCACCCGCCCTCTCCTCACAGGCGGACGTCGATGCCGAGATCGCGGGAGTCAGGGACGCCTTCGAGCGTGCTGGTCTGGCCGAGAGCCAGCCACGGTTCGACTACCCGCCCTACCGGAGCAGCCTGTTGCGGCACCCGACCAACGACCTGCACCACGCGGACCCGGAGACGATCGAGCTGTTCGCTCCCGTCTTCGGCCACCACGACGTCAGCCGCTCGGAGTCCGACCTGACCCTCCAGCACTCCGGGGAGCCGTTGGGCGAGCGCATCGTCATCACCGGCCGCGTGCGCGACGGTGACGGCCGCCCCGTGCGCCGCCAGCTGGTCGAGATCTGGCAGGCCAACGCCGCCGGCCGCTACCTCCACAAGCGCGACCAGCACCCGGCCCCGATCGACCCGAACTTCACCGGTGTCGGCCGCGCCTTGACCGACGACGAGGGCAACTACACGTTCTCCACGATCAAGCCCGGTCCCTATCCGTGGAAGAACCACCACAACGCCTGGCGGCCGGCACACGTGCACTTCTCGTTGTTCGGCACCGAGTTCACCCAGCGGATGATCACCCAGATGTACTTCCCCGGTGATCCTCTCTTCGCGCTCGACCCGATCTACCAGGCCATCGTCGACCCGTTGGCCCGGGACCGCCTCGTGGCGAGCTATGACCACGACGTCACCCAGCCCGAGTGGGCGACCGGCTACCGGTGGGACATCGTGCTCACCGGAACCCACAGCACACCCCTGGAGGTGGACGCCTGATGAAGCTGCCCCCGACACCTGGCCAGACGATCGGTCCGTTCTACGGCTACGCGCTCCCCTACCCCGGCGACAGCGAGCTCGTCCCGCCGTCGCACCGTGACGCCACCCGGTTCCACGGCACGGTGCATGACGGAGCCGGCGACCCGGTCCCGGACGCACTCATCGAGATCTGGCAGGCTGACCCTGCCGGTCAGGTCGCCCAGGCAGAGGGGTCGTTGCGACGCGACGGCTGGACCTTCACCGGCTTCGGGCGGGCTGCCGTCGACGACAACGGCCACTACTCCTTCACGACCCTCTGCCCGGGCGCGACCGAGGCGAGTGCCGTGCCGTTTGTCGCGATCACGGTCTTCGCGCGAGGGTTGCTCAACCGGCTCTTCACCCGTGCGTACCTTCCCGTCGACCAGACGGCCCTCGCCCATGACGCGTTCCTGCAGTCCGTTCCCGAGGAGCGACGAGCCACCCTGGTCGCGACCCCGGACCAGCACGGCTACCGCTTCGACATCCGGCTCCAGGGCGAGGACGAGACCGTCTTCCTCCAGTTCCCGGGGGCGTGATGGCCGACCTGCTCTGGCCCGGTGACGAACGTGCCGGGCGGCTGTTCGCCCCGGCGACCGTGCTCTCGGCGCTCGTCCGGGTCGAGTCCGCCTGGCTGCAGGCACTGGTCACGGCGGGGATCGTGCCCGCGGCCGCTCGCACGGACCTCGGAGGTCTGCTGACCGCGCGCGACACCGATGCCGTGGCGTTGCGGTCAGAGGCCTCGGGCAACCCCGTCATCTCGATGCTGGCGCTCCTTCGCGAACGCCTCGAGCAGCGCAACCCGGTCGCGGCCACGTGGGTCCATCGCGGTCTGACCAGCCAGGACGTCCTGGACACGGCACTCGTGCTCTGTGCACGGGACTCCGCCCGGCGGGTGATCACTGATCTCGGCCAGCAGGTCGCTGCACTCGTGTCCCTGGCCGACCGGCACCGCGACGACGTCATGGCCGGTCGCACGCTGACCCAGCACGCCGTCCCCATCACCTTCGGACTCAAGGCAGCCATGTGGCTCCAGGGCGTCCTCGATGCCCGTGACGACGTGCGGCGGGTCAGCCACTCCATGCCCGCCCAGTTCGGGGGGGCCGCGGGGACCCTGGCCGCCACGAGCGAGCTCGCCTCGCTGTCGGGCTCGGGCGCCACGGCCGAGGCCGTGGTCTCGGAGGCGTCGCGCATCCTCGGACTGTCAGCGGCGCCGCCCTGGCACACGAGTCGCGCAACCCTGACGAGGTACGCCGACGCACTGGTCACGGCCACCGATGCCTGGGGTCGCATCGCCAACGACGTGCTACTGCTGAACCGCCCAGAGCTGGGTGAACTCGCGGAGGACGCGGTCGAAGGTCGCGGGGGGTCCTCGACGATGCCGCAGAAGGCCAACCCGGTGCTGTCCGTGCTGATCCGGCGTGCGGCCCTCACGACCCCCGGCCTCGCAGCCCAGCTGCACCTGGCCGCAGCGAGCGCGGTGGACGAACGGCCCGACGGGGGCTGGCACGTCGAGTGGGCGGCCCTGGCGACCCTGTCGCGGCACGCGCTGACCGCGGGCTCACAGACGGCGGAGCTGCTCGACGGCCTGCATGTGGACACCGGCAGGATGGACGCGGTGGTCAAGCAGCGTTCATCAGCGCTGCTCGCCGAGCAGCGCAGCATCCAGGGGCTGTTCGGCACCGGCAGCTCGCGTGCCCCCGACTTCGACCCCAGTCACTACCTCGGAGCCACCGGTGCGCTGATCGACGCGATCATCGCCCGCGCCCGCAACGACCAGGAGAGCCCGTGAGCATCCCGACCATCACCGCCGTCCGGCTCACGGGTGCGGCCAACCGGGCCGAGCTGCCACTGCTCGTGCTCGGCCCGTCGCTGGGCACGTCGGCGTCGACGCTCTGGCCCGGGTGTGCCGCCGGACTCACCGACGCCTTCGACGTGGTGGCCTGGGACCTGCCCGGCCACGGCTACAACCACACGGTGGCCGAGGAGCCGTTCACGATGTCCGAGCTGGCGCGCGGTGTGCTGCAGGTGCTCGACGAGATCCTCGAGCAACGCGACCAGTTCGGCGGTTCCTTCGCCTACGCGGGCGACTCGGTGGGCGGTGCAGTCGGCCTGCAGCTGATGCTCGACCACCCCCGGCGAGTCGCCTCCGCTGTGCTGCTCTGCACGGGAGCCAGGATCGGTGAGCCTGCCATGTGGGCCGGCAGAGCCGGTCAGGTCAGCGTGTCCGGCACACCGGTGATGGTGTCCGGCGCTGCGGAGCGGTGGTTCGCCCCCGGCTTCCTGGACCGCCAGCCCGAGACCGGGTCGGCCCTGCTGCACGCGCTGCAGGACACCGACGACGCCGGTTACATCCAGGTGTGCGAGGCACTCGCCGACTTCGATGTCCGCGACCAGCTCGGCAGGATCGCCGTTCCGGTCCTCGCAGTGGCCGGCGCAGCCGACCAGGTGACCCCCGTCGAGGGCCTGCGCGAGATCGCGGAGCAGGTGCAGCACGGCCGGGTCGTGGAGCTCGAAGGCGTAGCGCACCTGGCCCCTGCCGAGGCGCCGGCCGAGGTCGCCCGGTTGATCCGCCAGCACGTGCTCGGTGAGGTGGAACCCGAGCGGAGCGCACCTGGCTCGGCGTACGACGAGGGGATGGCCGTTCGCCGCGAGGTCCTCGGCGACGCCCACGTCGACCGCGCCACAGCGGGCGCCACCGATCTCACCCGCGACTTCCAGGAGTTCATCACCGCGTATGCCTGGGGCGGAGTCTGGACGAGGCCGGGGCTCGACCGCCGCAGTCGTTCCCTGATCACCCTCACCGCCCTGATCGCACGCGGGCACCACGAGGAGTTCGCCATGCACGTCCGGGCCGCTCGCACGAACGGCCTGACCGACGACGAGATCAAGGAGCTCATCCTGCACAGCGCCATCTACTGCGGCGTGCCGGACGCCAACACCGCGTTCCGGATCGCGCAGGGCGTGCTGACAGAGAACGATTCTGGGATCGATTCCGGGATCGATTCTGGGATCGATTCCGGAACAGGAGAAGGAGAGTCATGACCGCGTTCGTCTACGACGCCGTCCGTACCCCGTTCGGCAGGTTCAACGGCGGCCTGGCCGGCGTACGCCCCGACGACCTGGCTGCCGCCGTCCTCGGTGCGACCCGCGACCGGAGCCCAGGACTGGACCCGGGGGACGTCGACGAGGTGCTGCTCGGCAACGCCAACGGCGCG
Source organism: uncultured Actinomycetota bacterium (assembly GCA_963781335.1). Taxonomy (GTDB): domain Bacteria; phylum Actinomycetota; class Actinomycetes; order Propionibacteriales; family Nocardioidaceae; genus Marmoricola. Next base: position 289,664 of record CAWAFS010000025.1, on the reverse strand, counting down.
GGCGAGGAGAACCGCAACGTCGCCCGGATGGCCGCCCTGCTCGCGGGGTTCCCCGTGTCCGTGCCCGGTTCCACGATGAACCGGCTCTGCGGCTCCTCGCTGGACGCGGCCATGGCCGGGTCGCGGATGATCGAGACCGGAGACGCCGAGATCGTGCTGACCGGCGGCGTCGAGTCGATGACGCGGGCTCCGTGGGTGCTGCCCAAGCCGAGCCGGGCGTTCCCGGCAGGCAACCTCGAAGCCGTCTCCACCACCCTGGGCTGGCGCCTGGTCAATCCGGAGATGCCCGCGGAATGGACCGTGTCACTGGGTGAGGCGAACGAGCAGCTCCAGGAGAGGTACGGCGTCTCCCGCGATCGCCAGGACGCGTTCGCCGCCCGGTCGCACACCCTCGCCGACCAGGCCTGGAACGACGGTTTCTACGACGACCTGGTGGTCAGCGTGGCCGGGACCGAGGTCACCCGTGACGAGTCCATCCGGCCCGGATCCAGCGCGGAGTCGCTCGCGAAGCTGAAGCCCTCCTTCCGCACGGACGGGACGATCACGGCCGGCAACGCGTCACCCCTCAACGACGGGGCATCCGCCGTGCTGCTGGCTTCGGAGAAGGCGTCCGACGTGATCGGACGGTCCCCCATCGCCCGCATCGCGGGTCGTGCCGCGCACGCCCTGGAACCGCAGAGCTTCGGCTACGCCCCTGTCGAGGCCGCCGAGAAGGCCCTGGCCCGCGCGGGTGTCGGCTGGACCGAGATTGGTGCAGTCGAGCTCAACGAGGCGTTCGCGGTCCAGTCGCTCGTCTGCATGGACGCCTGGAAGATCGACCCGGAGATCGTCAACACCCGCGGCGGCGCGATTGCCATCGGTCATCCGCTCGGAGCCTCCGGGGGCCGCATCCTCGGCACCCTCGCGAAGGTGCTCCGGGAGAGCGGGCACCGCTGGGGCGTCGCAGCGATCTGCATCGGTGTGGGTCAGGGTCTGGCAGTGGTGCTGGAGAACGTGACGGAGGGAGCACAGTGACCGACCTGCTCGACTCGACGGACGCCGCAGACCAGGCCGTCGCGGACGTCCCCGACGGCGCGACCGTGCTCATCGGCGGGTTCGGCACCGCTGGCCAGCCGATGGAGCTGATCGATGCGCTCCGACGCCACGGCGCGAACGACCTGACCGTGGTCAACAACAACGCCGGCAACGGCGATCACGGCCTCGCGGCACTGCTCAGGACGGGCAACGTCCGCAAGATCATCTGCTCGTTCCCCCGGCAGAGCGACTCGTGGGTCTTTGACGACCTCTATCGATCGGGCCAGATCGAGCTCGAGGTGGTGCCCCAGGGCAACCTCGCGGAGCGGATGCGCGCTGCCGGCGCAGGGATCGGCGCCTTCTTCGGGCCGACCGGCGTGGGCACGCCATTGGCCGAGGGCAAGGAGGAACGCACCATCGACGGACGCGACTACGTGCTGGAGTACCCGTTGCGTGGCGACTTCGCCCTGATCAAGGCGCACACCGCCGACCGGATGGGCAACCTCGTCTACCGCAAGACCGCCCGCAACTTCGGTCCGGTGATGGCCACCGCTGCCACCACGACCATCGCGCAGGTGCACTCGGTCGTGAAGACCGGCGGCCTCGACCCGGAGGTCGTGGTCACACCGAGCATCTTCGTCGACCGGGTGGTGCTGACCTCATGAGCGAACCTCTGTCGAAGACCCCGCTGTCCAGGGACGGCATCGCGGAGCTGATCGCACACGACATCCCGACCGGCGCGTTCGTGAACCTGGGCATCGGCCAACCGACCCTGGTGGCCGACCACCTCGACCTCGAGCAGGGCGTGGTGCTGCACACCGAGAACGGCATGCTCGGCATGGGTCGTGCTGCCGTCGGTGACGAGATCGACCCGGACCTCATCAACGCCGGCAAGGTTCCGGTCGTGGAGGCGCCCGGTGCGTCCTACTTCCACCACGCGGACTCGTTCGCGATGATGCGCGGCGGACATCTCGACGTCTGCGTGCTCGGGGCCTTCCAGGTCTCGGTGCGCGGCGACCTCGCGAACTGGCACACCGGAGCGAAGGACGCGATCCCTGCGGTGGGTGGGGCGATGGACCTCGCCATCGGCGCCAAGGACGTTTTCGTGATGATGACCTTGTTCGCCAGGGACGGGTCCTCGAAGCTGGTCGCCGAGTGCAGCTACCCGCTCACCGGCGTGGCGTGTGTGAGTCGCGTGTACAGCGACTTCGGGGTCTTCGAGATCACCGACGACGGCGTCCGGGTGCGTGCGTCATACGGCGCGACCGTGGACGAGCTCCGGGAGCGCACCGGCCTCGAGCTCCTCGACTGAACCGGTCGTCCCACGTAGTGGGGACCTTGGGCCCTGCCGCCTCCGGTGGGCACGAGCCACTCTGGAGACCGGACTCAACGAGGAGGACCCATGATCGTGACCGAGGCCATGACGCGCCGGCCAGTGAGCATCACCACCGACTGGCGGGTGGAGCAGGCCGTGATCCTCGCCGCCGAGTACGACGTGTCCTCACTGCCCGTCGTTGACCGGCAGGGTCGCATCTGCGGCATCGTGAGCGACGTCGACCTGATCCGGGACACGTTCGTCCAGCCACCGGCCCAGCTGGTCTCCGACGTGATGACCTCGCCGGCGATCACGGTCTCCGGGGGCACCGACCTGGTCGATGTGATCGAGCTGATGACCTCGCGCAGTCTCAGGAGCCTTCCCGTCGTCGACGACGACGGCCAGGTGGTCGGCATCATCAGCCGTGGCGACGTCGTCAGGATCAGGTCGGCGCACAGCGACCCGGCCAGGGCCGTGGTTCCTGTTCCGAGCAACGCGACGACGTGGCCCTGAGCTCGATCGCAATTCTTACCGAGTCCGCATCGCCTCGTTAACAGGTCACGCAGCGTCCCAACGCGATACATTGCCGTCACATGTCCTTCCGCCCTGACCCCGCGGACCACCACCGTGGCTGTCTGGGGTCCATCGTGCTGCTGGGGAACCGTCTCTTGGGAGTACTGAGCGAGTTCGCCCGCCCCATCGTCGCGGCAGAGGTCGGGCTCGCGCGTGACTTCTACCAGGGGCACCACTTCTCCCCCTCATTGTCAGCAGGGGCGTTCCGGCAGCTCGGCGTATCGGCAGGGGTGGCATGACACAGGCAATGGGCTGGTTCCGTCGCAAGATCGTCGCGGAGGGCCATGTCCCTGAGCCGCGAGCTTCGCAGGACTCGGTCACCGAGGGGGGGCTGCCGGCAAGCGTTCTCGACGCAACCGGATGTGTGGTCATGGTCGTCGACGTCGAGACCCGCAAGGTGGTGGGTACGAACAGGCCCACAGAGATCGTGACCGGCTTCACGCCGTCCGAGCTCGTCGACCGGCCGCTGTGGGAGACGATCATGGCCCTCGAGGACCAGGCCGCCATGGAAGCGGCGTACGACGCCTCGATCCGAGCCGGTCTTCCGCTGTCCTACGAGAGCACCGTGGCCACGAAGTCCGGCGAACAGCGCCGCGTCGTCTGGTCTGGCGAGTACCTGAGAGACGACCGCGGAACCCGCACACATCTGGTGATGACGGGGATCGATGTCGCAGCAACGCAGTCGACCGGCGGATTGTTCGGCCACCTGATGCGGGCCGCCACCACGACCGCGTTCGTGGCCACCGACCTGGAGGGCAGGGTCACGTTCTTCAGCTCCGGAGCCGAACAGATGCTCGGGGTCCGGGCCCGGGACGTTCTTGGAGAGACGTTCCCCAGATCCTGCTTCGAGCCCACGGAGTTCGAGGATCGCGCAACCGCGATGGGCGTGCCCCCCGACCTGCGCCTGCTCACCGTCCACCAGGACGGCCTCGACCGGCGCAAGGAGCGCGAGCTCGACCTCGGCGTCCACGAACGGCGGAGCAGCGACTCGAACATGCACTTGAAGCCGTCTCCGAAGCCCCCCGGTGCGAGTGCGCATGACTGGACCATGGTGCGTCCGGACGGCACCCAGTTCACCTTGTCCCTGTCTGTCGACCCGGTGACCGACGCCTCCGGGCGACGGGTCGGACACCTGGCAGTGGGTCACGACGTCACCGATCAACGGATCACCGAGGAACTGCTGTTCGCCACCCTCGAGATGGAGCGTCAGGCCGTCGAGCGACTCCGCAAGCTCGACCAGTCCAAGACCGAGTTCGTCGCCACCGTGAGCCATGAGCTGCGCACCCCGATGACGAGCATCTCCGGCTACGCCGAGCTCCTTGAGGACGGCGCGGTGGGAGATCTCAACGCCTCGCAGCAGGAGTTCGTGGAAGCCATCGGCCGCAACTGCGACCGACTGGCCGGACTGGCCAACGACCTGCTGACGTTGTCCAGCCTCGAGTCGGGCACGTTCAGGCACGAGCAGGAGGACGTGGACCTCGCGGCGGTCGTCGGTGTGGCGCACGCCGCCCTGCAACCGGTCATGGACGGCAGGCAGCTGGAGGTGACCTTCGAGATGCCGACGATCCCGGTGATCGTCCGCGGCGACGCGGTCAACCTCGAGCGACTCGTCTTCAACCTGGTCACCAATGCGGTGAAGTTCACCGAGGACGGCGGATGGGTCAGATGTCGTCTGCGCGTGCTGGGCCGCAGGGCACGTCTCGAGGTGAGCGACAACGGCATCGGCATCCCGAAGAACGAGCAGGCTGAGCTGTTCACGCGCTTCTTCCGCTCCACGACCGCCGTCGACCATGCCATCCAGGGCTCGGGTCTCGGCCTGACGATCGTCGAGTCGATCGCGCACGCTCACGGCGGCGACGTGTCGCTGGTGTCGGCGCCGGGGCACGGCACGACGTTCACCGTGCACCTGCCGTTGAAGGAACACTCAGGCGAGCTGGACAAGCGTCGCCGGCGACGCCAGCGCTTCCGGACCTGAGCCGGCCCGCTGGGCTGATCAGTCCGTGGTGGGTCCGGTCATCCTCATCTCCTCGGCGCGCGCGATGTCAGACGCCCACCGGGTCCCCGTCACCTCCGATTCGGCTGGCCAGGGTCATGGTTGATTCCTCCGCTCCTCTTGCTCGACGAGCACCTGTGTGGACTCCCACGAGCCCAGCTCCGAACTGCGCTCGACGGCTGCCAGGACGCCTTGCACCTGGAGCCCGTCGGCGAACGATGGGAGTGGCTGCTGAGCCTGCCCGATGGCAGTCACCAGGTCCGCCACCTGGTGCACGAACCCGTGCTCGTAGCCGAGCCCGTGACCGGGCGGCCACCAGTGCCCCGTGTAGGGATGGTCAGTCTCGGTGACGACGATGCGCCGAAATCCGGCGGTGAGCGGGGACTCCTCCGCGTCGTAGAGGTGCAGCAGGTTCATGTCCTCGAAGTCGAACGCGAGGCTCCCCTTCGACCCGTTGACCTCGATCCGGATGGCGTTCTTGCGACCGGTGGCGTAGCGGGTGGCCTCGAAGACCCCGACCGCGCCACTGCTGAACCTCGCGAGGAAGGCGGCTGCGTCATCGACCGTGACCTCGCCGTGGCCGGGTCCCGGGGGCCGTTCCCGGACGAACGTCTCGAGCAGCCCGTTGACCTTGAGCACCTGCTGACCGGTGATGAACTGGGTGAGGTCGACGATGTGTGCCCCGATGTCTCCCAGGGCACCGGAGCCGGCCTTCTCCTTCTGCAGCCGCCAGGTCATCGGGACCAGGGGATCCGAGAGCCAGTCCTGGAGGTACTGGGCCCGCACGTGCCGGATGTCGCCGATGCGTCCTTCGCTCACGAGCTGGCGGGCCAGCACGATCGCAGGGACCCGCCGGTAGGTGAAGCCGACCATGGCGAGGACCCCGTGGGCCGCTGCCCGGTCCGCCGCGTCGGCCATCGCCTGTGCCTCGGCCACCGTGTTGGCCAGGGGTTTCTCGCACAGGACGTGCTTGCCTGCCTCGAGGGCAGCGATCGCGATCTCCGCGTGGGTGTCGCCCGGGGTGCAGACGTCGACGAGGTCGATGTCGCTCCTGGTCAACAACCGCGTCCAGTCGGTCTCGCTCGACTCCCAACCGAGGCGCTCAGCTGCCTGAGCCACGCGCATGGGATCGCGACCGACCAGGGCACGGAGCTCCGGGCGCATCGGAAGGTCGAAGAAGTGTGGGGCCGTGCGCCAGGCGTGCGAGTGTGCGGCGCCCATGAAGGCGTACCCGACCTGGCCGACGCCGAGTGTCGCAACGTTGCTGTTCATCGTGGAGGTTCCTCTGCTGGGATCGTGCCGGGCCAGGCGCTCGTCCGGCCGGCACCGTGAGGTCAGGACTCGAGCCCGAGGTCGACATACTCCTCTACGTTCTCCTTGGTGACCACGGGGGCGTTCAACACGATCCGCGGCGGCACCTCGACACTCAGATGCCGAGTCGCCGAAGATCTCGCGTCCACCTGGTGGGGCGTGAGACGTTCAGGCGGGTGGTACGCGACATGCAGCGTGGATGGCCGGCTGTGCGGCGCTCTGCGAAAGAACCTGGGTCAGCAAAGGGAGCGCTGGATCAGCAGGCGAGCTGGTTGCGGTGCAGGTTGCGGGCCAGGATCAGGCGCATCCGCTCGGCGTCGGGCCCCTCGGCGGATCCGATGGAAGCGAGCAGGTCGTCGACCTCCGCGCGGGTGTTGTACGACGCCAGGTCGCTCTCGAGCGAGCGGTACTCGGCCCGTGCCTGACGACGGTCGCGGAGCTCGTCGCGAACCGTGGCCCAGGCTCGGTGCGGGCGTGAGCGGGCGGTCTCGGTGGTCTGTGTGGTCGTGTTCATGGGTCAAGTCTCCGCGGTTGCCATTCATACGTCCAATACCCGCGGGCGCCCGAACCCATGCGCTAGCGTCATGTATATGGACACCGAGGTTCTGCGCTGGTTCCAGCAGGTGGCCGACGGGGTCACGGTCACCGAGGTGGCAGCGACCGAGACGGTCAGCCAGCCCGGCATCTCGCGCGCGCTGGCGCGTCTCGAGGCCGAGGTCGGCACGCCGCTGCTGCACCGGACCGGTCGCGTGCTCAGACCCACCCAGGCCGGGAGTGTCTTCAAGCGGCACGTGGACGCTGTGCTCCACCGACTCGACGACGGCCTGGCTGCGGTCAACGAGCTGATCGATCCCGAGACGGGCACGGTGGTCCTCGCCTTCCAGCAGTCACTGGGGACGTGGCTGGTGCCGGGAATGATCAGCCGCTTCCGGCAGGGGCACCCCCGCGTGCAGTTCCGGCTCGAGCACTCCGAGGATGCTCTCGGGTCCTCGCTGCTGTCGGGTGGCCGGGTCGACCTCGAGTTCACCGCTCGTCGTCCGCGCAACCCGGAGGTGCACTGGGAGCACCTGTTCTCCCAGCCGCTGCTGCTGTCAGTCCCCGCCGGCCATCCGCTCGCGAGGAGAGGGCAGATCGCGCTGACCGAGGTGGCCGATGAGGACTTCGTGATGCTGCGGCCGTCCTGGGCACTGCGCACCCTGACCGACGACCTGTGTGCTTCCGCCGGCTTCACCCCCCGCGTCGCGTTCGAGGGAGACGACCTGCCCGTGGTGCGGGGTTTCGTGGCGGCGGGCCTGGGGGTCGCGATCGTGCCCGCCATGGACACGGTGGCACGCGTGGTCAGCACCGCGGCCGAACCACTGATCAGCCTGACCGACGCCGGCGCACGACGTGACGTCGGGGTGTCGTGGTCCGAGAGTCGCCGCCTGCTGCCCTCGGCAGAGCTGTTCCTCGAGCACGTCCTGTCGACCCGGAACCCCGAGATTCCGGTCAGGCGGCCCTGACCAGCTGTGCACTGACCTCCCACAGCCTTGCCGTGGCGGACTCGTCGTACGAGCGGGCAGAAGATCTCCTTGCCCTGCTCCCCGAGAAGTAGCACCCCGACACCCCGGTGACGTCGGGTGAGGACGCCAGCCGGATCGAGGCGGCCGCGCCCAGCGCCGGAGACTTCATGAACGGCCGCAGCAGCGGAACGAGCGCGCGCTGGGCAGAGCCCGGATCCTCGGCGCCGAAGGCGGTGCTGACCACACCAGGATGCAGAGCGTTCGCCGTCACTGAGGTGTGCCGCAGTCGCCTGGCCAGCTCGTAGGTGAACATCACGTTGGCGAGCTTCGACTGGTTGTAGGCCCGCGCGCCGGAGTAGGAACGCTCCCCCTGCAGATCCTCGAAGGCGATGCGCCCCATCGCCTGCGCGTTGGACGAGACGGTCACGACGCGCCCTGCCGGACTCTGCGCCAGACACTCGAGGAGCAGGTCTGTGAGAAGGAACGGCGCCAGGTGGTTGAGTGCGAACGTGTGCTCCAGCCCATCGGTCGTGAGGTGCCGGCTGTTCCAGTAGCCCCCCGCGTTGTTGACCAGCACGTCGAGCCCGGGCAGGCACTCGAGCACGTCGCCGACCAGTCGCCTCACCTCCGTCTGCGAGGACAGGTCCGCGACGAAGACGTCCACCCGGCCGCCTCCCGCGGCTCGGATCTCGCGTGCCGCCACTTCTGCCCGCCCCGCGTCGCGCCCGGTGATCGCCACGTCGGCACCCATGAGGGCCAGGCCCAGGGCAGTCGCCTTGCCGATGCCCCCGGTCCCGCCAGTCACCAGCACCGTGCGGCCGGCCATGGCGCGGGAGACGATCCGGCCACTCGGGCTCGACGACATGGTCACTTCACCTCTGCGCGGAGAACCCGGGCCAGACCGATCACGAACGGCAGCACGACCCAGATCACGGTGCTGGTGGCGCACTGCGACCACTGCTCGTTGGTCAGGTTGCCACCAAGGAACAGGGGCGACTGCGAGGTCCACAGGTCGATCCAGGGCTGCACCTCGCGCAGTCCAGCCCAGAAGGAGCCCAGGATGTTCAGTGCCGTCGGCAGCACGAAGTAGCTGACGATCGCTGCTGAGGAGTTCAGGAACAGCAGCCCGAATGCCAGGCCCTGGAGGATGCCGGTGGTCTGCAGCAGGACGAACTTGCCGAGGTCGTCGACCCCGACCTGCGCCCAGGCGTTCTCGGCGCCGCCGACGAGCGTGGCGAGAGCGGCGACGACGACGGTCAGCGCGATGGCCGCCATGCCGGCGATCAGTCCTCCGAGCACCTTGGCGAGCAGCACCCGGCCACGCACCGGCATCAGCGTGAAGGAGACCAGAGCGGTGCGCTGGGTCCACTCGCTGGTGACGAGCAGGATGCCGAGCACCGGGAGCAACAGTCCCTGCGGGCCGTTGGTCGCCGCCATGAAGTTGAAGAACGTGCGTTCGGACTGGTCCGCCGTGGCGTAGAAGATGCCGATCACGAACATCGTGATCACGCCGATGCCGATCAGTAGCCACTTGCCCGAGCGGGTGTCCGCCATCTTGCGCAGCTCCACCCGCACCAGACGCGTGAGCGGGATCGGTGGTGTGGCGGACAGGTCGATGGCAGCTGTCGGGATGGGTGTGACGGTCATGGTGGTCATGCGGGTACTCCTTCGCGCTGGGTGTCTGCGGTGAGCTGGAGGAAGAGGTCTTCGAGGCCGGCTCCTTCGGCCGGGCGGAGCTCGGCGAGGGTCAGTCCGGCTGCAGCGGCGACCCTGCCGATCTGCACGGGCTCCGCGTCGCTGCGCAGCCCGTCCCCGAAGGGGATCGTGAGGATCCCGGCACGTCGTAGCGCGTCCACCAGCGACTCGTGCTCGATGGCCTTGGCGTAGGCGCCACGGGTCTGGAGGAGTTCCTGCTTGGTCCCCTGCGCGACGATCCTCCCGCGACCGATGAGCACCAGGTCGTCGGCGATCTTCTCGACCTCGTGGAGCAGGTGCGAGGAGAGGAGCACGGTGCCGCCTGCTGCGGCGTACTCCCTCAACAGGCCCCGCATCCAGTGGATCCCGGCAGGGTCGAGACCGTTGGCGGGCTCGTCGAGCACCAGGATCCGCGGGTCGCCGAGGAGAGCGTGGGCGAGGCCCAGTCGTTGGCGCATGCCCAGGGAGTAGTCCCTGAGTCGCCGCCTCGACTCGGTGGCGGACAGGGAGACGATGTCGAGCATCTCCTCCACCCGAGACCGGGGCAGTCCCATGGTCTCGGCGCCGATCGTGAGGATCTCCCGACCGGTGCGACCGTTGTGCTGCGCCGAGGCGTCCAGGAGCACCCCGACCACCAGACCCGGGTTGGGGAGGTCGCCATAGCTGTGACCCCCGATCGTGACGCGCCCTCGGCTGGCCGGTGTGAGGCCGACCATGATGCGCATGGTGGTGGACTTGCCGGCGCCGTTCGGCCCCAGGAAGCCGGTGACCCGGCCGGGCCGGGCAACGAACGACACGTCGTCGACGGCCGTGTGGCCGCCGTAGGTCTTGGTTACTCCGTCAACTGTGATCATGGATCGAGTCTCGGCGTCGAGGGCGGGCGGCACATCGGCCCGAGGGATCGCTCGACCGCTACCAAAGCAGGGGTACGCCGCGACTCAGGGATCTGCCCGGCGCCCGAACCGGCTCGTAGGGTGAACAGCGTGCAGCGACCCAGCCCGGATCAGTACAACCCGCCACTGACCTGGCCGGCACATCTGTGGCGCAGCGCGGCCGTGATCGCCTTCAGCGCCGGGTTCTGGTCGATGTCGGCCCCGATCCAGTGGGAACGCGCGCGCGTGCTCTTCTGGATCGACCTGTCGTTGGGGCTGGTCGCCTTCGCGTTGAGCTTCCTTCGTCGACGCTGGCCGTTCGCGATCGCCGTGGCCACCAGCGTCATGGGAGCCGTGTCGGTCACCGCCAACGGGCCGAGCACCCTCGCCAACATCTCGCTGGCCACCCGCAGGGTCATCTGGCAGGTCATGGTCGTCCTGATCATCAGCCTGGTGACCTCTGCCTCGATCCCCATGCTGCAGCCCGGCTCGAGCAGTGGTCCGGTGTGGATCGACTTCATCCTCGGGCTGCTGTCGACCATCGCCATGCTGGTGGGCGGCATGTACATCGGTTCGCGCCGCGAGCTGCTCTGGACACTCCGGGACCGCGCGGAGCGGGCCGAGGCGGAGCAGGCGCGGCGGGTCGAGCAGGGGCGACTGAACGAGCGCACCCGCATCGCGCGCGAGATGCACGACGTGCTGGCCCACCGGATCAGCCTGATCGCGATGCACGCCGGCGCGCTCGCCTACCGGACCGACCTCACCCCGGACGAGATGCACAGCACGGCCGAGCTGATCCAGACCAAGTCGCACGAGGCGCTCACGGACCTCCGGCAGGTCCTCGGCGTGCTCCGGGACGACGAGACCGCGGCCTGGCGCGAGCGTCCACAGCCCACCTTCGGCGACGTCTCCTCCCTGGTGCTGGAGGCGGAGAGCGCCGGCACGAGGATCCAGTACGACGACGCCGTCCGCGGTGTGGCCGAGATGCCCGAGCAGGTCGGCCGCACGGCGTACCGGATCATCCAGGAGGGCCTGACGAACGTCCGCAAGCACGCCCCGGGGGTGACCGTCCTGGTCCAGGTGACCGGATCAGCCGCCGAGGGCGTCAGCATCAGGATGATCAACCCCGCGCGCAGCCCCCACGCCGTCAACCGGGCACCGACACCCGGCGCCGGTCTCGGGCTGGTGGGGCTGGCGGAGCGGGCCAAGCTCGCCGGGGGCAGCCTCACCACTCGACGAGACAGTGGGTCGTTCGAGCTGACCGGGTGGTTGCCATGGACGTGAGTGACACCCCGAGCATCCGGGTCCTGGTGGTCGACGACGACGCCCTGGTGCGGTCCGGACTCGTGATGATCCTGGGCGGTGCGCCCGACATCGAGGTCGTCGGTCAGGCGGTGAACGGCCGCGAGGGACTCACCGCAGCTCGCCAGCACCTGCCCGACGTCGTGCTGATGGACATCCGGATGCCGCTGCTGGACGGGCTCGAGGCCACCGAGATGATCGGCGCCTGGGCGAACCCGCCGAAGGTGATCGTCCTGACCACCTTCGACGCCGACGACTACGTCGCCCGGGCCCTGGGTGCCGGCGCCAGCGGCTTTCTCCTCAAGGACACGCCTCCGCCAGGGATCATCGAGGCGATCCGCAAGGTCGCCGACGGGGACCCGATGCTCTCGCCGAGCGTCACGACCAGGCTGATCGCCCAGCTGACCGCAGGATCTGCACCCGACCGGACCCGCGCGGCTCGCGGTCGGCTGGAGCGGCTCACCCACCGCGAGCACGAGGTGGCGGTTGCCGTGGGCGCCGGGCTGAGCAACGCCGAGATCGCCGCTCAGCTGTACCTCTCGGTGCCAACCGTGAAGGCTCACATCGGCAGGCTGTTCACCAAGCTCGAGGTGAACAACCGGGTGCAGATCGCGATCTGTGTGCACGACGCCGGCCTGGCCTGACGTCAGGATTCCTCGGGCGATCCGCTGATGACCGGGTCCCACGGCCAAAGTAGACCACCTCGACCACGGGGCTGGGTCCGTGGACGGATCGAGGGCTGATGGACCCCGTGACTTGCGCCGACCGGCACGGTCCGCGCGGGCCGCACGAAATCCTGGCAGTCTGCGAATCGCCCGAGTAGCCGCGAAGTACTCATACATCGCATACCCGATGTCCTGTGGAGATATCAGGCCAGGCATTTCACAATATCTCATGATTCTCCGGACTAGCCACATGAGTGTGATTTGTGGACTCCGGGACCGGCCCGACGCCAGTCGCGGCAGGTGCTGGGCACATATCCGGACTGTGCTGACCACCTCGGTCCGGTGAACCGACGACACGCCCGTCCGGCGCTAGCAACCAGCAAGCACGCGGGGTCCACCGGCTCTCTCGAGTTGCGTCCAGATGACCCGTTCGGGCTAGCGTGTGCCCCCCACATGGGTCACCCCAGCAGAATTGGTGCCCATGTGCTGTCCTGTCGCCTCCCCCCAAGCGAGATCATGCCTAAACGTCAGATCAGCCTTCTGTCCATTGCTGTCCTCATCCCCCTGGTGCTGGCCCTCGCCGGCCCCCTCGCGCCGTCGAAGGCAGCCGCACCCACCCTGACCAACGGGTGCTCCGTGAGCGCCCGGGGAATCCCCACCTGCGGCGCCTACTTCGGCGCCGTCTACGGGTCGAACACCGACCCGACCTCGTGGGAGAAGTCCATGGGCAAGACCCTCGGCGTGCGCCGCACCTACTGGGGCGCCGGCTCAGCCGCGTCGGCTGCCAAGACCGCCAAGGCGGATGTCGCGAAGAAGCGGGTGCCGTGGATGAGCTTCAAGCCGCCCTACTCGTGGTCGCAGATGGCGGCCGGCAAGGGTGACGCCTGGGCCAGGGACATCGCGACGCGGATGAAGTCCGCCGGCGGTCCGGTGTGGATCGCGGTCGGGCACGAGCCCGAGAACGACGGCGGCGACATCCAGCAGTGGAAGGCCATGCAGGCCCGTCTCGCGCCGATCATGCGCGCGGCCGCCCCCAACCTCGCCTACAGCATCATCTTGATGGGCTACCACCAGCTCTACGGCAACAAGAAGTACTCGCTGGCCGCGACCTGGCCGAACACCAAGATCGACGTGGCCGGGTTCGACGTCTACGAGAAGTACGGCACCAAGGGCTTCACGACGTGGACGGACATGGACGGCGCCTACTTCTCCAAGTTCCAGACCTGGGCGAAGTCCAAGGGCGTGGCCTGGGGCCTTGCCGAGACGGGCTACAGCGATCCGGCCGCCAAGAAGTGGTCCGGCTGGATGTCGCAGACCTACAAGCACATGGTCGCGCACGGCGGGATCGCCTTCTCGTACTTCAACACCAGCCTGAACAGCCAGGCGAACTGGACGCTCAAGCTGCCCACCAAGCAGAACGCCTTCACCTTCGTCAGCAAGTCAGCACCAACGATGCGCTGATCTAGAGCTCCACAGCCTGCCCAGCCAGGTACGCCGCCACCAGCCCACCCAGTGTGGGCTGGTGGTAGCCGCCTTCCTGGACCACCACGGTGGGCAGGCCGGGCGCTCCCAGGAGGACGCCTGCCGCGCGGTAGCCATCCGCAGTGACCAGCAGGGGGCTCTCCGGGTCGTCCTCGGCCGCATCGACTCCTAGTGAGACGACCAGAGCGGCACAGCCACCCGACACGGCCCAGGTGGCCAGTTCGGCGACAGCGCTGAGCCAGCGGTCGTCCGCCGCGCCCTCCGGCAGCGCGATGTTCCGGTTGGCTCCCGCGCCGTCGCCGCGGCCGACCTCGTCGGCGAACCCGACGACGTGTGGGAACCAGCCGGCACCCGGGTCGACGTGCACCGAGCCGTAGAGCACGTCGCCGCGGTCGTAGAAGATCGCTTCCGTCCCGTTGCCGTGGTGGGCGTCGATGTCGATGACTCCCACCCGTTCGAAGCCCTGTCGCCGCAGGGCATCGGCCGCGACCGCGGCGCTGTTCAGATAGCAGGACCCGCCGTATCCCGCCTGCGTGGCGTGGTGTCCCGGTGGCCTGCTCAAGGCGTAGGCCAACGGTTCACCGGCCGACACGATGTCGACCGCTGTCAGGGCACAGTCCACGGCTGCTCGGGCTGCCTGCCAGGTCCCTGGGCCGACCAGCGTCATCGTGTCGTAGGCGAACCGTCCCGCGGCGGCGTGCACGGTCGCTGCCGGACGGGTGGGCAGGCCGCCTGTCATGGCCGGCGTCGGGAACAGGTAGGGCACGACGCGATCCTGACCGACCAGGTCGGCGTACGGCCCCTCGCGCCAGCGGTCGGAAGCGGTCCGGAGGAACTCGAGCAGCTCGGGATCGTGGACCCCGGCGAGCAGGTCGTCGCGATGTGGTGTGGCCACGAGGATGCGGTGCCCCGCTGCCTGCAGGGACCCCAGGATGAGGTCGACCCGGGCGGCCACCTCGGTGGCGTCCGTCGCGGCTCCCACCCAGATCTCGTGCCGGGGGTCGTGGTCGCGGGTGGTCGGCGACCAGACGACCGGAACGGCGTACTGATTCATGAGTCAGTATCTCACCACGATCGGGCCGCGGTCGGGCAAGATGACCGCATGCCCCGATCGAGTGAGACCGGGATCCGCATCGGCGTGCTGCCGTGCGGTCCCACGAACTCCGTCCTGGACGTGGCAGGCGTTGGTCTCGGCCACACGACCCTGGTGCGTGACGAACCAGCCGCTCCCGGGGGCCGTGGTGTCGCCCGCACCGGCGTCACCGCGCTCGTCCTGGCCGACGACGCCTACACACGACCTCTCGCCGCTGGTGGCGCGGTTCTCAACGGCGCGGGTGAGTGCACCGGGTTCCTCACGGCCGACGAGTGGGGCACCCTCGAGACTCCCGTCTACCTGACCTCGACCATGCAGCTCGGCCGGGTCTACGACGCGGCCTGCCAGATCGCCCTGGAGCAGGACCCGGGGGTCGCGGACGACGTCGTGATCCCGGTGGTCGGTGAGTGCGACGACTCGTTCCTCAACGACTGCCGGGTGATGCAGGTGGAGACCCGCGACGTGCGCGCCGCCCACCAGGGCGCGCTGCAATCCCGCGGCAGCACGACACCGCCCGACGAGGGCTCGGTCGGAGCGGGCACCGGCATGTCCTGCCTGGGCTTCAAGGGCGGCATCGGCACGGCGTCCCGCATCACCCCGGGCGGGCACACCGTGGCGGTCCTGCTGCTCACGAACTTCGGTGAACGCAAGAGACTGACCGTGGCCGGCGTCCCCGTCGGCGGGCTGCTGCCGGTCAAGGAACCAGGAGCCGCGCGCCCTGCAGGGTCGTGCATCGGCATCGTCGTCACCGACGCACCAGTCGTCGCGAGCGACTGCGCCCGACTGGCCCGGCGCATCGCGCTCGGGCTCGCCCGGACCGGCTCAACAGCCCATCACGGCAGCGGGGAGATCTTCCTGGCCGCGTCGACGACGTGTCGCGTGAACCGTGACGGGCAGCCGGAGCCGGGAGCGCGGGTGGCCGGTCGCAGGCTCGACGACCTGTTCGAGGCGGTGGTCGACGCGGCCGAGGAGTCGGTGCTCAACTCCCTGCTCGGCTCACCCACCACCGTCGGGCGTGACGGCAACACCAGCGAAGGGCTCGACCCGTCCGTGGTGACCCGACTGTTGACGGAGGCTGGACGTGCCGGGAACTGAGCGAGAGGTACGCATCGAGATGGCCGATGGTGTCGGCCTGGCCGCGACGATCTACCTCCCCGATGACGTCGACGGACCACAGCCCTGCCTGCTCGAGGCGCTGCCCTACCGCAAGGACGACCTGACCTCGTCGTACGCCGAGTCCTACGTCGAGCTCCGGGACGACCACCACTACGCCGTGTGCCGGCTCGACCTGCGCGGCACCGGTTCATCGGCCGGTGACGGGACCGACGAATATCCGGAGGCCGAGCAGTCCGACCTGGGCGAGGTGATCGCCTGGCTGGCTGCGCAGCCATGGTGCGACGGCAACGTCGGCATGTGGGGCACGTCGTACTCCGGGTTCAACTCGCTCCAGCTCGCCTGCGAGCGGCCACCCGCGCTGAAGGCCATCTGCGCCATCTATGCGAGTGACGACCGGTGGACCGACGACGTGCACTGGCGCGGTGGCGCGCTCCGGCTCGTGGACCTCGTCGACTACTGCCACTACATGACGCCGATGATGATGCTGCCTCCCGTGCCGGCCGTGTGGGGAGATCAGGCGCGGGACTGGCGCGAGGAGTGGCGGCACCGGCTGGCGACGCAGGAGCCGTGGGTGCTGACCTGGCTGCGCGAGAACCGGGACGGCCCCTACTGGCGGCACGGGTCGGTCCGCAGCGACGGTGCCGGGAACGGCTACGACCGGATCGACTGTGCCGTGATGATCGTGGCCGGCTGGGCAGACGGCTACCGCAACAACTCCTTCCGCACGGTCGAGGCCCTCGGCGAAGCAGGCGTCCCCTACCGCCTCCTCGCCGGGCCCTGGGTGCACGCGGACCCCTCGACGGCCTACCCCGGCCCGCGCATCGACCTCACCCAGGAGATGGTCGCGTGGTGGGACCGCTGGCTGCGCGGCCGTGACGACACCCCGCATCGTGACGTCGTCGACGTGTTCGTGCGCACCTCCACCCGGCCGGTTGCCTTCATGGACCAACACGACGGTCGCTGGATCCGCGACGAGTGGCCCTCCTCGGCGGTGTCCCGGCAGACACGTCCGCTGACGGGGCCCCGGACCCTCCCGGTCGAGCCCGATGTCGGCACCGCTGCCTGGATCGACTGCGCCGGCCACCTGCCGTGGGGACTCTCGGTGGACCAGCGGGAGGACGACGCGCACTCACTCATCTGGGAGTGGGCCGGCGACTCCGACCTGGTCCTCGGCCAGCCGCGCGTACGACTGCGTCTCAGCGCCGACGCTCCCGCAGCGTCGGTCTCCGTCAAGCTGTGCGACGTGTTCCCCGACGGCACCTCGGCGCTGATCAGCCGAGGGAGCCTCGACCTCGCGTTCCGCGACGGCGTGCACGCGCCGGTGGAGCCGAGGCCACTCGTCCCCGGGGCGGAGTACGACGTCGAGGTGGTCCTCGACGCCTGCGCCTATCAGCTGGCTCCCGGACAGACACTGCGCCTCTCGATTGCCGGAGCCGACTGGCCGAACACGATCGCTCCCCCCGCCCCCGTGACCCTGACCGTCCACGAAGGCTCGCTCGAGCTGCCCTTGCGGGCAGGCGAGGAGCAGGCGCCACCGCCGTTCACCCCTGGTGCGGAGTCGTCCTCGGAGGAACCCGCCGACATCTCGTGGACGGTGTCCAGGGACGTGCTCCGCGACACGACGACCTGCACGGTCCGCCATGGTTCGGCCTACGACGTGCCTCATCAGGGCCGCGCGACCGAGGAGTACGTCGGCACGGTGAGCGTGGACCGTCGTACGTTCGCCCAGCGCGCCGTGGCCCACTGCACCTACGGACTCAGCTGGCCGGGTGTTGAGGTCTCGGTCACCTCGATGATGACCGTCGAGGTCACGGCCGACGGCTACGACGTGGTGATCGAGGCGGACGCGACAGACGGCGACACCGTCGTCTCCCACCGCACCTGGAGCGAACACATCCCGCGCTAGCGAGTCCGCAGCCGCGCGGCCCTCTTGGTGAGGTGGTCCCGCTCCGCGGTGCTCCGCGTACGACGCGCCGCCCGAAGGTAGAGGTCGACCGCGTCCGCGAGGTCGCCGGCCCGCTCGTGCAGATGTGCCCGGACGGCGTCGAGCCGGTAGTGGTCGGCCAGCGCCTCGTCGAGGGCGTCGAGCGCGCGCAGCCCGGCCAGCGGTCCGTCGACCTCGCCGACCACGACCGCCCGGCTCAGCTCTGCCATCGGGTTGTCGGTCAGGGCGACGAGTTCGTCGTACCAGGAGAGGATCTGCGGCCAGTCGGTCTCCGCGGCCGTTGCCGCATCATCGTGCAGCGCGGCAATGGCCGCCTGGATCTGGTACTCCCCCGGTTTGTCGCGAGCGAGAGCCGCAGTGATCGTGCGGACCCCTTCGCCGATCTCGTCGGTGTCCCACAGGCTGCGGTCCTGCTCGTCGAGCGGCACGATCGAGTCGTGCTCGTCCCACCGGGCGTCGCGGCGCGCGTGGTGCAGCAGCATCAGCGCGAGCAGTCCGGCGACCTCTGGCTCGTCGGACTCGAGGACCAGCAGCCGGGTCAGCCTGATCGCCTCCGCCGCGAGGTCGACCCGCCCGCCGTAGCCCTCGTTGAAGATCAGGTAGAGCACCCGCAGCACGACCGCGATGTCCGCCGGCCGGGAGAACGGCAGTCCGGAGACCGTGCGCTTGGCTCGCGAGATCCGCTGCGCCATCGTCGCCTCCGGGACCAGGAACGCCTCGGCGATCTCCCGCGTGGTCAGGCCGCCGACTGCGCGCAGCGTCAGCGCGACTGCCGACGCCGGGCTGAGTGCCGGATGGCAGCACAGGAACATCAGCAGCAGCGTGTCGTCGGCCTGCTCGGTTGGCCCGGGGGCAGGGTCGAGGAGAGTCCGTTCCTCGCGTCGGCGTCTGGCGACGTCCGAGCGCTGCGCGTCGATCAGCTTGCGCTTGGCGACCGTGACCAGCCAGGCCTTGGGCTCGTCCGGCAGGCGCTCCGGCCACACGCGGTGAGCTTCGAGCAAGGCCTCCTGGACAGCGTCCTCGGCCACTGCGAAGTCGTTCCCGCGACGGACGAGGACGCCCAGCACCTGCGGGGTCAGCTCCCGCAGCAGGGCCTCGCTCATTCGTCGGCCGGTGCGCTCCACATCACCGGCCGCACCTCGAGCCACTCGTGGATGGGCAAGCTGTCCTTGCCGGGCGCGGACGAGACCAGCGCCGCCACCTCGTGGGCGCGGGCCTCGGACTCCACGTCGATCATGAACCAGCCGGCGATCAGCTCCTTGGTCTCCGGGAACGGCCCGTCTGTCACGACCGGCGCGGCCTCGGGCCCGCCGTACTGCACCCAGGCGCCTTCGGGGCTGAGGGCCTGCGCGTCCACGAACTCCCCGCTCTCCCGCAGGATCCGGGTGACCTCGTGCTGGAAGTCCATGTGAGCGGTGATCTCGTCCGTCGTCCACTGGTCCATCGGCGCGAAGCCGGGATCCTCGGTGGGGCCACCGGTGTAGTGCTTGAGCAGCAGGTACTTCGGCATGTCTGACTCCTAGCGTCGTGGGCGGCCTTGGTGTCGCCCTCACCCCTGGGACGGAGCCAGTCCTCCGTCCTCGACATCCTGTCGGAAGAGTTGCTGCCCATTTTCTCCGACGGGTCAGGGCGCGGGGAACCTCAGCCGGACGTGGCGGCCACCGATCTTCCCGGAGAGCACTGCGGCAGCGCCGACCCGCTTGGTGTGCCACGTCCCGTGCAGCCGGCCGTGCGGGCGGCTGCCCCGCAGTCGCAGGTTCACCCGCATGCGCTCGCCGTAGCGGTTCCATCGCGCCCGACCGCTCACGGATACACCCGGCACGAGGCGGACCCCGCGAAGTCTGAACACCACGGTGCGGTCCCCGCTGTAGGTCCACGTGCCCGCCCGCAGGCCGAAGCCGTGGCCGGAGTAGTTGTTGTACCAGCGGCCCATCAGGTCGGCGACGGTCGCGGCTGCGGCGGGACCCACCTGACGAGCTCGCAGCGGGACGCCCTTCAGGGCGGCCGCCGGACGCACCTCGGCGAGCGAGCGTGGGAAGCTGCCCAGGGCCCGGATCGGCGGGACGCTCTGGGCGCAGCCGCGGAGGTAGCCAGGCACGGTGCCCGGCGAGCGCACGAACGTGCGCACCAGCCGTTGCGCGCAGTTGTCCGTGTCACCCACGGCGGTCACGTGGGTGCTGTTGCGGACCACCACGTGCTGGGCGTTCGGGAACTGATCGGCCACGAGGTCGCCCTCGGCAGCGGTGGTGATGGAGTCCAGCTCGCCACTCAGGACGAGCACCGGCACCGAGGCGTACTGACCACTCGGCGGCCTCGGCGGCCCGGCCGGGTTGCTGGCCGGGGCGACCGGCCACCGGGTGCACCAGTCGAGCATCTGCCAGTCGGAGCGGGCGTACTCGTGCACCGTGAACGGAGCGAACGTGGTCGGGCTGGTCTGGCTACGCGCGTCCAGCGCGGCGGCGTACTGCTGACGGCGCACTGCACCCGGTGGCGCCGACATGTCGTAGAGCTGTGGGTAGTCGTGGCAGGCGACGGCCGCGTCCAGGCCCTCGCTGTAGTCGACCGGGTCACCCGCGTCCGTGCCGCCTCCGAGCGCCTCAGCCACCAGTCGGAGCAAGGGCGCTCGATCGCCGCGGAGTCCCGAGCGCAGGGCTGCCGTCAGCTCCCTGTAGGCGGTCGGGGTGAAGGTGGCGCCGAAGGCGACCGACACCAGTGTCGGGCCGTTGACGACCACCCTCGCCCGCCGGCCGTCGGCGTCCCGGGAGACGCCGCGCCATGGCCGGGCCCGCACGGTCCCGAGGACCTTCGTCAACGTGGGCACGAAGGCCTGGCCGCCATCCCTGCACGGCGTCGACCGGCGGCAAGTGACGTCGAAGGCCTGCCGCATGGCGGGTGACTGAGTCGGATACCAGGCCGACTCACCGTAGGTCGGGTAGGCACTGTCGAGGACGAGACTGCGGACGAGTCCCGGGTGGCGGCCGGTGAAGACCTGGGTGAAGAACGTGCCGTAGGAGTCGCCGTAGACGTCGACCCGGCCGAGGCGCAGCTGCATGATCACCGCGGCCAGGTCGTCCGCCGATCGCACGCTCGAGTAGTCGTCTGCGCGCGCACCCAGCGACTTGCCGCACCGCTCGGCGGCCACGTTGTAGGCGATCGTGAGGTTCTGCAGGGCCGGGCAGTTGATCGGCTCCGAGCGACCTGTCCCCCGCTGGTCGACGAGCAGCAGGTTTCGTCGACGCAACAGTGCGCCGTACATCTGGGAATAGCCGTCGGCAGTTCCGGTCGTGCTGTAACCAGGTCCGCCCTCGTGTGGCACCACCGTCCCCAGCACAGGACGCTTCCGGTTGCGGGCCGGGACGAATGCGAAGCCCACGCGCACCCGGCCGACCTTCGGGTTCTCGGGGTCCCAGAGCCTCAGGATGGAGCCGCACAGCGCTCGTGGGAGTACGTCGCAACGGTGGACCTGGACGATGCCGACCTGCTTCACCCGGGGCTTGCGCGCCTGCTCAGCGGCGACGGCCGGGCCACCGCCCGTGAGACCGACGGACGCGCACACGAGCGCGCCGACGACCGCCGCGACGCCCGTGCGCACGCCTCTCATGGCACGAGCCTGCCGGACCGGTAGGCCTCGCCGATCGCCGCCACCAGGTGTGCCACCGCGTCCTCCCTGGGAGCGAACGGACCGGGCCGGAAGTGCGGGCTGGCAAGTCCGCGCTGCACCGACTCACACGCTGCCCAGTCCTGCTTGTTCGTCAGGTCCCAGAAGTCGACGGCACCGCGCGCGTCAGGCGCAGCACCGTCTGGACCTGGCCGGACCAGCCAGGAGCACTCGATCCAGGTGCGACCGGGGGCCAGCGGCAGCAGTCGGTGCGTCATCACGTAGTCCGGATGAGCCGAGACCAGCAGGTTCGGCAGCAGGTGGAGGTACTCGACCCGCACCGGATCCACGCCCGGGATCGGGGTGGACGCCAGCTCACCGGTGATCGACATGGTCTTCATGCCCTCGCGCAGGATCATCGACCCTCCCACCCAGTCCCCGGGCAGGTCGTAGTTGTCGCCCGACTCGGGTGGCGTGAGCTGGCACAGCTCCGGATGGATCAACGGGCAGTGGTAGCACTCGTGGTAGTTCTCGGCGATCACCTTCCAGTTGGCCGCGACCTCGTAGGAGTGTCGATCGGCCAGCACGAGCTCCTCGCAGGCGTACGCCGAGACGATCGGGTCCAGCTCCCCGACGTGCTCGGTGAACGACGGCACGAGGTCGCTGCCCAGCGGGTGCAGCGCGTGGCCGAAGACCCACCCTTCCCAGACCTGCACCGGCAGTTCGACCAGACCGTGCTCGTCCCGGACGAACGTGGGATCGTCCCGGAAACCGCTCGCAGCGACCAGCTTGCCGCTGAGGTCGTAGTTCCAGGCGTGGTAGGGGCAGACGATGCTGCGGCGCTCGGACGTCTCCCCGATCGGCAGCAGCTCGTGGCCACGGTGTCGACAGGTGTTGGCGAACATCCGCAGCGAAGATCCGTTGCGCACCAGCAGCGTGGAGACGTCCCCGAGGACGAGGGCGCGTTGCCTCACCGGCCTGCCGTCGGGCGTCAAGGGGAACAGATCCTCCATTCGCCCCAGGCAGGACCAGCTGCCGGCGAACAGGTGACGCCGTTCCCAGGCCAGCACCTCGTCGGTGATGTAGGCATCGGCGGGCAGCATCCTCTCGGGCTCCCCGTCGGCGCGGCTCGCGCGCCGCACCCTCGTCAACGGGTGCACGTCTGCGTCGGTCATCCGCGCTCCTCCTCTCCTGGTGGTTCTATGCTGCGCGCCATGGGAGATCGACACTGATGACCCCGCCGAAGGGAAGGGCCCGACGCACGGTCCAGGTGCGCCGCGACGAGATCCTGACCGCGACCACTGACCTGCTCGACCGCATCGGGCTGGCGGCGATCCGCGTCGCGGACGTCGCCGAGGAGCTCGGCATCAGTCCGTCGCTGGTCTTCTACCACTTCGGCACCAAGGACACCCTCGTTGCCGATGCGTTCGCGCACGCCGTGGATCGCGACCTCGCCAAGCTCGACCAGGCGACCGCGAACGGCACCGACCCGCTGGACCGGCTGCGCCGTGTGCTCCGTCTCTACGGACCCACGGGGGCCGCGATCGGCTGGCGGGTCTGGATCGACGCCTGGGCGCTCGCGCAGCGCGAGCCCGTGATCCGCAAGGTTCTGCGCCGCCTGGACCACCGATGGTCGGCGGCGCTGCTGGCGGTCATCGAGGACGGTGTGGCCGATGGCTCGTTCACCTGCGCCGACCCAGCCGCGGCCGTGGCCCGGGTGTCCGCGCTCCTGGACGGACTCTCCGTCGCGACCCTGGTCTACCGGACCGTCACCCGCGCACAGCTGCGCGAGTGGGTCGCCGGCGCGGTGGCCGGCGAGCTCGGGCTCGAGCCCGAGGTCCTTGCCTGAGTCGTGCTGCACAGGGTTCCGCACCTCACACCAGCCAGTGCGCCTGGTAGTCGGGGTCGGCCAGCGCCGGACGGTCCATCCGGAACGGCGTGAGGTCGGTCGCCGTACGCCCCTCCACCACCAGGTCCGCGAGCAACCGGCCGAAGGTCGGCGCGAACTTGAAGCCGTGCGCGGCCCCCATGCCCACGACGACAGACTCGTGGCCGGGGACCTGCGAGATCACGAAGTCGCGGTCGGGCGTGAGGGTGTACTGGCACCGCAGCGATCGCACCGGTTCGCCGCTCCCGGGGAGCATCTGCCGCATGTGTCCGGCCAGGAGCGACTGCAGCTGCGGGTCCGGCTCCGAGGTGCGGCGCTCGGGATCCACCACCGGACCTCCGCAGTCCTGGGCCGCCTTGACGGTCGGCGGCCCGAAGCAGGGAAAGCCGTAGAAGGACGGGTCGTCCATCCAGATCCACAGCGGGAACCGCCCGGGCGCGTAGTCGGCCGGGT
The DNA here is from genome assembly GCA_963781335.1 of uncultured Actinomycetota bacterium. GTDB lineage: Bacteria > Actinomycetota > Actinomycetes > Propionibacteriales > Nocardioidaceae > Marmoricola. The sequence goes on along the minus strand of CAWAFS010000025.1, from coordinate 265,847 downwards.
CCGGCGGGTCGAAGTAGGTGACCTGCTCGAGGGTCACCTCGAGAGGGATCTCGTGCCCCAGGCCCGAGAGGATGTCGTTGGCCCAGGCATCCGCGCAGACCACGAGCCCGTCACAGTGCAGCATCCCGTGCGGGGTGTCGACCGCGATGCCCCTCGAGCCGAGGTCACGTACGGCGAGGACGGGGCTCGTCTCGCGGAGCTCGGCTCCGTGCCGGCGCGCCTCGTCCTGCATCACCTTGGTGCCGTAGCCGGCCGGCACGATCGCCGCGTCGGCCTGGTACAGCGCCACCAGGCCGTCGGGGAGCCGGAACTGTGGCCACCGGCTGGTGACCGAGCCCGAGTCCAGCAGGTCGTAGGAGATTCCCACCTCGTCGAGGGAGCTGGTGTAGTCGATGGGGCTGATCGCCGCTCCGACCGGAAACAGGTCGAGCCCACCGACGGCGGTCATCAGGGTGGTGGCGGACTCCCGTTCGAGCCGTGCCCAGTCGGCATAGGCGTCCTGGGTCAGTCGGACGTACGCCGGGGTGTGATAGCTGTGTCGCAGGATCCGACTTGTGTCGTGGCTCGCCCCTCGTGAGTGGCCGAGCTCGAACCGGTCCAGACCGACGACGCGGTGGCCCGCGCGAGCGAGCTCCATGCAGGTCGCGCTGCCCAGGGCACCCAGCCCTGCGACGACGTAGTCGAAGTGCTCGCTCATCGCTTCCCCTCGAGGAGCGGCAGCAGCCACCGGCGGATGTCGAGGCTGTCGTCCTCCATCGGCGCGAACCATCCGTGCCGATAGCTTCGCGACGACATCCCCCGCTGCACGGACTCACAGATCGCCCAGTCCTGGCAGTTCACCAGGTCCCACAGCTCACGGGCATCAGCCGGTTCGAACCGCTCCGACGCCACCTCGTCCGGTGCGAACAGCAGCGAGCACACGACGTCGGTCCGGTCCACCGCGCGCGGATGCAGCACGAACGCGGCGACGTGGTCCGCCGAGGCGGACAGCAGCAGGTTGGGGTAGACGAGATCACCCTTGTGGCGAGTTCGCTCCTCCTCGCTGAGCCCGGGAAGGGGTGCGCGCGTCGTGGTCCCGGAGGTCGTGAAGGTCCACGCACCCTCGCGGTGCGGGATCCCGTCTTCCCACTCCAGACCGACTCCGCCTCCCGCGAAGGAGGGCACCAACCGGCACAGCTCGGGGTGAACCGGGCCGCAGTGGTAGCACTCGTTGTAGTTCTCCAGCAGCACCTTGTAGTTGGCTGCGACCTCGTAGGTCATCGCCGCGCCGGTCACCAGCCCGGACAGGTCGTAGTTCGCCAGCGTCTTGCCTGCCCTGCCCACCGTCGCCTCGAAGGACGTCGCCTTCCCAGGGCTGAGATGGACGAAGACGAAGCCGGCCCACGCCTCCACCCCCACGGGGTCGAGCCGGAAGTCGTCGAGTTCGACCGCGCCGAGGTCGGCGTGGGGCGCGTGCATCAGTCGCCCGTCGAGGCCGTAGGTCCAGGAATGGTAGGGACAGCGCAACGCCGACGCGGGGCAGGCGACCGGCGTCGCAGAAGGCGCGTCCACGACCGGTCTGAGCTGTGCACCACGATGACGGCACACGTTGTAGGCGCCGTGCAGTCGCCCCTCGGCATCGCTGCTCACCAGCAGCGACTCCCCGACGACGTCGACCACGACCACCCGGGAGGCAGTCGCCAGTCCGAGCTCGTCGAGGCGACCCAGGCAGTACCACTGCCCGAACAGCGCGCAGTCCCGCTCGGCGAGCCAGGTCTGCTCGTCGACGTACATCTCCCGCGGCAGTGCCGCCTCCAGAGAGCCCTCAGCCATGGAGCCTCGCGTTCCTCGTGCTTACTGACTGCCGAGTCAGTAAGCATCGTCGCACGACACGCTGCGGCCGCGCCAGCGGTCAGCGGCAAGCCAGGGAGGTTCCCCGAGCCGTTGGGTCGGCTAGCCGAGTCGGCGCACCAGGAGGCAGTTCGAGGGTGGTGACCGGCCGCCCACGCGGGAAGAGCCAGGTGACATCGGTGAACTGCCTCCCCTGGAGGCGAGAGCCGCGGTCATACTGGCTGGGTGGAGAGCACGCGTATGACGCTGCGATCGCTGCTCATGCCAGGCGGATTCCGGTGCCGTCACGCGACTGACCCCCTCCGGCCCGACACAATGGGGTCATGGAGTCCTTTGTCGATCGAGCCCGTGCGATCTCCCCCGAGCTGATCGACCTTCGCCGGGAGCTGCACCGAGTGCCCGAGCTCGACCGCGACCTGCCGAAGACCCAGGCGCTGGTCCTGCGAGCACTGGAAGGGCTCGATCTCGAGGTCACGACGGGCACGCGGCTCACGTCGGTGACGGCGGTGCTGCGCGGTCGCGCCCACGACGGCTCCGGCCCGGTCGTCCTGCTGCGCGGGGACATGGACGCACTGCCCCTGACCGAGGAGACCGGACTCGCCTATGCCTCCGAGCACGAGGGGCGGATGCATGCCTGTGGGCACGACCTGCACATCGCCTCCCTCGTCGGTGCCGCCCGCCTGTTGAACGAGCGTCGCGACGAGCTCCGCGGGGACGTGGTTCTGATGTGGCAGCCGGCCGAGGAGACCACCGCCGGGGCGCTGGCGATGATCGACGAGGGGCTCCTCGAGGCCGCAGGGCGACCCGTGGTGGCGGCGTACTGCCTGCACGTGATGTCGTCCGGACGCCCCCTGGGCACATGGTTCTCCCGCCCCGGCACTCTCTGGGCCGCCTCGGACGAGTTCGTCGTCCGCGTCGTCGGCGCCGGCGGGCACGGGTCCGCGCCCCACCTGACGCGTGACCCGATCCCGGTTGCCTGCGAGATGGTCACCGCGCTGCAGACGCTGGTCACCCGGCGCGTGGACATCAACGATCCAGTGGTCGTGACCGTCGGGAAGTTCGCCGCCGGCACGAAGGAGAACATCATTCCTGACGAGGCGGTCTTCGAGGCGACGATCCGCTCCTTCAGCCAGGCCAACCGCGCGATGATGAAGCCGGCCGTGCTCGGACTGCTCGACGGAATCGCGTCGGCCCACGGGCTCCGCGCCGAGGTCGCCTGGACGCCGGGATACCCGCCCACCGTCAACGACGCCGATGAGTACGTCTTTGCGCGGGAGACCCTGGTCGACCTCTTCGGAGAGGCGAGGTACGTCGAGGCAGCTGCACCCGACCCCGGTACGGAGGACTTCTCCTACGTGCTCGAGCGGGTCCCCGGTGCCTACCTGTCCATCAGCGCCTGTGCTCAGGAGAATGCGCTGACCGCCCCCGACAACCATTCGGCGCGCGCCGTCTTCGACGACTCGGTGCTACCGGACTGCGCGGCGTTCCTGGCGGAGGTCGCGACCCGCCGGATGGGCGTCCAGGTCTGAGGGACACGTGGCAGAACTACCTCCGCGTCCTCAACACCTTGTCCATCGGCTTGCCCTTGGCAAGCTCGTCGACCAGCTTGTCGAGGTAGCGGATCTGCTGCATCAACGGGTTCTCGACATCCTCCACGCGGATCCCGCAGACCACGCCCGTGATCAACGATGCCTGCGGGTTGAGGTTCGCGTCGGCGAAGAAGTCGTCGAAGTTCGTGCCCTCGGACAAGTGGTCACTCAACGCTGACTCGTCGAAGCCGGTCAGCCACTGGATCACCACGTCCAGCTCGGCCTTCGTGCGCCCCTTCTTCTCCACCTTGTTGACGTAGTGGGGATAGACCGAGGCGAAGCTGGTCGTGAAGATTCTGCTCACCGTGTCGAGAGTAGTTCCTCATCGACTGCGTGTGTGGAGTCGGCGACGCCTGGACTTGACCTTGACGCGGCGTCAACCCCGCACGCTGCTCTCATGAGCATTCACCTCGCAGCCATCGAGGTCGCCGGGATGACGAAGTCGTACGCCGACCACGTCGTTCTCCGGGGCATCGACCTCGCCGTGCCCGCCGGGACGGTCTACGCGCTTCTCGGCCCCAACGGCGCCGGCAAGACCACCATGATCCGCATCCTCTCGACGCTCATCACGGCCGACGCCGGGGACGCCAGGGTCGCCGGTTTCGACATACGCCGGGAGTCCGACGGAGTACGCCGCTCGATCGGGGTCACCGGGCAGTTCTCCGCCATCGACGAGCTGCTCACCGGCCGGGAGAACCTTCGCCTGATGGCTGACCTCGCCCACCTTCCCCGCATCGAGGCGCAGGCACGGGTCGACGAGCTGCTGGCTCGCTTCGACCTCACCGGTGCCGCTGACCGACGGGCGGCGACGTACTCCGGCGGCATGCAGCGCCGGCTCGACCTCGCCATGACGCTGGTGAGCCGGCCGCGACTGATCTTCCTGGACGAGCCGACAGCCGGGCTGGACCCGCGCAGCCGTCGCGACCTGTGGCAGATCGTCCGCGAGCTGCTGGCGGACGGGGTGACGATCTTCCTCACCACGCAGTACCTCGAGGAGGCCGACCAGCTCGCCCACACCGTCGGGCTGCTCGACCAGGGCCGGCTGGTTGCCGAGGGGACGCCGGCCGAGCTCAAGGCGCAGGCCGGTGGGGAGACCCTCGACGACGTCTTCCTCGCCCTGACCGGCCACCCCGCGACCCCCGAGACCGACGACGAGCTGGAGGAGACCCGATGAGCTCCCTGACGTTTGCCGCCCGCGACTCAGCCACCATGCTGGGTCGCAGCCTCAAGCACATGCGCCGCTACCCGTCGCTGACGGTGATGCTGATCGCGCAGCCGGTGCTCCTGCTGCTGCTCTTCGTCTTCGTCTTCGGGGGCACCATGGGGGCCGGTCTCCCCGACGGCTCGGTGGATGTCGGCGGAGCCACGGGCCGAGACGCCTACCTGGCCTACATCTCCCCGGCGATCCTGGTCATGACGGTTGCGTCCGTCGCGCTCAGCACGGCCATCTACATCGCCAAGGATGCGACCGAGGGGATCATCGACCGGTTCCGGACGATGCCGATCGCCAGGGCGTCGGTCCTCACCGGGCGTGTGCTGGGGGCCCTCGTGCAGACGACCTTCGCCCTCGCCGTCGTCCTCGCGATCGCGGTGCTGCTCGGCTACCGGCCCGACGCCGGCGTCATCGGCTGGCTGGGTGCGATCGGCCTGCTGATGCTGGTGGGGATCGCGCTCACGTGGCTGTGTCTCGGGCTCGGTCTGGCCGCGGGCAGTGTCGAGACGGCGAGCAACTCACCGATGTTCCTGGTGCTGCTGCCGTTCCTCTCCAGCGGTTTCGTCCCGACCGACTCGATGCCGGTGGGGCTGGCCTGGATCGCGGAGCACCAGCCGTTCACCCCGTGGATCGACACCCTCCGGGCCTGCCTGGAGGGCACCTCCCCGGGCTCGGCCGGCTGGTGGGCGATCGGCTGGTGCGTCGTGATCACCCTCGCGTCGTATGCGTGGGCGCGTCGCCTTTTCACGACGGTTCGGGCAGTCTGAGACCGTGCTGACGATCGGGCAGCTGGCGGCGTACTCCGGGGTGACGACCCGCGCCGTTCGGCACTATCACCAGATCGGGTTGCTGCCGGAGCCCGAGCGCGATTCCTCCGGCTATCGCGTGTACGCCGCACCGGAGGTCGTCCGACTGATCCGGATCCGCACCCTTGCCGAGGCCGGCGTCCCCCTCGCCCGGGTCCAGGAGCTGCTCGGCGCCGACGAGGAGGGGTTCGCCAGGGCGGTGGCCGAGATCGACCGCCGGCTCCGCGGAGAGATCAAGGAGCTGCAGGAGCACCGCCGTCGGATCGCGATGCTCGCCGCCGGCGACAGCCTGGCGCTGCCGCCCGAGGTGACCGCCTACCTCGACGGCATGCGTGCGTTGGGCGCACCCGAGGTGATGGTCGAGATGGAGCGGGACGCGTGGATCCTGATTGCCGCCCGGATGCCCGACAAGATCGCGAAGTTCATGGTCGTCAAGGAGGCACAGCTGCACGACCCGCTGATGCGGCGATTCCTCTGCACCATCGGCACGGTGCTCGACGGTGAGGACGTCTCCGAGGCTGCACTGGCAGCCACCGCCGATGTGCTGGTCGAGATGGCTGAGCAGGCGTCGGCGAGCGGCGAGCTCGAGCAGCAGGACGACGACCTGACCGACAGTGCCTTCGTCGACCTGCTCGACACCGTGGTGCTGTCTGCCGGCCCACAGATGGTCCGGGTCCGGGACCGACTGATGGAGCTGATGATCGAGCGTGGCTGGAGCGGATTGATCAAGCTAGAGCGAGTGGACCAGCGCGAAGCCCACTCGCACCCGGCGTAGCCTCCACCGGATGGCCGCGCACCTGTTTGCTCTCTGCTTCGATGCCCAGGACCCACTCCGTCTCGCACGCTTCTGGGCGGGCGTCCTGGGGTGGGCGACGAGCGACAACCCTGGTGACGGTGTCGCGCTGCTGCCGAACGACGACACCGGGTTCCGGATCCGCTTCGTACCGACCCAGCAGCAGAAGACCGAGCAGAACCAGATGCACTTCGACCTGACGAGCACGTCGCTCGAGGACCAGCAGGCGACGGTGGCCAACGCGCTTCGACTCGGCGCCCGGCACATCGACATCGGGCAGCGCCCCGACGAGGGCCACGTGGTGCTCGCTGACCCCGAGGGCAACGAGTTCTGCGTGATCGAGCCGGGCAACGCGTTCCTCGCCGACTGCGGGTTCATCGGAGCGGTGGCGTGCGACGGTTCCCAGGAGGTCGGCTACTTCTGGAGCAAGGCGCTCGGCTGGCCGTTGGTCTGGGACCAGGACCAGGAGACGGCAATTCGCTCACCGCGCGGCGGGCCGAAGATCACATGGGGCGGACCGCCCCTGAAGCCGAAGACGGGAAAGTGTCGGCTTCATCTTGAGCTCGCCCCACCTGCCGAAGGCGACCAGCAGGCAGAGGTGGACCGTCTCGTGTCCCTGGGGGCGACCCGGGCCGACATCGGCCAGGGTGAAGTGAGCTGGGTGGTGCTGGCTGATCCGGACGGCCATGAGTTCTGTGTGCTGACCCAGCGCTAGGCGCCCGGTCGGATCAGCGGTCCTCGGAGAGCACGCGACGCACCATCGGCACGAAGAACTCGAGAGGTTCCCAGGGATAGTCGGGGTCGAAGGAGTTCTGGTCGTAGTTCGCGCAGAAGTCCACGGTGGCCTGGTAGTGCGGGTGGTCGCGCCAGCGGTCGCGTGCGTTCCGGTCCTGGCCCACGTGATGGAAGTAGTAGAAGCCCTGGAACACGCCGTGGTGCTTGACGATCCAGTAGTTCTTCTCGCTGACGTAGGGGCGGAGCATGGCGGCCGCCACTTCCGAGTGGTTGGCGGGAGCCAGGTGGTCGCCGATGTCGTGGAGCAAGGTGCACACGACGGTCTCCTCGTCCTCGCCGGCACGATGGGCACGGGTTGCTGCCTGCAGGCAGTGCTCGAGGCGGGAGATCCGATAGCCCGAGGACGCGTGCATCGTCTGCAGCCAGCCGAGCACGCGGTCGGGGAAGGTCTTGATCTCCTCGTTCTCGATGCGCGTGAGGAGGGCGTAGTCCTCGGCGGTTCCATCCGCCATCTGGGTGAAGCTGACTGGCTCGCTCATGGGACCTCTCCCGGGTGCAGGGCTGCGTCCAGGTGACAGGCCGCCCGATGGCCACCCGTCGCGGGCAGCGTGTCGAGGGGCTGCGTCCGGCACTGGTCAGCCACCCCCGCGCGTTCCGCACTGCCGTGGGCAAGGGCGGGACATCGCGGATGGAACCGACATCCGCCGGGGATCCGGGTCGGGTCGGGGATCTCACCCGTCAGCACCACTGGCTCCAACCGCTCGATCTCCGGTACGACGGACAGCAGCGCCTGGGTGTAGGGATGCCGGGGCGACTCGAGCACCTGCTCGGTGCTGCCGCACTCCACCACCCGCCCGAGATACATCACCGCGATCCGGTCGGCGATGTTCCACGCCAGACCCAGGTCGTGCGTGACCACCACGATCCCGAGACCGAGGTCCTCGCGCAGGCGCAACAGCAGCGCCAGGATCTCGCCGCGGATCGAGGCGTCGAGTGACGACACGGGCTCGTCCGCGATGAGCAGCTGCGGGCGGAGCGCCAGCGCGCCGGCGATCAGCACCCGCTGCCGCTGACCGCCGGACAGCTCGTGCGGGTAGCGCAGGAACAGCCGTTCGGGCGGACGCAGACCGGCCTCGGCGAGGGCGGCCGCGACCAGGTCGACCTCGCTGCGGCCCTCCGGGTCGGACGCGACCCGGCGATGCAGCCGGATGCCCTCGGCCACCGACTCGTAGACGGTCTGCCGCGGGTTCAGGGAGCCGGAGGCATCCTGCAGCACCATCTGCACCTGTGCGCGGAAGTCGCGCAGGGCGCGCATGGAGTAGTCGAGCGGCTTCCCGTCGAAGTGCACCGATCCGGCGGTCGGTGGCTGCAGTCCCATCAGCGTCCGGGCCAGCGTCGTCTTCCCCGACCCCGACTCACCCACCAGGGCCAGGATCTCCCCGCGGGCGACCGAGATGTCGGCACCGTCGAGTGCCCTGGCGACCGCGCCGCCGCGGGTGGTGAAGTCGACGGTGACCCCATGGGCCTCGATCAGCGGTACCGGTGCCTCGGTCACAGCTCCCCCACCCGGATGCAGGCCGAGGAGCGGCCGTCCTCGAGCACGAGCAGCGGCGGTTCGGCCGTCCGGCAGGCGTCCTTGGCGTGCGGGCACCGCGGCGCGAACGAGCATCCCGTCGGCAGCGCACGTGGATCGGGTGGGTCGCCGCCGAGCCCGGCCGGGGAGTAGCGCGCCGCGGGGTCCCCGATGCGGGGGAAGGCGTTCGACAGCGCCCGGGCGTAGGGGTGCTGCGGATCGGTGAACACCTGCTTCGCGCTCCCGATCTCGACCACGCGGCCGGCGTACATCACCGCGACCCGGTCGCAGATGTCGGCCAGCACCGAAAGATCGTGACTGATGATCAACATCCCGACACCGAGGTCGCGGACCAGGCCGGCGAGCAGGTCGAGGATCTGCGCCTGGACCATCACGTCGAGTGCCGTCGTCGGCTCGTCGGCGATGATCAGCGACGGCCGACAGGCCAGCGCCATCGCGATCATCACCCGCTGGCGCTGTCCGCCGGAGAGCTGGTGCGGGTAGGCGCGGCTGCGTGCCCGCGGCAGTCCCACCTGCTCGAGGAGGAGCGCCACCCGCTCGACCACCTCGTCCTTGCCCACCCCGGGCTCGTGCAACAGGATCGGCTCGGCGATCTGGGCCTGGATCCGCTGCACCGGGTTGAGCGAGTGCAGCGCCCCCTGGAAGACGATCGACGCCTCAGCCCAGCGCAGGGCACGAAGTCGGCTCCACCCCGTGGTCAGGACGTCCTCACCCGAGACCCTGACCTCGCCGGACACGGTGGCGTCCTTGGGCTGCAGCCTGAGGACCGTGCTGGCCAGGGTCGACTTCCCGCACCCCGACTCACCTGCGACACCGACGATCTCGCCCGCGTTCACCACCAGGTCCACTCCGCGCAGTGCGGGCAGCCGACCCTCGGACGTGCGGTACTCCACCGTGAGATCACGTACGTCGAGCAGGCCTGGGCCGGGTGTCGTCGACATGTCAACGCCCCTGCAGCCGGGGGTTGAAGATCTCTTCGAGAGCGCGGCCGACGAGGTTGAACGAGAGCACCACCGCCACGACGCAGAGGCCGGGCGGGAGGATGTACCACCAGGCCCCGGTCGTCATCGCGCCGACGCCGAAGGCGTCCTCGAGCATCGAGCCCCACGAGACCCTGGTCGGGTCACCGAGCCCGAGGAAGCTCAGCGTGGTCTCGGTGAGGATCGCGATCGAGACTGTCAGCGTCGTGTTCGCGAACACCATCGGCATCACGTTGGGCAGCACGTGTCGCGTCACCTGGTGCCACCGTCCGGCGCCGAGCGCCCTCGCCCGCTCGAGGTACGGCCGCTCCTTGATCGTGAGGGTCTGGCTGCGGATCAGGAGCGCCGTGCTCGGCCAGCTGGTCACGCCGATGACCAGCACGATGGTGACCAGGGAACGGCCCAGCACCGCAGAGAGCACGAGTGCGAGAACGAGGTAGGGGATCACCAGGACCCACTCGGTGAACCGGAACAGGATCCGGGCGGTCCAGCCCTCGAGGAAGCCCGACATCAGCCCGATCACGGTGCCGATCAGCATCGAGATCGCGGTCGCGAGGAGCCCCACGAACAGCGAGATCCGGGCACCCCAGATGCACAGCGCGAGGACCGACCGACCGGCGTCGTCGGTACCGAGCCAGAACTCACCGGACGGCGATTCCAGGACGTCACCGGTTGCCTGGGTGACCTCGATCGTCTCCCGGGGTGCGATCAGGGGTGCCACCAGCGCGATGAAGACGAACAGGAGCAGGACACCCAGGCCGACCAGCCCCGCGCGATGGCTGCGGAACAGCCGCCAGTTGGTGCGCCACGCCTGCGCCCGTCGGCGCCGCCTGATCTGCCGGGCAGAGAGGACCGTCGTGCCCGGCTCGGGGCTCATGTCCGGACCCTGGGGTCGAGCAGGCCGTAGACCATGTTCACCACGAGGTTGGCGAAGATCACCGTTGCCGAGGAGACCAGGAAGGTCCCCTGCAGCACCCAGTAGTCGGGCAGTGTCAGCGCCTCGCTCGAGAGCAGGCCCAGGCCCGGGATCGAGAAGATCGTCTCGACGGTGATGGCTCCCCCGAGGATGCCCCCGATGCTGAGGGCCGTGACGGTCGTGGTGGGCAGCAGGGCGTTGCGGACCGCGTGCCTGCGCCGTACGACGACGTCGCGCAGTCCTTTCGCCCGCGCGGTCGTCAGGTAGTCCTGGCCGAGCTCGTCGACCAGGGAGGAACGCATGATCAGCGAGTAGTCGGCCAGATAGGCGAGGGTCAGCGTGATCACCGGGAGCGTCAGGTGCCAGGCCGTGTCCATGGCGTAGGAGAACGTGCCCGGATCCGCGTCGACCGAGTGCAGGCCCCCGGTCGGGAAGATGCCCGGGATCGGCCCGAACCCCACGGAGACTGCTGCGATGAGCAGCAGGCCCAGCCACCACTCGGGCATGGAGTACAGCGTCAGGGTGCTCCCCGTCGCGGCCGTGTCGACGCGCTTGCCACGGTTCCAGCCGCTCAGGACGCCCAGGTAGATGCCGATGACCGAGGCGAGGATCGTCGAGGTGCCCACCAGCAGCAGGGTCGGCCAGAACCGGTCGGCGATCAGCTCGGAGACCGGAACGCGGTAGCGCAGGGAGATCCCGAGCTCACCGGTGAAGGTGTTCTTCAGGAAGGTCAGGAACTGCTCCCAGAGCCCCTGGTCGAGCCCGTAGGTTCGCTTGAACTCCTCCAGCTGCTCCGGCGTCCGGAAGCGACCGCGGCCCAGGGTGCGGGCCGGGTCACCCGGGATCACGCGGAAGAGGAAGAAGTTGACCACCAGGACGAAGAACAGGCTGCCTAGCGCCCCGAGCAGCTTGGCAGAGAGATACCTGCCGTAGCTCCGTCTCTTCGCGACCGGCTGTGTGCTGGTCGCGCTGATCAGCGTCGTCACACCAGGATCATTCGCGCTCGTCCGCGCTGGAGCGTCGACGGAAGGCCATCAGGCCCCCGCCCGCCAGGAGCACCACGAGCACCGCTGCGCCGCCGATCATGACTGCGTTGCCGCCCTCCTCGGCCGACGTCGACGAGGACGAGGACGCGGTGTTGGCACCGACGGCACGCGCGACCCCGTCACAGTCACCGGCGTCCTCCGCAGGGCGCGCCAGGCGGTAGTTGTACGAGCCGTACTGCATCAGCAGCACCCCGTTGGGTTCGGGCTGTGGCACGAAGCAGGCGAACCGGTCGCTGCGGTAGGCCTGTCCGTCGGTGGTGTAGGCGACGACCAGGTAGGGCGAGTCCTCGAACAGGATCTGTTGCATCCGCTTGATCTGCTCGACGCGCTTGGCCTCGTCGACCTCCTCGTTCTGCTGGGCGTCGAGCGTGTCGTACTCCTCGTCGCAGTACCAGGAGTCGGACCAGCCTGCCCGTTGCCCGCAGGTGAAGACGTCCAGGATCGAGTCCGGGTCGGGCTCCATGTACCAACCCCAGTGGAACATGTCGAACTCGCCCTCGAGGATCGTGTCGGTCAGCTTGCCGCTCTCCATCACCTTGACCTCGGACTTCAGGCCGAGGTCGGCCAGCCACTCCCCGAAGAAGTCCATCGTGTTGACGGACTCCTTGCTCTCGGGTCGGGCGAAGAGCCGAAGCGTCCCGACCGGCTTCCCGTCGGGCATGGTGCGGAACCCGTCCGCGCCCTTCTTGTAGCCCGCCTCGTCGAGCATGTCCCCGGCGCGGCCGAGGTCGAACGTGAACGCCTCGTCCTCCGACGGCTCCCAGCGGTACTTCTCGTACGCCGGAGGCACGATCACGTCGCCGGGCTCGGCGGCGCCCTGGTAGGCGGCCTGCATCAGCCGTTCCGAGTCGATCGCGTAGCCGAGGGCGTGACGGAACCTCGGGTCCTTCAGCGCCGGGTTCCCGTCGCCGATGGGCTTGTCGGTCTCGGTGTCGATGGCGCCGGTGTTGAAGGCGATCTCGTCGAAGTACGGCGAGTCACCACTGATGGCGGTGATCCCGTCGCGCCCCTCGAGAGCCTTGACCTGGAGCGGGGTGATGTCGTGGATGAAGTCGAGCTCCCCCTTGATCAGGGCCTGGACCATCGGGTCCTCCGCCTTGTACACGCGGAACACGACCTCGTCGATGTGCGGCGCCCCGCCCCAGTAGTCCGGGTTGGCCTCGAAGCGGTACGTCGAGCCACCCACCTTGCCCTCCACCAGGCGGAACGGCCCGGTGCCGACGACTGGCTGGCCGGCGGTCGGCTCGGCGCGGTAGGTCTTGACAGCCTTCTCGCTGACTGCCTTCCAGACGTGCTCGGGAATGATCGGGATCGGCAGCAGCGGCAGCACGGCGTTGGGCTTCGCCAGCGTGAGCACCACCGTGGTGTCGTCGGGCGCGGTGATCGTCTTGACCGAGGCCAGGTAGGACTCCCACGTCGTCGCCTCGGGACCGCCGTCGAGGATGCGGTTGTAGGTGTAGGCGATGTCGGCGGCCGTGAACGGCTGGTCGTCCGACCACGTGACACCCTCGCGGATCTTGAAGGTCCAGGTCAGTCCGTCCTGCGAGGTCTCCCACGACTCGGCCAGCCCGGGGACCGGTGACATGTCGTCCATCGAGTAGCCGACCATGTAGTCGTAGGTCAGCGCCCACATCTCGTACGACGGGGCCTCGATCCCCAGGAACGGGTTGAACGAGTCCACCTCGTTCTTCAGCCCGACGGTGAGGGTGACGCCCTTCGTGTCCGCGTCGTCCTCCGCGGCAGCCACGGGCGATGCCGGAAGGAAGGCCAGCAGGCCAGCCACCATTCCGAGCGCCGCCAGGGCTCGAGTGGGAGTACGGTGCCGGCTGTGACGTCTCCTCCGGTCGCGGCCGAACAGCCCTACGAGCACACCCACAACGGTGTCCACCGCCCGGATCCGTACCACTGGATGCGCCGGGTCGACTCGCCCGACCTCCTCGCGCATCTTGTCGCCGAACGCCTCTGGTACGAATCTGCCACCGGACATCTGAGCTCCCTCGTCAAAGCGCTGCGGTCCGAGATGAAGGACAGGGTGCCGGCTACTGATCGGTCAGTCAGTTGGCGACATCAGAACTGTTACTACTACACGCTTCTCCCCGCGGGAAGGGAGTACACCCAACTGTTGCGTGATTTCGACATCGGGGACCGCAGGGGGACTAGTCAGGTGCTCCTCGACGCCAACCTGCTCGCGGACGGGTCGGGCCATCTCGAGCTGGGTCTCACTGCCGTCAGCCCGGACGGGAACCTGCTCGCCTACTCGGTGGACCGGACCGGCGACGAGGTCTACGAGCTTGGCTTCCGCGACCTCGAGAGCGGGGAGGACCTGGACGACCTGGTCCCCCGCTGCTACTACGGCGGTGCGTGGAGCGCAGCGTCGGACCACTTCTTCTACACGGTGCACGACGACTCCTACCGACCCTTCCAGGTCTGGCGCCACGCGGTCGGGTCGTCGTACGACGAGGACGCGCTCGTGCTCGACGAGCCGGACGAGCGCTTCGAGCTGAACCTGCGCGCGACCCGGAGCGGGGGCCTGGTCGTCATCTGGTCGGAGAGCCGCGACACTCGCGAGGTGTGGGTGCTCGATGCCCACCAGCCGCGGCACCCCGCGCGGTCGGTGGGCGGGCGTCGACCCGGCGTGGAGTACCACGCCGAGCACGCGATCCTGCCCGATGGCGAGGAGACGCTGTTCGTGGTGACCAACGACGACGCCGGCGAGTTCCGCCTGGCTCGCTGCCCGGTCCCGAGAGCGGCGGACCAGGACCACACCTCCTGGGAGCCCCTGCGCCCCGAAGTCCCGCCCGAGCGGATCTACCGCGTCGACGCCTTCGCCACGCACCTGGTGATCGGATTCCGGTCCGAGGGAGTCCACCGACTGCGCGTCGTACCCCTCGATGCGCTCGACTCCCCCGGTTTCGTGATCGATCCGGCCCTGCCCGACGGGAGCGTCGACCAGACCCACAACCAGCACTTCGAGGCGTCCGCCGTCACTGTGGTGGACGAGTCCTGGGTCCACCCACCCGTCTGGTCGGACGTCGACCTGCGGACGGGCGAACGCACGGAGCGGCACCGTCACCTCGCGCCCGGTCACGACCCGGAGGATTACGTGAGTGAGCGCCGGCACTTTCCCGCCCCCGACGGAACGCTGGTGCCGGCGACCCTGGTGCGGCGTCGCGATACCCCGCTCGACGGCACCGCCCCCGCCCTGCTCTACGCGTACGGCGCCTACGAGGCGGTCGATGAGCCGGAGTGGGACCCTGCCCTGCCGAGCCTCCTCGACGCAGGTGTGGTCTTCGTGCACTCACACGTCCGCGGAGGCGGGGAGGGTGGCCGCCGCTGGTGGGTCGACGGGCACCTCGAGCACAAGCAGAACACCTTCACCGACCACCTCGCCGTGGCGGACGGGCTGGACGGGCTGGTCGACGGTCGGAGGATCGCGACCCGCGGCCTGAGCGCCGGAGGCCTGCTCCAGGGGGCGGTACTGAGCCAGCGCCCGGACCGGTGGCGGGCCGTCGTGGCGGAGGTGCCCTTCGTCGACGTGGTCACGACCATGTTCGACGTGTCCATCCCGCTCACCGTCACCGAGTGGGACGAGTGGGGCGACCCGCGTCGTCCGGAGGAGTTCGACCGGATGCTCTCCTGGTCGCCGTACGACCACCTGCCGCCGGCCGGATCGCGGCCGGACCTGCTCGTCACCGGCGCCCTGCACGACCCCCGGGTGATGGTGCACGAGCCGGCCAAGTGGGTGGCTGCGCTCCGTGCGACCGACCCGGGGTGGTCGCCGCGGTGCGTCTTCCGGTGCGAGACCGGCGCCGGGGGGCACACCGGGCCGTCAGGACGGTTCGCACGGCTCGACTACGAGGCCGAGGTCTACGCCTGGCTGCTCGACTCGCTGGGCGCCACTACTGACGCAGCAGTCAGTAACGGCTAGCGTCGGAGCCACCATGATCAAGACCACCCCCTTCCACCCCCGGCTCAGCGAGCTCAACAGCCAGGGGCTCTACACCCACTGGCAGGGACATCTCTCGGCGCTGCGTTACACGCATGCGCCGAAGCACGAGTACTTCGCGGTCCGCAACGCGGTCGGGGTGTTCGACACCTCACCGCTGTTCAAGTACCGCATCCAGGGACCCGACGCCGAGCGGTTCCTGGCCGGGATGCTGGTCCGCGACATCCGCGGCTGCCGACCGGGCCAGGCGCAGTACACCCTGTGGTGCGACGACCAGGGGTTCGTGATGGAGGACGGCGTCGTCTTCCGGCACTCGGAGAACGACTTCCTGCTCACCACGGCTCGGCCGAACCTGGGCTGGTTCGGCGACCATCGCGGCCGGTTGCGGGTGGAGATCGAGGACATCTCCGATGACCTCGGCATCCTCGCCGTCCAGGGTCCGCGGTCACGGGAGGTGCTGGCGACGTTGATGCCGGAGGCAGCGTCGTTGCCGTTCTTCGCCCTGACCCACGCGAAGATCGGCTCCTCGCCGGTCACGTTGTCGCGCACGGGCTACACGGGCGACCTCGGCTTCGAGGTGACGGTCGGGGCGGGTGATGCGCTCGACGTGCTCGACGCCATCCTCGAGGCCGGCCGCGGTCACAGCATCCGGCCGTTCGGCGAGGAGGCGCTGATGATGCTGCGCATCGAGGCGGGCCTGCCTCTCGTCGACGTCGAGTGGACCAACAGCCGGCTCGCCTTCACCGACCACCAGCGACTCACCCCGGTCGAGCTCGGCATGCGCTGGATGCTGCGCGGCGTGGCCGACGGCGCGCGTGCCTTCATCGGGGGTGGCGCGATCCGCCGCGAGCTGGCCACGAAGTCCTCGAGGTGGGCCAGTGTCGGCATCGTCGTCGACTGGGAGAGCTGGAACTCGTTGCACCGCGAGGCAGGGTTGCTACCGGCCAAGGACGAGCACCCCCTGTCCTACGAGTCGGTGCTCCACGACCGGCCGACGACCGACGGTGGCTCGCAGGTCGGCTACGTCACCAGCTTCATGTACTCCCCCGTGCTCCAGCGGCACATCGGCCTGGCGCGGGTCCGTCCCGACCTGGCCTCTGCCGGCAGCGAGGTGCACCTGGAGCTTGCCCTGAACCACACCAATCAGACGGTCCTCGCCCGCACGGCGAGGCTGCCCCTGTTCAACCCCGCGAGGAAGACGGCCTCCGGTGTTTGAGGAGCGAGCGTCTCGAACGCCCGTCGAGAGATCGAGGAACGCGTGAACAGCTACGACGCCATCGTGGTCGGCGGCGGCCACAACGGACTGGTGAATGCCGCCTACCTGTCCAGGGCAGGGCTGCGCACGCTCGTGCTCGAGCAGCGCGACCTCGTCGGTGGAGCCGCGATCACCGAGGAGATCGTCCCCGGCTTCTCGTTCACCACGTTCTCCTACGCGCTCAGCCTGCTCCGGCCCGAGATCATCCACGAGCTCGACCTGGTCGAGCACGGGTTCATGCCCCTGATGATGCCCTCCTCCTTCCACCCGACGGGAGACGGTGACTACCTGCTCCTCGGCGACGACCACGGCCAGAACCTCCAGGAGATCCGGCGCCACTCACGCCACGACGCCGATGCCTACGACCGCTATCACCACGACCTAGACCGGGTCTGCCAGGCGATCCAGCCGCTGTTCGACAACCCTCCTCCCAACGTCTTCGGGAAGGATCCCGAGGACCAGGCCGACGTGACCTGGCTGCTCGACCACCTCGGCAGTGTCGAGCGAAAGGTGATGCACGACGTCGTGCGGCTCCTCACCGGCAGTGCCTCCGACTGGCTCGAGGACTATTTCGAGCACGAGGCGATCAAGGGCTTCCATGCCTCCTCGAGCATCATCGGAACGAAGGTCGGACCAATGTCACCAGGCTCTGGCCTGGTGCTGCTCTTCCACAAGATGGGCGAGCACGACGGGCACCTCGGGTCCTGGGCCTTTCACAAGGGCGGCAACGGTGGCTTCACCCAGGTGCTCGCCCGGGCCGCCGAGGCCCACGGTGCCGAGATCCGGCTCGGTGCCCGGGTGAGTGACGTCCTCACCCAGGAGGGCCGTGCCATCGGCGTGGCTCTGGAGGACGGGACCGAGTTCCGCGCTCCGGTGGTCGTGTCGGCGCTCGATCCCCGGCGTACCTTCCTCGACCTGCTGGACCCCCGGGAGCTGCCGGCGGACCTGGTCGAGAACGTCGAGCGGATGAAGTTCCGGGGAGTCTCGGCCAAGGTCAACTTCGCCCTCGACGACCTGCCGGTCTTCCCGGCGCTGCCGCCGCAGCCCAACGGAGGGGGCCTCGACCACTTCGGCGGGTTCCTGAACATCGGGCCGACGATCGAGTACGTCGAGCGAGCCTTCGACGCCGCGAAGTACGGCTGGTACAGCGAGCGACCCTTCATCGACGCCGCCATCCAGTCGGTCGTCGACCCGGACATGGCGCCCCCCGGCAAGCACGTGATGTCCTGCTTCGTCCAGTACGCGCCGTACGAGCTGCGCGGCAGCGACTGGGAGACCGAGCGCGACGCGTTCGGGGACAAGGCGCAGGCCGTTCTCGAGTCACACTTCCCCGGCTTCGGTGAGCTGGTGCTCCACCGTGAGGTGGTCACGCCCGTCGACATCGAACGGGTCACCGGGCTCACCGAGGGCAACATCTTCGCTGGCGAGTTCCTCGCGCCTCAGATGTACTTCTTCCGGCCGGCTCCCGGCTGGAGCCAGTACCGAACCCCCATCGACGGCTACTACCAGTGCGGTTCCGGCACCCACCCCGGCGGGTGCGTCATCGGCTCGCCCGGCAAGCTGGCCAGCCAGCGGGTGCTCCGCGACGTGCGGGGTCACCCTGAGTAGGGAACCTCGGTCTGCCACTCCGCCTCGTCCTGGCAGGCGGCAGTGAAGATCGCGTCCGCCACGCGATCGGGCGTGAAGGCACCCTCGCGGGACAACGTCCCGCGGACGGTGACGGAGACGGCGCGGATGCCGTCCGGCTTCAGCGTGGTGTCGATGCTGTGCACCAGGTTGCGCAGACCGGCCTTCTGGACGCCCAGGCTCGCAGCCTCGTTCCAGGGCTGGTCGGCCGCCATGCTGCCGGTGGCCGTGACCCGCCCCCCGGCCGACATGAAGGGCCGCGCGGCCTGAAGGGCGGTGAGCAGTGCGCCGACCCCCAGGCTGACGTCGGCGGCGAGCTCAGCGGCGGTCAGCTCGAGCGGGCTCTTCTGGCGGAAGGCACTGGGGTTGAAGTGCAGGACGTCGATGCGCCCGGTCTCATCTCCGAGGCTCGCCACGGACTCGGCGAACATCGCGTCGTCGGTGATGTCGACCGCTCTCCACCGGACACCGACCCCGTCGGCACGCAACGACCCGGCGAGCTCCTCCAGGACGCTCTCATCGAGTCCCAGCAGCGCCAGGTCATAGCCCTCACGGCCGAAGCGTCGTGCCACGGACCCGCTGACTCCTGGTCCGGCACCGACCACGAGCACCACACGTCTACTCACGAAATCCACCCTAGACCGATCCCCCGAATGAGGCGTACGTCACATATACTGCGGCCCGACCCGGGGTCACGCCCGGGGTAACGAGGGGGGTCCTTGTGAGAGACGTCGAGGCTCAGCTGATCCACGACATGCAGAACACGGCCACGGTGCTCCGCGAGGCAGCCTCGCAGCTCCACGAGAACGGCGACACGCTCCCACCGGGGGTGGTGGCGCACCTCACCGAGATGATGGTGCGGCGCGGCGACATGCTGGTGCGCCTCCTGGGCGACCTCTCGACGGCCCACCTGGCCGAGAGCGGTGAGCTGGAGCTCTCCCTGCAGCCCGTCTCGCTCTCGGACATCTGCCAGGAAGTGCTGACCGAGCGCCAGCCCGCGATCGGCGCGCACATCACGATCGACGTCGCGCAGGACGCGCTCGTGCTCGCGGACCCGACGCGGGTCACCCAGGTGCTCGACAACCTGGTCACCAATGCATTGCGCTACGGCGGCCCGAACGTCCACGTGAGCTCCAGCCGGGACGGAGCCGATGTCCGACTGACCGTCAGCGACGACGGCGACGGAGTCCCTGACGATCTGACCGACAGCCTGTTCCGCGCCTACGCCCGTGGCCCCTCGTCCCAGCGACTCGGTGGCAGCGGGCTCGGGATGCTGATCGTGCGACAGCTCTGCGAGGCCATGTCCGGCAGCATCGAGTACGACGGAACGCGGGGCACCCACTTCACCGCGACCTTCCCCGGACTGCAGGTCGCCCCCGGGAAGCTCGGGCCTGATGTGGCCAAGGCGGGACACTCGGTCGCCTTCTGGCACCACGAGGAGAGCCTCGCCGAGGACCTGGTCGCGTTTGTCGCCAACGGGCTCGCTGCCGGTGAGGCCGTGCTGGTCGCTGCCACGAACGCACACCACCGGAGGCTGGAGTCCGGGCTGGCCGCGATCGGCATCGACCCGGTCGCCGCGATCGTCTCCGGCCAGTACCTCCCGCTCGACGCCGGTTCACTGCACCGCGACCTGCAGCGGAGCGATCACATCGACCGGGAGCTCTTCGACACGCTGATCGGCGCTCAGGTGGAACACGTCAGCCGTCGGTGGCACACGTTCCGGGTCTTCGGCGAGATCGTCGACCTCTTCTGGCGCCAGAGCGACGACCACCTCGCTCTCGAGCTGGAGCACTGCTGGAGCGAGCTGCGCGCCAGGGTGCCGTTCCCGCTCCTGTGCTGCTACGAGCTCGCCCCTGGCGAGAGCGCCG
The DNA here is from genome assembly GCA_963781335.1 of uncultured Actinomycetota bacterium. Taxonomy (GTDB): domain Bacteria; phylum Actinomycetota; class Actinomycetes; order Propionibacteriales; family Nocardioidaceae; genus Marmoricola. Next base: position 245,650 of record CAWAFS010000025.1, on the reverse strand, counting down.
GCGCGCTCTGCGACTGCCACGACATGGTCGTCTCGGCCTGACCACTGCCGCAGCGGCAGCAGCCGGACGAGGTCAGGACATGAGCACCCTGGCAGCATCTCGAGCGATCTCGGTCGCCTCCGACGCACTGACCACCACCGTGCGAGCAGGGGCGTCGACTGCGCTGATGTCCTGGTCGGTCGTGCTGCCCCGGTTGACCTCCTCGTCGAGGTCGACTCCCAGATAGGCCAGCCCATCGGCGACGAGCGTCCGGACCTCGGGATCGTGCTCCCCGATCCCACCAGTGAAGACCAGTAGGTCGAGCCCGCCCGCGCTGGCGGTCATCGCACCGATGTCACGGCGGAGTCGGTGGACGAACACGTCGAAGGCGAGCGTCGCGTCCGCGTCACCGCTCTTCCTGGCCTCGAGCACGTCGCGCAGGTCGCCGCTGGTGCCGGAGAGACCCTTCAGTCCCGAGTGGTGCTCGAGGGCTGCAGCGAGGGTGGCCGGTGTCTGGCCACCGTGCGCGAGCAACCACAGCACCAGACCGGGGTCCACCGAGCCGGACCGGGTAGCCATCACCAGCCCCTCCAAGGGGGTGAAGCCCATGGTCGTGTCCACCGATCTGCCTCCGACCACCGCGGCGAGCGAGGCCCCGGCTCCGAGGTGGCACGAGACGACTCGCAGGTCCTCGAGCCTCCGACCGACCAGCTCAGCGCCACGACGTACGGCATGGGAGTGGCTGAGGCCGTGGAAGCCGTAGCGACGCAGTCCCCATCGCTCGTTCCACTCCCTCGGCAAGGCGTAGGTCCGCGCGGCCAGCGGCAGGTCGGCGTGGAACGTGGTGTCGAAGCACGCGACCGCCGGAACGCCGGGCAGCAGCGCATGCACGGCACGGATCGCGGCGAGGGCCCTCGGGTTGTGCAGGGCGGCCAGGTCCTCGATGGAGTCCAGGTAGTCGAGGACGTCGTCGTCCACCACCACGGACTGGGTCAGCCCGGGACCCCCGTGGACGACACGGTGTCCCACGGCCTCGATGTCGTCGACCTGGTCGAGGAAGTCCCGAATCGGCTCGAGGTGCTCCTCCCCCTCCCAGCGTTGCGCCGTGGTCCCGGCCACGGCCCGGTCCCCGTCGATCAGGGCCAGCTTCAGGCTGCTCGACCCGGCGTTGACCACGAGGACCCTCACGTCGAGGAGCCGGCGGCCGAGGTCCATTCCCAGTCACGGATCTCCGGCAGGTCCTCGCCGTGGCTCTGCACGTAGATCTTGTGCTGGATCAGTCGGTTCTTCAGCTCCTCGCGCGCGGCTCCCGACGTCGCCTGGAGCCGGTCGACCCGGTCGATCACGTCGATGGCGAGGTCGTAACGGTCCAGCTGGTTCATCACGGTCATGTCGAACGGCGTGCTGGTGGTCCCCTCCTCCCGGTAGCCACGGACGTGGAAGTTCTCGTGGTTCGTCCGCCGGTAGGTCAACCGGTGGATCAGCCAGGGATAGCCGTGGTAGGCGAAGATCACCGGCTTGTCCCGGGTGAACAAGGAGTCGAAGTCCGCCTTGGACAGGCCGTGCGGGTGCTCGCGCTCGTCCTGGAGCCGCATCAGGTCGACCACGTTGACGAACCGGATCCTCAGGTCGGGGAAGAAGCCACGCAGCAGGTCGACCGCCGCAAGCGCCTCCAGGGTGGGCACGTCACCCGCGCAGGCCATCACCACGTCCGGCTCTGCCCCCTCATCGGTGCTCGCCCAGTCCCAGATGCCGAGCCCCTTGGTGCAGTGCACGATCGCGTCGGCCATGGAGAGGTACTGCGGGGCGGGCTGCTTGCCGGCCACGATCACGTTGACGTACTGCTTGCTGCGCAGGCAGTGGTCGGCCACCGAGAGGAGGGTGTTCGCGTCCGGCGGCAGGTAGACCCGGACGACCTCGGCCTTCTTGTTGATCACATGATCGATGAACCCGGGGTCCTGGTGCGAGAAGCCGTTGTGGTCCTGGCGCCACACATGTGAGGTGAGCAGGTAGTTCAACGAGGCGATCGGGCGCCGCCACGGGATGTCGTCGGTGACCTTGAGCCACTTGGCGTGCTGGTTGAACATCGAGTCGATCAGGTGGATGAACGCCTCGTAGCACGAGAAGAGCCCGTGTCGGCCGGTCAGCAGATAGCCCTCCAGCCAGCCCTCACAGGTGTGCTCGGAGAGGATCTCCATCACCCGCCCGTCGACGGCCAGGTTGTCATCGTGCGGAAGCGTCTCGGCATTCCAGGTGCGACCGGTCACCTCCAGGACGTCCTGCAGCCGGTTGGAGTTGTTCTCGTCCGGGGCGAACAGCCTGAAGTTGTCCATGTTCCTCGCCATCACATCGCGAAGGAACGTGCCGAGCACGCGGGTCGACTCGACCGCACCGGTTCCCGGGAACTCGACATCGATCGCATAGTCGCGGAAGTCGGGCAGCTTGAGGTCCCGCAGCAACAGGCCGCCGTTGGCGTTCGGGTTGGCACTCATCCGGCGCTCGCCCACAGGGTGCAGGGCCGCGATCTCGGGGACCGGAGCGCCGTTTTCGTCGAACAGGTCGTCGGGCCGGTAGCTGCGCATCCACCTCTCGAGCACGTCCCGGTGCTCGTCGTTGCCGCGAGCGTCCGCGAATGGCACCTGGTGTGAGCGCCAGTTGCCCTCGATGGCCTTGCCGTCGACCTCCTTGGGACCGGTCCATCCCTTGGGGGAGCGCAGCACGATCATCGGCCACGGACGACGGGGCACCGGCTTCTTGCCCTTCGCCGAGCGGGCCTCGTCCTGGATGTTCCTGATCTCGTCGAGGCAGTGGTCCAGCGTCGCGGCGAACGCCTGGTGCATCTCGCGTGGCTCCGAGCCGCTGACGACGTACGGTGCATGCCCGTATCCACGCAGGAGCGAGGTGAGCTCTTCCTCCGGGATGCGCGCCAGCACGGTGGGGTTGGCGATCTTGTAGCCGTTCAGGTGCAGGATCGGCAGGACAGCTCCGTCCCTGCGGGGATCGACGAACTTGGTCGAGTGCCAGCTCGTGGCCAGCGGACCGGTCTCGGCCTCCCCGTCACCCACGACGGCGGCAACGACGAGGTCCGGGTTGTCGAACGCGGCGCCGTAGGCGTGGGAGAGGGAGTAGCCGAGCTCGCCGCCCTCGTGGATGGAGCCCGGGGTCTCCGGCGCGACGTGGCTCGGGATGCCTCCGGGGAAGGAGAACTGCTGGAACAGCGCCCGCATCCCGTCGCCGTCAAGGCCGATGGCCGGGTAGACCTCGCTGTAGGTGCCCTCGAGCCAGGCGGAGGCAACCAGGCCGGGCCCGCCGTGGCCCGGACCGATGATGTACATCATGTTCGTGTCGCGCGCCATGATCGCGCGGTTCAGGTGCGCGTAGAGGAAGTTCAGGCCAGGAGTGGTGCCCCAGTGGCCCAGCAGGCGGGGTTTCACGTGCTCAGGTAGCAGCTTCTCGCGAAGCAAGGGGTTGCTCATCAGGTAGATCTGTCCGACGGAGAGATAGTTCGCGGCGCGCCACCAGGCATCGATCTGCTTCAGCTCGGCTCTCCCCAGCGGTCGTCCCTTGATGGTGCTCGTGGTCGGCGCGCTTCTACTCATCAGGCAGTTCCCTCCGGTGGCACTGGTCAGGTGAGCCAGGTGGGGCTCGGTCTCGTCCTGACCCCATCCTGTCGCCTGTGGCTCCTGCCGGGAAAGGGTCCAAAGCCCTTCGTTGTCCACGTCGAGGAGAGCTCGTGGACCGGGTGCTGCGCTCAAGGGACCTTGGTCCCACGGGTGCGTGACCACCGCCTGTGACGTCGCCGGCCCAATCTTCCTAGCGTGGGTCCGACATCGGCCCCGTTGTTGTCAGGAGCACCTGTGGACACGCTCGACATCGCCCGGTGGCAGTTCGCCATCGTCACCGTCTATCACTTTCTGTTCGTGCCCATCACCATCGGTCTCTCGGCCATCGTGGCGAGCTACGAGGTGGCGTGGGTGCGCACCGGGAACGAGCGCTGGCTGCGGCTCACGAAGTTCTTCGGCAAGCTGTTCCTGATCAACTTCGCGATCGGCGTGGTGACCGGCATCGTGCAGGAGTTCCAGTTCGGGATGAACTGGAGCGACTACTCACGCTTCGTCGGCGACGTCTTCGGTGCACCGCTGGCGATCGAGGGACTCCTGGCCTTCTTCCTCGAGTCCACGTTCCTGGGCCTGTGGATCTTCGGCTGGGACCGGCTCTCCCCCAGGCTGCACGCGGCCTGCATCTGGCTGGTGCACATCGGCACGCTGCTCTCGGCGTACTTCATCCTGGCGGCCAACTCCTGGATGCAGCATCCGGTCGGCTTCGCCTACAACTCCGAGACCGGCCGTGCGGAGCTCGACGACTTCATGGCGGTCATGCTGAACAAGGTCCAGCTGGTGACCTTCCCGCACGTCGTGCTGGCTGCCTACATGACGGGCGCGGCCTTCGTCGTCGGTGTCTCGTTCTGGCAGCTCGCCCGGAAGGCGCGCAGCGACGAGGAACGCGGCATGTTCACCACGGCCCTGCGCACGAGCGCTGCCGTGGTCCTGGTGGCGGGCCTCGGCGTGGCCATCACGGGGGACATCCAGGGCAAGATCATGACCGATGTCCAGCCGATGAAGATGGCGGCGGCCGAAGGCCTCTACGAGACCGAGGCGCCCGCAGCCTTCTCGCTGTTGACCATCGGGACCCCCGACGGCAAGGAGGAGAAGTTCGCGGTCAAGATCCCCGGTCTGCTCTCGTTCCTGGCCACCGGAGACGCGACGGCTGAGGTCACCGGCATCAACGACCTGCGCGAACGCTACGAGACGCAGTACGGCGCCGACCCCGGAGAGGCGTACTACTCGGCCGGGAACTACACGCCCAACATCCCACTGACCTACTGGACCTTCCGGCTGATGATCGGCCTCGGCCTCGCCGGCGCGGCAGTCGCCGGCTGGCTGCTGTGGGCCACCCGACGCGGCCGGTTCCCGAAGGGACGCCTGATCTTCTCCCTCGCCATGCTGCTTCCCTTCATGCCGCTGCTCGCCAACTCCTTCGGCTGGATCTTCACCGAGATGGGCCGCCAGCCGTGGGCGGTGTTCGGGCTGATGACCACGGCGCGCGGGGTCTCCCCAGGGGTCAGCGTGACGGAGGCGCTCATCTCGCTGATCGCGCTCACCTTGCTGTACGCCGCGCTGGCCTACATCGAGGTCCGGCTGCTGCTCACCTACATCAAGGCCGGACCCGACCCTCTCCCCGCGACCACCGACGACGACCACGACGACCACGACGACCCCAGCTCCGACCGCCCGCTCGCGTTCGCGTACTGACCAGGACCAGAGGACATCACCATGGAACTGACCACCATCTGGTTCGCCTTGATCGCCGTGCTCTGGATCGGCTACTTCACCCTCGAGGGCTTCGACTTCGGGGTGGGCATGCTGCTCGGGATCCTGCCCGAGAACGACACCGAGCGCCGGGTGCTGATCAACACCATCGGCCCGGTCTGGGACGGCAACGAGGTGTGGGTTCTCGTCGCGGGCGGGGCCACCTTCGCCGCGTTCCCCGAGTGGTACGCCACCTTGTTCAGCGGCTTCTACCTGCCCCTGCTCCTGATCCTCCTCGCCCTGATCGTGCGTGGCCTCGCCTTCGAGTACCGCGCCAAGCGCAACGACGACAGCTGGCGGTGGCGTTGGGACCTGGCGATCATCATCGGCTCGTTCCTGCCCGCGGTGCTCTGGGGAGTGGCGTTCGCCAACATCCTGCGCGGCGTCCCGCTCGACGACACGGGTGAGTACGTCGGCGGCTTCTTCAACCTGCTCAACCCCTACGCGCTGCTGGGCGGGGCGACCACTCTGCTCCTGTTCCTCACGCACGGCGCGGTGTTCATCTCGCTCAAGACCGACGGCCGGATCCGGCACGCCGCCCGCTCGCTGGGGATCAAGCTGGGCCTCGGAGCAGCCGTCGTCACGGTCGCCTTCCTGGCGTGGACGCAGCTGAACACCGGCTCCGCCGGCTCTGCGGTCGCGTTCGTGGCCGCGGCCGTGGCGCTCGTCGCCGGGCTGGTCGCGCTGCTCAGAGGACGCGAGGGATGGGCCTTCATCGGCACGTTCCTCGCGATCGCCCTCGGGGTCGCGGGACTGTTCCTCGCGCTGTTCCCCGATGTGATGCCGACCTCGCTCGCGACCGGGCTGAGTCTCACGACCACCAACGCGTCGGCCACGGCGTACTCGCTGAAGGTGATGACCATCGTGGCCGTGATCTTCACCCCCCTGGTGCTGCTCTACCAGAGCTGGACCTACTGGGTCTTCCGCAAGCGGATCGCCGTGCACCACATCCCGGCAACCCCTGCGCCCGCCCGGGTTCGATGAGGCCGACCGACCCTCGGCTGCGTCGCCACCTCGCTGCCGCACGGGCCCAGCTGGGCGGCGTCCTCGCCACCGGCCTGCTCTCCAGCCTGCTGGTGATCGTCCAGGCCTGGGTCGTCACCGGCCTGGTGGTCGCCGTCGTGCGGGACCGGGACGTCGCGAGCTGGGCGTGGCTCGTCCTGGCGACGCTGGCCGCCCGGGCCGCTGCGGGCTACGCCGGCGACTGGTGTGCCACGTCGGCCGCGACCCACATCGGATCGCACCTGCGCAGCATCCTGGTCACCGGCGTCCTCGCTCGCGGACGTGACGTCGCCACGAGCAGCGGGACGGTCGCCACCCTGGCCACCCGCGGGGTCAGTGCCGCCGAGCCCTACCTCACCCGCTACGTGCCGGCGCTCGTCCTGGCCTGCGTGCTTCCGCCGTTGACGGTGGTCGCGATCGCCACGCAGGACCTGCTCAGTGCCGTGATCGTGCTGGCGACGCTCCCGCTCGTGCCCGTCTTCGGAGCACTGGTGGGCCTGGCGACCCGCGACCGCGCCAACGAGCAGTGGCGGGCGATGGAGTCGCTCTCGAGCCACTTCCTCGACGTCATGAAGGGGCTGCCCACGCTGGTCTCGTTCCGCCGGGCGGAGGCACAGTCGGCGACCATCGGACGTGTCACCGACCGCTACCGGCAGGCGAGCCTGGGCACCCTGCGCCTGGCGTTCGCGTCCTCCGCCGTGCTCGAGCTGGTCGCCACCCTCTCCGTGGCCCTGGTCGCGGTCACCGTCGGGGTCCGCCTCGCGGCCGGAGGGCTCGACCTGCACACGGCGCTGCTGGTCCTGCTGCTTGCGCCAGAGGCCTACTGGCCGCTACGGCGCGTCGGCGCCGAGTTCCACGCCGCCGCGGAGGGCGTGGCCACGTTCGAGAAGGTCGCCGCCCTCATCGACGATGGGCCGTCGTCACATCCAGTCCCGGGCGAGGCCAGGACGACGGACGACCTGGTCGTCGGCGACATCACGCTGAGGTATCCAGGACGCAGCACCCCCGCACTGTGCGGCCTCGACGCGGTGTTCCCCCGACGTGGGGTCACGGTGATCGCTGGCCCCTCGGGGTGCGGCAAGTCCACCCTGCTCGACGTGCTGGCGGGACTGCTGCCCGCGACGAGCGGCACCGTGATGCTCGGGCAACGCCCAGCGACGGGTCCCCAGTGGCAGGCCCAGGTTGCCTGGCTGCCACAGCGACCGCACTTCGTGAACGGCACGGTGGCCGACAACCTTCGCCTGGGCCGTGCGGAGGCGTCGGAGGAGGAGCTGTGGACCGCGCTCAGGCGGGTGGCTCTCGAGGAGCGCGTGAGCGACCTTCCCGATGGGCTGCACCAAGCCGTCGGTGAGGACGGGAGCACCTTGTCGGCCGGCGAACGCGCCCGGCTCGCCCTGGCGCGGGTGGTGCTGGCCGACCGCCCCTGGGTCTTGATGGACGAGCCGACGGCTCACCTGGACCAGCTCACCGAGATGATCATCGCGGACACGATCGTCGAGCTGGGTCGCACGAGCGGCGTAGTCGTCGTCGCGCACAACGCGGCGATCATCGACCTCGCCGACCAACTGCTCTGGCTGTCCGCCCCCGACCCCCAGCTGCCACCTGCCGGGGTGCCCTCGGGGGTCGCCCACGCGCCTCGCCCTAGCGAGACCCTCGACGCCGACGGCACGCTCCCCGGACCGGCCCCCTCCTTCTGGCCCAGCACGCTGGTGGCTGCCCTGGCCTCCGCCTCGGGAGTCGCCCTCACCGCGACCGCCGCGTGGCTGATCGTCCAGGCGTCGACTCGACCAGCCGTGCTGACCCTGCTGGTGGCGATCGTCGGCGTCCGGACCTTCGGCCTGGCGCGCCCGGTGCTGCGGTACGCCGAGCGCCTCCGCTCGCACGACACCGCGCTGCGCCTCCTGGCTCGCCGCCGCGTGGAGGTGTACGACGCGCTGGTGCCCCTGGTCCCCGGGCGGCTGGACCGGCGCCGCGGTGACGTGCTCGCGTCAGTGGTCGACGACGTGGACAGCGTGGTGGACCGCGAGCTGCGGGTGCGGATGCCCGTGCGCAGCTATGCCCTGGTCTGCGCGTCGGCCACCGTGCTGGCGGGCGTCCTGCTCCCGCTCGCCGGCCTCGTCGTGGGCGTGCTCGGTGGCGGGATCACGGCGGGCGCGTTCCTCCTGTCCAGGGCAGGCGCAGCACGGTCCGAGAGCGCGTCGATCGAGCTGCGCGCGGAGCTCTCATCGGCCGTGGTGGAGACGTTGGAGCTCACCGACGAACTGGTGATGTGGCAGCGCGCCGGGGCAGCTGCCCAAGGGGTTGGCGACGTCAGTGAGCGGCTGGGGACCACCACCCGCCGCGCAGCGCACTGGGTCGCCACCGCACGTGCCCTGCTCCTGGTGGCCGCAGGAGCAGCGATCGGACTGGTGGCGCTCCAGGCGTCGGCAGCAGTCGCGTCCGGAGGGATCTCAGCCCCGATGGCCGCTCTGCTGGTGCTCCTGCCGCTCGCGCTGGTCGAGGTGGCTGTGCCGCTGGCGGACGCGGGCGCACTCGCTGCGCGGACCCGGGCCTCCGCCGACCGCCTGCGTGCGCTGGAGGAGACCGAGCCCGCCGTTCGCTGCACCGCGAGCGGGGAGGAAGCTGTGTCGGAGGAGGTCTCACTCCGCCGGGTCCAGGCCGGCTGGGGTTCGACGACGGCTCTGCGCAACGTGTCGCTCCACCTGGATCCCGGTGCACGTCTCGGCGTCGTGGGGTCCTCCGGCTCCGGCAAGAGCACCCTGGCAGCCCTGATGCTCCGGTTCCTCGACCCGACGAGCGGAGCCGTACGCCTCGGTGGCTGCGACCTGAGCCGCCTGACGCTCGAGCACGTACGGCGGACGGTGGGGCTGGTCGACGACGACCCGCACGTCTTCGCCACGACCCTGGTGGAGAACGTCCGCCTGGCCCGACCCGAGGCGAGCGACTCCGACGTCGAGATCGCCATGCGCCGCGCGCGACTCGGACCCTGGCTCGACACACTTCCCGACGGGCTCGACACCTGGCTCGGAGCAGGTCACACGGAGGTCTCCGGGGGCGAACGTGCCCGGCTCGGCATCGCGCGATCCCTGCTGGCCGACCAGCCGGTCCTCGTGCTGGACGAGCCGACGGCCCACCTGGACCACGCCACCGCCACCGAGCTCGCCGAGGAGATCCTCACCGGATCACGCGACCGGAGCGTGCTGTGGACCACCCACAGCACGGTCGGGCTCGAGCTCCTGGACGCGGTGCTGGACCTCGACCGGCCACGGGCGGTCGAGTCGCTCCCCCAGCCGCGACCCCAGCCCTGACCCCGCCCCAGAGGACCTTCGGGACCTTTGGCGACGAGCAGAGGCCTTCGTGCCGTACCGCCCGGGACCGACCTGCGATGGGGTGGGGGCAGACACCGAGGAGAGTCGATGAGCCAGCTCGCCGGACACCCCGCGCCGACGGAGGCACCCGCCACCGGAACCGCCACCCGGGCACGTCCCAGCCGACGCCACCTGCGCCACCTCTCCCAGCACCCGTCGCAGAACACCCGCTCACCCGTCCCCGACCACCATTGAGAGAGAAGACGCAGATGACATTCCATGTGGACTCCGAAGTCGGCCAGCTCAAGCAGGCCATCGTGCACCGACCCGGCATCGAGCTGGCCCGGCTGACGCCCAACAACGTCGACGAGCTGCTGTTCGACGACGTCATGTGGGCCGAGCGCGCGCGGGAGGAGCACGACGCGTTCGTCGCCCAGCTGGAAGAACGGGGAGTGCTCGTCCACCACTTTGCCGACCTGCTGGCCGAGGCGCTGGACGAGACCGGCGCACGGGAGTTCCTCCAGGACCGGCTCACCACCGCAACCCGGTTCGGCCGCGCCCTGGACAAGCCGCTCGACGACCTGGTCGCCTCCACGCCGGCGCACCTGCTCGCCGACCTGCTGATCGGCGGGGTGCTGAAGTCCGACGTGAGCGCTCGCCTGCACGAGCCGAGCCTGCTGATGGACTACCTGCGAGCTGACGACTTCCTGCTGCGCCCGCTGCCGAACCACCTGTTCCAGAGGGACAACGCAGCCTGGATCTACGACGGCCTCTCCATCAACCCGATGGCCAAGCCGGCTCGCAAGCGCGAGACGATCAACTCCCGCCTGATCTACAACTTCCACCCGATGTTCCGTGACGCCGACATCCCGTTCCTCTACGGCAACGACTCGCTGTCACACGACCCCGCGACGATCGAGGGTGGCGACGTCACCGTCATCGGCAACCGGGCCGTGATGATCGGGATGGGTGAGCGCACCACACCCCAGGGAGTGGAGACGCTGGCACGGGCCCTGTTCGTGGGCGGTGCCGTCGACACGGTCATCGCGGTGGAGCTGCCACGGGAGCGGGCGTTCATGCACCTCGACACGGCGATGACGATGGTGGACCACGACGCGTTCAGCGTCTATCCCTACCTCCCCGAGGAGCTGAGGTCCTTCACCCTGTCGGCCAAGGGGACCGACGGGCAGTTCACCCTCCGTGAGGACACCGACCTGTTCGCGGCGGTCGCCGAGGCCCTCGACCTGGACAAGGTCCGGGTCCTGCGTACGCCGATCGACCGCATGGGCGCCCAGCGCGAGCAGTGGGACGACGGGAACAACTTCCTGGCCGTCTCCCCCGGCGTGATCCTGGGGTACGAGCGCAACACCACGACGAACCGCTACCTGACCGACGAAGGCATCGAGATCATCCCCGTGGTGGGCTCCGAGCTCGGCCGTGGTCGCGGCGGACCCCGATGCATGACCTGTCCCATCGAGAGAGAAGCAGTGGCCTGACATGACGATCAACCTCAAAGGCAAGAGCTTCGTACGCGAGCTGGACTTCACCAGCGACGAGTGGCGCTACCTGCTGGACCTGACAGCCGACCTGAAGCTCGAGCAGCGCAGCGGCCCGCAGGTCCCCCGGCTGGAGGAGGCCAACGTCGCGGTGATCTTCGAGAAGGCTTCGACCCGCACCCGCTGCGCCTTCGAGGTCGCAGCGCACCAGCAGGGTGCCCACGTGACCTATCTCGACCCCTCGGGATCCCACATGGGTCACAAGGAGTCGGCCAAGGACTCGGCCCGCGTCCTGGGGCGGATGTTCGACGCGATCGAGTACCGCGGGTTCTCGCAATCCACGGTCGAGGCTTTGGCCGAGCACTCCGGTGTCCCGGTGTGGAACGGTCTCACCGACGAGTGGCACCCGACCCAGTCGCTGTGCGACGTCTTCACGATGCGCGAGCACGCGCACAAGCCGGACCAGGAGATCTCGTTCGCCTACGTGGGTGATGCCAGGAACAACGTGGCGAACTCGCTGCTGATCGCCGGCGCGATGATGGGGATGGACGTGCGGATGGTCGCCCCGAAGTCGCTGTTCAACCCGCCGGACGTCGTCGAGGCGGCGGAGGCGATCGCCGCCGAGACCGGTGCCCGGATCACCCGTACCGACGACCCCGGAGCCGGGGTGGACGGCGTCGACTTCGTCTACACCGATGTCTGGGTCTCGATGGGTGAGGCCGAGGAGACCTGGCAGGAGCGGATCAACCTGCTGCTGCCCTACCAGGTCAACGGTGCCCTGCTCGACAAGACCGGGAACCCGGACGTCAAGTTCATGCACTGCCTTCCCGCCTTCCACAACCGGGAGACCGAGGTCGGCGAGCAGCTGTTCCAAAGCGCCGGCCTGGACGCGCTCGAGGTCACGGACGAGGTCTTCGAGTCCGCGAACTCGATCGTCTTCGACCAGGCGGAGAACCGGATGCACACGATCAAGGCCGTCATGGTTGCCACGCTGGGGGGCCTGAGATGCGCGTCGTGATCGCCCTCGGCGGGAACGCCCTGCTGCGGCGCGGTGAGCGGCCTGATGCCGCACCGCAGGTCGACCAGGTGGCGCACGTCGCCGGGCCGCTTGCCGCACTGGCCCGGGAGCACGAGCTGGTGGTCGTCCACGGCAACGGCCCGCAGGTCGGCCTGCTGGCACTGGAGAGTGCCGCCGACCGTTCCCTGACCCGGCCCTACCCGCTCGGCGACCTGGTCGCCGAGACCCAGGGGCTGATCGGCTACTGGCTCCAGCAGGCGGTCTCCAGGCACCTGGAGACGCCGGTGGTCACGCTGGTCACCCAGACGGTCGTCGACGCCGACGACCCGGCGTTCGACTCCCCCACGAAGTTCGTGGGCTCGGTCTACACCGAGGAGGAGGCCACGCTGGTCGCCAAGGAGCACGAGTGGGACTTCGTCCAGGACGGCACCGGCTGGCGACGGGTCGTGCCCTCCCCACTCCCCCAGCGCATCGTGGAGATCGGCACGGCCGACCTGCTGCTGCGCAGCGGTGTCACGGTCGTGCTGGCCGGCGGAGGTGGCGTGCCGGTCACCGAAGGACCCGACGGCCTGCAGAGCGTGGAGGCCGTCGTGGACAAGGACCTGGTGGCTGCCCACGTCGCTGCTGATCTGGGCGCCGACCTGCTCGTCATCCTGACCGACGTCCCGGCCGTGATGGCTGACTTCGGTACCCCGGAGCAGCGGCCGATCCACGAGATCACCGTGAATGCGCTGGAGGCCGTGGCCTTTCCCGCCGGCTCGATGGGTCCCAAGGTCGAGGCTGTCTGCCAGTTCGTCCGTGCCACCGGGAGCCGCGCAGCGATCGGCTCCCTCGAGAACGTGGCTTCGGTCTTCGCCGGCACCTCCGGGACCCAGGTGCGGGGCTGACCAGACGCGGTGCCCCGCACCAGCCTCAGCGGTCGAGCAGCGTCGCGGCGGTCGTGTGCACGAGCGGCCCCAGCACCTCGAGGCGCTCGTCGCTCACCCGTGTGCCGGGGCCCCAGATGCTGAGCACGGCGACCAGGCGGCCGGCACTGTCGACGACCGGGGCGGACACCCCCCAGGCCGACGGCTCGTACTCGCCCCGGCAGGCCGCGAAGCCGCGCAGGCGGACCTGCTCGAGCTCCTGCTCGAGTGCCGCCACCGAGGTGATCGTGGTGTCGCTGAACCGCTCCAGGCCCCGTCGATCCGGACGGGACGGCACCGGGACGCCACCGAAGGCGAGCAGCACCTTGCCCGTCGAGGTGGCGTGCAGCGGGACGGTCTGCCCCAGCCAGGTCGCTGCGACGATGGCGGGAGGGACCACCTCCTCGACGTAGGTCAGTGCGCCCTGGCGCCAGACGGCCAGGGCCGCCGTCTCGCCGGTCTGCAGGCTGAGCCGTTCCAGGCGGTTCCGCGCGAGAGCGATGATGGTGTCGGTGCCGGCGGACTGGGCCATGTCGACGACGGCGACCCCGATCGACCACCGCCCGCTCTCCCTGCTGCACGAGACGACGTCGTGGGCCTCCAAGGTGTGCAGGATCCGCCAGGCCGTGGCCCGGTTGAGACCGCAGGTCTCCGCGATCCGCGCCGCTGTGGAGTCCTCCGGGGCTGCCGTGGCGACGGCTCGCAGCAGCAGCATCGCCCGGTCGACGGACTGCACTCGCGGCATTCGCTCAAGGGGAACCGACCCGCCCACGATGAAACCTCCCTGCACTCCTTGACGGCCCGTCCTCCGGATCCGTATGTTCGCATCGTAAACGCAATTGTTCATATCGTGAACGAGCACGGAGGCATTGGATGAAGCGCACGATGAATCGCAAGGTGATGATCACCTGCGCCCTGACCGGAGCTGGTGACACCGCGGGCAGGTCCGAGCACGTGCCCGTCACCCCCGAGCAGATCGCTGAGTCCGGCATCGCGGCAGCCCGGGCCGGCGCCACGATCGTGCACATCCACGTGCGCGATCCCCAGACCGGGCAGGGCTCGCGCGAGGTCGCGTACTACCGCGAGGTCGTCGAGCGGATCCGGGCCAGCGACGTCGACGTCATCATCAACACCACGGCGGGCATGGGCGGCGACCTCGTGCTCGACCCGCAGAACCCCACGGACTTCGTCGAGGGCACCGACCTCGTGAACGGGCTCGAGCGGCTCAGGCACGTCGAGGAGCTGCTGCCCGACATCTGCACACTCGACTGCGGCAGCCTCAACTTCGGCGAGGGCAGCCTGGTCTACGTGAGCACCCCCGACATGCTCCGCGACGGCGCGAAGCGCATCCAGGAGCTCGGCGTGCGCTGCGAGATGGAGATCTTCGACACCGGCCACCTGTGGTTCGGCCGCCAGCTGGTGGAGGAGGGCCTGATCGACGGACCGCCGATGTTCCAGCTCTGCATGGACATCCCGTACGGCGCACCGGCGGATCCCGCCCTGCTCGTGACGATGGTGGACCAGCTTCCGGAGGACGCCGTCTGGGCCTCGTTCGCCCTCGGGCGGATGCAGATGCCGTGGGTCGCGCAGTCAGTGCTGCTCGGCGGACACGTCCGGGTGGGCCTCGAGGACAACCTCTACCTGAGCAAGGGCGTCAAGGCGACCAACCCGCAGCTCGTCGAGCGGGCGCGAACCATCGTCGAGGCGATGGGGGCAGGGGTGGCGACCCCCGACGACGCCCGCGAGATCCTCGACCTCGAGCGGAGGCACGGATGAGCACCACGGCGGTGGCCGGTCAGGTCGCCGTCGAGGACGTCCGCACCGTGTGTTGTGTCGGCGCCGGTGTCATCGGCGGCGGCTGGGCGGCCTACTTCCTGGCGCGCGGCTACGACGTGGTCGCGTGGGATCCCTCCCCCGACGCCGCGGAACGCCTGGGCCACCTCGTCGACGCGGCCTGGCCCGCGCTGACCGAGCTCGGGCTCGCTGACGGCGCCGACCGCTCCCGGCTGCGCGTCGAGCCGGACCTGGCCAAGGCCCTGGCCGGCGCGCAGTTCGTGCAGGAGAGCGCGCCCGAGGACCTCGACCTCAAGGTGAAGCTGCTCGCCGAGATCGACGCCGCGGCACCGGAGGGCATCGTGATCTCGTCCTCGACCTCGGGCTACGGGATGAGCGAGATGCAGGTCGCCTGTGCGCACCCGGAGCGGACCATCGTCGGGCACCCGTTCAACCCGCCCTACCTGATCCCGCTCGTCGAGGTCGTGGGCGGGAAGCAGACCTCGCCCGAGGTCGTTGCCTGGACCTCCGACTTCTTCCGGCACGTCGGCAAGTCGGTGATCACGATGGAGCGGGAGGTGCCCGGCTTCATCGCCAACCGCCTGCAGGAGGCGCTGTGGCGCGAGGCACTGCACATGGTGGCGGAGGGTGAGGCGACCGTGGAGCAGATCGACCTGGCGATCACCGACGGTCCCGGTCTCCGGTGGCCGATCCAGGGCCCGATGCTCACCTTCCACCTGGCCGGTGGCCAGGGCGGGATGGCGCACATGCTCGACCATTTCGGTCCGTCCCTGAAGTCTCCGTGGACGCGCCTGGTGGCCGCCGACCTCACGTCCGAGCTGCGTGACGCGGTCGTCGGAGGGTGTGACCGCGAGTGCGAGGGACGCACGATCGACCAGCTCGTCGCCGAGCGCGACGCGGGAGTGATCGCGGTGCTTCGCGCGCTGGGTCGCACGTGAGCGGGCCCACCGTGGATGACCCGCTGTGCACCTGGACCGAGGGTGTCCGGGAGGAGTGGATCGACTACAACGGACATCTCTCCGAGCCGTACTACGTCCTGGTGCTCGGCCACGCCACCGACGAGGTGATGGCCACGGTCGGACTGGGGCCCGCGTACCGTGAGGAGACTGGTTCCTCGCTGTTCACCGTCGAGGCACACATCCGCTATCTCGACCAGGTCGGTCCCGACGAACACCTCGAGGTGCGTTCGTGGCTGATCGGCTCGACGCCGAAGCTGCTGTGGATCTGGCACGAGCTGTGGTCAGGGGGAACCCTGCGGGCCACCGAGGAGATCCTGGGCGTGCACGTCACCGGCTCCTCCTCGACCCCGTTCACCGACGAGATCGGCGCCCGGATCGGTGCAGCCCTCGTGCCGCCCGGGCCCGAGGCTTCCCGTTCGATCCGGCTCACACCTCGCTGAGCGCCGCTAGCAGCCCGAGGGTCGGAGGGAGCATGCGGCCGATCATGTTTGCCTCGGTCATGCCGCTCAGTCAGCCTGCTCGGGAACCCGGGCGTAGGCCACAGCCAGCTCGGTCCGCGACCGGACCCCGCGCTTGCGATACACGTTGCCCAGGTGGCGCTCGACGGTCTTCGGGCTGATGAAGAGCGCGGCGCCGATCTCCTTGTTGGACATCCCTTGGGCCGTCAGGAGCGCAACCCGCGTCTCCTGCGACGTCAGCGGCTCGTTCCCCGTTGCGGGTTGCCGCCGAGCAGTACGCGCCGGTCGCCGCCAGCTCCCGCTCGGCGACGGTGACCCAGTGCGTCAGGTCCATCTCGCCGAAGGCCTCGAGCGCCGTTGCCAGGTGTTTCCTGGCTGCGACCCGGTGGCCAGTACGGCGTAGCCGCCCGCCGTAGAGCAACCGGGTGCGGGCCGTCTCGAACGGGTCTCCGCCCTCGGCGTGCGCCGTCAGCGCGGCCACGAACATGGCGTCGGCCGTCGTCTCGTCGGCCACCGTCAGCGCCACGCACCGCCGGGCAAGCGCTGTCGACAGCGGGGGCGACCCGGGCGGGGTGGTCTCGGCAAACCGCGCCGCGAGCGATCGCGCGTCGTCTTGCCTGCCAAGCCCGAGGTAGGCCTCGACCAGCAGGGGCGCCACGCCGAGCGGTTCCCCACTGGCGCCGCTCCCGGCGTCAGCGGCTATCCGCGCCTCGAGGAGAGTCACCACCTCGCTGAGCTCGCCGCGGCACAGCGCGCAGAACGCCGCCGTGATCGCGTGATGGGCTGCGGAGGCTGTGGTGCCGGCCCGATCGATGAGTTCGCGGGCCCGGGCCAGCGACCTGCCGGCGTCGTCGTGCAGCCCGCGGGCGGCCGACTGCCAGGCCAACATCTCCACCGCGACCGACCCGTCGGCGGCGTAGCCGAGATGCCCTGCGAGTTCCGTGGCCTCACCGGCGTCCGCGAAGGCGCCCGTGTGATCCCCCAACCACGCCCGGCCGGAGGCCAGGATCGCCAGGAGTGGCACGAGGACGCCGATCGCCCCGCGTCGGCGTAGCTCAAGGAGCCGGGGGGCACCGACCGCCACGGCGTGGCCCACCTGTCCGGTGAAGCCCGCAGCCAGCGCCATCAACATGAGGGCCCGCGCATCGTGACGCAGCGTCGGCAGGTCCGCCAGCTGACGCACCTCACCGAGCCGGCCCAGGCCCGCCTCGAGGTCACCCGCCAGCAGGAGTGCTGCGCCACCACTGAAGGCTGCCATCAGCCGTTGCTCGGCGTCGTCGGGATCGGCGACGGCTTCGATGCGACGACTGCAGTCGGCCATCCCGGGGATGTCGTTGAGGCGGAACCGCGCCAGCGCAAGCTCGGTCAGGTCCCGGACGAGCGCTGTTCCCTCCAGGAGGTAGGACGCCTCGTCGAGGTACTCGACGGACTGGGGCACGGATCCGGCGTACTGCTCCAGCATTCCGAGCGTGAACAGGGCCTCTCCGCGGGACCGGTCCTGCACGCCCTCGGCCAGGACCCGGTCGAGCAGGCCACGGACCCGAGCGATGTCGCCAGCATGGAAGGCGTCGAGGGCGGCCAGCGCGAGTCGTCGCCGCGCCAGGTCCGGGTCGGGTGTCAGCTCGGAAGCCCGTTCGAGCGCCTTCGCAGCGGCGGCGAAGCCCGACCGGTCACGGTTGCTCTCCGCGATGGCCGCGAGCTGATCTGCGAGCTCCGGATCATGGCCGACAACCGACTCTGCCAGGTGCCAGACCCGGCTCCCGTCGCTGAGGGGAAGCACCGCCGCGAGCGCCGTATGGGCTTCGCGCCGCTCACCGGGCGTCGCCAGCTCGAGCACGGCGCTGCGCAGGAGGGGGTGCCGGATCCGGTACCCCGCCCGCTCCTCGACGAGGACGCCGCGTCGACAAGCCTGATGCAGTGCCTCACCGACGTTGATGCCGGCATTGCCCAGAGCCGTGACGACGGTGGGCAGAGCCGGCCCCGTGTCACCGACCAGGGACAGGTACAGCGCTGCCTTGCGTGCCGCTGGAGAGAGCTCGGCGAGTGTGGTCCGGAAGTGCTCGCGCAGTCGATCTCCGGAGGGCATCGGGTCCGGGAGTCCGGCGGCACCGAGCCACTGCGCGTCATCCAACCGCGCTGCCACCTCGACCAGGGCGAGGGGGTTGCCCTGCGTTGCGGTGACCAGGCGCTCCACGACCCCCGGCGCCGCGTGGGTGGGCAGCAGCGTCGCCGCGGCGGAGGTGGAGAGACCAGCGACCGGCAGAACCGAGATGCCCTGACTGAGCTCACCCAGGGCGGTGTCCTCCCGGGCCGACAGCAAGAATGCGACGGCGTCCGGACCGAGTCGCCGCGCCGCGAAGGCGATCGCGGCCGCGGACTCCGGGTCCAGCCACTGCACGTCGTCCACGAGCACCAGCACCGGCCGGTGCTCGGCGGCCGCGGCGAGAAGCGAGAGGGTGGCAGCACCCATGAGGAAGGGGTCGGCCGTCGTCGCGTGGCTCGACCAGGTCAGCGCGGACCCGAGCGCGGACGCCTGGTACTGCGTGATGTCAGCCACCCGGTCCCGGATCGGGTTGAGCAGGCCGAACAGTCCCGCGTACGCCAGGTGTGACTCGGCCTCGATGCCGCGCGTGCTGAGACAGGTGAAGGAGTCAGCCCGGGCCCGGGCCACCTCCAGCAGCGTCGTCTTGCCCACTCCAGGCTCACCCACGACGAGCAGCGCTCCGCTGCGTCCAGCGGTCGCGTCGCCCAGCAGGGCGTCGATGCGCAGCAGCTCGTGGACGCGGCCGGCCAGAACCGAGGAATTGGGGGATTTGCCGGACGCGAAACGGGCGTCGCCGGTGCGAGCTTGAACCGGAGAGTTTTCTTCGGAAGGAGGCCGTGATGCGGACATCAACAAGGATCCTAAGGTCACTCGACCGTGCGCTGACCAGTCCGAGCTGGGCGCGCTGCACTGTTTGGTACTACCCGGTGTTCGTGCGTTCGGGACGACGGCGACCGGCAGGCGCTCGGGCGTCCTCGGAGCGGCTCAGTGCCTGAGTTCGCCGGTGTCGATCACGCGAGTCTGTCAGTGACCGACCTCGACCGCAGCGAGCGCTTCTACACCGGGGTGCTGGGCATGCTCCGGCTGGCCGACTTCGGCACAGTTCGGAGTCCTCCTTCACCGGCCGTCCACGTTCATGCTGGCGCTCGCCCGCCACGACGCGGCGCACGGTGACCGGTTCACGGAACTGCATACCGGCCTGGACCACCTCAGCTTCGGCGTGGACTCTCGCGAGGAGCTCGTGGCCTGGGAGTGTCGGCTGGAGCTGCTCGGTGTGGAGTACACGCCGATCCGAGACATGGACTTCGGAGCACACCTGAACTTCCGGGACCCTGACCACATCGCCCTCGAGCTCAGCACCTCCACCGCGATTCTCACCGGTTGGCTCGATGAGCTCCGTGAGCGGGAGATTCCGCGGGACGAGATCGACTTCCGCCTGGCGGAGTACCTGGCCTCGCTCCAGCCCACGGTGTGAGCGTGTGCTCCACGACCCTGCTCGTGCGTCCGGTGCGAGACGTCATCGGCGGACACCGATCTCGTCGGTGATGGTGCCGTCGCGCAGGGTCACTTCGTAGGTCGGCGCCCCGCCCAGCTCCGGGTTGCTCACGGAGTTGTCGCCGGCGGGCCACCACGCGGCCCAGTGCCCGTTGGCCAGGGATGCCTCGACCTCCCGGCCGCCGGGGGTGGTCACCTCGATGCTGACCACGTCGTCGCCGGCCCGGCCCTCGGCGTACCCGAAAGCCTCGTCGTCCACGGACCCGGCCCCGGAGCCGTCTTCTCGCGCCACAGCAGGCGCCGGCGCAGGCCCGGAGGTCTCGTCTGCGGGGCCGAGGCTCCCGAAGAAGCCGCCCTTCCCTGGTCGAGGGTCGGCCACTTGCTCATCGGGGACCAGGCAGGATCCCTGGAGCTCGGTGCCCGACGCACCCGCGACCCTGAACACGACGTAGCTCCAGCCTCCACGGGCCTCCGCGACCAGGACCGAGGCGTTCGCCCGAGGGTCGAAGTCGAGCTCCTCCACGTCGTTGCCTTGAAGCACCAGGCACGCTTCGACTGCCGACCGGCGCTCGGCGCCGGTCAGCTCAACCGGGGTCGGTGACCAGGTGGCGAAGGCTGGACTCTCGTCAGTGACGATCGGGATGGCCACGGCCGCGGCCGCGGCCGTCACGACCACCGCGCTGCCGGCAAGCAGGAGCCGCGACCGACGACGCTGCGGCCCAGCAGGGGGCGCCGACGTCGGAGTCGCAACGTCGGGGTCCGTGGCCAGGATCCGCTCGAGCGTGGCTGCGGCGCGCGCGCGTTGCCCTTGGGCAAGCTCATGGTCGGCTGCGTCGAGAGCGCGAAGAGCGCGCGTGATCGGGCTGTCCTGATGGGTCATCGCGTGGGTCCCTGGGGTGTCTGGGCGCTCGTGCGCGCTGGAGAGGCGGAGGAGGTCGCCGCGTCGAGGTGACGGCGCAGCGAGCGGCGGGCTCGCGAGAGACGGAGCCGGTAGGCCGTCGCTGAGCACCCGAGCACGACGCCTGCCCCGGCAGAGCTCAGACCCTCCCAGACGGCAAGGCCGATCACCTCCTGCTCGGCCGCCGACAGCCGCGCCCAGGCGGACGCGAGGTCGAGGCGGTTCGCGGAGAACTCATCGTGTGGGACTGAATGATCCGTGGTGGTCGCGTCGGCGATGCGGACGGCCAAGGCATCGCGCCGTCGCTCGCCGCGGCGGTGGTTGAGCATGGTGGCGCGCGCAACCCCGAACAGCCACGGCCTGGCGTCGTCGATCCGCTCCGGCATGTCGTCCAGACGCCGCCAGGCGACGAGGAACACGTCTGCGGCGACGTCCTCGGCGTGGGTGGGATGGACTCGCCGGTGCGCGAACCGCAGCAGGTCGTCATGAGTAGCCTCGTAGACCGCCCGAAACCGCGCCTCGCGCGAAGCCCTTGAGTCGGGGCTCGATGTCCTCATGTCACGTACCTGTCCGGTTCGTGCACAGTGTGTCACCCGGCGCTCGGACCATTCCTTCCGCGTGGGGACAGAGCCTGGCCTGTCGGCGGTGCCGCGATCAGGCCATCGGCCTCGCTGCCTCGGCCTCCTCGGGATCAGGAGGGACGGGCAGCTCGGGCAGGACGACGTTGAAGCGGCGCCTCTGGGCACTGATCACGACGTCCTCGGACTCCGCCATCCCGCTGGGCGGGTCGAGCGCCGTGAGCACGTACCGCCCCAGTGGCGGCAGGCCGAGCTCGTAGTGGCCCTCGTCGTCGGTCCTGGTCGCTCCCACGGACTCGCCCGACGACGCCTCGGTCAGCACCACGAGCGCATCGTCGATCGGCCAGCCGCCGCGCGAGACCACGCCCGCGACCGTCAGCCGCTCGCTGATCTCGAGCACGGACAGCGTGTCCGGCGACAGCTCGCGCAGCTCGGACCGCGCGGCCCATCCTTCGGCGGCATAGACGACCAGGTACTCCCCCGTCCCCGGTAGCACCAGGGACCAGCGTCCGTCGTTGTCAGCGCGCGCCCAGTCCGCCTGCCGGCCGGTTCGATCGAGCACTGACACCACCGCCAGCCGGACCGGATTGCCGTCGGCCCGCTGCACCCGGCCGCGGACCACGACCTCAGCGGCGGCGTCAACTCGCCGTACGGCGTCGGCGCGCACCGCTGCCGGCTGCACGCCGAAGCGTGCCGCGGGCAACGGGACGAGGGCAGCCGAGACGCGGGCAGGGATGAACAGGCCGACCGCAGCCCCGAGGAAGGCGGCCGCTGCGGCAAGCCAGCTCATGGAGTGCAGCGCAGCCTGGGAGGGGAAGGCCTCGCCGACGACGGTCCCGGCGGTCAGGACCGCGGCGACGGTCGCCGAGCATGTCGACGTACCGATGGAACGGACCACGGTGTTGAGTCCGTTGGCCGCCGCCGTCTCGCTGATCGGCACCGACTGCATGATCAGCACGGGCATCGCCGCGAAGCTCACCGCGATGCCGATCGAGACGATCGCGACCCCGAGCATGAGCTGAATGATGGAAGCGTCGAGCAGCACCCGGACGACGTAGCCGAAGCCCGTGATCGAGAGGCCGGCGATCAGGGTGGTGCGTGCGCCGAAACGGCGCGTGATCGACGCCGAGACCGGGGCCATCAGGATCATCAGGACGCCCCCGGGCAGCATCGCGAGCCCCGCCTTGGTGACCCCGAGGCCGAACCCGACGCCGCTTGCCACGGGGATCTGGAGCTGCTGGGTGGCGACCAGCAGATTGGCGAACATGGCGAAGCCGGCCAGCAGCGAGGCGATGTTGGTGAGCAGCACGGGCCGACGGGCGGAGGTGCGCAGGTCGACCAGCGGCTGCCCGGTGCGCAGCTCCCACGGCGCCCAGAGCGCGAAGACGAGGGCAGCCACCAGGAAGGACAGCAGGGTCCACTGGGATGTCCAGCCCCAGACTCCGCCCTTGGAGATGGCGAGCAACAGGGCGGTCAACGCGATCGACATCAGCACGGCGCCCAGCCAGTCGAACTGGCTCGGGGTTCGCACACCTGACTCGGGCACCACCGTCAGGACGAGCGCGAGCATCACGACGGACATGGCAACGCTGCCCCAGAACACCGCCTGCCACCCGAACGCCTCGTAGATCACGCCCGAGAGCGGGAGGCCCACGGCACCACCGATGCCGAGGGTGGCGCTCATCAGTGCGACAGCACCGCCGATCTTCTCTGGCGGCAGCTCGTCGCGCATCGTGGAGATGCCGATGGGGATCAGTGCGGGCGCAAAGCCCTGCAGTGCTCGGGCGACGATCAGGACCGTCAGCGAGTCGCTCGCCGCACCCAGGAGCGAACCGGCGAGGAGCACCACCAGCGAGACCACGATCATCCGGCGCTTTCCGTGCATGTCGGCCAGCCGGCAGAGGATCGGCGTCGCAACCGCGCTGGTGAGAAGCGTGACCGTCACCAGCCATGACGCGTTGTCCGCACTGGTGTCCAGCAGACCCGGAAAGTCCGGCAGCAGCGGGACGACGAGGGTCTGCATCAGCGAGACCGCCGTGCCGCACAGTGCGAGAACGAGCACGATCGGACCGGAGCGCCTCGATCGCTCCGGTCCCGCGGCGTTGGTCGTGATTGTCGCGGGCGTGGTCACCGGGACGGTCAGCCCACCTTCTCCAGCAGCTGGCGCAGGACGTAGGGCAGGATCCCACCGTGTCGGAAGTAGGCCTCCTCGGCTGGGGTGTCGATCCGCACCAGGGTGGTCAGCTCCCGAGCACCTGCCTGGCTGTCGACGGTCACCGTGACCCGCTCCGGCAACGAGTCACTGCCCTCGAGCCCCGAGATCGAGAACGTCTCCTCCCCGGTGATGCCCAAGGTCTCGGCCGTCTCGCCCTCGCTGAACTGCAGTGGCAGCACGCCCATGCCGATCAGGTTGGAGCGGTGGATCCGCTCGAACGAGGTGGCGATGACGGCTCGTACCCCCAGCAGGGTGGTGCCCTTCGCGGCCCAGTCCCTCGACGAACCGGATCCGTAGTCCGCGCCCGCGATGACGACCAGCGGAATTCGGTCCGCGGCGTACGCCTGGGCGGCATCGAAGATGCTCTGCTGCTCACCGTCGGGCCAGTGCCGGGTGAATCCGCCCTCGACGCCCGGGACGAGCTGGTTGCGGAGCCGCACGTTGGCGAAGGTGCCGCGGATCATCACGTGGTGGTTGCCGCGACGCGAGCCGTAGGAGTTGAAGTCGCGTGGTGCCACACCCTGCGCGACCAGGTACTGACCGGCTGGCGAGTCCTGACGGATGGTCCCGGCCGGGGAGATGTGGTCCGTGGTCACCGAGTCCCCCAGCAGTGCGAGCACCCGGGCTCCGACGATGTCGCGCACGGGAGCCGGCTCGGGACCCACGCCGTCGAAGTACGGCGGGCGTTGCACATAGGTGGAGGTCTCGTCCCAGGCGAACTGGTCACCTCCCGGGATGTGCATGCCACGCCAGTTCTCGTCACCGTGGTAGACGTCGGAGTAGCCCTCGGTGAACATCGCGGCCTCGAGGTTCTGGTCCACCACCTCCTTGATCTCGGCCGTGGTTGGCCAGATGTCTCGCAGGTGCACCGGATGACCGTCCGGGTCATGGCCGATCGGGTCGTTGAGCAGGTCGGCATGCATGGTGCCGGCGAGTGCGTAGGCGATGACCAGTGGGGGCGAGGCGAGGAAGTTCATCTTGATCTCGGCGTGGATGCGTCCCTCGAAGTTCCGGTTGCCCGAGAGGACCGAGGCCACGCCCAGGTCGTTCTCGGCAACCGCAGCGCTCACGGCGGGAATCAGGGGCCCGGAGTTGCCGATGCAGGTGGTGCACCCGTACCCGACCAGGTCGAAGCCCAGCTTCTCCAGGTAGGGAGTGAGCCCGGACCTGTCGTAGTAGTCGGTCACCACGCGAGAACCCGGCGCGAGGGTGGTCTTCACCCAGGGCTTGCTGCTCAGCCCGCGCTCGACCGCCTTCTTGGCCAGCAGCGCGGCACCGATCATGACCGACGGGTTGGAGGTGTTGGTGCAGGAGGTGATCGCGGCGATCACCACGTCGCCGTGGTCGATGGTCGTGCTGGCGCCCTCCAGCACCAGCTCAGCGGGGTCGGAGGGCCACTCCAGCGTTCCCCCGCCCTCGGAGACCTGACGGGGCGGCGCGTCGCGAGGGATCCGGCTGCTGATCGAGATGGGGTCGCTGGCCGGGAAGGAGTCGTCCGAGGCGTCGTCGAGGCCACCCTGCACAGCGATCTCGTGCGACTCACCGGCGAGCAGTCCACGCACGGCACGCTGGGCCTTGGCCAGCGGGATCCGGTCCTGCGGACGTTTCGGCCCTGCGATCGAGGGCGTGACGGTGCCCAGGTCCAGCTCGACGACCTGACTGAAGTCGGGGACGTGGGCGGGATCGTGCCAGAGTCCCTGCACACGGGCGTAGGCCTCGACGAGCCTGATCTGGTGCTCGTCCCGACCAGTCAGACGCAGGTAGTCCAATGTCTCGCCGTCGATGGGGAAGAGCGATCCGGTCGAGCCGTACTCGGGGCTCATGTTGCCCAACGTCGCCCGCGTCGCGAGCGGCACGTTGGCGACCCCAGGTCCGAAGAAGTCGACGAACTTGCCCACCACCCGGATCCTGCGCAGCAGCTCGGCAACGGTCAGGACCAGGTCCGTGGCCGTCGTACCTTCACTCAGCTCGCCGGTGAGCTTGAGGCCAACGACCTGTGGGATGAGCATGCTCATGGGCTGCCCGAGCATCGCGGCCTCGGCCTCGATCCCCCCGACCCCCCAACCGAGAACACCCAGGCCGTTGACCATCGGGGTGTGGGAGTCGGTTCCGACCAGGGTGTCGGGATAGGCCTGCTTGCCTGTCGGACGGTCCCGGGTGAAGACGACGCGAGAGAGGTACTCGAGGTTGACCTGGTGGCAGATGCCCGTGTCGGGCGGCACCACCAGGAAGTCGTCGAAGGACTGCTGTGCCCAGCGAAGGAGCTGGTAGCGCTCCTGGTTGCGTTCGAACTCCAGCTCCGCGTTGACGCCGAAGGCGTCGGAGCGTGCGAAGACGTCCGCGATGACGGAGTGGTCGATCACCAGCTCCGCGGGAATCAGCGGGTTGACCTTCCTGGGGTCACCGCCCAGCTCGGTCATCGCGTCGCGCATCGCCACCAGGTCGACGACACACGGCACGCCGGTGAAGTCCTGCATCAGCACCCGGGCCGGCGTGTACTGGATCTCCGAGTTGAGCTCGGAGTCTGGACGCCACTCACCCAGTGCCCTGACCTGCCCGGCGGTGACCAGATGGCCGTCCTCGTTTCGCAACAGGTTCTCCAGGAGCACCTTGAGGCTGTACGGCAGCCGAGCCGACCCGGGGACCCGATCGATCCGATGGATCTCGTAGGTCTGGCCATCGACGGTCAGCTGATCGCGCGCACCGAAACTGTTCGAGGTCATGGTGGCCCTCCTTGACGCACGGGAATCGTCATCGTGCCACGGACCCCGGCTGCTCGCCTCGACAGAGCAGGGCCCCTACCCAGCGCAGGGAGCGTCAGGCGTGCTCGTCCGAGGGTTGCTGGGTGGGCTGCACCGACCAGGGCGGCGGCTCATCGCTACCTGACGCCTCGTCCTGCTCCGCGTCGGCCGCGGTCGCGTGGACCTTGCCCTGGGCGTGGTGGACCGGCGCATAGACGGCATAGAGCCGCATGGGCTCGTCACCGATGTTGGTGACGTTGTGCCAGGTGCCGGCGGGCACGAGCACCGCCCAGCCGTCCTCGACCTCCTGGACGAAGTCGAGCTGATCCTGGGTCGGGCCCATCTGGACGCGACCCCGGCCCGCGTCGAGGCGCAAGAACTGGTCGGTCTCCGGATGTGACTCGAGACCGATGTCCTCGCCGACAGGGATGGACATGAGCGTGAGCTGGAGGTGCTTCCCAGACCATGCGACCACGCGGTAGTCCGTGTTCTGGCGGGTCGCGTTCTCGAGGTCGAAGCTCTGTGCTCTCGGTCCGATGTCCTTGATCGTCACGTCGCTCTCCCGGTCCTCGATGGCAGTCCCCAGCCGGGTCATCGTGCTCTCCGGCCCTTGCACATGCTCTCAGACAGCCCATCGTGTTGGCTCTGGCGCGTTGGCCGGGGCAAGGTGGTGTCATGACCGCTCATGTGGAGACCTATGACATCGCTTTCGACGGCGAGCACCTGCAGGCGCAGCTTGTCTCGCTCCCCGTGGGAGCAGAAGTGGTTGACGCCTTCATGGATGTGACGGGGGCCGTCGTTCTGACCGTGTCGCCGGTCCGCAGCTCGCTGGAGACCGAGCAGGTCGTCTACCTGCTGGGCGAGCGGGGCGCCATCGGGACGGGCTCGCGCTTCGTGCGGACCGTCTTCAACCACGACATCCCCGCGGTCCTGCACGTCTATGTCGCGCCGGCGAACGAACACACCCGCCACGACGTCGAACACGCCGCCCTGCACTGAGCTGGTGTCGCGAGGTCGCGTGCTCGGGGTTGGGCCAAAATGACTGACTGACTGTACAGTTAGCGAATCAGGTTGCGACCCAGGAGTCACCATGACCATCACCGAACCGATCCGCGAGACCCTGCCGGGCGCGGCGTACCACTCCGAGGAGACCTACCGCATCGACCAGGAACGGGTCTTCTACCGCAACTGGATCTACGTCGGCCGAGCCGAGCGCCTGCCCAAGCCGGGCTCATGGATCCGCATCGAGATCGGGGGCGAGAGTCTGCTGGTCGTGCGCGGCAAGGACGAGCAGATCCGCGGGTTCTACAACGTCTGCCGCCACCGCGGATCGCGCCTCTGCGACGACGAGCAGGGCTTCGCGCGCTCCCACCTGCGCTGCCCCTACCACGCGTGGGGCTACGCCCTCGACGGGACGCTGGTCACCACCCCGATGATCGAACGGCACGAGATCGACCGCGAGAAGACCTCGTTGTGGCCGGTGCACACCGACGTGTGGGAGGGCTTCGTCTTCGTCAACCTCACCCGCGAGGAACCCCTCCCCCTGCTCGAGCACCTCGCGGACCAGCAGGACGAGCCGCTGCGGCTCGCCCGCTTCGGTCTGGCCGAGCTGCGGATCGGCCACATCACCGTCAACGAGGTGCAGGCCAACTGGAAGATCGTGCAGGAGAACTACAACGAGTGCCTGCACTGCCCCACGATCCACCCCGAGCTGGTGGCCGTGGTTCCGGCGTACAAGAAGGGAAGCGTCTTCGAGAGCGGCCGCGAGGACGGTGGCGTGACCCTGGCCGACGGCCGGACCGCGATGGTCACCGACCCCCGGCTGCGGCTGCCGCTGCTGCCCGGCCTGAAGGGACACGAGGACGCGGCTGCCTACTTCGGGGCCGGTGTGTACCCCTCGATGTTCCTGGACATCGACGGCTCGACGGCACTTGCGACGGCGGTCTTTCCGACCGGGCCGCGGAGCTGTCGACTGGTGACCGAATATCTGTTCAGCCCCGAGGCGTTCGAGGACCCCGAGTTCGACCCCTCACCCGTCGTGCAGTTCAACGAGCTGGTCACCCGGCAGGACGGCGAGGCGTGTGAGCGCGTCCAGCGCGGCGTCACCTCGCGCGCCTTCGACCATGGAGTGTTCCCGGCCAAGGACGCCTGGGTGCACGGATTCGACCAGCGCTACCTGCGAGACGTCGAGGGCTGATCTCCCAGGACTACTCGGGCGTCGAGCGCCACCACCCCCGAGCTCCCGGCGAAGACGGGGTTGAGCTCGAGCTCGACGAGCTCGGGGTGTGCCGCCGCCAGATGGGAGACGCGGGCGATCGTGTGCGCCAGGGCGGTCAGGTCGACGGGCTCGCGTCCCCGGGCGCCCAACAGCAACGGCGCCGCGCGCAGCGACATCAGCAGCCGGCGGGCACCGACGTCAGAGACCGGGGCAATGGCGAGCGCAGTGTCCGCGAGGACCTCGGCGAAGACACCCCCCAGCCCCACCATCAGCACCGGGCCGAACCGGGGGTCGCGCACGCAGCCGAGGATCAACTCGACTCCGTGGGAGGTGTCCACCATCGACTCGACGGAAACGGCAGGAGGGTCGAGCCGGGCCAGCATGGAGTCGTACGCCGCGCGCGCCTCGAGTGTGTCGCGGAGCCCGAGCACCACTCCCCCTCCCTCGGACTTGTGCTGACGACCCATCGCCTTCAGCACCACCGGAAAGCTCATGGCCGGGTCGGCCAGGGCAGCCTCGAGCTCCGTAGAGCTGTGCACGGTGTGGGCGACGGCGAAGCAGACCCCCGCCTCGGCGAAGAGCCTCCGCGCCCCGTCGTACGACGGGTCGGTGACCGGCTCGGCAGCGGGTGGCAGCACCAGCTCCTCCGGCTCGACGACCGGGTGCTCCACGAGCCCAGCGAGCACGGCCGCCGCGCGGTCGATGTCGCGATGCACCGGGATGCCGACCGCGCGCAACAGCAACCCGGTCTGCCCAAGCGGATGGATCGTCTGCACGACCACCGGTTTGGACTGTGCTGCCACGACGTCTGCCATCTCCTGCGCGGCGGCGATCTCGAGTGGGGCGAGGGTGGACGTCTGGGTGGAGTAGCTTCCGAAGTAGCCGGTGATGAGCACGCCGTCGACCTCGTCCGCCGCCAGCAGCGTTGCCAGGGACCGGGTGTAGGCGATCGGGTCCTGCTCCCCCGCACCGGCGAGGTCGACCGGGTTGGTCACGGTGGAGCTCGGCCGGAGCTGGGCCCTCAGGGCCGCGGAGGTCGCCTCGGAGAGCACCGGCGTGTCGAGGCCGACGGCGCAAAGAGAGTCTCCCGCGATCGCGCCGTGCCCTCCGCCGTCGGTGAGGATCGCGACGTCTCGACCCGGCATCCGACGGGGGGAGAGGAGACCCAGCAGCAGGTCGGCCATCTGGGTCGGGTTGTCGACCCGGTGGACGCCGGCGGCGGCGCAGGCCGCGTCGACGACCTGGTAGGCGCTGGTCAACGAACCCGTGTGCGAGATGGCGCTGCGGACGGCGGCAGCGGAACGGCCCGGCGCCATCAGCACGACCGGCTTGCCGACTCCCCTGAGAGCCCGAGCGATCGTGACGAACGCCCGGCCGTCGACGACGTCCTCGGCATAGATCGCGACTGCGCGGGTGTCGTGGTGGTCGAGGCAGGACGCCATCAGCTCCACCACCGACAGGTCGGACTGGTTTCCCAGGGACACGAACCGCGAGACGCCCAGCCCTCGGTCCTGGAGCAGCGCGGCCAGGTCGAGCACCAAATTGCCACTCTGGCTCAGCACCGCCACCTCACCGGCGGGCAGCAGGTCATGGGTCAGCTGCAGGTCGGTGCTGGTGTCCACCAGACCCAGGCAGTTCGGCCCGACGAGAACCGCGCCGGCGGCCCGGGCCAGGCCCACGGCCTCCAGCTCCGCGCGGACACCCTCGCCGCCGAGCTCGGACAGTCCGGCAGTGATCACGACCAGGGATCGAGCTCCCGCACCGACGGCATCCGCGATCGTCTGGACGAGCTCCACAGCGGGCACGCAGACCACGACCAGGTCCAGCGGTTTCCCCAGGTCCCCGCGCGCCTCGGCGAGCGTGCGGTGCGTACGACGCCCCAGCACCTCGATTCCCCGGCGGTTGACCAGCAGCACAGGTCGGTCACTCCCGGACTCGAGGGCCCGTCGACTGAGGATGTTCCCCCACTTGGAGGAGTCCGCGCTCACGCCGACCACGGTGATCGAGTCGGGATCGAAGAGGGCGTCCAGAGACCGTCCGGTCGCTGGCGCGGAACCGGGTCCTGACTGGGGAGGGGTCTGCTGACGGGACCCTTGACGCCTCATCGCGGCGAGCCTAGCATCACTGACTGACTGAACAGTCAAAATGTGGCACCGCCCGCGCGCCGGAGGGAGGACCCGTGATGGACCCCCGGCAGCGCGCGTCCAGGGAGCCGAACCAGCGTGACCTCGCGGCCGCCGAGGCGCGCAGCCGGATCCTGGCGGCTGCCGCCGAGTGCATCGTGCGCGATGGACTGGCGAAGGTGCGGATGGCCGGCATCGCCAAGGCAGCCGGAGTCTCGGCGGGCCTGCTGCACTACCACTTCGACACCAAGGAACAGCTCTTCGCCGACGTGCTGACCTATTCCCACGGCGTCTCGGCCGTCCTGAACCAACAGGCGATGAACAGGGCCGGTGACAGCCCGGCGCAACGCCTGTCAGCCTTCCTGGACCGGTGCCTGCCCAGCGACGCGCGACTCGCCGAGGAGTGGCTGCTCTGGCAGGAGCTGGCACTGCTCTGCATCCGCCAGCCGGAGCTGGCCAAGGTGGGCGCGGAGCTCTACGAGGACTTCTACTCCGCCGTCGAGGGCATCATCACCGAGGGCATCGAGGCGGGTGTCTTCGCCCCAGCCATCGAGACCCGGAAGGTCGCCGAGACGGCCGTGGCGCTCTGCGACGGCCTCGGTGCGCGGGTGGTGGCCCACGACCCGCAGCTGAGCCTCGACGACGCCCGCGCCACGATCGCCGCGACCGTGGGGATGCTGCTCGGCCACGACGGGCCGCTGCCCGAGCCCACCGTTCTCCTGGCGGGGTCGCGCAGGTGAACGCGACCCTGCGGCCGACCACCCGGCGCAGCTTCCTGCGCGGCGGGCTGGCCCTCGGTGCGGCGACGATGCTGCCGGCCTGCGCCTACATCCGCGACGAGCCACCGGTCTCGGCACCGCTGCCGAAGTCCGCCAAGGCCGAGATCGACGGTGACCTCGTCTACTTCAACTGGGCCGACTACCTCGACCCCAAGGTGGTCAAAGGGTTCCAGCGGGAGTACGGCGTCAAGGTGATCGAGTCCAACTTCGACTCGATGGAGGGCATGTACGCGAAGATCGCCGCCGGAAACCAGTACGACATCGTCTTCCCGATCGCCAAGTGGGTGGTGAAGATGCGCCGCGAGGGCAAGCTCCGGGCGATCGACGCGGACGAGCTCACCAACGCCGAGCAGGTCTTCTACCCGGGCTCCTACTTCAACGACCCGTGGTACGACCCGAAGTCCCGGGTCAGCGTGCCGTTCACCGTCTACAAGACCGGCATCGGCTGGCGCACCGACAAGGTCAGTGGGATGACCGGGAGCTGGCGAGACCTGTGGAACTCCGAGGGCTCTGGCCACATCTTCACCCTCGACGACCAGGACGAGGCGCTCGCGATGGCCGCGCTGCTCCTCGACTACGACGTCAACACCGCCAAGCCGGCACATCTCGACGAGATGAAGAAGTTGCTGGTCAGCCAGAAGAAGGTGCTCCGCGCCTACTCCTCCGACGACGTCAACAACATGAACGGCGGCGGCGCCTGGATCCACCACATGTGGAGCGGTGACTTCATGTACCTGCGCGAGGGCCTGGTGGAGAACAAGGCCAACTACGACTTCGAGGCGCCCCAGGAAGGCACCCCGATCAACTCCGACGCCTACGCGATCCCGACCAACGCCCAGCACCCGGGGACCGCAATGGTGTTCATCGACTACCTGCTGCGACCCGAGAACGCGGTCAGGAACATCAGCTACCTCTACTACCCGATGCCGGTGCGTGACGCGGTCGCGACGTTCACCGATCTGGCCAAGGACGTCCCGGCCTGCGACGTCGACGTGACGGCGCTGGAGAACCCTGACGTCTTCCGGCTGCTCAGCTCCAGGGAAGTGCAGCGACGCACCGCTGCCTGGACCGAAGTCAAGGCGAGCTGAGGTGGCAGTCGACGTGCCGACCCGGGCGCCAGAGAGCACCGGTGAGCGTCCGCCAGGTCCCCGACGCTCCTCCCAGCGCACCTGGCTGTGGGGTTCGCTGCTGGCGCTGCCGACTGCCTGGATGGTGACGTTCTTCGTCTCCAGCATGGTGATCGTGGTCCTGCTGTCGTTCGGCACCACGACCCGCGACGGCTTCCCGGTGTTCGGCACGACCACCGGGAACTACAGCGCCCTCTGGGACGAGGTCTATCTCCGGCTCTTCCTCCGCTCGCTCGTCTATGCGTTGGCGACGGTTGCCCTCTCGGTCCTGATCGCCTACCCGGTCGCCTATGCCATCGCGCTGCATGGCGGCCGCTACAAGAACGCCCTGATCGCCGCGATCGTGGTGCCGTTCTTCGCCAGCTACCTGATCAGGATGTACGCCTGGAAGGCCCTTCTCTCCGACGACGGCCTGGTCAACAGCGGGCTGCGCAACACCGGCCTGGGCGACGGCATCGAGCTCCTGAACACCCCGTGGGCAGTCATCGGCGGGCTCGTCTACGGGTTCGTGGTGTTCATGATCCTGCCGATCTACGCATCCCTTGAACGGATGGACGTCTCCCTGATCGAGGCCGGCAAGGACCTCTACCACTCCCCCTTCCGGACCTTCCTGACCGTGACCCTGCCTGCGACGCGGCCGGGGCTGTACGGCGGCATGCTGCTCGTGTTCCTGCCCGCACTGGGCGACTTCGTCAGCGCGCAGCTGCTCGGTGGCTCGAGCACGTTCATGATCGGCAACCTGATCCAGCAGCAGTTCGCCGAGGGCCAGAACTGGCCGCTGGGCTCGGCGATGACCGTCTCGATGATGGTCGCGCTCACGGTGCTGATGGTCGTCTACCTCAGAGCCACCTCGACGAAGGCCCGGGAGCACTGATGGCACGCACCCGCAAGCTGGAGCGCAAGCCGGCCTTCGCCGTCGCGGTCACCGTGGTGTTCTTCGCCTGGCTCTACCTGCCGATCCTCACCGTGGCGTTGTTCAGCTTCAACGACCAGAAGTCACTCTCGGTCTTCACCGGCTTCAGCTTCCGGTGGTACGACGACTTCTTCCACAACGACGCCTTGATCGAGTCCCTCGTCGCCAGCCTGGGCATCGCCCTGGTCTCTGCGATCGGGGCGCTCGTGCTGGGGACGATGCTGGCCCTGGGTCTGGAGCGGGTCCGGTCGCGGCGCGGTCGTGTGATCGGCGCGATCACCCTGCTACCGCTCGTGACACCGGAGATCGTCACCGGCGTCGCCGCGCTGCTCGTGTTCACCGGTGTCGGCCTCAAGCTCTCGCTCGGCACCGTCATCCTCGCCGAGATCACGTTCTCGATCGCCTACGTCACGGTCATCGTGCGCGGGCGGCTGGCGGGCATCCCGCTCGAGGTCGAGGAGGCGGCGCGGGACCTGGGTTGCACCCCGTGGCAGTCGTTGCGGCTGGTGACGCTTCCCTCGCTGGTTCCGGCGCTGCTCGCGTCCGGGCTGCTGGTCTTCGCGCTCGTCTTCGACGACTTCGTGCTCGCGTTCTTCACCACCGGTGTGGATCCGCAGCCGCTGCCGGTCCGCATCTACTCCTCGATCAGGTTCGGCGTCTCGCCGGCCATCAACGCCGTGGGCACCCTGATGCTCGCACTCTCCGCCACGTTGATCGTGGCGGCCCTGATGCTCCCCCGCCTGTTCAACCGCAGGTCGTCCAGCCTGGATCTCATCACCGGAGGCGAACGCCGATGAACGTCCCAGCCGTCTCCTTGCGTGGGCTGACCAAGGTCTTCGCCGGCGCGACCGTCGTCGACGACCTCGACCTCGACGTCAGCAGCGGCGAGTTCTTCTCCCTGCTGGGTCCCTCGGGCTGCGGCAAGACCACCACCCTGCGGATGATCGCGGGCTTCAGTGACCCCACCTCCGGGTCGGTCGCGGTCGGGGGCGAGGACGTGACCAGCACTCCCCCGCACAAGCGCGACGTCAACACGGTCTTCCAGAGCTACGCCCTGTTCGAGCACCTCGACGTACGCCGCAACGTCGGCTTCGGGCTCCGCCGCAAAGGAGTCGACCGGAGTGACATCGATCGCCGGGTCGCCGAGATGCTCGAGCTCGTCGAGCTGGGATCTCGCGGCAAGGACCGTCCCGCTGAGCTCTCCGGCGGCCAGCGGCAACGTGTCGCTCTCGCGCGGGCGTTGATCAACCGGCCGAAGGTGCTGCTCCTCGACGAGCCGTTGGCCGCCCTGGACCTGAAGCTGCGCCATGCCATGCAGGCCGAGCTGAAGTCGATCCAGCGCGAGGTCGGAATCACCTTCCTGTTCGTCACCCACGACCAGGACGAGGCACTGAGCATGAGTGACCGGGTGGCGATCATGAACGCGGGCGTGATCGAGCAGTGCGGCACCCCCGAGGACGTCTACGAGAACCCCACCTCGGTGTTCGCCGCCGACTTCATCGGCACCAGCAACCTGATGACCGGGGCGTACGCCGCCGGTTCAGTGAGCGTCGCTCCTGACCTGCTGCTCCCGATCCCGGGGCACACCGGCTCGACCGACGGCGACCAGATCTGTGTCGCCATCCGCCCCGAGAAGATCTGGATGAGTGACTTCACGCCGGCGATGGTGCAGACGCCCGGCACGATCGTCTCGACGACCTACCACGGGTCGACGACCCAGTACCTCGTCTCCGTGGGAACCGGCGTGACCCTCACGGTGCTCGAGCAGAACCTGCCGCGGATGCGTGCGGACAATCGTTGGGAGGCCGGGGACCGGGTGGACATCGGTTGGCTGCCCGAGCACGCCGTCGTCCTGAGGTGATGCGCCCATGACCCGTCAGGATGTGGTCGTCGTCGGCGCCGGGCTCGCCGGGCTCAGCGCCGCCCGCGACCTGGAGGCAGGGGGCGCCTCGGTCACCGTGCTCGAGGCGCGCGACCGGGTGGGGGGCCGGGTCGACCAGGTGCCCCTGGCCGACGGCCGCCTCGTGCAGCTGGGCGGTGAGGTCGTCGGCAACAGCCACACGGCCTATCTCGCGCTCGTCACCGAACTGGGGCTCACCCTCGTCCCGTCCTACGTCGCGGAGCCGGGCGAGATCACCCGGCAGGTCCCGGGCTCCCTCGACGTGGGTGACTGGCCGTCGTGGTTCGCCGCGGCCGACGTCGCCTCCTACGAGGACGTCGAGAAGGCGCTCACGACGGTGATCGCGAGCATCGACCCGGTGGCACCGCTCAGCTGCCCGGACCTGCACCGGCTGGACCAGCTCAGTGTGGGCGACTGGCTGCGCGAGGTCGGGGCCACGCCGGCAGTGCTACGCCTCAAGGAGCTCGCCCAGCTCGGTCTCGCGGACGGGTCGATCGAGCGCACCAGCCTGTTCGCCTACGCCCGCAAGATCGCGGTCGGCGGCGGGAGCGGGTCCTACGACTTCGAGGAGTGGGAGAACCTGCGGGTCGCCGAGGGCTCGGCCACGGTGGCCAAGCGGATGGCCCGGGACCTCGCCGACGTTCGGCTGTCCACCCCGGTCTCCAGCATCGAGATCCGAGCGACGGGTGCGCTGGTGACCACCGCGTCTGGCGAGGAGCTCCGGGCAGACGCCGTCGTGCTGGCCGTTCCCGCGGGACCAGCGCGTGACCTCTCGATCGCGGGCGTCAGCGACGAGCGGCTCCGCTCCCTGCGCCGGCAGCGGCACGCCTGGGCGGCGAAGTTCGTCGCTGCCTACGACGCGCCGTTCTGGCGAGAGGCCGGCCAGAACGCGCTCTCCGAGAGCGAGGGCGTGCTCGGCTCGACCTGGCCCCAGCAGGAGGGCGTCCTGTCGGCGCTGGTGCCGCCCGAACGCTATGCGGCGTTCGCGGCCACCGACCCGACGACCCGGACCAGGGAGGCGCTCGAGCAGATCGCGGCGATGTACGGCCCCGCGGCCACCAGCCCGATCGGGACCTGGACCCGCCTGTGGGGCACCGACCCGTGGACCCAGGGATACGTCACCAACTGGAGGCCTGGCGACGTCGAGGGCGTCGGGCCGCTCCACGGCACCCACGAGCCCCCGTTCTACGTGTGCGGCTCGGACCAGTGGGTCGCGGGCTACATGGAGGGCGCCGTACGCACCGGGCGCTCAGCGGCCCTCGAGGCGTTGCGGCACAGTTGACCAGATGGACCCCCAGGACCGCATGAACACCCCAGGAAGGAAGATGCGCTGATGGACTTCTCACTCACCGACGAGCAGCGCAGCATCGTCGAGGTCACCCGCTCGTTCGTCGAGCGGGAGCTCTACCCGCACGAGGCCGAGGTCGAACGCACCGGGGTTCTCCGGCCCGAGCTGGCCGAGCAGATCAAGGAGAAGGCCATCCGGACCGGGCTGTTCGCGGCGAACATGCCGGAGGAGGTCGGCGGAGCCGGTCTCGACACGGTGACCTGGGTGCTCTACGAGAAGGAGCTCGGCAAGGCGAACTACGCCCTGCACTCCTGCATCGGCCGTCCGTCCAACATCCTGCTGGCCGGCACGGACGCCCAGAAGGACCGCTACCTCCACCCCAGCATCAGCGGCGTACGCCGCGACTGCCTCGCGCTGACCGAGCCGGACGCGGGATCCGACCTGCGGGCCATGCGCACCAGGGCCGTGCGGGAGGCCGACGGCTGGCACATCAAGGGCACCAAGCACTTCATCAGCCACGCGCAGGAGTCAGACTTCGTGATCCTGTTCGCCCGGACAGATGACCACCCGGACGAGCCCGGCGACGGGCAGAAGGCGATGTCGACCTTCCTGGTCGACCTCGACACCCCCGGGCTGAGCGTGCACGACGGCTACCGCAACGTGTCGCACCGCGGCTACACCAACGCGATCCTCGACTTCGACTGCCATGTGTCGGCGGAGGCGCTGCTGGGTGAGGAGGGCAAGGGCTTCGACCTGGCCGGCACCTGGCTCGGCAGCACTCGGCTGCAGGTGGCAGCCACCTGTCTCGGGCGCGCCGAGCGAGCCCTCGACCTCGCGGTCCGGCATGCCGCCGACAGGGTGCAGTTCGGTCAGAAGATCGGGCGTTTCCAGGGGGTCTCGTTCAAGCTCGCCGACATGGCGCTGGAGCTGCGGGCCGCCGAGCTGTTGACGCTGGAGGCCGCGTGGAAGTACGACAACGGTGTCGCCACGGACTCCGACATCGCGATGGCGAAGCTGAAGGCGACGGAGGTGCTGGCGATGGTGGCCGACGAGGCGATCCAGATCCACGGGGGCATGGGGCTGATGGACGAGCTGCCCCTCGAACGGATCTGGCGCGACGCACGCATCGAGCGCATCTGGGACGGCACCTCGGAGATCCAGCGGCACATCATC
Organism: uncultured Actinomycetota bacterium; assembly: GCA_963781335.1. Classification (GTDB taxonomy): domain Bacteria; phylum Actinomycetota; class Actinomycetes; order Propionibacteriales; family Nocardioidaceae; genus Marmoricola. The sequence continues at coordinate 207,871 of CAWAFS010000025.1, read as the reverse complement.
TCCCGCGCCCTGCTTCGCCCGCTCGGAGCATGATCGCGTGATGACACAAGGAGAGCACGTGAACGACCCGGTGCAGGTGTGGCGTGAGGGAGGGATCCTCGAGGTCACCCTGGACCGGCCCAAGGCCAATGCCATCGACCTCGCCACGAGCCGGGTGATGGGCAAGGTGTTCGCGGAGTTCCGCGACGACCCCACACTGTTCGTCGCCATCCTGCGGACCGCAGGTGAGAAGTTCTTCTCGGCCGGCTGGGACCTGAAGGCAGCGGCGGGAGGAGACGCGGTCGACGGCGACTACGGCGTCGGCGGGTTCGGCGGGCTCCAGGAGCTCCCCGGGCTGAACAAACCGGTGATCGCCGCCGTGCACGGGCTCGCCATGGGTGGCGGCTTCGAGCTGGCGCTCTCGTGCGACCTCATCTACGCCTCGAGGTCGACCCAGTTCGGCCTGCCCGAGATCAACGCGGGCACCCTGGCCGACGCCGCCACGATCAAGCTGCCCAAGCGGATGCCTTACCACGTGGCGATGGAGCTGCTGCTGACCGGCCGCTGGATGGGGGCCGACGAGGCCCACCGGTGGGGACTGGTCAACGAGGTGCTGGCCGACCAGGACGCCGTCCTGGAACGCGTCTGGGAGGTGGCCCGGATGCTCGAGTCGGGTCCCCCGCTTGTCTTCGCGGCGATCAAGGAGGTGGCCCGAGCCGCCGAGGGCGCCGGCTTCCAGGACGTCCTCGACCAGGTCACCGGACGGGCGTTGCCCACCGTCGACACGCTCTACGGCTCCGAGGACGGTCTCGAGGGGTTCAAGGCGTTCGCCGAGAAGAGGCCACCGGTGTGGAAGGGCCGTTGAGGGTTGCTGGACCACGCTGGTTGACATCACGGCTGCTGGTGCCAGAATCCGGACATGAGCCGCTACGGCCAGCAGTTCGGCCCTGACTTCACCTTCCTGGGCGTCCCCATGTGCGACCTCGACGATCCGGCGTCCTACGCCGACGCACAGGTCGTCATCCTCGGAGCGCCGTTCGACGGCGGGACCTCCGCCCGCTCGGGCGCGCGATTCGGTCCGATGGCGATCCGGATGCGCGACTACCTCGGTCACGACGGCTCTCGGCCGAGCCTCGCCCTGCGAACCGACGGACTGGTCGACCTGGCCGTGGTCGACGCCGGTGACGTCGAGATGTACTCCGGCGACATCGAGGTGGCGCTTCCCGCACTGGAGGCCGCGGTCGAGAAGGTGACCCGCTCGGGAGCCATCCCGGTCATCCTCGGTGGCGACCACTCGGTCACGTTCCCCGACGCCAAGGGCGTCGCCAACGTCCTGGGTCACGGCCGCATCTCGATGATCCACTTCGACGCCCACGCGGACACCGCCGACATCGAGTTCGGCTCACTGTGGGGCCACGGGCAGCCGATGCGGCGGCTGATCGAGTCCGGTGCGCTGCGCGGCGACCGCTTCCTGCAGGTCGGGCTACGGGGCTACTGGCCGCCGCCGGAGACCCTGGACTGGATGGCTGGGCAGAGGATGCGGTCCTACGAGATGACCGAGATCGTCCACCGGGGCCTCGCGGAGTGCCTGACCGAGGCGTTCGCGATCGCGATGGACGACTGTGACGGCGTGTTCCTGTCGGTCGACATCGACGTCTGCGACCCGGGGCACGCCCCGGGGACTGGCACGCCCGAGCCGGGCGGGCTCACGGCCCGCGAGCTCCTCGACGCGGTGCGCCGGATCTGCCTCGAGCTCCCGGTCGTGGGTGTGGACGTGGTCGAGGTGAGCCCGCCCTACGACCATGCCGACATCACGGCGGCACTCGGAAACCGGGTCGTGCTCGAGGCATTGTCCGCCATGGCGCGTCGGCGTCAGGACCAACGTGACGGGACGTCCTGGGACCCGTCGACTCCACTCCTGGCGGACAGGGAACCTCTCCCGGGCAAGCCGGACAACCCGGACGGCTGACTATTCACAGGTGCCTCCACGAGTGCCAGACTCCGAAAATGCAGGGCGCTCAGGACCCGGGCGTCCTCCGTGATCGGAGGGAACCATGGCCTCATTGGCACAGCAGCTGTTCCGACGCAAGCCCGTCACAGAGATGGCCGAGGAGACCGGGACCGACACCGGTGACAGCGAGCTCGCCCGCACCATCGGGCTGTTCCAGCTCTCGATGTTCGGCGTCGGCGCGACCATCGGTACCGGCATCTTCATCGTCCTGGGTTCGGCGGTCCCGGTTGCCGGCCCGGCGGTGATCTGGTCGTTCGTGATCGCCGGCACCGTCGCCGGTCTGACGGCCGTCTGCTACGCCGAGCTGGCCAGTGCAGTGCCGGTCTCGGGGTCGTCGTACTCCTACGCGTACGCGACCCTGGGTGAGCTGCCGGCGATGGGTGTCGCGGCCTGTCTGCTCCTCGAGTACGGCGTCTCCGCGGCTGCCGTGGCCGTCGGCTGGTCGCAGTACCTCAACGAGCTGTTCGACAACCTCTTCGGCTTCAAGATCCCCGAGGCACTCTCCCAGGCACCGGAGCAGGGCGGCATCCTCAACCTGCCCGCGATGATCCTGATCTTCCTGTGCACGATGCTGTTGCTCCGCGGCGCCAGCGAGTCGGCCAGGACCAACGCGATCATGGTCCTGATCAAGATCGCCGTCCTGGTGATGTTCATCCTGCTCGGGCTCAAGGGCTGGAACTCCGACAACCTGGCCGACTTCGCACCCTTCGGCTTCAACGGGGTCACGTCGGCGGCAGGGATCATCTTCTTCTCCTACATCGGCCTGGACGCCGTCTCGACGGCAGGTGAGGAGGTGAAGAACCCACGGCGCAACATGCCGCTCGCCATCATGATCGCCCTGGTGACGGTCACCACCCTCTACATCCTCGTCGCCGTGGTGGCCGTGGCCGCCCAGCCCTTCACCAGCTTCGAGGGTCAGGAGGCTGGCCTGGCCGCGATCCTGGAGGACGTCACCGGTTCGAGCTGGCCCGGGACCATGTTCGCTGCAGGAGCCGTGATCTCGATCTTCAGCGTGACCCTGGTCGTGATCTACGGCCAGACCCGCATCCTGTTCGCCATGTCCCGCGACGGCATGCTGCCGGAGATCTTCCACAAGGTGAACCCGCGCACGCTCACGCCGGTCCACAACACGGTCATCGTGGCAACCGTCATCTCGCTGCTCGCCGGTCTGATCCCGATCAACTTCCTGGCCGAGATGACCAGTATCGGCACCCTGGTCGCGTTCCTGGTCGTGTCGATCGGAGTCCTGGTGCTCCGCCGCACCCACCCGGACCTGCCCCGTGGGTTCAAGGTGCCCTTCGGTCCGGTGCTGCCGCTCCTGTCGGTCGCCGGCTGCATCTGGATCATCCAGGACCTGCGCTCGGTCACGATCTGGGTATTCCTGATCTGGGTCTCCGTCGCCGTCGCGTGGTACTCCTTCTACGGCTTCAGGCACTCCCACCTCGGCCGCCACGAGCACGTCGGCCTGATCCACGACGAGGAGGAGCCACCATGACCATGATCGTGGGCTACGCACCAGATGCGCGCGGGAAGGCCGCGCTTGCCCTGGCGAGCATGCTGGCGCGTTCCGCAGCCGACGACCTCGTCGTGGCCACCGTCGTCCCGGCACCGTGGATCCCCGGGCTGGCCAAGGTGGACGCCGAGTACCGCGAGTACCTCGACGAGACCGCAGAGAAGGCACTCGGGCGGGCGCGGGCCGACCTGCCCGGCACCAGCACTGCCTCCTTCGTGCGGCACAGCGCCAGATCTGCTGCCGTGGGACTTCTCGAGCTCGCAGAGAGGCACGAGGCGAACGTGATCGTGCTCGGCTCCTCCTCGCACGGCGCGTTCGGTCACATCGCGCTGGGCAGCGTCACCGACCGGCTGGTGCACAGCTCGCCGGTCACACTGGCACTCGCTCCCCGCGGATACCGCTGCAAGCCCGACCAGAGGGTGACCCGTGCCACCGCGGCCTACGGCGGGTCCGAGAGCGCCGACACCCTCGTGGTGGCCGCGGCCGGGGTCGCGGCACGTGTCGGCGCCTCGCTGCGGATCGCGTCGTTCGCGGTCTGGGCGCGGCCCGACTTCACGACGCGGTTGGGCACCGACCCGGAGGACGCAGTCCTCGCGGAGTGGACCCGAACCATGGCGCGAGCCGCACGTGCGGCGGTCGCAACGGTGGAGGGACTGCACCCCTCCCCGCCCGTCGAGACGCTGATCGGCAGTGGCACGAGCTGGGCCGAGGCACTCGACGACATCGGTTGGGACGACGGCGACGTCCTGGTGGTGGGTTCGAGCGACCTGGCCCCGGTCGCACAGGTCTTCCTCGGGTCGCGGGCCACCAAGATCCTGCGGCACTCACCGGTCCCCTGTTTTGTCGTTCCGCGCAGTCGGTCAGAGGAGTTGGCGCATGCATGAGATTGACCAGACAACCGAGCAGATGGTCCGCAGCGTCCTGGCCTACGCCGAGAACCGGCTGCGCATGGATCCTGTGCCCCTGGACATCGGCACCCTCCCGGCCGGTGAGCTGAACGCGCGGCTGGCCGGCCTGATCCGCGACTCCGGGCGACACCCGGACGAGGTGCTAGGCGTCTACTCGTCGGTGATCGCCCCGAGCATCATCTCCGCCGACAGCACGCGCTTCCTCGGGTTCATCCCGGCAGCGCCGACCAAGGCGAGCCTGCTGTTCGACATGCTCGTGTCGTGCGCCTCGATCCAGGGCATCTCCTGGCTCGAGGCGTCCGGGGCGATCGCCGCTGAGAACACAGTGCTGCGACTCATCGCCGACGAGGCCGGGCTGCCGGCGAGCGCCGGCGGTTGCTTCGTCTCCGGCGGCTCCGCAGGCAACCTCTCCTGCCTCGCGGTCGCACGGGAGACCGCCAAGAAGAAGCTGGGCGACGCAGGCTCGGGGCGGCGGCTCCGCGTCGTCGTCGGCACCGAGGCGCACTCCTCGATCGTGAACACCCTGCGGCTGCTGGAGATGGACGCCCTCGTCGTCGACACACCCGACCACCGGATGACCGCGGACAGCGTGCGGGCCGCGATCGAGGCCGAGTCGGACCTGTCCGACATCGCGGCTGTGGTGTGCACGTCCGGCACCACCAACGCCGGGATCGTCGACGACCTCGCCGGCGTGGGGACGATCGCTAGCGAGCAGGGCTGGTGGTTCCACGTCGACGGCGCTTACGGCGGCTCCGGGATCTTCGCCAGGTCCATCAAGCCGAAGTACGCCGGCCTCGAGCTGGCCGACTCGTTCATCCTCGACCCGCACAAGTGGCTGTTCACCCCGTTCGACTGCTGCGCCGTGCTCTACCGGGAGCCCGAGCTGGCGCGCGCCGTACACACCCAGGACGCGTCCTACCTCGACGTCATCCACGTCTCCGACGGCGAGTGGAACCCGACCGACTACGCCTACCACCTGACCCGCAGGGCCCGTGGGCTGCCGCTGTGGTTCTCGCTCGCGGTCTACGGCGTCGACGCCTATCGCGAGGCGATCGAGGTGGCGGTGCGCCTCGCCCGGGAGACGGCCGACCTGGTCAAGCAGGCGCCCCAGCTCGAGCTCATCCGCGAGCCCGACCTGGGGGTGGTGCTGTTCCGCCGCGTGGGTTGGCGGCCCGAGGACTACGACAGCTGGGCCGCCCGGCTGCACGACGAGGGAGTCGCGTTCATCCCACCCAGCAAGTGGGACGGCGAGACCGTCGGTCGGTTCGCCTTCCTGCACCCGGGCACCAGCATGGACGTGGTGCGCGAGGTCCTGGCCCGGACCGAGTGATGGCCGACCTGCTGTCCCTGTTCCCCACCGGCAGCGCTCTGGCCGAGGACGGCACTCTCGTCATCGGTGGCTGCCGGGCCGACGAAATGGCCGAGGAGTTCGGCACGCCGGTCCTCGTCGTCGCCGAGCAGGCGCTGCGCGCGAGGGCCCGTGAGTACGTCACCGAGCTCTCGTCGCGCTGGGCGAACTCCCGCGTGGTCTTCGCCTCGAAGGCGTTCCCGTGCACCGCCGTGCAGCGGGTGATGGGCGAGGAGGGCGTGGGACTCGATGTCGCCGGGGGCGGTGAGATCCTCACCGCGGTCAAGGCCGGGATCGACCCGGCGCTGGTCGTCCTGCACGGAAACGCCAAGACCGACGAGGAGATCGCGCTCGCGCTCGAGCACGGCGTCGGGCTGGTCGTGGTCGACAACTCCGACGATGTCGACCGCCTCGAGACGACGGTCCCCGAGGGCCGCACCCAGGACGTCCTGGTCAGGATCATCCCGGGCGTCACGGCGGACACCCACGCGCACGTGCTGACCGGACACGAGGAATCGAAGTTCGGGCTCACGCCGGTCGATGCCGCCCCGTTGATCCACCGGATCGAGCAGAGTCGAAGCCTACGAATGCAAGGACTGCACGTGCACGTCGGATCGCAGATCCTCGAGGTCGAACCCTTCGCGGAGTCGGTGGCACCCGTGGCGGGGCTCGGCGAATTCCCGGTCTACGACCTCGGTGGAGGACTCGGCGCTCGCTACACCTGGGCAGACCACCCACCGACGATCGGTGACTACCTCGACGCACTCCTCGGCGCGGCCCACGAACACCTGCCTGCGGAGGCACAGATCATCATCGAGCCCGGTCGCAGCATGGTCTGCGAGTCCGCGACCACGATCTACCGGGTCACCACCGTCAAACGCGGCAAGATCACGTTCGTGGCCGTGGACGGCGGGATGGGCGACAACCTCGAGGTCGCGCTGTTCGAGCAGCGGTTCGAGGCCGGGATCGTGGGACGTTTCGAGGGGCCCGACCTGGAGACGGTCACGGTCGTCGGCCGGCACTGCGAGAGCGGAGACGTCCTCGTCGACGGGATCGACCTGTCCGCGCCCCGGGTCGGCGACCTGCTCGCCGTACCCGCGACCGGGGCCTACTGCTTCACCATGGCGAACAACTACAACGGCAACCGCCGGATCCCGGTGGTGTTCGCCGGCGACGGGCGGGCCCGGCTCGTCGTACGACGGGAGACCTGGGACGACCTGTCGGCGCGCGACGTCGACTGAGCGGTCGGGTCAGGGCTCCTCGGCCGGGGCGGGCTCCGGTGCTGTGCTGTTCTCCGACGTCACCGGCCCCATTGCCCACCACCACATCCTCAGGGCAGGTCGACGTCCACGACGGGTGTGGTGTCGTCCTCGGCTGCCACCATCGGCAGGGTCTCGCCGCGGAAGTAGGCCGGCTCGCGGGCGCGCTGGATGAACAAGAACAGCAGCCCGATCAGGATCAGCCCCAGACCCAGGATCAGCACCAGGCCCACCCCACCGATCTCGGCGCCGCTGCCGTAGTCCGGCGAGGCGCTGTCACGCAGGGTCACCGCCAGGACGAAGAACAACCCCAGGCCGCCCAGCAGCGGGAAGACCAGCTTGAAGATGACGTTCGAGGCACTCGTGAACAGCTGGTGGCGGAAGAAGTAGATGCACGCGAATGCGGTCAGGCCGTAGTAGAAGCAGATCATGATGCCCAACGAGTAGATCGTGTCGAGAAGCACCCGCTCGCTGAGCACCGTCAGCACCGCGTAGAACACGCCGGCGGCGACGCCCGCAAACATGATCGCGAACCCCGGTGTCTTGTGGGTGGGATGGAGCTTGGAGAACCGCTTCGGGATCGCTCCGTAGGCCGACATTCCCAGCAGCGTGCGCGAAGTCGGGAAGAAGGTGGTGATCAGCGAGGCGGCCGAGGAGGCGAGCACCGCCAGGAACAGCAGGATGTCGAAGTTGCCCAGCACCGGCTCGGCCAGCTGGCCGAAGACGTTGTCGGCGACGTCAGGGTTGGCCAGTCCGAGCCCCTTCTCGCCCAGACCCGCGTACATCTGCATCGCGACGCCGACGATCAGGTAGGTCAGCAGGATCGAGACGATCGTGAGGATCGCCGCCTTGCCGGGCACGTTCTCCCGGTCCTTCGACTCCTCGTTGACGGTCAGGCTGACGTCCCATCCCCAGAAGGCGAAGATAGAGCCGGACAGGCCGGCGATGAAGGCCGACAACGTCAGCCCGGCGGGGCTGAACCAGTCGAGACTGAACGCCTCGCCGACCCCGGACTCCCCGGCGGTGGCGATGGCCACCACCGAGAAGACCAGCAGGATCGCGAGCTGGAAGCTCACCAGCACCACCTGCACGTGCTCGGTGGCGTCGATGCCCAGGTAGGCCACGAAGCTGGCGATCGCGAGGAAGGCCAGACAGGTGACCACGTTCACGGTCTTGTTCAGCCACAGGTCACCGATGGTCTCGTTGCTGAGGATCACCCCGAAGAACTGGTAGAAGAACTGCACGGCCACTCCCGCCAGGTTCGAGAGCACGATGATGGTCGCGACGACGGCCGCCCACCCCCCGAGCCAGCCCACGTAGGGGCCGAACGCCTTCGTGGTCCACGTGAACGAGGTGCCGCAGTCAGGCGAGACCCGGTTCAGCTCGCGGTAGGCGTAGGCCGCGAAGAACATCGGCAACGCGCCGGCGATGATCACCACCGGCATCTTGGCGCCGACGGCGGCGGCCAGCAGACCGAGGGTGGCCGTGAGGGCGTACGCCGGGGCCACCGAGGAGATGCTCAAGATGGTGCTGCCCATCACCCCCACCGAGTCGCTCTTGAGCCCCTTGTCGTGCGCGGAGTGCTGCTGCTCGATCGCCATGACTTAGCCCTCGTATCCGTGGTAGATCATCACGTGCTTGAGACGGGTGTAGTCCTCAAGGCCGTACATCGAGAGGTCCTTGCCGTAGCCCGAGTGCTTGAAGCCACCGTGTGGCATCTCCCCGATGAGAGGGATGTGGGTGTTCACCCACACACAGCCGAAGTCGAGCCTGGCCGCCATCCGCGACGCCGTGCCGATGTTGCTGGTCCACACCGACGAGGCCAGGGCGTACTCGCTGTCGTTGGAGAGCTGGAGCGCCTGCTCCTCGTCGGTGAACTTCTGGACCGTGAGCACCGGTCCGAAGATCTCGGTCCGGATCAGCTCGTCCTGCTGCAGCAGGTCGGCGACGATCGTCGGCTCGTAGAAGTAGCCGGCCTTGCCGACCCGGTGTCCACCGGTGGTGACCCGCGCGTGGTCAGGTGCCCGGTCCACCAGACCGGCGACGTGACCGAGCTGGTTGGCGTTGTTGATCGGCCCGTAGAGGATGTCCTCGTCCTCCGGGTCGTAGCCGGTCCTGGTCTGGTGGGCGGCGTCGGTGAGGGCAGCCACGAACTCCTCGTAGATCCCCTGCTGCACGATCACCCGAGTGGCCGCCGTGCAGTCCTGTCCGCCGTTGAAGAGGCCGGCCACCGAGATGCCCTCGATGGCCGCCTCGACGTCCGCGTCGTCGAAGACCACGACAGGCGCCTTGCCACCGAGCTCAAGGTGAGCGCGCTTCAGGTCTGCCGCCGCAGAGGTCGCCACGGCGATGCCGGCGCGGGTCGAGCCGGTGATCGATACGAGCTGGGGGGTCGGGTGGGCGGTCAGCGCCGCACCGGTCTCCCGATCTCCACAGACGAGGTTGCAGACACCGGGCGGAAAGATGTCCTGCATCTTCTCCACCATCCACGCTGACGAGGCCGGCGTGGTGTCCGAGGGCTTCAGCACGACCGTGTTCCCCGCGGCCAGCGCGGGTGCGAACTTCCAGACGGACATCATCATCGGGTAGTTCCAGGGCGCCACCTGGGCAACTGGTCCGATCGGCTCGCGACGCACGGACGACGTGTGACCGCGCATGTACTCCCCCGAGGACTTGCCCTCGAGCACCCGGGCAGCCCCCGCGAAGAACCGGATCTGGTCGACCATCGGCGGGATCTCCTCCGACAACGTCAGCGACACCGGCTTTCCGGTGTTCTCGCTCTCGATGGCGACGAGCTCGTCGGCGTTCTGCTCGATCACGTCCGCGAGCTTCAGCAACGCCTGTTGCCGCTCCCCCGGTGTGGTCCACCGCCAGGTGTCGAAGGCAGCACCGGCGGCCTGGAACGCCTGGTCGACGTCGTGGGGGTCGGAGTTCGGCGCGGTGGCATACACCTCCCCCGTCGACGGGTTGATGATGTCCATCAGTGCGCCTGAGGCCGACGCCTGCACCTCACCGTTGATGACGTTGTGGATGACCTTCTTCTCCGCCATGCCGACCCTCCGTATGCGCTCGCAATGAGGCGCTCCCAATCTAGGGCGTTCCGGGGGGCGCGTCGACAGTGCAGCGTTCGGGATCCTCGGGCCTGTTCGGCCGCGACGCCGCCGTGGCATAGTGCCAACCGGCAGCGCTGGAGTGTTCCTTCCGACCCAGGAGAAGCGATGGCACAGCACCCCCTCGAACCACTGGACGAGTCCGAGTTCCGTCGAGCCGTCGCCGCCCTGCGCCGGGACAGGTCCCTGACCGAGTCCTGGCGGTTCGCCTCCATCGAGCTCCTCGAGCCCCCCAAGGCCGAGGTCAAGGCCTGGCAACCCGGCGACGCGTTGCCGCGCTCTGCCTTCGCCGTGCTCTGGAACCGGGCGGACAACCAGACCTGGGAGGCCGTCGTCGACCTGACCGCCGACGAGGTGGTGTCGTGGACGCACGTGCCTGGGGTCACCCCTCACTTCACCGTCGACGAGTACCACGAGGTCGACGAGTCGATGCGGTCCCACCCCGACGTGATCGCCGCCCTGGCCGCTCGCGGCATCACTGACATGTCCCTGGTGGCGATCGAGGTCTGGACCTACGCCAAGGCACTGATGCCGGAACAGTGGCGTGACCGACGCCTGGGTTGGTGCGACATCTGGTACCGCGAGACCCCCGAGGGCAATCTCTACGCCCACCCGGTCTCCGGGCTCAAGGTGGTCGTCGACGTCAACACGATGGAGCTGCTCGAGATCGAGGACGACCACGACCACGGCCAGCCGGAGGTCAACGGGGAGTACGCCCCGGGTGCCTGGACCGGGGAACCCCGCACCGACCTGGCGCCCTTGCACATCACCCAGCCTGACGGCGTCTCCTTCACGGTGGAGGGCACCGAGCTGAAGTGGCAGAACTGGACGATGCGGCTCGGCTTCAACTACCGCGAGGGTCCGGTCATCTACCAGGTGACCTACGACGACCACGGAACCACCCGCGACATCGCCTACCGGATGTCGTTCACCGAGATGGTCGTCCCCTACCGCGACGCCTCGTTCGACCACTACCGGCGGACCGCCTTCGACATCGGCGAGTGGGGACTGGGCTTCATGACGACCTCGCTCGAGCTGGGCTGTGACTGTCTCGGCGAGATCCGCTACGTCGACGCCGTCCTGCACGACACGAAGGGTGAGCCCTACACGATCAAGAACGCGATCTGCCTGCACGAGGAGGACAACGCCGTCCTCTGGAAGCACGTCGACCACGACCACGGCGCGGAGGTCCGGAGGATGCGCCGGATGGTGGTGTCGTGCCACGCGACCGTCGCGAACTACGAGTACCTCATCTACTGGCGCTTCTACCAGGACGGCAACATCGAGTGCGAGGTGCGGGCGACCGGTCTGATGGTGACCACGCCGTTCGCCGAGAACGGCTCCCCTCCGCCCACCGGGACCGTCGTCGACCACCGCACCTACGCTCCGTTCCACCAGCACTTCCTCGTGGCTCGCCTGGACCTCGACGTGGACGGCGACACCAACACCGTGATGGAGGTCGACTCGTTGGCACTGCCGGTCTCCGAGGAGAACCCCTACGGGCTCGCGGTCGTGACCGAGGCCTCCCCGGTCGTCTCGGAGGCGGAGGCGGCTCGGGACTTCAACTGGGCGACCCAGCGATCGTGGAAGGTGGTCAACCCGAACCGGACCAACTCGGTCGGCACCAACCCGGCGTACAAGCTGGTGCCGACGGCGTCGATCCCGCCCATGATGGAGCCCGACACCCCGCAGTACCTCCGCGCGCCGATCATCGGCCACACCCTCTGGGTGACGCGCCACCACGACGACGAGCGCTGGCCCTGTGGTGCCTATCCGACCCAGTCTGAGCACGACGACGGGATGACTCGCTGGATCGAGGACGACGAGTCCCTGGAGAACACCGACGTGGTGCTCTGGTACGTCTTCGGCATCCACCACGTCACCCGGGTCGAGGACTGGCCGATCATGCCTGCGGACACGATCGCGTTCTTCCTCAAGCCGTTCGGGTTCTTCGACCAGAACCCGTCCATCGACGTTCCAGCCACTCTCAAGTCCGACGGCGAGCACTGCCACACCGGAGTGGGGCAGCACGAGCACGGCGATCCCGGGGACCACGCCCACGAGCGGTGAAGCAACGATGCTTTCCTTTCGCTATCCGGCATCCGGGCGGTAGTTCAATCCCGTACATCAGGTGGTCCCGGCCTAGGTGAGCTTTCACCGGGGAAGGAACTGCTCACGCTCGGGGGGTGGCGGCCCTGCTCTTCGTCGACCCCAAGACGGTGACCAGATGGGCCGTCTCCGAAAGCTCCGCTCGGTTCGGACTCCTGGTGGCCATCGGCGCTACCTCAAGGCCGATGTGACAGCCATCATGGACGGTCTGCTGCAGAGGTGGTGGCGGAGGCAGTCGCCATCGCGCTGGAAGCAGAGGCAGAGGACGCTGCCGAGGCAGTCCTCGTGATCGCGTCGGCCGTGGCCGCCGTGGCCGCCTCGGCCGAGAAGGCAGCGGACTCCGCAGCCAAGGCACGGGGAGCACGAGCAGCCGGTGTCGCCCTCGCGGCCCGCGAGGCCGCCGCAGCGATGCGGCCTCCCGAGACCGCGGCGAGCTGAGAACCCTCCACAAAGCACGTCACCGGACCGCGAGCAACGCCATCAAGGTGGTCACTGACCGGCTACCCCGACGGACCGATGGCGTGGTCGGGCTTTCTGGTCGTCGTCACCGAGAGAAGTGGGACGCCGAGGTCGCGCACCTTCGCCAGCAGGCCGTGCAGCGCCGCCTGATCGGTCACCACACCACGCAGGATGGTCGTGCCATCGTCCTCGCGGACGATCGAGAGCCCGCTGAACCAGTTCGACCAGCGCTCGTCGAGATGTCCTTCGATCCGGACCTCGAGGCGGGCCGGTCCCTGGCCTCCCGGCCTGCTCATCGAGACCCGATCCCTAGCACACCGGACCGTGCGTGCCGAGCACGACGAGCGGCGGGACCACGGATGACCCATTCGCCAACGGCCGCGTTGATGACCCAACCCGAGCTGACCGAGAGGGCGGTGCTGAGGTCGCCGGTGCCGAAGAGTCCTTCGCCAACGCCTTGGGTGAAGGACTGGGTCCCGGCAGCCACCGCGAGTGCATAGGCACGGATCATCCAGGCTCGGTGCGCGGCAATGTCACGTCGTCGAATCGCGGTAAGGCCCAGGACGAGGCTGACCGCCACCGCGGACCCGACCACCAGCCGGACCGCCCACAGCAGGTCACCGCCCGGTGCGCCCGCGTAGAACAGCGTCATCCAGAGCCCGGAGAGCGCGACCAGCATCCCGGCCACGATCAGCCCCTTGCCCGATCTGCGGTGCCAGCCAGGCCGTCGGCGGCGGAGCCGCGCGGAGAACTGGAACGCGCCGAGACCCGCGAACGCGATCGCGGCGATGATGTGCACCACCACCGGTGCGGGGACCGCGTCGATCCGCGGGTTGGTCGGCAGCACCTGTGCACCGCCGAGGATCTCCACCACCCGCAGCGCCCCGGCAACCACAGGGATCAGGATGAGGACCAGCAGGGCGACGGGGACACCCCAGCCCGACCCGGTCCGAGCGGCAGCTGGCCCGGTCGCCGGGACGGACCGTGGGGGTTCGACGGGGCTGGCCAGTGAGGTCACTCGGCACCCGCCGGGGTGAGGGCGGAGCCGTCCACAGCGACCGGGATCGTGCTCGTCTCGACGCGCGTCGTGCGCCAGAGCGAGTAGCCGAGACCCACCATGGCGATGCCGTTCGGGAAGGCGAGCAGCCGGTAGAACGCATCGGGCATGACCTGGAGCGCAACGGTGCTGACGCTGGCGAAGGCCAGGAGCACGGCCGCCCAGCGAGCGAGGACGCGCGCCCGATAGATCGCAATGCCGAAGATCAGGCCGCCACCCAGGTAGGTGAGCCCGGAGACCAACAGGGCGGTCTGCATGGGTCCGATGTCCCCGGTCGCACTGCCGTTGGTGGCGGCGGCGAGGAGGTCCGAGACGTAGGCGGGTGAGGTCTCGGCCACGGTCGGGAGCACGAAGGCGCTGACGAAGGCAACACACATGATGGTGAGGTAGCCGGCAGAGAACACGAGATAGCCGAGAAAGCCCAGCAGGCCGATCTCCTTCACCTGGCGCAGGTACATGCCGGTGATGCCGACCAGGGCCAGGGCGGCCATCAGCACCTTCAGTGAGTTGCGCACCGCCCACTCCGTGGTGACAACCGCTGTGACGTCCGAGTGCGGATGGTTGATCTGGACTCCGATGAAGATCAGTCCGGCAGCGACAGCGGCGAAGCCGGCCGACCTGGTCAGGGTGGCGGGAGTGATGGTCATGTCGAATCCTGTTCGCGTCGTGCCGCGGCCGGTGCCACGGGATTGACGTGAACCTAGGAGCCGAGAGGGTGACCTGGCTTCACCACATGATGTGACTGCCGTGGTGACACCGAGGCGATCTAGAGCAGGCCATGCTCCCGGGCGCGCTGCACGGCACCCGCCCGGGTCCTGGCATCGAGCTTGTTGAAGATCCGCTTGGTGTGGGTGCGCAGCGTGTTGACGGTGACGTAGAGCTCTCGAGCGATCTCAGGTCCGGTCAGCTCGCTGTCCAGCAGCCGGAGCACCTCGAGCTCGCGCCGGCTCAACGGATCCACGAGAGATGGATGTGGCTCGGTGGAGCCAGCGGTCTGTGCTCGGTCGATCAGGCCACGAGCACGCTCACCCAGCTCATCGTCGGGCTTGCCACTGACGATGTCGCGCAGCAGATCCAGCATCGGCGCACCCTCGTCGAGGTACAGCCGCACGTGGCTGTCGGGTTCTGGAGCCTCGGCCCAGGCGAGGGTCAGAGCAGCCAGAGCTCGTCGCCGGTCACCGGTGGAGTGGTGGGCCAGCGCCTGCAGCACCCGGATCTCGAGAACGCTCCCGTCCCGCCGCGCTGCCGCAGCAGTGGCGAGGAGCCGGTCCAACAGGCCGAGCACCGATGCGGCTGTCTTCCCGCGCCCCGCACTGGCGCGGTGCTGGGCGATCAGGAGCCGCGCGAGGGTCAGTTGCTCGTACTCGTGCAGATAGTCGGGATCGTCGTTGATGGTGATCCCCCGCTCCTGCGCCCACCCGGCCGCCGACGACAGGTCACCCGCGGAGATCTGCACGCGGGCCGTCATCGCTGCGATCGGGCGGACGTCGGGATAGAAGCCGTGCCGGTAGAGCGACCTCGCCCGGTCCAGCAGGTGCATCGCGTCGTCGTACTCGCCTCGAGTGGCGCGCAGCTGCGACATGGCCACGAACCACCGGTGCCGGTTCTCGGTGATCGAGGTGCGCTCCGCGAGGACTCGCGCCGTCTCGAGATGCGCCTCGGCCAGGGTCAGCTCGCCGAGCTCGCGGTCGAGCTCGGCGAGAGCGACGTGCATGTCGGCCATGGCCCGCAGGTGGGAGCCGCCGCCCTCGTCGGCCGTTCGCAGGGCCAGCTCGCACAGCCGTCGCGCACGGCTGGGCCGGCCCGAAGCGACCCACATGTCCGCGAGCACCACGGTGCCGTCCAGCTCGTCGACCAGGTTCCCCGCGGAGTGCAGGCTGCGCACGGCCACGGAGAACGTGGCCAGCGCCTCGTGGAGGTCCCCCGCCGCCCAGGCAGCCAGCCCGAGGAACCCGGCCCCGGCACCGCGCACGAAGTGGTCCTCGGGTCCAGCCAGGTCCACTGCGCGACGCGCATGCCGCACGGTCCCCGCGACATCACCGCGCGCCTGCGCCAGCGACGCTCGGTAGACCGAGATGGTCGCCGGGGCAGTGCGCAGGTCCTCGGTGTCCGCCCAGGCAGCGGAGTTGCCCTGGTCGCCGGCTCCCGAGGCCAGCGCTGCGTCGGCGTCGTCGAGACGATGCTCGAGACCGTCGAGGTCGCCTGACATCAACAGCGACCAGCCGGACATGATGCACAGGACCGGGCTCCGCCGCACCACGCTGTCGGGCAACGACCGCACCCAGCCCAGCATCAGCGTGTCCTGTCGGGTACGGCGCAGGTCGGGCAGCGCCTGCTCGACCAGGCGAGCGGCACGGTCGAAGTCCTCGGCCGCGAGCGCGTGCCGGACGGCGTCCTCGACGAGCCCATGGGAAGCGCACCAGTCGCTGGCTCGCTGGTGCAGGCCCGGAACGCGTCCGGGGGCCTCTGCACGGAGTCGCGCGTGCAGCACATCGGCGAACAGGTGGTGGTAGCGGTACCAGGACCGCTCCGTGTCGAGCGGGACCAGGAAGAGGTTGCTTCGCTCGAAGCCTTCCAGCACCCGGCTGGCATCGCTGCTGCCCGTGACCGCGTCACACAGCGGCCCGGTGAGCCGATCCAGGACGGACGTGTCGAGCAGGAAGTCGCGAACCTCAGCGGGTTGGCGGGCCAGCACCTCGTCCACGAGATAGTCGACGACGAGCCGGTTGCTGCCGGTGAACGCCCCGATGAAGCCGGTGACGTCACCGCGTTCCGGGATCACGCGGAGGGACACGGCAGCGAGCTGTAGCCCGACGATCCAGCCCTCGGTGCGTGTCTCGAGGGCCTGCACGTCGACGACCGTGAGGTCCAGCCCCATGGCCCGGTTGAGGAAATCCTGCGTCTCGCCCGGGGTGAACCTCAGATCGGCGGCGCGCACCTCGACCAGCTGTCCACGGCTGCGCAGTAGCGCCAGGGGAAGTGCTGGATCTGATCGGGTCGCCATCACCAGGTGCAGGTGGTCGGGGAGATGGTCCACGAGGAAGGCCACCGCCTCCTGCACGTCGGCTGCCTCGATGCAGTGGTAGTCGTCCAGCACGAGGACCCAATGCTTCCCCGGCGCCTGCTCACCGGCACTGGCGACGTCGTTGACGAGAGCGGTCAGGGCATCGGGGACCGAGGCGGTGTGCAGGGACTCCAGGACAGCCGGGTCGACCTCGAGGCCGACGCCGCGCAGAGCCGCCAGCACATGTGAGAACAGGCGCATCAGGTCGTTGTCGCCCACGTCAAGGGACAGCCACCCGACCCGGGTCTCCGGTTGCCTCTCTGCCAGGTGGGCAATCCAGTCGCTCAGCGCGGTGGTCTTGCCGAAGCCAGCGGACGCGGACACGAGGGTGAGCCCGTGACCCGCCTCGAAGGTGGCGTCGAGCTGAGCGGTGAGCCGCGGTCGGGGCACGAGCTGGGGGCGCCGGGAAGGCGCGAACAGCTTGGTCGCCAGGACCGGAGTCGACACCCACGGATCATAGAAGCAACATCGGCGCGGTCAGGCCAGCGAGGCGCCGAACGTGTCGACGGCGTCCACCCACCTGGCCGGCTCGTCGAGATGCACGTGGTGGCTGCCGGGAATCTGGGTGACCCGCTGCGGTGGCAGCAACCGCAGCACCTCGCTGCGGTCCGGGCCGGACAACGCGGAGTACCCACCCAGGGTCGCGACGAGCGCCACGGCGACCGGACAGGCCGAGACGAGCGCTGACAGGTCCCAGGTGAGGTCGCCCGGGGACAGATCCGCGATCCGCGGATCCGTCAGCAGCCGTCCCTCGACGATGCTGCGGGCGTCTCGACGGCTCCAGGTCGGGTGTCCGCGCAGGACCGCGGTGATCGCGTCGTGCGGATCGGCCCGGGCACTGGTCACCTCCCCCTCGAGGTCCCGGTCGACGTCTCCCACGACGCGGCCCCTCCGGAGCGCGGGCGGGTCCTCGAGCAGCACCCCCAGGGCGTACGCCGGGATCGCCGTGACGAGCTCGAGCGCCACGATCGCACCGAACGAGTGCCCCACGACGAGCGTCATGCCCCCGGGGTGCTGCGCCACCACGTCCTCGGCCAGCGCCGCAACGGATCGGACCGCTCCGATCGGTCGGCCGCCGTGCCCAGCGAGGTCCACCGTCACGACGTCCCAGCCTCGGGCCTCGAGCTCGGGCCCGACGCGCCACCAGGTGCTGCGGCTCGACGACATGCCGTGGATCAGCAGCACCCTGCGGTCAACGGTCACGAGTCGACGCTAGTGGGATCACTCGTAGACGAACTTCTGGGCGCCCGGATACACCCACGACAGTGCGTCGCGGAGCGTGTCGCGCCAGTTCTCCCAGTTGTGCCCGTCGCGGGTCTCCACGAACCGCGTGGTCATCCCGGTGGACTCGAACGTCGGCACCATCGAGCGGTTGGGCGTGATCAACGGCTCGTAGACGCCGCAGCTCACGAAGACCTTGTCGGCGACCCGCGTCGGTCTCGCCCGGTAGCGGTTCACGAACTTGACCACGGGGTCGAAGACCGGGCCGCCGCCGTGGTCGTTGCCGATGTCAGTGAAGACGAACGACCCTGACATCAGGATCAGCGAACCGTAGGTGCCCGGGGACCTCACGGCTGCCGACAACGAAGCCACGCCGCCCAGGCTCGAACCCATCAGGCAACGGCCCGACGGCTTGCCCGTCAGGGGCAGCTGGGTCTCCAGCCGCGGCACCAGCTCCTGGGTCAGGAACCTCGAGTGGGCGGTCGAGTTCGTGTACTCGGTCAGCCGGTCCTCCGGGTGCAGGAAGGCGACCACGGTCTCGGCCACCTCGAACCGCTGAATCAGGTTGTCCAGCACGGTCTTGGCCGCGGCGTACTGCAGGAAGTCCGGGCCGTCGTGCACCACCAGCAACGGGTACGTCGAGGTCCGGCGGAACCGAGCAGGCAGGTAGAGGGTGACCGGGACGTCACGCCGCAGGGCTCGACTCGGCACCTCGATCTGCTCCAACGTGCCCTGACGCGCAGCCGGGTCGTGCTCGGTCCACTCGGGAGTCCGGTATCCGTGACCGAAGCAGACCGACGACGTGCCCACGGGGCTGTACGAGACCTTGGGGTTGAGCGGATCGTTGAGCTGCTCGACGTGCTCGCCCCGGCGTATCTCGAGCTGGTAGTTGACCCGGGAGCCCTGGGGCAGCTCGAGCACGAGGTACCAGAGATCGGTTCCGTGCAGCCGGCGCATCGGCAGCTGCTCCGGCAGGCCGACGACACGCTGCGCGAGCCGGACCTCGTCCGCCTCGCCCCGGTAGAGGAACGTGCAGCGAGCTCCTTCGACGATCGGCACCTCGTGACGGGCCAGGAACCGGTCGACGGCAGCGACGTCCAGTGGCTTGCGGTCCTTCAGCCGGTTGATCGCCAGCTTGCGCTTGGGAGCGGAGGTCGTCATGACGCCTCGAACGTCTCGATGTGCCCCTCGAGGTCGAGCACACGCGCGTCAGGTGGTAGACCGCCGCGCTCGTCCAGCGGCACGCTCGTCACGTCGTCCAGCACCAGGCAGCGGGCGGGCGCGAAGCGGCGGGCCAGCACCGACATCCGGATCTGGTCGCCCACCCGCAGACGGCGCCGGGCATGCGGCAGCGCCACGACGCCACGCACCATCCCGATGCCCCTGCCGTAGACCTCGGTCTGGGCGATGCCGTGCGGAACGTAGTCGTGGAACAGCACCACCCGCTCGGTCAGGGCCATCGCGCCGGCCGACCACGCCACCACCCGGGCGGGCAGATGGGGAGCGACGTGGAACAGGTGCAGCACCCTGGCGAGCTCGCCCACGTGCCCACCGGCGACCGCCATCGCCGAGGACTCGTCCAGGACGTGCCGGATCTCCTCCCGGTGCCGGGCCACGGCGTCCCGCTCCTGTGGACGCCAGGCGTCGTAGAACGCCTGGTGGAGCTCACTCACCCGCTGCATCTGCTGCTCGTCCAGCAGCTGCACCACGCTGAGCGCGTCGGTGAGTGCCCGTTCGCGCAGTCGTGGCCGCGCCTCGGAGCGGCGGGCCACGTCGTACGCCGCACTCAGCGCGTGGTCGAGCTGCACGAGATAGAGCTGGCGCACCTCGGCCAGAGCAGCCTCGTGCTCTCGCTCTGCGTGCGCATACTCGCGATCCTCGTCGTAGACCGACAGGAGACGCGCGTGCAGCGACAGGTTCACCGTGCGTCGCCCCACCAGCTCACGCAGCTCGGCGTCGTCGACCTCACGTTCCTGCCAGCCCGCAGTCACGGTGGCCACCGTGGCGTCCGGGTCGAGGTCGACGAAGGCCCGCTGCAGGTTCGACCGGGGCTGGGGGCCCAGGAGCGTGATCCGAGGACTCACCCGGCGTGCACTGTGATGGTCTGACCGACGTCGTCCATCATCTGCCGAAGCGCGTCGAAGTCGGGGTGCCGCATCCTGACGTAGGCGTTGGCCATGTAGCCGGCCTCGGGCGACTGCGTCGGTGTCCCGGGGTGGGGCAGGTGGGCGTCCAGGATCCACTCGCCGTAGCGCTCCTGGATCGCCTCCACGCCGGAGTAGCCGCTGATGTTTCCGTCGTGCTGGGGTCTCAGGGCGGTGATGCCGCTGGCGAACTGCCGCGAGGGTTGGGCTGACACGGTGCCGTGCACGATCGCGTTCGCCCACTCGCGATAGAGATCGAGATCATTGCCTGCGGAGTAGAGGTCCCAGGCGCCGACGCCCGGTGGGCGACAGCCGATCTCGGAGAACTTCAGCCCCTTGGGCCCGAAGAACCACTCCATGTGGGTCGCGCTGGTGCCGATCCCGAGGGCCTCGACCACGCGGTGACCCATCTCGCGGAGCTGCTGGTAGTCCCCCACCGTCTCGACCCGGTTGGTGGAGATGAACTGGGGCGAGATCCAGCGGTTCCGCATCGCCTCGAGGACGTTGGGGAAGTAGTGGCACACGAAGTCGGCCGCAGCGGCGCCGTTGATCGACAAGGTGTCGTAGAACCCTTCGTGCCCCTCGACGTACTCCTCCACGGCGATGGAGTCGACGCCTTGGGCGCCGAAGGACGCCAAGACCTGGCTGAGCTGGGTCTGGTCGTCCACACGGGTGGTGTCCGCGGCGCCCGCACCGCTGCGTGGCTTGAGGATCAGCGGGAACCCGATCGCCTTGGCGAACTCCTGCACCTGCTCGGCGTTGTCCGCCCCGGTCGACGCGGCTGTCGGCACACCGGCTGCACGCAGCGCATCCTTCATCGAGGGTTTGTCGCGGCACAGGTAGGCCGTGCGCAGCGACGTCCCGGGAATGGTGCAGGTCTCGCGCACCTGGGCGACGGGCAGGATGTGCGCCTCGATGGTGGACTCGAGGCGGTCCACCCAGGCCCGGTCCTGGATCCAGCGCACCGCGTCGGTCATCGCGCCCACGTCGACCACACTCGGCACCTGATGGTAGTGCCGCATCCAGCCCCGCAGCTCGTCATCGAGAGCCTCCTGCGGCGACTCGCCGATGCCGATCACCTCGGCACCGACCGAGGCCAGCGCCCGGACGAACTCTCGCTGGTTCCTGGGGAATGACGGTTCGACGAAGACCACACGCACGGAAGCCATGCTAGCGGGGCTCCCGACCCGCGCCCTGTCCGTGTGGCCCTGGCGCTACTAGGGTGCGGATCATGGTCGCCGCAGCCTTCGTCGCGCCTTACCTCATGGAAGCCACAGCCCGCTTCGTCTCCGATGCCGCTGCGCTCCCCGGTGTCCGGCTCGGGCTGATCACCTGCGATCCGCTCGAACGCATCCAGCCGTCCCTCCGTGAAAGGCTCTCCGGCCACTGGCGGGTCGAGAACGCGCTCGATCCGCGTCAGATCGCCGAGGCGGTGAGTGGGCTCAGCCGTCAGATCGGCCGGGTGGAGCGCCTGGTCGGCGCGCTCGAGCAGCTGCAGGTCCCGCTCGCCCAGGTGCGGGAAGCCCTGGGGATCGAGGGCATGGACGAACGGACTGCCCACAACGTCCGCGACAAGTCACAGATGAAGAACGTGCTCCGTGAAGCCGGTGTCCCCTGCGCTGCGCACGCGCTGGTCACCACCGCCAGTGAGGCGACCGACTTCGCGCGGGAGGTCGGCTTCCCGCTGGTCGCCAAGCCACCGGCGGGGGCGGGCTCCCAGGCGACCTACCGCCTCGACGACGCCGGGTCGCTCGCGGGCTGGCTGCACAGCGTGCCGCCGAGCCGCGAGGAGCCAGCTCTGCTCGAGGAGTTCCTGGTAGGCGAGGAGCACACCTTCGACAGCGTCACGATCGGTGGCACCACCGTGTGGTCCTCGATCGCCGACTACCGGCCACCGCCGTTGGAGGTCCTGCGCAACCCCTGGATCCAGTGGACGGTGATGCTCCCTCGGGACATCTCCGGTCCGGAGTACGCCGGCATCCACGAGGTCGGACCGGCTGCACTGCGTGCGCTCGGAGTCCGCGACGCGCTCACCCACATGGAGTGGTTCCGCCGCCCGGACGGCTCGGTCGCCGTCTCGGAGGTCGCGGCTCGCCCACCTGGAGCGCAGCTCACCTCGATGCACGGGTTCTCACACGACTTCGACCTCTTCCAGGCCTGGGCCGAGCTGGTCGTGCTCGACCGGTTCGTTCCCCCGCAGCGGCGCTACGCCAGCGGCACGGCCTACCTCCGTGGCCTCGGCAGGGGGCGGGTGCGCACCGTCCACGGCCTTGAGCCGCTGCAGCAGCAGATCGGTCACCTCGTCGTGGAGTCACGGTTGCCCGAGCCCGGCCAGCCGGCCGCGTCCGACTACCTCGGTGAGGGCTACATCATGGTGCGGGACCCCGATACCGATGTGGTGCGAGAGGCGCTCGGGCGCATCGTCAGCGGTGCCCGGGTCGAGCTGGTGGAGGATCTGTGAACGGGTCCGGGACCAATGTCGTGATGCTCTCCCCGGGCTACCCCACCGAGATGAGCTTCTTCACCCGCGGGCTCGCCGCGGTCGGAGCAACGGTCATCGGGCTCGGCGACCAGCCGCCCCACGCCGTACCCGAAACGGCGCGCAGCGCTCTGGCCCACTACGAGCACGTCTCGCTGGCCGACGAGGGCGCCGTGCTGGCGGCGCTGGAGGGTCTGGCCAGGCACGTGCGGATCGACCAGGTGGAGTGTCTCTGGGAGCCCTACATGCTGCTGGCGGCAAGGATCCGGGAGCACTTCGGGCTGCCCGGGATGACGGTCCAGCAGACCGTGCCGTTCCGGGACAAGGAGGAGATGAAGCGTCGTCTCGATGCCGCTGGCATCCGCACGCCCTGGCACTTCCGCGCGACCAGCGTCGCGCAGGTCTGGGAGGCGGCCGAGCAGATCGGCTACCCCCTCATCGTGAAGCCGATCGCGGGAGCCGGCTCCGCCGACACCTACCGGGTGGACTCGACTGCCGAGCTCGCCGAGGTGCTGCCGATGCTGCGCCACGTGCCCGAGGTGAGCGTGGAGGAGTTCGTCGAGGCCGAGGAGTTCACCCACGACACGGTGTGCTCGAACGGGAAGATCCTGTTCGAGCACGTCCTCTGGTATCGCCCGCGACCACTGCAGATGCGCATGCACGAGTGGATCAGCCCGACGGGGATCTCATTCCGCGACCTGGACGTGCCGCATCTTCAGGATGGCCGGGCGATGGGCCGGCAGGTTCTCGCGGCGCTCGGCTTCGAGACCGGTTTCACGCACATGGAGTGGTACCGCAAGGAGGACGGCGAGGTGGTGTTCGGGGAGATAGGTGCCCGGCCACCGGGGGTGAGGGTCGTCGACATGATGAACTTCAACACCGATGGAGATCTCTACGTCGGGTGGGCGGAGGCAGTCGTGCACGGCCGGATGCCTGCGCTCAGTCACCAGTTCAACGTGGGGATGGTCAGCAAGCGCGCACGTGGTTCCGGCAGGATCACGGCGATCACTGGGATGGACGGGCTGATGGCCGAGTACGGCGCAGACGTCGTACTCCTGGACCTGCTCCCGGTCGGCGCGCCTCGGCGTGACTGGCGCGCCAGCACCATCGGCGACGGCATCCTGTTGGTCCGGCACCCCGAGCTCCAGCGGGTCATCGAGATGACCGAGCGGTTCGCTTCCGAGTTCCAGATGCACGCCGAATGAGGCGAACGGCGGACGAGGTCCGTGACGTGGTGGCGTCGGTGCTGCCGGCGGTCCGGGCTGACCTGGAGCGACTTGTGCGCATCCCGTCGGTCTCGGCGGATCCCTCCGCGGGCCCACACCTGAGGGCCAGTGCTGTCGAGGTGACCCGACAGCTCGGCGATGCCGGGTTGACCGACATCGAGATCGTGAGGGCTGATGGCGGGCTCCCGGCGGTGATCGGCTTCCGGCCGGGCGCTCCCGGGTCCACGAGAGTGCTGCTGTACGCCCACCACGATGTGCAGCCCGCCGCAGACCTCGGCACCTGGGACAGCGAGCCGTTCGAACCGGTCGAGCGCGGCGGTCGGCTCTACGGACGGGGCGCAGCGGACGACAAGGCCGGGATCGCCGTGCACTGTGCTGCCGTGCGCGCGCTGTCCGACAATCCCGGGGTGGCCATCGCCGTCCTCGTCGACGGCGAGGAGGAGATCGGTTCCCCGACGCTGGGCGCCCTGCTCGCCGAGCACCGGGAGCGGTTGGACGCCGATGTGCTGGTGCTGGCCGACTCGACGAACTGGCGGGTCGGCGTTCCTGCCCTGACCACGTCACTGCGCGGTGGGGTCAGCGTCGTCGTGGAGGTCCGCACCCTGCGGCACGCCCTGCACAACGGGGTCTACGGCGGGCCGGCACCGGACGCGCTGATGGCGCTGTCGCGGCTGCTCGCCACCTGCCACACCGACGCCGGGGACGTGGCCATCGACGGGCTGGGGCGCGGAACCGCTGACCCACTGGACCTCACCGAGGCGCAGTTCCGCGCCGACGCGGGCATCCTCGACGGCGTTGCACTGCTCGGCAGCGGGTCGCTGACTTCTCGGCTCTGGAAGGCTCCGGCACTGTCGGTCGTCGCCATCGACGCGCCCCGGGTCGAGGACGCGAGTCTGTTGCTGGTGCCCTCAGCACGAGCGAGGCTCACGCTCCGGATCGCGCCCGGCGACGACCCGACGGCCGCCAGCGAGGCGCTGGTCACGCACCTGCACGCGCACGCCCCCTGGGGAGCCGAGGTGACGGTCACAGCCGGCACGCCGGTGGCGCCCTACACGGCCGACACCTCGGGACCCGCCTACACCGCGGCCAGGTCGGCGTACGCCGAAGCCTTCGGTGCACCGGTCGTCGAGATCGGGGTCGGTGGGTCGATCGGTTTCGTGTCGCCGTTCGCGACTGCGTTTCCCGACGCCGAGATCCTGATCACGGGGGTCGAGGACCCGGACACGCGCGCCCACGGCCCCAACGAGAGTCTCCACCTCGCGGACTTCGCCGCCGCGTGCCTGGCCGAGGCGCTGCTCCTGGAGGGGCTGGCCGCCGGGCCGTGAGCTTCGCGGGTGGCGCTGCCTAACAGATCTCATCGAGATACTGCGGCAGCATCCGCCACCACGTGGGCCAGTCATGAATGGTGTCCGGACCCCAGGAGTCCACGCGGTTCGGCACGCCCTTGCTCCCGAGCACGTCCGCCACGGCCCAGGACTCGCCGATGTCCTCGTGGGCTCCCTCACCGGAGGCAAGGATCACGCGGCGTTGCTGCAGCTGCTGGAGGTCCTCGCCCTCCAGGCCGGGAACGAAGTCGAGGGGTGAGGCGAAGAAGAGATCCTCGGACCAGCCGCCCTCCAGGAACTTCTGGAGCCGGTAGGTCCCGCTCATGCCGATGGCCGCCTCGAACGTGTCGGGGAACCGGCACAACAGCGCCACCGCGTTGAAGGCACCGATCGAGGCGCCCGCCACGACGATCCGTTGCGGGGAGCCGCCCATGTCGGCACGGATGGCCGGGACGACCTCCTGGCGGACCGCGTGGTGGAACTGGTTGAGCAGCCACATGCGGTACTCCAGGGTCCCGGTGGCGGTCGCCAGCGCCCTGCCGGAGATCGAGTCGCAGGAGTAGATCTTCACCCGTCCGGACTCGATCAGCCCTGCGCAGGCGTCCACGAGGTGGTGGCGCTCGATCTCCTCTGCGTCGCCACCGGCCGTGGGAAACACCAGCACCGGTACGCCGAAGTGGCCCCACCGGGCAACGGTGAACTCCTGCTGCATCCTGTCCGAGAACCAATGGTCGACTGTCTTCTTCACAGGACCATCGTGGACATCCGGCCAGTGCTACGGCAAGGTCAATGGCGATATCGGTTGAGGGGCCCGGGTGGGCCGGAAGTGGAGGATGCGGGTGAGCAACCACTTGATCGGGCTCCTGCTCGGGGCCGAGGAGGACTGGCCCCAGGCGTTCGAGACCATCCAGAGGATGGTCGGACCGGTCACCCACGACGGTGTCGAGCACACGGTGTCCAGCGAACGGCTGACCATCGAACCCTTCCGGCTCGACGACCCTGTGCGGAACCCTCTCGTGATCGACCGTCTGGCCCACTGGTACTACCACCCGCGCGAGTGGCTGAAGAAGGCCTCGCTGGTCAACGACACCTACCTGCTCAACAGCCCGTTCACCTTCCAGTCGATGGAGAAGCACAGCGCCTACTGCGCGATGGTGCGGCTGGGCCTGAAGGTGCCGGCCACCACGCTTGTGCCCTACAAGAACCCGGTGGACAACGTGCGGTGGGCCTACACCGCGGATCGCTACAACCAGTCCTTCGACCTCGACCGGATCGCCGAGGAGCTGGGCTACCCGCTCTACATGAAGCCGTTCGACGGAGGCGGGTGGCGCGGCGTCTCACGGATCAATGACCGCGGGGACCTGCACCGGGCCTACGACGAGTCGGGCGAGATGCTGATGCACCTCCAGGCGACCATCGACTTCGAGCACTTCGCCCGCGCCCTTTCCATAGGCCCGGAGACCATGGTGATGGACTTCCGGCCCGACCAGCCGATGCACAACCGCTACGCGGTGTCCCACGACTTCCTCTCCGAGGAGGCCGGCTGGCAGACGGCTGCGGTCAGCCGGATCGTCAACGCGTTCTTCCAGTGGGAGTTCAACTCGGCGGAGATGCTGGTCGTCGGTGATGAGGTCTATCCGATCGACTACGCGAATGCATGTCCGGACGTGGCACTCACGTCGTTGCACTACTACTTCCCATGGGCCATCAAGGCACTGGTGCGGTGGTCGACGTACTGCGTGATGACCGGTCGCCGGGCCAACGTCGACCTGGAGACCGCTCGCTACTTCGCGATCGCCGACGACCCCGACCTCTCCTACGAGGAGAAGATGAGGGCCTATCTGGCGATCGCCGACGAGTACTTCGAGAGCTCGCAGTACTGGGAGTGGTGCGCTGAACACTTGCCGCACCTTGACGAACAGGTCTGGGACTGGGTGTCCTCGGACGACTTCGACCGGTTGCTACGGCAGACGGTGCAGGCGACCTACCCAGCTCATGAGCAGGAGCAGTTCGTTGCCCACTTCCGAGGCCTCATCGACATGTGGATCACCGACGACGCCAACCGACGAGCGCCCTGATCAGACGCCCTTGCGTCCGCGCATCCGACCGAGGATGAACAGAACGAGCGCGATGATGGCCAGAATGATGAGAATGGTCCACAACATGGTGAGACTCCGTCCGGTTGATGGTGAGACGTCGGTGGCGGAGCCTGAGCAGCATCCGCACTGAGGTATTACCCCGCAGGCGAATGTCCAAACAGCGAGATGGAGGGACGAACCCATGGAGCAACCGCCAACGATCGTGCGCTGGACCCTTCGGCTCGAGGACGCGACAGCGCTGGACGCCCTGGTGCAGGCACTGGAGCCGAAGATCCGCGCGGTGTTCGGCACGGGGACGCGCGCCTCGGTGCTGCGTGGAGACTGGCTCGGTCACGCGGTGCACCCGCTGCTGACCGACGTCGTGCTCGGCACCTGGACCTCGGCCAGTCTGCTCGACCTGTTCGGCGGTCAGGACTCACCCGCCTCGGCGCAGCGGCTCATCGGCACCGGCCTGCTCGCCGTCGGCCCCACGGCCTGGACCGGATGGGCCGAGTGGTCGGCAGCCGAGCCACGGAACAAGCGGGTTGGGCTCGTCCACGCCGCGACGAATGCGGTCGCCATCGGCGCCTACGCAGGGTCCTGGATCGCTCGTCAGCGGGGCCGGCACGGCACCGGAGTCAAGCTCGCGCTGACCGGGGCTGCGGTCTCGGGAGTCGGCGCCTACCTGGGCGGCCACCTCGCGGCGGCCCGCCAGGTGAGCAGCCACCATCCCGCCTTCGGCGAGGTGCGACTCTCGGGCGAGTCCTCGGCCTAGTCGCACGAACCGCTGCGCCACGACCCACACATCTTGGGTGGGCAGACGTCGCATCAGCTCAGGCCCAGGACTCCTCGGTACGACGGGCCAGGTCGTCGACCACCGAACGCACTGAGCCGGTCTTCTCGAGCTGCCTACGCTGCCTGGTCGCGCCATTGCCTCGTGCGAGCAGCCGCTCGCAGGAATCCCGCACCAGCTCCAGCTCACCGGCCTCCTCCAGGGCCGGACGCAGGTGATCCAGAGCGGCCTCCACCACCGAGCGTGGACTCGCGAGCTGGGCTTCGACCGGATGGACGAGCTCGCTGGAAAGCCCGTCGCGAGCCGCCCGCCAACCGGCGACCCGCAAGAGGTCGCTCCGCCAGGCGGGAGTCGAGCGGTCTGCCGCCGCAGTGCTGACGAGGGCACGGACCAGCAGCGCCACCAACACCGCGTCCTCGACATCGGTGCACACGTCGACGACCCGGACCTCCACCGTCGGGTAGCTCTCGGCCAGCCTGACGTCGAAGTAGAGCATGCCCGTGTCGAGCGCGCCGCCCCAGTCGATCATTCGCTGCGACACGGACCGGTAGGTTGCCACGTCGCCGAAAGTCTCGGCCGCACCGGCCGTGGGCCACCGGCCCCACAGCTGCGACCTCCAGCTCGCGTAACCGGTGTCACGGCCCAGCCAATAGGGAGAATTGGCACCGATCGCGATGAGCAGGGGCAACCATGGCCGCACTCCGTCGATCAGCCGCACACCCTCGTCATCGGAACTGACCTCGACGTGGATGTGCATCCCGCAGGCAAGCATCCCCCTGGACAGCTCTGCGAACTCAGTCTGGATCTTGCGGTAGCGCGGCGCAGGCGTGACGTCCTCGTGCGCATCGCCCATCATCGGCAAGGGAACTGCCACGGCCCGGGCACCGGCCGCAGCCGCCGCCTCGCCGACGGCGCGACGGCCCTCTCGCAGGGCAGCGAGCAGTTCCTCCGCACGCGCGCAGGGCGGCGTGGACGTCTCGATCTGCTGCTGGAAGAGCTCCTCCCCCACCTCCTCCTGCGCCTCGTTCGCACGCACCGCGGACTGCGACACCGCGGTCACCTGGCTGGAGTCAGGGTCGATCAGCATCAGCTCTTCCTCGACGCCGAGCCTGCGTGATGCCATTGCGGCCTCTCAGGAGATGACCGCGTCGATGGTCTTCTTCAGCGCACTGGGCTGGGAGGGACGCGTCGGCGCCTTCGCGCGTGCCTTCACCATCTCGGCACCGATCTCCTGCAGCTGCTTGCGACCGAGGCCGGCACGCACCTTGGGAAACCACTCCTTCTCCTCCTCGTCGATGTGGTGGTCGACGTTCTCGATCAGGACAGTGGTCTTCGCGGTGAAACGCTCATCCGTGGGCTTCATCATGGACAGCTCCACGACCAGCAGGTCGGCCACGTGGTGCTCCTCGTAGGACTCCAGGACATCGTCCTCGACCTCGGGCAGCAGCGCGCGGACGCGTGGGTACATCACCTCGTTCTCGATGTAGGTGTGCGCGGTCAGCAGCTCGATCATGCGGTCGACCAGCTTGCCCTTGGTCTTGTGGGCGCCGTCGCCCGCCTTCTCGAAGTCACGGAAGGCCTTGCGGATCAACTTGTGCTCGTCCTTGAGCAGCACGATGGCGTCGGTGGACATGACTCTCCTCGATAGCGGGTGTGGGCGAGCCAGTACCCGGCGCGCGCCTGTGCACACGCTCCGGTGCGAGGCCCTATTCCCGAGGAGTCGCCCCAGGCAGGGGTGGCACCACCGGTGGCAGCCCCCTGCGCCTGTCGGGCAGTAGCGACAGGCTCCCCGCGTCGTTGGACAACGGTTCGCTGAAGGGCTGGTCGTCGCCCACGCAGACCTTTCCGACGCCCGGCAACCTCCGGGTCAGCAGGTAGGAGTCCATGGCCCTGTTCACGCACGCGGACGTGCCGTAGGCGGTGTGCCCCCAGCTGTCGTTGGAGAGCAGGCGACTGTTCGGCAGCAGCGACGCGACCCTCGTTGCCCCGTCATAGTTGGTCGCCGGATCCCAGTAGTTCCCGACCACGAGCACCGGGTTGGCGGTGCGGTGGGTGAACGATCCCCTGAACGAGTCCTCGTCGCGGACAGTCCAGGTCCTGGAGGCGCAAGGTGCCGAGGGCCACGTCCACAGACGGCCGAAGTCGGGCGCCGCCCGGTCAGCGGCGTCCGCGTAACGGGGCCATTTGCCCGCGTCGGGCGGGTTGATGCCGTCCGTGCACAACACCGACTGGAAGGCCTCGAAAGAGTTGTCGTAAGGGAAGGCATAGCCGAACCCGGCACGTCGCTTGGCACTGCGCGCGGCTGCAGCCTTGTCGGCGGAGCGGGCGGTTCTGACCCTCTCCAGCAGCGCGGTTCGCGCATCCGCCTGGGCGGCCGCCCGCACGCTGCCCCGACGGGCCGCCGGTTGCATCAGCTCCATCACGAACGACAGGTCGCCGTCCACGAACACCCAGCCGAAGGGGAGGTACAGGTCGCTCAGGAGGAAGCCCACCATCGTCGGGTAGTCGAGCACGAGCTCCTCGCCTGTCTCCGGGTCCGTGGTCACCAGCGGGGCCCGTTTGAGCGAGGACATGATCTTCGCGTAGTTGCGCTCCGGATTGCCCATTCCCGCGAACTGGCAGTACTCATCTCCTGCCTTTCGGCAGCGAACCAGGATCTCGCGCAGAGCGCGCGCAGCGCCTTCACCCGACTTGAGGAGGGTGGTCTGCGGGGTGGTGCGGTTTGCTCGCGTCCCGGCCCAGGCGACCGGGTCGAGTACTCCATCGATCGCAACCGCGCGCACCCGGTCCGGGAACATGTTGGCGTAGACGTTGCCCAGATAGCTGCCGTAGGAAAGGCCCAGGAACGTGAGCTTCCGGTCCCCCACCGCCCTGCGCAGGACGTCGAGGTCTCGCGCCACCTGAGCGGTGGACATGGACGCGGACAATGGCCGTCCCGTGGTCGAGCAGGCCCTGCCGAACGAGCGCGACGACTTCACGAAGGCGTTCTTCTCGCTCGTCGTCCACGGGAAGCCGATGCTGAGCGCAGTCAGGACCGCGGCCTGCCCGCCCGCGTTCTTCCAGCACCGCACGTTGTCACTGAAGTTGACGCCCCGCGGGTCGACACCCACGATGTCGAAGCGGGCGAGCAGACGGGGCCCGAGGAAGTACGGCGCCGCGGCGGCCAGCTCCACTCCGGAGCCGCCAGGGCCGCCAGGATTGACGAAGAGCGAGCCGATCTTGTGCTTCTGGTCCGTCGCCCTGTGCCGGAGGACTGCGACCGACGTCTGCGCCCCCTGCGGGTCGTCGTAGTCCAGGGGCAGGTCCACCGTCGCGCACTCGACCTCTGTGCCGAAGATGCTGCTGCAGTCGAACCAGTCCGGCTCGGGAGTGGGGACCCGGTCGACCCGCCGGGCTTCGAGGGAAGTCGTGGCGTCAGGGGGCGCACCGTCAAGGCCAGTCGCGGCCCGGTGAAGACCAGTCGGCGTCAGCTCTCGACAAGATATGGATCGGCCCATGCGCTGATGATGCGGGCGGCGCGTTTGGCCTGGTTGTGGCCGGTCAGCAGGTGGTCGGCTCCCTCCAGTGACACGAAGCTGCGCGGGTGTCGCGCCGCCCGGAATATCTCGCTGGCGTTCGCGATGCCCACCGTGTTGTCGGTCGGTGAGTGCATCACCAGCAGGGCCCGGCGGAGCGTCCGGATCTGGTCACGCAGATCCGTTGCGCGCACGTCTTCGATGAAGTGGCGCCGCAGCGTGAGCGCCTTGCCGCCGATGAGGAAGGACGCCTCCCCGTCGACCATGATCCGTTCGATCAGCGCGTCGTAGTTGTGCTCCACGTGGGCAGGCTCGTACGGCGCGCCGATGCTTGCCACCGCACGCACCGACTCGACCTTGTGGGCAGCCGCGATCACCGCCGAGCCGCCGAAGGAGTGCCCCACGAGAAGTCGCACCTCGCGACCGGACTCGTTCATGGAGTGCGCAGCCTGCGCAGTGTCTGCGAGCTTGTGCGAGAACGAACCATCTCCCCAGTCGCCACCGGAGTCGCCCAGCCCGAGGTTGTCGAAGCGCAGCATCCCGATGCCCTCGCTGGCCAGCTGCTTGCAGATCCGGCTGGCGGCGGGACTGTTCTTGCCCAGGGTGAAGCCGTGGGCGAAGACACCCCATCCTCGGGTCGGGCTCGCAGGTTGGTCGATCAGACCAGCCAGCGTGGGTCCGGTGGTGCTGGGGAACGAGAATCGCTCGATCATGTGGCCCTCATCCCGGACCGCTCAGCTCGGCAAGCCTGGCCAACCCGGCATCGACATGGCTTTGAAGGCGGTTGACTGCGCGGTCCAGCTCCGCGGACTCCGCGTGACCGGGTGGGATGCGCGAAGGGTTGAGGGCCACCCGGTCTGACCATGCCTTGATGTCAGGCTCCGCGTTGAACGACATCGAGTTTCGCAGACCCAGGACGTTCATCCTCGCCCAATCAGTCAGGGTGTTGCCGAACGACGAGGGCGGGCAGAGCCTGTTCTTCTCACGATCGTCGTCGCGAGTCGCCTCGACGTACCCGGCAAGTGCGCCTCCGAAGCACGGGAACCCGGCTCTGATCGGTTGCAGCGTGATCGTCTCCGGCTGCCAGATCGGCAACAGTGGAAGCATCTTCAGGCCATCTGCCGCACAGTTCACGACCAAGGCGTCGTCCGCGACTGAGACCGCCCCGTCCGCGAAGTCGATCCGCCCGCGCCTCACCGAGTCGATGTGGCCACGGTGTACGACGTGCTCGATGCTGCGCAGCTGCTCGAGCTCCCAGGTGCCCAGCGTTGGCGCCTTGGCCATCGTCGGCGTGATCGAACGGTCGATCCGCAGCATGATGCCGAGCTCCTCCAGTCCCAGGAACAGGTTGTCCAGCGAGTCCGCCGAGCCCGCAGCCTGCATCAGGTCGGCGACCATGCCGAGATAGATCGCGGGATCCGGCTGGATCAGCGCCCGGTTCAGCATCCAGGGTTCGCGCGGTCGTACCCAGCAGATCGCGTCAGGGTCGACCCCGCGTGCCAGCAGCCAGACACAGGCGTCGGTCGCGGTCTTGCCCGAGCCCACGACCACGAACTGGCTCGGAGCTTCGGCTGATCGCACGAGGTCGTTGACCGGGACCACCCGCGCATCGTCAGCCACGGCGAACCTCGGCGACGTCTCGGCCGGTATGTCCGGTGCGAGGTAGCGGGCGTCGACGACCCGGCACGGCTCAGGGACCTCAAACCTCTGGCCAGACACCCGCGAGACGAAGCTGCGGTCCCCCACGTAGTCGCAGCCGGCGAAGAACTCGACCCGGCCAGAGCCCAGCATCCTGTCCGCCAACAGGTCGTCGTAGTAGCTGACGATCTTCGGCTGGCTGGCCCGCTCGTGGAGTCCCGCCTCGGGTCCGTGCTGCTGGATCCGTCCGCCGCCGAGCACCGTCGAGGCGACTCCGTAGAACGTGGATGACTGATGCAGGCGAACGAACGGATAGGCCTCGAGCCAGTGGCCGCCGACACCATGGCGCCGGTCGACCATCGCGACGCGCACATCGGCGTGGTCGATCAGCGCATCGGTGAACGCCATCCCCATCGCACCGGCCCCGACCACCAGGTAGTCCGCCTCGACCATGCGTGTCACCCAGCAACCAAAGCACTACGCCGGCGCCGCGTCCACCAGGTCCCGGACCGACAACCGCCGCCGGGCCCCGGCACCGTCCTTCGCGTGACACGCGGCCCGCTGATCCCTACGGCCGAGGAGGAGGTGAACCGGCATCCATGCGTTCGCCCGGTCGCCCGAAGATGCTCAGGATCTCCGCGGGCTCCTCGCCGGTGCTCCCGAACCAGTGCGGCACCTGGGTGTCGAACGTGGCCACCTCACCCGGTCCGAGAACCCAGTCCCGATCGCCGAGGACCAGCCTCATCCGGCCGGACAGCACGTAGATCCACTCGTTGCCTTCGTGCGCGCGGGGCTCTGGCTTGACCTTGCTGGTCGGGATCACGATCTTCCACGCCTGGGTGCCGTCGGGCTGCTGGGTCAGCGGGATGATCGTCCTCCCCTTCACGCGGCCGGGTTTGAGCCGAATGCGCGGGTCGCCCACCTCCGGGGCCGCCACGAGGTCGTCCAACGCAACGCGATAGACCTGCGACAACGCCAGCAGAAGTTCCAGGGTCGGGCGTCGCTGTCCCGTCTCGAGCCGGGACAGCGTGCTCTTGGAGATGCCGGTGAGGTCCGCGACCCCGGTGAGGCTCATCCGGCGCTGCGCGCGGACCCGCCTGAGCCGCGGCCCGACCTGCTCGAGTGCGGTCGCGATCGCCGCGGATGTCTCCCCCACGTGCCTCATCCCACTCCCGTTTCCCGGAAACAGCAACGTTCGTAGGCAATCCGCCGGCGCGGATCCAGCCTTGGGGCATGGACAGATACGACGTAGTGGTGATCGGCGGAGGTGCCGCCGGGCTCTCTGCAGCGCTGGTGCTCTCGAGAGCACGCCGCAAGGTTCTCGTGATCGATGCCGGAGAGCCGCGCAACGCCCCGGCCGGCCACATGCACGGCTATCTCTCCCGCGACGGTCTCCCTCCTGCGGAACTGCTCGCCGCAGGGAGGGCCGAGGTCAAGGGATACGGCGGGATCATCGTCGCCGGCACGGTCACCAACCTGGTACCCGATGGTCGCACCGGCTTCTGGGTTCTGCTCGCCGGCGGCCAACGGATCTCGGCACGACGACTCCTGGTCACGACCGGGCTGCGCGACGAGCTGCCGGAGATCCCCGGTCTCCGCGATCGGTGGGCCCGAGACGTCCTGCACTGCCCCTACTGCCACGGTCACGAGGTCCGCGACCGCCAGCTCGGCGTCGTCGGGGGGACTCCCGGTGCGGTGCGGTACGCCCAGATCGTCCGCCAGTGGACCCACGACCTCGTCTACTTCACTCCGCCCGACACGCTCACCGTTGTCGAGCGCAAGCAGCTGCTCGCCCGCGCCATCGGCGTTGTCGAAGGCACCATCGAAGCGCTGGTCATCGACGCCCAGGACCGTCTGCGCGGCGTACAGATGCACGACGGCAGTGTGGTGCCACGCGACGCGTTGTTCGTGCCGCCCCGCTTCGTCCCGAACAACGCCCTGCTGCTCGACCTCGGTTGCACCGTCGACACCGACGGCTGGGTGGGCGTCGACAGCACCGGACGCACCAGCGTCTCCGGAGTCTGGGCGGCCGGCAACATCGTCGACCCCCGGGCCCAGGTCATCACTGCCGCGGGCGCCGGGTCAGCGGCCGCCATCGCGCTCAACTCAGACCTCGTCGACGAGGACGTGCACGACGCCGTCCGCGATCTCGGCCACGGCCTCTGACTTTCGTCACCCCGAACACCGACCACAAGGAGTCACCATGACCAAACCGGCCCCCGCTTCCACCCGAGACCGAACTCCAGGACCGCCCACCAGGCACCAGCTGGCCCTGATGATCTGGCTGGCCGTCTTCCCGACCCTCACCGTCCTCAACCTGGTCCTCGGCGACTGGCTCGGGACGCTCTCACCGGTGCTACGCACGTTCGTGCTCGCGACGGTCGCTGTGCCGATCGTGATCTACGGGCTGATGCCGCAGCTGCACCGGCTCCGCGGGCGGCTCCTTCGCGCAACTCCACTCACCGGGGAGACGTCATGAAGGAGTTCGCCCTGTGGCCGCTGTTGCAAGAAAGGGCGAGCCGCACCCACCCGCGGACTAGTCGGCGACGTAGAACATCCGCTTGTTCACGAACTCGTCCATGCCGAGCGGGCCGAGCTCGCGTCCGAACCCGCTGCGCTTGACTCCCCCGAACGGCACCTCGGCACCCTCCCCGGCCGGGGTGTTGACGTTGGACATGCCCACCTCGAGCCGGGCGGCGACCTTGGTCGCCCGCTCGGTGTCGGTGCTGAAGACCGCACCACCGAGTCCGTAGTCGCTGTCGTTGGCCAGCGCGAGCGCCTCGTCGTCGCTGGAGACCGAGTAGACCACCGCTACCGGCCCGAACAGCTCCTCGCGGAAGGCGCGCATGTTCTCGGTGATCCCGGTGAGCACTGCGGGCGAGTAGTACGCAGCCGGGCCGTCAGCGAGCACACCGCCGGCGTGCAGGGTGGCGCCCTTGCTGACGGCGTCCTCGACCTGCTCGGCCAGCCGCTCCGCCGCGGCGCGCGAGGAGAGCGGAGCGAAGGTGCCGTCGCTCCTCTCGGCCGGGTCGCCCGGACGCAGGTCCTTGGCGAGCTCGGTGAGCCTCCCGACGAATCCGTCGTAGACGTCCTCCATGACGATCATCCGCTTGTTGGAGTTGCACGCCTGGCCGGTGTTGCTGATCCGCGTCTCCCACGCGAGATCTGCAGCCGCGCTGACGTCGTCGCTGTCCAGCACGACGTAGGGGTCGGAACCACCGAGCTCCAGCACGCACTTCTTGAGGTTCTTCCCGGCAGTCGCGGCGACCACCGCGCCGGCGCGCTCCGAACCGGTCAGCGAGATGCCGGCGATGCGCGGGTCACCGATGACCTGCTCGATCTGCTCGTGGGTGGCGAAGACGTTCACGTAGGCGCCCTCGGGCAGTCCGGCGTCGATCATGATCTGCTGCACGGCGAGCGCACACTTGGGGACGGACTCAGCGTGCTTGAGCACGATGGTGTTCCCGAGCATCAGGTTGGGGGCCACGAACCTGGCCACCTGGTAGAAGGGGTAGTTCCACGGCATGATCCCGAGCAGCGGCCCGATCGGGAGCTTCTGCACCATCGCCTTGCCACCCGAGAACGTCTTGATCGGCTGGTCGGCCGCGAGCTCAGGCCCCTCGGTCGCGAAGTAGTCGAAGATCTCTCCGCAGAACTTCGCCTCGCCCCTGGACTCCCCCAGCGGCTTGCCCATCTCCTCGGTCGCGATCGCCGCGAGCTCCGCCCGACGCTCCACGAAGAGCTCGCCGATGCGCTTGACCGTCCTGGCCCGCTCGGCGATCGGCACGTCGCGCCAGACGCCGTACGCCGCGTGCACGGCCGTGAGCGCCGCCTCGATCTCCGCGTCGGTCGCGCTCTCGAAGGTCTCGACGACCTCGCCAGTAGCCGGGTTGACCGTCTGGTAGGCAGGTGCAGATGTGCTGGTGTCGCTCATGGCGGCTCTCCTTCGTTGCGTTTGCAGGCTGTTCCTGACCGAACCTATCCCTCCCCCGTTGCTCCCGGCCCCCTGCCTACTCGCGTCCGACGTTGAGCCCGACGGCGACTACCTGGTCCAGCTCGATCCCGGCGGGCTTCCGCACGGCGTCCTTCACCGGCACGAGGTAGCAGCCGTTCTTGGGAAACAGCGCCGTCCTGAACTCGATCTCGTTGATGCGCACCAGCACCGGCACCTGACCCCAGTACTCCACTCCCTTGGCCGCGAACTTGATGTCCGCGCTGTCCTCCTCGGGTATGCGCACGAAGTAGAAGGGAGCCGGCCCTCGCCACTCGACGACCAGCCCCTCGAACTCGAAGTCCATGATTCCCATCCCGTGATTATTGCGTCGCTGACCTTCTCGGCAACCGCCTGCTCACGCGCTTGGATCAGACGTCTTGATCGCGTCGCTTGAGGGGTCTGGTCGCCGGGCCCTCCAGCACCGTCCCGTCCTCCGAGAAGCGCGAGGCGTGCAGCGGGCAGTCCCAGCTGTTCTCGGCGTCGTTCCAGTGCAGCAGCCCACCGAGGTGGGTGCACACAGCGACCACGCCGCAGGCTCGGTCGCGGCGTACGGTCTCCACGATCGAACCGGCCAGCGCCAGGCCGACCTTCCCGTTGATCATCGCCAGGTTGGTGAGCCCCGGCAGCCGGGGGTTGCGGTGCTCGAAGGGTTGCGCCCACTTCGGCTCCGAGCCCAGGATGCGGCCGGAGATGGCCAGTCCCGCCGCGACGCCGTTGGTCATTCCCCACTTGTCGAACCCGGTCGCCACGAAGATCCGCCCGCCACCGCGGGGCAGGTGACCCACGAAGGGCACGCCGTCGACGGGCGCATAGTCCTGGGCCGACCACTGGTGTGTCTCGACCGCGCCCGGGAAGTGCTCCGCGGTCCAGTCGCGCAGCCGGTCGACATGCGCGAGCTCCGAGCTGGTCCGTCCGACGCCGTGGCCGGCACCGCCGACCAGCAGCCTGGTGCCGTCACCGCTGGTCCCGTCTCCTCTGGGTGCGTCACGCACCGAGCGCGAGTCGGAGCCGGCGGAGAGGAACATCCCCTCGGGCGCGCCAGGCACGTCGAAGGCCAGGGCGTAGGAGCGCTCCGGCTCGACCTTCGCGAAGTAGAGTCCGCGGTCGAGGATGACCGCTCCGGTCGCGAGCACGACGTGCTCGGCCCGCAGCGTGGTGCCGTCCTCCAGCGTGACCTCGGGCGGTCCGGACAAGGACACGCCCGTCACGCGGAGACCCTGGTGCAGCGTGCCTCCGTGGGCTCTCAGCTGGGCGACCAACGCCGCCAGGAAGTCCATCGGGTCGAACTGCGCCTGGTCCTCCAGGACGGTTGCGCCGACGTTCGGGAAGGGAACGTCGAGGCTGTCGCGCCAGGTCACCTCAAGACCCAGCGTGGCTGCCGCGTCGTGCTCCTTCCGCACGGTGGAGATTTCCCTCTTCTGTGCGGCATAGGTGAACGCGGCACGCCGCTGCACGGGCACGCCGTGGTCCTCGCAGAACTGGAGGAGCCACTGCTGGCCCTCACGGTTCGCGTCGAGGTAGGCCCCTGCGACCTGCTTCGACTGGTGGCGGAGCAGAGCGGTGTACTTCGTTCCCTGGAGCAGCGACACCTTCGCGGTGGTGTTGCCGGTGGCCACCGCTCCGACCTCGCGCGCCTCCACGACCGCGACCCGGCGGCCGGCCCGGGCCAGCAGCAGAGCAGTCGCCAGTCCGGTGATCCCCGCACCGACGACGATCTCGTCGACAGCGTCCTCGGGCAGAGGGTCGCTGGACACGGTCTGGGCGCGGTCGAGCCAGAGGGAGGTCACACCGTCGGGTGCCCCAACAGCGAGTCTTCATGCGCTGGTCCGTTGTCACGCGCGTCACCCTTCCCGCTGACCTGGACCTGCACCACCCACAGGGGCCGTGGTGACCTTCGGCCCTACAGAACCTGGCGGCTGCGCACGAGAGTTGAGACATGGCACCAAGGAAGCAGCAGGCCAACCGAACGAGCGACCTCGCACCGGTCGACCAGCGAGCGTCATGACCAACATCGTCCGATGGGTCGTGGTCACCGTCCTGGTGGGACACGGGCTCATCCACCTCCTCGGAGCCCTGAAGGGTTTCGGTTGGGCGGAGATCACGCAGCTCAGGCAACCCATCGGCCACGGTGGAGGTGTTCTCTGGCTGCTGGCCGCGGTCCTCGTCCTCGGCTCTGCGGCTCTCATCGCAGCTGGAGCTCCTTCGTGGTGGTGGGCGGTCGCGCTGCTCGGTGCGGTGCTGTCCCAGGTGGCGATCGTGACCTCGTGGGACGATGCGAAGTTCGGCACCGCTGTCAACCTCGTCCTGGTGCTCGCCGCTGTCTACGGCTTCGCCTCGCTGGGACCGACCAGCTTCGACGCTCAGTTCCGCGACAGCGCACGTGCTGCACTCGCGGACTCCTCCGCCGCATCGAATGCGTTGGTCACCGAGCAGGATCTCGTCGGGCTGCCTGCACCGCTCGCTGCCTACGTACGCCGCAGCGGCGCAGTGGGCAAGCCGGCGGTGACGAGTTTCTCCGCCCAGTTCCACGGGCGGATCCGCAGCGCCCCGGACCAGGCGTGGATGCCCTTCACCGGCGAACAGCTCAACACCTACGGACCTCATCCACGCAGGGTGTTCATCATGGATGCGACCCGGTCGGGGATACCGGTCACCGTCTTGCACTCGTTCCGCAACAGCACTGCCACCATGCGAGCAAAAGTGCTGTCGCTGTTCCCGGTCGTGAATGCCTCGGGACCGGAGATGGACCGTGGCGAGACCGTCACGGTGTTCAACGACCTGGTCGTACTCGCGCCCGGTGCCATCATTGGGGCACCCGTGCGGTGGACGGCTGTGGACGCCCACCACGTGCGCGGTATCTACACCGACGGGGACCAGACCGTCTCCGCAGAGCTCGTCTTCGACGCCAACCATGACCTGGTCGACTTCGTCTCCGAGGACCGTCTGCGTGCCTCGGCCGACGGCACGACCTTCAAGCAGCAGAGCTGGTCCACCCCGCTGACAGCGCATCGGGACACCGACGACCGCAGAGTCCTGGCCTTCGGCGAAGGGCGGTGGCACGCGCCGCAGCCCGAGGGCCTCTTCACCTACGTCGAGCTCCACTTCGACGACATCACCTACAACCCGCACGATCTCGACGGCGTACCCGAGTCATCGTCGGCGCCCCTCACCGAGGTGACGCCTTGACCGCTGGACGGCCACCCGCACGAGATCGACATGGCACCGGTGTGGGCCATGAACAGCTCCAGCCGCGGCGCGGTCGCCGAAGGGCCCGTGGGCAGGCCGTCGCTGACAGCACGCCTCCATCCTCCGGAAGGCGGCGAGCGCCGGGGTGGTCAGCCGGGCTGGTCGTCGCGGACGTGGGGAGCTGATAGCCGGAGCCGCTCCGCGAGGCCAACCGGGAGGCCAACACGGACAAGGGCGCCGCGCGCGCCGAGGCACAACGTGAAGAGTCCGTCGTCGAGGGCCAGCGCGAGGGCGAGCACGCGGTCGCCAGCCGGAGCAAGCAGTCGGCCGCCGAGAACCGCGCCGATGCCGAGCGCCTCAGCAAGCTCGCCGAGGACAGGAAGCAGTCCCCGGTCTAACCCGAGGATCGCCCTGTCCCGTCGGTGGCCGCGGCGGCCACCTCGTCGCGCCAGGAGTGACGTGGCGCGTATCCAAGCAGTCGGCAGGCCTTGTCGATGGCATAGAAGGTCTCGTCGCGGCCCATCTCCCTGCGTGCCTCGACATCGTCGTAGAAGCGGTCCCGGATCTCCTGCGTCGTCGCAGCCACGGACATGTCGGCGTTGGCGACGTTGAAGACCTCGTAGCCCAGCCCGTCGGTCTGCAGGCAGCGCTGCACCATCTGGCCCAGGTCGCGGACGTCGATGTAGGCGAACAGGTTGCGGCGCCGCAGTGACGGGTCGGCGACGAAGGCCGCAAACAGCTCGGCGTACTCATGCGGCTCGATGACGTTGTTGATCCTCAGGCCATAGACGTCCGCCCCGGTGCGTGCATGGAAGGAGCGGGCGGTCACCTCGCCTGCGACCTTCGACATCGCGTAGGAGTCCTCGGGGACGGTCGGGTGGTCCTCGTCGACCGGCACGTAGAGCGGACGCCGCTCGCCCTGGGCGAAACAGATCCCGTAGGTCGTCTCCGAGGAGGCAAACACGATCTTGCGCACCCCCAACCGGGTCGCCGCCTCGAGCACGTTGTAGGTGCTCAGCACGTTGGTCGAATACGTCACCGCGTCGGAGGTGAGCAGGATCGCCGGGACTGCGGCGAAGTGCACGACTGCGTCGTAGCTGGGCTTCTCGGGCAGCTCCAGCTCCTCGAAGCTCGCCAGCCCGGCGAGCGCCGAGTAGGTCTCACCGGCATCGGTGAGGTCGACTCGAAGGTCGGCGACCGCTGGATGTTCCAGCGCGACGAGGTCGGCGTTCGTGACGTGGTGGCCCTGGTCGGCGAGGTAGGGCGCGACGTGCCTGCCGGCCTTGCCGCTGCCGCCGGTGAAGAAGATGCGCATGGCCCTTTGGTACCCGCGAGAGGTTGGTCCAGTCCCCCAGCGGGGTACGAGCAGCTCATGAATCCCACCTCACCACCGGGTCCGAGCCGACTCCGCTGCCCTGGGCGGATCCCGCCACGGCGAGGGGGGCACCGTCATGACCGGGCCTGACCTGGAGCGTTTCGTGCTGGCCCAGGACGACAGGGGGATCTTCGTCCAGGCACTCTCAGAGCTCCAGGCCGGCCAGAAGACGAGCCATTGGATGTGGTTCGTGTTCCCGCAGGTCGAGGGTCTCGGACACAGCGCCGTCGCCCGTCACTACGCCCTGTCCGGTCTGGAGGAGGCGCGTGAGTACCTGGCTCACCCGGTGCTGGGACCCAGACTCCAGCGGTGCTGTGCAGCGGTCCTCGCGGCCCACGACACCTCGGCAGCGCAGATGTTCGGCTCCGTGGACGCGATGAAGCTGCGCTCCTCGATGACTCTGTTCGCCCGGGCAGCACCGGACGAGCCCCAGTTCGGCGAGGTGCTGGCAAAGTTCTTCGGGGGCCGGCCCGACGACGCCACCGACGCCCGGCTCGCCTGGCACGCCCGGCATGCTCGCGCAGACGGAACGTAGGCTCAGGTCTGCCAGCTTCGCACTCCCGAGGAGTCTCGTGTCCCGCACAGCCACCCGCATCCGGACGATCATGCCCAGCTCGGGCCGTGCCGCCCTCGGCGCCACCCTCGCCGGCGGCGTGCTCTCGGGTCTGGCCACGGCTCCGGAGAGGATGAGCCGGCTCTTCCGACGGCGCTTCCCGACAGTGGCTGTGACCGGCATGACCGGGGTCGGCAAGACACAGCTGGCCGACCGGCTGGCGCGTCGTACCTCCGGCGACGGCGTGGCCGAGGTCGGCTCGGCGGTGATGGAACGCCGCACCCGCCGTTCTCCCCGGCTGCACGGCTTCCGCTTCCTGGTGGTGCCGGGTGACAACGCGGCGACGCGGCTCGGCGCACTCGACGAGGTCTTCCACGACGAGCCGGTCGACGGGGTCATCCACGTGGTCGCCAACGGTCATGCCACCCCGCGGCGTACGGCGGGGACGACCGGCCTGGCGACCGCAACCCGCGAGGAACAGCTCGCCGCAGAGCTCGAGGACTGGGCGATCACCTCACACCGGATCGCCTCGATGGCCGTACGCCGCGACAAGCCGGTCTGGCTCGTCATCGCGGTCACCAAGGCCGACCTGTACGCCGAAGAGCTCGACGCAGCCGTCCAGTACTACTCACCGGGGAGCGGATCACCCTTCGGCAACAAGATCGACGAGCTGCGAGCACTGGCGGGCGGCGCGAAGCTCTCGGTCGACGTGCTCCCGGTCTCCAGCCAGGGCGGCGACCGCCGGTCAACCGTCTCGCCCAGGAGGGCCAGCGGCATGGTGGACGCGCTGGCGACACGGCTGGCCCAGCTCAGCGGGCACGTCTGAGTCAGCCCCGCCAGCACTCGCCAGGTCAGCGCAGCGGATCAAATGGTCCCAGAGCGGGATGGCTGTGCCCGGTGACGACTCGGTCCGCCAGCCGTCCGGCCATCAAGGTCTTCCTGGAGAGCACCGCACGCGTCATGGCACCGTCATGACCGCCGCCGCCGAGCTCGCCCCGCTTCGCGTAGAGTCGACGACGGTGCGCCGGGAAGTCTGGTCGGCAACAAGCCGACGACCCCGAAAGGGCCTCTCCTGATGAACGACCGCTCCCCCGGGCCCCGCCGACCTGACGTTCTCACGCGTGGCACCTGGTCGGAGACCGCGCGCGTCACGGAGCTGCTGCGCCGCGAGACGGTGGGTGGAGCACTGTTGCTGATTGCGGCCGTGGTCGCACTCATCTGGGCGAACTCCGGCTGGGCCTCGAGCTACACCTCGCTGAAGGACCTCACGGTGGGTCCCTCCGCCCTTCATCTCGATCTCAGCCTGGGCACCTGGGCGGCCGACGGGTTGCTGGCCATCTTCTTCTTCGTCGCCGGTCTCGAGGTCAAGCGGGAGTTCGTCGCCGGGGACCTGCGGGACCCACGGCGCGCCGCGATCCCAGTCCTCGCCGCCGTCGGCGGCATGGCGGCCCCAGCGCTGGTGTACGTCGCCATCAACGTCGCCGCCGGTCAGGGCAAGGACACGTTGAGTGGGTGGGCCATTCCGACGGCCACCGACATCGCGTTCGCCGTCGCCGTGCTGGCCGTGATCAGCACCCATCTGCCCGCGGCCCTGCGCACTTTCCTGCTCACCCTGGCGGTGGTGGACGACCTGCTCGCCATCACCATCATCGCGCTGTTCTACACACGCTCCCTCGAACCGGGGTGGTTGCTCCTCTCGATGGTGCCGATCGGGATCTTCGGGGTGCTGGTGCAGCGGCGGGTCCGGTCGTGGTGGCTGCTGCTCCCCCTTGCCCTGGTCGCGTGGGCGCTCGTGCACGCCTCCGGCGTGCACGCCACCGTTGCCGGCGTACTGCTCGCACTCACGGTCCCGGTCATCCGCAGCGAAGCAGCGGGAGGCCGGGACGCGGGTCCGGGAATGGCCGAGCACTTCGAGCACCTGCTGCGACCGCTCTCCTCGGGATTCGCGGTGCCGGTGTTCGCACTGTTCGCCGCCGGCGTCAGCGTCGGTGGCCTCGACGGTCTCGCTGAGGCGTTCACGGACCCGGTCGCGCTGGGCATCGTGGGTGGTCTGGTGCTCGGCAAGGTGATCGGGATCTTCGGTTCGACCTGGTTGATGGCGCGGTTCACCCGTGCCGAGCTCGACCACGATCTGGCGTGGGTCGACGTGCTGGGGGTCTCGATGCTGGCCGGCATCGGGTTCACCGTGTCCCTGCTCATCGGCGAGCTGGCCTTCGGTCCCGGCAGCCTCAACGACGAGCACGTC
Source organism: uncultured Actinomycetota bacterium (assembly GCA_963781335.1). GTDB lineage: Bacteria > Actinomycetota > Actinomycetes > Propionibacteriales > Nocardioidaceae > Marmoricola. Next base: position 163,282 of record CAWAFS010000025.1, on the reverse strand, counting down.
AAGGTCGGTGTCCTGGCTGGCTCCTTGCTCGCAGCCGTGCTGGCCACCGCGGTGCTGCGCGCGCGCAACCGGGCCTACCGACGCATCTGTGAGGAAGAGGAGCGGGACGAGGACTCCGATGGTGTCCCGGACGTGTTCACCCAGCACTCGTGACCGACCAACGAACCCAGCTGTTGGTCGGGCCACCCGGGTTGGTTCCCTACGCGCGGTGGTGGTCCGCCACCTCTCGGAGGTGTCCGGCGAACTCCCGACCACGGGCGGCCTTGGCCCTCAGGTCCCTGGATCTCGTCTCGACCCGCTCCCGGTAGGCGTCCAGCTGATCTGCGAGCTCGACGCGGTCCTGCCGCTCGAGCGTGTCCTCCTCGATGCGATCCAGGGCGGCGAGCACCTCGACCATCTCCTCCACGGTGAACCCCAACGGCTTCATCCGCTTGATCAGCTCCAGCCGGTTCACGGCCATCACCGAGTAGAGCCGGAACCCACCGCTGGTTCGGGTCTGGGGCGGGACGAGACCCACCTCCTCGTAGAACCGGATCGTCCGCAGACTCAGGCCAACCCGTTCAGCGATCTCTCCGATCCTGAGCAACGCCTCACCCGGGGCCGGCGGACCCGGTGTCCAGCCCACTTCAGCCATCAGTGGCCGCCCAGGGTGCCGGCGAGAAGCTGGTGCCGGTCCTGGCTGGCCTCGTTGAGCCCACGGATCTCGACCCGCGTTCCCTTGGCGGCGTACTTGGTCTCGATGGCGTCCAGGGTCGCGACCGTCGAGGCGTCCCAGATGTGCGAGTCAGCCATGTCGATGACCACGTGCTCAGGATCTCCTGTGTAGTCGAACTGGTAGATCAGATCGTTGCTGGAGGCGAAGAAGAGCTCCCCCACGACCTTGTAGACACGTGTCTCCGCGTCGTGGGAGACATCGATGACCTCCGTGAAGTGGGCCACCCTCCGGACGAACATCACCATCGCCACCAGGACCCCGATCAGGACCCCGATGGCCAGGTTGTGGGTCAGCACGGTGACCAGCACGGTGGCGAGCATCACGGTGGTCTCGCTCTTCGGCATCCGCCGCAGGGTGGCCGGTGTGACCGAGTGCCAGTCGAAGGTGCCGACCGCAACCATGATCATCACCGCGACAAGTGCGGCCATCGGGATGCTGGCCACGACATCACCCACGCCGACGACCAGGACCAGCAGGAAGATCCCGGCGAGGAACGTCGAGATCCGCGTACGGGCGCCCGATGCCTTCACATTGATCATCGTCTGGCCGATCATGGCGCAACCACCCATGCCGCCGAACAGTCCGGTGATCAGGTTCGAGGCACCCTGACCCCAGGCCTCACGGGACTTGTTCGAGTGGGTGTCGGTGATGTCGTCGACCAGCTTGGCCGTCATCAACGACTCGAGCAGACCGACCAGGGCCATCGCCATCGCGTACGGGGCGATGATCTGCAGCGTCTCCAGGGTCAGCGGCACGTCGGGCAGGAACCAGCTCGGAAGACTGTCGGGAAGCTTCCCCTCATCCCCCACGTTCGGGACGTTCACCGACGCGAGAAGTGCGAATGCGCTCAGCAGCACGATGGCGACCAGCGGGGCGGGCACGACCTTGCTGGCTCTGGGCAGCCCGACCATCACCGCGATGCCGAACGCGACCATCGGATAGACCAGCCACGGCACCCCGATCAGGTGTGGGAGCTGGGCGCCGAAGATGAGGATGGCAAGAGCGTTGACGAACCCGACCATGACCGAGCGCGGGATGAAGCGCATCAGCTTCGGTACCCCGATGAGGGCCAGGACGACCTGGATGATCCCGCCGAGGAGCACCGTGGCGATCAGGTAGTCGAACCCGTAGTCCCGCATGACCGGCGCGATCACCAGCGCGATGGCGCCGGTCGCCGCTGAGATCATCGCCGGGCGTCCGCCCAGGAACGAGATCGAGACTGCCATCGTGAACGAGGCGAAGAGGCCCACCTGTGGATCCACGCCGGCGATGATCGAGAAGCTGATGGCCTCCGGGATCAGCGCCAGGGCAACGACCAGTCCGGCGAGGATCTCGGTGCGCAACAGGCGGGGTGACCGCAGGGCTGCCCGGACGGTGTTCGTCTCGGACGCCTGAACGGGAGGACGGCGTCTGGTCGACTGCCCCTCGGGGCTCAGGGCAGGCGTGTTCGCGGGTGGGGTGGGCATGGGTTGTCCGTTCAGGTGTCTCGGGGAGTCGGCGGCGGTCCGCGACGAGACCTGAGGCCGCTCAGGCCTCCTGTCCGGAGATCGCCGGCTGAAGTCTACCCTGACGTGAGGGTTGCCTGGTCAGCGATCGCGGCGCCCCGGCCGGGCAGCACCATGCCGCTGGCCCTCACGCCAAGGAGAGGAACAGCTTCTCCATCTTCTTGACATCGACGCTGTCGGTTCCATCCCCGTTGGCGAGGCACTGCTGGAGGCCGGTGGCGACAACGGCGAAGCCAGCGCGGTCGAGCGCTCGGGAGACGGCGGCGAGCTGGGTGACCACGTCCTCGCACTCCCGTCCCTCCTCCATCATGCGGAGGACGCCGGCGAGCTGTCCCTGGGCGCGCTTGATGCGGTTGATGACCGGCGCCATCTCCGCGGGATCGAGCTCCACTAGTTCACCTCGCCCAGTGCCGCGAAGGCGGCGTTGAGTCGCTGCTTGGCGTCGGTGGCGATCGCGTGCAGCGCCTCGTTGTCCGCAAGCCCCATCATGGCGTCGGGGTCGAAGGCCTCGACCACGGTGGTGGCCGGACCCAGAGACCTGACGACGACGTTGCAGGGGAGCACGGCCGCGATCGACGGTTCGGCCTGGATGGCCTCGTAGGCCAGTGGTGGGCGGCAGGCGCCGAGGATGACCTGCGGCTCGATGTCGACGTCGAGCTTCTCCTTGAGTGCCGCCTTCAGGTCGATCTCGGTGAGCACGCCGAAGCCCTGATCACCGAGAGCGGTGCGGACGGCATCCACTGCCGCGGCGTAGGGCTGGTCAAGCGTGGTGACCATCGTGTAGTCGCTCATCACTCGCTCCTAGGTTGATCGTTGATGTCTGGTGGGCCCCTGCCGAGCGCCTCGTCGTCACGATACCCCCCAGGGTGTATTTGCGTCCTCACCATATACCCCCTACGGTATTTACCGGACCTACCGAACCGACTGGATGGGACGCACCACATGAGTGAAGTACAGACACCCGAGATCGACATCGAGGGGTTCGCTGCCGCACGAGCAGGCGGCCTCCTCGTGGACGTGCGCGAGCCCGGCGAGTACGCAGGCGGCCATGTTCCGGGCGCGGTGCTGATGCCGATGAGCCAGCTCGCGAACCGTGTCGGCGAGATCCCCAGGAGCTCCCCTGTGTTTGTCATCTGCGCCTCAGGGAACCGGAGCAGCGCGATGACCGACCTGCTGCGCAGTGCCGGGGTTGACGCCGTCTCCGTTGCCGGTGGCACCGGCGCCTGGGAACGTTCAGGCCGCCACCTTGAAGGAGGACTTGCATGACCACGACCGATCTGACCATTGTCCCTATCGAGACCCCGAGCCTGGGCGACCGCAGCTATGTCGTCCACGACGGCGAGGTTGCCTTCGTCATCGACCCTCAACGTGACATCGACCGGGTCCAGGCGATCCTCGACGAGCACGACGTCCGGTTGACCGACGTCTTCGAGACCCACCTCCACAACGACTACCTCACCGGCGGGCTGGCACTCGCCCAGCACACCGGTGCTGCCTACCACGTGAACGGCGAGGATGAGGTGTCCTTCGAGCGGACACCGATCCGCGACGGAGACACCGTCCAGATCGGTGCCCGGATGCGGCTGACCGCCATCGCCACCCCCGGGCACACCTTCACCCACCTGTCCTACGCGCTCAGCGATCTCTCCCCCGAGGGTTCCACCGTCGGGACGGGCGACTCGGTGGCCGTGTTCTCCGGCGGATCGCTGCTGTTCGGCGCCACCGGCCGGCCCGACCTGCTCGGCGAGGAGCACGCCGATGCTCTGGCCCGCCAACAGCACGCCTCGGCGCACCGGCTGGCCGACCTGCTCCCGGCCGACGCGGACGTCTTCCCCACCCACGGCTTCGGATCGTTCTGTGCGGCCACCCAGTCGGAGTCGACCGAGTCGACCATCGGCCAGGAGAAGGAGTCCAACCCGGTCCTGACCCAGGACGAGGAGACCTACGTCCGGGAGCTGCTGGAGGGCCTGGGAGCCTGGCCCGCGTACTACGCGCACATGATGCCCGCGAACGCCGAGGGCCCCTCCGAGCCAGACCTGTCCCCGCCCGCCACCGCCGAGGCCGCCGAGCTGCGGCGCCGCATCGAGGCCGGCGAGTGGGTGATCGACCTCCGCAACCGGACGGCCTTCGCGGCCGGCCACGCACCGGGCACCCTCAACTTCGGGATCAACGGAGCCTTCGCCACCTACCTCGGCTGGCTGATCACCTGGGGTACCCCGGTCACGCTGCTCGGCGAGACCCCCGAAGACGTCGCCGAAGCCCAGCGCGAGCTGGTCCGGATCGGCATCGACCGCCCGGCCGCCCAGGCCACCGGTGGGCCGCAGAAGTGGGCCGAGGGTCCGCTGGCGAACTTCCCCACAGCCACGTTCGCCGACCTCGAGCAGGTCCGCCACCACCGCGACGTCGTGATCCTCGACGTCCGCCGCGCGGACGAGTACGACGCCACCCGGATCGAGGGCGCCCACAACATCCCCATCCACGAGCTGCCCGGCCGGGTCGCAGAGGTCCCGCCCGGCGAGGTCTGGGTGCACTGCGCGTCGGGCTACCGCGCCTCGGTCGCCGCCTCCCTGATCGACGCGTCGGGTCGCACGCCCGTCGCTGTCGACGACTCCTTCGAGAACGCCGAGAAGGTTGGCCTGCACCTGGTCGGTCCCGACGCCTGATGCTCGAGCTTGTCCTCGCCGTCGTCGCCGGCGCGCTCATCGGGCTCAGTCTCGGCGCGCTCGGCGGCGGGGGGTCGATCCTCGCCGTCCCGGTGCTGGTCTACGCCCTCGATCAGAGCCCGTCCCAGGCCACCACCGGGTCGCTGGTCGTCGTTGGCGTCACCGCACTGATCGGCGCCGTCACCGCCCACCGCGCCGGAAACGTGCTGCTCGCGCGCGGTGTCACGTTCGGGCTGGTGGCGATCGGTGGCGCTGCGATCGGCGCGAAGGCCTCTGCCCTGGTCACGGATGCGGTCCTGATGGCCGCCTTCGCTGTCCTGCTGCTGGTGGTCGGCGGGGTGATGGCTACCCGTCAAGTGCGAGCCCACCGCACCTCGGACGCTCCTGGCGGTGCCCCGGGGGAGGGCACCCGTCGCAGCCGCCACACCCTGGACGACCCGATCATCACTTTCAGCCCGACCTTTGCCTGCCAGTGCCCCCGCGCTCTCAAGGTGCTGGTCACCGCCACCGTCGTAGGGCTGCTCACCGGTTTCCTCGGCGTCGGCGGCGGGTTCCTCGTCGTACCTGCACTGCTGCTCGCCCTTGCACTGCCCATGGAGTACGCCGCCGGCACCTCGCTGGTCGTCATCGCGCTGACCAGCGCCGCCGCGCTCGCCGTCCGGGCCGGGGTCGGCTCTTCTCCCGACTGGGATCTCGTCCTCGTGCTCACCGTCGTCTCCGCCCTCGGAGCGGTGCTCGGCGCCAAGCTCGCCGACCGGATCGACACCGACAAGCTCTCGACCGCCTTCACCACCCTCGTGCTCGGCGTCGCCGTCTACACGGCCGTCCGCTCCCTGCCCGCACTGGTCTGACCAGACCGTTTCCTGCCTTCCGGATGCTCGCAGTCCGAATCACCTGCTGCCCCCTCCTCTGCTTGCCCTGACCCTGACCTGACCTGACCTGACCGAAAAGAGAAAGCTCATGACTCAGACGGCCACCCGCCGCCACGCTGCACCAGCCTCCAGTCCGTCCCTCGAATCCCGACCGGGTCCCCTGGGCCGGCTCGGGGTCTGGGTCACCAACCACGCGCGGCTGACCACGGTGGTGTGGCTGTTGGTGATCGTCGGCCTCGGGGCGTTCGCGCCGAAGGTCGAGTCCGAGCTCTCCGGTGCCGGCTGGCAGGCCAACGGGTCCGAGTCCGTGGCAGCCCGCGAGCTCGCCCAGGAACACTTCGGTGGCAATGCCAGCACCGCGATCCAGGTCGTCGTGCACTCCACCGACGGTCCCGTGACCCAGGGCGAGGGGAAGGAGATCCTCGCCCGTGCCACGACCATGCTCTCGCAGGACGCACGGCTCGCCGATGTCGTCCAGCCCCAGCCCGGCGCGACGCTGAGCCAGGACGGCACCACTGCCGTGCTGCTGGCCGGCGCGAACTCCGACCCCAACGAGATGGTCCGGGTCGCCGACGACCTCAAGGGTCCGCTGCAGGACCTCTCCACCTCCGGCATCCAGGTCAACCCCACCGGTGCCTCACTGCTGTGGTCGGACTTCAACGAAGCCAACCTCGAGGCGATGCTCAAGTCCGAGATGTTCTCCTGGCCGGTCACGCTCGCGATCCTCGTCCTCGCGTTCGGTGCCCTCGTCGCGGCCGGACTGCCGCTGATCCTCACCCTGGCCGGCCTCGTCGCCTCAGCCGGCTCGCTGGTCCTGATCAACCAGCTCGTCCCGGTGTCCATCTGGGCGATGAACTTCGCGATGATGTTCGCGCTCGCGCTCGGTATCGACTACGCACTGTTCATCGTGGTCCGTTACCGTGCCGCCCGTGCCCGGGCCGGCAGTACGCCGCGGCAGGCGATCGCCGAGACCATGGACACCGCCGGCAAGGCAGTGCTGCTCTCCGGAGCGACCGTGCTGATCTCGCTGTCCGCGGTGATGCTGGTGCCTTCGCCGTCCTTCCGCTCGATGGCCGGTGGCATCATGCTCTCGGTCGTCTTCGTCCTGGGGGCCACCCTGACCCTGCTGCCGATGGTGCTGGCCAAGCTGGACCACCGGATCAACAAGTTCTCCCTGCCCTGGTCACACTCCGGGGAGCACCGCTCCCCCAAGTTCGCCGCCTGGGGTGAGCGTCTGTGGAAGCGGCCGCTGGCCTGGGGTCTGGCGTCGCTGGTGGTGCTCCTCGCCCTCGCCGCCCCGATCGTCGGGCTCAACACCGCGATGCCCTCCATCAAGGTCCTTCCTGAGGACGCTTCGGCCCGGGTCGGCTATGACCTGGTCCAGGAGAGTTTCGGCGAGGGCGCGCCGGGCACGCTGACGATCGTGGTCGACAAGGACCAGGCCAAGGCCGCCTCGGCGGCGCTGTCGGAGGACTCGGGCATCAGCGCCGCGATGCCAGCTGTACCGGCACCGGACGGGACAGACCTTGCGTTGATCCAGGCCGTGCCCACGGTCGACCCCTCGGACCCGGCTCTGGGTGACACCGTCGACCGGCTGCGCGCCGACCTGCCATCCTCAGCGGTCGTGGGTGGTGCCGCGATCGAGAACCTCGATCTGAAGACCCAGCTCGACGACTCCACACCGATCGTGATCGGCGTGATCCTGGCCCTGGGATTCCTCCTCCTGCTGGTCGCCCTGCAGGCACCGCTGATCGCCCTGCTCGGCACCCTGGCCAGCCTCCTGTCGACCGCTGCCGCCTTCGGCGTGGCGCGGCTGGTCTTCCAGGAAGGCTTCGGCGCCGACCTCCTCGGCTTCGAGTCCCAGGGTTTCCTCGACGCCTGGGCTCCGGTGTTCTTCTTCGCGATGATCTTCGCGATCGCGATGGACTACACCGTCTTCCTGCTCGCCTCGGCCAAGGAGCACTACGAACAATCCGGCGATCCGAAGGAGGCCATGATCGGCTCCCTGGCGCACTCCGGGCGCGTGATCTTCGCCGCGGGCGCGGTCATGATCGCGGTGTTCTTCACCTTCGCGCTCTCCGGCCCGCTGCCGCCCAAGGAGATGGGGATCGTGCTCGGGGTCGCCGTACTGCTCGACGCCTTCCTCGTCCGCCTCGTCCTGCTCCCAGTGCTCCTGCGCCTCACCGGCAGGGCAGCGTGGTGGGCGCCCTCGTGGTTGATTCGCATCCTGCCGAGCATCCGCTTCTCACACAGCTGAACCATCACCAGATAAAGGAGAACCACCATGTGTAGACAGGTCACCTGCCGAAAGTGCGGCAAGCCCACCTGGGCTGGTTGCGGCCAACACGTCGACCAGGTCATGGCTGGTGTCCCCAAGGCACAACGCTGCCCGGGCCACCCCAGGGAACCCGGCAGCGGCTTGTTCGCCAAGCTCTTCGGACGCCGCTGAGCGCCCCACTCCACGACGTGGCGATGCACGGAACAAGGGCTAGCCTCGCTGACATGGACATCACGCTGCTCTACTTCGAGGACTGCCCGAACTGGGCGGTCGCGGACGAACGGCTGACCGCCGTGGCCGCCGAGCGCCCGGACATCCGCTTGACCCGCCACCTCGTTGACACCCCGGCGGAGGCGGAGCGCACGGGTTTCCACGGCTCACCGAGCATCCTGGTCGACGGCGTCGACGTGTTCGCCGAGCCAGGCGCCGCGGTCGGTCTCTTCTGTCGCAGGTACACCACACCCGACGGGTATCAGGGCGCCCCCACGCTTGACCAGCTGCGAGCCGTCCTGGCCGGTGCGTGACGGGAGCCGGACCCGGGTTCTCGTCGGCTCAGCGCAGCTGGTCAGCCAGGTCGGTCAGCGACGCCGTTCGGACGTCGGGGGTCCTGAAGTACGCCGGATAGGGGGCACCGGTCCGGTCGAGCCAGGCGGTGGCGAGGCCGGCCCGAGACGCCCCGTCGGTGTCCCACGGGTGAACCGCCACGAGCATCGCGTCCTCCGGGTCGACTCCACACTGCTGCAGTGCGAACGCGTAGGCCTCGGGTGCAGGTTTCCAGCGGCCGGCGTCCTCCACCGTCAGCAGGCGCTCGAAGTGCTCGCGGATGCCGGCACTGTCGAAGAGTGCCTCGGCGACGGAGGCCGAGCCGTTGCTCAGGGTCACCAGACGAATCCCGAGACCACTCAGTGCCCTGATGCCGGCTGGCACGTCGGCATGCACGGGGAGTCCGGCGAACCCGTCCATGATGTGGGAGACCGCCTCCCCGGCTGCACGGTTCAGGGGCAGGCCGTGGAGGCCGACTCGCAAGGACTCGGCCGCGATCTGGGCGAATGAGTCGCTCGCGTCGACGGCGGTGAGCGCGAAGCCGTCGCGCAGCAGTCCCGCGAACCAGCTGGTTGCCAGGTGGGCCGGGGCGCCGACGTCCTCGAACCTCGTTGCCATGGGCGACATGTCCGAGAGTGTCTCGTTGACGTCGAATATCAGTAACCGTGGGAGCCGCGGTCCGTCGGGGCTGGCGGGGTGGTCGACACTGGGCAGTGACCGGTCCGGGCGTTCGCGCGACATGTCGGTCACCGTAGCCTCAGGTGGCTTTCGAGACCCACGGCCTCATGCTCCGACGACGGTGAGCGGGAGGAGACGGCGCAGCTGCTCGTTCTCGCCAGGGTCGAGGACTGAGTGCTGGACGCAGGCGGGGACGAGCTGGCCGGTCTCGGGGTGCGCCATCGCGTAGGTGCACGCGGACAGGCGCTCCTGAGTCGCCAGAACGGCTGGGTCGGTCGCGACCTGGCCCTTCTGCATGAGTCTCCACGCAGGGGCGACGTCGGCGGCGTCCATGAAGTTGTGCACCACGTAGGTCATCGGTGCGATGCCTCCACGACGCCAGGAAGACCAGACCCGACGCACTCCGCCGGACCGTTTGACCAGTCTGCGTACCCAGGCGCCGGCGACCTTGACGTCGCCGGGGTGGCGCACGAGCACGCGCAGCACCTTCACCGCCAGCACGGGCCGCGGCGTACCGCCGAAGTTCACACCGCCGAAGTGTTCGAGGGCACGGTCCCGCGTCCCGAGGTCGGCCTCGACGTCGGGATCGAACATCGGCAGCCAGCGGTCATCGACGCGGATGCCGAAGGCGGTGCGGTTGCATCGCGTGTCGCCGAACTGCAACGCCTGCCAGGCGATGCGTTGCCCCAGCCCGGCCTCGAGTCGGTCCCACACGTCGTCGATGCCGACCGTGCGGTAGTCGCCTCCGGTCCAGCGTCGTTCGTCCCCCACCTGGGCGGCCGGCTGGAAGGACAGCATCGAGAACCCCATGGCGCTCACGTCCGCCACGACGTTCTCGATCTGGTCGAGGTTCGCCGGGGTGATGGTCATGTTGTGCGCGAGGTAGGAGCGCACGCCGTGGTCACGGCTCAGGTCGCGGAACATCTTCACGAACCTGCTGCGGTACGGATTCAGCTCGACCTCGCTCCTCGGCCGGGGAATCCCGGTGCGACCCCGCATCAAGGAGTCGAAGTGGGCCGCGAACGAGAGGCGGCGGAAGCGCGGTGCTCCGTCCTCGTCGAGTGCGAGCGCGCGAAGATAGTCACTGTCGAAGTCGCCATGGCTCATCGACATCGGCTCACGACCGTGCCGGTGCATCGCTGCCAGGGCCGCGGCATGGTCCTGCGGGTCGAGCAGCGACACCTCGCCGCCGATCAGCTGGGCGTGCGCTCGCGGGCCCCGCACCTGCTCGAGGAGGCGCATCTGGCCCTCCACCTGAGCCACGGTGTGGGCCCCGTCGACGCGCACCTTGTTGGCGTCCTTGGAGTGATAGCACGGTGAGCAGGTCAGGTCGCACTTCGGGAAGACGCCGTGCGTGCCCTCGCACCCCACAGCGTGCCGCCCGAGAACCTGCTGCTCGGTCTTGACCCCGGGAGGCAGCGCCGCCCACCGCTCGGCCAGCACGCGTTCGGTGACCGGATGCACCGGCCGCGTGGCTCGCTCCAGCCTCGTCCACCAGGACAGCAACCTCATGAGGCACCTTTCGGATCAGTTGACCGTACTACGGCGGTGTCGAGGTGGAAGCTCGCCCAGGCGAACCAGAAGGTGTCGAGGTGTCGGTAGGGCTCGAGCTGGGCTCCCCGCAGTGGTCCCGACGTGGCTCGGCCGAGAACGTTCCAGCTGCTGCCCGTCTCGCGGTCCCGGAATCCGGCGCTGCCGGTCTCGAAGTGCAGCCGCTCGCCGTCCACCTCGGGGACGAAGACTCCCACCGTCCCGACGTCGGCACCGCCGGCGACCGTGTCGGCGTCGAGGGCCGAGGCTTGTCCGGGTCGGTGCCAGACGACCAGGTCCCGCCTGCCTACGGTCAGCTCCAGCGGGTCGCCGCCCACCAGAGACCTGCGCACGACGGCGACGCTGGTTGAACCGTCGACCAGACCGACCACCCGCTCCTTGACCCGGAGCCGGGTATCGAGATCACCGGGCAGTCCGAACAGCAGATCTCCGTCGGGATCGTCGTAGCCGGAGTACGGGTTGGTTCCGTAGGGCCGGTCGAAGCCGGTGTCCTGCGACAGCACCCTGGCGGTAGGTCCAGCGGTGACGAAGTCGCGCCAGGCGACGGTGCCCATCGGAATCGCAACGAGCCGGGTGCCGGTGAGCTCGCCCACTGAGGCCTCTCCGGTCAGCTGAGGCCACAGCGACTCGGTCTGCCGGTCGTACATGACCAGATTGTCGGCGAGGAGCAGTCCCGATGTCCCGAACGAGAGGACCCCACGTCCGGTGACCGTGCGCTGGAAGGCCACGCCGGAGTTGCACAAGGGGCAATAGGTGACTGCGACGGGTATCCCACCCACGACGTCGTTGACGATCTCGTGCCAGGTCATCACCCGCAGCGGGTAGGCCCGTGTCTCGCCCCCCAGGGTCAGCGACAGCACGGGTTCGTTGTCCTGCAGCCAGTCCACCTGGTCAGCCCGTTCGAACCTCGGTTCGTCGATTGCGGGGATACCGTCGGGCGGAGGCCCGCCTGAGATGAGCTCCTCGGGGTCGATCAACGGGGCGGGGAAGGCCGGGTTGCCGGGGTCGTCTAGCGCCGACGGGACGTCCTCGCGAGCTGCGGCTGCTGTCGGTCCGAACGACTCCGGCCCCGGCTCGGACTTCCTCTCGATGCTCGAGCAGGCGGTGACCAGGGTCAGCATGGCGACAGCCATCAGGGACGTCCATCGGTGGTCCATCCTCGCGCCCTCCCGTGGAGCTGTCACTGGAGCCGCCGACCTGGTGGTTCCATCACTGTGAGGATTCGCCACATGGGCACACAGTTCCGTAAGCCCGCTCACTGAACTGGCCTTGGGCACTCAGCGACACTGGGAGGGTCGATCACCCAGGAGGACGCTGTGCGCTTGAAGATCTTCGCCGGGCTGCTGCTCGCTGCCATGCTCGCCGTCAGCGGTTGTGCTGGTTTCGGGAACGACACGCAGAGTGGATCTCGATCAAGCTCGAGCGCAGTCAGCCTGGAGTTCACCGGGCAGGACCTGGCCGGCAAGCCCTACGACGGGGAGCGGCTCGCCGGCAAGCCCACGGTGCTGTGGTTCTGGGCGCCATGGTGCCCCACCTGCCGGGCCCAGGCCGGCCGGGTCGAGACGATCGCTCAGGAGTACGCCGGCCGCGCCAACGTCGTCGGGGTGGGCGGTCTGGCGGAGGCGTCCGACATCCGGGACTTTGCCCGCCAGGTTGAGGGGCCGACCCATCTGATCGATGAAGGCGGCGCGATCTGGCGGCATTTCCACGTCACCGCCCAGAGCACGTACGTGATCCTGGACGCTGACGGCGGGGTCGTCAGCGAGGGCTACCTGGACGACGATGCGCTCTCCGCCCAGGTGGCAGAACTCGTGGGCTGAGGTGCTGACCGCAAGCGGGGCTCTGGCCCTCGGGGCAGGCATGCTCGCCGCCCTCAACCCGTGCGGCTTCGCCCTTCTCCCCGCCTACCTGACCCTCCTGGTCACCGGCGACCAACCGAGCCGCGCCGTCGCGGTAGCGCGGGCACTGATGATGACCGCGGCGATGACCGCCGGTTTCATGGCGGTGTTCGCCGTCTTCGGTCTCGTCATCGCCCCTGTCGCCAGCTCGGCCCAGCGCTATCTGCCGTGGTTCAGCCTGGCGGTCGGGCTCGCTCTCGCCGGCGTGGGCCTGTGGCTGCTATCAGGCCGCAGCCTCGCTGTTCCCCGGGCTCGGCCCCGCGGACAGGCGCCGATCACCCGATCGTGGGGGTCGATGTTCGGCTTCGGGGTCTCCTACGCGTTGGCCAGCCTGACCTGCACGATCGCCCCGTTCCTGGCGGTGGTGGTTTCCGCCTTCCGTGCCGATTCACTGCTCACTGGTTCGGGCTTGTTCCTCCTCTACGCCGCCGGGATGGGCCTGGTGGTCGGGACGGCAGCGCTCGCAGTGGCGCTGGCCCAGCAGTCACTGGTCCGCGGCGCTCGACGCCTGGGCCGGGCCGTTCCCGCCACCGGTGGTGTGGTGCTGTTGCTCGTGGGTGGCTACGTCGCGTACTACGGCTGGTGGGAGATTCGCGTCCTCCGCGGAGCACCCACTGCGGACCCGGTGATCGACGCTGCGGCTGCGGTTCAGCACTGGTTGGCCAACACCGCCACCTCGATCGGGCCGGGCGGGTTCGCACTGTTCCTGGTCGGGTCGATCGTGGCCATCGGACTGGCCCGCATCGGGGGCCGACTGCTCACGAGGTCACGGAATGCGACCGAGGCCGCGAGCAGCGGATGAAGATGGGGGCGGGCAGAGCGGACCCCTCGACGTACTGTCTGGTGGGACGACTTGGCGACCTCGAGCCCTTCGGCGCTCGGCCGTGGGCTCCGGGGCGTCGTGAGGAGCTGGCCGACGTGGAACGACGCGGACACGAGTCCGAGGACCTCTGGTGCATGTCCGAGGTCGACATCTTCACCGACCTCAACACCCAGGAGATGGCCGCCATCGCCGCGGCCGCACCGATGCGCGAGTTCACCCCAGGTGAGTTGCTCTACTCCCCACCCCAACCCATGGAGACCTTGTTCATCCTCAAGCAGGGACGCGTCCGCATCTTCCGGGTCTCCCCCGACGGGCGCGCACTCACCACGGCGATCCTCACGCCCGGGACCATCTTCGGCGAGATGCTCCTGCTCGGTCAGCAGATGCACGACAACTTCGCCGAGGCCCTCGACAAGGTCACGGTCTGCGTGATGACGAGGTCCGACGTGCAGCGCTTCCTGCTCTCCGACGCACGGATCGCCGCACGCATCTCCGAGATCCTCGGCAACAGGGTCTCCCAGCTCGAACGTCGCCTCTCGGACACCGTCTTCAAGAGCGTCCCGCAGCGGGTCGCCACCACGCTGTGCCTGCTCGCCGAGCAGGAGCCTCGCCGCCTCCTGGGACGGGGAGCCCAGATCCAGCTCACCCACGAACAGGTCGCCGCACTGGCCGGCACCTCACGCGAGACGACCACGAAGATCCTCAACGAGTACGCCCTCCAGGGGCTGATCCACCTGGGCCGCGGCCGGGTCACCATCCTCGACCTGCTCCGCCTGAAAATGGAGACCGGCGAGTCGTGACGAGGGGTGACCTGGTGGTTCCTGGGCGCACACTTGTCAGCTGCCCCGACCATCGGCCTACCCTCGCGTGGGCACGTAATGTAAGCCAGAACACAGACGCCGCCACCTGCTTCGCGGTGGGGTGACGGCCCAGGTCCGTGGACCGCTGACCGACGCTCAGACAGGACGATGGTGAAGAAGGCCGCGCAAGCGGGGCTCCGGTGGCTGACCAGCCCCGCAGTCGACAAGGTGCCCGACGCAAACGCACGGGCTGCCGCCGTCCTTCGGGTGCTGCTGGGCCTGATGTGGCTCTACAACGTGTCCTGGAAACGGGCCCCTGACTTCGGCCAGGACGCGGGCAACGGACTCTTCAAGTTCACCAGCTATGCCGTCAGCCACCCGGTGCTGCCGCCCTACAGCTGGGTGGTCGAGCACGCTGTTCTTCCACACTTCCAGGTCTTCGGATGGGTCGTGCTTGCCGCTGAGACAGCCCTGGCGGTCCTGCTCCTGACCGGCACCTGGGTCCGGGTCGCGGCAGCGGTCGGGATCGCCCAGTCAGTCGCCATCGCGCTCTCGGTCGCCTACGCGCCCGCTGAGTGGCCCTGGTCCTACTGGTTGATGATCGGCGCCCATGTGGTGATCCTGTTCAGCTCGGCCGGCCGGGTGTTCTCCGTGGACGCTCTCCGCGCGGGCCTGTCCCGGGGGATCCCGCTGCTGCGGGTGTGGGGTGTGCTGGCGGTGCTCGTCGGCCTGGTCGCGGTCGTGGGGTCCCTCGACGATCCGCTGGCGGCACGTGGGTACGCCATCGGCTCGACCGACCTGTCCATCAGTCTGGGGAGCTACAACCTCGTCGGGGGCCTGGTCCTCCTGCTCATCGGCGCCCTGCTGCTCGCCACGACGAGACTCGGTGCCGGCGCCGGTGCCCACGCAGCCATGGTGGCAGCGGTCCTCGCGTCCGTTGCGGCGCTCTCGCTGCACGTCCAGCTGGGGTTCAGCGACCCGGTGCTCGGCGGCACGGCCACCTCAGCGGCCTACCTGCTCTGTCTCGCAGCGGTGGCGCTCGCGGTCGCGAGGCAGACGTCCGCGGGACCGACACCCCACCACCAGCGGGTCGCATCGCCGTCGGCTGCGCGGTGAGCATGGAGGTGGTCGACGGCGGTGACCTCGGCTGCGGGGAGCTCCTGCTGGTGCTGGCTGCACGGAGCCGAACCCTCGCTCCCGGCAGCTCGGTCCGGCTCCTGGCCACCGACCCCGCCGCGCCGATCGACCTGCCGGCCTGGTGCCACCTCACCGGTCACAGCTACCTCGGCCAGGACCTCACCGCCGAGGGCCGTCCGTACTACGACATCCGGCTCTCGGACGGGCCGCGCAACACCTCGAACGCACCGCCTGGGCGCCTGCATCCGGATCCGCCCAGGAATCACCAACGAGAGGAACACCCATGAACGGGCTCGTCATCAACCTCACCCACTCGGTCGACGACGTCGACCGCGCCAGCGTCGCCATCGTCGTCGCCGGCGCCTCCGTTGCCTCCGCACAGAAGACGACGGTCTTCCTGTCCTCCGAGGGCACCCGACTGGCGGCCAAGGGAGTCGCAGACACCTTGCACGAGGAGGGCTTCGCACCGATGTCGGAGCTGGTGTCCAGCTACGTCGAGGCCGGTGGCACCTTCCTGGTGTGCAGCCCGTGTGCCAAGAAGCGCGGGATCGGCGAGGACGACCTCATCGAGGGTGCGACCATCGTCGGTGGGGCCACGTTGGTGGCACTGCTGGCCGACGGCGCCTCGTCGCTGTCCTTCTGAGACGACCGCCGATGCCGGAGCTCGCCGCATCACCTCCCCCGGTTGTGCCCACCGTGCCCGTCGCCCTGGAGTACGACGGCGGGGACATGGACTGCGGGAGCGGTCTGCTGCTCGCCATCACCTCCCGCATGCGGCGCATCGACGAGGGCGCGGTGCTGCTCCTGCACACCAACGAGCGGTCCGTGCTCGCCGACCTGCCCGCGTGGGCCCGCCTGGCCGGCCACGACCTGATCGCGGTCGTCGACGACACAGCCGACCCCGCCGACACCGCGCCAGGTCCCTGGCGGCTGTGGATCGAGCGGGGCCGGACGGCGTCCGGTGCTGCCGACCGCACCGTCAGGACGGACGTCGAGTACTCCTCCGGGGCGCCGGCACCGGTGGGCACCCGCCTGTGGCTGTACTCCAACTTCCACTGCAACCTGGCCTGCACCTACTGCTGCGCCGCGTCCTCACCGCGTGCCGAGCCGCGCCTGATGTCGGTGGAGACTGCCGCGAGAGCTGCCGAGCAGTTCGCCCAGCAGGGCGGACGGGAGCTGCTCATCACCGGTGGCGAGCCCTTCCTCCACCCCGACCTCGACGCGTTCGTGGCCCGCACCGCTGAGCACGTGCCGGTGACCCTGCTGACCAATGCGATGGTCTACGGGCGAGGCCGTCGCCGCGAGGCCCTCGAGTCCTTCGACCGGGACCGGGTCACGCTGCAGATCAGCCTGGATTCGGCAGGCCCAGAGCTGCACGACCGGCAGCGTGGCACCGGCTCGCACCGGCGTGCCCTCGAGGGCATCCAGCTCGCCCGGGAGCTCGACTTCCGGGTCCGGGTGGCCACGACGTACCTGCCCGAGGACGCTCCCGCAGCCGGAGACCTGCACGGCACCCTGGCCGCCCTCGGGATCGCGGAGGAGGACCGGCTGATCCGACCGGTCGCCCAGGAGGGCTACGCGGAGCACGGGGTGGAGATCACCCTCGACTCCGTCGAGCCCGAACCAACTCTGACGGCGGACGGCGCCTGGTGGCACCCAGTCGGCGTCACCAACCGGCACCTCCGGGTGGCCGATGCGCCGCTGCCGCTCGAGCACGTCCTCGACGTGGTCCGAGACGTCGTCGCGGTCCAGGCCGCGGCCGGCTCTGGAGGGCGAGCGGTCTTCCGCTGCACCTGACTCGCGGCGTTCACCCGCTCGTCGTACCCGTGGCAACGCCGGCATTGGTCACGGCCGAATCGTCGCAAGCCGCGGACCTGCCGAGCAGCAGGGACCGAGGAAGTGTGGCGATCACTCCTGGGTCGGGGACGGCCCACACCTCGCCGGGTCCCGGCAGCCGCACACCGATGCGATCGCCCGGCCGCAGCGTGGTGCCGAGGCGAGCTTCGACCTCGATCCTCGCGCGGTCCTCGCCATGGATGGGATCGAGCTCGACGACCACGTCCCGGTGGGGCCCCGCCTGGTGTATCTGCACGACCTGCCCCGTCAGGGCGGTGGTGGTCTCGGGAGAGACGAGGGTGAGGCGTTCCTTGCGGACCAGGAGGACGGCGCCTCCCTCCACCTGCGCGGCGGCAGGTACGGCGAACGCGCCCTGCCGAGAGCGGTGGACGCCGGACTCGACGATCCCGGGCAGCTCGTTGAACCCGCCCACGAGCCGCGCGACCGCCAACGTCCTCGGCTCGGCGTAGAGCGTCTGGATCGGACCGCAGTGCTCCACCCGGCCCTCGACGAGCACTGCTACCCGGTCGGCCAGTCCGGCCTCGTCGAGGTCGTGGGTCACCATCACGATGGTGGGGTCGAGTGCCGCGCGCACCTCTCCCAGCAGCTGGTGCATCGATTTCCGCAAGCTCGTGTCGAGCGCACTGAACGGCTCATCGAGGAGCAACACCCGGCGGCTCGCGGCCAGCGCCCGGGCCAGTGCGACGCGTTGCTCCTGGCCACCGGAGAGCTGCCTGGGCCGACGCCGACCGAGTTCGCCCAGGTGGACCAGGTCGAGGTAGCGCTGGGCCGCGGCCCGGCTCTGCGAGCGGCCCTGGCCACGCAACCGGTCCGCGAACGCGACGTTGTCCAGCACGCTCAGGTGCGGAAAGAGGTGCGGCTTCTGGAACATGACGGTGAGGTCGCGCAGCTCCGGTGGAACTCCCTGGACGCTGGCCCCGTCAAGCAGGACGTCGCCCGACTCGGCCTGCTCGAGACCGGCCGCAACCCTGAGCAGCGTGGTCTTGCCGGATCCGGAGGGCCCGAGAACTGCGACCATCTCACCGTCCTGGACCTCGAGGTCGACCCCGGAGAGGGTCGGTTGCTCGGCACCCGGGTGGCGGTGGGTGATCGCGGACAGAGTCAGCGCCGCGGTCATGAGTGCGCCGCCGTCCTGCGACGCGAGGCCGCGAAGGTGAAGACCGCCAGGGCAGCCAGCGGGGGCAGGCTGGCTGAGATGGCCAGGGTGGAGGTGAGGGCGTCGTTGCCGGACCCGGCTGCTGACGAGCCGATCAGCAGGGGCGTCGTGACGAGCTGACCGCCGCCGATGAGCAGGGTGACGGCGTAGTCGCTCCATCCGACCAGGAATGCGAGTCCGGTGGCGGTGACGAGTCCTGCGGTGGCCGCCGGGAGGGTGACCCGGCGTCGGGCCTGGCGGGAACTGGCTCCCAGGACCCTGGCCTGCTCCTCCAGGCCGCGGTCCAGCGCGAGGTAGGTGGCTCGCATGGTGAACGTCGTGTAGGGCAGCGCGAACACGCTCAGGACAAGGACGACAGCGACCTCTCCAGGAACTCCAAGTCGCAGGATGATCACGTCGAGACCCATCGCGACCGCGAACGGTGCCAGCACCACCGGCCCGAGCAGCACGATCGAAGGCAAGGCCGGTCGGCGCAACAGGTTCCACCCCAGTGCCCGGCCCGCCATCACCCCCAGGGGTGTGGCGATCAGTGCGACGGCCACCCCCAGGAGGCCGGACCGGACCAGGGCGGGGATCAGGCCCACGTCCAGCGCCTCCTGCCAGCCGCGGACACCGAAGTCCTGGGGCAGCCGCGCTGTGCCCGACCAGCGTGAGGCGCCCGCCCACAGCACCAACGGGGTCATCGGAATGACCAACCAGAGTGCCAGCAAGGCAGCAACCACGCTTCGACCGGGGCCGGTCGGCCGCCTCATCGGTCCGCCCCGAGTCGCCGCACGAACGGAAGGACAGCCACGGCCGCGAGCAGGGCAAGCCCGGTGGCGACCACGGCCGTGGCTGCGGCCTGCGGTCGAGCGGCAATCTCGATGTCGGTGAACAGCCGGTAGGCCATCACCGGGAGAGGCTCCGGGTAGGCGCGGCCCAGCAGACGGGCGACCTCGTAGGTGCCGAGTGAGTAGACGAAGACGATCAGCGAGGCCGAGGCGAGGGCTGGCGCTGACAGGGGCAGCAGCACCCGCCGCCACTGCGCTCGCGGGGCTGCGCCGAGCACCGCGGCCACCTCACGCAGCTCCGCGTGCCTTCGTCCGAGCGAGGCGGTGACGACGAGAGCCACGAAAGCGGACTCCTTCCAGGCGAGCTCGAGCACTGTTGCCCACGGCCAGCGTCCGCCCACCAGCTCGGGCCACGAGGCTGTCGGGATCCCGGACCAACGCTGGGCCAGCCCGACATCGGAGAGCAACAGCCCGGTCGCAGCCGCACCGACCAGGTGCGGCACGGTCAGCGCAGCGACAGCGAGAGCGACCACGAGCCGCACCCCACCGCCGGCACGCACCACGAACGTCGCGATGGTGAGCCCGATGGCGGCCGCCAGCACCGTCGCGGCGGCCGCAGTGAACAGTGACTCCTGCGTCGCGGCACGCAGGTCCCCGCCCAGGGCCGTGAATCCCTCGGTGCTCAGCCGGGGCTGTCCCACCAGCGGAAGCAGTCCGAGGCTGGTGAGGACCACGGTGACGAGCGCCGTCCCGGTGACGGCCACGATGAGGACAACCGCTGGCGCGACGAGGAGAGGACCCTCGAGCTGCCCGGTCGCTCGGCGGACACCGACGGGTGGTGGCTGCTGGGTCACGATCCAGATCCGAGCACGGCCCTGCGCCATCCTTCATCGAGCTTCGGCACCCAGGACGAGGCGAGCTCGGGATTGGTGTTGCGTGAGAGGACGTCGTAGGGCGGCACCACCTCGGAGGTCGGAAGAGCGTCGAACCGTGCCCGATCCGCCTTGCCGAGCAGGTCGGTGTCGAGCACCGTGAACTGTCCCCAGGTGCCCGGGTCGGCCTTGATCGCCTGCTGAGCAGGAGACAGGGCGAGGTTGGCCACCACCATCGCACCCTCGGGGTCGCCGGCCGAGGCGGGAATGGCCAGGAAGCTGGCGTTTCCGATGGTCCCCTCGTCCAGCGGGAGGACCCGGGTGGTCGCGGGGAAGGTGCCGTCGGCGACGAGCTTGGTGAGCGTGGCCGGTCCGTAGGTCATGGTCATGTCGACCTCACCGTCGGCGTAGAGCCGGTCCAGGGCCACCGTGTCGCGAGGGTAGGTCCGCCCCTGGCGCCACAGTGACGGCGCCACGTCCTTCAACGCAGCCCACAGCTGGGGGGTCAGCTTGTCGTAGGCGCCCTGGTCGAACTGCGCCGGGATCTCCGCGTAGCCGCCGGAGGTGCTGTAGAGCGCCTCGCGGAGGAAGACCGAGCCGGTGAAGTCGGGCGGGGCCGGGTAGGTGAACCGTCCGGGATGGTCCCTGGCCCATTGCAGGACACCGGCCATCGACGTCGGCGGCTCTGCGACGCGCGCTGCGTCGTAGACCAGCGTGAACTGTGCCTTGTGCCACGGCGCCTCGCAGCCGTCGACCTCGGTCCCGAAGTCCTGGGTGACCAGGGCGTCGTCGGAGGCCACGAACTTCATGTTCGGCAGCTGGGTGGACCAGCCGCATCGCCAGGCTTCGGCCTGCTTGCCGGTCGCGAAGTTGTCGCCGTTGACCCACACCAGGTCCACCGCCCCGTCCTCCTTCCCGGCTTGGCGCTCGGCCAGGATGCGCGTCATGGCGTCCTTGGTGTCGGCCACGGGGACTCGTCGTAGGGCCACCCCGAGCTTGGCCGCGGCGGGGGTGAGTACGTCGTCGACGTAGGCGTTGCCCTGCTGGTCACCGCCGTACATCCACAGGTCGACGGTCTGCGACTCGGCCTGCTCCGTGATCTGCGACCATGAGCGGCTCTCGGTCGTGGAGCCCGCTGGGGCGTCAGGCGTGGCACAGGCGGAGGCGGCCAGTCCCAGCAGCGCGGCTGGAAGGAGCAGTCGGGCAAGGCGCGGGTCCATCGGACCTCCGGGGCAGGGAACATGTCACATCGGGAACACTTCGAGATGCTCAGGGACTTCCCCATGCAGAATGTCCACTTCAGCCACCAGTCAGGATGACGCATGAGTCAAGCCGCCCTCGTCAAGGCAGGCGCGCTGGTCCTGATCGTGCTCGGTGCCGTCGGCCTTGCCGTCGTGCTCGGGCCCCCCGACATCGCGGCGATCCGGTCGCGCGTCGATGCGGCGGGCCTGTGGGGGCCTGGCCTGTTCTTCGTCCTCTACGCGGGGCTGGCGCTCATCCCCTGCCCCAAGGCACTGCTCACCGCCGCAGGCGGAGCGCTGTTCGGCCTGTGGGCGGGGGCAGGTCTGTCACTGGCGGCCGCGCTGGTCGGCGCCGTCATCTCCTTCGGTCTCGGGAGGATGCTGGGGCGGGAGGCCGTCGACCGCCTCATCGGGGGACGCCTGGCACGCGTGGACGCGCTCGTCGCGGATCACGGTCTGTCCGCGGTCCTCATCGTCCGTCTGGTTCCGATCGTTCCCTTCATCGCCATCAACTACGCCTCCGGACTCTCGGGAGTCAGGTTCCGGCACTTCGTCCTGGGGAGCGCCCTCGGGATGGTTCCCGGCAGCCTCGCCTACGCGGCGCTGGGGGCCTACGGAACCAACCCATGGGGCCTCGCAGCCGCCGGATCTGCCCTGGTCGTGCTGCTGGCTGGTGGTTCCTGGTGGGCGCGGCGACTGGGCGCTCGCCAGGTGAGCCGCTCGGCCCCGGACCAGACCCGTGTTTGACGCAGCGGCCCGCAAGGTCCTGGATCGGCCCTTGTCCGGGTTGGCTCAGCTCATTGACCGACCCCCCGTGAGTCCGGACCGACTGACCCTGCTCGGCCTGGTGACAGGACTGGCCAGTGCCGCAGCGGCCGCGGGGCAGCTGTGGGGGTGGGCGCTGGGACTGTGGCTGTTCTCTCGTGCGATGGACGGACTCGACGGCTCCCTGGCTCGTCGGCGCCGTGCATTGGGTCGTGGCGACACCGGGGCGCAGCACGGGTCCGAGGCGGGCGGTTTCCTGGACATCACGGCCGACTTCGCGGTCTACGGCGCGACCGTCGTCGGGGTGGCCATCGGTGCCACACGTCAGTACGACGCCGAGTGGTTGCCCTTCCTGCTCGTGCTGTTGGCCTACTACGTCAACGGCACCGCTTTCCTCGCGTTCTCCTCCATCGCCGAGCGGACCGGACGGCAGCGCGAGGATGGACGATCGCTCAGCTTTCTCGGAGGGCTCGCTGAGGGGACCGAGACCATCGTGGTGCACTCGTTGTGGCTCATCCTCCCCGCTCACGCCGCGGTGATCGCCATGGTGTGGGCGGCCGTCGTCGGTCTCAGCGCCGCCCAGCGGATCGTGGCCGGTTTCCGCGACCTCTCGTGAACGTGAGCCCTCGGCCCCGTTGATGCTCGCGGGGGCGCGCGCACCGGCGAGCCTGGTCAGCCGTTGCGGCCGACCCACCAGGCGCGGACCCGGGCGAGCGCGCCCAGGGCACGACGCGTGCCGGGGCGTTCGAGCTGGTCCTGGACATCGGAGATCGCCGCATTCCAGGGTCCGTCGTTGTAGGTCGGATAGGCATGGGTCACGCCCGCGAGATCGCGCGTGGTGAGTCCCCGGGTGATCGCCAGCGTCAGCTCGCCGAGGGTCTCCCCGGCGCGCGGTCCCACCACCGTTGCACCCAGGACATGGCCGCGCTTGTCGATGACGAGACGGGCGAAACCTTCTGGCGCCCCCTCCGCGACCGCCCTGTCCACGTGTGAGTGTGACCAGTCGATGGTGCGCAGCGCTGAGGGGACCCGGTCGGTCTCGACGCCGACCGCGGCGACCTCCGGGTCGGTGAACGTGACCCGGGGCACCGCTGTCAGGTCGACCTTGCGGCGTACCCCCAGGATGGCGTTCGACGCAGCCAGGCTGGCATGCACGCCCGCCGTGTGGGTGAACTGAGGGTGGCCGGTGAGGTCGCCGGCCGCCCAGATCCGGGGATTGGTGGTGCGCAGAAGCTCGTCGACCACGACGAACCCGCGGTCATCGACCTCGACACCCGCGGCCGCCAGTCCGATGTCATGGGTGCGTGGCGCTCGTCCGACGGCGACCAGGAGGCACGAGAAGGGCACCTGATGGCCGCTCTCGAGGTGGAGCACCCCGGACCCCGGCCCGGTGGGCACGACCCTGGCGACTCCTGAGCCGGCGTGGATCTCGATTCCGTCGGCGACCAGTGCTCGCGCGAGCTCCGCAGCTGCGAGAGGGTCCTCGCGAGGCAGGATCCTGGGTGCACCCTCCACGACGGAGACCCTGCTGCCCAGGCGGGCGAAGGCCTGGCCGAGCTCGCAGCCGATGCTCCCGCCGCCGAGAACCACCAGCTCGGCGGGCAGCTCGCTGAGCCCCCAGACGGTCTCGCTGGTCAGGTGGTCGACGTCGCCGAGGCCGGGGATGGGAGGCACGGCAGGCGAGGCACCGGTGGCGACGAGGGCCTGTCGAAACCTCACCGGCGCCCCGCCGATCTCCGCCGAGTCCGGCCCGGTGAAATGGGCGTTCGCGGTGCGCACGGAGACCGACGCCTTCTCGAGCGCCTCGACGGAGTCGACCGGCGCGATGTGCGAGATCGAGCCTCGCACGTGATCCATCACCTTCGCGAAGTCGACCGAGACCTCCCCGACGTCGATGCCGAACCGATGGCCGTTGCGCGAGCTGGCGGCGACGCCAGCGGCCGCCAGGAGTGCCTTGGACGGGACGCAGCCGGTCCACAGGCAGTCACCACCGGTGCGATCGCGCTCCACGAGGAGGACCCGGGCCCCGAGCCGCGCCGCGGTCTTCGCGCCCACGATCCCGGCCGTCCCGCCCCCGACGACCAGGAGGTCCCACGGCTCGTCCGGCGAGGCGACCGGAGAGGGGGCAGTGGTCGGCTTGGCGATGCTCACGCGGTGTCCTCGTCGTTGAGGGTGGACAGGAAGTCGCGGACCCGGTCGACCGATCGTGGATCGACGCCCGTCCCGCCTGACCACAGCGACAGCGCCCGGTGCAGGGCGCGGTGCTCGGTGACGACCCGGGTGCACCTCTCGCACGTCGCGAGGTGTCCCTCGAGTCGCGAGATCTCCCCGGGCGTCAGCGGGGCTGCCGGGTCAGCGTCGAGATAGCGCTGGATGCGGCGCGCTGACCAGTGGCAGGTGAGCATCTGACGCAGAGTCCCAGTCATGACAGGTCTCCTCGGGTGAGTGGGCTGAATTGGAGTGATGTTCGGACGCGGTCCCGTGCGCGACTGAGTCGGGACATGACCGTGCCCACGGGGACCCCCATGACCGCGGCTGCCTCGGAGTAGCTCAGGTCGTGCACGTCCACGAGGATGAGCGCGGCTCGGAACCGGGGGTCGAGTGCTCGAACGGCGGCGTCGAGATCCGCGTGCAGCTCCTCGCGCACGACGCTGTCCTCGGCACTCGGCAGCTCGGCGCTTCCGAAGGCCGGCCTGGCCGTCCGGAGGAGCTCCCAGTCACCGATCGTGCCCGGCCGCTGGCGCCGATGCAGGTTGGCGTTCGTGTTGCGCAGGATGGTCAGCAGCCAGGCCCGCGGATGCCGGCCGTCGAAGCGATCGATCGCCCGGTAGGCGCGCAGCAGCGTCTCCTGCACAAGGTCCTCGGAGTCGGCCCGGCTCGAGGTGATCGTGAGGGCCACTCGCAACAGCACCTCGATCTCGGGCTCCACCAACTGACGGAAGGAGTTCTTCCGGGTAGCGTCATCCGGGGGTCGGGGGGCTGTCACGATCGGGAAACCCGCTGAGGGCCGGGAACTCTTCCCGCATCGCTCTTCGGTTCTGAGACCTTGCGATCTGACATCGTTCTGATGTGACACCCCTACTGGTCGGTGCTGAGCACCGGCCACCTCGTCTCTTTGGAAACGCAAGGGTCCCATGAAGCGCTACACACACTCGGCTGCGTGGTACGACGCGGTGTCGGCGGAGCAGGTCTATGGAATCGGTCGCGAAAAGGCCATCGTTGCCCTCCACCTCGTGAGGGGGGCCAGGGTGCTGGACCTCGGCTGCGGGACCGGTCTCAACTTCCCCCGCCTTCTTGCCGCCGTCGGTGAGAGCGGACAGGTGGTCGGCGTGGACCGCAGCCCCGAGATGCTCGAGGTGGCACGACGCAAGACGACCGATCTGCGACCTGGAAACGTCGTCCTGGTGGAGGCAGACGCTGAGCACCTCGACCACGCCGCCGGACCGGACGCCCTGGCAACGCCGTTCGACGCGGCGCTCTTCACCTACTCGCTGTCGCTGATGACCGACCGGGACAGTGCGTGGCGACAGGCCACCACATTGGTCCGCCCGGGTGGTCGCGTCGCGATCGTCGACATGGAGCCACCACACGGCTGGGCTCGCCTTCTCGAACCGGCGGCTCGCCTGGCCTGCTGGCTCGGCGGCGCCGACATCGACGCGCGTCCATGGACTCTGCTCGAGCGAGCAGCACACGACGTCCAGTCCTGGAGCCTTCGCGGCGGGCATGTGCAGGTGCGGGTCGGGACACTGTGACCCCGCCACCTGTGCAGGCATCGGCTGGCCGGTCGACTTCCACCCCGAGGCCCCGGGATGCTCCCGCAGGGTTGGCGGGGTTCCGATGTCAGACGAAGAGACGAACAGACCAGGAGACCCGACATGCTGCCCAACCCCGTCCAGACGTTCATCGACGCCGAGATCGCCGCGAACCAGACCGACTTCAGCGATCTCCGTGCGGTCATCCTCAACGGCACCCTCAAGCCATCGCCCACTCCGAGCCACACCGACGGCCTGATCGACGTCTCCGCCCGGGTCCTCCGGGGCGTCGGAGCACGCGTCGACACCATCCGGGTCGTCGACCACACCATCCCGCCCGGCGTCTACCCGGACATGCGCGAACAGGGCTGGGACACCGACGACTTCCCGGACCTCTACCGCGAGCTGATCGAGCCGGCCGACATCGTCGTCCTCGCCACTCCCATCTGGCTCGGCGACCAGTCCTCGATGACCAGGCTCGTGATCGAGCGGCTCTACGGCTGGTCCGGAGATCTGAACGAGGCGGGCCAGTGGTCCTACTACGGCAAGGTCGGGGGCGTGCTGGTCACGGGCAACGAGGACGGGGGAAAGCACTGCGCCGCCCAGATGCTCTACGCCCTCTCCCACATCGGGTTCACCATCCCGCCCCAGGCCGATGCCTACTGGGTCGGCGAGGCGGGCCCCGGCCCGTCGTACCTCGACGACGATCGCGGTGCGCAGAACCACTGGACCACCCGCAACACCGTCTTCGCGGCCTGGAACATGCTGCACACTGCCCGGCGGCTCAAGGACCAGGGCGGCCTCCCCGCCCACGGCAACGTGACCAGCAACTGGGATCTCGGCCATCCCACGCACCCCAATCCCGAGTACCGCTGAGAGCCACTGCCACCTACACGTCTCCCAGTGAGCGAGAGGCCCACATACGCCGAGATGGGGCGTCTCCCGTTTGATAGATCGTCAACCAGCGTCGATCGATGTAGCGCTTGAGTCGCAGCGGCAGGGCGCCGTACCACCACCAGCGTCCGCGGACAGCGAGGCCGACGCCGTCGCCGAGATCGAGGATCGACAGTGCGCGTCGCTGGGGCTGGTAGACCGGCAGGGGTTCGCCCCGAACTCGCGCGAGCAGGCTGCGGTGCAGCACGGGGCCTTGCCGCACTCCGTGCACGCCGATGCGCGGCAACGAACCGGGGAGGAAGCGCGCGCAGTCGCCCACCGCATATATCTCGTCCAGGTCCTCGTGCTGGAGGGTGGCCCGCACCGGCACCCCGAGCCCGTCACCGAGTCCGAGCTCGACGAGCAGCGGGGGCGCAGTCAGCCCGGTGGCGAGCAAGGCGAGGTCGTGGGACATCTCAGTGCCGTCACACAGGGTCTGTCGCTCGCCGATCTCCTGCACCGCGCAGCTGGTGTGCACGATGACGCCGCGCCTCTCGAGGAGCCGTTCGACCCGCTTGCGCGCGCCTTCGGGCAGGTCCGCTCCAAGAATCGGTCCGGACTCAACCAACCGGACCTGCACGACGTCCTGGCGGGTCGCAAGGTGAGCAGCCAGCTCCAGTCCCGAGGCGCCTCCACCCACCACGGTGACCGTGGCGCCTGGTTGCACCAGGTGTCGCAGTCGCACATCCAGATCAGCGAGGCCGCTCAGCGGCTTCACCCTCAGCACCGTCGGATGAACCTTCATCCCGGCCGGCGCCACGACGCTTCCGATGTTGATCGAGAGCACGTCGTAGGGCAGCCGCGCTCCGTCCGAGGTCATCGCGATCCGTGCCTCCACGTCGAGGGAGTGCAACGTTGCCTCATGGAGCTCCACACCGCAGACACCTGCGAGTCCCTGCACGTCGATCCGGCCGACGTCGTGGGACAGCGCGCCGGCGGCCGTGGCCGACGCGACACCGCTGTAGTCGAAGAATCGCGGGGCCAGGAGATGAATCCGATAGCCAGCAGCAGCGAGCTCCTCCGCATGCTTCACGACGTAGAGATGGGCGTGACCGGCGCCGACCAGGAGCAGGACCGGCACTCGGCGACCTCTGTGACTAGAGCGAGAACGAACTCCCGCAGCCCAGATCGAGCTCACGGATGGCGTTGTGAGGCTACCCGGACAGCGATCAGGCCCGTTCGTCGAACGCGGTGACGGGGTCCTCGGCTGCTGCGCGCTCCTGCGCCGGTTGTCCCCTCCCCACCCGACCGCTCGACTCCGGAGCTCGCGAGCGACGCCACGCCACGTAGCCCGCAACCAGAGCCACCACCGCCAGGATCGTCCAGGGCGGCACGCCTGCGGTCAGCTCCGTGACGGCTCGCTGCGCACTGAACTCGACGTCGGTCAGGTCCCCGACTCCCAGCGATCCCGTCAGGCCTGCCGTGCCGTCGTAGCGCAGGAAGATGACTCCGATCGCGATGAACAGCAGTCCTGAGGCGAGCGAGACAGTGTGCATGCGCAGGCGGCCCAGGGTCAGCGTGCGACCGCGAAGCCAGCGGCGGCCGCCGAGGTCGTAGCGGTCCCAGAGAGCGGCCAGGAGCAGGAGCGGCGCTGCCATGCCGAGGGCGTAGATCGCCAGCAGGACACCGCCCTGCCATGGGGACTCCTGGGTCGCTGCAACGGTCAGGATGGCGCCGAGCACCGGCCCGGAGCAGAAGCCCGCCAGTCCGTAGACGGCACCGAGCATCAGCGTGGAGATCCACCCGTCGCCACCGCGGCGGGCGACGGCCGTGCTCAGCCGCTCGGAGAAGGGGACGGTGAAGCCTCTGCCCAGCAGCTGCAGCACCCCGAACCCGATGATCATCCAGCCGGCGACGCCGATCAGGAGCGGCCGGTGGCCGTAGAAGAGCGCCGAGGCCGCTCCGGCTCCGGTCCCGAGCGGGACCAGTGTGACCAGCAGCCCCGCATAGAACACCAGGGTGCGGGCAACGAGCGCACGCTTGTTCGCAAAGGCGTAGGCGAAGAACGACGGGAGCAGCAACGCGCTGCAGGGCGACAGCAGGGCGAGGACACCGGCGGCGAAGGCCGCCAGCACTCCCACCTCACCCATCAGCCCACCTCCGCCGCGGCCTGCTCGATGGCCTTCTCGAAGACCTCGGTCGGCTGGGCACCGATGATCGGGACCCCGTTGATCACGAACGCCGGGGTCCCGGTGACACCGATCGCCTGACCCTGGGAGAAGTCCGCGGCAATGGCCTGCTTCGTGGCCTTGGAGGTCATGTCCGCGCGGAACTTCTCGACGTCGAGATCCAGCTTCTTCGCGATGCCTGCGACGTAGCCCGCGTCGAGCCTCCCCGAGTTCGGCGGCAGCTGCTTGGCATACATCTGGTCGTGGAAGGCCCAGAAGCTGTCCTGGGCAGCTGCTGCGCGTCCGGCCTGCGCGGCGGTGGTCGACTCAGGACCCAGGTAGGGGAAGTCGCGCCACTCGATGCGGAGCGTGCCGTTCTCGACGTACTTCTTGATCAGCGTCGGCGCGGTGTCACGCGCGAACTTGCCGCAGAAGGGGCACTGGAACTCCGAGTAGGCGAGCATCACGACGGGTGCGTCCACGTCGCCCATCGCCATCGGGTCGTCTGCCTCCCGCCGGACCAGTCGCTGCCAGGTGTCGTCCGGAGCCTTGTTCGAGTCCGTCGACTGGCTGGAGGTGGTTGCGCTGGTCTTCTCGGGGGTGTCGTCGGAGCCCCGGGTGCCCACCAGTGTGGCGACCAGCGCGATGACCGCGACGGCGGCGATGGCCAGCGGGACGAGGGGGCTCTTGCGTTGGTCAGACACGTGCTACATCTCCGGACGTGGTGGTGGTGGGACAGGACAGCTCGCCGAGGAGTCGGCGACGTAGCGCCCAGGTGAGCAGGGCGATGGCGAGTAGTTGAAGGACCGGCTGGACCGGCTCGAACCAGGTGATGGCACCGGCGCTGCCCAGCGCGAGCAGCACCAGCTTGTTGCAGACGGGGCAGCCCACCGCGAAGTAGGTCAGCGACGCCCCGATCCAGCCACCGCGCCGGCTGGCGGGTGCGTCGGGCCGCTCCGGCGCGGCGACGTACGTCGCAACGAGGAGCCCGCCCAGCACCGACGAGACGAGGAGCGCCGGCCAGGCCCACCACGGCGGGGCAATCTCACGACCGAACACGGGGTTCTCGATGAGGTCCGTGGGGATGGCCACCACCAGCACGAACCCGATCGCCGCGGCAGTGGCCGCGATCCAACGACGAGCCGGCCAGGAGCGGAGGCCGGCCAGGGGCGTGGCGATCACGCCGCGCTCACCTCCACGGGGTGACCGTGCGTGCGCCACTCGAGCATGCCGTCCTCCAGACGGCGCGCCTCGACACCCCCTGAACCAAGCAGGCGGACGGCATCATGCGCCATCACGCAGAAGCTGCCGCGACAGTAGGCGACCACCTCGGGGGCATCCCGGAGGTTCTCTGCGCTGGCGATCAGAGATCCCAGTGGAACACTCACGGCGCCGGGGATGTGCCCGGCGGCGTACTCATCCTCGGGGCGAACGTCGATCAGCGTGATCCGGCCACCTTCGAGAAGCCGGGTGAGCTCCTCACGCGAGACCAGGCCGACCTCCTCCGCACCCGGCAGGTTCAGGTAGGCGTCGAGTGCCTGGCCGACATCGGCGGACCGCTCGCGAGCCACGCTGCGCATCGCGTCGTAGAGCGCGATCACGTCGTCGCCGGCCAGCCGGTAGTGGACCCTGGTGCCCGCCCGCCGAGTGCGCACCAGGTTGGCGAGCTTGAGCACCTGCAGATGGGCGGACACGGTGGTCACACCCATGCCCGCGGCGCGGGCCAGTCCCTCGACCGTGCGCTCCCCCTGTGCCAGGAGCTCGACGAGCTCCAGCCGTTTGGTGCTGCCGAAGGCCTTGCCGACGACCGCGAGCTCGTCGAAGACCCTGGTGCGGCGATCTGCTGTGTCCACCATTCCTCCAATGTTCTTTGGAAGAGTGTAGGAGGTGCTGCCAACCACCTGCTCCGTGCCCTTGATGCGCGTCGGCACCTCACCCTGCGACGCCGGACGACATCGCTCCGGACTCCGCCGCGAAGATGCGCCGGCACGCATATGCTGGCCCCGTGCTGGCAGGATTCGGAAGCCTTGGAGGCCAGTCTTGACGATGCCCGAAGCTGCCGGTCGAGCGGTCCGGATCCTGCCGTTCCTGCGCTGGTGGCCCCGGGTGGACCGGCACAGCGCCAGGTTCGACCTCGCGGCCGGGGTGACCGGCGCGCTGATCGTCCTGCCCCAGGGCGTCGCCTTCGCGACCATCGCCGGACTACCCCCCGAGTACGGCCTCTACGCCGCGATGGTGCCCGCGGTCATCGCCGCACTCTTCGGCTCGAGCTGGCACCTGGTGACCGGTCCGACCACGGCGATCTCGATCGCCGTCTTCGCATCGGTGGCTCCCCTCGCGGAGCCGGGGTCGGCGGAGTACATCCGGCTGGTCCTCACCCTGACCTTCCTGACCGGACTGTTCCAGCTGGTGATGGGTCTGGCCCGGCTCGGCGCCCTGGTCAACTTCATCTCGCACACGGTCGTGATCGGCTTCACCGCCGGCGCCGCTCTCCTGATCGCCACCAGCCAGGTGAACAGCTTTCTCGGGCTCGATCTCGACCGCGGTCTCCCCTTCCATGAGGTCGTTGTCCAGTCAGCCTCGCGTCTGGGTGACGTCAATCCCTACGTCGTCACGGTCAGCGTTGCCACCCTGGTCTCGGGTGTCGCGCTGCGCAGGCTCCTGCCCAGGCTGCACATGATCCTGGCCCTCGTGGTGGGAAGCCTCACCGCACTGCTCCTGGATCGACTCGCGGGAGGCGGCGACGTCGCCGACATCACGAACGTGGGTTCGCTCTCCGCCGGCCTGCCGCCGATCACGCTGCCGAACCTGTCACCGGACGCCCTGGGACAGGTCATCTTCCCCGCTCTGGTCGTCACCATGCTGGGGCTCACCGAGGCGGTGTCGATCTCGCGCGCCATCGCGGTGAAGTCCGAACAACGCATCGACGGCAACCAGGAGTTCATCGGGCAGGGCCTGGCGAACCTCGTCGGCAGCTTCTTCTCCAGCTACGCGGCCAGCGGCTCGTTCAACCGAAGTGGCGCCAACCACGCCGCCGGGGCGCGCACCCCTCTCGCCGCGGTGTACGCCTCGGTCTTCCTGCTCGTCATCCTGATGGCGATCTCCCCCCTGGCGACCTACCTGCCGACTGCTGCGATGGCTGGCCTGCTCTTCCTGGTGGCCTACGGTCTCGTCGACTTCCACCACATCGGCTCGATCCTGCGCACGAGCAAGCAGGAGACCGCCGTGCTGCTCGTGACCTTCGCGGGCACCCTGATCGACCTCGAGAAGGGGATCGTCTTCGGGATCATGCTCTCCCTGATGCTCTACCTCGCTCGCACCTCCAGGCCCGAGATGGTTCCGGTCGTGCCTGACCCCGAACCCGGCAGCTACTACTACGTCCCCGCCGAGGGCCGCTCGGAGTGCCCGCAGTACAAGATGATCCGCATCCACGGCTCGCTCTTCTTCGGGGCGGTCAACCATGTCCAGGCCGAGCTGCACCGGATCGACGAACGGTCACCCGAGAGCCGACACGTGCTGCTTGCGGCCAGGGGCATGAACTTCGTCGACATCGCGGGAGCGGAGCTGCTCGTCCAGGAGGCGAGGCGACGTCGCAAGCTGGGTGGCGGGTTGTATCTCTACCGGGTCCAGACCGGGGTCCGGGCCGTCCTGGAGCAGGGCCCATACCTGGAGACGCTGGGTGAGGAGAACATCTTCCCCACCAAGTCCCACCCGGTCGACGCGATCTACCCGCAGCTCGACTCCGAGATCTGCCGCACCTGTACGGCCCGGATCTTCCCTCAGTGTCACGTCGCGCTTCCCAACGGCGAGCCTCGCTGACCGCAACCGCGAGGACACAGCGCCATCAGTCGAAGGGCCTCCCGGACAAGCGGTGACCGTCCGGACGCGTGAACTCGGTGGTGACCGCGAACCGGTCACCGCGGACCAGCGTGTGCCGCCATTCGAGCGGCCGGCCACCCTCGAACCCGAGCCGCTCGATGGCGAACGCTGCGACGTTCGGCGGCATCTGCAGCATGTCCAGCTCGGCCCTGGTCGGCACCACGGCGCGCAGGTGTTCGCTCCCGCCCGTGAGGCTGATCCCACACCGGACGCGCAGCTGCTCGTAGAGCGCGGTCTCGGTGAAGTCGACCTCGAGCAAAGGCGTGGCGACCGCGGCCGGCATCCACACCCGATCGAGGGCCAGGGGTCGATCACTGGCCAGACGCATCCGCTCCAGGTAGAACAGCGGCGTCGAGGCCTCGAGTGACAGCCGCTCGGCCACCACACCGTCCGCCCGGATGTCGCGCCTCCGGACGATGCTGCGCTGGGTCTGTCCGGCAGCCCCCACCGCGGAGAAGAGGCTGTAGAGCGTGCCCATCGCCTGGTCGATCTCGGCCGGGCCGGTCAGGCGCGAGGTGCGCCCCCGCTCCCCCGACACCACTCCCGCCTCGCGGAGCCGCCGCAGTGCCTCACGCACCGTGTGCCGGCTCACGGCGTACTCCTCGACCAGCGTGAGCTCGCCCGGGAACGCGTCGGTGAACTCGCGGTCGCGAACCCGACGGACCAGATCGGCGCGCACCTGCTCCCACAGTGGAACCGCCAGGTCCCGGTTCACGGATCGGGGGCCGCCTGCGACGGCACGCCGACGAGAACTGGTCCCTGCCACGCCTGCGGCAGTCGAATCATCGAAGCGAGACGTCGGAGAGGCCACGTCCTGAGTCTGCCACCGACAGGCTCTTGTCGCGCCCCGGCCCGGCGTCATACGGTGCTTCAAATGTCCGGTCATATGGAAGGGTGCCTGCAGATGCTCAACGTCGAGGTCATTGACACCAGCGAGCTCGGAGATCGCAGCTACGTCGTCCACGACGGGCGCACCGCGGTGGTGATCGACCCCCAGCGCGACATCGACCGAGTCCAGTCCGTCCTCGCCGACCTCGGCCTGAGTCTGGCTGCCGTGGCCGAGACCCACATCCACAACGACTACCTGACCGGGGGTCTCGAGCTCGCCGGCCAGGCCGGAGCCGACTACCTCGTCTGCGCCGACGACGAGGTCGCCTTCGATCGGCGGCCCGTGTCGGACGGTGAGGTGATCGCCTACGGTCCACTGGAGATCCGTGTGATCGCGACGCCCGGCCACACCCATACCCACCTCTCCTACGCGGTGTGGCACCAGGAGAACCCCGACGACAAAACCGTGTTCACCGGTGGTTCGTTGCTCTTCGGGAGCGTGGGTCGCACCGATCTCCTCGGTGACGAACACACCGACCAGCTGACCAGGGCGCAGTTCCACTCCGCGCGCAAGCTGGTCTCCCTCCTCCCCGAGGACACCGGTGTCTACCCCACCCACGGCTTCGGCAGCTTCTGCTCGTCCGGGTCGGCGTCAGGCGGCGACTCCTCGACGATCGGCGAGGAACGGCAGCGTAACGATGCGCTGACCGAGGACGACGAGGACACGTTCGTGGCGGCACTGGTGGAGAACCTCACGGCCTATCCCCGCTACTACGCCCACATGAGTGCGCTCAACAAACAGGGGCCCGGCCCGATCGACCTGAGCCCTCCGCAGGGCGTCGATGTCGTTGAGCTGCGTCGTCGGGTGGATGCCGGTGAGTGGGTGGTGGACCTGCGTGACCGGAAGGTCTACCCCGCCGGACACCTGCGCGGGAGCATCGGCATCGACCTCGGCGGACAGTTCGCCACCTATCTGGGCTGGCTGATGCCGTGGGGCACCCCGGTGACGCTGATCGGCGAGTCCCCGGACCAGGTCGCCGGGGCGCAGCGCGAGATGGTGCGGATCGGCATCGACCGGCCCGCGGGAGCGGCCGCCGGAGAGGTGAGCTCGCTGGTCCCCGATGACGAGCTGGCCGACTATCCCGTGGTCACGTTCGAGGACCTCCACAAGGAGCTCGCCGAGGGCCGGGAGGCGCCCACGGTCCTGGACGTCCGCCGGGACGACGAGCGCGCGGACGAGGCAATCCCGGGGTCGAGCCACATCCCGATCCATGCGCTGCTGGAGCGACTGGACGAGGTTCCGCCCGGGAAGCTCTGGGTGCACTGCGCCAGTGGCTACCGCGCCTCCATCTGTGCCAGCCTGCTGGCGCGCGAGGGCCATGACGTGGTGCTGGTCGACGACGAGTTCGAGAACGCTGTGGAGCTCGGACTGACGACGTCCGGGACCTGACCAGCTCCGACCCCGACCACGACAATTCGTGAACGGCCTCTTGACAAGATTTTTTGTCAATGGCACGGTGGCGTCATGCAGGACGTCGAGGTCATCGAGAGCACGCAGGCAGCGGCCGCCGCGCTGGACCCGGTCCGAGCCAGGCTGCTCGGCGAGCTGGCCGTCCCGTCCTCCGCCGCCGGGCTCGCCGCACGGGTCGGGATCGCGCGCCAGAAGGTCAACTACCACCTCAAGGCGCTCGAGGCGCACGGGCTGGTGGCACTGTCCGAGGAGCGTCGGCACGGGGGAATCACCGAGCGGGTGCTGCAGGCTTCGGCGGCGTCGTACGTCGTGTCGCCGGCGGCCCTCAGCGCGTCCGCGGCCGACCCGGACGCCAACGCCGACCACCTGTCCGCGGGCTACCTCGTCGCGCTGGCCGGCCGGCTGGTGCGCGAGGTCGGGGCGCTGGCGCGCCGGGCCGGTGCGTCCGGCAAGCGCCTGCCGACGCTGACCATCGACACGTTGATCGGCTTCCGGTCGGCAGCCGACCGGGCTGCGTTCGCCGACGACCTCACTGCCGCGGTGCTCGACCTGGCCGCTCGCTACCACCACGACGACGGGCGCCCCCATCGGCTCGTCGTCGCCGCCCACCCCCTTCCTGAGGAGAACCCATGAGCACGACCTTGACCGTCCCCTACCGCCTGGAGTTCAGCGTCGAGGTTCCGGGCACCCCGGAGCAGGTCTGGCGAGCCATCGCCACCGCCAAGGGCATGTGTGCCTGGTTCCTGCCGACCGAGATGGAGGAGCGCGAGGGCGGCTCCCTGCACTTCACCATGGGCCCCGACATGGGCTCGGACGGTCAGGTCACCGGCTGGGACCCGCCGCGCCGCATCGTCTACGAGGAGGACTGGGCCGCCCTCATGGGCCAGGACCCGGAGGCGCTCAGCCCACTGACGTCGGAGTTCCTCGTCGAGGCGCAGTCAGGCGGCACCTGCGTCGTGCGGGTCACCAGCAGCGGCTTTGGCACCGGCGCCGCCTGGGAGTCGGAGTTCTGGGACGACATGGGCTCCAACTGGATGCCGTTCTTCGACAACCTGCGGCTCTACCTCTCACACTTCCCGGGCCAGGAGGCCACGCAGCTCGAGGTCACCGCCTCCCACTCCGGCGACGCGCAGGCACTCTGGTCGACCCTGCACGACGCGCTCGGGCTGGGCGAGGAGGGCACGACGGTCGAGGTCCGCGGCACCAGCGGCACGGTCGAGCGTGTCGGCGAGCGCCAGGCGCTGGTCCGGCTCACCACGCCGGTCCCCGGGATGCTCAACGTCTTCGCGTACGGCGAGGGCGCCGGCAAGGCGACGGCGGGCGTACGGGCGTACTTGTTCTCCGTTGACGCGGCGGACTACGTGCGGCGCGAGGAGCCGGCCTGGCAGGCCTGGCTCCAGGGACTCTCCGTGCCGGCCTGACCTTCGCAGGCCCGATCTGCGTCGACCCGGATCTGCTGACCCAGGGCCTCACCGGCTCAGACCACGGACAACGGCAGTGCCCTCCCGACCAGGCTCCGCCGCACGGAGGGCAGCTCGCTGGCGATCCTCCGGAGCTCCAGGACGGAGGGAGCCGTGGAGGCAGCGACCATGGCGGGCACTCCGAGGTCTCCGGACGTGCGTAGCGGGAGGTCAAGGGGGATCTGCCCGAGCAGCGGGGCGTCGATCGCCTCGGCCAGCCGGGCACCACCACCCTCCCCGAAGATCGGGGTGTGCTCGGCACACGACGGGCAGACCAGGGTCGACATGTTCTCGACGACACCCGCGATCGGCATCCGCGCATCGCGCGCCATCCGCCCCACCCGGGCAGCCACGGTCTGGGCTGCGAGCTGGGGGGTGGTGACGGCGAGCAACTGGGCATCGGGAATCAGGTCGAGCAGCGTCAGCGTGACATCGCCGGTCCCGGGCGGCAGGTCGAGCAACAACGTGTCGAGCTCGCCCCAGTGCACGTCGGTCAGGAACTGCTCCAGCGCCTTGTGCAGCATCGGTCCCCGCCAGACAACAGGCTCATCCTCCTCGACGAAGAACCCCACCGACATCAGAGCCACCCCGTGGGCCTCGACGGGCAGCATCACTCCCTTGAGCGCCACGGGTGAACGTCGTACGCCGAACAGGTGCGGGATCGAGTAACCCCAGACGTCCGCGTCGAGCACGCCGACCCGCTGGCCCTGCTGGGCCAGGGCAACCGCCAGGTTGGCGGTGACGGAGGACTTCCCGACTCCCCCTTTGCCGCTGGCCACGGCGTAGACGTTGGTGGTCGAGCTCTCGCCGAACTGGTGGGTGCCCTCGGTCCGGCCGCCACGGAGCTTGCCGGCGAGCTGCAGGCGCTCGCCCTCGCTCATCGCGCCCAGGGTGACCTCGACCCGCGTCACTCCAGCCACGCCGCTCACTGCCGCGGTGACGTCGGCGACGAGCCGCTCCTTCATCGGGCACGAGGGCGTGGTCAGGCGTACGACGACGCGGACCAGGCCGTTCCTGCCGAGCTCGACGCTGCCGACCATGCCGGCATCGGCCAGAGGCATCTTGAGCTCCGGGTCCTCGACGCGGCCCAGGGCAGCGTGGACGGCATCGAGGTCCAGCGGTGGCCCGGTGCGGGTGCGCGACAGGATGCTCACTCGCTGCCCCCTGAGCTTTCAGGACGCCCACCGTCGGCACGGAACGCTCGCCGCTTGGGCTTGACCGGGCGCATGAAGAACTCGGGTCGTCGCAGTCCGGAGGCGCTGGGCCCGGGCCTGGTGGTGTCCATCCACGCACGGTAGACCTCGCGCGACAGCTTGGTGTCGACGACGACGTCGCCGTACTGGTCGTCCTCGTGAGCCGCCTCGAGCCGCACCTTCTGGTGCCAGCAGTGCATTCCCGAGAGTGGGTCCGGGTGCACGGCGAAGGCGAGGTTCTGGTGCACGCCGGGGTCCTCCCAGTCGATCCGCTCGCTGTCGGGGTCCTCACTCCTGAACGGCTTGATCCCCTCCTTGTAGCGCAGCTTCCAGACCCCGTCGTCGCTCTTGGTGAGGTCGACCAGACCCATCGCCCAACGCGAGCCCGCACTCTCCGCGGTCCGCCAACGACCCATGTGGTGGGAGAGCCCGACCACCCCGGGCCGGATCGCCTCGGTGGACCATGCCCGCGCCACGAAGTAGCCGATCTCGGTGTTCACGCGCACCAGGTCGCCGGTGGCGAACCCGAAGCGGGCCGCGTCCACGCTGTTCATCCACATCGGGTGGGTGTTGCTGATCTCGTTGAGGTACTTGGCGTTGCCGGTCCTGGTGTGGATCAGGGTGGGCAGCCGGAAGGTCGGCATCAGCACCATCTCGGCGTTGTCGTGGTCGATCGCCTGACGACTCACGTGCGACTCGATGTAGCCCGGAGCGGCGTACTCCGCCCAGCCGAAGTCGACCATGGTGTCGCTGAACAGCTCGAGCTTGCGTGAGGGCGTCAGCCAGCCCTGGGTCCGGCTGCCGTCCTCGTGCACGACACCGACCGATCCGGCCTCCCCCACCAGCGGGGGCGTCGAGTCCAGGGTGACCGGCTTGCGGAGCACTCCCTGGGCGTCGGGGGTCGTGCCCTCCATCTCGTCCTCGGTGAGCGGACGCTCGTCGACGCGGTAGGCGTCCTTGGTGACCTCGAAGACGCCGTACTTGCGCATGTACTCCAGCGGGGAGAGCCCCTGCTCCGCTGCCGCCTCGGGCAGCCCAGGGACGCTGTTCTCGAAGACCCAGCGGTAGTACTCGTCGACCGTGACCTTCTCACCGGGGCGGTACGGCGACTCGAAGAACTTGCGGATCCCGAGCGAGCCGTCGGGGTCGATCCGCCAGGACAGCTCGAACCAGAACTCGTTCTCCTCCCAGACCTCCCCGGGGTTGGACTCCCGGGAGTCCGAGACGATCCGGCCCATCTTCTCCATCGCGACGCGGGTCACCGGCTGGCGGAAGCCGAGCCACTTGCCGGCGTACTGCTCGTAGGACTGGGTGTCGTGGCGCTCGGTGCTGTGCCCCATCGGCAGCACGTAGTCGGCGAAGGTCGCCGTCTCCGACCAGGTCGGCGTGAGTGCCACATGACACTCCACCAGCGCCTCGTCGGTGAGGGCCTCGAGCCAGCTGAACCCGTCGGGGTTGGTCCACACCGGGTTGTAGACCCGGGAGAAGTACATCGCCAGCTTGCCGCGGCCGTCCTTGAGCAGGTGCGGAAGCAGGATCGACATCTCGTTGGTCGAGAGCGGGAACTCCGGCGGGTAGAGCAGCTCGTTCCAGGACTCGTGCCCGGCCGGCATGTCCGGCCCGTGGGCGATGATCTTGTCCCACCCGTTGGGGCTGGTGCCGCCCTTGGTGCCCACGCTGCCGGTGAGCACGTTGAGGAAGAACAGCGCCCGCGAGACCTGCCACCCACCGAGGTTCCCGGCGGTGGCTGCGCGCCAGACGTGGGCGGACAGGGCGCTGCCAGCGGTGGCGACGATCCCGGCGAGCTCCTCGATCTGGGCCTCCGGCACCTGCGCCTGCTCCGCCGCGTAGGCGAAGGTGTACTGCGCGTAGTCCTCGGTCAGCAGGTCCATGAACCCGTCGAAGTCGTCTGCGGGGACCTCGGGGTGGAGGTGTTCGAGGTAGGTCGACCAGTTCACCCAGCGCCGGATGAACTCGCGGTCCACCTGGTCGGTCCGCAGCAGGTGGGACGCAACCGCCAGCAGGATCGCGGCCTCGCTACCGGGCCACGGTGCCATCCACAGGTCGGCGTGCGAGGCGGTGTTGGACAGCCGCGGGTCGAGTACGACGACCTTGGCACCACCGGAGACCTTGCCCTCCATGATCCGCTGGGCGTGCGGGTTGAAGTAGTGACCCGCCTCGAGGTGGCTGGAGATCAGCAGGATCACCTTGGCGTTGGCGTAGTCGGGCGACGGACGGTCGTAGCCGCCCCAGAGGGCGTAGCCGAGCCGGGCGCCCGCGGAGCAGATGTTGGTGTGGCTGTTGTGGCCGTCGACACCCCACGCCAGCAGGAATCGGTCGGCGAAGCCGTCCTCTCCGGGCCGGCCCACGTGGTAGAGCACCTCGTCCTTGCGGTCCTCGACGATGGCCGCCCGGATCCGGCCGGCGATGTCGTCGAGGGCGTCGTCCCAGCTGACCCGCTCCCAGTCACCGCCACCACGCTTCCCCTTGCGGCGCAGGGGGTGCAGGATCCGTTCGGGGTCGTTGATCTGGTTGATCGTGGCCGGCCCCTTGGCGCAGTTGCGGCCGCGGGACCCTGGGTGGGCCGGGTTGCCCTCCAGCTTCTTGATCGACAGGTCCGACTTGTCGACGTAGGCCAGCAGGCCGCAGGCGGACTCGCAGTTGAAGCAGGTGGTCGGCACGAGCATGTACTCGTGCGGCACCTTGCGCGGGTGCGCCTTCGCGTCGTACTCCACGTGGTGGTCCCAGTCGGAGACGGGCGGGAAGTTGCGGAGCCGCTCGTGGGTGCGCTCCCCCGGCAGCTTCGGTGTGGTCGACTCGCGCTCTTGTTCCAACGTCATGACGGGTCCCTTCGAGGAGGCCTGCGGGAGGGGTGGATCGGGTCAGGAGAGCGGCGGGTCCTGGCCGGCACGGACGAAGACGCTCTCGTAGGCGAGGAGGGCCGGTTGCACGATCACTCCGGCGACCGCGAGCAGCACCCAACCGACACCGCCCCAGGCGAGCGCGCCGAGCACAGCAGCCACCACGACCGGCAGCACACCAGCCAGCCAGAAGGTCCGCGAGTAGCGCCCGGAGCGAACGATCCTGGCGGCCACCGCGGCCTGCTCGCTGGAGTGTGAGCCGGCGTACTCGGCGGCCAGCATGAGCAGGTGCCCGACCGCGGCGATCACGAAGGCGGCCGCGACGAGTGTCCAGGCCGACTCGGAGAAGTCGGCGAGGAGACCGGCCACCGCCAGCGCGCCGCTGCCGACCATCACTGCCTGCACCAGGAGATGCCAGAACAGCAGGCGGGACTGCCACAGGTCACGGCCCTCTGCCTGACCGAAGAGGAATGCGGTGTAGCCGGCCATCATGGCGCTGGCCGGGAGCGAGAGCCACGCCAGCGTGGTCATCGCCCACCCGACGTCGAGCGCGGCCGCGAACAGCCACAGCACTGCGCCGCCGGAGAAGACCGTCAGGACGTAGGCGCCCAGCACCAGCCACGAGGTCCAGTTGGACTTCAAGAAGATGTAGAGGAACCGTTCGGGGCGCTTGAGGTCCCACACGAGCAGGGCACCGGTGGTGGCCGCTCCGAAGAGACCGAGGAGCGGCGCGACATAGTCACCGACCGCACCGAGCTCGATCCCCAGGATGTGGGCCAGCCCGGCCAGCGCGAGGGCTCCGGCACCGACCCCCTTGGTCCACAGGTAGGTGGTCACCTTCCACCCCCACGGTCGAGGGTGGGCGGTGTTCAGCGTCGTACGGGCATTCGTCGCCGGGTCCCTTGACAGGTCCCCTGCGTTCTCGAGTCGTTGCAGATCGGGCTTGGCCCAGATGTAGGTGTCCTCGACCGGGGCCGCAAGCGGATCGAGCACGGCGCGGTCGGCGCCCAGGTAGAAGACGTTCGGCCCCGTGTTCTGCTCGGGCGAGCGGACCGTCGTGGGGTGTTCGTTGACCAGACGGGCGATGCCGCTGGTGGGGTCGTCGAGGTCTCCCACCCAGATGGAGTGGGTTGGGCAGACCACGACGCACGCGGGCTCGAGGTCCTCGTCGACCCGGTGGGCACACAGGTTGCACTTGGCGGCGGTGCTGGTGTCCTTGTCGATGTAGATCGCATCGTAGGGGCAGGCCTGCATGCAGCTCTTGCAGCCGATGCAGCGCTCCTGGTCGAAGTCGACGATGCCGTCCTCGCGCTTGAACAACGACTCGGTCGGACAGATCTTCACGCAGGGCGCGTCGGTGCAGTGGTTGCAACGCATCACCCCGAAGGAACGGGTGGTGTCGGGGAAGGAGCCGCTGTCGACGTACTTGACCCAGGTGCGGAACTGCCCGAGGGGAATGTCGTGCTCGGTCTTGCAGGCCACGGTGCAGGCATGACACCCGATGCAGGTGCGCTGGTCGATCGCGAACCCGAGCTGCATCCCGTCAGCTCTTCCGGATGAGGTAGCGGTAGACGCCGTCCTCCACGGAACTGTCCAGCAGCTCGTTGCCGGTGTCCTTCGCCCACGACGGGATGTCGCTCTGCGAGCCGCCGTCCGTCGCCTCGATCAGCAGGACCTGACCCGAGCTCAGGGCCTTGATGCCCCTCGAGACGAGCAGCACCGGCATCGGGCACTTCTGGCCCTTGGCGTCCACAGTTGCATCGACTTGGTGGTCCATGAGACTTCCTCCGTTCGGATCGACCCCGGCGGGGCCGAGTAGCGGTCAGATGAACAGGTTGATCTGGGAACGGCTCATCGCGGAGAGCGCGGTTGCCGCGCCCACCGGGTCGCCGGCACCCTCGATGAGCTGGTCCTGTCGCAGACCCATCAGCTCCATGGTCATCTCGCACGGCCAGAGGTTGACGCCGAGCTCGGAGCACATCTCGAGCAGCTCCTTGGGGCTGGCCACCTTGTTGTCTCGCGCCAGCTTCTTCATCATCCAGGCGCCGGCGCCCCCCATGTTCAGCTTGGAGAGCTTCATGTGGCTGACCCCTGGCGGGTTCATCCCCGCGAGCGCCTTGGTCATGGCGTTGGTGCCGGTGATCCGCACGTCGTCCCGGACCAGCGGGAAGAGCCCCCAGAACGTGAAGAAGATCGTGGTCTTCATTCCGTAGGCAGCCCCGGTCGACCCCAGGATCAAGGTCGGCCAGATCTTGTCGAGATCCCCGCTCCACGCGACGATCGTCATGCTCTCGGGAGTTTCGTCCTCTGGTGTCGCATCAGTCATGGCGGTTGCCTCCGGGCCAGATACGAGGGATTGCGCTGTGCTGCGCGTCACACTACATTCGTGATGGCGCATGCAACAAGACCCTCGCTCGGCAAGTTGTCCGGACATTGCGAGCCGCTCGGGAGACGCCGCACGCAGGTCCGGCACACCTCGGACTCAGGAAGGACGAACCGGATGGAAGCCTGGACCATCTCAGCCGCGGAGCTCCACGACGAGATCCTGCGAGGCCGGATCCCGGAGATCCTCGATGTGCGCAACAGCGAGGAGTTCGCCACCCAGAAGCTCGAGGCTCGACGTGAGGTGCCCACCCGTCATGCTCCGGTGTACGACGTACTGGACGAGCCGGCACGCTTCGCCGAGGAGACGATGGATGGTGCCATCGTCATCTGCGCGCACGGGAACGGCTCTGCGCTGGTCGTCGAGGAGTTCCTGGGCGCGGGCAAGGAGACCAGGTCCCTGGCCGGCGGAATGCAAGCCTGGGCCCGGCTCCTGGTGGCGGTCGAGCTCGACGGTCTCCCCGCCCCCGCGCGCGCCTGGCAGCTCCAGCGTCCCGCGAAGGGCTGTCTCTCCTATGTGATCGGCGTCCCTGGCGAGTCCTGCATCGTGGTCGACCCCGCTCGGCACCACGCGCCGTACACGGACCTGGCGGAGGAACACGACATGACGGTCACGCATGTCATCGACACACATGTGCACGCGGATCACATCAGCGGCGGCCCCGGCCTGGCCGAGCTCCTCGGCGTCGAGTACCACCTGCCCCCGGAGGACAGCACTGAGAAGATCCCGTTCCCCAACCGTCCGCTCGCGGACGGCGAGGAGATCCGGCTGGGCGCGCAGACCGTCATGCGCGCCATGACGATGCACCTCCCCGGCCACACGCCCGGGACAACCGCACTGCTGGTGGGCGAACGGTTGCTGCTGGTCGGCGACACCATCTTCGTGCGGGGACTCGGTCGACCAGACCTGACCGGGGAGGCGGAGGAGCTGGCCCGTTCGCTGTTTCGCAGCGTGCACGACCGGCTGAGGCCACTCGAGCCCGCCACGGTGATCGCTCCGGCCCACTGGTCGAGTTCTGAGGAGTTCAACGACGTCGGCGCCGTGACGACCACGCTCAGCCAGGTCTTCGAGGCCACCCTGCTGAACGAGAGTGCCATCGAGCGCTTCGTCGAGGAGATCGTGTCCACGCTCCCCGACGCACCCGCGGTCTACGACACCATCCGGTTGGTCAACGCCGGCCAGCTCATGCCGGCCGAGGACGAGCTGCTGGTGCTGGACGTGGGACGCAACCAGTGCGCTGCTTCCACCTCGCTCAGCTGAACTGGCCATCCTCCTGATCCTGGTTCAAGGCTAAACTCAAACGTGCGGCGCCCGGGTCCCTCGAAGGACCGACCGCCGCCGTGACTTCTCGTCGCACGATGAAGGAGGTGACCGTGAACGAGGCCCTGGAAGCCGAGCTGCGTGAACTGCATGAGCGTGTGTGCAAGGCCATCTCCGATCCGAAGCGGCTGCTGATCATCAGCGTGCTCCGCGACGGCGAGCTCAGCGTGGGG
The DNA here is from genome assembly GCA_963781335.1 of uncultured Actinomycetota bacterium. Classification (GTDB taxonomy): domain Bacteria; phylum Actinomycetota; class Actinomycetes; order Propionibacteriales; family Nocardioidaceae; genus Marmoricola. The sequence goes on along the minus strand of CAWAFS010000025.1, from coordinate 118,797 downwards.
GCGGTGGCCGAGACCCTCGGCGTGACGCAGTCCAACGCCAGCCAGCACCTCGCCGTCCTGCGCGAACGCGGGATCGTGACGACCCGGCGAGCAGGAACCAGCGTCTACTACTCCTTGCGCAGCCAGAAGATCCTGACGGCGATCGACCTGATGCGCGAGTTCGTCGCGGAGGATTCCGCACCCTCGGTCGAGCGTCCCGGACGCAGGCTCACCAGCATCTTCCTCGGCTGAACGGTCCATCAGCCAGGCCATGGGCGACCAGCCCGATGCCACGTGACTCAGCCTCAGGGTCACCCCCGTGACCGGACCGTCGTACGAGAGGCCTAACGCACCTCGAACCGGCGGGAGCCCGACCAGGCCCCGGGGGTGCCGGCGGCGTCCACGGCTCGGGCCCGGAACCACATGCGCACGGCGGGGAGGCTGCTCGTCGAGAACGTCGACGTGGTGACCGTGCGCAGCACTGTCGGGGAGGAGAAGTTGCTCTGGTCGTCGATCACGATGGTGTATCCGGCGGCCCCGCTCACGTCGGTCCAGTCGAACACGATGTTCCGGCCGACGGAGAAGCGTGCGTCAGCCGCCGGTGACAGCAGCGACGGAGCGGCCAGCGTGCCCGAGGAGGGCGGGTTCACGGTCAGGACCGCCGTTCGGGATACCCCGGCAGCGCTGGCCGTGACGGTCACCGAGGTTGGGGCACCAACGGTGTTGGTGGACGCCGCGAAGCTCGCGCCGCTCTGGCCGCCGGGGACGGTCACGCTCGACGGCACCGCGACAGCGGCGTTCGAGCTCGTCAGGCTCACCGCGGTTCCCCCCGAGGGAGCGGGCGCCGTGAGGGTCACGGTGCCGACGGAGGAGGCACCCCCCGTCACGCTTGTCGGCGAGAGGGCCAGTGAGGAGAGGGCCGAGGTGGTGCTGGTGGCCGTCTGGGGGGTGAAGCTGCGCGTCGTGGAGAACGGGCCGAAGACGCCGGCCGAGTTTCGCGCACGCACCCGCCACCACAGCTGACGGGCCGGCAGATCGGTGAGGACCGCCTGTGACGCCGTGACCGTGGGGTTGGCGACGTAGGGCGCCGACATGGACGAGGTGTCGTCGACCCTGATCTCGTAGCTGGTCGCGTTGGGCACGTCGTTCCAGTCGAGGGTGACCGGCTGCCCCAGACCGCTGGCGCCGTTGGCGGGGCTCTGCAGGCTCGGGGCGGCCGGCGTGGGCGGGTTCAGGGTCAACGACGCGCTACGAGTCACGCTCCCCGCTGTCCCCGTGACCATGGCCGGTGTCGGTGCCGTGACCGCACTGGTCGTCACGCTGAAGGTGCGGCTGGTGGTGCCGGCGGCCACGGTGACGCTGGCCGGGACGGTGACCGACGGCGAGTCGTCGGACAGCGAGACCACCGTGCCGCCGGACGGCGCGGCCGCGCTCAGCGTCACGGTCCCGGTGGAGGAGCTCCCGCCCACGAGCGTCGTCGGGTTGAGCGTCAGCGCGCTGAGCGCTGACGAGGTGGAGCGGGTGACGCTCAGCGCGGCGAACTGAGTGGTTGCGCCCAGCGTCGCCGAGAGCTGGACGGTGGTGGTGTCCACCGGAGAGGTCGTGATCTCGAAGGTGGCGCTCGTCGCTCCGGAAGGCACCGTCACCGTGGCCGGGACGCTGGCCGCACCCGGTTGGTTGCTGCCGAGGTTGACACTCACCCCGCCGGGCGGTGCGGCGCTCCCCAGGTTGACGGTCCCGGTCGAGGGTGTCCCACCGGTCACGCTGCTCGGGTTCACGCTCAGCCCGGTCAGCGCCGGCAGGCTCGGCGAGACGGTCAGCGTGGCCGAGCGGGTGATCCCGCGGCCGGTCACCGAGATGGTGACCTCCGTCGACGTCGTGACCGGGCCGGTGGTGATGTCGAACCGGCCCAGCGTCGTCGAGGCGTTGACCGTCGCGAACTCCGGGACCGAAGCGATCGCCGGATTGCTGCTGGTCACCTGCACGCGCTGGTCGTATCCGGCCATCTCCGACAGCGGGATGAAGACCTGCCCCTGGGAGCCGTTGGTGGTCGAGGCCGGCACCAGCTTCAGGGTGTCGGGCTCCGGCGACGGGGTGAGCGTCAGGGTCCAGCTGGCGGTGGCGCCACCGGCACGCGCGGAGATGGTGACGTGGGTGCGTTGTGAGACCGGGTTGGTGCGGATCGGAAAGCTGTCGCCTCCTGCTCCTGCCGGGATGGTGTGGGTCGTCGGGACGATGGCCGCCGGCGAGGAGCTCGACAGGTTCACGTCGAACCCACCGGGAGGGGCGAGACCGTCGCAGATGCCCGCGAAGCAGCCGACCTCGAGGTCCACGATCCCGATCAGGTCCGCACCGCCCGTGGCTTTCACCGGGAAGAACTGCAGGGGCGTGTCGTTGAGGGTCGGCGGCAGCAGCGTGATCGTGGTGGAGGCCGACGTCCCGTTGTAGGAGGCGGTCACGGTGACCGGAGTCGGGGTCGTCACGAACCCCACCCGCATCCCGCGCCCGGAGTTGGAGAACCCCGTGGGATACACGAGCACGATCCCCGATGATTCGCCCGCCACGATCAACCTCGACTCAGGCAGCTCGGGCAGCAGGGCCGGATGGCTCGTGCTGAACGTGACGGTGGCACCGCCGGCGGGTGCGGGTCCGGTGAGGTGGATGCCGCCTCTGGCCTCGCCGCCGCTGTACTTGCGCTCCGGGAAGGTCACCGCGCTCATCCTGAGGCTCACGGGCGAGACAGTGAACGTGCCCGTCGCCGACCAGTCGGTGTAGGCCTGCGAACTGCCGAGGTAGCCGTGCTGAGAACGCACCCGCCAGAACTTGGTCCCGCTGGTCAGCGTCGGCACCATCAGCCGGTTGTCGCCGGTCCGGAACGACTCCTCGATGGTGCCGAAGCCGGCGCTGTTGGAGATCTGCACGTGATACCCGTCCTGCTGGTGGTTGGGCACGTGCGTCCAGGACAACGTCACCGGCAGCTGCTGCGAGGTCCCGTTGCCGGGACCGGCCAACGCGGGCGGCGCGGGGAACGGGTTGGCGTCGCTGACGCTGAAGCTCACGACGTTGGAGGGCGGACCCACCAGGCCGTCCGCATTCACCGCGAGGACCCGGGCCTGGAAGCTGCCCGTGTTCCCGCCGCCGAGCGAGATGCCCTCGGTGGTCCCGAGGATGCCCACCTGACGCACCCGCGTGCCCACGGGGAAGTCCGGGTCGGTCGACTCCTGCAGCACGTAGCTGACCGCGCCGGGCACAGCGCTCCACGTGAAGGTGGCTGTCTCCAGGGGGTGGAACTGGGTCGTGTCTTGTGGCGGGTCGAGCGTGGGAGACCCCGGCACACCGGCGCCGGCACCCGTGACGACCACGCTGCGCGGGGAGGACCAGGCGCCGGGCTCAAGGTCGCGGCTGACCGCCTGCACCCGCCAGAAGTAGGTCCCGGCGGGGATCCCGCTGACGACGTCGCCGGTCGTTGCCACCCCGGGGAGCAGCGCCGCGTTCCGTTCGATGACCTTGCCGAAGGTTGACGAGCGGCTGAGCTCCCAGTTGTAGCCGCCGGCACCGGTGACCTGTGACCACGAGATCGTGAACGGGATGGTGACGCTGGCACTGTCCGGGGGCCCGAGGAGCATGGGAGCGGAGGGTGGTGCGGCCGCCGCGGTATCGGCCGTGCTGTTCACGCTCACCAGCGCGACCATGGTCACCAGGGCCAGGAGGAGGGCCCTCGTCCTGGCGATCCTGGTTCTGGCTGATTTCCGTGTCATCGCGAGACCTCGCTCCGTCCACCGGTCTTGGGCGACGTCAGGAGCCGCATGGTCGCAACACCCGGGAATGCTCACGAGGACAAGGGGAGATGGCGTCGGGCCGAAGATATGACTGCCCTGAGCAGGACGTCTATGGGACCTTCGTCGTAGTACCTCAGAGGTCCTCGCCAGCGGGTCAGACGTGCATCGTCCCGCGACGTGGTGTGCAACGTGTTGTGACTCGTTGGTTCGGGGTGTGGCCCCGAGTGGTCCCGGTTTGTGCTTGGACGGTCACCGCCTGTGAGGATTGATCGTCAGGGTCGGATCCGGTGCGAGGGGTAGAACCATGGCGACCTCGTCCACGTCCCTCTCAGTCGCTCCATCGGCCACCCGTACCGGTCGGCGCTTGGACGTTGGACGAAAGCCGAAGCTGCTCGCGAAACCGACCGCGGAGGCCTGGTCGGAGATTGCCCAGAAGTAGAGCAGCCTGCAGCCGTCCTCGGTCGCCTTCTCGGCCGCAGTCGACACCAGCCCGCGCGCGACGTGTTGACCACGCACCGTGGGCGATGTCCAGAGCCCGAACACCTCGCCGGCCTCGGGGTCCTCACCGTGCAGTCCCAGACCGACCAGACCGACAGGCTTGTCCTCGCGTTCAGCGACGATCCGGCTGGCGCGGATCATGCGATCGCGCCAGAAGCCCTCGCCGCGGGACGCCTCATCCTCGAAACGAGCCACGAACGCCTCGGGTGCGTCTTCCAGGGCCGCCAACCGGACCTCGCGGTAAACCTGCCATTCGTCCTCGCCGAGCAAGCGAACCTCGATGTCTGCCATGCCCAAGCGTGGCACACCGGCGCAATGCCAGAGGTGTGGACCTGTCGCGTGGCTGTTGCGCACGTCGGCCTGCTCAATGCGTGTTGGCCCAGGGCGTGCTGCCGAACTCGGCCGTCCAAGTGGTCCACGCGCGTGCCTGCTCGGTGAGCGTGAATCCGAGGCCGGGGCGGTCCGAGAGGAACCTCCGACCATCGCGGGTCTCGAGGTGTTCGTTGAACAGCGGGTCAAGCCAGTCGAATTGCTCGACCCAGGGCTCGATCGGGTACGCCGCGGCGAGGTGGGCGTGGATCTCATCAGCCGGACGTGCTCGGACACGCTGGACAACCAGCACCGTCTCCTTGCTGGCCAACTCCGTCGGCACGGTCGTGGGATCACGTCGCGAGCTCCGCGGCCAAAGGTCCCGCATCAAGGGACTGCTGTTCAAGTGCATCTTCGGTGGCGCGCTCGGTGCGGCGCTGTTGCTCACCACGGACGAGGCCACCATCGAGTTGGTCGTCCCCTGGTTGGTGGCATTCGGAGCGTGCTTGCTGCTGCTGCGCGACTGTCCGCTGCCACGCCCCCTCGATACGCCGCCCAGCAAGAGGCCAACCAGACTGATGGCGCCTGCCTTCACTGCGCCCATCATTGCGTCGAGGTCCAACGCCTCGACCAGCGTCGTGTCGTCGTAGCGCTGGTTGATCGTGCAGCTGCTCAGGGGGCCTTCCTTGTCTGCTCTGCTCGTGTGCTGTCGGCACCGTCGTGCTCAGCTGTTGGCTTCGTGATCTCGCTTTCGGGTTCGGCGCTGGGCTCGCGCCGCCGCCGTGCCGGGCGCATCGCCCACCGGGCCAGGCCGGCAAGGACCAGCAGGATCACGAGCGAGATGATCCAGGACTTGTAGCCGGCGATCCCGAGGCCGCCGCCAAGACCTCCGACGCCCAGTCGGACCAGTTGACTGCTCTGTTCGAACATATCGAGTCAGTTCTCCCTCATCTCACTGGTGGTGAAACTTGGACCCCACAACGTTCAGTCAGCGGGCGGTCGACTTGAGAGCGGACTTGCGCGCCTCGTAGTCCTCGCGGTCGATCTCGCCCCGTGCGAAGCGGTCATCGAGGATCTCTTGTGCGCCACGGTCTTGCGTGCCAAGGCCACCGCGACGTTCGCCGTTGCCGCGGAAGATCATCACGCCCGCGAGAATCACGAGGCCCCAGAAGATCGTCATCGCCGCGATCATGAAGACCCAGCCTCCCGTGCCCATACCGTTTCCGTACCAGTCCATCATCGTGAACAACTCCTCAACCTTGTTGTGTGTCTCCACCATGACTCGAGCGCCCTTCTGGTCTGGTCGCGGTTTTGTGAAGGTTTGTTGAAGAAGGCCCTCAGGAGTCCTCGACTGCGCATCTCCGCAGTTCGGGCTGGCACCATGAAGGCCATGTCGTCCGTGAGTCCCACTTCCCCACGGGGGGTCGAGACTGCAGGAACGACCGCGGCTCCGGCGAAGCCGCCGTCGGGAATGCGGGCCCTGATCGTGGAAGACGAGACGGCGTTGGCCGGATTGCTCGTCAGCTATTTCGAACACGACGGGTTCGATGCGTGGGCGACTGGCGACGGGCTGAAGGCAGTGGAGCTTGCGCGCGACGTCGATCCCGATGTCGTCGTCCTGGACCTCGGGCTGCCGGGACTGGATGGCGTCGAGGTCTGCCGGCAGCTGCGCACCTTCTCCGATGCCTACCTGGTCATGGTGACCGCCCGCAGCGATGAGGTGGACACCCTCATCGGTCTCTCGGTAGGCGCCGACGACTACGTCACCAAACCATTCAGTCCCCGCGAGCTGATGGCCCGCGTGCAGGCGATGTTGCGTCGCCCACGCCCGCTTTCAAATGAGGGAGCCGGGGCCGGGCGTCCCGACTTCTTCGGCGCGCTCAGCATCGACCGTTCCGGTCGTGACGTCTGGCTCGCGGGTGAACCCGTGGCGTTGACCCGCACCGAGTTTGATCTGTTGGCCGCGCTGTCGGAGCAGCCGAAGATCGTCTTCACCCGACGTCAGCTCATTGACCACGTGTGGGGACTCTCCTGGGTGGGCGACGAGCACCTGGTCGACGTCCACATCGGGCATCTGCGTCGCAAATTGGACGACGACGCGGCCGACAGCCGCTTTGTCCGCACGGTCCGCGGGGTCGGCTACCGGATGGGCACCGGCGAATGAGCGGTCGAGATCGTCCTCGGTCCGGGTTCGGGGCGCGTCTCCTCGGGGCCCAGGCCTTGGTGCTGCTCGCCGGGGCGGTGACGACTTGGGTCGTGGCAGCGATCGTCGGCCCTGCGATCTTCCGTGACCACCTCCACCGGGCTGGTGTCCCGCACACCACCTCGGAAACGCGTCACGTCGAGAGGGCCTTCACCTCGTCGCTCGCGATCGCGATCTCGATCGCGTTGTTCGCTGCGACCCTCACGGCTTTGGCTGTGACGTGGTACTTCTCGCGCCGGGTCCAGCGTTCCGTCGCACAGGTGGCGGCCGCGGCCGAGCACGTGGCCGCCGGACAGTACGACGCGCGCGTCAACGACCCCGGTCTGGGTCGGGAGTTCGCGGTCCTGGCTGCAACCAGCAACACACTTGCGGAGCGTCTGGAGGCCACCCAGACGACCAGGCGCCGGATGCTGGCCGACCTGGCGCACGAGATGCGCACCCCACTGGCGACCGTCGACGCACACCTCGAGGCGATCGAGGACGGCATCCGCCCCCTCGACGCCGACACCCTCGATGTCATGCGGCTGAGCACACGGCGACTCCGACGGCTCGCAGAAGACATCTCGGCGGTGTCCCGTGCGGAGGAGGGCACCCTGAACATCGCCCAGCAGCCGATTGCTGCTGCCGACCTGGCGCGCGCGGCCGCCCAAACCTCCGACGACCGCTTCGCTGCCGCGGGCATCACCCTCGCCACCGACCTCAAGACCGACGCGCACGTTCTCGTCGATCCCGACCGCATCGGCCAGGTGCTCACCAACCTGCTCGACAACGCGCTACGCCACACCCCGGCCGGCGGCACCGTGCGGATCGCCTGTTCTGCGCGTGGTCCCTGGGTCGAGTACGTCGTGACCGATACCGGCGACGGCATCGCACCCGAACACCTGAGCCATGTCTTCGACCGGTTCTACCGCTCAGACGCCGCGCGTGCTCGCACACACGGAGGCTCCGGGATCGGCCTCAGCATCGCCAGAGCGCTCGTCAAGGCCCACGGCGGAGAGATCACCGCATCCAGTGCAGGCACCGGTCAAGGCGCCGAGTTCACCGTCTACCTGCCGTCGGTCTGAGTCACTCCACTGGCACCCGACGATCTTCGTCAAACCTTCATCGAACCCGCGTCGGAACTCGCCCCGCCCGCGGCAGGGTCGTCTGAGGCACCCCACCAGCCCCACGTCGACCCCCGACCTGAACGAGGAGGAGCCATGCCCGAGATCTCGCGCCGCAGCCTGCTGCTCGGCGGCCTGGCCGTCACTGCCACCGGCGCCCTGGTGGCCTGTGCGCCACAATCCGGCACCCGGGCGTCCCCGACCTTCGGGTCCCCCACTCGCCCGTCCCCGACCCCGGGGCAGCGTGTGGTCGAGCACACCCTCACCGCCAAGCCAACGACCCTGGACCTCGGCGGCGCGACCGTCGACACCTGGGCCTTCGGCAACACCGCACCCGGTCCGCTGCTCCGCGCAACCGCGGGTGACCTGCTCAGAATCCGGGTGGACAACCAACTGCCGGCGGCCACCACCGTGCACTGGCATGGCATCGCGCTGCGCAACGAGGCGGACGGCGTCCCAGGCCTGACCCAGGACCCGATCGCGACCGGGGACTCCTTCCTCTACGAGTTCACCACGCCTGATCCGGGCACGTACTTCTACCACCCGCACGTCGGCGTTCAGCTCGACCGGGGCCTCTACGCCCCGCTGATCATCGAGGACCCCCGCGAGCCCGGCGACTACGACCTGGAGTGGATCGTCGTCCTCGACGACTGGGTCGACGGCACCGGACGGAGCCCCGACGACGTGCTGGCCAAGCTGACAGCCGCCGACGGCGACAGGTCAGACGGCACGGGCGACATGGGTGGCACGGGTGGCATGGGTGGCATGGACATGGGCGGCGGGAGCAGCATGAACATGGGCGATCCGCCGTTCGGCGATGCTGGCGACGTGGCCTATCCCCACTACCTGATCAACGGCCGTGTCCCGGCGGCTCCTGACGTCCTTCGCGGCAAGCCGGGCCAACGCGTGCGGTTGCGCATCATCAACGCCGGCTCCGACACGCTCTTCACGGTCGCCGTCGGCGGACACCGGCTCACCCTCACCCACACCGACGGGTACGCCGTCCAGCCTCGTGAGACCGACGCCTTCTACATCGGTATGGGCGAACGCTACGACGCCGTCGTGACCCTCAAGGACGGCGTCTTTCCCCTGGTCGCCGCGCCGTACGGGAAGCAGGGGCAGGCCATAGCCCTGATCCGCACCGGCTCCGGCAACGCACCCGGGCCAACCGTTCACCCGGCGGAGCTTGACGGCGCAATCCTCGAAGCCTCCGATCTCCAACCGGCCGAAGCGACCCGACTGCCCTCCCGGGATCCCGACACCACCGAGATGGTGCACCTGAGCGGCCAGATGGCGCCCTATCGCTGGGCCATCAACGGCGCCTCCTACGGCAAGAACGACCCCATCGTGATCGACGAGGGTGACCGGGTGCGCCTGCAACTGATGAACATGACGCAGATGACCCATCCGATGCACGTCCACGGCCACACCTTCGCCCTGCCCAACGGGCTGCGGAAGGACACCGTGCTCGTCAAGCCGATGTCATCGGTGTCGGTGGACCTGCAGGCCGACAACCCCGGGTCCTGGATGACGCACTGCCACAACGTCTATCACGGTGAGGCCGGGATGATGATCGCGCTGAACTACCGGACGTGACCCTCACGGGCGTTGGCCACAGATCCACGCGACACTCGTATCAGGTGAGGATGAGCCAGAGCGGCCCGGCCGTCAGCCCCATCACGACGGTGGCGGCCGCGGCGACGAGAGCAGCCATGGGCGCGCCTGGTCCACCGTCGCCGGTGCCGGCGTCCTCGCCGAGCCGTGCAGCCGGACGTAGCGCTGCCCGGATCCAGCGCAGGTAGTAGAAGAGGCTGACCACGGTGTTGAGGGCGATGGCGACCGCGAGCCAGGCCAGGCCGGAGTCCCAGGTCGCCCCCATGGTGGTGAGCTTGCCGACGAAGACCGCTGTGGGCGGTGTTCCGACCAGGCCGAGCAGGGCGACAACGAGGGCGGCGCTGAGGCCGGGTCGGGCGGAGGCGAAGCCCGCCCACTCCTCGAGCGAGCGGCGTCCGGGCTCTGCAGCTGCGACCGCGAACGCCGCCAGGTTCGTGAGGGCGTAGCCGGCCAGGAAGAACAGCAGCGCGGGCTGGCCCTCGTCGATGAGCGTGGTCACGGCTGCGGCGGCGAGGAGGTAGCCGACCTGGCTGACGGTCGACCAGCCCAGGAGCCGGCGTACGTCGGTCTGCGCGAGCGCCGCGAGGTTGCCGATTGTCATGCTGGCCACCGCGAGGACCCCCAGGACGGTGGCCCAGCGCAGCTCGCCCGGCAGCACGGCTACGAGGCGGGTGATCGCGACGAGCGCCCCGATCTTGGGGACGGTCGTGAGGAAGGCAGCGGCGGTCAGCGACGCGCCCTGGGTGGCGTCGGGCACCCAGAAGTGGCCGGGCACAGCGCCCGCCTTGAACAGCAGGCCGCCCAGCACCAGTACACCGCCGGCTGCCACGGCCGCAGCCGGAGTGTCGGGCAGCGCGGCGGCCAGCGACGAGTATCCGGCCCGGCCCGAGAGCCCGTAGAGCAGGACGGCGCCCAGCATCAGGACGATGCCGAACAGCGCACCGAAGAGATAGGTCTTGAGGGCTGCTTCGGGCGAGTCCGGCCGGGCCATGATCCCCACAAGCCCGTAGAGCGGGATGCTCGAGAGCAGGAACGCCACCACCAGCACGGCAACGTCGGTCGACCCTGCGAGGAGGAGGGCGCCGGCTCCGCCGAAGAGCAGCAGGCTGTAGGTCTCGCTCTCGCGTGGATGGTCGCGCACCTCCCCCGAAGCGATCAGAAGGATCAGCAGCAGGGCAACGGTCACGATGACGCGGGCCGCACCCGTGGCGTCGTCGACGGTGAACGTGCCGGAGAAGACAACCCGTGGGCCACCTGCCCACGCCACGAGGCCCGCGACGAGGCTGGCCACGGTGGCGGCAGCCGCCGCGAGGCTCATTCGCCGTTGCCGGGTCCGCGGGGTGAACGACCCGCCGACGAGCGTGACCATCCCGCCCAGGAACAACAGAGCTTCGGGTAGCAGGGCCACGAGGTCAGCACGCATCGCGCCGACTCACCGCCCCACGAGATCTGCGAGTATGGCGGCCCCTGGCTCGATGACGGCGAGCAGTGTGCGCGGCAGGACCCCGATGAACACCGACATGGCCAGGAGCAGCGCGACGGGCACCCACTCCCGCGGTGTGACGTCGGTGAACCCCACCGACAGGCCCGCGGTCGGGCCGGTAAAGACCCGCTGCAGCGCACGCAGGAACAGGGCCGCCGTGATGAGGATGCCCAGCACGGCCACCGCGGTGACAGGCGCGGTGGCGATGCTGCCGGCGAAGATCTGGAACTCGGCGATGAACCCGGACAGAGCCGGGAGTCCCAGCGACCCGAACGCCGCCACGGTGAAGAGCGTGGCGTATCGCGGGGCCGTGGCGGCGAGTCCTCCGTATCCGTCGAGGTCGTACTTTCTGGTGCGCTCGTACATGCTGCCCGCGAGCAGGAAGAGGGCAGCGGTGAGCAGTCCGTGGCTGACCATCTGCGTGACCGCACCGGTCACGGCCACCTGACGTGCGGCGTCCGCGTCGTCCGCGAGGACCCCGGCGGCACCGACGGCCAGGACGACGTAGCCCATGTGGTTGACCGAGGTGTAGGCGATCATGCGTTTCAGGTCGGTCTGTGCGAACGCCACCAGCGCTCCCCACAGCACCGAGACGATCCCGACCGCGATCACGATCCATGCCCAGGCCCGCCAGGCCTCGGGCAGCATCGGCATCGCGATCCGGACGAAGCCGTAGGTGCCCATCTTCAGCATCACGCCTGCCAGGACAGCGGAACCGATCGCCGGGGCGTCGCTGTGCGCGGGGGGCAGCCAGGTGTGGAACGGGAAGGTCGGCGTCTTCACCGCGAGACCGAGCAGCACCGCGGCGAGGACCAGTCCGCCCGCGACGCCGTGCCCCTGGAGAGGTGGGTGGGCGGCGAGCTCGACCATGTCGAAGGTGTGCGGGTCGGAAGCGACGTAGAGGCCCACGAAACCCAGCAGCAGGGCCAGCGAGCCGAGGAAGGTGTAGAGGAAGAACTTCAGCGCCGAGCTGGCGGCGTTCCCGTGCCCCCACCCGCTGATCGAGAAGTACATGCCCACGATCGAGAGGTCGAAGAAGACGAAGAAGACAATCAGGTCCGCGGAGACGAACAGACCCAGGCACACCGCCTCGAGAAACAGGAACAGGGCAGCCTGCAACCGCGGCCGTCGCTGCTCGCGGACTGCGAAGACCGCGCAGGCCAGGAACACCAGCGTGGTCATCAGCACCAGCGGCAGGGACAGGCCATCGACACCGACGTGGTAGCTCGACCCCACCCCGGGGATCCACCGGGCCTGCTCCTCGGCCGCCAACGCCCCCGCCGCAGGTGTCTCGTACCTCGCCCACAGCAGGCAGGCGAGCGCCAGCTCGGCTGCGGTGACGACGACGAACACCGCGCGTGCGACACGGGCGCCGATCCGAGGGATCAGCAGCCCGGCGGCTGCGGCAAGTGGCAGGAAGACCAGGACGGAGAGCACGTTCACCTCACGAGGACGAGGACGACGAGGACGAGGGCCAGCACGACCAGCGCCTGGAGGTAGTACTGATGCAGCTGCCCGGTCTGCGGTCTCCGGGCCAGGGCGCCCACGCGTCGTACGCCGGAGACGATCCCCGCCACCGCGCCGTCGATGACGCGGTCGTCGAGGAGCGCTGCGGCTCGGGCCAGCCGCACCGTGCCGCCCGCGGTCGACTCGACGCCCCGGTCCAGCATGGCGTCGTCGAGGTGGGCAAGCCGGTGTGCGAGCACCTCCACCGGCCGGATCACGAGGCGGCGGGCGACCTGTTCCAGCAACAGCCAGTCCGTGAGCACCCGGGGCCAGACGAACCGTCGGCTGTGCACGCCCAGCATGGCCGCCACCGTTGCGACGATGACTGCGACGGCGAGCAGTGCGGACGTCAGCAGCTGGAGCGTGCTGGGCTCCAGGGCCGATCCGCCCACGAGATCGTGCATTGTTGCGACCAGCGGCGGGAGCGCGAGGATCCCGAGGATGAGCGCTCCGGCCGCCAGCGGGAGAAGCGGGAGCCATGCGGTCATCGGCACGGCTCGGGTGCCGTCGCGTTCCTCGTCCCACCGCGACTCTGCGTCGTCGGGGAGATGGCGGGTCAGTACGACCAGAGCCTTGGTGGCGTACGCGGCCGAGAGTGCCGCACCGAGCAGCCCGGCTGCGTAGAGGGCGGGTGACTGTTCGGCGGCAGCGGCCAGCACGGCGTCCTTGGTCGCCCACAGGGCCAGCGGGGGCAGCCCGGCCAGGGAGAGCAGTGCTGCTGCGGCGCACACACCGACCACGGGCCAGAGCCTGGCTGCCCCGGTCAGTGAGGCGAGCCGCTTGGTGCCGATCGCCTCGAGCCAGATCCCGGCGGCGAGGAACAGGCCGGCTTTGGCAGCAGCGTGCGCGACCAGGTGGGTGGCGCCGCCTGCGGTGGCGCCGACCCCGGCGGCCAGTACGACGAAACCGAGCTGGGCAGCCGTGGAGGCGGCGAGGAGCTGCTTGAGGTCACTCTGGGCGAGCGCGACCAGACCGAGCAGCACCGCTGAGCCTGCGCCGACCCAGGCTGCGGTGACGTCGGCCCAGCCAGTCGCCGCGAGGGTGGGGGTCACCCGCAGCAGCAGGTAGCCACCCATCGCGACCATGGCGGCTGAGTGCAGGAGCGCGCTGACCGGGCTGGGGCCGTGCATGGCACGCGAGAGCCAGAACGAGAACGGCAGCTGGGCCGCCTTCCCGAGCGCGGCCACCAGCAGGCCAGCGGCGATGACGTCACGCCAGCCGCCGGAGGCGTTCGGAAGGGAAGCGAGTCCGAGCCCCGCTCCCCCGGCCAACGCGGCTCCCGCTGCCACGTAGAGGCCAACGTCTGCGGTTCGCGTTGTCAGGAACGCAGTCGTGCCTGAGCTGATCGTCTCCTCGTGGCGCCAGTGGTAGCCGATGAGCGCGAACGAGGTCGCGCCCATCACCTCCCACGACATCAGGAGTGTGGGCAGGGTGGTGGCCAGCACCGTCGTCAAAGCCGCGGCCACGAAGAGGAGCATCAGCCCGTTGAACCGCGCAGTCCGCAGTGCGGGAGTACCGGTGGCGGCCAGCAGGACGAGGGCGGACACGACCGCGACCGCGGGCAGCACCAGCGCGGACAACCCATCGACGCCCAGACCCAGGTCGGACCCTGCCATGAACGGCGTGGCCACCGAGGGCCGCGTCCCTGCGGGGAAGCTGACCGCGAAAGAAGCCGCCGCCAGCAGCACGGCCGTCACGACGCCGACCGGAGCAGCGCGCCGGTCGGCCGGTGTCCCGACCAGCAGAAGCACCGCCCCGACGACGGAGGGCAGCACCACGAGGGCGACGAGAGTGAGGTCGCGCATCAGCCGTGCAGCTCCGCGGCCATGTCGGTCATGTCGTGCCCGGCCTGCCGGTGCAGCAGCGTGGCGACGGCGAACCCCATCGCCATCTCCACTGTCATCGCCGCGATCACCACCAGCAGCAGCACCTGCCCGGACGGGTCGGGTGCGAGGAACCACCACAGCCCGCCAGCGGCGAGGATGACGCCGTTGATCATCAGCTCCAGGCCCATCATCACCATCACGACCACCTGCTGGGAGAGCGTGCCGTACACCCCGACTGCGATCAGCGCCGAGGCCACGAGCAGCACAGTCTCGAGCGTCATCGGCCGACACCTCCGGGCTGCGGGTCGTCGGCGGGTCGACGGTCCAGGTCGTCGCCGAGACGGTCGTAGCGGGTGCGGTGCGAGGACAGGACGACGCCGGCGACGATCGTCGCGACCATGACCGGGCCCATCGCGATCATCACGATCATGTGGGACTCCATGATCGCCTCACCCAACGCCGACGTGACGTCTCCGCTGGGTGCGCCACGTCGTGCCGGCCACGGCACGAGCACCGCGCCGGCGCCCAGGAGCAGGAAGGTCCCGACTCCGGCCGCGATCGAGGAGCGGTGCGAGTGGACCATGCTCATCGGCATCAGGGCGGGGTTCATCCCCATGAACATGACCATGTAGACCGCCATTACGGCCATCTCCATGACCATCATCAAGATCACGATCACGCCCATGTAGGCCTGGCCCATCAGCAGCAGCGTGATCCCGACGGCGACGAAGGAGACCGCCAGCGCGTAGGTCGCCCGGGCCATGGAGTCGACGTAGAACACCAGCGCGCCCGCCACCACGGACACCACGGCGCACATCCAGAACCCCACGTCGACGAGGACGGTGTTCATCGGATCTCCTCTCGGACGGACTCAGTGGGTGGCAACAGCGATGACGGAGACGACGAGGTCCTGCGCGACCACCAGGGGCAGCACGACCACCCAGCCGAGCTCGAGGAGCTTGTCAGGTCTCAGGGTCGGCAGCCTGCGCCCCGCGAGCACGAGCAGGCCGCTCAGGACGATGGTCTTGACCAGCACCCACCCCCAACCGGGGAGCATCGGGCCAGCTCCGCCGCCGAGGAACAGCGGTACCGCTGCCGCCGAGCCCGCGACCAGCAGGGCGTAGCGTCCTGCCAGCACCAGCAGCCGGTCTACCCCGGCGAGCTCGGCGAGGATCCCACCGTTGACGTCGATGCCGGCGCCGGGATCCATGGGAGGCCGGACCGAGAAGCCCAGCACTCCCCAGCAGTACGCCGCGAACGCCACCGGCGCCCACACCACGAACCACAACCCGTCCTGGGCCGCGACGATCTCAGCCAGGTCCAGACTGCCCGCCGCGATCGCCGGGGCGGTGAGCGCGAACATCAGCGGGAGCTCATAGCCCAGGGCGAGGGCCAGGAACCGGTAACCGCCCACCAGACCCGTGATGGAGTTCGCCCCCCAGCCGAGCAGCCACATCACCGCCCACGCCACCACGTCGAGAGCGTTGACCCAGACCACCCCGAGCGGGTGGTCCACCAGCGCGTGGGCACCCAGCGGCACGAAGGCCACGATCAGGACCGCCAGCGGGATCACCGCAGAGGAGGCAGCGCGCCACAGCAGTCGGTCCGCGGAGACCGTGCGGCGCGGGCGCTGGCGCAGCAGCCGGGCCGTCTCGCGCAGCGGGACCGTCAAGCCCGATCCGACGGCCATGCCACCGTCGCGGACCTGGAGGGCAGCGGACAGACCGGCCACCGACAGAGTGAGCGCCGCGAGGCCGACCATCACCGGCACCGCGAAGACCAAGGACAAGGAGTCAGCCATCCGCCGCCTCCGAAAGTTCGTGCCCGGCGAGATCCGGAATCAGCGCCGCCAGCCACAGCCTGACCGCGGCCAGCTCCATCCCCCGGACGAGCCCGGGGAGCGCTTGGGCACCCGGCGTCACGGTTGGCAGCGCCGCCCCGTCGAGCTCGGACCGCGCACGCTCGAACAGACCTGTGAGTCGGTCGTGCAGCTCCTCGGACCCGCCGTGACTGCCCTCGACCGAGAGCCCGCCCAGGACCCACCGCAACACCCGCAGCCGACCGACCCGGTCGCCGACCCTGGCCACCTCGCGGCCGCCGTCCAGCTCACCGTCGAGGCAGCGGTCACGCAAACCTCGCGCTCGCGCAGACTCCGCTGGCAGGCCGGCGAGGGCCAGCACCGAGCTGGCCGCGTCGAGCAGGCGCGCCGCCCGCACGATCGCGTCGTCCGGCCCCGAGCCGGCTTGCGCCGTCGCGAGCTGTTCGACCTCGGCATCGACTACGACGTCCCCGTGCAGAGTGACCCGCAGGACGACCCCGGCGGGCCAGTGCGCGAGCACCGGGCCCAGCGGGAGATGGAGCTGATCCATCTCCAGACCGTCACGATCCTCGGCACCCTCGGCCAGCGGGATCCCGGCCGGCATCATCGCGGAGTGCTCGTGCCCGCCATCCGCATGGCCCCCTTCGTCGTGGCGGTCGCGGTGCTCGTCGCCGTGGTGGGCGTCGTCGTGGTCGCTCGTGATCCTGCGCCATGGCCTCGGCGGAGGGGGTGAAGCCGCGACGAAGCTCCGGACCGCTGAGGCGTCCCGCACCATCGCGAAGCTGCTCACGCGCCTGGTCGAGTAGCGCCTCGGCCTCGGTCTCGGAGCGCACGTGGATCCGGGCCCGTGGCTCCGACATCTGCGCCCACACGTGTTCGACCAGGGCCGCGAAAGCCTCACCGGGCTCGCCGACAACGGCCAGGACGTCCGCGTCCGCCACCGACTCGGCCATGCACCAGCCCATCCGGACGAGCGCACGCTGCACGGCGACCCGCTCCCGGAACGCACCCGGAGCCTCCGCCACGAGAACGTGAGCGCGGGAGCTCGCCGCCCTGCTCAGCAGATCGATCAGGCCCACCGGAACGCCCCCTCGCGACGAGCCCATCCGACGGCCAGCAGCAGGATCGACAAGAATCCGAACATCTCGATCACGGCCCCCGGCCCGAGGCTGCCCACGACCACCGCCCAGGGATACATGAACAGCATCTCGACGTCGAAGGCGAGGAACACCACGCTGGCCGTGTACCAGCGGGCGTGGAAGCGCGACAGGGCGTGCTCGGTCGGCGGATGACCGGACAGCCATGGCTCGACCTCAAAGGGACTCATCGACACCGCGGTCCAGCGGGCCAGCAACCGCAGAGCGATCACGGCACCGAGCGACGCGACCACGAGGAACAGCAATGAGGTCACCGCCATCTCCTTCGCTGCGGACGTTGGCTGGGCGCGGAGCAGGACCTACGCTACATACCTGACATCCGTGCTGTCATGCGGGCGTTTCTGGAGGGCGGACATGACCGATCACGCGCACCCCGTCGACCCGACGGCAGTCAGCCGCGCCCGGGATCGCATTCCGCAGCCTGCCGAGGCCGAACGCGTCACCAGCGTGCTCACCCTCATCGCCGACCCCACGCGCATGCGTCTGCTGTTCGCCCTCGACGCGGCCGAGGAGCTCTGCGTCGGAGATCTCGCCCTGGCACTCCAGGCGTCCGAGGACGCAGTCGGCTACGGGCTGCGGATGCTCAGGACGGCCGGGCTTGTCAGCCGACGCAAGGACGGGCGCATGGTGTTCTATCGCCTCGCCCAAGGATTCCCCGAACCCCTGCGCCAGCACTGCCTGCTCCAGCTCGCCGAGCTCTCGGGCGTCCCACCCACCGACTCGTGAGTGCCAGGAGAGGCACGAACCTCGGACCCCTGGACTCACATGGTCCGCCGAGCTTCTGGACGGGTCCGTGGAGGTCAGACGCTCGTCGACAGGCTCACTGCACGGCTGCTATCGCCGGACTCCAACGGGGTCCGTGACCGTCAGGGGGCCGGTGGGGCTGGGGTCTCGCGCCGTGGCAGGCGAACGAGGTAGGTCGCGACCCCGATACCCCAGAGCCCGAAGACCAGCTCCGGGAGGTGACCCACCCACCAGGACCCGGCGCGCTCGGCGAGGCCGTACAAGGCACCTCCGCCGAGACCGCCGAGGACACCCCCCGCGGCCAACGCCAGTCCGTGGACTCCGAAGTAGGACGCCATCGATCCTTCGGGGGCGAAGGAGGAGACGGTTGAGTTCATGATCGGCTGGAAGAGGGTCTGGCCGAGGGTGAAGATGACGACGCCGACCACCAGCCCGGTGAGCGACTCCCACACGCCGAGCACGAAGAGCCCACCCCCGAGTGCCACGGTCCCCAGGCCGATGGCGACCTCAGGTCGAAGCCGGCGGTCGGCCGCACCGGTGAGCGGCAGCATCGTCACCACCAGCACGATCGCGGCCACCGAGTAGACCGCGCCGAGCCCGACGGTGCCCGGCAGGACGTCGGCCGCGCGCAGCGGCACGGCCAGGTAGAGCTGGGCGAACAGCACCCACCCGCCGCCCACGGCCAGGCAGAACCGCAAGAACCGACGATCGCCGAACACCTGGCGAAGTGATCCGCGATCCGGCGCACCCACGCCCGAGCGCCTGACGTCGCGGGGCAGACCGATCACCGAGATGAAGAACGCCGCCAGGAAGAGTCCGGCCGAGGCCAGGCAGACCCAGGAGAAGCCGATCCCCCCGAGCACGCCGCCGAGCACCGGACCCGCGACGAAACCGAGGTTGCTGAGCATCTCGCGCAGGGAGTAGATCCGCACCCGGTTGCCGTCGTGCGCGAGCCGGGCGTACATGGCGTAGCTGGCCGGGTGGAACAGCGATCCGCCCAGGCCCGCGAGCACGCTGGCCACGACCAGTCCGGGGACGGACTCGACAACGGCGAACAGGCCGAAGCCGCAGGCTCGGATCAGCACGCCGGTGGCGATGGCTCGACGGTGGCCGAACCGGTCGGCGAGCGTGCCGGACCACGGCATCACGCCCTGCTGGCTGGCAGTACGGATGGCGGCGAGCACACCGACCACCACGACGGTCAGGGACAGGTCGTTGAGCAGGTGGTAGGCCAGCAGCGGGATGAGCATGTAGAAGCCGAGGGCCATCGTGAAGGTGTCGGCGAGCAACACGATCAGCGGCAGCCGACCGGCCGGCGTGGCGACGTCGTCTCGCTCCTCGGTGGACTCAGGCGCCGACATGCCACTTCCGGCGGTCTGCCGAGATCAGGCCGACGAGCACGGGGACGCTGATCCCGAAGAACGGGATCACCGTGGGCAGCAGCAGCAGGAACACGCCCCAGGTGACCACCACGACGAGGACGGCGAGGGAGCCGAGCGGGCGTGCGAAGCTGAGCGCGAAGGACCCCGACACCCAGTCACGCGCACCGCCGTCGGGGTTCGCGGCCACCGCTGCCGGCAGGTGCACCACGAGCAGCAGCGCGACCACGGTGACGGGCACCAGCGCGCCCAGCAGGATGATCGCCAGCGGCGAGTCCCTGGTCAACAGGAAGACCCAGTTGGCCACGAGCGCCGCGCCGAGCAGGGCGCCCGCCACACTCAGGCCCAACGTGCGCCGCCAGGTCTCCCGGAAGGCGTGGAAGGTGCCGGTGAAGACCCCGCTCTCGTCCCCGTCCCGCCACCGGTCCAGCGCCACGCCCGCGGCGATGGCGCCCGAGAGGGCCGTGACCAGCGGGAGGGCGAGGACGAACCCGGCGATCCCCGCGAAGGCGAGGTTGGCCGGATAGGTGAGCCAGCCGAGGACCGAGGTCTCCCAGGGATCTCGACGACGGCGCCGCGCCGACGGGGCGTTCACCGGCCGACGACCGCGATCTCGCCGCCGGCGGCATGCGCCGGCTCGCCGAGGATCGCCTCGGGGTCCGTCCCGTCGAGGGACACAGCGACCCGCTCGGTGGAGCCCGCACGCTCCACCTCGACGACGAGCCCCGCGGCGGTGCGGTGCAGGCTCATCTGCGAGGGTGCGTGGTCGGTCCAGTGCAGCGGCTCCAGGACGGTGACGAACTGGGTGCGGGTGGTGGGCGTCGTGTCGCGCGACAGCGTGTGCAGGGTTTTCTCGATCGCCAGCGACGGCGTGCTGGCGGTGGGGTTGGCCTGCACCAGTGTCCGGCGACGCGAGATCGTGCGCTCCCCCTCCTCCAGTGCCGAGACCCGCAACCAGGCGCGTCCGGCCTCCGTCACGTCGACCCCGTCGGCGCGCCTCTTCCACGGGTGGTCGCTCTGGAGCAGCCAGGACCAGCTGCGGGGTTCGTCGGAGGCGAGGTCGTCCACCACGATCAGAGTGCCACGCGGTGACATCGCCAGGTGCCGGTCGACGCGGGTGACGCCCAGCGTCTCGGCGTACATCGCGGCTGACTCGCTGGTCGCACAGGTCCACCCCGCCGCTCAGCAGTGTGGAGCGGATCCGCGCCGTGTGCTGCTCGGGAAGGTCCTGGTAGACGTGGTAGCGATCCTCGTTGGCGTAGCCGTGACCGTCGACGAGGATGCCGTTGTGGTGCCCGTGCCGCTTGCTGTTGGAGTAGCCCTCGTCGATCGCGAGGTAGTCGCCGTGGCCGAGCAGCACGAACGATCCGGCGTCGGGGTGGTGGTGCCCGGCGTTCAGGGTGGTCCAGCCCGGTTGTCCGCTTCAGCTCGTACGACGTCCGCCAGGCCTTGTGCCCGCCGCCGGGCGCTGCCTTGAACGAGACCATTGCGGCGTCGTTGTCCCACGAGGTGCGGCCCACGACCAGGCCGAGGTCGGGGAAGTAGCGCGGCAGCGGCAGCGACTCGGGGCCTGCACGGCTCCACCGTGGGGTCGAACCAGAGCAGTTCCTGGTAGGCCTCGGGACGTACGCCGGGCCTGACGTCGCTCTCGTAGGCCTCGCGCCAGAAGAACCGCTCGGCTGACCTGGTCGGCGAGCCACTGGGCCTGCCGATGCGGTACTTCGGCGGCGAGCTTGTAGTACATCGCGACGCTGTGGCCGCTGCGTCGGTCGTGGCAGTCGCCGTGGTCGATGATCCGCTCGAAGTCGGGGGCGGCCTGGTAGAGCCGGTACCAGAAGGTCTCCCGCAGGTAGTCGCTCGCGGCGAACAAGTCGATGCCTTCGGCGTCCTCGAGCACGTCGAGGTAGTTGACGAGCCACGGGACGCCGTAGCGCCAGTAGACGACGCCTTCGTAGTTGGAGCCGTCCTCGGGCAGCATGCCGGAGCACCTCGCGGAAGTTGGTCCTTGGCCCGCTCGGTCCAGTCCTGGGTCTCCGGAGCGGAGTCCGCCAGTACGTAGCCGGCGTGGCCAGACCGGCGTAGCAGATCCAGTTGTGGTTCTGCCAGTACGAGCTCGACCACCAGTCGCCTTCGGTTTCCACCGCGAACTCGTAGAGCCGCCGGCCCTGGAGCAGCAGCTTGTCGGCGAGCGCGGCTGCGCTCGTCCTCGGGCAGGGCGTCCCCGGCCCAGGCGTAGGCCAGGGGCAAGCCCGTGGAGCAGCCAGCCGGCGTCGAGGTCGTGGTCGGGCATGTTGGCCTTGCCCCAGTGCGGGAAGGACAGCGGCGGCGCCAGCCAGCGGCGCAGCTCGTCCAGGTAGTGCTGCTGGCCGGTGATCCGGTAGGCCAGCGCCAGGTTCGCCGCTGCCGGGCCGAAGTAGGTGATGCTCGCGGCGGGGTGCTCGGTGGGCAGGACCACCGTGCGGTAGCGCTCGCACTCCTCGAGCAGCCGACGGAACTGCGGTGCGCGGACGCCCTCGACCTCGTGCCTGCAACCTCTCCAGGCGTCCGTCGCCGAGGAGAAGCGGGCCTGCTGGAGCCTGCGTCGGGGCGCTGTCGGTGAGGGTGGAGGGCGCTTGTTCTGAAGAGTCCTGGTCGGTCGCCGGTCGGCGTCGGCTCGTCCGACACCGGTTCGAGGTGGAGGTGGAGGGCCTGGCCGCCGGTGGGCACGGCCTCGATGTCGATGCCGCGCCGTCGCAGTGGACGAGGCGCAGCCGGGGATGCTCAGCCGTGGGATCGTGCTGCGGCTGGTAGAGCGAGACGAACCAGATGTCCGCACCGCTTCGCCGACCAGTCGATCGCCACCGAGCAGGCGGGCCGGGTCGTCGGAGGGGCCGCGCGCCGGCGTCCACACCGAAGGTGCTCGGACCGGAGCTGAGGTGGCAGCCGAGGAGGTCGCGGCCGCGGTCGCCTGGGTCGCGGTGGCGCCGCCGTCCGGCCACGTCGTGCAGGAACTGTGCCGTCCTGCGGCTGTGCGTCGAGCCGGTCGGCGGGACGCAGGCCGAGCACGACGGTCGCGGGCCTTCGCGGCGCTCACGTGCACCACGTCGAGCAGGGTGTCGTCCGCGCATCAGCAGGTGGCGCTGGAGCGCGACACCGGCGAAGGCGTCGCGGGGCCGAGGCCACGGCACGGGTGGACTCCGCGTCGGCGCTCCCACATCAGCACCGGCCGCCGGCGTCTCGGCCTGGTCGTGGCCGTCGACCCGGACGGTCGGGTGGGCGAGCGGTCGTGGCGTAGTGCCGTGGCGCAGCGGGCTGCCGTACGGCGGCACGCCGGGCGCGGGCTGCCAGACCTCGCGGTCGCCGTAGAGGTAGAGCGCCAGCTTGTCCAGGTGCCCGTGGGCGCCGCCGTGCGGTCCGGCGTCGACCACGGCCTGCCACGCCCGCGGCCGAGCGCAGGACCAGGTGCCCGGCGTCGGCGAAGCCCACCGAGGCGCGCGGCGTCGCGACTGTCCGGCGGCGCCGGCGAGGGCCGGTCCGGCGAACCAGCCCTCAGCTGGTCCTCGAGCGTGCAGTCGCGGCCGGACCCAGCTCGACGCGGGTGCCGGCCTCGACGCTGCTCGAGCCCGGGCAGCTCGACCAGCTGACGGCCCAGGACGCAGACCTCGAGCAGCTCCTGGAGTGCCTGCAGGACGGCGGTAGGGGCCGTCGTGGAGGACCGGCAGCACTCCCCCGTCGGTGGCCAGGTCGACCAGCACCCGCAGCATCGCGACGACGGCGGTCGCGCTGCCGGCCAGGCAGCTCTGCCGGCACCTGGCCGCGCAGCGCCAGCAGGTAGGCCCGCAGCACGAAGTAGTGGTAGTACGTCGAGCCCTCCCACTCCCAGCCGTCGTCGTGCGACCGCGACGTCGACGTGCGAGCCAGAGGCCGTCCGGCCGTCGAGCCAGGTGTCCATCGTCCGCCGGCTCGACCGCAGCCGAGCGCAGGACCTGGGGGCAGGAGATGCCGGCGCAGTTCAGCCACGCCGTGTAGTTGTTGCGCTCGTCCTCCCGGTCCTCGACCAGGACCCTGCCTGGCCTCGGTCACGGTCGTCGAGCAGGCCCGCGAACAGCGTCTGCGCGTCGGCTGGAGATCGTGCCGATGACCGCGCCCACCGGGCGTCCGCGTCGAGCAGGGTGAGCACGCCGTGGGCCAGCGAGGTGCCCCAGATCGCCTCGGTCAGCGCCTGGTGGAACAGCTTGCCGCGCAGCATCCAGCTGGCCGCCGAGTCGGTCCAGCCGCCCGCGACGGCCTCGGCGTAGACCGCGCAGCAAGTCGGTCAGCAGATCGCCGCGCCGCCTGCGGTGCGCTCCTCGGACCCGTCTCGGCGTACTGGTGGGCGACGATCCCGCAAGCTCGCGGGCGCACTGCTGGTGCTCGATCACCCGCCAGGCTCCGTCGTAGGGCTCCCCCGCGCAGCACGCACCCGTGCGGGCACAGGTGGGAGTCGTCGAGACGCGGCGCGCGGCTCGGGCTCGAGCTCGGTCCCGTGGCTGGGACAGACGTACTCGTGCCACCAGCCGGCCCTGCCGCGAGGCACCTGAGGGGTCGACGTGATGGAGCCGGCGATGAAGTGGTCACCGCGTGAGCACACCACCGTTGACGTCGAGGGTCTCGCCCGTCATGTAGGAGGCCAGGTCGCTGGCGAGGAAGCAGCACCGCGCCGGCGACGTCCTCCGGGGTGCCCTCGCGCTGCAGGGGAACTCCGGCCACGATGTTCTGCCGGGCCTCGCCGCTGGTGAAGGTGTCGTGGAACGGCGTCTGACCGATGAAGCCCGGGGCCACCGCGTTGACGGTCACGCCGTCGCCGGCGAGCTCCTTGGCCAGGCCCTTGGTGAAGCCGAGCACGCCCGGCCTTGGCTGCCGCGTAGGCCACCGACCCGGGCCGCCGCCGTTCTGGGCGGCCAGCGAGGCCATGTTGACGATCCGTCCGGCCGTCGACGGCCTCGAGCGGGGCGATCGCGGCCCGGTGGTGAGGAACGTCGTGGTCAGGTTGACGTCGACGACCTGGTGCCAGAACTCGTCGGTCATCTCCGTCGACCTTGCAGCGGCCCACCAGGTGGCCGGCGTTGTTGACGAGGATGTCGAGGCCGCCGAGGAAGCTCGGTCGCCTCGGCCACGCAGCCGCGCGGCCTGCGTCGGCTGGGTCAGGTCGGCCTGCACGGCGACGCCGCGGCGCCCGGCGGCCTCGCCCTCCTTGACGACGCTCGGGCGCCCTCGGCGCTGGAGGCGTAGTGGACGGCGACGTCGGCGCCGGCGTCGAACAGGGCGGTCGCGATGGCGCGGCCGATGCCGTGTGCCGCCTCCGGTGACGAGGGCGCGGCGGCCGGTCAGGTCGATCTGCATGTGAGTGACTCCTTGGTCGGGTGGTCATGCGGCATTCACTTGATGCCCGCGTTGGTGAAGCCCTGGACGAAGTAGCGCTGCGCGAACAGGAACAGCAGCGACCATGGGACGGTCGCCAGCGTCGTGCCGGCCATCAGGTAGGCCCACTGCGTGGTGCCCTCCTGCTGGAAGACCGCCAGCCCCACCTGGATGACCCGCAGGTCGTCGCGGGTGGTGACCAGCAGCGGCCACAGGAAGTTGTTCCAGCTGTCCTGGAAGGTGAGCAGCGCGACGGTGGCGATCGCCGGCTTGATCAGCGGGGTGTAGATCTGGGCCCAGATGCGGAACTCGCCCAGCCCGTCGAGGCGGGCGGCCTCCTCCAGCTCGTTCGGCAGCGAGAGGTAGAACTGGCGGAACAGGAAGATCGCGAACGGGCTCAGGCCGCCGGGGATGATCAGCGCCCACCAGGTGTCGAGCCAGCCGCTGCCGCCCTGACCGAGGATGTCGTTGCCGCCGAAGAGCGGCATGGACTTCACGATCAGGAACTGCGGGACGATCTTGGTGTACGTCGGGATCATCAGCATCGCCACGAAGCCCAGGAACACCAGCTCGCGGCCGCGGAAGGTGATCCGTGCCAGCGCGTAGCCGGCCATCGCGCCGAAGACCACGTTGATCACGGTGTGGGCCGACCGAGATGATCAGGCTGTTGCGGAAGTAGGTCAGGAACGGCGCGGCGTCCATGGCCTCGCTGTAGTTGCTCCAGGCCCACTCTTCGGGCAAGAAGGTCGGTGGGAACTGGGACAGCTCCGCAGGGGTCTTCAACGAGGTGAGCACCATCCACAGGAACGGCATCAGCATCGTCAGCGCCGAGACGGCCAGCACCACGCTGCAGGATGAGCCTTCGGGCGTCGATCCGGCGACGTTTCGCGGGGCCGCTGCTGTGCCGTGCGGATCGGTGCTGTCCGGCGACGGCGATGCTCATGCCTCATCACCTCCGGTCAGTCGTCGGTTGATTACCGTCAGCACGATGAGGAAGCGCGAAGAGCACGACCGACTGGGCGCACGCCATGCCCATCCGGAAGTTCTGGAAGGCACTGCGGTAGACCTCGTAGGTCATCATCGTGGTGGCGTTGGCCGGGTCCGCCGTCGGTCAGCACGTAGACCTGGTCGAAGACCTGGAAGGCTCCGATCACCGACACCACGAACACGAAGAACGTCGCCGGCTTCAACATCGGCAGCGTGATCCTGAAGAACTGCTGGACCTTGCTGGCACCGTCGATCGAGGCAGCCTCGTAGAGGCTCTCGTCGATGTTCTGCAATGCGGCCAGGTAGATCAGCATCTTCAGGCCGATCCCCTGCCAGATTCCGACCACGATCACGGCCCAGAGAGCGCAGTCCGGGTTGGCGAGCCAGGCCTGGCCCGGGATCCCGAGGAACGACAGGAAGCCGTTGACCAGCCCGTACTGCGGGTTGTACATCCACAGCCAGACCATCGCGATCGCGACCGTGGCGGTGACCTGCGGCAGGAAGAAGCAGCCCGGTAGATCGCCCGGCCCCGCAGCTTCTGGTGCAGGAGCACAGCGATCACCAGAGCGACCGCCATCGAGAACGGGACCGTGAAGAACGTGTAGACGACCGTGTTCCACGTGGCCTTCCGGAAGACCTCGTCGCCCCAGATCTCGACGTAGTTGTCCAGGCCGATCCACTTGGGACTCTGGAACACGGAGTAGTCGGTGAAGCTCAGCACGATCGTCGCCACCACCGGGATCGCGATCCAGATCAGGGTGTGCAGCAGCGCCGGGGCCAGCATCAGCCAACCCGTTCTGCGCGCCTTCCGGGCCTGAGTGCTTTTCGAGGCCTTCGGCCGACCCGGTGGGGGTGCATCCACCGGATCGGGCGGAGCCTTGACCTTCGAGACAGTGCTGGTAGTCATGGTGCCTCCTGGATCTCAGATGGCCCTGCGATCCGGAGATGCTTCACACCCCGGACCGGGCCGGCGGAATCAGCGGTTCATTGCCTCGAGGGCAGAGTCGGCCAGGCCATCGAGCGCCTGTTGGGCGCTCTTCTGACCGAGGATCGCCGATTCGATGGCTGAGGCGAAGTCGCCACGGATCTCGAGCCAGGCCGGGACGCCTCCCTCGGGGTGGGCGGACTGGAGGTTCTCCATGGCGAACTGGACGGCAGGGTTGGCCGTGACGTAGTCGCTCTCCAGGAGGTCGCCGAGCGCCGGCACGTTGCCTCGCTGCTCGTTGGCAGCGAGTGACGCATCCGCGTCGGTGAGGAACTTCAGCAGGGCGACGGCCGCGTCCTTCTTCTTGGACTGGTTGGCCACCGTGACGAGCGTGCCTCCCTGGAACATCGCGTCCTCGGTCCCGTGGATCATGAAGGGGACCAGCTGCTTGGCCACCTCCGGGTTGGACTCCTGCGCCTTCACCCAGAAATCGTTGTGCCCCACCATCATCGCCGCGCGCCCGTTCAGGACGGGATAGGTGTCGGCGTCCGAGCTTGAGTAGCCGACGTCCTCGACCTTGTCCTTGCGCACGAGGTCCACGACGTACTGGAGGGCCTCGACTCCCTCTGCGGAGTTGAACGCCGGTTCCGTGCCGTCCTCGTTGAACAGCGAGCCACCGTTGGAGAACAGGAAGACCTCGAACATCTGCCGGGGGTCCAGAGTCATGATGTCAAGCCCGGCCTGGGTGAGCTTGCCCTTGCCGTCGCGTTTGGTCAGCGCCTTCGCGTACTCGCGCATCTCCTCCCAGTCGCTGGGAGGCGAGTCGAAGCCTGCCTTCGCGAGCAGGTCCTTGCGGGCGATCCCGTAGCGGGTGTCCAGCATCGTGGGTACGGCGTAGAGCTTGCCGTCCCACTCGCCGGCCTGGAGCACCTGCTCGTTCATGGTCTCCTCGAGACTCGACTCCGAGATGCCGTGCTGCCCCAGGTCCGCCAGGACCCCCTTGTCGGCAAAGCCTTCGATCCAGCCCACCCCCATCATCATCACGTCGGGCACGAGCCCGCTCGCGATCGAGGTCGTGAGCTTCTCGTTGAGGCTGCCGTAGTCGGTGTAGTCGACGTTGACGGTGATGCCGGGGTTCTGCTTCTCGAACTCCGGGAGCAGCTCCTCCTCGAGCACCTTTTTGCCCGTGGACCCCTCGAAGATCGGCGTCAGGAGAGTGATCTCACCTGAGGAGGACCCGCCGGAGCCGGACGATCCGCCACATGCGGTGAGGGTGAGGCACGCGGAGAGGGCCAGGGCTGCCCCTCCCCAGAACTGCGAGCGAGTTGTCTTCATCAGTGTTCCTTTCATGGGGTACGACGTGCGGCCGCGTGCTCGCAGCTGCGGATCAAATCGGAGGCGAGCTCCTGCAGGCCGTGGTGGCCCGAGCTCGCGAAGGTGGAGTTGATGACGCTGCCGATGCCGACTGCGCAGGCGCCGGCGTGCAGCCACGTCGCGACGTCTTCTGGTCCGATCCCGCCCGTGGGCACGATCCCGATCTCAGGGAAGACTTGGCGCAGCGAGGCCAGGTGTCCCGGGCCCGCGGTGCTGGCCGGGAACAGCTTGGTCGTGGTCAGGCCCAGCTTCCGGGCCGCCATCACCTCGGTGGGTGTGAACGCACCAGGCACCATGGCGACGCCGTGGTCCATCGCAGCGGCCACGACCTCGACGTCCAGGCCGGGACTGACCACGAACCGGGCACCCGCCTTGACGACGGCCTCGACCTCATCGGCGCTGGTGACGGTGCCGGCCCCGACGATCATGCGCGAGTCGGTGGCGAGTTCTGCGATCAGGTCCGTCGCACCCGGGATCGTGAGGGTGATCTCCATGGCTCGGATGCCGCCGTCACACAGCGCGTACGCCATCTCCTGCGCCTCGCACGAGGAGGAGGTACGCAGCACGGCGATCGGCACCGGCGTGGGCAGGAGCGAACGAAGGTCAGTCGCGTCGTGGCTCATCGCTGGACCACCGGTCGCGAGTCCTCGTAGCCGGCGAACTCCGCTGCATCTGGCAGCCCCTCGTAGTCGCCAGTGTGTGAGACGACCCGACTGGCCACCCAGGAACCGATGTCCAGCGCGCGGTCGAACTCGACGCCCGCCATCAGCGCGTGCAGGTAGCCCGCGTTGAAGGCATCTCCCGCTCCGACTGTGTCCACGATGGATGTGGTCCGAACGGCGGGCCTGGCGACGCGGGACTTTCCTCGGGTCCCGATGACGCCCTGGGCGCCGCGCTTGACCACCACCGAGTCGAGGTCGAACTGCTCGACCCAATCGAGCGCCTCGTCCAGGTCCGTGGCCGAGCCCGCCGCGCGGGCCATGGCCAGCAGCTCGTCCTCACCCACGAGCAGATCACTGACAGCGGGCAGGACGGAGGTGCACACCTTGGCTGCCTCCTCCTCCGACCACAGCTTGAGCCGGAAGTTCGGGTCGAAGCTGACCGGCACCTGGTGCTCCTGACACAGGTCCAGAAGGGTGTCCACTGCGGCACGCGGCCCGCTCCCGAGAGCCAGCGTGATCCCGGTGACGTGGACGCGCCTGGCCCGCGTGACAGCATCCACGGCGACGTCGGAGGCGCCCAGCTGGGCAGCGGCCGACCCTTCTCGGTAGTAGTAGACGTGGATGTCGTCAGGGCCCCGGCGTTCCTTGACGAGCAGTCCCGTGGGGTGCGCCTCGTCCCGGGTCACCCAGTGGGTGTCGACGCCTTCACCACGCAGCGTTCGGACGATCTCGTCGCCGAACGGGTCAGCTCCGACGCGTGACACCAGCGCGACCGAGCGCCCCAGTCGGGCGAGCCCGATGGCGAGGTTGGACTCCGCTCCCGCGACCGACTTGTACAGGGCGCCGCTGCTGGGCAGCCGCCCGTCGCTGGCCGTCAGCGCGATCAGGGGTTCGCCCAGCGTGACGAGATCGAAGTCACACGGGCTAACAGATATCTGAACAACGTTCATGTATATGAACATGCCATACACGTATGTGGATGTCAACCCCTATGCTGAACACCTGTGGCATCCTTGTCTGCGACCACAGCGACAGGAAGTAGGCGCAATGAGCACGAATGTCGAAGCGTTCCAGCCGGTCAAGTCCGCCGACCGAACCCTGGACGTCATCGAGACCCTGGCCGACTCCGAGCACCACCGGACCCTGGGCGAGCTCTCCACTGAGCTGTCGATCCCCAAGAGCAGCCTGCACGCGATTCTCCGCACGATGGCGCAGCGCGGGTGGGTCGAGCTGGACGGAAGCGGCACCCGGTTCGGCCTCGGCCTGCGAGCGCTGCGCACCGGCACCGCCTACGTCGACCGCGACGACATGGTCGCGCGGGTGCAGCCGATCCTCGACTGGCTCTCGGCCGAGCTCGAGGAAACCGCTCACCTCGGTCGGCTCGACGGGTCGGACGTGGTCTACCTGGCCAAGCGGGAGTCACCACACCCGATCCGCCTCTACTCGGCCATCGGACGCCGCCTGCCGGCCCACGCGACGGCGCTGGGCAAGTCGGTGCTGGCCACCCGCACCAACAGCGCGGTGGACCAGCTGCTGCCGAGCGACCTGGTCGCGCTCACCCCGTCGACGATCACTGATCGCGCGGCCCTGATGAGCGAGCTCGACCGTTGTCGTCGCGACGGATACGCCGTGGACCGCTCCGAGAACTCCGACGACGTACGCTGCTACGCCGTCGCACTCTCCCCGCGCAATGGCGACCTCCACACCGACGCTGTGAGTGTCTCGATCCCACTCTTCCGCCTCAGCGACGCCCTCGCCGAGCGCACCATCGCGTGCCTGCTCGAGGTCAACGAGCGGCTGCGTCGCAGCCCCTGACACAGAGCCGGCCGGCAGGTGGAGCACCCGGTCTCGGGCCACCACGAGCACCACCAGCACCGGCCGATCCCGAAACCCCGAAGACCCACAGCTGGATCCGGCACGACAGCGTCGACAAGTCCGGCACCGTCACGCTGCTCGTCCACGGCCAACTCCGAGACATCGGCGTCGGGCGAACCTACAAGGGGACCCACGTCATCCTGCTCGACCAGGACCTCGAGGTCAGAGTCGTCAACGCCGTGACCGGGGAACCCCTCCGCGAGCTCACCCTCAATCCCGACAAGGACGACCAACCCTGGAACCCCACATGACAAACACCCGAACCCACGTCTACGTGGGTTCGGGTGTCTCCGATGTCCTGAGACATCACACGGTCGGGCTGACAGGATTTGACCCTGCGACCCCTTGACCCTCGACAACAGCTCCGACAGATGTGCCGTCGTTTGCGCCAACGAGTGTTGACCTGGGCAGAAAACGATTCGCCTGGGGCGACCCGCCCCTTGGTCCGTCTTGACCCTGGAAGCGCCCTTCCGACCGAACTCTTGGGGAATAGCTTGAGGGCCCTCCCGGCACGTCGCAGCGCATCAAACCCCGACTCAAGACAACGAGAAAGCATGCGGCCGGGAATCGTCGAGCCCGCCGCAAGCAGGCGCCGTCACGTGGACGTGGACGTGGACCCAGGAGTCCGTCACGCCTTCATGTGACAGCCATGTCGGGCCAGACCGCTCCTAGCGTGTCGACAACACCTACGACCATCGGACGGGACTTGCGACATGGATCTAGCCGCAGCCAGGCTCGAGGTCTGGATGCGTGACTACTACCATGCTGTCGACCTGGACATCGGCAGCAGCGGAGTGCGCGACCTCACCGTCGCCGAGCTGCAGGAGCTGTGCGGATTCACCCTCGCCGAGCTTGATTCGATGGTCCTCCACGACAGCGAGAGCTACGGCTCGACCCGGCTCCGCGAGGCCCTCGCCGAACGTTGGAGTCAAGGCGACATCGACCGCATGATGGTCACGCACGGCTCAAGCGAAGCGATCTACCTCGTCATGCACACGATGCTTCAGCCGGGTGACGAGATCGTCTGTGTGGATCCGGCGTACCAGCAGTTGCACGATATCGCCGCTGCGCGAGGCTGCCGGGTGAGGCGGTGGGGGCTCGACGTCGAGCGGGGCTTTGCGGCCGACCTGGATCGATTGCGCCGGCTCGTGACTCGGCACACAGCCATGATCGTCGTCAATTTCCCGCACAATCCGACCGGCGTCTCGATCACGCCCGAGCAGCAGGACGAACTGATCTCGATCGCCGATGGCTGCGGCGCGTGGCTGGTGTGGGACCACGCTTTCGGCGAGCTCACCTACCAGCGTCCACCCCTCACGCTACCGACCGACCGGTATGAGCGCTGCATCGCATTTGGCACGTTCTCCAAGAGTTACGGCCTTGCAGGCCTGCGAGTCGGATGGTGCCACGCACCTCCGCCCGTGTTGGCCGAGATGGCACTCCTGCGCGACTACATCGCTCTCTACGTCTCCCCGATCCTGGAGTTCTTCGCCGAACGCGCCGTCCGCAGCGCCGACCGGATCGTCGAGATGCACCGGCTTCACGCCGCGGACAATCTGCGGCTGCTGCGCGAGTGGGCCGACACGGTGCCCGACCTGGTCCGCTTCACCGAGCCCCAGGGCGGCGTCAGCGCGTTCGTCGAACTCCCGGGGCAACCCGACGTGGTCGCCTCGTGTCGACGACTGGCCGAACAGCACCGTGTGCTGCTCGTCCCCGGCTCATGCTTCGGCGATCAGTACAGGAACTTCGCACGACTCGGCTTCGGAGGCTCGGCGGCAGAACTCGCCGATGGACTTGCGCGGCTCGAACATGTCCTGCGATCCGATGTCAGGGAAGTGGTGCCGACATGAACGACCTCCAAACCCGAATCGCCGCGCTGTCACCCCGCCAGCGTGAGCTGATGGAGGAGCGCCTCGCCCATCGGATCGCCGCGCACGGCCCAGCCCCGGACGAGCGCATCCAACCGCGCGATCGGTCAGCACCGACGCCGCTGTCGATTCAGCAGCAGCGCGAGTGGGCGTTCGGGCACTTTCGCGGCGCGAACAACATGATCGGCGCCTTGCGCGTCGAGGGTGACTTCGACCGAGAACTGGTGAGCCGCTCTCTGACCGAGGTGATCGAGCGCCACGAGGTGTTGCGTTCGACCATCGAGCAGCAGCCGGACGGCACCACCGCGCAGGTCGTGCATTCGGTCTCGCCGGTGCCCGTCCCGGTCGAGGACATCTCGCACCTCGACGAGGAGGAGCAACGGGTCGAAATCCAGCGGCGTTGGGAAGCCGAGGTCGGCACGCCCTTCGATCCACAACAGCACCAACGACTGCGAATCTCGCTGCTCCACGTCGGCCCGGCTCCAGCACGTCGTCCTGATCACCACCGACCACACCGCAGGAGACCTCGTCTCGATGGGATTCCTCGTCGAGGAGTTCGTCGCGCTGTACGGCGTGCAC
This sequence comes from uncultured Actinomycetota bacterium, assembly GCA_963781335.1. Taxonomy (GTDB): domain Bacteria; phylum Actinomycetota; class Actinomycetes; order Propionibacteriales; family Nocardioidaceae; genus Marmoricola. The sequence continues at coordinate 85,749 of CAWAFS010000025.1, read as the reverse complement.
ACCACCGGCTGCGGCGAGCTGCCGCCCGTTGAGACGCAGTACGGCGACTTCGCCGTGTGGCAGCGCGGATTCGAGCAGCAGCGCCTCGAGGACGAGCGCGACCACTGGCGTCGTGCTCTCGCGGACCTACCTGCGACGCTCGCGCTGCCCAGCGACCGCCCGTACCCGGTCGCCCCGACCTTCCAGGGCCGCGACCTGGAGCGCGTGCTCCCCGCCGACCTGGTCGACGGACTTCACCGACTCGCCGAGAATGAACGGGCATCCCTCAGCGTCGTCCTCACCGCGGCGAGTGCCATCCTCCTGAATCGCTACACCGGTCGGGACGACGTGGTGATCGGCGAGATCCTGTTCGGTCGCAACCGCGCCGAGATCGAGCGGACGATCGGCTGTTTCGTCGGCGCGTTGCCTCTGCGCCTCACGTTGTCGAGCACCGAGACACTGCGCGAAGTCCTGCGTGCCGCCCGCTCGACGGTGGTGACCGCGTACGCCCACCAGGACCTCCCGGTCGACGCGATGCTCGACCAGCTCGACCTCGGACCGGACGCGTCGATCAGCTCCCTGATCGATCTGTGGCTCGATGTCAGCATCCCCCCGACCCCGCTCGAGGTGCCCGGCCTGAGAATCGTCCCGGAGAGGATGCCGTCCCAACTCGCGCCGGCGCCGCTGACCCTCGGCGCGAGCCCGGATGTCGACGGGCTCACACTTCGATGGCTCTACATGACCGAGCTCTTCGACCGCGACACGATCATCCTGCTTGCCGATCAGTACGAACGCATCCTGCGAGCGTTCGTCGCAGCGCCCGAGACGACGGTCGACGAGGTTGCACTTGTGACTGGGTCCGAGCCGGCCGTCGCCGCGGCGGCTACCGAGGAGTCCACGCCCACGTTCGTCGAACTGTTCGTCCGGCGGGTCGCGCAGGCGCCGCACGCGCCGGCAGTGGTCTGCGACGGCGTGACCATGAGCTACGCCGAGCTCGATCGCGACGCGGATCGGCTCGCTCGTCGCTTGCGCGGTCAAGGCGTCGGGCCCGAGGCCCGTGTCGGGATCCTGCTCGACCGCTCGCCGCAGCTGCTCGTGGCGATCCTCGGCGTGCTGAAGTCCGGTGGCGCCTATGTGCCGCTGGACACCTCCTATCCGCCAGCCCGCAGCGTCGGCATCCTGACCGACTCCGACGTCCGCGTGCTCATCACCACCAGCCAGCACGCGGCAGCCCTCGACGCGGCCGAGTGGTCGACTCCGATGTCCACCATCACCCTCCTTCTCGATGCCGCGGCCGACCCGGTTGAGGACGACGGTGCCCCGCTGCCCCTCCCCACGTCGGATTCGCTGGCATACGTCGTCCACACGTCCGGCTCCACCGGACGACCCAAGGGCGCGATGATCGAGCACGGCTCACTCGCGGTCTTCGCGCGCGAGGTCCAGGATCGCCTGGGTCTCGGTTCGGGCGACCGGTTCCTGCAGTTCGCCTCTGCCGGCTTCGACGTACTTGCCGAGGAGATCTTTCCGACCTGGCTCGCCGGTGGTTGCGTCGTGGTCCCGGCCCGTTCAGTTACCACCGGCGAGGACGACCTGGCCGACCTCGCCGCGCGCGAACGACTCACGGTGATGGAGCTGCCCACCGCCTACTGGCAGGAGTGGGTGCGCGAGCTCGACCGGCTCGACCGCGAGCTGCCGGACTGCCTGCGCATGGTGATCATCGGCGGGGAACGCGTGCTCCCCGAGCGAATCGCGCTGTGGCGACGCCACCGGATCCCGCTCGTGCATTGCTATGGCCTCACCGAGACCACTGTGACCTCGACCTTCTTCCGCCTCGATCCGGCCGACCCGACAGCGTCCTGGCCGAACTTCCCGATCGGTACGCCGATCCCCAGCGCCGACCTGTGCGTGCTGGACGACCGCCTCCGGCCGGTTCCCGCGGGAGCCGCGGGCGAGCTCTACCTCGGCGGCATCAGCCTGGCCCGTGGCTACCTTGCCCGGCCGGCGCTGACCGCCGAGCGATTCATCGCCGACCCGGTGAGTCCGGGACAGCGTCTGTACCGGACCGGTGACGTCGTCCGGGTCCGCGCCGACGGCAACCTCGAGTTCCACTCTCGCGTCGACAGGCAGATCAAGATCCGCGGCTACCGCATCGAGCCGACCGAGGTCGCATCGGCACTCGACCGGCATCCACAGGTCGCGGAGTCCGCAGTCGTCGCGGTCGAGTCGGCCCCCGGGGACCGTCGACTGGTCGGCTACGTGGTCCCGGTGACCGGTGCCGCTCTCGACGTCTCCGCGCTACGCCTACACCTCGAGTCCGAATTACCGGCCTACATGGTGCCGTCGGCGTTCGTCGAGCTGAGTGCCCTGCCGCTCACCTCCAACGGCAAGGTCGACCACAACGCCCTGCCCACGCCGGACGAGCAACGGCCCGAGAGCGGTGAGGAGTACGCCGCTCCGGTGAACGAGGTGCAGGAGCTCCTGGCGGCCGCCGTGGCCGACGTCCTCGGGGTGCAACGAATTGGCATCCATGACAACTTCTTCGAGATCGGTGGGGACTCGATCCTGGCCATCCAGGTCGTCTCCCGCGCAGCGGAGCGTGGCCTCCAGCTCACGCCGTACGACGTCTTCGCGAAGCCGACCGTCGCCGACCTGTCCTGCGTCGCCGCGACCGGTCCAGTCATCGACGCCGAACAGGGCGACGTCTCCGGACCCGTGCCCCTGGCGCCGTCGCAGAGATGGCACTGCAGGGCGGGACTCGTCGATCCGCAGCACTGGAACGTGACGGCCGCACTCGAGCTGTCCGAGCACGCCGACCCGGAGCAGCTGCGCACGGCTGTGGAGCAACTGGTCATCCACCACGACGGACTGCGCCAGCGGATCCTGGTCGCGGGCGACGCCACCCGCGTCCGGGTCGCGGCGCGCGGCGACGTGACCCCGATCGACATCCACGACCTGTCGGGCTTCGACGGCCCCGAGCAGGACGAACGATTCCGAGAACTCGCCTCGGCGATGCAGGTCGGACTGGACCTGGCGGTCGGGCCCCTCGTGCGCGTGGGGTTGTTCCAGCTCGCCGGAGGTGTCGATCGCCTCTTCATCGCCGCGCACCGGCTGGTGGCCGACCGGCAGTCGCTGGTGATCCTGATCGACGACCTGGCTCGTGCGCTGGCTCAGCAGGCTGAGGGGGGGAAGGTCGAGCTGCCCGCAAAGACGACGTCGTGGCAGTCGTGGGCCCGTCGCCTCGCCCGGCACGTCCGGAGCGAGGAGGTCCAGGAGCAACGGCAGTTCTGGACCGACCTGGTGAGCAGTGCGCCCGGCGCGCTCCCCACCGACGGGCATGACCCGGACAAGGAGATCACCGTCGGCGAGGCGCACGCCATCACACGGGAGGTCACGGCTGCTGAGACCGGCGAGCTGCGGCAGCTGCAGGCGACTCTCGGCTGCGAGACGGTCGACATCCTGCTCGCTGTCCTCGGCCGGAGCCTCGCCGCCTGGACCGGAGCCGAGCGACACGTCGTCGATGTCCTGCGCCGCCAGCGGCCACGGGTCTTCGACGAGGTCGACCTGAGCCGGACGATCGGCGCGTTCGAGTATCACCACCCGGTCGCGCTCGACGGCACGGACGACTCACCTTCCACCAGGGTGCGGGCCGTCAAGGAGCATCTGCGCTCGATCCCGGCGGGCGGCATCGGTTGGGAACTGCTGTGCCAGGACACGGACTTGATGCCGAGCGCGGCGCCGGACCTGGTCTTCAGCCACGAGCCCGGCCCGGAAACGACCGAGTGGCCGGGCCTTGCGCTGATCGACGGTCCCACCCGATGTGACGTGAGCCCGCGCAACATCCGCCGGCACCCGCTACAGCTGACCGTGTCAGCGATCGGCGAGACACTGGAGGTCCGCTGGACCTACAGCAGCGCCAGATACCGGCCGGAGACGATCAACCGCCTGGCCGACGAGTACGTCGACGAGTTGCGTTCCTTGCTCGGACGAGGCGAGGACGGCGAATCGGTGCTCGCGCCCTCGGACTTCCCGCTCGCCCGCCTCGACCAGGCGCAACTCGACGCGCTGTTGCGTCGGCTCTGAGAGGAGGACGGCATGGACTACAGCTTGTTCTTCTTCGCCGACAGCGCGGCGGCCGGCGGCGACGCCTACCGGCTCTTGCTCGACAGCGCCCGCTTCGCCGATGCACACGGGTTCACCGCGGTGTGGACCCCTGAACGGCATTTCCATTCCTTCGGCGGGCTGTACCCCAATCCGGCGGTCACCGGTGCCGCCGTGGCGGCGGTCACCGAACGGATCGGGATCCGCGCCGGCAGCGTCGTCGCGCCGCTGCACCATCCGCTGCGGGTCGCGGAGGAGTGGTCAGTCGTCGACAACCTCTCCGGCGGACGGGTGGGGGTGTCGTTCGCGTCGGGATGGCACGCCACCGACTTCGTGCTGCGGCCGGAGACCTACGCCGACCGCAAGCAAGTGCTCGTCGACACGATCGAGCAGGTGCGCCGACTGTGGCGGGGGGAGAGTCTCACGTTTCCGGACGGCACCGGCGCGCCGCAGTCCGTGCGGGTCTTCCCGCCCCCGGTACAGAGCGAGTTGCCAGTCTGGGTGACCAGCGCCGGATCGGCCGACACGTTCCGTGCCGCAGGCGCCCTCGGTGCCGGTGTGCTGACCCACCTGCTCGGACAGTCGCCGAATGATCTGGCCGAGAAGATCACTGCCTACCGCGACGCCCTGGCGGAGGCACACGGGCCGCAAGCCTCCGGGCATGTGGCCGTCATGGTCCACGCGCTGCTCGGGTCTGATCGGGAGGAGGTCCGTGATCTCGTACGCGAGCCGCTGAGCGACTATCTGCGCAGCTCGCTGGACCTGGCGGCCGGGTCCAGTGGCCTCCTGCCTCCCGACCTGGATCCGAGCGCGGTCCGGGATCAGGACAAGGAGGCGCTCGTCCGGGCGGCCTTCGACCGATACTTCTCCACCAGCGGGCTGTTCGGCACGCTTGCGGACGGTGAGCGATTCGTGTCGCGCCTGGAGGCCATGGGTGTGGACGAGGTCGCCTGCCTCGTCGACTACGGCGTACCGGCGGCCGACGTGTTGGAGTCCCTCCAGCACGTCGCGATGTTGGCTGAACGGACCTCTGGAGCGCGGGAGGCCGAGCGCCGGCTCGCGGTCCCGTGACAACGGGCCCAGCCGCATCTCGAGATGGTCACCGCCCCGCCGTCGGGCGCGCTCGCCTCGCTCGGTCAGGAACCGGAGCCGGCGCGAAAGCCGGAGACGATGAGACGTGCATGGAATCCCTGGTCAGCTTGCGCCGGTCCGCCATCCCGGCGTCAGTCATCTGGCCACCGCTGAGCCTGTCCGCCGTGCCCGACGCTGAAAGCGGCCCACGAGGCCGCAGGTCACCCGTGTCCAGGGACAGCAGTCTGCTGCCTACTCAAGGCGTCACGGGTCGTCCCCGTTCACGTGACACCGCCTGCGCATCATGTGTGTCTAGCGTCGGGGGCATGAATCCCTTCGATGACCCCGACGGCAGGTTCCTCGTGCTCGTCAATCTTGAGGAGCAGCACTCATTGTGGCCCGCCCGGATGGTGGTGCCCGCGGGCTGGGACGTCGCCTACGGCGAGGACGGCCGGCAGGAGTGCTTGGACTACATCGAGTTGAACTGGACCGACATCCGCCCCCTCAGCGCCCGTCGCGACACCGCGTCCTCCGGGTGAGTACCCCGGAATCGGCCACATGGCCGGATCAGCGATGGCAATGGTGCGCCTCGGAGGCACAGACCGCCGCTGGCTCTTACGGCCGCGAGTCGACCGGCGGCGGACATCCGCCTGTTCTGCTTTCACCACACGCCTGTCGATGAGGGGCGCGAGCGTGGCAGCACCGCGAAGCTTCCGGGCATTCACCGTCCTTTGGGTCGGCCAGTTCGCCTCGTTGACCGGCTCGGGGTTGACGAGCTTCGCGCTCGGTGTCTACGCCTATCAGCGCACCGGCTCGGTCACGACGCTGAGCCTGGTCTATGCGCTGGCGTTCCTTCCGTTCCTGATCGCCGCCCCGTTCGCGGGCGCGCTCGTCGACCTGTGGGGGCCGCGCCGATCACTGGTGTGCAGCAATGTCGTCGCGGCGACAACCATGCTGCTCTACGCGGCGATCCTCGCCACCGGCACGTTCGCACTGTGGCAGGTGTGTGTCGTCGTGTCCTGCCTGTCGTTGACCCAGGCACTCGAGACCCCAGCACTCGAGACCGCCGTGCCGGCGCTGGTCCCGAAGCGACATCTGGGGCGGGCGAACGGAATGCTGATGCTCGCCATCGCGTCCAGCAAGCTGCTGGCGCCGATGATCGCCGGGATCCTGCTGATCGCGATCGGCCTGTCCAGCATCATCCTGATCGACTGCATCTCCTACGGTCTCGCGCTGCTCAGCCTGGCGCTGGTTCGCATCCCCCACCACCGGCGCACGGACGAGGAGCCGCCGCGATCGACCCGGCCCGCAGCTCTCCTGAGGGACTTCCGCCAGGCGTGGCACTACGTCGCCGCTCGCCGCGGACTCGTCGTACTCCTTGTCTTCTCTGCCGTCGTGAACTTCTGCGGCGCCGTCGTCCAACTCATGATCACGCCCCTCGTCCTGGCGTTCGCGTCATCGGCGACGCTCGGCACCGTGTTGTCCTGCGCGGGTCTCGGCATGCTCGTCGCGAGTGTTGCGATGAGCGCGTGGGGCGGCCCCCGGCGGCGGAACGCGGGCATCCTCGGATTCGCGCTCGTGATGGGAGCCGCGATGATCGCCGGCAGCCTGCGACCGGATCCGGTCCTGGTCGCAGTCAGTGCCTTCGTCGCACTGGGCAGCTCGGCCGTTGTCATGACCTGCAACCAGTCGATCTGGCAGGTCAAGGTCGAACCGCAGCTGCGCGGGCGAGTTCTGGCACTGCTCACGGTCGCCTTCTCCGCACCTGCGCTGCTCGCCTTCGGAGTCGCCGGGTTCCTCGCCGACCATGTCTTCGAGCCCCTTGTCGGCCGAGACGAGGTCCGCGCCGGCTTCCTGCAGGCGCTCGTCGGCACGGGCGAAGGAAGAGGATACGCGCTGCAGATCATGGTCATGGGCGTGCTGATCATGCTCTGCACGCTCGGAGCCCTACTGTCGCCACGGCTCCGGCATCTGGACACCGAGCTCCCCGACACCATCCCTGACCAAGACACGTTCAACCCCAGTGAGGAGGCGGAGGTGGTCGCCGCACCCGAGCGGGCCGTGGAGATCGTCGGCGCGCCGGTGAACCGATGACCACAGCGCACCCCGTCCCGGCCACCACCGCCCATGGTCAGGCATGCAGCGGACCAACGAGGACAGCGACGGTTCCGGTCCGCCTGGACGCCGCGGTGGTAGCGGACCTCCGGCAGCTAGCGACCACCGCAACGGGCACCGGCGTGGACGCGGCGCTGGGTGCAGGGCTCCAGATCCTCCTCGCTCAGCTGAGTGGGCGTCGCGAGGTCACCGTCGGGGTGCGGCTTCCCGGCACAACCCACGGCTTCGGGGTGCGCGCCGACCTCACCGCAGGCCAGGGGCTCCGGGCCGCGATCGACACCTTCGCGGTCACCGTGGCGGAGGCCGCACGGCACGCCGAGGACCTGAGCGGGATCACCGACGAGCTGCGGGCGGCGACCGCGCAAGAGCCGTTCGTCGACGCCGTGTTGGAGCTGCACACCGACGCACCGGACGCAGTTGAGCTCGCCGTGCATGAGGCGCTGGTGGCAGCCCGCCCGCCGATCTCGCTGAGCCTGCGCGACGGCCCGGCGACAATCACCGGCGAGATGCGCTACCGCATCGACCACTTCGACGCCGCTGGGGCCGCCCGATTCGCCGAGATGTACAGCCACCTGCTCGGCGCGCTCGCGGCCGAGCCCGACGAAGACGCCCTCGCCATCTCGCCCGTACCACCGGCAGAGCGCGAGCGGATCCTCCTCCGGCTCAACCCGTACCGAAGGCCGCACATCACGCACACCACGATGGCCCAGCCGTTCGAGGAACAGGCTCGGAGAACACCCGACGCGGTCGCCCTCGTCGGTGATCAGGGACTGATGACGTACGCCGAGCTCAACGGTCGCGCCAACCGCCTCGCCTGGGAGCTGCGCGCGAACGGCGCACGCCCGGGGGCCTTCGTTGCGGTGAGCATGCCGCGCAGCCTCGACCTGATGGTCGCTCTGTATGCCGTCGCGAAGTCCGGCGCGGCCTACGTGCCGATCGACTCGGATCTCCCCGATGCCCGGATGAGTTTCATGCTCGAGGACTCTGCTCCCGTGATGGTGCTGACGGACGAGCAGACCCGCACCCGCATCCCATCCGGCTCGTGGCGGGTGCTCGCAGTCGATACGGACTTCGCACGTTGGGCAGCGCAGCCCGACGTCGACCTGCCGCCCGAGGACGGCAACCACCTGATCCACATGCTGTACACCTCGGGCACGACCGGGAAGCCGAAGGCGGTGGCGTATCCCGTCGACGGCGCGCTCGCCGACATCGAGTGGCTGCACCGCTCCTACCCGTACGGACCGGGCGACACGGCGCTGTTCAAGACGTCCTGTGGTTTCGACGTGTCCATCTGGGAGATCTTCTGGCCCCTCTACCACGGCGCCCGGATCGCGATCTGCCCGCCTGAGAGCCACCGCGACCCGGCCGCGCTGCGCGACGTGATCGACCGATACCAGGTCACCGCGATGTTCATGGTGCCCTCGATGATGCCGTCGTTCTTCGCACACACCCAGGAAGGCAGTTGTCCATCGCTGCGCTGGCTCTTCTGTGGTGGCGACGCGGTGACACCCCTGGTCCGCGACGGCTTCCACGAGCGCTTCTCCGGCAGCATCATCAACTGCTACGGCCCCACCGAGCTGGGCTGCGTGGCCGAGACCGTACTGTCGGTCGAGCCGGGGGCACCGGTCCCGATCGGCCCCCCGGTCGAGCATCGCCGCGTCTACGTCCTCGACGACCGTCTGCAGCCCCTGCCGATCGGCGCCGTCGGAGAGCTCTATGTGGGCGGCGACGTCGGCATCGCGCAGAGCTATCACCGACACGCCGGACTCACCGCGGAGCGGTTCTCGGCCGACCCCTTCGGGCGAGCGGGAGGCCGGATGTACCGGACCGGGGACCTCGTGCGCTACCGGCCAGACGGGGTTCTCGAGCACATGGGACGGGTCGGTCGGCAGGTCAAGGTCCGAGGCGTGCGCATCGAGCTCGCCGAGATCGAGGCAGTGATCGCCGAAGTCCCGGACATCACGCAATGCGTCGCGACCGTGGTGCCGGACAGCGAGGGGGAGATCGCCGCCTTCGCAGTCGCCGTGCCGGGCGCCGCGATGTCCGCGCCGACGTTGTTCGGGCACGCGCGAAGAGTGTTGCCCGCGCACATGGTGCCCTCGACCATCACCGTCCTCGAGGCGATCCCGACCTTCGTCAACGGGAAGATCGACCAGGGGCGCCTGCTCACGCTGATCGACCGTGCGGGCATCGTCGAGCCGGCGCCGTACGAGCAACCGGAGACGGTCACCGAGGCGAGGATAGCCGCGTTCTTCGCTCAGGTCCTCCAGATGGACAGGGTCAGTGTCACCACCAAGTTCTTCGATCTCGGCGGTCACTCTCTGCAGGTGTTCAGCTTGATCGAGCTGTGCACCGAGGAGTTCGGCGTGGACCTCGCTGTCCGCCAGGTGTTGAGGGACCTGACACCTCGCGCGCTCGCCCGGCTGATCGACGCGGAGCTGGAGGCAGCACGGTGACGACGTCCCACTCGACTCCGCCGGTCACCGACCCCGACGACGATCTCGAGCAGGTCCGCAGTGTCGACCTGGGCGATCCGACCCTCTACTCCACCGAGCGTCCGGAGCGCATCTGGGGCACGCTGCGCCGGGCCGGCGTGCCCGTGCATCTTGAGGGTTGGCGCAGCCACTGGGCGGTGACGCGCTACCGGCAGATCAAGCAGGTGCTGCGGCACAGCGAGCTGCTCTCCTCCGAGCATGGAATGCGCCTGGGTGAGAAGGCGACCGACGGCGTTGCGGGGTCGGCGGCCGGGGGGCGTTCCATGCTGGTCACCGACAACCCGAAACACGCGCACATGCGCAGGTTCCTCGAGCCCGCGTTCACGCCTAAGGCCGTACGACGGCTCGCCGCGCGCACCGGCGACCTCGCCCATCGGCTGGTCGCGGACGCGGTGGCGCAACCATCGGTCGAATTCGTCGAGGACGTGGTCGCACCGCTGCTCACCGCCGTCAGCTGCGACCTGGTCGGGGTGCCGGACGAGGACCGCGGGTACATTGCCCGACTGTGTCAGGCGGCGTTCAGCGGCGCGGGCTACGCCACCGGAGCGGACCAGGTCGCCGCGCACGTCGAGTTGCTCGGATACTGCGACGAACTCCTGGTCGCCAAGCGTCGGAACCCGGCAGACGACGCGGCAAGCGCGCTCGCGACCGCTCGCATCGACGGCGCACAGCTGCCGCGGTCGTCAGCTGTCATGAACTGCCACGACCTGATCCTCGGAGGCAACGCCTCGGCTCGCTACGTGCTGACGGTGCTGCCGATGACCCTGCTCGAACAGCAGCCGTTCTGGGAGCAGTTGCGCGCCGACCGCGTCGACTTCGACGCTGCCGCACAGGAGCTGTTGCGTGGCGAGGCGCCGGTCAACCACGTGATGCGCACGGTGCTCAGCGACCTCGAGGTCGATGGGGTGCGGATGCGGCGTGGCGAGATCGTGACGCTCTGGTTGCGCTCGGCGAATCGTGACGAGGAGGTGTTCGACCGACCGGAGGAGCTCCGACTCGGCGTGCCGCGACGCACGCACCTGAGCTTCGGCTCAGGTCCCCATCACTGCATCGCCGCGAACCTCGCGCGCCTCGAGATCGCCGCGTTGCTGCGGGCCATGGCCACACAGGTGGGCGAAGCCGAGCCGGCTGCTCCGCCGGTGCGGATGGAGTCCGCGTTTCTCCGGGGTTATCGCGCGGTGCCCGTCGCGCTGAGCCCGCGCTGAGCGGTCCCTGCGAGGATCTCGATCAGCTCGGTGGGAGCGTCGATGAACCGACTGTGCTCTCCAGGCAGGACCGTGAAGGTCGTCTCCGGACACGCCGACCAACCATGCATCTGGTCCGGTGTGATCTCCGTGTCATCGCGCCAGCCGAGCGCGGTGACCGGGCAGGGCAACGACCCCGGATCCGACGGCACGTACCGCCGGATCATGTCGAGATCGGCCTGCAGGATGTCGACGTAGATCGCAACCAGCTCGGGGTGCGGCCGTTGGCCCATGTCGCGCAGGATCTTCTCCAGCTCGACCTTCAACTGTGCGTGGTCCATCTCGAGCATGCGCGCGATCATCTCGTCCTGTGGTGCGAGCTGGGAGGACGCGACGATCTGCTCCGGCACCGGCAGGCTTTTCCGCCGAAGTTCAAAGGCCATCTCGTAGGCCGCAAGCGCGGCCCAGCAGTGCCCGAAGACTGTGAACGGCACGTCCAGATAGGGCGCCAGACCGTCGACCAGACCGACCGCGAGCTCCTGGAAGGTGTCGGGCATCGGCTCGTCGAAGCGCGTCAGTCGGCCCGGAAGATCGATCGCCAGAAACTCGGTCGAACCATGCTGCGCGGGCCAGTTGCGGAAAACGCTGACACCGCACCCGGCGTGCGGGATGCAGAACACCCGGGCGGCCGCAGTTCCGGACGGTGGGCGCTGCAGCCAGTTCGTCGTCTTCCTGGTCATGTCGGCACTCCTGCGGTCTCACGCGCCACGGTGTCGTCGCGGACGCGCCCGGGTGGATGGACGAACCGGAGCAGCACTCCGGTCATTGCGGTGGTCACCAGGGCCATGACCACCAGCTGGGAGTACAGGCCCGTGTCCAGCAACCCGAGCTGCACACCGGTGGTCAGCGCGATCAGCTCGGTGAGTCCGCGCGTGTTGAGAAGCACCGCCAGGGTCAGCGCGTGGCGTGATCCCGCGCCACACAGTCGCGCGCCGACGTACGCGCCGCCGGCCTTGCCACCGACGGCCACAGCGAGGATCAACGCGAAGACGCCAAATGCTTCCCCATCGAAGCGGAGCAGGTCGAACTGCAGACCCACGATCAGGAAGAACACAGGTAGCAACAGCAGCGAGTTGATGCGTTCGACGAGTGCCAGCAGTCGGGCTCGCCGACGAGAGCTCGAACCGCGCGGAAATGCGATGCCGAACAGGAACGCGCCGAAGATCAGGTGCAGGCCCATCCGGTCGGTGGCCTGTGCGCACAGCCACAGGCCGCTACCGACGACGGCCAGCACCGCGAGATCGCCGAGCCGGCCGGCGCCAACACGTCGCTCGGCCGCGCCTAGCAACGGGCGGACAACGGCGATCAGCAGGACCGCGAACGGCACCACCAGCAGCACCAACCAGAGATGCCCGCCCGCACCCGAGATCGCGATCACCAGCGCCAGCAACGCCCACGCCAAGACGTCGTCGATCGCGGCGCACGCGAGTGCGAGCCCGCCGACCGTGGTCCGCGCCAAGCCGCTGTCGTGCAGGATCCGGGCGAGCACGGGAAAGGCGGTGATCGACACCGCGGTCCCCATGAACAGGACGAACCCGACCCGGTCCGTCGTCGGCTGTCGTCCGGCCAGATAGAGGGCCAGCAGGCAACCCAGGGCGAACGGCACCACGATCGCGCCGAGCGACACCGACGTTGCGATCCTGGCCTGCCCCCGCAGGAGGGCACGATCGAAGTGCAGGCCGACGAAGAACATGAAGACACACACCGCGACGTTCGCCAGGGTGGCGAGACTCGAGCGGACGTCTGTCGGGAACATGGCGGCGGCCGCCGCGTCGCCGACCACGGAGGGGCCAAGCAGGATGCCGGCGAGGATCTCACCCACGACCTCCGGCTGGCCAGCCTTGCGCGCCAGCAGCCCGAACAGACGCGCCGCAGCAATGACGATCGCCAAAGCCAGACAGACTTGGGGCAGGTCTGCTGCCGTCACGCTTCCCCCTCGGTGTCGGTCTCAGCGCACGGCCGCGATGCCGCGCGTCGGGTGGGCAGCGAGATGACACAGTCCTCCGCGCGGAACGGCGCTCCCGAGCACCCGCACGACGCGCCCGCGGTCTTCGACCTCGAGCCTTCCGCCGCGTGCGGAGAGCTGCCGCGCGAAGAGCACTCGCCGGCCGAACCGCGCCGCCCAGAACGGCGTCAGCTTGCCGTGCGCGCTGACACACACCTGGTCCTCGTTCACACCGAGCGCCGGAAAGAACGTCCGCGACACGAAGTCGATTCCGGATCCGGGGCTGCCGGGGGCAGTCACGATGTGCCCACGGAACGGCTGTCGCGCCAGCATCGCGAAGTCCGGAACGACCGCTGCGACTTCGTCCTCTGAGCCCAGCTCGACGAGGACATCATCGTGCGAGATCATGCAGCTTCGGTAACTATTGATGCGGAGCGACTCGAGCAGTCCCGGAGGAGGCGCACAGGACGCCAGATCCGCGGCTGGCAGCTCGATGCCGATCAGATCGTCCACCCGCTCGGCCGACAGTACGCCGCTGCCCGACTCGAAGAACAGCCGCCGCCGACCGGAATCACTGGGTTGCGCGAAGAGCACCCGCGCGCTGGCCAGCGTCGCGTGGCCGCAGAGGTTGATCTCGGCGTGGGGGGTGAACCAGCGGACGCGATAGCGCCCGGGAGCCGACCGAACCAGGAACGCCGTCGTCGGCACCCCGATACGACGCGCTGCCGCCTGGAGCACCGGTACGGCCAGGGGCTTCGCAAGCTCGGCGACAGCGGCCGGGTTGCCGAGGTGCTGGGCGTCGGCGAAGGTGTCAACGAGGCGATACCGCATCGGCGGTCGATCCCTTCTGCGGTTCCCAGGAACGGAACAGGTTGTCGATGGCCGTCCCCATCCCCCAGACCTCGCGATAGGGCGGACCTTCGGGTCCATGGTCGATGTCGCTTTGACGGGCGTAGGCCGCGGTCGTCCAGTCCGGCGTCGACGGATAGCGATGGTGATAGTCGTGATTGGGCAGGTCACCGACGACCACGAGCAGCCGCGCCGGCAGGTGGTAGCACAACGTCGCAGCCCACCAGCGCACCCAGGCGACCGACCGCCGCCCCCAGGGCAGCGAGGCGGGCGGCACTGGCGTGCCGCAGAAGCGCGCCGTGGTGTTGGCGACGGTGTAGAAGCGGCGGCCCAGCTCCGGGTCGCGGGGCGCCAACCACTCGTGCTCGCCGAGTCGATCGAGGAGCGCACTGAGCTGAGCGAACAGGATGACCGGCACCACGAATGCAAGGACGAGTGCGAGGAGGCCGTGCGGCAGCCAGAACGGCAGACAGAGCCACCATCCGGCCCACACCGCGAAGGCCAGCCGCCGCCACCGCCCGCCGCGAAGGTTGCTCGCCAACCTGGCGGTGGCACCACGCCAGTAGAACACCGGTGACAGGAACACCAGCCACGCGCGCCGCCACAGCTGCATGCGGGTGAGGCCCGGGCGGAACCCTAGGTCCTGGAGGAACTGCACGGGCGGATCCGCCTCGGTGGCAAAGATCTCCCGTCGGTGATGGTTGTCGAAGTGCTCGGTCTTGAAGTCTGCGAACGTGTGGAACACGCTGAACACCGTCACGGCTTCACCCCAGAAGGCGTCTCGGGAGGCACGCCCCGAGAAGCGACGGTGCAGTGCCTGGTGCGCGATGACCAGGACCATCATCCGTTCGCCGGCGACGGTGAGCACCCAGCCCATGAGCAGAGCGACGTACCAGAGCGGAAACATGACTGCGACCGCGACCGTGGAGATAGCGAGACCGGTGAAGAACAGCACCGCCACCGCGATGAGGTAGGACGCCCAGGTATGGCGCACCAGGGGAGTTTGGCCCGGCAGGGCCTTGCCGGTCTGCCAGGTCCAGAAGTGCTGCGTCCACGCCGGGAAGCGCAGATACGACGCCCGGACGTCCTCCACTGTCATCCCTCCTGGGGCTCAACGTCTCGGAGGCGCTGAACCGCGGCGGGCGCTCGGACGTCGGACTCAACAGCGAGCCGTTCGAAGAACGCCTCCCACAGACGCCACATCTCGTCCGCCGAGTCGAGGACGACCTGCTCCTGTTCGGGGCTGAGGTCCGCCAACAGAGCGCGCTTGGCCTGCTCGACGTGGTCCGGTTCCTGGCGCAGGTGGATGTCTACCCATTCGTTGTCCTCGACCCCGGTGGTCCGGGAGACGGCCTTCCCGATGCTCGAGACCATGAGCAGATCGGTCGTCTCCGTCGCGAAGATGAAGCCGAGCGCGGACTCCCGCGTGTCGGTCGCGGTCTGGTAACCCTCGACCAGCGCTGCGGTCTCCGGATAGGGGGCAGCGGTGCGGATCGCCTCGGGGTTGAAACCGCACGAGCGCATCGACTCGAGGTAGATCACCTCGTGCGCCCGGCCAACGTTCCCGCCGCCCGTCTCCTGGTTCAGGATGCGAGTGATCGCACTCTTCGACGCGATGTCCGGGAGAACCGCTATGGCTCGCGCGAGGAAGGTCGGGAAGTAGTGCAGGGGGTGCCACCACTGCTCGATCAACACTTCCGCCTGTTCCTTGGTCAGGTCGAGGCTCTCAACGGCCTCGAAGAACCGATGGCCGCAGAACCGCTCAAACACTGGACTGGTGGCGAGTTGTTCTTCGAACGACAACATGGTTGTGGTCATCTTTCTTGCTCCTTCGGGATGGGAGGGGTGATGCAGGTCAGCCGGCCAGTGGTGACGAGGGGCGGAACGGGACTCCCCATGCGTTCTCGCGACGCATGCGGTTGTGGTCGTACTCGTCGTCACCGCCGACCAGGACGCATCCGTGCTTGTCGAGCTCGAAGTGGTGCCCGAACTCGTCGAACTCGGTCATGCCGCCATACACACGGACATGGGTCGGCACGGTGCGGATCGCGAACCCCATGCGCTGCCGGTTGCTGGAGTTCGGGTTCGACCCGTGGATGGTCCGCGCGGTGAAGATGATGAACTCGCCAGGGCGCATCTCGACGTGATCGACCTGCTCTTGGTCGGGGTCCCAGTTCTCGTCGATCTTGAGGTCGTCGTAGTTGTAGCCGAAGAACGCGTTGTCTCGAGCGTGGCCATTCCAACGCATGCGAGCGCGCTCGTCATAGCGCCATTGCCGGTGGCTGCCCGGGATGAGCTTCATGCAACCGTTCTCCTTGGTCGCCTCGGTGAAGGCGACCCAACAGGTCAGCTCCATGGGACTGCCCGGCGAGTGCTCGGTCGCCTCCAGCATCCCGGTGCTGGTCTCGCCGATGGCGTAGGTCTCCACCTGGTGCCATCCCGTCCCCGAATCGCCGGGGTTCTTCGGGAAGAACTCGGTGCGCCAACACAGGACATCGGAGCCGATGAGGGCCTGCTTCCGCCGCACGATCTCCGGCTCGGTGATCAACTCGCTCAGTCCCATGACATCAAGATGACGGTCGTAATTCATCGGATTCGCGAAGACCTTGCGCGCGTCGCTGGCCGGGTCGAGCAGCGCCTTGCGCTGCACCTTCCACCAGGCCGTCATCTCCTCCGGCTCCCAGAGCTTGAACGGGCCGATGTACCCGCGTTCGGCGAAAGTGCGCCGATCTTCCTCAAGATCCATGCTGTGCTCCCACTCCCTTCGCGCCTGCGTTCTCGAGTGCTGCGTCGAACTCGGCGGCCATCTGTGTCACGTGAGGGGCCCGCAGAACGCCCCAGTGGTCGCCGGTCACCTCGACCGCGCTGAACGGGCCCGTGCACAGTCCGCGAAGCTCAGCGGCAAGTCGCGCCCGGAGGTCGCGGTCGGCGTCGCACGGTTGGAAGAGCGTCACGGGCCCGTTGTACGACCGCGGTTCGTAGCGCATCGCGGCATCCATGCAAGCGCGTGCCGTCCTGAGCGTGGTGCGCAGACGCCCACTGGACGCGCCAACCGCGAGCGGGGCGCCCATCAGTTGCCTCCAGACCGGGCCCGACGTCAGTTGCTGGACCTCATCGGGTGCACTTGCCGGATCACCGAGGCGGAACAGGAGTTCATCGAGGAGTTCACGGAACGGCGCTTGGCCGAGCGATTGGCCCGACAGAGGGTCGATCACCGGGTTCGCGTCGATCATCCCGAGGAGATCCACGGTCGCGCCGGACGCGCTCAGCTGCTGGGCCATCTCGTAGGCGAGAACACCGCCGAAGGACCAGCCGGCGAGCAGGTAGTGCCCGTATGGCTGGACCGCGCGCAACTGGTCGACATGGGTCCGCGCGATGTCCTCCAGCGTGCTGCCGTCGCGGGGGGGCGCGCCGGCCCAGGCGATGCCGAGCAACCTGAAGGGGGCGCGCGATGCGCGCGCGAGCTCGCGGTATCCCAGTAGCTCGCCCCCGAGCGGATGGACGAGGTAGATGCTGCGTCCCGACGGGCCGGGTCGCAGTGTCACGAGCTCGGACGAGCGGGCCCGGCGGCCACAACGCGCGCCGTCGGACTCCAGCGCCGCGACCAGACCGCCGACTGTGCTGTCCTCGAGGAATACCGAGAGGCCGAGCGCACGGCCGAGCTCCTGTTCCACCTCGGCGACGACCCAGGTGGCCAGCAGCGAGTCCCCACCGATCTCGAAGAAGTCGTCCTCGTCGTCGAACTCGTCGTGTCCGAGCACACGACGCCAGATCTCGGCGACGGTGAACCGCAGTGTGCCGGCGTCCTGCGGCCCGGGATCCGGGCAGTCCGGAAGGGAAACCTTGGTCAGCGCCGCCCGATCGACCTTGCCCGAGGACGTCCGTGGCAGCGCCGTCACCCGGACGAAGCGGGCGGGAATCAGATAGCCGGGCAGGCGTCCGCGCAAGTGGTCGGCCAGGTCGCGGTGCGTCGGCTCCTCACTCGCCTGGACATAGGCGACCAGGCCCGGTACGCCGTTGGCGAGGTCGCGCAGTCCGACCGCGGCGGCGTCGACACAAGGATGCTGCAACAACGCGGCCTCGACCTCAGTCGGCTCGACCCGAAAGCCGCGGACCTTGACCTGATCGTCGCCGCGCCCGACAAACTCCAGCCCTGCACTGGTCCGACGGACGACATCGCCGGTGCGGTAGAGCCGCCCGGAGGAACCGGCCACGTACCGCTCCCCCGTCTGCCGCCCGTCGCGCAGGTAGCCACGCGCAAGAGCCGCGCCGGCGAGGTAGAGCTCGCCGGGCTCACTTTCTCCCACCGGCGCCAGGTTGTCGTCCAGGACCTGGCAGTGGATGCCGGCGACGGGCGTGCCGATCGGCGGCCTTTCCGGCCAGGTCTCCGCGAGGCCCTCGAGCGTGAAGCGCGTCGCCAGGTGCGTCTCGGTGGGGCCGTAGTGGTTGTCGAGCCGACACTGCGGGACAGCGGCGAAGAACGCGCGGATCTCCGGTGTCACGATCAGCCGCTCGCCCGCGGTGATCACGTGCTCCAGTGACGAAACCACGACCGCGCGGCGGGCCGCAGCCGCGGCGAGCAGCTGCAGTGCGACGTACGGCAGGAAGATCCGCTGCACACGGTGTTCGACAAGGACGTCCAGCAACGCCGCGGGGTCGCGGCGCATCTGCTCGGACGGCAGGACCAGGCAGCCACCGGTGGCGAGGGTGGACAACACCTCCTGGAACGTCACATCGAAGGAGGTCGCGGTGAACTGCAACGTGCGCAGCCCGCGACGCCCGTCGGCGATCTGCCACGCGATCAACCGTTCGAGCCCGCGATGAGTCATCGCGACGGCCTTGGGCGCGCCGGTCGAACCGGACGTATGGAGGACATAGGCAAGTGCATCGGGATCGGGCCGAACGGCGGCGAACGGCGCATCGGCTGGTGTCTCTGACTGGCTCGGATCGAGGACATGGAGATCGTCGTCGAGCACGGAGGCTGTGCCGGAGTGGGCGACGGCGAATCGAACGCCGAGCCTCCGAACGGCATCGGAGGTACGCGCCGGCGGATCGCCCGGGTCGAACGGGCAATAGGCACCGCCGGCCGCGAACACCGCGAGCATCGCGACGACCGCGTCGGTCGAACGCCCGAGGACGACTGCCACGACGTCGTCGGGCTCCACCCCGAGGGCCCGCAACCTGCCAGTGAGTGCCTCGACCCTGGCGACCAGGGCGGCATAGGTGAGGGTCCCACTCTCGCCCGTGATCGCGGGCTCGGTGGCGTGCGAACGCGCGGCGGCGACGAACGTCTGGTACCAGGACGTCGCACCGGCCGCGTCGGTCCGCGCCTGCGTCATGGTCCCGGTCAGCGTCATCTCACGGTCTTCGGGGCGTTGGGTGCATGTCGGCTGAACAGAGGGCAGCCCAAGAACGCTGATAGGAAGTCCGCGCCGAGCAGCCATGTCCGCACGGTAGGAGCGGCGGCCACCGCGATGGCGTCACGTGAATCGGCCACGCAGTGCAGATTCCCGCGCCCTGTCGAGCTTATCGGGGACAGGGCGAGCGACCTCCGCACCCCTTGACTGAGGGCATCTCAGCCCACCCATCCACTCGCAGCGGAGAGGACATGGATCCGATGACCACTACCAACCCAGCCGGGCCGGACTGCATTGGACCGATCAGGATCTCCCGCAGCCTGGCGCAGCAGCTCGACGGGCTCGCCGCAGGCGTCGCAGCCGACGCCCTGGCGCCGTACTGGATATGCGCCACCGAGCTGGCACAGCGGGCCTCGCGCGACTCGCCACCGGTCCATGCGCGGGTGATCCGCGGACAATGCGATGCCGTCACCGCGCCAGCGAGGGCAGCAACCGTGGACCGACAGCTCGCCGAGCCCGCCACTACGACGGCCGAGGCCCGGATCAGCTTCCGCACCGCATTGCGTCTCGCCGCCAGACAGCCTCCCGGTGCCCACCACTCATCCGCCCAGGTGGACCTGGCTGTCCTGATCTCCGTCGACGGAGAGCGCATGTATCTCGAGCGCATGAGCATGCGGACCGACGGGCCGGGGCTGGCGTGGTGGGGGCAACGCTATCTCCAGCTTCTCAACGCGCTCGCCGACAGGCCTGACGAGCTGGAGATCGCCGACGCATTGCAGGTCAGCGACCACGTGCCCGTGCCGGCGGCGTCGTGACGGACACGCGCGCCGGGCCGCTGCCGCCCCGGCCGCGCACCCGGCCGAAGGCGCGGATCGGGGACCCTACGGTGCCCGAGTCGGTGATCGCCCAGGCCCTGCGCACGCCCGACGCGGTCGCTCTGGAGGCCATCGACGGTCGACTCACCTACGTCGAACTCGTCGCGTACGCCGAGGCCGTTGCCGACCACCTCCGTGATGTCGGTGTCGCGCCCGGCGATGTCGTCGCGGTCGCGCTGCCTCGATCTGTCGACCTTCTTCCCGCCTTGCTGGGCGTGCAGCTCTGTGGCGCCGCGTACCTCCCTCTTGACCGCGATCACCCGCGGGAGCGCCTCAACCTCATCCTCCGCGACGCCAGACCGAGAGCGCTGCTGACCCACGACACCCAGGGAGCGGGTCACGACGTCGAGACGATCGTGCGCATCTCGGACATCATCCTCGCGCGGCGCCCGCCACGAGTCGCCCCGCCCGACCGGGGCGGCACGGCGTACGTCATCTACACCTCGGGCTCGACCGGAATTCCCAAGGGCGTTGCGGTCGGACATCCCGCCCTCGCCAACTTCATGGCGTCGATGCGCGAGACACTCCGCCTGCCCGACAATGTCGTGCTCCCTGCGATCACCACCGCGTCGTTCGACATCGCAGCCCTCGAGCTGTTCCTGCCCTTGACCACCGGCGGGCGGGTGGTGCTCGGCGAGCATGCCGACGCAGTCGACCCGCAGCGGACGGCCGCGTTGATCGCGCGGACGGGGGCTACGGTGCTGCAGGCGACGCCGACGACCTGGCGATTGCTGCTCGCGGCCGGATGGCGGCCACCCGCCGGCTTCACCGTCCTGTGTGGCGGTGAGCGACTGCCCACCGAGCTGGTCGAGCAGTTGAGTCGGCACGACGTCGCCCTGTGGGATCTCTACGGCCCCACCGAGACCACGGTCTGGTCGAGCCTGACTCGCTACCAGGACGGCGTGCCGATCCGCTTCCACGCGGTGCGCAACACGTCGCTGCATGTCTTCGACGAACGGCTCGAGTCTCCACCGCCCGGCGTCGAAGGCGAGCTCTACATCGGTGGCCGTGGCCTTGCCTCGGGGTACCTCGGCCAAGCTCGACTCACCGCGCATCGCTTCGTCGCCGACCCGGCCACGGACGGCGGCCGTCTCTACCGGACCGGCGACCTGGCGCAGCGTCAGCCTGACGGCCGAATCGAGATCCTGGGCCGCACCGACCAACAGATCAAGATCCGCGGCTTCCGGGTCGAGCCGGCCGAGATCGAAACGGCCATCTGCCGTCATCCCGGGATCGCTGCAGCAGCCGTCACCACCGAGACGAATGCCGACGGACCGCGTCTGGTCGCCTACGTCCAGGCCGTGACGAACGACGAGCCGGGCGGCGAGCCCGACGAGCGGCAGCTCCGCCTGCATCTGGCACGTTCGGTGCCGGACCACATGATCCCGGCCGCATTCCGCGCCGTCGAGGAACTGCCGGTGACGCCCAACGGCAAGCTCGACCGCTCCGCGCTCGCCGAGACGCAGCACGGGTCGGCCGTCGCGACACCCGAACCGGCCGGCGCGAGCAACGAAGGCGAGCTGCTCGTGGCGCGGGTCCTGGCCGCGGTGCTCGAGCGTGAGCACATCGGCCGCCACGACGACTTCTTCTCCCTTGGCGGCGACTCGCTGCGCGCGGTCCAGGCCATCCTCCGACTCAACTCCCTGCTGGAGACGCAGGTGCCGATCAACGCCCTGTTCGAGATGCGCACGGTCTATGGCCTCGCCCAGCTTCTGGAGGACGACGGCACTCCCGAGCCGACGCTCCAGCGACTTCCGGACGACCAACCGCGGCGACTCTCCGCCGCACAGTGGCGACTCTGGCTGCACCAGCAGGTCAACCCGCACAGCGTGCAGCACAACCGCGCCCTCGCAGTGCGTATCCCGGAGAATGCAAGCCTCGAGGCCGTCGGTGCCGCGGTCACGGAACTGGTGGCCCGGCACGGCACACTGCGCACCTGCTACCGCTTGAACGATGCCGGCGTGCCGATCCCCGTCATCGCCGAGCCGGTGGAGTCGAGCCCGGCTCTCGAGGACGCCGAGCCGGCAGAGGTAGTTGACGCCGAGCTCTCCCGGCCCTTTGACCTGGCGGCCGCTCCAGCCGTGCGCGCTCGGGTCCTGCGCGCGATGTCCGGTGAGCGCTTCGTCGTGCTAGTCGTCCACGAGATCGTCGCCGACCACCGGTCGCGTGCTCTGTTCGTGCGGCAGCTTCGCGCCGCACTCCGTGGCCGCACCGTCGCTCCGGCCGCCTATGAGTACGTCGATTTCGCGTCGTGGCAGCGGGAGATCGCCGGCAGCACGACCACGAAGCGCCACCTCGACTTCTGGCGCACCGCGCTGGCGGGGCTCGATCCAGCAGAGCTTCGCACCGACCGACCGCGACCGGTGCCTCGCGATCCTCGTGCGGGATCGGTGCCCTTCACCCTGCGGGCGGATGTCGTGGCTCGCGTCCACGACTTCGCAGCTGAGCACGGCGCACCGTCCGCGGTCGGCATGCTGACCGGATTGGTCGCCGTACTCGACAGGCACACGACCGGGACAGACCTGACGATCGGCGTCCATGTTGATGGCGGTGCCGAAGACCCCGAGCTGCAGCACACGGCGGGCATGTTCGAGAACTTGGCTGTCTTCCGCGTCGCGACCGCGGGGGCGAGGACCCTTGGGGCTCTGTTGGACCGCGTCCGCGAGACAGCGATCGGAGCACTAGGTCACGCGGCACCGCCGATCGAGGACGTCGTCGCGGCGACCTTCGACACGGTCGTGCCGCCGGCACCCGGTCGCAATCCGCTCTTCGACGTCTCCTTTGCGCTCCGTGCGCCGACCGGTCTGAGCGACGTCGCCATTCCGCCGCCGGCCGAGATTCCGGTCGACCTGCATTGCGAACTCATCGAGCTGCCGGACGGCAGAGTCACCGGGCGACTGGACTTCTCCTCCGCCGTGCTCGATCACGCCACGGTCGCAGGGCTGGCCACGGAACTCGTGCGTGTGCTCGAGCAGCCCGCAGACGCCCCGGTCCCCGAATGTCCCTAGCCGAAGAAGAAGATGCACCGTGAGTGTCCGGACCACGAAACCCCCAAGCAGACGCGCGCGATGGGCCATCCGTCGACGGCTGGCCGCGCCGATGCCGTCGGGTCAGCTGACACCGCCCGGAAGTCTGACCGCTAGGCTGTCTGCAGGCGGATGAAGTCGGCCGCGACCTGCAGCAGGTCCTCGTCCGCCTGGAACAGTGACGTGTGGTCTCCGTGGGGTTCGACGCGGAGAGTGGCGTTGGGCAGCGCCTCTGCCACCAGCCGCGAGCCCTGCGGATGCGCAGTCGCGTCGTCGCGCGAGGTCACCACGAGCGTGGGCTGGGCGACCGCGGCCAGAAAGGGCTCGACATCGGTGCGCGCGAGCGCTCCGTTGACCCGGCAATATCGGTAGAACAGCTCAGCAGTCGTGTACGGATAGAGCACCAGGTGCGACAGTGCGGCCGGCGTGTTGGTCAGGGTGACCTGACAAAACGCTGCCTGGACCGAGACGGCTGCAGGTCGACTGATGGCGGCGATCGTCATCAGCTCGATGAGGTCGTTCTGGAACTTCGTCCGCGGTGAACCGCTGGCCAGCTCATAGGCGCCGTGCCACAGGCTCAGGGACCGGATCCGCTCCGGTCTCGCCGCCGCGGCCGCGAGGCCGATCACAGCGCCACCGCACAGCCCGACCACGTGCGCCGTGCCGACATCGAAGTGGTCCATGAGCCTGAACAGGTCCTCCGTCTGCGCGGTGGTGTCGACAGCGAAGTCGCCGTTGTGCTCCAGCGCGTCGAACAGTCCTCGCGAGTCCCACGTCAGGACGCGGAAGTCACGAGCGAGGGAGCGCAGCCACCCCTCCGCGAGCGTCGCAGGCATGCCGCAGGCTGGCACCAGGACGACTGCCTCGTCACCGTCCCCGCCGGCGTAGACGGTCAGGGGAAGCCCGTCGCGCGACACCGTCCGCTGCTTGCCGAAGGCCGCATCGAAGCCTTCGGCCACCGTGGCGACGGCGATGCGGTCGACCTCGTCGGCCACAAGATCGTTGGGCAGCCGCCCCGCGAACTCAGCGAGCGCAAGGCGCAGGCTCACCACTCGCTCGAACACTCCGAGCTGATCGAGAGTCGCTGCGCGGACAAGCGTGAGCCCGGGCACGCCGGCATGACGCGAGACGCGAGCCAGCAGCCCGTCCAGTGCAGCCCAATGATGTTCCGGAAACGTCGACGGTGGCGCACCACCGAGTGTCGTGGGGACGACCCGGATCGGCTGCGGCAGGCTCGTCGCAATCGGCCGGACGGCCAGCACCGCCGACACGAGCCTCGCGACAGCCTGCCGCTCGCTCGGCTTCACCATCGCGCTGACGGCTCAGCGGACCGGGAACGCGTGGTCCCGAGTGGTGGTGGTCACCTTCCGGTTGTGCGTGTAGGTGTCTTCACCCGAGACCAGAACCGCGCCGTAGTCCCGGAGACTGATCGTGCCGCCGTACTCGTCGATGTCATCGGTGTCGGGATAGATGTCCACGCACGTCGGCACATAACGGCCGGCAAAACCGAGGCGCATCGGCTTGTCGGGAGCACTGTGCGGTTTGGACGCGTGCATCATCGTCGACCAGAACATCACCGCCTCGCCCGGCTTCATGACCATCGACACGGCCTGCTCCTCCGGCGGACGCCAATCCGGGTCCTTCTGCAGCTGGCGATAGTCGTAGCCATAGAAGCCGCGGTTGACTCCCTCCTTGTTCTGGGCATTGATCATGCCTGGCTGATAGTGCATCCCTCGCGACTCGTCGTAGTGCATGGTGCGCTGCGATCCGGGGATGAATTGGAGGCAGCCGGTTGACTCGGTCGCTTCTGTGAAGGCCGTCCACACGGTGATGGTGCCGCCGAACTCCTTCTGGTCGTCCGGCCACACGATCTGCGGTTGACCGGACGCGAACGCGAAGGTGTCTGCCTGGTGCCAGTCCGTGCCCTCGTCACCGGGATACTTCGGGAAGAACTCGCTACGCCAGCACAACACATTCGGTCCGAGGACTGCGGCCACCCGGTCGACGATCTCCGGCCGGCAGATGTGGTCGGCGAGGAACGTCGAGTCCAGGTGCCGATCGTAGTTGGCGATGTTGGTGTTGCCGGCGTAAGCATCCTCGTCGTAGACCGCCTCGCTCCGGTTCATCAGCCGCAGCCGCTCGCGACGCCATCGCTGCCGCATCTCCTCTTCTTCGTAGACCTTGAACGGGCCGAGGTATCCGCGCTCGTGGAAGAGTGCGACCTCCTCCGCGGTCGGAGTGAAGGTCTGGCGACCCGTGTCGATAGTCCTTGCCATTGTCAAACCCCTGCCGTCGTCGTTCGCGTTGTGTCGAGCTGTCGGGCCACGAGTTCGGACAGCGAGTCGACACTGGCCTCCTCGAGCCCGCTGACGTCCACGGTGACGCCGTATTCCTGGCTGATCCTGGCTACCGCACGGATGAACGCGAGCGAGGTCGCACCCTGATCGAAGACGTCGACGGCGGGGTCGACGTCGCGCTCGAGCACGCTTCGCACGATCGCGTGAACGGCCGGCCTGACCTCGGGAAGCGAAGTCATGAGCGCTCCCCCGGTCTCCTTCGCCTACATGCTGAGCGCATCACGATCCACCTTTCCTTGCAGGTTCATCGGTATTTCCGAGACAACCTCGTACAGTGACGGTCGAAGGTGCCGCGGCAGGTGCGCCACCACCCGCCGTTCGGCCACACCGGCGAGCGCGACGGCATCGACCACGACGTCTGCCGACGGCAGCAGGAAGGCGACCAGCCGAACGTCGCCACCCCCGAAGTCTCGAGCCACGACGATCGCCCTCCCCACCTCCGGGACCTGCATGAGACACGCTTCGACCTCGCCCGGCTCGATGCGGAATCCGCGCACCTTGAGCTGATCGTCCACACGCCCCAGATATGCGAGGTCTCCGCCCGGAAGACGCACCGCCCGATCTCCTGTGCGGTAGACGCGGTCCTCGTCGATACCGGAGGGACCCTCGACGAACCGGGCCGTCGTCAGATCGGGCCGGTTGAGGTAGCCGCGAGCGACACCGGCCCCGGCGACGTACATCTCCCCCGGCACACCATCGGGGACCGGATCGCCGCCGCAATCGAGGAGGTGGAGCCGCAAGTCCGGGATTGGGACGCCGATCGGGCTGATGCCCTCCGCCCCGTCGAGATCGGTCGTCGAGATCGGTCGGTACGTGCAGTGCACCGTGGTCTCGGTGATCCCGTACATGTTCACCAGTGCCGGCACCCGGTCACCGTGCCGCTCGATCCACGGGCGCAGCATCCGCGGCGTGAGTCTCTCGCCACCGAAGATCAGGTAGCGCAGGGCGAGGTCATCAGTGACGTCCGGCGGCTGCGACGACGTGAACAGCACCGAGAGCAGCTGGTGGAACGCCGACGGTGTCTGGTTGAGCACCGTGACCCCCTCGGTGCGCAGCAGCGAGACGAGCTCCGAGGGCGAGCGGGTCGTGCTGTCGGGCACGACGACCAGTCGGCCCCCGTGAAGCAGCGCTCCCCAGATCTCCCACACCGAGAAGTCGAAACTCAACGAGTGGAATTGCGCCCATACATCGTCGGGGCCGAAGCCGAACCACGACTGGGTCTGCTCGAACAGGCGCACGGCGTGGCGGTGCTCAACAGTGACACCCTTGGGCCGGCCGGTCGAACCCGAGGTGTAGATGACGTAGGCCAGATCTTCCGGCCCCACCCGGTCGGCCGGGACAGGGGCGTCCCCATCGTCGTCGATGTCGACCCGGACGAGCTCTCGGTCGTCGCCGACGTCCGGCGTGTCCGCGGTGCCGACGACGACCTTCACGGCGCAGTCAGCGAGCAGGTAGGCGACGCGCTCGGCCGGATACTTCGGGTCGATCGGCACGTAGGCGCCACCGGCTTTCAGGATGCCCAGCATGCCCACGATCGCCTCGACGCTGGAGCGTGCGCACAGCCCGACCAGGACGTTCGGGCCGACACCTCGTGCGGCGAGTCGGGCGGACAACCGGTTGCTGCGGGCGTCGAGCTCTCGGTAGCAGGTCGCTCCGCCGGACGCGGACACGGCGATCCGCTCCGGTGCTGCGCGAGAGCGTTCCCGGAATATCGTGTGCAGGCTGGTGCCGGGGAGGGCCACAGACTTCTCTCCTCATCGGTCCGTGACCACACGCTAGGAAATGCGGCGACGGCAGCGGAGTCCCCGGTACCGGCCACTCGCTGTCAGCGGGTTCGGGCACCACACTCTGTCCATGACTGGTGCCTGGGCCGTCGAGGACCTGACCGTCCGCATTCTCGACATCGCACATGCGATCCTGGACACCTCGGGCCTTGGCGTCGACGACGACCTCGCCGACCACGGCGCCACCTCCCTGTCGATGGTCCGGATCCTCGCGACGATCCACCAGACGCTGGGCGCTGACGTCGATCCGCGGGTCCTCACCGGCCGGTTCACCGCTCACAACCTGGCGGTTGCCGCACGGCCGGCGGGATGACCCGGTGACGGCCCTCGCGCGGAGAGACCCCGACACCGGGCTGGAGGAAGCGATCGCGGACCTCGTCACGGCGATCCGCCAGCTCGAAGGGTTGACCTGCCAGGTCGGGCCCTTCGCGCTGCCCGCCGAGACCTGTGCGGACTCGCCCGCCATCGTCGCCGCGGTGTGCTGCGAGCTCGGCGTACCACTCACCTTCGACGCGGCCAGCGCCGATCCACCCACTGACTACGCCGTCCTCGCCCTGGCGGCCGAGCTGCGCCGCACCCAGGCCGCCTGGGCCCTGGTCGGTGTGGATCCGCAGGTGGCCGTGGAGTCCGCCCGGCGCTGCCGGGACGCGGAGGACGCGCGCTACGAACGACACTCGATCAGACGGCCGGACGGCAGCACGATCTCCGCGGTCGCCGCCGGGCCGATCGATGCTGCCTGCGTCCTCGTCTCGCCGCCGCCCGGACTGAGCTTGCGGCTCGCGTTGCCATGGCTGCACGCACTGAGCCCGAGATACCGGTGTGTGATCCCGCAGAGCCGCGGCACCTGGGGCCTGATCACCGATCCTGCATCGTTCGAGCGTTGCGGCCATGACATGACCTCCCAGCAGTCGGATCTGCTCGCCGCGATGGACGCTCTCGCGCCCGGCGACGTTGGCGGCCCGGTGCATGTCCTGGGCCTGTGCGGCGGGTCTGGCCTCGCGCTCGCCGCGGCATCGCAGCGCCCCGACCGCATCCGGTCGATCAGCCTGTGGCATGCCGATCTGGAGCTCGGCGACGAGGCGCCGAAGACCGACCACCAAGTCAATCTGCGTGCACTGGTCGATCTTGCCGGCGAATCGCGCGACACGGCGGACTGGGTGCGGACGAGGGTCGTCAGCGGTCCGATGACCGGTGTCCCCGAGCGGATCGGTCCGCTGGTCGTCCGGCCGTATGCGACCTCCGAGCTCTTCTACCGCTACGCGAGGCTCACCGCTGCGACAGCCCACTGGGATTGCCGTATGACGGCCGCAGCGCTGACGCAGCCGTGTCTGGTCGTCATGACCGAGGACGACAACACCACGCACCCGGCGGGGTCGCGGCGGTTCGCAGCGGTCACGCCCCAGGCCAAGCTCGTCGTTACTGGACACGGCGACCACCTCGATGCCTTCCGGGCGGGCCGCGACCAAGTCGCCCACCTCGAGACGTTCCTGCAGACGCTCTGAGCGGGCGAGTCCGAGGTCATACCTGCTCGACCTCACGGAGCAGTGCCTCGAGGTCGTCCATGTCGAGCCGTTCTGCCTGCGCAGTGACGACCAGGCGAGCGAGCTCATCGACGCTCGGCGCCTCGAAAACGGCGCGAACGGCGAGCTGCACTCCGAAGGTGTCGCGCATTCGGGTGATCAGCCGCGTCGCGAGCATCGAGAATCCGCCGAGCTCGAAGAAGCTGTCGTAGATGCCGACCCGTTCGACATCCAACAGCTCTTCGAGGATTGCGGTGAGGCGCCTCTCGACGGGCGTTCGCGGCGCCGCGTGCCCGCCGTGAGCCGCGGCGTTGCCACTCGGCCGCGGCAGGGCGCGCAGGTCGTACTCACCCCACGGCGTGCGGGGCAGTGTCTTGAGTACGAACACCTGTCGTGGCACGAGGTAGTCGGGCAACCGACTCGCGACCTGCCCCTGGACGACGAACGACCCAGCATCGAGACCGGGGCCGGCGACGTACCCGACCATGTCGTTGCCCCCGGCCGGGTCGGCACGAGAGACCACCAGGGCGTCACGGATGCCGGGCACGTCGCGCAGTGCGGCGACCGTCTGCATGTGGTCGGCGATCACCTCGTCGGCAGTGTCGCACGCGTATTCCAGGGTGCCGTCCGTCCAGCGGCGGCCGGAGTCCCCGGTTCGCTCACCTCCTGCCCAGATCGCGCCGAGCTCACCGACGGCGGCGGGAAGGCCGGAGGGGCGGCATACCTCGATGGGGACACCACCTGCGAGCGGGACCCCGAGCGGGATGCGCAGGGGTGCGTCACGGACGGCGAGCTCGGTGGGCACGACGTGGCACGCCGACGGACGTCCGTCCGATGCGACGCGGTAGAAACCGACGAAGGTGCAGCCGGGAGCCATCTCGCGCACGGCCTCCACGTCATGGGGCAACAGGTCGCCGGTGTTGTCGACGACGACGCAGCGCAGTGCGGGGAAAGAGGGCAGGGTGGGCACGGTGAACAGCGCGCGCAGGATCGGTACGTCGGCGTACACGACGGTGACGGCGTGGTCGCGGAGCCACTCGGCCAACGCACCCACGTCTGATCCGAAGCCGCGGTCAGGGATGACCAAGGTCGCCCCGGCACCGAAGCCGCTGCACATCGCAGAAACCAGATGCCCGGGGCGGGCCGTCAGCACGACCACCCTGTCTTCCGGGGCGAGCCCCAGTCGCTTCACCGCCCAGTCGTCGTCGACCGCCGCTGCCTGGCTCGGCGGCTCGCTGTGGTCGCGCTCAGGAAGCAGGGGACGCACATCGATGGTGCCGACGGCGGGCACACCGGCCGGACCGGGGTCCAGCACCGTGGCGATTCCAAGCGGACCGGTGAGCGCCGGGTCGTCGGTCTCGATCACGGTGCAGACCACCCCGGCCTGCATCGCACCCGTCAGGCAGGCAAGGAGCGAGGCCGACGGTCGGCGGACAACGCCCACCGTTTCATCGCTCCCGATGCCGCGCCTCACCAGCTCAGCGGCGATCTGGTCGGCGGCTGAGGAGAGCCACCGGTAGGTCCACGGCCCTTCACCATCCACGACGGCGGTCAAGCTGGGATCGGCAGCGTGTCGAGCGACCGAGAGCTGCGGTGCGGGTGCCGGCGCAGGAATTGGCTCCCGGGTCGCATCCGGCTCGCCGGTCGACACATCCAGGAGCCGGCTGCTGGGATCCTCTGTGGCGACGGCCAGGAGGGTGCGCAGCTGACGTAGCAATTCCTGGCCAGTCGCGACGTCGCACCGATCCGCAGGGAAATCCAGCTTGAACCGCAGCACCCCACCCGCCTCCTGAGCAGTGAGGGTCAGGTCGTAGCGACTGAACAGGGACGGCGTGTCCATCGGCTCGATGACAAGCCCGTCGACGTCCTCGGCCTCGGGACTGGCCACGACGTTGAGGACGACCTCGAACAGAGGAGTACGGCGCGGGTCGCGCACCACGCCGAGGTCACGCACCACCTCGTCCATCGGCGCGTCAGTGCGCGCGTACGCGCTGACCGCGCTGCCGCGGACCCGCTCGAGCAACGCCGCGAAGGTCGGGTCGTCCGCGAGGTCGACACGCAGGGGAAGCAGGTTGACGAAGAACCCGATCAGTCGCTCGGTAGAGCTGCTGCTCCGGCCCGCGACCGGAACGCCGATGACGAGGTCGCGCTGGCCGGACCAGCGCGCGAGCAGGGTCGCGAACGCTGCGTACAGCAACATGAACGAGGTGACGCCGTGCTCACGGCAGAGCCCGTGCATCGCGGTTGTTTCGCTTTCCGTCAACTCCAAGCACACCTGGCCGGCCTCGGCGCGCAAGGCATTTGTGCGCCGCTGGACTGTCGGCAGGGCCAGGGCCCTGGGAGCGCCGCTCAGGTGGTCGCGCCAGTGGCTGAGGCGGAACTCGAGCGCGTCGCCAGTGAGCCACGACCGCTGCCAGTACGCATAGTCGCAGTACTGGACGTCGATCGGTGGGAGCCCGGCGAGTGCCGGATCGGCACTCGCCCGGTAGAGCGCCGTCAGCTCACGAACGAACAGTCCGATCGACCACGCGTCAGAGACGATGTGATGCATCGTCACGCCGAGAATGTGTTCGCGGGGGGCGAGCCGGATCAGCAGGCATCGGATGAGTGGACCGTGCTCGAGGTCGAACGGCGCGGTGAGCTCCTCGTCGAGCAGCAGCCGGGCCGCTCGGTTGGTGTCCTCTTCCGCGGTTCCGCTGGAGAGGTCCTCGAGGCGGAGGTGGCCGATGCCCTCGGGGCCGTCCACCACCTGGATCGGAGCGGTGTCCGACGGCGGGAATCGGGTGCGGAGTGCCTCGTGGCGCGTGATGACAACACGGATGCTCGCCTCCAGTACGGCAACATCGAGCTCGCCACGAATCCGCCGCCGGCCGTGGACGTTGTAGATCGAGCCCGGCAGCAGCTGGTTCTCCATCCACAGCCGTTGCTGGTCGAAGGACAGCACCGGGCTCGCGTCGTGGGGACGAGGGATCAGCACCGGGGGGTGGGTCGCACTGCGCAGCGCCAGGGACTTCGCGGCCACGGTAGCGGCCAGTCCCGCGACGGTCTGCGCCTCGACGTAGTCAGCGACCGGGATGTCCACCTCCATCGTCTTGCGGATCTGCGCGACGACTCGAGGCACCTCGCTCAGGTCGCCGAGCGCCAGCAGCCGATCGTCGACGGCGACGTCCTCACAGCCGAGGACCCCGCTGAGGATTCCGACGATGGCGTCCTCGTAGGGCGTCCGCGGCGGAAGTGGCCGAATCGTGCGCGCATCGCGTGGGCCGGGGCCGGTGCTGTCGTCGTGAGCAGCCGAGAGCACCGTCGGGGGACACACCATGGGCACAACAATCGCTGGCGCGCGCCTCGAGATCGCGTCCCCGGTTCGATCGACGCGGATGCTCCCTCACCACTCAACGGCCTGCCTGTCGCGGAAATAGACACCGGACGGTCCGTCGTCGGGCACTGTCGCCAGCCAAACCGCCGTGGCCACGGCGGTTGAGAACTCGAGACCCTCGGTGGTGAGCTCCGGCGGTCCGACACAGCACGCGTTCACCAGGATGCCCCCATCGGCCAGTTCGTCAGCGAGGATGCGCGTCAGGATGTTCATGGCGGGCTGCCAAGGGGGATCCGTGAGGTGCACCGCGCCCGTCGGATCGAGGCCGTTCAGTCCACTGGTGACGTTGACGACGCGGCCGTGGTGATGGCGTCGCATCAGCGGCGCGATCGCCTTCGTGAGCCGCCAAGTGCCCAAGAGGATCGTCTCGACCGTGCCCGGCGCAATACTGGGCCGGGGCCCGACAGAGCCGTCCTCACGGTCGAGAAGGATTGCTGCGCTGTTCATCATCACGTCACACCTTCCGAGCTGGCGCTCAAGCGTCCAGGCCAGGCGGGACGGGCTGTCCGGGTCGGTGAGGTCGAGATAGCGCACTGCCACGCGGTCGGCGAGCTCCCCGAGCTGATCGAGAGCGTTCCGACCGCTGTCGACAGCACGCGTCGCCATCACCACTCGCATCCCCAGCTCCGCCAACCGGCGGACGAGTGCCAGCCCAAGGCCACGCTCGCCGGCGGACACCACAGCAACACGGTTCTCGATCGGCGGGTGGTCGGAGCAGGCCTTCGTCGCCGAGCCGGCCAGCGACTGCATCTGACGGCCGCGCACCCGTTCCCGCCGCCGGGCATGGAGGCTCACCGGGGGTCGTATCCGATCCGGTCGGTCGTTGGATGCCTGCTCTTGTCTCGCCATGACTTCCATCCAGCTCGACCTACCGGGAGATCCTGCACGCTATCGGCGGCGAGGTCATGTCCCCCATTGAGGGTGGCCGGTCATCTGTCCACGGGTCACCGGAACCGGGGACGGAACGCGTCCGGTTTCGTCGGTCTACTCTCTGGGAAGGTTTGCGGGCGAATCGTGAAAGACCTGCTGAAACTTACTGCAGCTATGCCGATTTGCTTTCAGCCTTGCACCTTGTCATCACAGTCAACTTGGGGACAATGCCGATGATTCGCACAGACCTTCTCGTATCTTCGCCCTGTTTCCTCATGGGCCTGACACAGATCCTCACCGAGGCGCGGATACGGATCGTCTCCATCCGAGCCTCTCCCGAGGAGGAGCCGTCCTGGCTGGCCGATGCGGCGCTCATCGACGCTGATGCCGTGCCCGGCCCAGACCTGCACGCTATCACCGACACAGCCACCTCGATGTATGTGCTCGTGCTCACCAACGAGATCGCGCGCAACGGCGAGATGTACCTGCACGCCGGCGCTGCGGGCGTAGTCAACAAGAGCGAGACCGGAGCCGGCATCATCCGTGCCGTCGAGCTGGCCATATCGGGCGCCAGCGGCCGCTGGGTCCCGACTCCGGCTCCGGCTCCGGCTCCGGCTCCGACTCCGACTCCGGTCGTCGCCGGGACGCCGGCACGTGCGGACCGCCACCCCCTGTCCGATCGCGAGGAGCAGGTGCTCCGCCAGATCGCCCACGGGCTGACCCACGGTCAGGTCGCGACCCGCCTCGGCATCAGCCCCCATACGGTCGACACCTACGTCAAGCGGATCCGAGCCAAGCTCGGCGTCGGCAACAAGGCGGAGCTCACCCGGGCCGCGCTCCTCGGTCGGCTCGTCGATTCGGCCCAGGGCGAGGCACCTGACGCCGTCACCGACCCGCCTGACTCCCGCACCGCCTGAGGTCCGCAATGCGGCTCAACGAGTGCGTACGGGGCACCACCGAATCCCCCATCGGCGCCACGTTCGAACTGCTCGAGCGCTGCAGCGGCGACGTCCTCGATCTCGCCCAGGCCGCGCCTCGGTATCCCCCGGCACCGGAGGTAGTCGACTCCATCGTCGGCGCCGTGCGCAGCGCATCCGGAGCGGAGTACACCGAGATCGCCGGTCTCCCTGCGCTGCGCGCAGCCTTCGGAGCGGAGCTGTCGACGGCGTACCACGGCACGGTGGGCGCCGAGCAGGTGGTGATTACTGCGGGCTGCAACCAGGCTTTCTGTCTGGCGGTCTCGGCGCTCGCCGTACCCGGAGACGAGATCGTCGTGGCATTGCCCTACTACTTCAACCACGACATGTGGCTCCGTATGTCCGGCATCGTCGCTCGCTACCTCGAGCCCGGTCCCGATCTCGCTCCGACCGTCGAGGCCGCCGAGCGTCTCCTCACCCGACGGACGCGTGCCATCGTCTTGGTGACACCCGGGAACCCGACCGGCCTGAGCCTGTCGCCAGACCTGCTCGAGCAGTTCCTCGACCTCGCCCGTAGACACGGGATCGCACTCGTCCTCGATGAGACCTATCGCTCGTTCCGAGGAACCGACGAGCCGGCCCACTTGCTGTTCACCGACGCTGGGTGGACGGACACGCTGGTCAGCCTGCACAGCTTCTCAAAGGATCTCGCGTTGCCGGGCTATCGCGTCGGCGCCATCGTCGCGTCCGGCGAACTGCAGCGTGAGGTCACCAAACTGCTCGACTGCGTCGCCATCTGCGCGCCCCGTGTCGGCCAGGAAGCCGTCCTGGCCGGTCTGCGAGAAGCCGGGGCGTGGCGCACGGCTCGGGCGGCCGAGCTGAGCCAGATGCGCGCCGACCTCGCCGCCGTGATGGGGGCACGTCCAGGTGGCTTCGAGTTGCTCGCGCTGGGCGGCTTCTTCGGATGGGTCCGCCATCCCTTCGGCGATCGCCCCACCGACGAGGTCGCCCGCGATCTCGCCCTCGAGCACGGCGTGCTCGTCGTACCCGGGACGGCATTCCTGCCTGACGATCGATCGATGTTCAGGGTCAGTGTGAGCAACCTCGGTCACGGCGGGGCCGCCGAGCTCGCTGATCGGCTGGCCGCCGCCGGCGGACGGCCGTCAGTAGATGATGCGGGCATCCGGCGCGGGTCGCCACGCACGAGACCCACGTAGGTTGCCGGTGATGTTGAGTCTCTTGAGCCAGCGATCGGTGCCGTCGTAGTGGGCCCGGAACGGGGCGCGCCCGTGGACGGCCCGGAAGTTGTCGATGAAGGCGATGTCTCCGGGGCGCAATGGCACTTCCTCGAGATGCGCCTCGATCTGATCGCACAGACCCTGGAACGCGCGGAGTGCTCGGGTTGACCACCCCTCCTCCCTCATGTGGTATGGATCGAGAGCCAGATATGGGTCCTGCCGGTCCCCGAACAGGACTGGCCGCCGTACGGGGTGATCGTTCCAGGATTGGATCAGCGCGAAGCTCCGCGCGCGGAGCCTGTTGATCGTCGAGTCGCCGGTAGATTGCGTGACGTTCTGCGGCTGGTGAGAGTTGTCGGGCATCTGGGTGAAATCGGCCTCGAAGAGCGCTTCGACGTCGACCTGCGACCAGTCGATGTCCGCCGCGTCGCACATCAGCGTCGCAACGTCGTCCGGGTTGCGCAGGCACATCAGCGCCACGTAGTCACCCCGGCACGGGTGGAACGCGTCCTCGGTGTGCCAGGACAGGTGTTGAAGGCTGTTCGACCCGATCTCGACGTACTCGTGTCCCCGGATCGGCAGCACGTCGTGCATCAGTCGGCCGTCCTGCTGGGTCGCCCAGCCGAAGACGTCGCCCAGCACGGACGCGCAGAGCAGGAAGAAGATCTCCTGCGTGAAGGCGGGCGAGGCATACTGGCTGTCGCGCCAGTGCTCCGGGGTGGCGCCGAGCGCGGCGTCGTCGACCTCCAGGCCGGATACGAGGCACAGCGCCGCCGGCTCCAACAGCCGGTAGTCCTCGAGGAACTGGACGAGGGCCGACGGCAGACCACCGGCCAGTCGGCGAGCATGACGGGCCAGCATCGAGCTCTCGATCGTGTCGTAGGCCGATGCCAGCTCGGCCAACAGGGGCGCAACCGCCCGGTTGTCCTCCTCCGAGAGCACGAAATGGCAGCGCCCACGAGCGCCGTCGACCCGAGACGCGAGCGGATCCACGGAAACCCTGGTGCCATCAGCAAGGACCTCAGCCACGTGCCGAGTATGCAGCCGCACCGTCGACGAGGTCGGTCCCCATTTGGTGGGACGTCGCGCCGCCGCCGTCACCGCCTACCGTCGCTGTACACGTCGCCGGCAAAGTCCAGGCGGCTACCGCACACACCACACTCCCCGGG
The DNA here is from genome assembly GCA_963781335.1 of uncultured Actinomycetota bacterium. Taxonomy (GTDB): domain Bacteria; phylum Actinomycetota; class Actinomycetes; order Propionibacteriales; family Nocardioidaceae; genus Marmoricola. The sequence goes on along the minus strand of CAWAFS010000025.1, from coordinate 49,464 downwards.
CGGACACGTGACACAGATCGATGCACTCGCGGCCGGAACCGAGCCCGGTCGTCCGGTCTACGACCCGTTCGACTACCGCATGCACCAGGATCCGTACCCGACCTATGCCTGGCTCCGGGCACACGCACCCCTCTATCGCAACGAGGAACGCGACTTCTGGGCGTTGTCGCGGTACGCCGACGTCGAGGTCGCCCTGAGCCGGTCAGAACTCTTCACCATCCGCAACGGCATCTCACTCGAGCCGGAACTGTGGGGGCCCGAAGCCGCGCAGCGAATCCTGTTCCACGCGATGGACCCCCCCGAGCACGACGTATACCGTCGGCTCGCCGCGCACCCGTTCCTGCCTCGTCAGGTCGCTGCGCACGAGCCGCGGATTCGCGAGCTGGCCCGAGCTCGACTGGCGCCGCTGCGCGAACAGCACCACTTCGACTTCGCCGCGGAGTACGCCGCTGCGCTGCCGAATGACGTCGTCTGCGAGTTGGTGGGCCTTCCCTTCGACCTGTGGGACCAGGTCCGCTCGGACGCCGACCAGCTCAACCAGCGCCAGGACGGCTCCGATGAACGCGGCGACGCCGCTCTCGTGGCGGCACTGAGACTTGCCGACAACTTCGTCATGCTGATCACCGACCTGCGTCGACACCCGCGCGAGAACCTGACGACCCGGATGATCGACGCCGAGATCGACGGGCGCAAGCTGACCGACGCCGAGATCGTGGCGTTCTTGTTCCTGGTCATCAGTGCGGGCAACGAGTCGACCGGCAAGACGATCGGAAACGCGTGGTACCAGGGATGGCTGCACCCGGACGTCCAGCGCGCCGGACTCAACGGCCGTGCGCACGACTGGGCCATCGAGACCCTGCGCTACGACTCCGGCAATCAGCTCACGGTGCGCGCCCTGACCCGGGACCACACCATGCACGGGACGCCGCTGCCAGCAGGCTCGCGGATCGCGATCCTGCCCGGTTCGGCGAACCGGGACGCGACCATATTTCCCGACGGCGACACCTTCGAGCTCGGCCGCGACAACACCAAGCAGCTCGCCTTCGGCCGCGGCCCACATCATTGCCTCGGTGCGGCGCTCGCGAAGGTAGAGATGAACGTCGCCCTCGAGGAGGCCGGAGCGGTCTTCGCCGGCTACGACATCGACCCAGACAACATCCGCCGGGTGCACTCCCCCAACCAGCGCGGTTTCGCCTCGCTCCCATGCGCAGTGACGCCACGCAATCGGACGGTCCGCTCGTGAGCGCCGTACCGACCCACCAGCCGGAGACGAGTGGGGTGGTTCGTGTCGCCCCAGTGCCACGGCGCACCTCCCTCGCCCCCATCCCGTTCGACGACTCGGAAGGAAACGAACAATGGCGACACTGATGCAGGTTTCCAACCTCACCGCGATGGAGGTCGACGCGCTGACCGATGCGGACGACAGCCTCAACCTCACCGACGGCCACGCCCGTCTGCACCTGACCGAGGAGCAGGAGGCGATTGTCCAACAGATCCCGGAGATGTTCTCCGCCGCATCGACCCTAGGATTCTCCGCCATCGAATGCGAGTCGCATGCTGCCTTCCTGCACGCCGTCGGCCAACACAGCGCGCCTGTAGGAACCGGGCGGATCCTGAGCTGCTACTCCTCGACGCTGGCAACCGACATCGTCGCCCGCGCGTTGCCCACGGGAGCCCAGGTGGCCGTGCTGCACCCGACCTTCGACAACATCGCCGACCTGCTCGTCACCCGCGGTCTCTCGCTGCAGCCGCTGTCCGAGGACGCCCTACTGGGCAAGGCGTGGCCGATGCCGCCGGTCCGGGCGATCGTGGTGACACACCCCAACAACCCGACCGGCCTGGTGACGCCGCGCGATCACCTCCGCTCCCTGGCCGAGCATGCCGCGCGCAACAATCAGATCGTGATCATGGACGCCAGCTTCCGGGGCCAGGTTCGCGACGCACAGTACGACACCTACGAGGTGCTGGAGGGCGCCGGCGCGGAGTGGATCGTCATCGAGGACACCGGCAAGCTCTGGCCGACGCACGAGCTCAAGATCGGCCTCCTGGCGTACAGCGAGCGCAACACGTTGCCGATTGCGCGGGCCTTCTCCGAGTCGCTGCTGGCCGCCTCGCCCGTTGTTCTGCAGCTGGTGAAGAAGCTGGCCGACGACTGGGCCGATGGCGGCTACGAGCGCTCCCGGGCACTCATCGACCGCAACCGAGAAGCAGTGCGCGAGTCGATCGAGTCCGTCGGTCTGGTGCTCGCCGACCCCACGTCGCAGATCAGCGTCGCGCGGGTCGACCTCGGCGAGACGGGCCCGGACTCAGCGGTGCTCTACCAGGAGCTGCTCAAGCGAGGGGTGCACGTCCTCCCGTGCGCACCGTTCCACTGGGCCGACCCTTCGAGCGGTGAGCGCTATATCCGCATCTCTCTGGCCCGCCCACACGAGGTCGTCTCCGTCGCCGCCCACACGCTCGCCGCCGCGTACAGCGAGCTCTGCCTTCTCGCAAGCTGACCGGCCCCGACCGCCTCGAGGACCTGATGTCGACCGCCGTCGTGCCCCTCGCATCCGACTCGATCCCGCTCTACGACCCGTTCGACTTCCGGGTGCACGAGGAGCCCTACCCGACGTTCGCGTGGATGCGCGCCCATGCGCCGGTCTATCGCAACGAGGAACGCGACTTCTGGGCGCTTTCGCGCTACGGGGACGTTGAGTACGCGCTCCGGCACCCGAAGCTGTTCTCCAGCATCAACGGCATCTCCCTCGAGTCGGAGCTCTGGGGACCGGATGCGGTCAAGACAAGCTTCTTCCTCTCCATGGATCCGCCTGACCACGGTGCCTACCGCCGCTCGACATCGAAGGTGTTCGCGCCGCGCAGCGTGGCGAAGCTCGAGGCGCGCATCCGCGAGCTGGCACGTATCCGCCTCACACCGTTGCGTGATCTCGTCCGCTTTGACTTTGCGGCGGACTACGCCGCGGCACTGCCGAACGACATCGTGTGCGAGCTGCTCGGGGTGCCGGTCCTCGACTGGGACCAGATCCGCGCCGACGCCGACGAGCTCAACCAGCGCCAGGACGGCTCGGAGGAACGCGGACCCAACTCGGTGGGGGCGGCCCTGCGGCTGGCGAACTACTTCACAGAGCTGGTCACCGATCTCCGGCGCAGCCCCGGTGAGGACCTGACCTCGGAGATGATCCGCACCGAGGTGCACGACGCGCCACTCACCGACGCACAGGTCGTCGCCTTCCTGTTCCTCGTCATCACCGCCGGCAACGAGTCGACGGGCAAAACCCTGGGGAACGCCTGGTACCACGCCTGGCTGCACCCCGACGTCCAGCGAGCTGGGCTCAACGGGCGTGCGGAGCAGTGGTCGCTGGAGACGCTGCGCTACGACTCGGCCAGCCAGATGGTGGCCCGCACGGTCACCGAGGACCTTGAGCTGCATGGCACCGAGCTCGTGGCCGGGTCGCGGGTCGCGATCCTGCCGGCGTCCGCCAACAGGGACGAGCGGGTGTTTCCCGACCCCGACGTCTACGACCTCGATCGCGACACGTCCAAGATCATGAGCTTCGGCCGCGGACCGCATCACTGCCTTGGCGCTGCGCTCGCCCGGCTCGGGATGAAGATCGCTCTCGAGGAGATCGGCGCACTGGTCTCCGCCTACGAGATCGACATCGCGAACGCAAGGCGGGTGCACTCGCCGCACCAGCGCGGATTCGCGTCTCTGCCCTGCGTCGTCACCCATCGTCGCCGGCCGGACCCGCTGGTGTCCCGGTGACCTCCGGGGCAGTCGCGCGCGGACGGCTCAACCGCGACGATCTGATCCCCGATGTCGATCTGGCCGATCCCGACCCGGCGACGTCAGCGCTGCGCGACAGGGTGCTGACCGAGCTGCGACCCACCCTTCCGGTGTTCTGGCACGCGGCCAAGAGTCGACCCGGGTTCTGGGCGGTGATCGGATACGCCGAGACGCTGCAGGTCTACCGCGACAGCGCCACCTTCTCCGCCGCCCACGGGATGACGATCGACAGCCTGCAACCTGACCGGGATGCAGCCAGCGGGATGATGGTCGAGGTCACCGACCCGCCCGAGCATCGCAGGCTGCGGCGGGCCGTCGGCGGACTGTTCGCCGACGGTGTCGTCGGCGATCTGACGACTCCGATCGAGGAGTACGTCCGCAACTTGGTGAACGGCGTCCGGGGACGAACCGGCCCGATCGACTTCGCCTCGGAGATCGCCACCCGCATCCCGACGTACGCCGCCAGTCTGCTGCTAGGCCTGCCCGCGACCGATCTCGAGTGGATCACCGACCGGACCGCGGTGGTGTTCCTGGCGGGAACCGCCGAGGACGGATCCGACCTACGCAAGGAGGCCGAGCAGGCGAATGGCGAGCTGCTCGGCTACTTCGCTCGTCTGCTGCGGACGACGAGGCCCGGCACGGCCGGAGGCGGGCTCGTCCAGCAGCTGGCTGACGGAAGTGCGACGCGAGACGGGCTCAGCACGCCGGAGGTCATCCTCAACTCACTCAACCTCGCGATCGGTGGGACCACGACCACACGGGCGGTACTGACCAACCTCATGCAGGGTCTCCTGACGTTTCCAGACATCCTCTCCGAACTGCGAGAGCGGCCGGAGTCAGTGCCTACGGCGATCGAGGAGGCGGTGCGCTGGGCCAACCCGGTGCGACACCTTGCCCGGGTCGCCACTCGCGACGTCGAGCTGTGCGGTCAACCGATCCGCGCCGGCGACCCCGTGCTGGTGTGGCCGCGCTCGGCGAATCGCGACGAGACTGTGTTTCCCGACGCACACACCTTCGACGTCCACCGGCACCCGAACCCGCACATCGGCTTCGCCGCCGGACCGCACAGCTGCCCCGGCTCCGGACTGGCTCGCGTCCAGCTGCGCGCGGCGCTGCGCTGCCTCGTCGACTCGGTGGAGTACGTCGAGCCGGCAGGGCCTGCGCGGCTCCTGCAGTCGAACTTCCTGCACGGCTACGCCGATCTGCCGCTGCACCTGCATTGGACGCTCTGACCGGGGCAGGTGACCTTCTTCATGGGACAGCACACCGATCCGGCCCTCGCATACGGTCACTGACATGGGAGTCCGCATGCTCGCCGACACCTTGCTCGCCAAGGCAGAGGCCCAACCCACCGCCATCGCATACGAGGAGCCGCTCCCCTCGGGTGAGCTGCGCTCGCTGACCTACGCGCAGGTCGCCGCCCGAGCGACGGCCCTGGCGGACGAGCTGGCGCGTGGCTCGGGCCCGGTGCTCCTCGCGCAGCCGGCGGGTGCCGACTACGCGGTCGGGGTCTTCGCCGGCTTCCTGGCCGGCCGACCCGTCATCCCGGCCTTTCCTCCAGGAACGTCCTCACCGGATCGCGGTCGACTTGCCGGCATCGTCGCCGACGCCCGTCCCTCGGCGATGATCGCACCCAAGGCGGACCCGGAGATCGGCGTGGCAACCACCCTGCAGGTGCCTGGCGCGGAGTCCGACGACACGCCCTGGACGACGAGGAGCGGGGCGGATCCTTCGGGCGTCGGGGTCATCCAGTACACCTCCGGCAGCACGGGTCACCCGCGCGGTGTGCTCGTGCGGCACGAGAGTCTGGCCGCGAATACCATCGCGATCACCGAGCGCTTCGGACTGACCGAGGACTCAAAGGGACTCACCTGGCTGCCCCCCTTTCACGACATGGGGCTCGTCGGCGGCCTGCTCACCCCGGTGATGGCCGGCATCTCGGTCCGGGTCCTGGCACCGCAGGACTTCCTCAAGTCGCCGTTGTGGTGGCTTCGCCAGATCAGCGAGAGCGGCGCGACAGCGTCGGGCGGTCCCAACTTCGCCTTCGACCTCTGTATACGCCGTTTGCACTCGCCCGAGCAGCTCGACGGGATCGACCTGTCCCGCTGGCAGGTCGCCTTCAACGGCGGTGAGCGGGTGCGCGCCGGCACTCTCGCCGAGTTCGCCCACGCCTTCGAACCCGCCGGATTCCGGGCATCGGCGTTCCTGCCCTGCTACGGACTCGCTGAGGCGACACTCATCGTCAGCGCCGGCCACTGGTCCGGACGGGCCGGAGACACGCACGCACCCATCGGGTGTGGTACCCCCGTCACTGGCCAGCACGTCCGTATCGTCGACCCGGCCGGCCCCGTGGAGAGCCCCGATGGTACCGAGGGTGAGATCTGGATCAGCGGATCGCAGGTCACCCACGGCTACCTCACCGGAGACGCCGACCGGCTGTTCGGCGAGCTGGACGGCGTCCCTCACCTGCGCACCGGAGATCTTGGCCGGCTCAACGCCGGAGAGCTGACAGTGACCGGGCGTGTGAAGGACGTGATCGTCTTTCGCGGCGTCAATTACCACGCTGTCGACATCGAGGCCGCCGCGATGATCGAGGCCGGAGGCTCGGGCCGGGCCGCCGCGGCGTTCCTTCTCGACAGCGGCCGCGATCCCGTCCCGGTCCTCGTGCTGGAAGCGGGCCCGGAGCGCGACGAGGCGCTTGCCGCGCGAGTTCGCAGCGCGGTGCTCGCCCGCACCGGCCTGCAGTTGGGCTGCCTCTTGGTCACCGGGCCGCGCAGCATCCCGCGTACGTCGAGCGGCAAGGTCCGACGCTCGACCTGCCGCGAAGCCCTCACCGCTGGGTACTACGCGGACGCTGTCTGTGTCGGTGATGTAACTGGCGGCAGACCCAGCGCCGATGCCGAAGCCAGGTCCGGCGAAGAGCGCAGCCTGGAGGTCACCTCCCGACTTCAGTCTGTGATCACCGGCATCGTTGCCGAGGTCTGCGGTATCGAGGACTGCCCGGCGGAGGCGGATCTCAGGGACCTCGGCATGGACTCGGTCCGCGCAGCCGAGGCCGCTGCCGTGCTCGAGCAGGCAATGGCCCTCGACGTACCGCTCGAGGTGCTGCTTGGTGCGGCAGAGTGCCACACCATCGCCGCCAGCCTCGTCGACAACTGGGTCAGTACGGGCATCACGCCGGATGAGGTGAGCAAGCGCCTCGACGTCCTCGGGTCCGGATTCGTGGGTGCGCATTGATATCTCCCGACAAGCCTGGACGAGGTGACCACAGCGAGTCGAGGAGAGACAACCGCGCCTAGCGCCGTGACTCGGTGGCCCTGCCCCACTGGGCGAGGCGCCGATCTACCTCGCCACGCTGCCCGAGGACGGACCGACTGGTGGCTTGTCGCCGCAGCCGGGGCGAGGCCACGTCGACGGGTGACCAGGTTCGCTCAGGCCCGTGCGGGCTCCGGCCGATCGCCTGCGGCACCCGCGGCATCGGACAGCGCCGCCAGGTGGTACTCGCCGTCGAGCGTCAACTCGAGCCGGCCGACCTCGACCACCTGTCGCGGAATCAGGTACTCCGGGAGTCGCGTCACCAGGTGCTGGCGCAGCCGAGCGAAATCCACCGCGTGCCCGATGGCGGCCACGTACGCCGTCGTGCAACCGGCAGCGGATCCGGTCACCAGCGCGTCGGCCACGTCCGGCAACTCACGCAGCGCAGTGACCGTCTCCAACGGATCCGCGTAGGGCATGGTGGCCGGCCCGCCAGCGGCGAACTCGAGCAGCCCGTCAGGACGCCGCCTGACCCGGTCACCGGTGGCCAGCTCGCCGAACCACAGCTCGCCCACCTCGCCGATGCCTCCCGGTCGCCCGGCCGGGTTACGCACCACCGCCGGGCCTCCCAGCTCGGTACCGATGGGCACGCGCAGCGCAGCCGTTGCCGCAGCCCAGGTGGTCGGAACTGCATACACGGCCAGCGGACTCCCCGTCGGTCGGGCGCCGTAAACCCCGACGATCTGGCACCCTGGGGCGAACTGCCGCATGCGCTCCACGTCCTGCGCAGTCAGGTCGCCCCGGTTGGCGACGAAGGCGTACCGCAACAGCGGCACGGCAGGAGCGGTCCGAGGCCCGGCCAACGCACGCAGCAGTGGCGGCGTGAGGTAGATCGCGGTCACATCGCCGGACCGGAGCCAGTCCGCCACCATCCGGATATCGTCGTCGGCCGGCAGGTGCACGACGGCCCCGACAGCGACGGCCGTAGAGACCGCCGCCATCGCCAGTCCGGACGGGCCGGACAGAACGGCCAGCCGGTCCTCGCCGGTGAGGCCGAAACGCTCGGCCCACCCCTCCCCCCGTCGGTCGGCGCCGGTCCCCCCGTGGCGGATCAACGCGGCAGCGACCGCGAGCGACCGAGGGCCGACGGTGCCGACCGAGGAACAGTCCGCGGCGTCCGCGGCGACCGCGTCGGCGAGCTGGCGGTAGGTCCAGGCACCGACAGGGTCGACCACCGCGATCCGCTGGGGCGCCTGGGCCGCCCAGAGTTCGAGGGCGGTCCGGAGTGGCAGGTCCACGCTGCCCGGGTGGACCGGCGTTCGACCGCCCGATTGGGCCGCGGACGGCCGAGCTGTCAGCTCGTACTCGAGAATGTCGCGGGCCGGATCGGCTGCCACCGCCGAGAGCAGGGCGACATTCTGGTCCATGAACGCCTGCATGGCCGCGTGGTCGTAGCGGTCCGCGTGGTAGTCGAGCTCGAGCCGGATACCGCCGTCGCCCTGGTGCACGTTGAGACTGAGATCGACCTTGCCCGGCTGCGTCGGGGGGTCGGCGGCCCGCACCGCGATGCCCGGCAACTGCCAGCTGCCCTCCCCCGTGTCGATCATGCTGAGCATGGTCTGAAACAGCGGTGTTCTGGAGGGATCGCGCACCACCGGCAGCTCCCGGAGCAGCAGGTCGAGCTGCGTCTCCCCGTGGTTGACGAGGTCGCCGAGACAGGCCTGGCGCACACGGCGCAGCAGCTCCTCGAAGGCGGGGTCGCCGGTGAGGTCGATTCGCAGTGGAACCGTGTTGACGAACAAGCCGAGCAGCCCGTCAACCTCGGCGTCGCGGCGGGTGTTCACGGCCACGCCGATGATGAGATCCTGTTGGCCCGACCAGCGTCGCAGCACGATCGCCAGCAGGGTCGCCACGACCATGAACGGCGTCACCGCGTACGCGCGGCACAGCTCCCGCAGCGCCGCCACCTCGGCCTTCTCCAGGGTGGCCACGACCCGGCCACCGAGCGAGCCCTGCCCCGGCACTCGGCGGCGCGCTGTCGGAAGGTCCAGCGCGGCCGGCGCACCGGCCAATCGGTCGCGCCAATAGGCGATGTCGGCCGCGCTCCGGTCGCTGGTCAGTCGGCGTCGCTGCCGCGCGGCGTACTCGAGGTACTGAACCGGCAGCGCGGGGAGCTCGGCTGCCGCGACGTCCCCACCGACCCGGTAGAGCGCGCCCAGCTCGGCCAGCAACAGCCCCAATGACGACGCGTCGGCGACGATGTGGTGGATCGTGATGCTCAACAGGTGGTCGGTGTCGCTCAGCCGGACCAGCAGGCAGCGGAACAGTGGCCCGTGGGCCAGATCAAGTGGGCAGGCAGCCTGCTCGTCGGCCAGTCGCTCGGCCGCTTCCGCTCCCTGGGCGCTCGCTGTCGTGATTCGCCACCGCGGATCGCGCGGGGCCACCCGCGGCACTGGTCTACTCCGTGCGAGCGGAAAGGTGGTCCGGAGCCCTTCGTGGCGGTTGACGATCGCCTCGATGCTGCGCTCCAGGGCCGGGACATTCAGCGCGCCGTGTAGCCAGCGGCGACCGTGCACGTGGTAGGCGCCTGGTCGGAACTGACTCTCCAACCACAGACGTTCCTGTTCGAAGGACAGGACCGGCTCCGCGTCCTGTGCAGACGCGGACATCACGGGCCCGTCGTTTGGGCCGTCCGGCCCATCGGCGGTCGGCAACTCGGGCAGCGCGGCAGCCAGGTCGGCCAGGCGGGAGTTCTCGAACACCAGCCGGAGCGACAGGGCCGTGCCGGCTCGCTCGCGCAGGCGGCTGAGCACGTGACCGGCCAGCAAGGAGTCTCCGCCGAGGTCGAAGAAGTCGTCATCACGCGCGACCTGGTCGAGCTCGAGCACCTCCTGCCACACCGCGGCGACCAGCTCCTCGTCGGCTCCGCGTGGCGGATCGCCGGCGGTGACAGTCGGCTCTTCCGGCGCCGGCAACGCCAGCCGGTCCACCTTGCCGTTCGGGGTGTGCGGCAGTTCGTCGAGCAGCACCAGGCTGCTCGGGACCATGACCGCCGGCAGCGTCCGTCGTAGGTGCGCGCGCACGGCGTCGAGGTCGAAGGCATTCGGTCGGGTGGCGACGAGGTAACCGACGAGCCGGTCGGCTCGCAGCGCGACAACGGCCTCGCGGACCTCGGGATGGCGCTGCAGCGTGGTCTCGATCTCGCCGAGCTCGATTCGTTGTCCACGCACCTTGACCTGGAAGTCCTGTCGGCCGAGGTAGAGCAACGCGCCGTCCGACCGGTAGCGCACTAGGTCACCGGTCCGGTACATACGCTCACCGGGCACCTGGGCGAAGGGGTCAGCGACGTAGCGTGCTGCGGTCAGCGCGGCCCGGTTGACGTACCCGCGGCTCAGCCCTCGGCCGGCCAGATAGAGCTCACCGACCGCGCCCACCGGGACCGGCCGCAGGGCGCGGTTCAGGATGTATCCGCGCCCGTGCGGCAGCAGCACGCCAATAGGCGGTGGCTGCTCCCCCGGGAGCAACCGCGCGTGGGTCGAGTAGGTGGTGTCCTCGGTAGGGCCGTACAAGTTGACCACGGAATCGATGTGTCCCGTGGCATAGAGGTCGTCGACCAGGGTCCCGGTGACCGCCTCGCCGCCGAGCCCGACCACCTGCACTCCGCGTGGCAGCGCGCCCGCCTCGACGAGTGCCTTGGCCGCCGACGGCACGGCGCAGATCATCGTCACCTCGGGCGTGTCGACGAGCAGCGAGAGCGCGTTGTCGACGACCACCACAGTGCCGCCGCCGCACAGCGGCGCGAAGAGCTCGAAGACCGACACGTCGAAGCAGATCGATGTGGAGGCAAGCACCCGCGACATCTGTGCGGGTGAGAACCTCCGCAGGGACCAGATCACCATCGTCACCGCGCTGCGGTGGGTGATCAGGACGCCCTTGGGGCGTCCGGTCGAGCCCGATGTGTACAGCACATAGGCCAGGCTGTCCGGGGCCACAGGTCGTCCGTGCACGGCCGACACCGGCTGCTGGTCGAGCAAGGCCAGCTCGGCGTCGGTCACGACCGTTCGCGCCGAGCTGTCCTCGAGCATGAAGTCGGTCCGGTCACCCGGGTACGCAGGATCGAGCGGAAGGTACGCCGCGCCGGTCTTCAGGATGCCGAGCAGGGCCACGGTCAGATCCACGGACCGGCCGAGTCGGACGCCGACCACGTCACCGGCGCCGACGCCCTGGCCGCGCAGGTGGTGGGCGAGCTGGTTGGATCGTTCGTCCAGCTGCCGGTATGTGAGCGTACGTCGGGGATCGCAGGCCGCGATCGCGTCGGGCGTTCGGGCAACCTGAGCGACGAACAGCTCGGGCAGGCTGACGTCAGGTGCGTCGCCGACCGGGCCTCGTCCCCAGCGCTCGAGCAGTGCCCGGTCGGTGTCGGTGAGCGGGTCGAGCTCGTCGATCGGCCGATCCGGCTCAGCCAGAGCCCGGGCCAGCAGCGTGGGCAGCCCCTCGGCCATGCGGGCCGCCCTCTGCGGGTCGAATACCTCGGTTCGGTAGTCCCAGGCGCCTCGCAGCTGTCCCCGTTCGTGCCACAGGTGCACATCCACGTCCCAGCGCAGCCCCACGCGCGCCACCGCCACCGGCTCGAGCGGGCCCCCCGCCAGCGTCGGGTCGTCGGTGTCACCGTGGAACACCAGGCTCGCGGTGACGAGGGCGCCATCGAGGTGTCGGCCGGGTGCCAGCGCGGCGACCAGGTCTTCGAAAGGCACCCCGCGATGGGCGAAAGCCTCCCAACAGGTGTCCCGGACGCGCCGGACCAGCTGGCGAAAGGACAAGCGACCGGTGAGATCGGCTCGCAACACGAGCAGGTCGGCCAGCAGACCGACCGCGCCGTGCCGGCCGGGACCCGACCGTCCCGCCTCGGGCGAGCCGACCGCGAAGTCATCCTGTCCACTGTGCTCGGACAGCAGGAGCTGGAACGCCGCCAGGACCACCATGAACAACGTTGCCCGCTCCGCGCGCCCCAGCCGCTCGGCCTCCGCGACGAGGTCCGACCCGAACCGCAACGGAACCGACTCGGCCGCGAACGTCGGGCGCTCCGGGCGCCCGCGGTCGGCCGGTAGATCCAGCTCGGGCAGGTCAACGAGCCGGCCGCGCCAGTAGTCCAGAGCTGCTGGGTCGGCCACCTCGGCCGCGGGATCGGGGACCCCCGCGTCCTGGCCGACGCGCAGCTCGCCGCCGTACGCGGCGTCGAGCTCGGACATGAGCACCTGCATCGAGACGCCGTCACAGACCAAGTGGTGGGCGACGAAGACGATCAGACGCTCGTCCTCGGCCAGCTGGCAGACCTGCACCCGAACCAGTGGCCCGTCGGCCAGTTCGAACGCCTCGGCGGCGAACCGTCGCGCCGCAACGCGGGCGGCCACCATCCGCCGCGCAGGCGGCAAGCCCCGCAGGTCCGTCCAATGTGCTCTGAGCGTCGTCCAATCGTGCACCGTACGGACCGGTTCATCGCCGCCGTTGCTCCTTTCGGTGCCGTTGACGTTTCCGGTGTCCGCGAACGTGCTCCGCAGGGCGGGATGCCGACGGAGCAGGGTGGACAGCGCATGGTCGAATCGAGCCTCGTCGAGGACCCCGACGTGTCGGGCCACGTGATGCAGGTTGAACACGCCCGTGCCCGGGTACAGCCGCTCGAACACCAATACCCCGCGTTGCGCGGTCGACACCGGGGCGGGACCGGCTGGCGCCGCTCCTCCATCGCCGGAACGCCAGCGCTGGACGAGGCGCCGACCCAGAACCTGGTCCATCAGCGGACCGGCCCGATCCAGGACGCACCAGCATCGACCACTCCGTACGCGAGGGTGCTGTATGTCGCGTCGGCGCGAACCAAGAGGGCACCGGTCAGGGACAGGGCTGCCATGTCCGGCAACCTATCCAGCAACGGCGGGGAGCGGCGTCCCAGAAAGCAGGGAGGCGATAGGCAGCCGGCCCGCTGGGTGCCCTCCGAACGGCTCACCCAGCCGGGCGGGACAGAGCAAGGACAAGGTCTCCTGGGCGGCGAGCACTTGGACCGATCGCCACATCGTCTTCTTCGTGGGTCCCCGCTATCAGTGACAGCTGCCCGCCGGAACGGCCGCCTACGCTCGGCAGCGCACCGCTGTAGCCGACCACGCGCCTGTGGCACCCGCGAGTAGCCACGCTCGGGCGAGATACAAGGGGACTCGAGATGGGCGACCTGGCCACAAGGGAGGTTGCAGGGCTGCCTGACGGGCAGATGATCGACTTCGAGATCCGACCGTCGCGTCAGCCCCTACCGGCGGCCGAGCGCGCGGCGATGCTCGCCGCCCCAGAATTCGGCCAGGTCTTCACCGACCACATGGTCACGGTCCGCTGGTCGGCAGACCGTGGTTGGCACGAAGGCCGCGTCGAGCCGTACAGGCCCATCACGCTCGACCCGGCAGCGAAGGTCTTCCACTACGGCCAGGAGATCTTCGAGGGCATGAAGGCCTACCGCCAGGACGGCGGGTCGATCGCGTTGTTCCGGCCGGAACAGAACGCGGCGCGGTTCAATCGGTCCGCTCAACGGATGGCCATGCCGGAGATCGACCCGATGACCTTCGTCCGCGCTGTCGAGCTGCTTGTCACGCAGGACATGGACTGGGTTCCGGACGGCCTGGGTGACAGCCTCTACCTACGACCGATGATGATCGCTACCCAGCGCGGGCTCGGCTTCACCCATCCCTCGGACAGTTACCTGTTCTGCGTCATCGCGTCCCCCGCGGCCGCGTACTTCGGTGCCCAGCTGCGGGCGGTGACTGTGTGGCTCTGCGAGGACTACACCCGCGCCGCTCCCGGCGGCACCGGGTCCGCCAAGGCCGGCGGCAACTACGCCGGGGCGTTCGTCGCCGGTCAGCAGGCCACAGCGCGGGGCTGCGACCAGGTGGTCTGGCTGGACTCGGTGGAGCACACCTGGGTCGAGGAGATGGGCGGCATGAACCTGTTCTTCGTGTACGCGCCGCCTGGTTCCCCGCCTCGCCTCCTGACGCCCGCGCTGACCGGCACGCTGCTGCCTGGGATCACCCGCGACTCGCTGCTCACCCTGGCGCCCCAGCTCGGCATCGCCGTCGAGGATGGCCGGATCTCCACCAGCCAGTGGCGCGAAGACTGCGCGCACGGACGGTTGACCGAGGTGTTCGCCTGCGGCACGGCGGCCGTGATGGCGCCGGTCGGTGCAGTCCGGAGCGCCACGCACAGGTGGCGGATCGGCGACGGCCGGCCCGGCCCGGTCACCCTCCGACTTCGCGAGGAGCTGCTCGGCATCCAGCACGGCCAGCGCCCCGATCCGTACGGCTGGGTCCACAAGGTCTGCTGATCGGTCTTCTGATCAGGCTGTGGTCCGTACGCTGGGCGCAGCTCGGCCACGGAGGCGAACCGACCACCATTGGTGAAGTAGCGGTCAGGGACGCGCGTGATCTGTCCCGCGTCGGCAGCCGTTCCACCGCAGTCGACGTGCCGCCGACCGACCGTCCTCATTTCACGTGACAGCTAGCGGTCCGACGCGTTGTCTAGGGTCGGCGCCATGAACCCGTTCGACGACCCCGACGGTCCCTTCCTGGTGCTCGTCAACGACGAGGACCAGCACTCGCTCTGGCTGACGACCGTGGATGTCCCGGCCGGATGGCGCGTGGTGCACGGGCCCGACGGTCGGCAGTCCTGCCTGGACTACGTCGAGGGACACTGGACCGACATTCGGCCGCGGAGCGCGCGCCGCGAACCAGCCGCAACGTGATCCGGCACGCACTCCACGATGGCTACCCTGACCCACCCGCAGGACTGTGACCGCCGCTGGTTCAAGTGGTTCGGCCGCGACGCACCCGGCGACATCCGTCTCCTGTGCTTCCACCACGCGGGCGGCAGCGCCGCGATCTTCCGCAAGTGGTCGAGCAAGCTGCCCCCGTGGATCGAGCCGGTCGCGGTGCAGCTGCCCGGGCGGGCCGACCGCTTCAACGAGCCGGCGTTCGACCGGATGGGGCCTCTCGTCGACGAGCTCGTGGACATGCTCAAGCCGTTGCTGGACCGGCCCTTCGCCTGCTACGGCGTGAGCATGGGGTCGCAGGTGGCCTGGGCGCTGACCCACGCGCTGCGGGCGCGCTCGATGCCGATGCCCCACCAGCTGTTCCTAGCGTGTGACGTCGCGCCGAGCCACCACGACGGAACGCAGCCGTGGGATGGCCGGACGGACGGCCTCGAGGGTTACTTGCGGGAGATGGGTGGCACGCCCCCCGAGGTGCTGGCCGAACCGGATCTGGTCGGCGCCCTGCTGCCGACGCTGCGGGCTGACCTCACCGTGCTCAGCACACACGAGTTCGCAACGAAGACGCCACTCGACGTACGGATCCGCGCGTTCGCCGGCGACGACGATCCTTCGGCGCCGCCAGACCTGTTGGACGCTTGGAGGGCCGAAACGACAGCGCGTTTCGACCTCGACGTCCTCCACAGCGGACACTTCTTCGACGCCGATGCCGAGCAGCAGGTTCTCGAGACCATCGGCCACGACCTCGCCCGCGACGGCCGAGTCGAGGAGCAGCGATGAGCCTCAGCCGTGTCGACCGGCCCCCTATGCCCGAGGCGGTGCTCGTCCGTCCGCTGCCTGTCGACCTGGTTGCGACCGCGTGCTCCTACGCTGACACCCACGGCGTAGCGCTACCGGCCCTGTGGCAGGCGGCTCTGTTGGTCGTGCTGCACCGCTACACCGACCGCACGGAGCTGACGATCGGCTCCGGTACTGCAGGTGTGCTGCGGGCCGACCTGAGCGGCGATCCCACCTTCGCCGATCTGGCCGCCCGATATCCCGCCCCCGCCGAGGACCCAGGCGAGCACCTGGCGCGGCTCTGGATCGACCCGGCCCGGCCGGACCGTGACGACGAGGCCGAGGACCACGGCATCGGCCTCGATCTCGCCGTCGCACTGGCCGCGACGACCGATGATGGGCGGGTCTACCTGTCTGTGTCGTGCGCCCCGGACCGGTTCGACACCGGTTGGGCCGGGCGGCTGGTCGACCACGTCATCGCGGCCCTGGCCACAGGGCTCTCCGACCCCGACCTGACGATCGCCGACATCGACTTCCTGCCCACGGCCGAACGCCACCTCGTCCTACACACCTGGAACCCGCGACCCGCGCCACGCGAACCCGGACTCCTGCACGAAGTCACGGCCGGTCACGACCCCGACCGGGTCGCGATCCGGTTTCGCAGTGTCGAGCTCACCTACGGGCAGCTGGAGCGACACGTCAACCGGCTGGCCAACGCCATCGCGCAGGCCGGCATCGGCCCCGGACACGTGGTCGGACTTCTGCTCGACCGGGGACTGCAACTGCCGGTGGCCCAGCTGGCGGTGATGAAGGCCGGCGCGGCCTGGCTCCCGCTGGATCCCCAGCACCCACCGGCCCGGCTCGGCTTCCAGACCGCCGACGCTGGGGCGAGACTCGTCCTCACCACGACCGACCTGGACGAGCAGGCCGGCGCAAGCGCGCCTCATACGCCTCGCTGGCGGCTGGACGATCCGCGGGAGGTGGCACGCATCGCGGAGCATCCGGACACGCCGCCGAACGTGACTGTGCACCCGGACGACCCGGCCTACCTGCTCTACACCTCTGGCTCCACCGGTCGACCCAAGGGTGTTCTTGTCCCCCACCGGTGCGCCTACTCCTACTGCCAGACCGCGATCGAGGTGTTCGGGACCACCGCGGACGACCGGGTCGCGCAGGCATCGAACCCGGCCTTCGACGCCAGCATCTTCGACTGCTACGCCACTCTGCTGGCAGGAGCCACGCTGATCAGCGCGGCCCGCGAAACCATTGCAGAGCCAGCCGCCTTCGCCAATCTGGTCCACGCCGAGCGAGTCACCCTGTCCTTCATCCCCCCGGCCGTCCTCGCCCTGCTCGACCCCGAGGAATTCGCCGGCGGTTCGCTGCGGGCATTGTGGAGCGCCGGCGAGGCCCTCCCGCCCGAACAGGCCACTCGCTGGCCCCGGCCCGGCCTCGAGCTGCACAACGCATACGGACCAACCGAGACCACCGTGGTCGTCACCGACTACGTGTGCACCAACGAACCACTGACCGGGCCCACCCCGATCGGCACCGCCCTCCCGAACCACCGCGCCTACGCCCTCGACGAGCTGCTGCGCCCGGTACCCATCGGCGTCCCCGGACAGCTCTACGTCGCCGGCACCGGCGTCACCTACGGCTATCACGATCAGCCCGGCCTCACCGCCGAGCGGTTTCTGGCCGACCCCTACTCCAACCGCCCCGGCGAGCGCATGTACGCGACCGGCGATCTCGTTCGCTGGAGGTCCGACGGCGTCCTGGAGTTCCTCGGCCGACGGGACCGGCAGGTCCAGCTCCGCGGCCAGCGTGTCGAGTTGGGCGAGATCGAACACACTCTCACGCAGCACCCGGAGGTCCGCCAGTGCGCGGTGGTCGTCCGCAACGGCGACCAGCTCGTCGCCTATCTGGCCGGTGAGCCCGATGTGGACGGGGTGCGCGGGTACCTGGCTGACCGGCTGCCCACCTACATGATCCCGACCGTCTTCGTGACGTTGCCCGCGCTGCCGCTGACTCCGAACGGCAAGCTGGACAGCGCGCGGTTGCCCCAGCCGGCGGACCCGCCGGCCACCGGGTACGTCGCTCCGCGCACCGACACCGAGTGCTGGCTGGCCAACTGCTGGCAGGAGGTTTTGGGGATCGAGCGGGTGGGAGCCACCGACAGCTTCTTCGACCTCGGCGGCGACTCGCTGCTCGCCATCCAGCTCGTCGCCCGCATCCGGATGCATCGCAGCGTCGACCTACAGCCGCGCCACCTCTTCGCCCACCCAGTTCTCGAGCAACTCGCCACCCACCTCGACCAGGCGGACCCGGTCACGCTTGACGAGCCGATCGCGCCGGTGCCGCGCACCGGGCCAATGCCCTGCACACGCCAGCAGGAGGGACTGTGGTTTCAGCATCAGCTGGATCCATCGTCGGCCGCCTACCACATCGGGCTGCGGCTCTGGCTGCGCGGCGAGCTGGACGTGGCCGCGCTCGAGCGGGCGGTGCACACCCTGGTCGTGCGGCACGAGGCGCTCCGGACGCGGTTCGTCAATCTGGACGGCCGGCCCATGCAGGTGATCGACCAACCGCCGCCAACGCCGCCGTTGACCCTGATCGACATTCACTCGGCCGATGTCGAGGCCTGGGTCCGACGTGAGATCCGCCGGCCGATGGACCTTGCCGCGGACCGCCTCTTCCGCTGCCCGCTGGCCCGGATCGCGACGGATGAACACGTACTCCTGCTGGTCATGCACCACATCATCGCCGACGGTTGGTCGGCCCGCATCCTTGGCGACGAGCTCTCCCGCCTGTACGCCACCGAGACCGGCGCCGCCGACGAGGCGCTGACGGAGCTCGCCCTGCAGCCCGCCGACCACGCAGTCTGGCAACGTGCCCAGCTGAACGGCGCCGAGCTGGAGCGCCAGACCGCCTACTGGCGGGACACCCTGGCCGATCTCCCCACGGTGGACTTCCCGACAGACCGACCCCGGCCGGCCCGCCGCACCGGCGCTGGCATGACGGTGACCCGGCGCCTGCCCGACGACCTCACCATCGCCGCCCGCGCCTTCAGCCGGACCCACCGGGTGTCGTTCCTCGCGGTCAATCAAGCTGCCCTGCTGACCGTCCTGCATCGCTACACCGGACAGACCGACCTCCCGCTCGGGTCCATCTTCTCCGGACGCAGCCGGCCGGACATCGAGCCGTTGGTCGGGTTCTTCGCCAATCCACTTGTGCTGCGCACCGACGTCAGTGGCCGCCCCACCTTCGCTGCCCTGGTCCGCCGCTGTCACGACACGGTCCTCGATGCCGCCGCCCACCAAGATGCGCCCTTCCCCCTCGTGGTCGAGACGCTGCGTCCGGAGTGGACCGACGATGTCAACCCTCTGTTCCAGATCAGCCTGTCGCTGCAGCCACCGGGCGCCTCACTGCCCGGCTTGACGCTCGCCGAAGCGACTGCCGAGGCCGTCGATGCCAGCACCGGGTATGCCCGATTCGACCTGGCCCTGGCCATGATCGACCTGGCAGATGGCGGGCTGGAACTGCAGGTCGAGTACTCCACCGAGCTGTTCGACGCTGACCGCATCGACCGTCTGGTCGACCACGTCACGACTGCCCTCACCCTTGGGGTCGCCACTCCCGACCGTCGCGCCGACGAGATCGACATCCTGCCCGCGGCCGAACGAGAACGTGTCCTGCGCGAATGGAACCCACCGGCCACTCCGGCCGTCACCGGCCTGCTGCACCAGGTGGTCGACGGTCACGACGCGGACAGCGTGGCCATCCGCTTCCGCAGCCCGCGAGGTGACCTGGAGATGACCTACGCGCAGCTGGAGGAGCACGCCAACCGGCTGGCTCACGCCCTCGGTCGGACCGGGATCGGCGGCGGGCAGGTCGTCGGCCTGCTGCTCGATCGGGGACCACAGCTGTCGGTCGCCCAGCTCGCCGTGATGAAGGCCGGCGCGAGCTGGACCATCCTGGACCCGCAGCACCCGCAGGTCCGGCTCGACTTCCAGGCCCACGACGCCGCGGCCGCGCTCCTGCTCACCACCACCGACCTGGCACAGCAGGCTCCGACGCGAACCCGACACTGGTGCCTGGACGCCCCCGACATTCGCGCCACGGTGGACGCCTGCCCAGCCACTCCGCCAGCCGTGGACATCCGGCCGGACGACACCGCCTACCTGCTCTATACGTCCGGCTCCACCGGAACGCCCAAGGGCATCCTGGTGTCACACCGTTCGGCCCTCGGGTTCTGCCACACCGCTATGCGGCAGTACGCGATGTCGCCGGCCGACCGCGTGGCTCAGACGGCCAACCCGGCCTTCGACGTGTCCATCTTCGACTGCTACGCGACCCTTTTCGCTGGCGCCACCCTGATCAGCGCCCCTGGCGAGACCTTCGCCGATCCCGCAGCCTTCGCGGCCCTTCTCAGCGACGAGCGGGTCACGGTGTCCTACATACCACCTGCCGTCCTCACGCTCCTTGACCCCCGCCGGATGGCCGGCGGTTCGCTGCGGGCAGTCGTCAGCGCTGGCGAGGTCCTCCCCCCTGAGCTTGCCGCCCGCTGGTCCCGGCCTGGACTCGAACTGCACAACGCGTACGGACCGACCGAGACGACCGTGCTCGTCACCGACTACCTGTGCTCGGGCGAGGCATCGACCGGACCGACCCCGATCGGGGCCGCCCTACCCAACCACCGGTTGTACGTCCTCGACGCCGCGCTCCGACCGGCGCCCATCGGCGTACCGGGGCAGCTCTACGTTGCGGGGACGGGCGTGGCCATCGGCTACCACGGCCGTCGGACGCTCACAGCGCAACGCTTCCTGGCGGATCCGTACTCCGACAGTCCCGGCGAGCGCATGTACGCCACCGGCGACGTCGTGCGCTGGCGTTCCGACGGAGTGTTGGAGTATCTGGGCCGGGGCGATCGGCAGGTCAAGCTGCGTGGCCAGCGGGTCGAGCTGGGAGAGATCGAGCAGACCCTGGCACGGCATCCGCAGGTCCGGGCCTGCACTGTCGCAGTCGGCGACAACGGCCAGCTCACCGCCTACCTCGTCGGCGGCCCCGACCTGGCCGATCTGCGGCGGCACCTGGCCGCCCACCTGCCCACGTACATGATCCCGACCGCGTTCGTGGACCTGCCGGCGCTGCCGTTGACCCCGAACGGAAAGCTCGATCCGGCCAAGCTGCCCGCCCCCAGCGTGCGCCCAGCAGATCATGTCGCGCCCGGCACGCGGACCGAACGCTGGCTGACCGAGACCTGGCGGGAGATCCTCGGCGTTGCGAAGGTCAGCACGCGCGACAACATCTTCGACCTGGGCGGCAATTCACTGCACATCACCCAGCTCGTCGCCCGCATCAACGACCAGTTCGGCCAGAATGTGTCTTCGCGCGACGTGTTCAGCACGCCGACACTCGAGGAACTCGCCACCCACCTCGACCAGGCCGGCGCCCCAGCGACGCCCGCGCCCGAAGGTGAGCTGGACGATGAGATCGCCGACCTTGAGCGGCGGCTGGCCGAACGGGCCGAGCTGGAGCGGTTGCTGGAGGAGAAGCGGGCCGCGAGGACGCGGCGGGCCGCTGCTCGCCAGGTGGTGCCGGTGCCCCGAGACGGGTCTCTCGTGTGCACACACCAGCAGGAAGGATTGTGGTTCGAGGACCAGCTCGATCCCTCGTCGTCGGTCTACCACATCGCGTTCGCTTTACGGCTGCGCGGAACCCTCGACGTGCCGGCGCTCGGGCGGGCGCTGCACGCCTTGGTGGTGCGGCACGAGTCGCTGCGTACCCGTTTCGTGTCCGAAGGCGGCCAGCCCCGTCAGGTGATCGACCCGCCCTCGGACGCGCAGGCGCTGTCGGTGATCGACCTGGCCGCCGAGGCCGTCGAGGAGTGGGCGGCGGCCGAGATCCGCCGACCCATGGACCTGGCCGCGGGTGGCCTCCTCCGGACCCCGCTGGCCCGACTGCGCAGCGATGAGCACGTCCTCGTTCTGGTCGTCCATCACATCGTCGCCGACGGCTGGTCGGCTCGCATTCTTGCCGGCGAGCTGACACAGCTCTATGCCGCAGAGATTGGTGAGGTCGAAACGCAGCTGCCGGCGTTGGCGGTGCACCCGGCCGACTACGCGGTCTGGCAACGCGCCTGGCTCGACGGCGGCGAGCGCGAGCGGCAGCTCGACTTCTGGCGCCGAACACTGTCCGATCTTGCAACGGTGGACATCCCCACTGACCGGCCCCGCCCCGCCCACCCGACCGGCGCCGGTGCGGGTCGAGAGCGACACCTGTCCGACGAGTTGGCCTTGGCGACCCGGCAGTACGCCCGCGAGCGACGCGTGTCGTTCCTGGCGCTCGCCCAGGCGACACTGCTCATCGTGCTACACCGCTATACCGGACAGACCGACCTTCCGCTCGGGTCCATCTTCTCCGGCCGGACGCGTGCCGACACCGAATCCATGGTCGGCTACTTCGTCAACGCACTGGTGCTGCGCACCCGCCTGGATGGTGAGCCCAGCTTCGACGAACTCGTCCGCCGCTGCCACGAGACCGTCCTGGAGGCCACTGCCCATCAGGACGTCCCGTTCGGCCTGGTCGTCGACGCCCTGCGCCCCGAACGCGTTCCCGGACGCAACCCCCTATTTCAGGTCAACCTCTCGCTGCAGCCACCGGGCGCCGCCCTCGGCGGCCTTGCCCTGGACGCCATCACCGCCGAGTCCATGCCGGTCACCGGCAGCTACGCGCGCTTCGACCTCGCCATGGCGGTGGTCGACTCGCCCGACGGTCGCCTGGAGTTGGCGGTGGAGTACTCCACAGAACTGTTCGACGCCGATCGCATCGACCGTCTGCTCGACCACTTCGCCACCGCGCTCGCGGCGGGGCTGAGCCAACCCGAGCGACCCGCTGCCGAGATCGAGGTGCTGCCGGAAGCAGAACACGACAGCGTCTTGCGGGCCTGGAACGCCACCGCCGTCGAGTACGGTCCCGAGCCTCTACATCACCTGTTCGAGGAATCCGCTGCCCGCACTCCGGACGCGGTGGCGGTGATCGACCACGACGGCACTCACCACACCTACCGTGACCTCGACATCGCGGCCAACCGGCTCGCTCACCGGTTGCGGGGATACGGCGTCGGCCCGGATGTCGCAGTCGGTGTCTGCCTGCCGCGCGGAGTCAACCTCGTCACCACCCTGCTGGGAGTCTGGAAAGCCGGTGGGGCCTACGTTCCCCTCGACCCCGAGCTACCTCCTGAGCGTCTCACCTACATGCTCACCGATGTCGCTGCGCCGGTCACGGTCACGCAGAGCGCGTACGCGTCGGCGTTCCCCACCGCGATCGAGCTGGACACTGCGGTCGCCGACCTCCGTGCTGAGCCGTCCACCACCCCACACCAAGGGTCCACCCTGGACAACGCCGCCTATGTGCTCTACACCTCCGGCTCGACCGGCGCGCCCAAGGGTGTGACCGTCCCCCACCGCGGGGTTCACAACCGGATTGCCTGGATGCAGGAGGCCTACCGCCTCGAACCGGACGACCGGGTGCTCCAGAAGACGCCGTACGGCTTCGACGTCTCGGTCTGGGAGTTCTTCTGGCCACTCGTCACCGGCGCCACGGTCGTACTCGCGGCGCCCGGCGGCCACCGCGACCCGGAGTATCTGCACCGGCTGATCGTCGAACAGGGCGTGACCACGCTGCACTTCGTCCCAACGATGTTGCGCAAGTTCCTCGACGCAACTTCGGCTGACGGTGGCCTCGGCCGGGTCCGCCGGGTCTTCTGCAGCGGCGAAGCGCTCCCGGCCGACGCAGCACGCCGGTTCATCGCCGCATGGCCGGACGTGGAGTTGCACAACCTGTACGGCCCCACCGAGGCATCCATCGACGTGACGGCGTGGCGATGCGAGCCCGACGCGAAGACGGTCCCCATCGGACGGCCGATCGCCAACATCCGCACCTACGTGCTGGACAGCCAGTTGCGGCCAGTGCCTATCGGGGTTCCCGGCCAGCTCTTCCTGGCCGGAGTGGGCCTCGCCCACGGCTACCACAGCCAGGCACAGACCACCGCCGAGGTCTTCCTGGCCGACCCCCACGCCGTGGAGCCGGGCCAACGCATGTACGCCACCGGTGACCTCGTCCGATGGCGACAGGACGGTGTTCTGGAGTATCTCGGCCGGACCGATCGGCAGGTCAAGCTCCACGGCCAACGAATCGAGCTCGGCGAGATCGAACAGGCTCTGGGCCAGCACCCCGCGGTCCAGCAGAGCGCGGTGATCGTTCGCGACAACGTCCTCGCCGGATACATCGTCGGCAGCGCAGACCCGGCCGACGTACGCCGGTTCCTCGCCGATCGCCTGCCGACCTACATGATCCCCACCACGGTGGTCGCGCTACTGGAGCTGCCGGTCACGCCCAACGGCAAGCTGGACAGCTCTCGCCTGCCCGAACCCGCACCATCCCCGAAGGCCGCACACGCCGAACCGCGCACCGAAACCGAACGGTGGCTTGCAGACGTGTGGAGGCAACTGCTCCAGGTCGAACGGGTCGGCGTCGAGGACAGCTTCTTCGAGCTCGGCGCCAACTCCCTGCACACCACCCAACTCACCGCCCGAATCCGTGACCAGATCGGCCTGCACGTCCACCTCCGCCATGTGTACGCCAGCCCGACCCTCGGTCATCTCGCGCGATATCTGGACGAGAACGCCGGAGCACCGGATCCGGCTTCCGATCCCCTCGTACCGCTCCAGCCCGACGGGGCTCGGCCTCCGCTGTTCCTCGTGCACCCGGTCGGCGGGGAGGTGACCCACTACATGACGCTGGCGACGATGCTCGGCGAGGACCAGCCCGTGCATGCGATCGAGGATCCGGAGCTGCACGGCGCCGCACCGGCCGACAGCCTGGCCGTGCGGGCTGGCCGCTACCTCGAGCTGATCCGCCGCGTCCAACCACGCGGCCCCTACCACCTCGGTGGCTGGTCTCTCGGCGGCGCCGTAGCCGTGGAGATGGCTACCCAGCTCATGGACGCCGGCGAAGCCGTCGCCGTCGTTCTGGTGCTGGATGCCGACCTACCGGTGGCCGGCCAGACACCGACCGACCTGGAGATCCTGACCTGGTTCGTCCTGGACGCGGTCGGCACCGCCGGTGCTCCCCTGCCCGATGTCGACCTCGGCGCGCTCCGCGGGCTTGACCGCCAGACGCTGGACGACCTGGCCCTCCACGTTCTGGCCGAGGCCGGGCTGGCGCCACCGGACACCCACGACTACCTGCGGACCCGGATGCGCGCGTTCGCCAAGAACATCGAGCACTACGCGGCCCATCGGCCGCGGGACTACCACGGGCGGCTGGTGCTCGTCACTGCGCGGGAGAACGACGAGACGGCCGACGTGTCCGCGTGGAAGCACCGCGCCCCCCACCTGGAACACCACACCGTGTCCGGTGACCACTTCACCATGCTGCGGCCGCCACACGTCCATGACCTCGCCGCGATCCTGCGGCGATCTCTGGACAAGCGTTGAGGATCGCGGCCCCCGGTTCGTGTGACGGGACACCCTCGCTGACGACCCGTAGATTCACGAGTCCAACCCGTCCGACCGTTGCCGCGCCGGTCTGAGGGGCAGGACGCACCGACGACGATCGTTCCCGGAGGCAGGAAGGCGCCCGTGAGCACGCCCAACGTCGACGACATCTACGAACTGTCCCCCCTGCAACAGGGCATGCTGTTGCACACCGTGCACGACGGCGCGTCCGACATGTATCTCGGGCAGCACGTCTACATCGTCGAGGGCAGCCTGGACCTCGACGCCATGGTTCGGGCCTGGCGCATGGTGTTCGAGTCGCATCCCGCGCTGCGTACGTCGTTCCACTGGGACGGGGAGGAAAAGCCGCTGCAGGTGGTCCATCGGGACGTCACGCCGCCGGCGCACCGGGACGACTGGTCCGAGATGGACGAGGACGAGAAACAGGACCGGCTCGACGAGATGATGGCTCAGGACCGCGCAACCGGCTTCGACCTCACCGCGGCCCCGCTTCAGCGACTGCACCTCATCCGCCTCGGAGTCGATCGGCATGCTCTGGCCTGGACCCACCACCACCTGCTTCTCGACGGATGGTCGGTCCCGATCTTCATGAACGAAGTCATGGCCCATTACCAGTCGCTCACCGTTGGTGGCCCGCTGCCGCCACCCCCGCCGCCCTTCCGCGACTACATCGCCTGGCTGCAACGCCAGGACGTGGACGCGGCCAGCGTGTTCTGGAAGGAGGTCATGGACGGCGTCACACCGGCTCGTCTGGCGGGTATGCGCCCGTTGGACCCGCGCCTCGGCACCGGTGGCGTCGACCGACACGTCGTGAGTCTTCCGCCCGCCCTCGAGGACAGCCTCCGCGAGGCAGCCTCCAGTCACCAAGTCACCCTCAACACCGTCCTGCACGCCGCGTGGGCAGTCGTCCTGAGTCGTTTCAGCGGATGCCCCGACATCACCTTCGGCTGCGTCAGCTCCGGCCGTCCAGCGGAGCTACCCGGGGTGGACCGCATGATCGGCATGTTCGTCAACACCTTGCCCGTCCGCATCAAGGTCCCTCACGACGGCGAACTGGGGCCGTGGCTCCACCAGCTACAGGCCAGGTACGCCGACATCCGCCGCTACGAGTTCAGCCCGCTCTCCGACATCAAGAAGTGGGCCGACGCCCCTGGCCGGCAGCTGTTCGACAGCCTTTTCGTGCTCGACAACCACTCGTTCGGCGTCCAAGGGGGTGGCTCGACGGACCATCGGCTGACGGTGCGCTCGCAGACGGGCTACGACAAGGTCAGCGTCCCGATGGCGTTGGTCGTGACGCCGGCGCCGGTGTCCGAGGTGAAGCTGCTGCTGCATGTGGACCGCTTCGACCCCGACTTCGCCGACGGTGTCCTCGACTGCCTGTTCCGAACCCTCGATGCGATCATCCGGGAGGACCACGTCGAGCAGGTCGTGTCCGCAGCCGGTCCTCCGATGGAGCCCTCACCATCCGACGTCCGCGACCGCCCGCCGCTCGCGGAGGTTCGCGGTGGGCCGCTGGTCTCTCCGGCGACGCCCGAGGAGGAGACGATCGCGGCCGTCTACCGCGACATCCTGGAACTGCCCGACATCGATGTCACGACGAGCTTCTTCGATCTGGGTGGCGACTCCTTCGGTGCCGTCCGCGCGGTCAGCCGCATCGACGGGGCCACCGTCACGCTCCTCGCGCTGAATCCGAGCGTGCGCGAGCTCGCAGTCGCACTCGAGACGACGGGTCTCACGGCTGAGGAGGACGAGCTGGATGCCGAGATCGCAGAGTTGGAACGGCAGCTCGCAGAGACCGACGACCTCAAACGGAACTGACCGGATTCTGTTCGACGCAGGTGCTGGCCCGCACCGAAGAGGTGGAGCTGACCGGAGTCCTGCCACCCTGTCCCGGAAGGCCACACGTCGTACGCGCATCGGCCGAGACGACAGCCATCACCAACGGGCAACCATGCCCGCCCTCTTTCGTGTGACAAGACACGGCGGTGGACGACTCTTACGTTCGCAACAGCGCAATCGACCGCTTGCGCCGACCTGGCCAGAGCAGGAGGCACCCATGAGTGGCGTAAGGACCGAACCACGGGAGGATCGTCCGGGCACAGTACCGGCGTCCGGAATCCGCACGTACGTACTTCTCTGGATCTCACAGTGGTGGGCGTGCGCCGCCACGAGCTCTACGGTCTTCGTGGTCAGCGTCAATGTGTTCCGGGAGTTCGAGTCGATCTGGATGATCGTCATCGGCTACGCGATCATGTTCGTGCCCTGCCCCGTCATGTATCCGTACGTCGGCGCGTTCGTCGATCGCTATGGCCAACGACCCGCGCTGCTGATCAGCAACATCGGCACGCTCGTGAACCTCTCGATCCTCGCCCTCGTGATGGCCACCGGCACCGGCGGGGTGTTGTACGCAGTCTCGGCGGTCGGTTTGTCGAGAATACTGAGCACATTCCAGGTGTGCGCAATCGAGTCCGTGGTCCCCTTGTTGGTGCCAAAGCGCCACTACGGGCGGGCGAATGGCCCACGCATGCTGATGACCGGGACATTCGTCCTGGCGGGGCCGCTACTCATCACGCTGTTGTTGGGCGTCTTCACGCCGGTCCAGATCGTCTTCGGGGAGTGCGCACTCGTGGCACTCGCGATCCTCGTGGTGCTCACCGTCCGCATTCCTGCGGTCCAGGCGCCCAGTGGCGATGCGGTCCGCCCGTCGCTCAACCGGGAGGTCGTCCAGGCGTGGCAGTACCTCCGCTCCCGCCGTGGGCTGTTGACCATGGTCGGGTTCCTGGGCTTCGTGAGCGCTGTCCTGGGCGCAATCGAAGTCGCAGCGAGCGGGGCCGTGATGGGCTTCGCCTCGGAAACCGGCGCCATTGTGGTGTCCACGTCGGGTTGGCTCGGAATGGTCGTTGCGAGCGTCGCGATGACGGTGTGGGGCGTCCACCGCCGGCTCGTGCCCGGCCTGCTCGGTGCCGGGCTCGTGTTCGCTCTCGCGCTCTGCGTTGCAGCGTTCCGACCGAATCTCATCCTGATGTCGGTGGGCGCCTTCGCCGCCATGGCGGGCCTGGCGGTCATCTTCGCCCACTTCCAGACCGTGATGCACCTCAAGGTCGAGCCGCACCTCCTCGGTCGGGTGATGGGCATGAAGAACACCGCGGCCACGGTGGGGCACATCGTCGGCGACGTCGGAGCGATGCTGGTGGGCCTGTCCTTGCTCGTGAGCAGTGGAAAGACCGCGGGGGGTGGCGTGTGGGGATGGCGTGTCGGAGAGGGCTGGGCGGATGTGAACTCGCCGGTCCTCGCGGCGTTCATCGGCGACGGCCCCGGCCGCGGCTGGGCGCTCTTCCTGATGCTGATCGGACTCGCGGTGGCCGCGTACGTCGCGTTCTTGAGGTTTCGCAGCCCCGGGCTGACCCGCCTTGAGGACGATCTGCCGGACGTGACACCAGAGGACGGGCTGCGCCAGTCCACCGGAGACCCTGTGCCCGTCGGCGTCACCGAATCGGCGCCGGGGTATCGCCTGTCCGTGTGAGCGACCGAGGGTCGTCACCGGCTACCGAGCTCAGCGACTGGCGCTAGCTGGCCCTCCGACTTCCTTCCCGCTGCGTGGTCGCCGACTTCGGCACCCGCGGGCGACGCGCTCGGCCACCACCCGCGCGTGCCGATCGGCAAGGGGTACGTCGACCCGGCTGCCCCGTCCGGGGGTCGGTCGCGCCCGCCGGTGACAGAGCGGCCGTCCGTCAGGCCCTGGCCGATCGTGCTCCGGTGACCGGTTCGTGTGACGGGACACCTCGCCACGTCGCCGCGATTCTGAACTGCGAACCGAGTATCACCGCCGCAACCAGACGAGAGCAGGTAGCGCCGATGTTGGCCCCCGACGCCGAGCCCTTCCAAGGCAGGCCAGAAACTCCCGCCACCGGGGTACGCACGTTCGTCCTTCTGTGGTGCTCCCAGTGGCTCGTGGTGTTCGCGGCGGCCCTGACCGTCCTGGTGTTCCGTCTCGACATCTTTGGGGAGTTCGACTCGCTGGCCACGCTCGCCTTCGCGTTCCTCATCCTGTTCGCGCCGTTCGCGCTCCTGTCTCCTTTCGCCGGTGCCCTCGTGGACCGCTGGGGGCACCGGCGAGTCCTGCTAGCCAGCAACGTCGGCTACCTCATGAACCTCGCGGCACTGGTCGTGGTGCTGCTCATGGGCGTGGACCTGCTGTGGCCACTCATCGCCATCCTCGCCATCGACGCCATCCTCAAGGCCCCGCAGCTGGCCGCGCTCGAGTCGGCCATCCCCTTGCTGGTTCCAAGACGCCACCTCATCCGGGCCAACGCCCCGCGGATGCTGTTGACCGTCACTGGCGTGGTCCTCGGACCACTGATCGTCGCCCTCGCACTCACGCTCGTCGAGCCGGTGGGCGTGATCCTGCTGGAGTGCGCGGCGGTGGCGGTCGCCATCCTGGTGCTGCGCACGCTCGACATCCCGGCGGTCCCGACCATGCACGGCGACACGGCGCGACAAACGCTTCGCGCGGACGTCCGTTCGACGTGGGCCTATCTGCGGTCCCTACCCGGGCTGGTGCCGGTGCTGCTACTGCTGGCGGGCGTCAGCTGCGTCATTTCGATCCTCGAGGGCGCCGGTGCCGCGAACGTCTACGCCTTCGCCGGTGAGACCGGGACGATGATCGTCTTCGCGTCGGGATGGGTCGGCATGCTCGTCACCAGCATCGCCATGGTCGTCACTGGCCGCCCCCGTCGCCTCGCTCGCGGCCTGCTCACGGCGGGGCTCGTCTTCGCCTTGGCGCTTCTCGTCGCCGCGTCGCGACCCAATGTCGCCGTCATGGCGGCCGCCGCGTTCCTCGCGCTGGGCAGCACGGCGGTCTTCATCGCGTGCGTGCAGACCGTGCTGCACACGAGGGTGGCACCCCAACAACTCGGGCGGACGATGGGATTCAAGAACCTGATGGTCGCGGGTCCGCACATGACCGGCACCATAATCGTCGTGACGGTCGGGACGGCTCTCGTCTCCATCATCGGCCAGGACGAGGTGCGTTCGCCGGCGGTCTCAGTGCTGGTCGGTGACGCGCCCGGCCGGAGCTGGGCTCTGCTCATGATGGCCGGCGGTGTGCTGGCCGCACTGTGCGTGCTCGTCGCGTCCAGGAGTGTCCACCTGCGGCGCCTGCAGGACGACCTCCCGGACGTGACGCCCGACGACCGGCCCGTTCCTGCGTCGGCGGACCCGCCGGTCGCCGCTCCGACACCGGCCCAGCGCTGACGGGCCCCATGATGTCGCCAGTGCCGCGGGACGGCTCGTTAGCGTGCACGTACCATCGGGAGGGAGCCTGGTTCATCCAGCAGCTGAACCTCGCGGGCTCGGCGAACCAAGTCCCCCCACTGCCCAAGCTGCGCGCTGAGCTCGACGCGACGACACTGGAGACACTGGAGCGGGCACGGCGGGCCCTGGTGGTCTGTCACGGGGCCCTGCGCACAAGGTTCGTGGGCGGGGACGGCGTCCCCCGGCAGGTCGTCAGCCCGAATCGATGCTGTCGCAACCATTCCGCCGCAGTCGTCTACAGACATCTGCACATTCAGCGCACCACGTGGCGCGTCGGGTTCTGCTTCGCGAAGTTGTCGGTCGGCTGTCCGAGGGAGTGGCTGCGGCGGAGCATTGCGCCCAGAGGGCCTCGGCAGATCCATCTGGGGTCGGGGCGACGACTGTGATCGACGAGATCCTCCCACCGGTGGTGGTCGCCGAGGAGGCGTTCGCGGATCCCGCAGGCGTACAGCTCTTCCCCGAGGAAGATGCCAGGGTGGTCCGGGCTGTAGCGAGTCGGCGCAAGGAGTTCACCACTACGCGACACTGTGCTCGGGCATCGTTGCGTCGGCTTGGTGTGGCGCCGGTGCCGATCGTGCCGGGGGAACGGGGCGCTCCGCAATGGCCGTCTGGGGTAGTGGGGAGCATGACGCACTGCGAGGGGTACCGCGCGGCCGCCATCGCCCGCCAACGGGACGTGGCGACGATAGGCATCGACGCCGAGCCACACGAGAGGTTGCCGGTGGGCGTACTCGGCGTCGTTACGGTCGCGGCGGAACGGTTGATGCTCGCGCGGCTTGCGGTCGCGGTGCCGGCGGTGTGCTGGGACCGGTTGTTGTTCAGCGCGAAGGAGTCCATCTACAAGGCGTGGTTTCCGCTGACGAAGAAGTGGCTCGACTTCGCCGAGGCGGAAGTCGTGATCGACCCGAGAGCAGGCAGGTTCGTAGCCCATCTGCTGGTGCCCGGCCCGATGATAGGTGGACGGCGATACCAGGAGTTCGACGGACGGTACGTCGTCAAGGACGGATTGATAGTGACCGCGTTGACGGTCATCGCCTGAGTGAGTGCCATCGCCGTCGGCCGCGTGGTGCTCACCACACCTTGCCCACGGCCCTGCCCACAGCCAGGCAGTCAGTTTCCCGTGTGGGGGCCTGACCTCAAGGAGTCCACCATCTGGTGGCCAGGACCGGGCCCGATCGCTCGCCGTCACAGGGCACTGGGTGCACGCCGACCGCATCGAGGGCTCCTACCGCGGCCAGGCCGGAGTGACCACCGATGAAGTGGCCGAGCTCGCACGGTTCCCGACATCCGGCTCGACGTGCACCTGATGGTCGACGAGCTCGCAACAGAGCTCGCGGACCTGCCCCGACGCGGGATCAGCCGGATCACCCTTCAATGCGACCTGATTGGCCTCCACGACCTCGTCGATCTGGTCGGCCATGGCCGCAACCACGCGAATGAGGTATGGCTCGCTGTGCACCACAGCGCCGTCGACACCTCGCGCCTGAAGAGCTCAGGCGCCGACGGAGTCCTCGTCATGCTCACCCCGCCCGGGCAACCAGGGCATCGGGCCGACCTCGGCCAGCTGTCCCTCGTCCAGACGGCATGCGCACACGGGCTGCCGGTCGGGGTCGACGGCGGAGTCACCGACACCAACCTCGACCACATCGCAGCTTCCGGCGCACGATACGCCGTTGTCGGCCGCGCACTCACCCGGACGGACGACACCCGATGAGCACGCACAGGAAGCACGAGCCCATCGACGTGGTGGCCAGAGAGGTCGCCTGTGTCCTCGCTGAGGTCGACGCCGCCGGCTTCGGCCGGTTCGTCGCCCAGCTGCGCGTCCCGCAACGGGCCTGGTTCTGCACCGGGCAGGGCCGCTCGGGCCTGGTAGCGCAGATGGCCGCGATGAGACTGATGCACCTAGGACACCAGGCCCACGTGGTCGGTGAGACCACCGCACCAGCCATCACCAGCGACGACACCCTGCTCATCGTCTCGGCCTCCGGAACAACCCCGGTCAGTCTGAACTTCGCCGAAACCGCCCGCGCGGTCTCCGCCGCGGTCGTGCTCGTCACCGCCGCCAGCTCCAGCCCACTACGCCAACTCGCCGACACAACCCTCGAGGTTCCTGCTCTCACCTCGACCCAGTTCGGCGGCAGCCTCTTCGAACAGACCGCGCTGCTGGTTCTCGACGCCGCAGCCCTGGCCCTCGGACCCGACGACCCACCCATCCGCGACGCCATGCACCGCCGGCACGCCAACCTCCAGTAGCGCCCAGCAGCAACATCCATGCCCAAGGCAACCCAGACGAAGCCCGGTCAACCCCATCCTGCGAGGGACCAAATGAAGCAGAACCCCAGTGACCAACGACGTCGCCTCATCCTGGACCGCGCCCGCGGCGACGGCCGCGTCCAGGTCACCGAGCTGGCGACGGTCCTCGACGTCGCCGCCGAAACGGTCCGCCGAGACCTCAGAATCCTCGAGGACCACGGGAACCTTCGACGCACCCACGGAGGAGCCCTGCCCATCGACAAGGCGGGCTTCGAAGCCGGGATCAGTCAACGTTCGGCCCAGTCGGTACCCGAGAAGCAGAGGATCGCTCGGGCCGCCGTCAAGTCATTGGAGGGCTGTGAGTCCCTGTTTCTCGACGAAGGCTCCACGACGACGGCCGTAGCCGACGTGTTGCTCAGTGTCGACCAGCCGCTCACGATCGTGACACCTTCGATCGCTGTCGCGGCGCTCTTGACGACCCGACCGAGAACCGATGTGCTCATGCTCGGCGGCACAGTGCGGAGCGCCTCTATCGCGACTGCTGGATCGGCGGCCACCACCATGCTGTCCGAGCTGACCGTTGACGTGGCCATCCTCAGCGCCAGCGGGATCTCCCTGGGAAGGGGAGTCAGCACGTCAAACCCAAAGACGGCAAGCCTGAAGCGGGCTGCGATGCACGCGGGTCGAAAACGACTGTTCATCGGTCCCCACACCAAGTTCGGAATCAGCAGCTTCTGCCGCTACGGCGACGTGCACGACTTCCACGCGGTCATCACTGACACCGGACTGCCCAACAACGTGGCCACCACCTACAGAGGAGCAGGCATCCGGCTCATCCGCGCGTGACCACACGACCTCTCCACCGCCAGACACGTGCCTCACGAGCAGCGCTGTAGCGGTCTCTACCCGAATCATCCCCGGTCGCCGCCGAGCAACCTTCCTGTCACCGGATCCGGGCAGTTCCCGAAAAGAGGAACCTCAGCGAAACACGCTCGTCAGGGAGCGTGCGGCGGTGTAGCACTTGCATTCGCGGCGCGGACCCTGCTCAACATCGCAGTCGTGGTCGCTGCCGACTTGATCCTGGGACGTGGCGGTGGTGCCATGGACCCCGCCGCCACCCTCTTCTTCCTGACCCTGATCAGCGTGGTCATCACGCTGCACGACCGCTATCAGTCTGTGCAGGCTCGTCGCGCCCCACTGCCCCCCGCACCACCGGCTGGCCCCCTTACCCGCCTCTGAATACGCCACCAGAAAGACCCGACCTACGACGCAGGGAGACCCGATGAACAGCAGTGTGGGAAAGGCACCACGAGCCCTTCCACAGGCGTGGCGACGATCGGTGGACTTCGACCTCGGTCGCGGTCACTACCTCGCGCAGGTCGGACCCACACCATGACGGAGATGCGTACCCCACCTCGACCCGTGGATCGCGCTCGTGAGCAGGTGATCGGCGACGGTGTGGCCTGGCTGTCGCGCTGGACCCTGCGATGGATCGTCGTGCTCACCGGAGCCATCGCACTCGGCTGGGGCGTGTCCCAGCTGTGGAGCGTCCTGCTGCCTGTCCTGCTCGCCCTGATCTTGACGACGATTCTCCAGCCACCCTCGCGCTGGCTCGAGACCAGGCTCCGGTTCCCACCCGTTCTGGCCGCTTTGGGCGCCATCGCTGCGGCGTTGGCCATGGTCGTCCTGCTGATCCTGTTCATCACCCCCTCGGTGGGCTCACAGGTGGGCGACATCGCCGACAGCGCCTCCGCCGGGTTGAGCACGATCGAGAAGCGCATCCAAGACAGTCCCCTCGACGTGAGCCAGAAACAGGTCGACGCAGTGGTCGTCGCCGCCCAGGACAAGCTTCAGTCCAGCGCCGCGAGCATCGCCTCGGGAGTGCTCGTCGGGGTGAGCGCGATCACCAGCGGGCTGATCACCCTTCTCCTGACCATCGTGCTGAGCTTCTTCTTCCTCAAGGACGGTCGCCGGTTCCTCCCTTGGCTGCGCGGAATGACCGGAGAACGAGTCGGCAGCCATCTCGTCGAGGTCGGCACCCGCACCTGGTCCACCCTGGGCGGATTCGTGCGCACCCAGGCTCTGGTCGGGTTGATCGACGGAGTGTTGATCGGACTCGGACTGGTGATCGTCGGGGTGCCCCTCGCTCTCCCCCTGGCCGTCCTCACCTTCGTGGCTGCGTTTGCCCCCATCGTCGGAGCCATCGCCATCGGGGCCGTGGCAGTGCTCGTGGCGCTGGTCGCAAACGGCTGGGTGTCGGCACTGATCGTCCTGGCCATCGTGCTCGTGGTCCAGCAACTGGAGGGAAACCTGTTCCTCCCCTGGCTGCAGGGCAAGACGTTGAACTTGCACGCCGCCGTGGTGCTCCTGACGGTAGTGCTGGGATCGACGCTGTTCGGGGTCGCCGGAGCATTCCTGGGGGTCCCCGCCGTGGCGATCGTCGGTGTGGTGCTTCGCTATCTCAACGAGGTGGTCGCGTCCCGGTCCGCACAGCCTCAGGGCATGGGCGACGCGCCGACCGAGGACGACTTCGAGGAGCACGGTCACGTCACCGGCCCGCCATCTGGGATGAGGAGCGATCCCAGCGGCCCAGGCGGCCCGCACGACGATCGCTGAGCTCAGCTGGTACGACGATCACCGCCACCACCGAGAAGTCCGACCAAGCCGCTTACGAGCTGCCCAGCGTCCCTGCCCCGAGATCAACCCGCTCTCCGAATCGCGGCGTCAGCGGGATCGACGAGGAGCCGCATTCCTTGAGCGCCGCCACGAACATTTCCGCGGGACCTTCGAACAAACGGCGATGGTTTCCCGGGTTGATCGAGCGCATGCCCACCGGCCAGAACGTTCCATGGTGCACCGGAAGGGACCACGTGGCGCCTACAAGCGCGACCGCGCGAGCAGCCTGGTGGGGGTCGAGGTGACCCGCACCCAGCGTGGGGCCCCAACCACCGATCGGCACCAGGGCCAGATCGACCGCAGCGACGTCGGCGATGGCGTCGTGCCATCCGGTGTCCCCGGCGTACCACACACTTCGCGCTCCAGCCGTCACCCGGAATCCCAGGGCCCGGACACGGTGGCGCGAGAGGTTGTGACGGCGACCGTCGTGATGCGCCGCGAGCACCTCCACCGTCACGCCCGACACCTCGAGGACGTCACCCGGGGCCGCCTCCACGAGGTGCAGCCCGCTGAGTCCAGGCACAGCATGCGGGGCACCCCTCGGAACCACGATGGGAACGCCAGGATCGAAGGCCTGCAAGGACGGTAGGTGTAGGTGGTCCTGGTGTAGATGCGAGATCAGCACGAGGTCAGCGACCGCCGCCGCGGGGCCCGGCGCAGCGCTGGCCCGACTGAGGTGAAGCAACCGGCGCGAAAACAACGGGTCCGTGACAAGGCGGACCCCGGCGACCTCGACGGTGACCGTCGAATGGCCCCACCAGATCGCGCCGAGAGTGCTCAGCCTCCCCATTGCGGCCCTCCTCGCACGACACCCACCATGAGACCCCACCAACGCCTCACCTGCAGGGACCTCGACAGAACCGGGGTCGCCCACCCTACGAGATCGCAGGTGAGGACAGCTCTCGCGATC
Source organism: uncultured Actinomycetota bacterium (assembly GCA_963781335.1). GTDB lineage: Bacteria > Actinomycetota > Actinomycetes > Propionibacteriales > Nocardioidaceae > Marmoricola. Next base: position 13,180 of record CAWAFS010000025.1, on the reverse strand, counting down.
TCGCGTCGGTGTGGCGACCGCGGCTCGATCGGACGCGGGGACGACCGTCTGGGAGGCCACGAGCACGATCCCGAGGAAAAGAGTCGAGACTTCCTACCTGGTTCGTTTCCGGCGAGGTTCTTCGTAGCGCCGCGGGTTACACCGCCTCGGCGGTGACGAGGCTGATCGGTCCGGCGAGCGGTGCGTGGCCGGTCGCCTTCCACCCGGCGGCACCGAGCCAGGCGGTGCCCTCGTCGACGCTGTAGACGTCGCCGTCGTTGAGGTGGATGGCGAACTCACCGGCCATGAGCGCTGCGGCCAGCGGCTGGGTGTGCGTCGCATCTGTCCAGAAGTCGGCGATCAGGACTCGGGCGCCCGGCTCTGCCGCTGCCCTGATCCGCTGCAGGATCGAGAGGTTGGTGTCCGGAGTGAAGTAGTGGACGAGGTTGGCGAGCAGGAAGGCGTTGTAACCGTCGGGTACCTCGTCGACCAGGACGTCTCCTTCATGGACATCGACCCGGTCGGCGAAGCCACTTGCGCGCAACGTGTCCCGAGCGACGGCGGCGACCTCGGGGATCTCGAACACCGTCGCCGTGAGCTCGGAGTCGGCAGCCGCAAGCGAGAGTGACCATGAGCCGGTGCCGCCCCCGATGTCCAGCACCCGGCTCGCCGTGGGCAGTGACGCCGCGAGCGGAAGTGCACGGCAGGCGGCCGTGGTGGCCGCAGCGATGCCGTTGGACATGATCGGCACCATCTCGTCGTCGATCTCGAAGAGCTCGCGTGCCGGCCGGCCGCGGCCGAGGGCGCCGGCAAGGTCGAGCCAGGCGGGATAGCTCAGTCGATCCCAGAACGTGAGGAGGGGGCGAAGGTCGGCCGGGGTTCGGCCGGACAGGAAGGTGGCTGCGACCGCACTGTTCGAATAGTGATCGCCACTCCTCTCCAGGAGGCCGATGGCGACCATCGCGTCTGCACTGATGCGGGCCGAACGACGGGTCAGACCGGTGCGGGCAGCGAGGCTGTCGAGGTCCGCGGGCCCTTCGCCGAGAGCCTCGAAGAGACCGAGCTCACTCGCCGCGAAGAGGTGCTTGCTGGTCATGAATCCCTGCGCCATCTCGAAGATGCGCTCGGGGGTCACCAGACTGTGGACTGGGGTTTCGCTTGTGGTGGTCATGTGTCCAGCGTGCGCAGCAGGGACGTGCATCGCCATCCCACGATTCTGGGGGTATATCGCTGCATGCGGCCGCCGTACCCTCGAGGGGTGACCGGAACGTTGGTGCCGCGGGTCGTCGATGACATCGAGCGGCTGGGCGCGAGCGAACGCACCTGGGTCGACTATGGGGTTGCCGTCGCGGACGCGCTGGCAACCGTCATGCCCTTCGACGGTTACTGCTGGCACACCGTCGATCCCGGGACGATCCTCTTCACCGGCAGCGTCAATCGGAACGTCGGCTGTTCCGGCTCCTGGCTCGCGCACCACGAGTACGTCGTCGAAGACGTCAACAAGTGGTCACACCTGGCCCACAGCGGCCGCCTCGCGGGTGCGAACAGCATCGACACCCATGGTGAGCTCGCTCGTTCGACCCGGCACAGGACCCATGAGGCAGCGGGATTCGGCGACGAGCTGCGGGTTTCCCTCGTCGTGGACGGGATCTACTGGGGAGCCGCCGCGTTCCTCCGCCACGAGGACGAACCATGGTTCACAGCGGCAGACGTGCGCAGGCTGGTCGAGCTCGCGCCAGTGATCGGCGCCGGTCTTCGTCATACCCTCCTGGCGCCGACCGGGCCGTGGTACGCCCCGGGCCCGGTCGACCACGGCCCTGGCGTCGTCGTGTTCGACGTGAACGGGGAGCCGGAGTCGATCTCGCCTGCCGCTGAGCGCTGGGTCAGCGAGCTGATCGAGGACCCTCCACCGAGCATCCCGACCGAGTCGAAGACCGTGCAGGCAGTCGCTGCCCGAGCCCGCACCATCCCAGCTGGGACGGACCCCCTCGAACTGGCCGCACGGGCGCGGGTGCGCACCCGGTCCGGCACCTGGTTGCTGCTCTACGGCACGCGGTTGAGCGGAGACTCCGACGGACGGACCGCTGTCATCATCCATCCCGCCACTCCGCAGGACGTTGCACCGGTGATCGCCTTGTCCTACGGCCTGACCGAGCGTGAGTGTCAGGTGGCCATGCAGTGCGTACAGGGCCGGGTCACCAAGGAGATCGCCCGCGCGTTGTCACTCTCGGCGTACACCGTCCAGGACCACCTGAAGTCGATCTTCGACAAGACCGGCGTGCGGAGCCGAGGCGAGCTGGTCGGGCAGATCTTCCTCGACCACTACGTGACCCGCTGGGAAGCTCCGGCAACCGTGAAACCCGGCCTGCTGGTGCGCAGCATCTCTCCCGACGGAGCCTGACGCGAACGCGCGTCTCACCTCAGCCTGACGTCCAGGGGCCGAGCGCGGTGGCGGGGGTGATGTCGGAGAGCTCAACGACGCGAAGTGGAGCAGCCTGAGCGACGAGCTCGAGCGGCTGCGTACCCCGCCGGATCGGCGACCCGTCGGCGGTTCAGAGGCTCGCGTCAGTCGGTGCCTCGCTCCGAGGACGCCGCTCCCCGTGTCATCCAGGAGACCGGCCAGCACAGTCGTCAGCTCCGGGACCCGGGTCGAGAGGCTTCCCAGACCAACGCGACGTCGATCTGCACGTAGCCGTGCACCAGGACGTTGCGGAAGGCGACGATCCGGGCGAGGCCCGGTACCCGATCCGCGGTGCTGGGCCGCCCGATCGCGATCAGCCACTGACAGTCGGTTCTTGATACGCCGCGCTGCCATCCGAGGCGTCGGTGGACGGCCCAAATGGCGCCGGCCCGATGACTTCGAGCAGGGAGGTCTTGCCGGCACCGTTGACTCCCACTGCCGTAGACCCTGTGCAGGTCGTGTACGCCGATGGCGGCGTCCATGTCGGGTGTGCAGGTGACCAGCCAACGCGCGCCATGGCGCTGGGGGGTAGTGCGGCGTGTCACCGGCTCGGCTGACATCTGTCATGCCGCTGCGTCCGCGCGATCTGTCAGGCTGATTCCTTATGGCGACGATCGAGCTGCGCGGTCTACGTAAGACGTACGGCGCTACCGTGGCTGTCGACGAGATCGATCTCGACGTCGCCGAGGGCGAGATCCTCGGCATCCTCGGCCCCAACGGCTCGGGCAAGACAACGACCGTCGAATGCATCGCAGGGCTGCGGAGACCGGATTCGGGGACGGTGCGGGTCGCCGGGCTAGATCCCGCCGCTGATCGCGCAGCCATGACGAGGCTCGTCGGCGTCCAGCTCCAGCAGGCAGGGCTGCAGGCGAAGATCACCGCACGCGAAGCGATCGCGCTGTTCGCGTCGTTCTACGACGACCCCGTCGACGGCGTCGCGCTCGCCGGGCGGCTCGGTCTCGGCGCCAAGCTCGACACCCGCTACTCCGACCTTTCGGGAGGCCAGCAGCAACGCGTCGCCATTGCGCTGGCGCTGGTAGGCCGCCCCCGTATCGCGTTGCTCGACGAGCTCAGCACCGGCCTCGACCCGCGTTCCCGGCGCGATGTGTGGCAGCTGGTCGAAGAGGCTCGTGAGCGAGGCGCCACGATCGTCCTGGTCACTCACTTCATGGAGGAGGCCCGACATCTGTGCGACCGCATCGCGCTCATCGACCGCGGCCGCATCAAGGCGCTCGACACTCCCGAGGGCGTCATCGGGCGGACTGAGGCGCCGACGACCATGAGCTTCGTGCCCTCCGCACCCCTGGACGCCTCGGTGCTCGAGGCGGTGCAGGGTGTGACGAGCGTTCGAATCCGCGAGGCCGGGCGGATGGAACTCAGCCTGGGTGACGACGCCGTGCTCGAGGTGCTCGGGCGGCTCAGCGCGCACGGCGTCCGGCCGGGCCGACTCCGTGTCGTCGACTCCACACTCGACGACGCATTTCTGGACCTCACGAGCGAGGGGGAGGACGACTGATGGCCTCGCCCACGTCGGCCGTGCTGCGCGCCGAGCTGAAGCTCTTCACTCGCGAGCCGGGGTCCATCTTCTGGATCGTCGGGTTCCCGTTCGTACTCGTCGGGATCCTCGGACTCGTCCCGGAGCTGCGTGAGCCGATCGAGGCTGTCGGCACGAGCTTCATCGCGCTCTACGTGAACGTCGCCATCCTGCTCGCCATGCTCATGGCTGCCCTCACGGCCATGCCCGTCGTGCTCGCGACCTATCGCGAGCAGCGAATCCTGAGGCGATTCGCGACCACGCCGGCGAAGCCCCGCGACCTGCTCGTCGCGCAGTACGGCATCCACGGCGCCGCGGCGATCCTCGGCGGTGCACTCGTGGTCATCGTCGGTCGGTTCGCCTACGGCGTCGCTCTGCCGCGGAATCCGGTCGGCTTCCTCCTCGTGTTCCTGCTCATGCTCGCGGCGAGCCTGAGCATGGGTGGGCTCATCGGTGGCCGCGCCCGGACGGCGAAGTTCGCCACCACCCTCGGCACCGTCCTGCTCTTCCCGCTGATGTTCACGGCCGGCGTGTGGCTGCCGGTCCCGGTGATGCCCGGGCCGCTCGGCGACATCGTGGCTCTCACACCCCTCGGTGCCGGGGCGCTCGCCCTTGGCGAGGCCGCCTCGGGCGGCTGGCCCGACCTCAAGGATCTCGTCGTCATGGCCGTGTGGACGGCCGTACTCGGCACCGCCGCCACACGGTTCTTCCGCTGGGAGTAGCGAGCCTCTCCATCGTTGCCGTCAGGCTGACACGGACCTACTCAAACGGAAGAACTTCTGCGTCATCACGTCATGGTCGCGATTCGCTCGCGGCCTGCCAGATCACGTGCATGACATGCAGATCCGGTCGCCGGGGCGCGCCGACCCGCGGCGGTACGCCACGGGCCGCGAGCCGCAGGCTATTGCGGCGAAGAGACTCTGACCCGATGCCCACGCAAAGCGATCACACGTGCTCGCCTCCGCCCGCACGGGCGCCGTGTGTTGGTGGCACGGTGCCTGATCGCTTTCCAGGGGGCGAACGGGGGATCTGGCGCTCGCGGAGGGGCTGCTCGGTCTCAGGATCGACCGTGACGAGTACGGCAACTATTCGGTCGACGTGGGTTCGGAACGCCCGCCCCCGGGGCAACAGCTCCGGGGTTGCATGGGCCATTTGGGCATGACCAAGGTACGCCGTGTAGGCGAGGAGGGCGTGGTCACGGGCGTGAGCCTGCGAGAGGCCGAGCGCAGAGTACAGCCGGCTGAGTGCGGCTATGCGCCGTTCGGTGACCCGCTGAAGGGTGGGTGCAACCAGGGGGTGTGAGGCGCTCGCTTGAAGTGCGAGTTCGATAGAGCCCGCACCTCCGGCCGCGTCCCTTCGTATCGACAAGAGGGCCGTTTGGACCAGGTCGCGCAGTCTCGTCGCGCCGTCCTGTGTCTCGTCGATGCCGGCCAGCACCTGGTCGGTGTCGCGTCGCTCCCACAGTTCGAGTGTGGCTTGGAGCAGTGTGTTCCGGTCCGCGAAGTGCCAGTAGAAGCTGCCTTTTGTCGTGCCAAGGGACTTGGCCAGCGGCTCGATAGCCACTGCTGCCAGCCCACCTCGGGCGAGGTTTTTGAGCGCCGCCTCTGTCCAGTCTGCGGCGGACAGCTGTCTACGCTTCCCAATTGCCATGGACATACGCTACCGTACGGAATATGGCCTCCATACGGAGGCGTATGGAGGCATCCCGGATGACCACTCAAGCCCAGTCCCGACGGTCGGGCGTCAAGCACCTGCAGCACCGCTTCGTTCGTCGGGCCCGCTCGCCGCGTCCTTGCCTGGTCTCGCTGCCGCGCTCCCCGCTCCTCGCGCACGCGCTCCCGCAGACTGACTGGTCGGATGCGTACGCCGTCCAGGTCCCGCGAGATGCCCCGCGTCGCAACCCCCAGGAATGGGCCGACGCCATCTTCCACGCGCCGCCACTCTGGATCAAGGTGCTGTTCGGAGTGCGCGAACTGTTGGTACGCGCGGTCGGGATCGAACAGGGCGGTGAACACGCCTTTGACACCGTGTCGAGGACGGCCGACGAGGTCTTGCTCGGGGTCGACCAACGTCACCTGAGCTTCCGGGCATCAGTCCTAATCGAGCGGGACCGCGTTGTGCTCACCACGCTCGTCCAGTTGCGCAACCGGCGCGGAGCCGCGTACTTCGCGCTGGTCCGCAGGGTCCATCCCATCATTGTCCGCAGCGTGCTGGCCCGAGCGGGACGCGTGATGGCAGGCCCAGCATGAGGCTGCCGGATACATGCGTTCACCTGCCCCGGACGAGCTCGCAGCCCGGGTGCGGCTCTTCGACACAGGCCACAACCGCAAACCTGATGCCCGCGACGCCCACTCGATCGCGATGGTCGCGGTCCGCACGCAGGGCCTACGGGTGCTGCAGCTGGATGGCGAGCTCGAGGCTCTGCGGATGCTGGCCGACCGGCGCGAGGCACTGACCCGGCGCAGGATCCAGACCGTGGACCGACTCCAGGCACTGTTGGCCGAACTCCCTCCTGGGCAGGCCAAACGCGACATCACCACCGGCCAGGCCAAGGTGATGCTGTCAGGCGTCCGGCCGCGTGACATCGCCGGCAGGACCCGTCGGCGCATCGATGCAGAGGAGCTCGCAGAACTCGTCGCGGTCGATGCCAAGATCCAGAAGGCCACCGCCAAGCTCAAGACCATCGTGCTGGAACGCGACTCGCGACTGATGGACCACCACGGCATCGGTCCGGTGGTCGCGGCCCGAATTCTGGCCGACGTCGGCGATGTCACCCGCTTCGCCGACCGCAACCGGTTCGCCTCCTGGGACGGCACCGCACCCCTGGATGCCTCCTCCGGAGAGAACAACCGCCACCGGCTCTCGCGGGCCGGGAACCGTCGGATGAACCACATGATCCACATCGCGGCGATCACCCAGCTCCGCCTCGACACCGACGGCCGGGCCTACTGCCGGCGCAAACGAGCCGAGGGCAAGAAGCCGCTCGAGGCGATCCGTTGCCTCAAGCGCAGGATCTCCGATGCCATCTACCGTCAGCTCACCGCCGACGCCGAACGAGCAGCTGGCAGGGGTCCGGGAGGGCACTGCGGGGCGTCCAAAGAATCCAGTCCGGTCGACCTGCCCCCGCACATCGACACTTCGGATCAGCCACTTCCCGGACCCGCGAAACCGACGCTACAACCGAGCACCCGTCACCGGAAGACCACGAGAGATCAAGGGCTCCCATCGGCCTCTTGACAACGGAAGGGAGCCGGAAAGACTCGCTGCGTGCACCGCTGAAAGACCCATCAATCGAGCCCTCTCACAGTTGAGTCCAGGGACGTGGTGTACGACGGGCCCGGCCTGAGCGTGGCGTCCTGACACAGCGACGGCCACCGCGTGATCCTTCAGAAGACCTGCGAAAGCACGACTGAAGGAGACACCACGATGACCGTCGACCCCAACTCTATTGACCTGCCTGCGTTCATGGCCGAGCACCTGGAGCGTGCCGAGCCTGACTTGCTCCGCACGATGCTGCGCACCTTCGTCCAGGCGTTGATGTCGGCCGAGGCCGACGCGATCTGCGGCGCGCCTTATGGCGAGCGCAGCTCCGAGCGGACCAACTCACGCAATGGCTACCGGACCCGTGACTTCGACACCCGCACCGGCAGCATGGAGGTCGCGATCCCCAAGCTGCGCGAGGGCTCCTACTTCCCCGACTGGCTCCTCGAGCGCCGACGGCGAGCCGAGCGGGCACTGACCACGGTGGTCGCGACCTGCTACCTCCTCGGTGTCTCAACCCGGCGGATGGAGAAGCTCGTCGAGACCCTCGGCATCACCCGGCTATCGAAGTCGCAGGTCTCGGTGATGGCCCGTGAGCTCGACGCCCATGTCGAGGACTTCCGGACCCGTCCGCTGGACCAAGGCCCCTACACGTTCCTGGCCGCGGACGCGTTGACGATGAAGGTCCGCGAGGGCGGTCGGGTGGTCAACACCCACGTCCTGGTCGCCACCGGCGTCAACGCTGACGGGCACCGCGAGATCCTCGGTCTCGACATCTGCTCTGCGGAGTCCGAGGCCGGCTGGCTGACCCTGTTCCGCGGCCTGAACGCCCGCGGACTGTCCGGGGTCAAGCTGGTCACCTCCGATGCCCACTCCGGGCTCGTGGCCGCCCTCGGGGCCACGATGGGGGGCGCGTCGTGGCAGCGGTGCCGCACGCACTACGCCGCCAACCTGATGGCGATCTGTCCCAAGCACGCCTGGGGTGGGGTAAAGGCGCTGCTGCACTCGGTCTATGACCAGCCCGACGCCAAGGCGGTGCACGCCCAGTTCGACAAGCTCCTCGAGACCGTGGCCGAGAAGCTCCCCGAGGTCCACGATCACCTCGAGGAAGCCCGGCCCGACATCCTCGCGTTCACCGCGTTCCCGAAGGAGATCTGGCGCCAGATCTGGTCCAACAACCCCATATCTGTTAACCGGCCCTCAAGGGACACGTTCCTGCTCGTGGCGTGAGGTCCCCGGAGCAGGTGGATCGAAGGTCGATCCTGACGGTGAGGGAAGGAGCCCACGATGGTGATATCGGTCCAGGGCACGGGCGGAGAGCATCACCTCATCGGCGACTGGGATGGTGTCGATCTGGGCAACCGGTTCCTGACCCATCTGCGAGCGAGGGCGTTCTCGCCGGCGACGGTTCGGGCCTATGCCTTCGACGTGGCCAACCTTGCCCGGTTCCTTGAGGAGCACGCGGTCGCACTGGCAGCGGTGGAGCCGGTAGACGTCTTCACGTGGGTGGACTGGCAGGGTGCGCGGACGCCGGGAACGACCACGAAGGTCGTCCGGCTGAAGCCGCGTAGTGCTGCACCGGCCACGATCAACCGCAGGGTCGCCGCGGTCCGTGCGTTCTTCGAGTTCTTGGTGATGAGCGGGTTCCTGCGAGTCGAACCCGGTCCCGGCGCCACGTCGCGGGCAGGGGCTGCGCCCGACGTCGCGCGGCATGCTCGGACATCTGGGCCCGGGTCGTGCACGCGGCGGCGGACGTCTGGTCCGCGAGCAGCGCCGACTCCCCGAGTCGCTGGACCTGGCCGACGTGCAGGCGTTCCTTGGCCGGGCTGCGGACGCATCGGGACCGGGCGATGGTGCTGGCCATGCTGCTGGGCGGACTGCGCTCGGCCGAGGTCCGCGGGCTGCTGCTCACCGACGTCGACCAGGGTCGACGTCGGCTGCGGGTGATCGGCAAGGGCGGACGAGAACGGGTGGTCCCGGTCGACGCGCGCGTTCTTCGCCGAGCTCGCGCGCCTACCTGCGCCACGAACGCCCACCCGGGCTAGTCACGCCGGAGTGCTTCGTGGTGCTGCGCGGCCCGACCACCGGAGCACCGGTCAGCGAAGCCGGGCTGCGGGCACTGTTCCGGCGGCACCGGGACAGCCTCGGGCGCGACTCGGGTCAGACCGCATCGGCTGCGGCACACCTACGGCACCGAGCTCGCCGCCGGCGGGATCGACCTGCTCGCGTTGCGCGAGCTGATGGGACACGCCAGCCCGGAAACCACCAGCAGATACGTGCACCTGTCGACCGAGCACCTGGCGGCCGAGTACGCCGCCGCGCGCGCGACCCTGGCGGGCCCACGGTGAGCGCCGCCGTCGCCCGCTCGGCGACCAGCGCTGACCACGACTGGTTCGCCGCCTACGTCGGTCACTGCCAGCGGCTCGGCTGCAGCGACCGGGCGCTGCGGGACCGACTCCGTTGCGCCCGAGTCTTCCTCGCCGCACATCCCGACCTGCACGCGTGGATGAGCCAGCCGACCGCGGAACGGGTCGCCGAGCTCAAGCGCACCCGCGCCTGGCCGCTGGTGGTCTTCCTGATCGGCACCGGCCGGCTGCGGCTGGACCTGGAGCTGGCCGGAGCCAAGAACCTCACCGGGCTCGGCGACATCGTCGAAGCCCACCATGGTCGAGGACTTCGCCGCCGCCCGGGCCGCGGGACTGCGGCTGGGCTGGACGCCCGGCTGGGTGGACACCGTGCTCGGTGAGTGTCTCGCGGTTCTGCTGGCCTGGCACGGCGGCACGGTCGCCGACCTCAACGAGCGAGGTGGTCGCACGAGTTCGACGAGCAGCTGGGCCAGACGATGCACGCTGTCGCGGTCCTCGCTGCGGGCCTACCGCGCCAGGCTGGCCAGCCTGCGGCAGCTGCTGTTCGAGATCGGCGTCCACGATCAGCCACCGCGGCGCCGGCCATGGTCCCGGACGCTGGAGCAGCGCTTCGCCGAGGTCGCGATGGCCGAGCCGATCCGGACCGTGCTGCTGCGCTACGTGCAGACCCGGGCCAGCGTGCTGCGCCCACGCTCGGTGGAGTCGCTGGTCAACGACCTGCTGCCGTTCGCGGAGTTCCTCACCGCCCACCACCCCGAGGTCACCAGCCTGCGCGACCTGCAACGCAGCCACGTCGAGGAGTTCCTGATCTGGAACCGGACCCGCCCCTGGCGCGGCCGCAAGGCGCGACCCCAGCCGGTGTCAGCCGCCGTCGCGCAGTCCGCCGTGCTCAGCCTGCGGAACCTGCTCGAGGACATCGCCGCCTGGGGGTGGGCCGAGGCACCCGACCGGGCGGCTGGTGTTCGCCGCCGACGTTCCCAAGCTCGACCGGGCACTGCCACGCGCCCTGACCCCGGACGTCGACGCAAGGCTGATGGCCGCCGTCGTCGACTTGCCGGACCCGTTCGCCCGGATCGGTCTGCAGGTGCTGCGCGGCACCGGCCTGCGGGTCGGTGAGCTGCTCGACCTCGAGCTCGACGCCGTCGTGGACTACGGACCGGCCGGGACCTGGCTACGGGTGCCGCTCGGCAAGCTCGCCACCGAACGCACCGTTCCGCTCGACGAGCCGACCCTGGCAGCGCTCGACGAGTGGGCGCACCGGCGAGGCAGCCATCGCCCGATCCCGCACCCGCGCACCGGGCAGACCCACCGACTTCCTGTTCACCGAGCACGGCCGCCGACTGGGAGCGACCCGGCTCCGCAACGGGCTCCTCGCTGCAGCGGCAGCAGCCGGACTCCAGCGATCCGGCCGGCCGGCCGCTGACGGTGACACCGCACCAGCTGCGCCACACCTACGCCACCGCGCTGGCCAACGCCGGCATGTCACTGCAGGCGTTGATGGCACTGCTCGGTCACGTCACCCCGGAGATGACCATCCGCTACGCCACCCTGGCATCGCCGACGCTGCGCGGCGCCTACGACGAGGCGATGGGCAAGATGCGCCGCCAGCTCACCCTCACCCCGGTCGGCCGACCGATCGTGCCCGACAAGGTCTCCTGGCTGGCCAGCGAGATGCTCAAGACCCGCGTCGCGCACGGCTACTGCTCCCGCCACGAGTCCCAAGGACCCTGCCCCTACGCCAACATCTGCGAGACCTGCGACAACTACACCCCCGCCGCCGAGTTCGAGCCCGCCCTCACCGACCAGCTCGCCGACGTCCGCGCACTGCAAGCCGACGCCGAACAGCGGGGCTGGACCGGCGAGGAAGAACGACACCGACACGTCGCCGAAGCGCATCGAGAACCACCTCCACAGCATCCGACCAAGTGACCCAGCACGACCGACATGCTTGACCCGCCCACGAGGGCCGGATAAACGAGCGGCTCAACCGCGAGATCCGGCGCCGCACCGACGTCGTGGGGATCTTCCCCGACCGCGCCGCCGCGATCCGGCTCGTCGGAGCAGTCCTGGCCGAGCAGCACGACGACTGGATCGAAGGCCGCCGCTACCTCGGACTCGACGTCCTGGCCCGCTCCCGCATGGCCCTGATCAACACCGACGAGACCACCACCGAGAAGGAGGACCTGACACCCGCCGCACTCACTGCCTAGCCAAAGTGCCCCTGGCGGGGCGCCCGTTCCGGGCTGAGAATGGGTCCTGTGGCCGTCCGGTGACGCCGTTGTTCCTATGGTCCGTTGAGGCCGTCGTCTAGCCGGGTGGGGGAACCGCGTGGTGGGCTCTTCAATGCTGCCGGTGCCGGAAGACCGGTGTGAGCGCGAGGACTAGATTCGGTTGTTGCCCTGGTGGTTCCCCCGGACGGTCGCACTGTGAAGTGACCGAACGGATGGAAGGGAGCGGGGTGATGGTTTTCGCTGAGTCGACGCGATGATGAGCAGATCATCGAACGGGTCGCGGCGTTGGATATCGGCAAGGCGGAGATCGTGTGCTGTGTTCGCCTTCCCGCGCCGGGGGGCGGCAAACGGCGGGTGCAGGAGGTGACCACGCACTACGACGATGGTCGGTTCGTTGAGTGACCTCGCTGAACGGCTGGTTGAGTCTGCGGATCGAGCGGGTGGTGATGGAGGCGACCAGTGACTACTGGCGCCCGCCGTTCTACCTGTTCGAGGCTCATGGGCTGGCGCCGTGGCTGGTCAACGCCAAAGACGTCAAACACCTGCCTGGGCGGCCGAAGACCGATGTGCTGGACGCGGTGTGGTTGTGCAAGGTCGCCGAGCGCCAGATGCTCCGGCCCAGTTTCGTGCCTCCGCCGCCGATCCGCCGGTTGCGGGACCTGACCCGGTACCGGGTCGACCTGGTCGGGGTCCGGGGTGCGGAGAAGAACCGGGTCGAGAAGCTCCTCGAGGACGCCTGCATCAAGCTGTCGGTCGTGGCCTCGGACATCTTCGGGGTCTCCGGGCGGGAGATGATGGCCGCGCTGATCGCCGGGGAACGCGACCCCAAGAAGCTCGCCGAGATGGCACGGTCGCGGATGCGGCCCAAGATCGGGCTGCTGGAAGAAGCCTTCGCCGGGCTCAAGGTCGGAACCTTCGATGACCATCACCGGTTCCTGCTGGCCCGGATGCTGGCCCGCATCGACGCTGTCGATGCCGACATCGCCGCGCTCGATGCCCAGATCGAGGAACACCTGGCCCCTTTCGCTGACGCGGTCGCCCGGCTCGATCAGATCCCCGGAATCGGACCGACAGCGGCCGCGATCATCCTCGCCGAGATCGGCACCGACATGACCCGGTTCCCCACCCCCGGCCACCTGGCCTCCTGGGCCAAGTTCGCACCCGGGATCAAGTCCAGCGCCGGGCAAGAACAAGGGCAACGGCTCCACCGGGCACGGCAACCGCTACCTGGCACGAGCCCTGGGCGAAGCCGCTGTCGGAGCCGCCCGAACCGACACCTTCCTCGGCGCCCGCTACCGACGCCTCGCGCGACGACGCGGCAAGAAGAAAGCCATCGTCGCGGTCGGCC
>CAWAFS010000024.1:0-73351 GCA_963781335.1 uncultured Actinomycetota bacterium | reverse complement strand
CGGGACGGCGAAGGCCCTCTCAGCGCCTGTAGGCGTCGCTGCGTCGGTCTATGTGCACGATCTCCACCGTGCGGGCGTCTTCAACGACGCCGTAGATCACCCGGTAGTCACCTCGACGAGCCGAGTGCAACCCGGCGAGCTCGCCGCGGAGGGGCTTGCCCACTCGCTGTGGATTGTCAGCGAGAGGCCCGAAGATGAACTCGACGCAGGCCGTGGCGATCTTCTCTGGCAATCGCTGTAGATCGCGTTCGGCTCGAGCCGTGACTCGGATCGAGTACCGCTCCTGCACTCAGGCGATCCCGTAGCGGGACTTGAGTGCGTCGTTGTCGGCGAAGCGGCCTGCGGCGGCGTCAGCGAGGCCCTCGTTGATGGCTTCAGCAGCGCCGGGCGTTCCGAGGATCTCCAAGGTCTCCTCGATGGCGGCGAGATCGTCGGCGGAGATGAGAACCGCAGCCGGGTGGCCGTGACGGGTGATGGTCACCCGCTGGTGGGTGCGTTCGACCTCCGAGACGTACTCAGAGAGCCGGTCTCGTGCGTCGCCAAGGGGAACAGCGGTCATGCCCATAGTGTAGCCAAAAGACCGGGCAAACCTCGACTTTGAGCCGCGGCAAACATGACACTCCCAGGTGGGCCGTTGCGAACACGGGCTGCCGCCCTTGCAGCCGAATGCCCGGAGCGCCTTGCTGATTGAGTCGGGCGCTGCCCGATGCTCGAGTCGACGCGTTCCGCGATGCGACCGGGCCCACTTTTGGAGGTGCGCCATGAGCGCCCTGCTTGTCGGGTACGCCCGATGCTCCACCGATCAACAAGACCTCACCGCCCAGCGCGATGGCCTGCTCGGCCTGGGCGTCGAGTCCGAGCGGATCTACGTAGATCACGGCCTGACCGGCACCAACCGGGAACGACCTGGGCTACGCGAGGCTCTCGCCGCCTGCCGGGCAGGGGACACCCTGGTAGTGACCAAGCTCGACCGTCTGGCCCGGTCCCTGCCCGATGCCCGGGCGATCGCGGACGAGCTAACCACGCGACAGATCAGCCTCTCGCTCGGCGGCTCGGTCTACGACCCCACCGACGCCGTCGGGCGGCTGTTGTTCAACGTTCTCGCCATGGTTGCTGAGTTCGAGTCCGACCTCATCAGGCTTCGCACAGTCGAAGGCATGAAGGTTGCCAAGGCCAAGGGCCGGCTGCGCGGCAAGCAGCCCAAGCTCAACCGGAAGCAGGAAGCTCACCTGGTCTCGTTGGTGCATAGCGGCGAGTACAGCACGCTCGAGGTCGCCGAGCTCTTCGGTGTAGGACGCTCCACGGTCTACCGCGCCATCGAACGCCAACGTGTAGCCGCGAAGGCCAACCTCGCGGGGACGACGGGCCTGAAGCGCTGATCTCGACGGTTGCGCCGGTCGTCCCGTATCCGACACCCGATCGGGACGCCGGCGCCCGACGCCGCCTGCGTCGCTGTCTGATACCGGTGGTGGTTCGGCGTACGGGACGGGTCCCGAGGAACGTGGTCCCGGCGCACCGACTTGCTCGACCAGTGTCGGCGCGCTCTGGTAGTTATGCGGCATGAGTACCTTCACCAGGGGAGAGGACCTCTCAGGCAGAGTGTTCCTTGACACCATTCTGCGCGGTGCCAAGTTCACCGAGTCCGATTTGTCGCGAGTCGTTATCCGCGGGTGCGACGTCGGGGGAATGGAGATCGACGCGCCGTGGCTGAGGTTCGGTGAGCCGATCATCATCAACGGTGTGGACGTCGGGCCCTACGTCGAGGCCGAACTCAACAAACGCTTCCCGGGGCGCGAGGAACAGACCGCGGAGTCACCAGAGGCACTGGGGGCAGCATGGACCAAGCTCGAGGAGGCTTGGGGTGTCGCTCTCGAGCGTGCGGGAACGATGCCAGCGGGCACAGTCGACGAGTCGGTCGCAGGCGAGTGGTCGTTCGCCCAGACGCTTCGTCACCTTGTCTTCGCCACCGACAAGTGGCTTCCCGGGGGCGCACTGCAATCTGGTCAGGCGGCCCATGCGCTCGGGCTGAATCACGCCGCCGTCGATGTCGGTCCGCCTCCGCGATACGAAGATGTGCTGGCAGCGCGCGCCGCCCGCCAGGCCCAGGTGCGCGACTTTCTCTCCACGGCCACGCCCGAGGTGCTCGACGAAGAGCTCCCGAGCCCCAACGACCCGTCGCAAACGGAGACCGCGCGCCAGTGCGTGCAGGTGATCCTCGAGGAGGAATGGGAACACCTACGTTTCGCGACGCGCGATCTCGACGCGCTCGAAGCTGGCAGCGTGTGAACTCGGCCTCCGGCCGCCACGAGGGCTCATGCCAGGGACATTTCGGCGCCAACACCTGCCTAGATCACCGCCGACATCCAGCCGAATCACGTCGCGCAACAACTGGCACCGACGACGGCATCGACACCTCCGCCGCCCAGCCAACGGCCTGCCCGGTGTCGGCGCGGTCCCGACCGCCGAAGAAGGCGTCCGCGGCTAGCCTCT
Organism: uncultured Actinomycetota bacterium; assembly: GCA_963781335.1. Taxonomy (GTDB): domain Bacteria; phylum Actinomycetota; class Actinomycetes; order Propionibacteriales; family Nocardioidaceae; genus Marmoricola. The sequence continues at coordinate 70,861 of CAWAFS010000024.1, read as the reverse complement.
GAAACGAACCGCGTGTACACCGCTCACGGTCAAGGCCGGGTGATCCCGGCCCGCGGCGTCCTGGCACACCATCCTTGCCGTGACACGATGGGCTCGCGGAGCGTGCCACAGAGGGATCGCTTTACGGTCGCGGCCAGCGGGTGGTGGCCAAGACGGTCGCGCCCACGCCGGCCAATCCCGTACCCGTGACTTGGTCGCGCCAGAGCCTGAACCGTACGGATGACAGTCGTTGACCGAGGCGGTCGCCGAGCCACACCACCAGTGCCCAAGGCAGGAAGCCGAAGAGGACGTCGACGACACCGAGCAGGAGGATCTGTCCCGCTACGGACGCGTCGGGCGAGATGAACTGGGGCAGGACGCTTGCGAAGAACAAGATCGCTTTGGGGTTTGTCACGTTGGTGAGGAAGCCTTGCATGAAGGCACCTCGGTCCGTCTCCTTGTCGCTGGCTGTATCCCTTTCCCGTCCGGCGCTCCTTGCGTGCCGCGCCCTCCAGGCGAGGGAGGCCCCCAACCAGAGCAGGTAGAGACCACCGGCGACCCGGATGAGGGTGAGCAGCTCGGGGTGTCGGGCGATGATGGCGCTCAGTCCTACGACCGCGAGCAGCATGTGCACGCACAACCCTGCCTGGGCGCCGAGGGCCGCCAAGACCCCGGACCGGCGGGTCTGTGTGGCCTGTCGCAGGATCACCGCGAAGTCGGGGCCGGGGATGAGGTAAGCCACCACGAGGACGACCAGGAAAGCTGACCAGTTGATCGACATGTTCACCCCCTGTCGCCTTCTCGTGGCGGGGGATGTCGTCGCTGGTGGCGGCTGACCCGAGCTCGATTGCCGCACTCGGCATGACACCAACGTTGGTTGGGGCGCCCTTGGAGGAAGAACCAGTGGCAGTGCGGTGCGTGACAGACCGCGACCCGGTCCGGCGCCGAGGTCGCCAAGGACACGCTCTCCGCCGCGATGAGACCGACGAGGTGGCGCTGCGGCTCCCGGTCGTCGGGTGCTGCCCACACCGGGCCTTCCTCGTCGAGGACCCTGACAACAGGGTTGGCAAGACAGGTGTCGGTGAGGCGTGCCAGCGCCCTGCCGGGGAATGCCAGGCCCTGAGCGTGCGAGCCGAAGACGTCGATGAGCAGGTCCCGGAGCTTTCGGAAAGCGACCAGGTCGTCCTGGTCGAATGACGCGGGCAGGTCGAGGCGGTGCCGGGGCAGACGAGCCCGCACCGCGCTAAGCCAGGCAGCGAGATCGGCAGGATCCGACAAGAATTCGGTCTGGCTGCCGTCGGCCCAGCGCCGCGTGTTCGCCGCGTCCAGGGGTAGGGGCTCGGTGAGCCAGGTCCATGTCGACATCGAGCCAATCTAACCCGAGGGCTAACGGTTTACAATCGTAAAACCATTACGCTCAAGAGATGGCCCTATCCACAGTTCATGACCGACCCGAGGACGCTGGGCTGAGGCGCCGGTGACGCAGGTGCCTGACGCAGGTGCCCAAACTCCCTCCTGCACGGGGTTCGCGCAAGCAGACGCGGAGGCGGCGACCCTGGGGCACTCGCCTGCCGTCGCGCACGCAGCACCCGTATCCAGGCGCTGCTGATCGGGCAGCCAGTCGAGCACCGCATCAGGGCAGTCGTCGAGGCAAGGCTCGGCGTCGCTACGCAGACCCGCATCGTCTCGCCCCGCACGCCCGACCCCACCACCCGCTCAGTCTCGGGGGTGCGACGAGAACCCGTAACTGGATCGACCGACGTCATTGCCGCTCAAGCGATCGGCAACGACCAACGAACGGGCTGTCGGCTGGGCGGTACTCAGAGGATGCAGAACTCATTTGCCCTCGGGGTCGGCGAGGACGACCCAGGTGACGTCCGGGTCCTGCCCCACCTCGATGCGTCGAGCACCGAGGCTGATGAGGCGAGTGACCTCGTCGGCTTGGGTCGTCGAGCTGTCGGGTCGGAGGTCGAGGTGCAACCGGTTCTTCAACGACTTGGCTTCCGGCACGCGGAGCAGGTCGATGGTCGGGCCAGGGCCGTTCGCGGGTCCGATCGAGACAATGTCCTCATCGCGCTTAAGTACCTCCCAGCCCAGCACGTCGCACCAGAAGGCGGCGAGCGCGGCCGGCTGGACCGCGTCGATGGCTAGGACCGCGAAGTGGCTCGTCATCGCAGCATGGTGGCGCAGACGGGATGGGGTTGCTGCAACACCTCGGTCACTGCGCTTCCGCTTCGGTGTCGATGGTGGATCGCATGTGTCGAACGGGGGATAGGACAACGGGGATGGTTGCGCAGGCCATCACGATCCCACCGACGACCGCCGCGCGGTGTGCGCCCATGGCGTCGATCAGTTGTCCCGCCCCGAGCGCTCCGACGGCGAGGGCTCCCCAGGAGAGGAACCGGTAGGCGGCGTTGACGCGGCCGCGAAGGCCTTCGGGCACCGAGAGCTGACGCACCGTCACGGCTTGGGAGTTGGCGACGCCGATTCCCAAACCGGACATTAGGAATGCTAGGCCCAGCAACGCGATCCGCCACGGCGTGCCGCTCGTGAACACGATGACTGTGAGGGGAGCGGTGTTGCCCAGGACGAGAGCCGCGATGAGACCCGGCCCGTACCCGACGGCGCGGGTCAGTCGGGCACTGAGTGCGCTGCCGACGAAGGCGCCGACGCCTCCGACCATCAAGATCAAGCCGAGGACCAGCGGTCCGAGATCGTAGGTCTGGATGACCAGGACGATGATGGAGAGCATGAGGATCTCGTTGCCGAGGTTCCAGATCGTGGCCTCGGCGGCCAGGGCACGCACTCGGTGGTGTCGCCACAAGGCCCGGACACCCGCCCAGGCTGCCGCCGCGCTCGACTCCTCGGCCGGTGGGGGGCATTCGTCAATCGTCTTGATCTGGTGCAGCGACAGGGCTGAGCCCAGGTAGGCGAGCCCGTTCACCACCAGCGCCCACGGCGCGGTGACGGCTTGGACCAGCGCCCCTCCGATGCCCTGCCCGCCGACACCGAGCGCGGACTGGGTGGCGGTGAGTCGGGCGTTACCGTCCGACAGCTGCTCGGGGGTCAAGAGCTGGGGAAGGAAGGAGAAGTCGGCCATGCTGTACAGCACGGTGCAGGCGCCCAGAACGACTACTAGTGCGAGGAGGACCGGCACGGTCAGTGCGCCGGTCAGTGCCAGGCCCGCGATCGTCAGCAGCAGCGCCCCGCGCACGAGGTCGGCCTGCACCATCAGGCGGCGTCGGGACCGCCGATCGACCAACACTCCGAGGGGGAGGGTCAGGACCAGGAACGGCGCGAACTGGGCGACACGAACCCACGACAGCTCGGTGGGAGACGCGCCAAGAACGAGCAGTGCGAGGACAGGTAGCGCGATCTCACCGATCTCGGATCCAGCGACCGACAACGTGCTCGCCCGCCACAGGGCCCGGAAGTCGGTTGAAGACCATGCACTTGCCGTCGTAACCATCGTCATAGAAACGAAGGTTAAGCGTGCGGCCGCTGTTCCACAACCACCGATCAGCGAATGACGGTTACAATGAAGCGATGGGCGCAACGGAGGGGCCACAGGCCCCAGGAGACTTGGAGCTGGTCCGCTCCTTCGTCAACTCGCTCGACCTCGAGGCCGGGCGAGACCGCTTGGGCACCCCCGATGACCTCGACGCGTGGGCCCACCACAACGGGCTCATGGCAGCACGTGCCACCGGTCCGGAACTCACCCGGGTCGTTGAGCTCCGCGAGGCAGTGCGGTCGGCCCTGCTCGCTCATCACGACCGCACCGCACGCAGTGACAGGGCACTGGAGGTCATCAACAGCAGCATGCAGTGGGGCGCGGTCAGACCGATTCTCTCGGTCGACGGCCTGTTGTGGGTCTCGGCCACCACCGGGGTATCGGGCTTGGTCGGACGTCTCATGACGGTGGTCTCGACTGCCGCCGCGGACGGCACCTGGCCACGACTCAAGGCGTGCAGCAACGACACGTGCCGGTGGGCGTTCTACGACTACTCCCGGTCACGGACCGGGCGCTGGTGCTCCATGCAAGTCTGCGGCAACCGTGCCAAGCAGCAGAAGTTTCAGCGCAGCCACTAGGTCAGTCTCCGCTGGAACGCACCAGTGTCGTCCGCGACCGACACGCTGCAGGATGGTTGCGCCAGACACGCGCCAGTGCCGGGTTTCCTCGGGGTGAGGGCCTCGCCTCAGCACCGACAACTGGTACGGCGCAGGTCGGGGGATGTCCGAGTCGACCTACTCGGGCACGGACACGAGGCAGAACGGATGCCCCGCCGGATCGGCGTAGATCCGCCAGGCCTTGGGGCCAGGATTCAAAACATCGGTAAGAGGGTGGGCACCCGCCTTCTGGACCGCAAGGTCAGCGGCGTGTAGGTCATCGACGAGCAGATCGAAGTGCACCTCCTGTTCGCCGCGTTTGCCAGGCCAGGCTGGAGGTCGATAGCCGGCCACACGATGGAAGGAGAACCGGCCCACGGGCTCCCACCGCAGAGTCAGCCAATCGGAATCCCCTTCAGGCTCGGGCAGGGCGAGGACCTCTTGCCAGAACCGGGCCAATTGCTCGGCGTTGTCGCATTCCAAGATGAGCTGGGTCAGTCTTCCCACGGTCATCCCTCCAACGTACGGGCCGTCCCCCTCCGCACTCGACACATCGAGGGGGCCCTACGAACCATCGGTCGGCTCCGGCACCGACGGGGCGCGAATCGGCTGCCGGTCCTGAAATGGCGCGCTCCGCGAGCCGAACCCGCTGCGGACGCGAGTCGGCGAGTCGGATAGGTGCGTCCCGTGACCGCGCCGATCGCCGCAACGGGATCGGCACGCGGAGTGTGCCACAGAGGATCGCTATCTGGCGAAGTTGAGGCTCAGCGTCGTGAGGTCGGTGTTGCTCGTGAAATCGCACTGGCGGTACTGCGCGAGTACCGCGGCATTGGCTTCGGGGGATCGTCACGCGGAACGTGACCAGTACGGGATCGTCACGCACCGCGGCCACCATGGCGAGGACGTTGAACAGCAGCTGGCCGACAGCGTCGGTGGGGTCGTAGACCGACCCGCTCAGCGACAGGCTGATCTGCCGCGTGGTGAAGCTCGTCGGCGATCACCCGGGCGTCGGGCAGGGACCGGGCCAGCCGGTCCAGCTTGGTCACCACCGGGGTGTCCCCGGCCCGGCAGGCGGGCGAGTGCTTCGCGCAGCCCGGGGCGGTCGCGGTTGGTGCCGGTCTGGCCGTGGTCGACGTAGATCCGCTCGGTCTCGACACCGAGGCCGAGCAGCGCCTCACGTTGGGCGGTGAGGTCTTGCTGATCGGTGGAGCATTGGGCGTACCCCAGGAGCAGGGCGCTCATGGCGCACCTCCAAGAGGTCGGCCCGGCCGCCCGCGGACCGCAGCCGGCACGAGCATCAGGCATGGCCTGATCCTCCACATCAAGCCGCCCACCCCGACACCCCTGCAACCGGGCCGGCCTCCCCACAGGCGGGGATCATGCTCCGGGGACCGAAAGCTCGTGGAGTGGTCGATCTCCCGCCGGGCTCAGGACCTTCGCCTCTCCCATCGGTGATCAGTGTGCGATGCAATGACGACCAGGCGGAGATTCGAGCGTCTCGGAGGTGACACGATGACGAGCATGTCGACCCCAGGGTCGCTGCGGGCAACCTCTCGTGAGGCGGCCAGGACCTCGCGTTGGACCGCGCGCGCGATGATCGGCTCGTTCTTCCTCTGGACCAGCGGGATCCACGTGGGAGTCGCCGCCATCGATCCCCGGAGCTACCGGCACTTCGCCGACTCGGCGGTCATGGCGTGGGTCGAGCGAGGCTGGAACGAGGTCTTCATGGCGAACCCTCGCATGTGGGGGCTCGCGGTCGCCGCAGGCGAGTTGACGCTCGGACTACTGCTGCTTCGTGGCGGGTATGCCGCCAAGATCGGTTGGCTCGGAGTGATCGGATTCCACCTTGCGCTGGTGCTCTTCGGTTGGGGCTTCTTGATCTGGTCGGCACCGGCCCTTGCAATGTTGGTGGTGCTGACCCGGCGCGACTGGCCACGGCTCAGCACCAACGAGCCGACCTCAGCACCACTTGGGGCGTGATCACGAGAGAGTGGCAGAACCCCCCATCCCAGAGTTGGAAAGCGGGTTGGGTTAATAGCCCTCAGGGGTTCGAATCCCCTATCCTCCGCCAGTGGTAAACCGCCTTCGCCCTTGAGGGTCACCCGCGGCAGTTCGTCCAGCTCAGCCTGCGCCCCCGCTGCACGCGGGAGGTCCGACGGCGGCTGACCTCGTTGGCGAACTGATCTCGCCCGCGTCGTTGCTGAATACGTAGGCATCCGCGTGCGAGGTTCAACGAGATGGCTCCCAGCTTCAGATCGCCCCAGCGCAGGGCCAGCGCCTCGCATCGACGCATGTTGGTGTAGGCGATGGTGCGCCACAGCCAGAAGAGCTCGTCATCGAGCTCGTCGCGGTTCCGGGCCAGGAGGGCGTACAGCTGCGAGCCGGTCGAGGTGATGATCTCCGGCTTCTGCGTGCACCTGACTCGCGGTGGGTGGGTCGAAGACCTCCATGGAGCAGCGCGGGATCTGACGCTCGTTCGGGCGCACGACTCTTGTCCTGCTGCCTTTCCACACCAGGGTTCGTCTTGTGGAGACTGCTTGGGCACAACGACCCGTTCCTCGGCATCCCTGGGGACGGCGGCCAGTTGTCACCTGTTCGTGCCGCGGGCCGGGGGCCGAACCTCGGATCGACGGCGAGCCACCCCACACCAGAGGGGCCGGGTCAGTCGGCCCTGGCGACCAGCACGCGCATTCTCGGCGCACCCACGAGCGCAGGCGCGTTCTCTGTCCCCCAGACCCGCTCCTGGAGCAGCGCCGCGAACGCGTGAGCTTGTGAAGGCTCGTCGAAGTCGAGGTCGATGACGATCTGCCGAGGGTCTTCCTCGACAAGCCGGATCCGATGGGCGGTGACACCGGCCTGGGTACGGGCGTCGGAAAAGCGGTCAAAGGCCGCCTTCCATGTCGGGTAGTCGGTGATGGCGTGTTCGATGTGCAAGGTTGCGGTCATGACGTGAGCGTTGTCCGCGGGGCCTGGGTCGAACATCCCAGGTTCTTGGGGTTCTGGCCGGGCCGGGCCAGCCGTAGGCTGATTGCGTGTCCCGTGAGACCTTTCTGGTCGGCGTTGACCGCTCGCTGACCCGGGTCGACGACGATCGGACCCTGCGTCGCGGCGTCGTGGAACACATCCGCCGCACTGTCCGCTTCGATGCGTTCGCCTGGTTGCTGACCGACCCGGACACGACGGTCGGCACCGCGCCCCTGGCCGAAGTGCCGTGCCTGGACCAGCTGTCCCGCCTGGTAGCACTTCGCTACACGTCGGGACGCCGCTGGACCGCCGCCGATCCGGGTGTCCCCTATCGCCCGGTGCTACCCGGATCGGAGCTGGCGAGGTTCCTCGCTGGCTACGGGACGTACGACGTGGTGTCCCTGGGGTTCACGGACCGGTTCGGTTGGTGGGGATTTCTCGACCTGTGGCGCGAGGACGGACGGTTCGACGCCGAGGAGTGCGAGCTCATCGGACTCCTCGGTCCGCCGGTCACCGCAGCGCTGCGCAGGTCTCGTGCGGCCACGTTCGTCCTGCCTGGCGAGGGGACGCAGCGTGCGTCTGGTCGATCGGTCCTCCTGCTCGGTCCCGATCTGTCCCTGCGTCGGCAGACCGCGGAAGCAGAGGCAGGGCTCCGCGCCCTTCTGCCGACCGAGGACAGCCGCCGCCCGGTCCCGGCGGCGGCGTACAACGTTGCTGCCCAGTTGCTTGCGGTGGAGGCAGGTATCGACGGCCATCGGCCACTGGCAAGGGCCGCGGTGTCGCCCGGCGAGTGGATCTCCGTGCAGGCCTCCCGACTGGGCGAGGACATCGCCGTCACGATCGGACCAGTGGATCAAAGGGAACGGTGGAACCTGTTCTGCCGCACCCACGGACTGAGCAACCGGGAGACCGTCGTGGTCACCCACCTCGCCGAGGGCGACGACACCCGTGCCCTGGCCGCCCGCCTGCACCTCTCCGAGCACACGGTCCAGGACCACCTGAAGTCAGCGTTCGCCAAGACTGGGGTTCGGAGCCGCAGAGCACTACTCGCGCGAGCGAAGGGCGCCTGAGAGCAGGTCGCGGTGGCCCACACGACCAGTCCGACACCAATGGGGGCAGTTGCGACGACGAGAAGCGTTCACCGCTTCGTCGACGCGTGGCGTCGAATGAGTTGCGTCAGTTGGCGCGCTTGGGTAGCGCACTTGGAGGCACTGAACTTCTGGAGCCGCGGAGCACGTCGTAGGACGCGAGCGGCACCATCAGGTCGAGGAAGTCCGTGCCCTGATGGTCCAGGCCACCACTCCGGCGTGCACACCGCGAGACCTCAGTGCGAAGCCGGGGCATTCCGGATGGCCTGCGCACCTGACGTTTGGGTTGTAGTCCTGGGGAACGCCCCCGACGAGGATGATGTCGCCCTGGATGTGCCGGGAGCGAAGGGGTGCGATCTCCCGGTAGCCGGATCCACATAGGTCACCTCGGGGGACCAGTGCTGAGCGAGCAACCGCCGTTGCTCCTCGACTGGCGCTGTGGTCGCGGATGCCCACCGGCCGGCAACCGGTTGTTGGGCCTGTCGACCTGTGGACAGCGATCGGGAGGACGAGCAGGATCTCCCTGGATGGGATGACGACGTCGGCGAGGAGACTGAGCATGAGCGACTCAGATGTGCGCGAGCTATTCCTGCAAGCGGTCGCCGACGACGACCCAGCGGCGATGCGCGAAGGCATCGAACTCCTGTTTGGGCTCACCGGTAACGGGCTTTCCCCTGAGGCGGAGTTTCGGCTGCGTCACGAGGACTACGTGATGGAGATGCCACAGTCGGGCGAGCGCATCCGTGGACGTGATGCCATGCGTGCGATGCAGGAAGCGTTCCCGATGCCTCCGTCGATCGCGTTGCGCAGGGTAGTCGGGTCCGGACTGGTGTGGGTCGTCGAGGGAACGAACGACTACGCCGGGGACGTCTGGCACGTGGTGGCCGTCCTGGAGCTTGATGCAGCTGGATCGATCATTCGCGATACTCGCTATTACACGCAGGCGTCGGAGGCACCCAGCTGGAGGGCCCCGTGGGTGGAGGCGATCGACTAGCGAGATGCACCGCGTGCTGATCGGCCCCGGGACGTCTTCGGTCTTGTTGTCCGCGTGACCTGGCAGCTTCCGACCTGCGACTTGGCACCGCGCATGACTGTCAAGCGCGGGCCGCCCTACGCTCGACGCTCAGACCGCGGCGTCGGTCGACTCCATCCGCGCGACACGCTTCGCCGCGATGAGCGAGGTCGTCACCGTCAGGGCCAGGATGCCGATGATGACGGCGAGCGAGGCCAAGGTCGGGATCTCCGGCACCGGCGTCCACCGCAGGTGGGCCCAGTGGAGCGCCAGCTTGATGCCGATGAAGCCGAGGATCGCGGCCAAGCCGTAGTTGAGATGCACCAGTCTGGCAAGCGCCCCCTGGAGGACGAAGTACAGCGCGCGCAGACCGAGCAGGGCGAAGGCGTTGGTGGCGAAGACCAGGTAGGGGTCGCCGGTGATGCCGTAGACCGCCGGCACCGAGTCGACGGCGAAGACGACGTCGGTGGCAAAGACCGCGATGACGACCAGTGCTAACGGCGTCAGCGCGCGCTTGGTCGCCGTCCCGACCCGCACCCGGGTGATGAGCTTCGTGCCCTCGTAGGTCTCGGTGACCGGCATCAGCCGACGAACCAGCCTCACGATGCGCATGTCGGCTACGGCGACGTCGTGGTCGCCGTGATTCATCGCGTCGCGCAGCAGCTTGGCGCCCGTCGCCACCAGTATCAGGCCGAAGACGAGGAACACCCAGTCGAATGCCGACAGGGCCGCGGCGCCCAAGGCGATGAAGATGCCGCGTAGCACGAGGGCGCCGATGATCCCGTAGAGCAGCACGCGCTGCTGGAGCGCAGCAGGCACCGCGAAGGCGGCCAGGAGAAGCATGAAGACGAAGAGGTTGTCGACGCTGAGGGTCTTCTCCACCAGGTAGCCGGTGTAATACTCCAGGCCGCGGTCGCCTCCGTGCTGGGTCCAGACGTAGACGCCAAAGGCCAGGGGTAGAGCGATGTAGAAGGACGACCAGGCAATCGCCTCGCGCATCGATACCTGGTGCGGCTTGCGCGTTGCGACGAAGTCCACCGCGAGCAGCACCAGGACCGCGCCGATGGTCACCGCCCACAGGGCGGGCGTGGCGATGGTGTCGATCGTGTTCATGAGTCTCCTCAAGCGCAGAGTGCTTGAGGTCTCCCTCACCGGCCACACCATGACCGGCGACCACCCCGAGGCGCCTGTGGAGGCACCGTATTGACCGGAACAATCTGAGTGAGGTACTCCCCTCGAGGAGAAGAGTAGCGGGGCGCTCAAACGCTTGGGGCGAGGCGAGGAACGGGCGTCGCGGCGGTAGAGCCGACCCCTCCTCGAGTACATCTGTGGGATCGAGCTTCCGTTCTGGCTTGGACCGCGTCCAACGCGTGGGACACGTCGGGATGCAACGCAGCGGCGGTGGAGTTGGCCGCGTCGGGCCAACCTCGGCCCTTCGAAACCCGCTATCCTCCGCCAGCTGACGGCCGGGCTCACCAGCACGAACGGTTCCCTCCCAGGGTCCGAGACCACCAGCATGAGGCTCGTCCGGTCAGCGACCTCCCGGCTGCCGAGAGGGCACAATGTCGGTTGTGACCATCGCCGCCCGCGCTGCCGCTGAGAACGGACTGGCACGGAGCCGGCTCGATCGCCCCGTGCTTGTCGGCAACCTCGGCTCAGGAGCGATCTTTCTGGCGCTCACCCTCGGCATCGGCGGCCCGGTGCTGTTCCTGATCGGCGCGGCCTACGTCGTCGCGGGCAGCGTGTTTTTCGCTGCGGCCTATGCCCGCGGCGCTCTCAGCGTGCGGCAGGAGCTCTTCACCTGGGTCGCACCCTGGCTCGCTGCGGTCGCGCTGTGGGCTGTCGTGATCTCGCAGGTCTCCGGCGCTGACCAGGGCACTGGTACCCCGCGGGTCTCCGCAGTCGCCATCGCCCTGATGCTCGGCACCGGCTGCTACCTGGCGTGGCAGATCGTCGCTCTGGCGATCAGGCAGCTGATGGCGTGGCGTTCCGGGCGACCTGTTCTCCCCGCCTCACCTTCTCCGTGAACGATTGCCGCCCGAGGTCGGCAGCTGCGATCAGCCCAGGGGCACCGGGAGCATGCGAGGCTGCCGACCATGTCTGAGAGCGGTGCGCCTCCGCCCGTCGGCTGGGTCCGGGAGATCGTCCTGGACACCCCCCGACCTGAGGAGCTGTCCCGGTTCTGGGCCCGACTCCTGGGTGGCACCCCGACACGGTGGTACGACGGGTGGGTCACGCTTGAACCACCGCCTCACGGTCAGCGGCTGTCCTTCCAGAAGACCGCGAACCGCACCGGTCGCACCGACGGGATGCACTTCGACGTGCTGGTCGACGATCTCGAGACAGCGCACGACGTGGTTCTCGCCTCGGGCGGGCGCTATCTCGAGGAGCGCCGGTCGCCACGCCCCGGTCCGGATGGCGAGCCCGTCCCGTGGCGCGTCTACGCGGACCCGGACGGACACCGGTTCTGCCTGGTCGTCCGCTGACCTGTGGCAGCGCCGCCTCCTGGTCACCCGGCCGGAGCGATGTTCTGGTTGATCCGGAAGAGGTTGCCCGGGTCGTAGGTCTGCTTGATCGAGGCCAGGCGGTCGTAGTTGGCCCCGTAGTTGGCCCGGACGCGGTCCTGGTCGTCGCCGGCCATGAAGTTGACGTAGCCACCCTCGCTCGTGTGCGGCTCGAGCGCCTGGTGGTAGTCGCGCACCCAGCTGATGTTGGCCTCGTTGTCGGCCGGGTCGGGCCACATGCCGGCGATCACCGGGGCGAAGTTCGCGCCGCGGTAGGCGAACGCCGTCGCGTCCACGGCGACGTCGTGGACGGCACCGTCGATCGGGTAGAGGTGCATCGTGGACTCCATCGCCGGCACCTTGGGGCCGTGCTCGACGTGGGCAGCGATGACGCCGTCGGTGAGCTCGGGCAGGAAGGCGGCCTTCCAGTAGTGCTGGAGACCCTTCGGCAGCAGACCATCGAAGGCGCTGTTCAGCGCCGGGTAGGGCATCCGCCCGACGTGCTCGGCCACCGGGGTCCCGACCGCTCGCAGCTCCGCCAGCAGACCTTCGGCGTCCTCGTCGGTGCCGTTGAAGCACGACACCAGCAGCGCGAACGGTTCGCCCACCCGGTCCTCCGGGATGAACGGCAGCGGCGGGGCGATCTGGAACGCCGGGAAGGCGCCCATCGCACGTGGCGCTGCGGCGATCCACTTGCCGTAGGTCCTGAACAGCTCCTCGGCGACGTCGAGCTCGAAGAACATCGGCCCGCCGTAGATGGTGTCCACCGGGTGCAGGTCGAACTCGAGCTCGGTGACCACGCCGAAGTTGCCACCGCCACCGCGCAGCGCCCAGAACAGGTCCGGGTGCTCCGTCTCGCTGGTGCTCACGAAGCTGCCGTCGGCGAGCACGACGTCGGCCGACCGCAGGTTGTCGATGGAGAGCCCGTGGGCCCTGGCCAGGTAGCCGATGCCACCGCCGAGGGTGAGTCCGGCGACGCCGGTGCTCGAGATGATCCCGCCGGTGGTGGCCAGGCCGAAGCTGTGCGCGGCATGGTCGAAGTCGCCCCAGTTGCAGCCGCCCTGCACGCGGGCGATCCGCTTCTCCGGGTCGATCCGGATCCCCTTCATCGCGCTGAGGTCCAGCACGATGCCGTCATCGACCGTCCCGAACCCGGGAACGCTGTGCGCGCCGTCCCGGATGGCGAGGGGCAGCCCGCTCTCGCGGGCGGCGTCCACGGCGGTGCGTACGTCGGTGACGTCGACCGCCCGCACGATCGCGAGGGGACGCCGGTCGATCATCGCGTTGTAGACGGACCGAGCCTCGTCGTACTCGGGGGACTCCGAGGTGATCACGTCGCCGCGCACGGCGTCGAGGATGGTGAGTGCCGGTGTGCCGTTCATGATTGCTTCCTGTTCTTCTCGAGAGGGCTGTTGGGATGGGTGGAGCAGGCGAAGTGGGACAGGCGAGGTGACGCGGCCGATCAGCCGAACACCCGCAGCGCGTGGTCATGGAACTCACGCATCGGTCCGACCGGACCGATCTCGATGAACACGGCACCGTCGGACGAGGTTGCGGTGTGTCCCGAGGGCCAGTAGTAGACCTCGCCCGCATTCGCGGTCTCGACAGTTCCGTCCGCGTGCTCGAGGCGGAGCGAGCCTTCCAGGACGATCCCCCAGTGGGGGCTGGGGCAACGGTCCTGCGGCAGCCCCTTCAGGACTGGACCGAAGTCGGTCCCGGCCGGGATCCGGGCATGCCGGATGGCCATGTCACCCAGCTCGACGTACTTGGTCTCCAGGTCGCCCTGGGCGACCTCGACGGGGAGGTCCTGGATAGGCAGTGCCATGGGAATGCTCCTTGCGATGGGGTTGGTGGGCACTCTCGACGCTACGGAGGAACCGGACCGTGGCGCCTGACCTGATCTGACCCCATCGGGGGGATGCGCGGAGGGGGTCAGATCTGACTATCTCGGCGAGCTCGGGACCGGGCTAGAGTCGACTGGATGGAACCTGCCCCGATGGCCTCGGCAACGGGGCCGGTGAGGAGTCGGACCGCCTTCGTCGGCCGCCGGGCGGAGATCGAGCGCCTCGAGTCGGTCTGGGCGGCAGTCGAGGACGACCGACGGCAGGTCGTCTTCGTGGGCGGTGAGCCCGGTGTCGGCAAGACCCGGCTGGTGGCCGAGGTGGCGGCGGCCCTGCGTGAGCACGGCGCCACCGTGCTTGGGGGTGCGTGTCGTGAGGACTTCAACACCCCCTATCGACCCTTCGTCGCCATCCTCGAGCAGGCGTTGGTGCAGCTGCCGCCGGAAGCCCTGCGCGACATCACCCCCCAGGCTGCGGCCCCGCTCCTGCGCCTGACCAACGCGGCCCTGCGGCTCTGGCCGGCGGCCGCAGGTGTCGCGTCCGGCGACGGTGACTCCCGGCCGATCCTCTTCGACGCCGTTCTGCGCGTGCTGCTGGCAGTGGCCGAGCAGAAGCCGGCGGTGCTGGTCCTCGAGGACCTCCACTGGGCACCGGAACCCACACTGGCCATGCTGTCCCACCTCGTCGAGTCCACGGCAGGAGAGCGGATACTCGTCCTGGCGACACGCCGGACCACCGCCCCGGACCGCACGGACACGGTCAGCTTCGCCCTGGCGGACCTGCACCGTCTCGACGGCGTCGCCCGGATCGACCTCGTCGGACTGTCCATCGAGGACGTGGCCGAGTACCTCGTCCGGGAGGCAGGCGTCTCGCTCGGGGCAGCCCGCGCAGCCGCTCCGGTGCTGCGGGACCACACCGGCGGAAACCCCTTCTTCCTCCAGGAGTACTGGCACGACCTCGTGCCCCGGGGTGGGCTCGACGCCGTTCGCTCCGGGAACGCCCAGGCGCCGGCGTCGGTCCAGGACGCGCTGGCCCGTCGGCTGGGCGCATTCGACGCCGCTCACACCCGCGTGATCGAGCTGGCCGCGGTTGCCGGCGACGTCGTCGATCCCGCCCTCCTCGTCCAGGCCTGCGACCAGGGCACCCAGGTCTCGGCTGACCTCGTCCAGCTCGGCCCGGACGCGGTCCTCGAGGGGATCGATCTCGCGGTCCGCGCCGGGCTCCTCCTCGCGGACGCCGATGGTTACAGGTTCGCTCATTCGCTGGCTCGCCAGGCGGTGCTCGACCGGATGACGGCCACCGATCTCACGGCGGCGCACGCACGGGTTGCCCAGGTTCTCGAGCGTCGCGTGGGCGAGGACGACCCGGGGCTGGTGTCACAGCTCGCGCACCACTACGTGCAGGCTCGTGCGCTCGGACACGGCGACAAGGCCGTCCACTACCTGGTGCTGGCAGCCGAGCAGGCGGTCCGCAGCCTCGCGCACAGCGAGGCAGCCGAGCTGTACGAGCGGGCATCGCAGCTTCACGTCGCTGAGGGCCCACCGCGGGCCGAGCTGCTCTCCGCCGCGGCCCGCTGCCACATGCATGCCGGTCACTTCCCGACGGCCCGGGAGATCTACGAGGATCTGGCCACGGACGAGAACCCCCGGGTCCAGCTGATGGCGGCCATCGGGCACGAGGACGCCTCCTGGCGACCCTCCGAGAACGGCCAGCGCTCTTTGGCGATGCTGAGCGGAGCCAGGCGTGCCGCCGCGCTCGATGATCACGACCCGTTGAACATACGAGCCCTCGCCAGCATGGGACGGGCGGCTTCGTTCACCGGTGATCCCAGGCTGGCTCGCACGCTCGGGGAGGACGCACTGCAGCGGGCTCGCGCCAGCCGGGACGACGGACTCATCGCGCATGCCCTCGTCGCCACGCTGTGGCAGGGCATGGGCCCGGAGCTGGCCCCGCAGCTGTTGGCCCGCGCACTCGAGCTGCAGGAGATCGGCTCGCGCCTCGGCAATGACGACCACCTCGGTCCGGCCGCCTTCCACCGGGGTGGGTTCGCCTACATCGTGGGCGACGAGCCCGCCTGGAGCAGTGCCCAGCGAGATCTCACCGAGATAGCGCTGTCGCGGGGGCAGCCGTTCTTCCGCTACGTCGCCGGGTGCTCCCGCTACACCCACCGATACGCGGTCGGGGACTTCGCCGGCGCCGAGCACATCGTGGCGTGGCTCGACGACCAGTTCAGCCAGGAGTTCGGAGGCGCCACCGAGGGTTCGTGGGGCGTGCAGCAGTTCATGCTGCGACGGGTCACAGGTGGCCTCGACGAGGTCCGCCCCCTCATCACCGGGAACGAGAGCTTCGAGGACCACTGGTTGCCGGGCCTGCTGGCCCTCTACACCGACCTCGAGATGTTGGTGCCGGCCGCCCGCCTGCTCACGCATCTGTGCGACCGGCTCGAGGACTACCGTGCCGGGGCGCAGTGGGCAGGTGTGCTGGCGTTCATGACCGAGGCGGCTGTGCGGCTGGACGACGCGGTCGCGGCGGAGGTGCTCCGGCCGCTCCTGACCGACTACACGGGCGCCAACCTGATGGCCGGTGCGAGCGTTGCCGTCTTCGGCTCAGCCGATCGCCATCTGGCGCAGCTCGACTCCGTGCTCGGGGCTCCCAGCGCCGACCAGCACTTCGAACGCGCCCTCGAGATGGACCGGCGGATGGGCGCGGTCACCCACCAGGTGGAGACGCTCGCCGCGTGGAGCAGACATCGGGCCCACCGAGGCGGCCCCACGGACGCCCCAGCGGGTGGACGGGCGTCGCCCACAGCCACCCACCTCGCCGACGAGGCGCGCGCACTGGCGAGGCGTATCGGTCATCGCCGCGTGCTCCGGGACCTCGACGCCGACCCCGCACCGCATGCCGAGCGTGCACCACTGCCCAACGGCCTGACCGAGCGGGAGGTCGACGTGCTCAGACTGGTCGCGGACGGCCTGTCGAACCGGGAGATCGGGGAGCGGCTGTTCATCAGCGCCAACACCGCGGCCAACCATGTGCGCAGCATCCTGATCAAGACCGCCGCGCCCAATCGCACCAAGGCTGCGGTCTTCGCGACTGAGCACGGTCTGCTCTAGTCAGCGAACGCGCATTGCCTACATCGGTGCGAACGTGCCGTCCGACGACAGTGTCCCGGACAGCTCCATGATCGCATCCGCCGGGATACCGGCGCGGACGGCCGCCGTGCGGATCGCGTCGACGTCGTCGGCCTCGTAGAGGCAGAAGGTCTTGCGCTTGTCCGAGGACAGGAAAGAGCTGAGCCAGCGTACGCCGGCCTCGTCGTTGATCCGGTTGATCGCCGCAGCTGTCTCCGGGGCGACCTCCAGCTGGTCGGCGAACTGTCGCTCCACCATGAATACGGGCATCGGTGTCCTCTCGATCGTGGCCGGAGCCCCTCATGGAGCCACCGATCCGAACTGACAGCGCCCACCCAATGTAGACGCTCGAGATCCCGACGCGACACGCCTGCCGATCGCGTGATCGCGGAGCCCACGACCGCTGTGTCTGCGGGCGGCGCTCGCAACGGCTCCGTGCAACCGGGTCCATGCCCTACGGGTATTGTCGACCCAAGGCGCTGAAGTCGCTCGGCTCTCCGGACCGCTTGCCGGTCGACACACCCGCCCAGACCCCGCGGGCCTCTCCCGGGTTTGGGGTAGATGATGGCAACTGAAGACCGTCTTTCCGTGGTGCTCAGCGAGTTCGCCAGGACGCTCGTCACGGACTTCCCGATCAAGGGGATCCTGGACCATCTCGTTCGACGAATCGTCGACATCATGCCCATCGACGCTGCCGGAGTCTCGCTGATCTCCCCCACGACGGACCCGCACCTCATCGCCGGCTCCGATGAGTCAGCCGTGCGATACGAACGCCTGCAGACCGAGCTCGCGGAGGGCCCGTGCCTGGCCGCCTACCAGACCGACCGGCCCATCTCCATCCCGAACCTGGCCGAGGACGACCGGTTCCCACGATTCACCAGAAGTGCCCGCGAAGAGGGTCTGGTAGCGGTGTTCACCTTTCCGTTGCGCAACGACGACCGATGCCTGGGCGCGCTCGACCTCTACCGCACGACAGCAGGAGTCCTCGACCCTGAGGACATGGCGACGGCGCAGACCCTGGCCGACGTGGCGACGGCGTACCTGCTCAACGCCGAGGCTCGCATGGCCAAGACCGAGTTCGTGGAAACGGTCAGCCATGAGCTGCGGACCCCCATGACCAGCATCGCGGGCTACGTGGAGCTGCTTCAGGATGGCGACGAGGGGTCCTTGAGTCACGACCAGGCGGAGTTCGTCGATGCCATCAGCCGCAACAGCAACCGGCTCACCGCCCTGGCGGACGACCTGCTGACCGTCTCGAGACTGGGAGTCATGGGGTCAACCCGCGGACATGTCACCGTGAATCTCGGCACGGTCGTTGCTTCAGTCCAGAGCACCCTCGAGCGCACCGTCGCAGCAAGTCGCCTCGCCGTCACCTTCGAGATCCCTACCCACCCGGTGCTCGTGCTCGGCGACGCCGCGGGTCTCGAAGCGCTGGTGACGAACCTGATGAGCAACGCCATCAAGTTCACCGAGGCCGGCGGGTGGGTCCGCTGCACACTGGCGACGTCCGCAGGCACAGCTCGCATCGAAGTCAGCGACAACGGCCTGGGCATCCCCCACGCGGAGCAGCAAGACCTGTTCACCCGGTTCTTCCGCTCGTCCACGGCACGGGAGCACGCGATCCAAGGCACCGGTCTGGGCCTGACCATCGTCGATTCAATTGTGCGCAACCATGGCGGCGACATCTCGGTCGTCTCGGAACATCTGGTGGGTTCGACCTTCACCGTCAACCTCCCCCTGCACGAGGAGTGAGCACGGCAGATCGCCTGGTCGCTGGAGACTTCCGTGGACGGGCCGAGGCTCGCGAACCTCAGTCGCCGATAAGGCCGCGGAGGGCCGAGGAGGTCTACGTCGCTTCACCCGCTCACGGAGGCGCGCCGCGATGCCGGCGTACTCCTGCCTGTCCCAGGTGGCAAGTGAGTGGGGTGGGCAGCCGCACACCTGGACGCGCTCGACTTGCCGGCTCGACCTGCGAGGAGGCAGTTCGAGTCGACGACCGGCTGCTCACGCGGCTTCACCCGTAAGGCGTCGGTGAACTGCCTCCCCCGGGGGCCACGGTCGCGAACGAGAGGATCAGTAGCGGCTGATCGGCTTGTGGGAGCCGAAAGACATCACGAGTGCGACGACCCACAGGATCAGCGTCCAGCCGCCCAACAGATTGATCCAGAAGATCGTCCAGTGGTTCGACTTGCCCCGCAGGGCCGCGACCGCCCACGGCAGCATGTAGCCACCTGTGAGGAGCGCCACGACGACGGCGACGAACGCATTGACCGGGCGATCGCGCTGATCGGTCAGATAGCTGTTCATGTCGCCAGCGTACGGGAGCCGTGCACGGCTCGGAGACTGCCGAATCCTCAGCGATGGCGTTGTGAGGTGAGACGCACCTCACCCGATCCCCGTGTCCGCACATGGATCCACAACCGACCTGCTGGCTGCCCCATGCGTCCGGCGTCGAGGTCCGTCAGACGACACCGAACAGCGTCGCGATCGAGACAACGTCATCCGGGCTGTCCGGCTTGGCGAGAACGCACAGCACGGGGCTGCCCTCATCTTCAGTCACGGTCCAGGTGACAAACGCGCAGCACTCCTTCTCCGCAGCCGCGAGTAGCGCGACTTCCTCGAGCACTCCCGGACCGGGCTTGAAGCGAACCTCGAGGATCCGGCCCTCCCGCGAGGCGACTGGGTCAGCGGTCTCCAACAGCATCCTCCAACGGCGCATCCGTTGCGCGCCGTCGTCCGGACCAAGCGTGCAAGCAACCGGCAACTCGCTCGGATCGACAGATCTGGGTGTGCCTATCCGTCCAGTGCACTCCACGTCGGGCCATGGATCAAGGCGTGTCACAAATGGATGGGGCGGGGCAGGTCCTGCATCTCGTAGTGCACGGTGGAGTTGAGTCCTAGTGGGTGCTGGAATTCACCTATGACCACCCAGGGCTACGTCGCCGCCGTCGCCGGCGGCCACAAAGGCATTCCCCAGGCGGAGCAGCAAGACCTGTTCACCCGGTTCTTCCGCTCCTCCACGGCACAGGAGCACGCCATCCAGGGCACCGGCCTGGGCTTGACCATCGTCGACTCGATCGTGCACAACCATGGTGGCGACATCTCGGTCGTCTCCGAGCACCTGGACGCGCGCTCGACTCGCCGGCTCGACCTGCGAGGAGGCAGTTCGAGTTGGCGACCGGTGGCTCACGCGGCTTCACCCGTTTGGCGTCGGTGAACTGCCTCCCCTGGGGTCCCGAGCTCCCTTCCTGCGCCTGCGAAGCTGAGGGGCGACACGCTGCGCCATCCGACGCGGAGCAGCACAATGAGCTCATGGCTGAGAACGAAGAGCGGAGGCTGCTCCGAGGCGCTGTTGCCCGGGGCGACGGCCTGGCGCTGACTGAGCAGCTGCAGACGCACCCGTGGCCAGCCGATGCACTCCAGCTCATCGGTGACGGCCTGGTCTCTGCCCTGCAGCAACAGGTGGAGGCCGCGCCTGTTCTCGCCCGGGAGTGCCTGAGCGCCTTGCGTGACCGCGGCTGGTCCGGGGACGCCGAGCTGGCCGACGCGCTCGCAGCTGAGCTCAGCCCCGGCGCGGCCGGCGTCCTGAGACCTTTGGCCGTTGATCTCGAGGAGCTCGCCATGGTGCTGGAGGGCGACCCGGTCCACGGAGGCGGCCGAATCGACCTGAGGACCGGGGAGGTCTGGCCCCAGCCCGCGATCGAGTACGCCGAGGAGAGTGGTGAGCTGGACGAGGACGAGGATGATCCTGGTCGTTGGCTCTGGGTCGAGTGTGCAGGTTCCGGAGCCGGCTATCGGGACATGGAGCAGTTCATCTCCACGATCGAGGACCCTGAGGTCGCCGACCGGCTGAGCATCGCGATCACTGGACGCGGAGCGTTCCGCCGGTTCAAGGACGTCCTGTCGCGGTGGCCGGACCTGATGACGCGATGGCACGGCCATGCAGAGGATCGCCAGCGCGGACGGGCCCGAGCCTGGCTCGCCGAGGAGGGCTACTCAGCGTCCGCTCCAGCCTCTCTGGACAGCTGAGAGCCGACCACCGCCCGCACACGCAAGACCTGACGTCCTCACAGGCCGCCCGGGGGCAGCGCGGTGTCGAACTTCAGGCCGGAGCTGCCCTCGCCCTGCCCCGCCTGCTTGCGTCGTCCGACCCAGAGCATGGTCCCGCCGCCCGGCGTGCGTGCGAGCTGGAAGCGACGGGTCACGACGATGCCGTCGCGCGGCACCTCCTCCTCGGCGACGCGGAGCCGGTCCTCGGCGACGTCGCCGTCCGGGTCGGCGCGCAGGATCAGCCCGCGGGGGTGGACGATCTCGGTCGCCCCGCCCGGCAGGAACCGCACCATGGGGCGCCGTTCCAGCTCGGTCGCGAACCTGCTGACCGGCAGGTCTGGCACCGGCACCGACACGAACGGCACCCAGTGGTCCGGCACGGGCGTCATCAGCCGGTAGATGATGGCGGCGTCGTCGAGGTCACCGGGCAGCTGCTGCCGCAACGACCGCGACTCGACCAGGCCACGACGCACCGGCTCACCACTGGGCCCCTGCACGATGCGCTCGACACCCCAGACGAGGTTGGCCATCTCGTCGCGGAACAGGGCGACCTCCTCCAGCGGGGGGCCTTCGAGAGCGTGCCGGACGGTCGCCGGCAGCACGAAGACGTCCGCCAGTGGCGAGCGGTCGTCGACGGGCGTGTTCTGGAAGACCGTCCAGCCCGGGCGGCTCACGTCCCGCGACGGTCGGATCTGGACCTCCTTGCCGAAGGTGTCCACCACCCGCAGGTCGTGCACCCGGGCCACGTTGCCGTAGGGCAGGTCGAACGGGACCAGGAACCAGTCGTTGCCGAAGACCAGGGAGAACTCCACGAGCGCCAGCCGGGCCAGGTCGGTGGAGCCCGCCTTCACCCCACCGAGGTAGACGCTCGCATCCTCGAACGCCCAGAGACGGTCGCTCGGCATTCCGGGATAGCGCACCGGTGTCGGCATCACGGTCTGCTTGACCGGGGTCGGCGCCACGGGAGTTTTGGGTATCCCGAGCCCGGGTGCTGCTGCCGCGTCGAAGGAGTACCAGTCCACGGTGCCGCCGACGTACTCGTCGGCGCGGAGCACCACGTCGCCGGTGGACAGGCCGGCCTGCAGGGCGAAGCCGTACTCGAGCCGGTGCGGGTCCCAGGAGGCACCGACGGGTGCCGCGACGTACGCCTCGGCCCAGGTCAGCCACGTGCTCAGGGCCTCGCGCAGCTTGGCCCGGTGCGGGTCGGTGGTCGCGGCCTGTCGGACCGAGGCCGGGAGACTCCGCACCTTGCCCCCGGGGCCACGGCGCTGGACCAGGTCCGCGGCAGCGGCAGCGCCGTCGGGCACCCGCCCGGACACCAGCCGACGCCGGGCGGCGCCAGCCGGGTCGAGCTCCGGGTCGAGCTGCGGGTCGGCCACGTCGCTGAACGCCCACTCGGCCAGATAGGCCTTCTCCACCTTCGGCAGGACCGCCTTGGGCAGGCCGGCGGCTCGGGTCAGCCGGAGCAGCTGCAGGCCGAGCTGGGCGCGGACACGCTCGGGCAGCACGGCCGGCGACTCGGCCTCGACGGCGACCTCGACCGGAAGCTCGGATCCGGGTACGTCGAACGATCTCCCCGCCGCGCCCCCGTCGTCGGCGGGAGCGCCAGGGTGGAAGCGGGTCACCGGGCCGTGCTCAGCAGAGACCTCGGCGAGTATCGGCGAGCCGCCGTCCTCACCACGCAGCTCCTCGAACTGCCACTGGCGACCCACCATCCACAGTGGGTCGGCGATCTGCACCTCGAGGCCGGGCGTCAGGTCACCGCTGGACAGGTTCACCGGTTCCAGCCGTGAGTAGGTCACGACCGTCGGCTTGAACTTGAGCTCGGTCTCGAGCGCGACCAGCCGCTGGATGTCGATCTCAGGCATCCCTCACCCCTTCCCGAGCACGGCCGCGTTGATGTTCAGGCCGATCGCCTCGGCCCGGGTCACCAGATCCTTCAGCGACACGGACGGCACGTCGTGGGTGTAGTCGTCCGGGAGGTACAGCGCAGGCAGGAACGACCCCAGCGGCGCGAGCTCGGCCGATGACAGCGTGCGCAGCTGTGCCAGGTCGGCCGCCTCGTTGACCGTGTCCAGCAGCGTCTCGAAGGTCCACTTCTCCGGGTTGCGCGCCGGGTGCACGGCGAGCAACACCGCCTGGGGCGCCCGGGAGCCCGGGGCGTCGTAGTGGAAGGAGACCGCAGTCGTGTCCTGGTCCGCGGGGATCGTCTCGGTCCATCCGTCGACGACCAGTCCGGCGAACGCCCGGGTCAGGTTGACCGCCTGCCAGGAGTGCAGCACGAGTCCCACCGATCCGTGCGGCGGTGTGCCCGAGTCACCGAACGGCAACGCCAGCCACGGAGCGCCGGGACGGTGCGGCAGCTGTACGACGCCCAGCTGGCCCGAGACGTCGGCCCCGCCTGCTTCGGTGTGCATGAGCAGCCCGGAGAACGCATCGAGCTCAGGTCGCACCAGGGCCATGCGCTGGACCCAGGCAGCGGGCGCGGTCGGGTCCCCGCCGAGCAGGGCGTCCCGATCGCCCAGGGAGGCGGTCGCGGGTGCGGGGGCGGCCAGTGTCCACTTCGGCAGCACCGGCTGGGCGGACCCGAGCAGCGACTTCAGCAGGGCCGTGTGGCGAGCAGCCACCTGGTCGTCGCCGTCGGGCAACGGCTCCGCCGCCGCCGTCGCGCCTGCCGCCCTGAGGGCCTCCAGCCGAGCGCCGACCTCCTCGGCCTGGGCGGTCAGCTCGGCCGTGGCGGACCCGTGGTTCACCGGGACGCGGGGCAGGGCGTCGGGACCGTCGAACGGCACCGCCTCGAGCAGTGCCTTGCTCCGTTGCAGGTTGGTCGTGGCCGACTGGAGCAGGGCGACCGCTGCCGCCAGCCGGTCCCGCGTGGAGGCCACGCGAGTGCCCAGCTCGGCAACGTCGACCGACCCCGGGCTGGTCATGCCCGGGCCGACCGAGGCACCCGAGACGAAGTCGCCCGCGGTCAGTGGCGAGGAGGCCGTCAGCTTCGCCACCCAGTCGCCGAGCATGCTCAGCAGTGCCAGTCCACCGGTCGCCGTGGCAGTCGGAGCATCGGCCACCAGCTCCAGCTCGGCGGTGGCGTCCGCGGGCACCTGGGCGGCGAACGCCAGCCCGATGCGCTGCTCGAGCTCGCTTGGCCTGTCCTGCCCGGTCCGTTGGCTGGCCAGTGCGACGGAGAGCGGACCGAGACCGAGGTCGGCGAGGGAGATCGCCGTGAGCACGGTCGTCGACCCGTCGCCGGACTTGAGCAGTGCGCCGAACGTCCAGTCCTCCGGCTTCCCGAGCAGGTGGCCGACCCAGGCGTCGAGCAGCGGTTCGGCCACGCCTCGTGCGTCTCGCTGCCAGCCCGCGGGTAGGGCAGCGTTCTGGAGGACGACCGCAACCCGGTGCGCGACCGTGTCCCCGGAGCGTGGCGAGCCGACGTAGTCCAGGTCGGGTGCGCGGGTGTGGCGGTCGTGGGCGGAGAGCGCGGCACCGGAGCGGTCGAGGTTCCCGACCGCGGCCTGGTGGACACTCTCCGCGACGAGCAGGTCGCTGACGGCGTCATAGCTGTCGTGCACGTCGTTGATCACGCCGCGCAGGAGACCCGCATCGGGACTCTGCAGCGACGCGAGACCGGCCTGGCTGGCAATCGCTGCGAGCACTGCACTGGGGTCCTGTCGCCACCGGTCCAGCAGCGTGACGCCGTCCACGACATCGCGCGCCGCCAGCACCTCGACGGACTCGTCAGGAGCGACATCCGGACCGCGCAGCGGCGCGACCCGGCGCATGGGCATCTGGTAGCGCATCATCAGCGGCCCGGACTCACGCAGCTTGCGTTCGAGGCGGTAGCCGAGAAGTGCGGCCAGCCGCTGTCCCTGCGCCACGCCCTCGAGCAGCCACATCGCGCGGCGGACCCGGTCGGAGGTGATCTGCAGGTCGAAGACGGCGCCGTCGTCACCACGGTTGGCCAGCCGGCCGTTGCGCAGGAGTGCAGTACTGGCCGCGTGTGCCAGGGACGGTGTGTGCACGAAGCCCAGGCTCTCCGCAGCGTCGCCGACGTCGCGGCGGAGGTTCTCGACGAAGCCCCAGCACCCGATGTGCACGCCCTCAGGGGATCCGGAACGGTGCCGGGAGAGTCGCTCGGTCGCGAGGCCGGTGAACCACGCGTCGAGGCGCGTGGAGAACAGGTCGAGGTAGCCCCGGAACGCCCACTCCAGCCGGTCGGGCGGCGCGGAGGCGAGCGTGCGCAGGGCGACCTGCTGGTGGCCGAGCCAGTAGTGCGGGTCGGTCGGCGCGCCCAGCAGGACGCCGATGTCGGCGAGCTTGTCGGCGAACACACCCGTCACCACCTGGCCGATCGGCCTGTTCTGGTCGACCTGGGGCACGACGGCGTCGGCGAGCTCTCGACCGGACTTGAAGTCGAGGGCCGGCCCTGCGACGGTCGGGGACTCCTCGACGCGGATCATGTTCGGCGTCGGCACGGCGAGCTTGCGCAGGGCGGGGAGGAGGGCCAGGTCCTGGACGGTCATGGTCACGGCGTCCCGGATCGTGATCAGGCCGGCCCGGTCGATCTCCATCACTGCGCCGCAGGCGGTGAGCGCCTCGAGGAGCGCATCTGAGTCCTCGCGCAGGTTCAGCGCCGTCCGGCCGTTCGGGTCGCTGAGCAGGTCGGCCATCTCGGCGAGATAACCGGTCGGGTTCTCCGCGCCGGGTTTGACGACCAGCGGCACCCTCAGCGGGTGGTCCTTGGCGTGGGTGAGCTCGTTCAACCGCGTCGACCGGAACTCGCCCAGCCCCACCCACATCGCAGCGGTCCAGGACCGTTGCCAGGCGTTCACCAGGTCCCAGCGGATGCTCGCGTAGTAGCGCTCGATGGGGCCGGTGATCGGCCGGAAGCGGAAGGTCCACGGCACCGGCGTGCGTTGCAGCAACGCGAGGAGCACGGCGTCGACGTCCTGGTTCTCGCCCGCCCGGCGCAGATGCGGTACGTCGGCGATGGCCGGCGTCACCAGCTGGCGCATCTGGGTCGCCACCCGGTGCACCAGGTTCTCCGCCTGACCCGGCCCCGGTTCGTAGAGCCGCGACGAGACCACGGGCAGCACGCCGTACGGCTGGGCACCCACGCGCAGCGTCGGCAACGGCCCGCCGGCGAAGACGTTGCGCCGGGTGAACTCGCGGAGGTTGGCGTCGACCTGGGGGTCGTCGGCGATCGGGTCGAGCATGTCGGTCAGGTAGAAGCCGGCCGTGCTGCGCCACAGCGCGTCGGTCAGCGCGGAGGCCCACGCGTGCTCACGGTCCGCGGCACCCGGGAGGTCGTCGAACGCGGCCGGGTCCATCCCGAGGGCTGCCGCGAGCCGACGACCTGCGCTCCACTCGTCGGAGGCTGCGATCTCCCGGGCGGGGTCCAGCTCGGCCGCCTCGACCGCGCTGTCGCTGCTGAAGCCGGCCCTGTTCTCGGAGGTGTTGTTGGTCGGGGTGCCCTGGCCGACGAACCCCAGATGGCCGTTGTAGGCCTGGGCGTCGAGCAGCGTGCCCAGCGACTCCGCGGCCTGCTCGGGCGTCTGCGTCCAGTCGACGCCGAGGACGACGAGGCGTTCCACTCCCTCGGCGATGGCGGGGTCGTCGACCTCGATCAGCACGCCTTGCTCGGCAGCCTTCACCGGGTCGCGCAACCACGCGGTGCCCGGGTCGGTCGGCAGGCCGCCCTCGGTCTCGGCTGTCTCGAGGAGACGCGGGTCCGGACCGACCGCGAGCTGGTCCGGCACGAACTCCCCCCACTTCGCGAACCGTCGCGCCCAGCTGCCGTCCTGCCTGGACAGCCCGATGACGCAGAGCCGGTCGGGCAACGCCGTGGCCATCGGCGCCCGGCTCCACGACGACTCGCGCGTGGTCACCTCCGGGAACGCCGGCGCACCGTCTGCCGGGGTGTTCGTGGGGGTCATCGCCTTCACGATGTAGCTCGCACGACCCGGCCTGAACTTCGAGGTCAGCCCCTGCCACGCCTCCGTCGCCGCTGCGGTGTCGTCCAGTCCCGCAGCCCACCGCCGGCCCCAGTACCACTGGGCCCCCTCGGTCTCGGCTGCGGTCATGGCGGGATCGTGACCGTCGATGTGCAGCTGGTCGGGGAAGACCCGGATGCGGAGCCGGGTGGCCGAGTCGAAGCGCGTCTCGAGGCGCACCGGGAGCATCGCCACCGGACGACGCCCGTCGAGGGTGGCGATCAGCACCTCCGGGTGGAAGTCGCTGACGATCGAGTCGGAGATGTCGGTGATGGCACCGAGAAGATCGTCGCGACGTCGGCGCGACTCCGTGATGCGAGCGTCGGTGCGCTCGATCCGGGCGGCCAGCGCCTCGGCGCGGGTGCTCGCACCCTCCTCGAAGAGCCGCGCCTGCTCCGAGACGAGCTCGGCACGAGCCAGCCGCAGCTCCTCGGTCGCCCGGTCGAGGTCGGTCAGCTCCACCCGGGAACGAGCGATCGCCCCCAGGCTCGCGGTGATGTCGGGGTCCGGCACTTCACACCCCCTTCACGAGGTGGTCGGCGTGCACCAGCAGCTTGAACGGGCGCTGGAAGAGGGCTGCGGCGATGCCGTCGGCCTGACCGACCGACGGGCTCAGACCCATCGAGGACAGCTGGGTCACCTTGAGGTGTCCGGCCGAGGTGACCCCCAGGTCGGGCCAGGCGACGTCGTTCCAGCTCGTGGCGTTCGCGGTCTCCCGGCCGACGGTCTCGTCGAAGCCGAACCGCGGCTCGGTCACCGGCTCCATCAGGCCGAAGAACCAGCCCTCACCGGTGGTCAGATCAGTGCTCACCAGCGGGAACCCGAAGAACGACACGTCGGGGTCGAACTGCCCCGCGAACACCGGTGTCCGCAGGTCTGCCGGATCGGAGCTCGGCTTGTGCTGCGTCTCCGCGCGCACGGCCACCGCCATCGTCCTGGGGTAGCGACGCAGCAGGTCGCCCCGCAGCAGCAGCACGAGGTTGCCCAACGGATCGGCGGTCTGGGCCGGGAGGTCGTCGCGGTTCCGGCCGCCGACGCTGCGTCTCCCCCAGGTGTGGATCTCGAAGATGTCCGGCCCGTTGTCGGTGCGCTTCCAGAACTTCCGCCACGGCGTACCGCGCCCGTCGGTGGGGTAGCTGCGCCACAGCAGCTCCTTGTTCGTCTCGTGGTTGAGCCCGCCCATGAACCCGGCGATGAACCGTGGGTTGGTCTCGAGCAGGGTGATCGACTCCGGTGGCACCTCGTCGACTCCGGGACAGAACCGGGTGCGGTCGTAGTCCGCCAGGTAGGTGTACGCCGGCAGGTCGAGCTGCGGGAAGGCCATCACCCGGTCGAAGAGCCGGGGCACGATCCACCCCGGCAACAGCGCCGGGTTCGCCAGCACGGAGGTGAGCTTGTGGCCGCCGATCGACAGCATGGTGCCCAGCCGCGCCGGGTGTACGACGGAGGGGTTGCTGCGCTCCATGGTCGCGGCCACTGCCTCGGTGATCGCGAAGGAGACGAGATCCGGCACGAGCGGGTCGACGGCGAGCGCGGTGCGAGTGGTGACCTCAGTGATCGCGGACTCGAAGCGCGCGATCACGGCCTGGCTCTTCACCAGCGGGGGCATCGTGACCGTCGTGGCCACCCGATCCGGTTGGGCGACCCCCGCCCCGCCACTTGCCCCGCCAACCGCCCCGCCAACCGGCCCGCCAACCGCCCCGCCAACCGGCTCGAGGAGGACGTCGCCGACGCTCGAGCCCGGTCGCAGCTCGAGCTCGAGCGGTGTGACGATCGCGCCGCCGCGTCGTACGAGCAGGGGCTCGAAGGCACCCTGCGGCAGCCGGCCGACGAGCTCACCGATCTCGTGGACACTCCCGTGCAGCCGTGGATCGACGCGAGCAAGCAGCACGTTCGACTGGCCGCCCGGGGTGAGCACCACCAACTGTCCACCGGCTCGCAGCCCGAGCGGCCGCACGACCACCTGAGCGCCGGTCTCCACCACGAATCCGGCCTCCCCCGGTCGCTCGACCACCGTCACGCGCACGGCGTCGATCACGGCCGACGACGAGGACGTGAGCACGTCGGAGAGGAGCGGCTGCTCGACCCCCTCGAGCTGGAGCACGGAGACCTCGCGTGCCGCAGTGAGGTGCGCAGTCGTCAGCAGCCCGGCGGTGCGCGGGTCGGCACGAGGAGTCAGCATCTCCCTTGCGGGGAGCACGGGTGCCGCTGTCAGCTCCTTCGATGACTTGTTCAACGCGGCGGCGCTCGCCTTGTCGATGGTGAGCCCGACCCCGAACCTGCTCAGCTCGACGCCCCCTCCGTCCCCAGCCGGAGGCATGGTGCTCGGGAGTCCGTCGACCGCGAGCACCGGGAACCGGGTCGCGTCAACGTCGGGGCGACCGGCGGCCAGGCTGGAGACGAGCTTCTCGCCCGCCGCCCGCGCAGCCACCACGACGCCGTCGCGGGCTGCCCTGCGGGTGACGCCGGACAGGACGCGGCCGGTGGCCGCCGTGTAGCGCCGCATCGCACTGTCGGTCGTCCGGTCGGGGAACGACGTCGGCCCGATCGCCCTGGGCACCGTGTGCCCGCCGAGCAGGGTCCGGTCCGCGAGCGGCGAGGCGATCTGGAACAGCCTGCCGACCGGCAGCGGCAGCAGGTGCCGGTCCCTGAACCGAAGACCCACCTCGAGGCTGAGCCGGGCACGTGACAGCGCGGTCTCGATCGCGATCACGTCGCCGACCTGCTGCCAGCACGCCTCCATCACGTCTTCCTGGTACTTCCGCATCACCTCGGCACCGAGGCCCGCTGCCACCCGGCTGCGGGGGTCTGTGTTCACCTCGCGGAACCACGTGGGATCGGAGTCCGTCACGGTCGTACGCCGGACGTGCGCGCCGTCGTAGACCGGCGGGCCGAGCGCCTCTCCGTCTCCGGGGGCCTGTCCGTCGAGCTTCCCGTCCGCGGCGTCGGCCAGCACGCGGGAGACGTCCTGCAGGCCTGTGCGCAGCGCCGGTGGTACGTCGTCGAGGGCCGCGTCGGGAACAGGCGGCTGGGCTGTCGACCGGGCGATCGCCGGCGCCTGCAACGCACCGTCCATGTCGAGGAACCGACCGGGGTCGCCGTCGGGGAGGTCCACGAACGGGGACGCGTCGCCGACGTGCATCTTGACCCGGCCGATGCGAGCACTGGCCTCGTAGGGCTTGAGTCGCCTGGCCAGTGACTCGAAGTCGCCCTGCGGACCGGTCTGGAAGCTCCAGTGGAAGTAGACGGGGAGGTCGACCTTGTCCGGCGCGGTCCAGGCGGGCTCGAGCGTGTCGGTCGGCTTGGGTGTCCCGCCGAACCCGCGGACGACCCCGGCATCGAAAGCCGGGACCAGGCAGGCGATCCACCGGGAGTCCGGCTCGAGCCGGCGCGGGCACACCACTCGCGAGACGTTGCGGTTCGGGCGGTCGGCCAGCGCCCTGCCGACCGCCTCGGGGGTGCTGCCGGCATCCTCGTCGAGCAGCTGCACGTGGGCCCAGGCCCACGAGTCGGCCAGGTCCGGCAGCTCGCTCGACGCGCCCGACTCGATGTGGAGCTGCGGCAGCATCGCGCCCGCAGGCACGTCGACCGAGACCCCAGGACGGTCGCGCACGACCACGAGCACCAGCCACGGCCGCAGATGTCCCGACGAGGGCACCCCGGTCGGCGTGAAGAGCCAGGGCAGCTCCGGGTTGTCGAAGTCGACCGCCGCGAGGTAGTTCGGCTCGACGTTGGTCGAGTTGGCTCGCGGGATGGTGCGCACGATGACCGTCGGGTCCAGCCCGATGATGTCGCCCGGCCCGCTCAGTGTCGTCGACGTGGGCACGGGACCGGCCCCGGCCACGAGCACCTCGATGTCCACCGTGGCGCGTCCGGGCATCGGCACCGCGTCGTTCGCCGCGGGGATGGCGGCAGCGAGACCACGTCGTGACCACGGCAGGAACCGGTAGACGGTGTCGGTCACGATGCCACCTCGAACGCCTCGACCACGAAGCCTCCGCTCGCCAGCGCCGCCTGCGATGCGATGGCTTCCGAGGACACGGGGCCGGAGATGACCGTCATCGACTCGACCAACGTGCCGGAGTCCACGACGGCCATCGGCGCCTCGCGGATCGCGGCCTTGCCGACATCGACCTTCAGGGCCTCGGACTTCGCGCGCGCCGAGCTCGCGGCGGCGCCGTACCCGGACAGCGCCATCGCCACCTCGCTGGCCATCGGCTCCACGAACCTGGCGGCCACCTTCCAGTGCAGGTTCAGCACCGGCTCCGGCTCCAGGATCTCGACCTCGTAGTCGGCCTTCACGGTCGTGCCGGCAGTCGAGACGGTGTAGTCGGTCGACCCGATCCGCACCCCGCTGGTGAACGTCTCGAACGAGCGACCCTCCAGCTTCTGCTGCTCGGTGAGCTCCATGAACTGGCCGCGGGCGAAGTGGTCGGTCACGGGTTCGGTCGCCGACGTGGCGAGGCCACCGACGGTGACGCTCTGGATCGCGAAGGTG
Organism: uncultured Actinomycetota bacterium; assembly: GCA_963781335.1. Classification (GTDB taxonomy): domain Bacteria; phylum Actinomycetota; class Actinomycetes; order Propionibacteriales; family Nocardioidaceae; genus Marmoricola. The sequence goes on along the minus strand of CAWAFS010000024.1, from coordinate 39,697 downwards.
GGCGTGCCCTCGTCGAGCAGCTTGGTGCCGATCCGGTCGATCCGCACGTCGAGCGGCACGGCCTTCTGCGCCAGCGTGATCAGGCCCAGCGGGTGAGCCAGCGTCTGGCCCGCCGGTGTCGCGGCCAGCGTGACGAGCGCGTTCCCGCCCACGGGGGGTCCGGGCAGGAGCCGGGTCGGGTCACCGATCTCGCGCCGCAGCAGCTCGGCAGCGCTCGTCCGGTCCGGCTCGATGGCAGGAGCACTGCCCCAGCTCTCGTCGAAGCCGATCTCGTAGTCCCACCAGAGGATCCCGAAGCTGAAGTAACCCTTGGCCCGCCACTCGCCCGGTCCTTCCAGGGACATCCTCACGGTGACGGACGCGATGCTCTTGCCGAACGCCTCGAGCTTGACCTGGAACTCGAGCTGCACGATGAACCGGAACCGCGGGGTCAGGTAGAGCAGCGCGTCGAACGACAGGTGCCCCTTGATCGAGGCGACGGAGATGTCTGCCTTGACCTCGATCTTGCAACCGCCCTGCACGCTGTTGCTGGTGATGGCGAAGTAGCTCTCGTTGCGGATCTTCAGCGGGCCGATGCCGAACGAGACGGCCATCCGCTCCAGCACCGCCGGGACGCCGCGCGGGACGTCCTTGAACGCCGGGTGGAAGCCGCCGGCGGAGAGCACGAAGGACGGCTCGTCACCGAACCGCATGGCCAGCACCATCTCGCCGGTCAGGTCCAGCTTGGCGAAGCCCTCGATCCCCACGAACGAGTCGCGGAGCCGGGCCCGGATCAGCAGGAACTTCTCGACGTTGTCGTAGAACCCGACGACGTCGACCAGCAGCTTCACGATCGCCGGGACACCGAGGTCCCTCGGCGGCAGCTGCACGAGCAGCTGGCCGAGCAGGATCACCTTGGTCAGCTCGGCCGGTTTGTCGCCACCGAGCGCGTTGCGGATCTCGAAGATCAACCCGAGCCGGACGTAGACGATCGGGGGCTGCGAGAACGACAGCTCGAGCATCGGCCCCAGCAGCAGGCTGTCGGACTCGATCGGGAAGAGCTGCTTGTAGCGGCTGATGATCCGTGGTGCGTCGGCGACCGGGTTCTCCGGGAAGAGCACGTCGTCGAGCACGCCCGTCTTCAGCCCCGCGGTCAGCGCGTCGAGATCGGCGCGGTGGTGCAGGCCGATCATGCCGCCGAGGCCGGTCCAGAAGATCCCGAAGGCGATGTGGAAGCGGAACTGCCCGAACACGAAGATCAGCAGTGACCAGCCCTCGGAGCCGTCGGGCCGCTTCGTGGTGATCAGTGCGATCGCCTTGATGCTGAAGGCGAAGACCTTCAGCTCCAGCGCACCGGCGTACTCGCCCTTCTCGGCATCGATGAAGAGGTAGCCGCCGCCCTTGACCGGCCCGACGTCAAGAGCGAGGCCGATCCCCTTGGGTGGCAGGAACGAGACCAGGTCGCTGACGTCGTCGATGTCGCGTGCGAGAGCAGCGAGGTCCAGGGCCGTGCCCATCTGGTCGACCGAGGCCTGGAACGGTCCGAGCTTGAGGGAGAAGCCGCCCCGGATCTCCACCTTCGGGTCTCCGCTGAGGGTGAGCTCGAGCGCGATGTACTGGACGATGAAGACACCGAAGATCGACGCTGCGACCGGCAGGTCGACCTTGAGGCCGGTGCCTCCGTCGAACCGGATCCCGTTGCCGGTGTCGGCGATCAGCCCGAGCTCGAAGGGCACCTCGACCTTCCCGCCGGGGAGGTTCGACAAGAAGCCGTCGCCGTCCCCGAGTGAGATGACGAGCTTGCCCTTGCGGACATACGTCTTGAAGCCGGCCTTGTCCGCACCGAGCTCGACGCCGAACGAGAACCCTCCGATCTCGAGCCTGGTGGCGTTGCTGGTGCCGAGGACGAGGAAGGGCTTGCCCTCCTCGGTCTTGGGAGTCACCCCGATGTCGATGGCGGGGACGCCCGGGCCGAACACGTGGAAGTCGGGGTTGTCGGTGGAGAAGCGGAAGAACATCGAGAAGGCACCGGAGGCCCCCAGGTCGGTGGTGTACGTCGCCGACTCGGTCTCGTGCTCGATCCGCAGCCGCGCACCCATGCTCACCATCAGGCCGGGCCCGCCGTCGGCCTTCGGTACGGCAACCAGGGTGAGCATCGGGGCGATGCCCTCGGCGCCCGGGATGTGGAAGACCACGCTGAGAGCACGTGATGCCACGACCGCGCCCTCGGGGGCGGAGCCGGGCTCGGGGTCCCAGCCGTACATCGCGTCGATGGTGCCGTCGACCTGCCTGACCTTCTGGTCGAGCAGCACCACCACGGTCCCTGCCACCGCGGAGAAGCGGTTGACCCACGCCTCCGCGTCCTCCTCGTCGGCCTCACCCTTGAGCAGCCGGGTGACCGGCGCCGGGTCGAGCTGCGGCAGGATCTCGTCGTCCTCGAGGACGAGGCCGAACAGCACGCACAGCGCGTAGGCGCTCGGGTTCCGCACGCGCAGCGAGTCGGCCACCCAGAGCTTGAAGATGAGCCAGAAGATGTCCCACTCGTCGACCCCGTCTGCCTTCACCGCCTCGGCGAAGGTCAGGATCGTGTCGACGAGCGCCTTGATGTCCACGATCGCGGCGGCCAACGCGATCTCGTCGATGTCCTCCTTGGCCAGGAAGGCGTCGATCTTCTGCTTGACGGCGGGGTCGACGGCCGCCGGCGTGGCTGGGTTGTCGGTGTTCAGGCCGAGATCCTCGCGGGTCTCCGTGGCGATCGCAGGGTCGGAGAAGGTCTCCTCGACCCACTCGACCACTGACGCGAAGAAGCCAGCGATCCTCTGGAAGACGTTCTTCTTCTTCTTTTCCTCCGCCATCACTCCGCCTTCAGGACGGGGGCAGCGGGCAACGGGGTGGGCGCGAAGGCCACCGTGTGCTGGGTGAACTCGTCACCGGTCTCGTCGCTGGCACTCGACAGGAGCGTGTGCGAGACCCGGAAGTCGGCGCCGTCCCGGGCGAAGCCGACCAGCCCCAGGTTGTTGCGGAAGACCATCAGCCGGACCGGGTCCTTGGGATCGAGCGTGACGGTCTGGTGCGCGCCCGCGATCTCGGCGTACGACGCCAGCCGGTCGCCGGCATCCCAGCTCACCACGGGGACCTCAGGTGCGCCCGCGGGCAGGGCGGACCTGGGACGTTCGTCCCGGACCACCTCGACCCGCCACCGCCAGTCGGGTGGCTTGCTGACCGTCGTACCGGCCGGCCAGCCCTGTGCCGGGAGCATCGCGGGCTTGCGGCGCAACCGGCCACGTCGTCCCGGACGGATGGAGGCACCGGCAGGGAGCACGACGCCGTGGTCACCCTCCCAGGCGATTCGCTCGGCCGGCACGCCGCGCAGCAGCTGCTGGCCGATCCGCAACATCCGCAGCAGGGCCCGGTCCTCCTTCTCAGGCTGATTGCGGGAGGCCGAGGCGGTGCACTGCACGATTCGTGAGTCGAGGGTCTCGTCGTCCTTGCCCCAGAAGTCGAGGGTGAGGGTGCTCGCGAAGTGCACATCTCCGGAGAGCACCACCACGCGCCGGTAGGTGCCCAGCCGGCGGAGCAGCTGTTCATGGTGCTCCTCGTCAGCCCGCCAACCCTCGACGTCCTTGTGCTCGCTGCCCACCAGGCCGGTGACCTTGCAGGGGTCGGTCAGGTCCTCCCGACCGAACATGTGTGTCTTCAGGTCGAAGGCAAGACCTGCGATCGGCTGCAGCAGGGACTCGAAGATCCGCGGGAACAGCACGGGCACAGGCGAGACGACGACGAGCAGCTCACGCCCGTCGGTGAAGGGGCCCTTCGGCAGCTGGCCGTCGAGGTTCCCCCCGAGGAGCCTCGGCGGCGCGTGACCCGCTCCCTTGTAGGTGCGTCGCGTCCGGGTGTCGAGGACCTGCACCTTGAACTTCGGGCCGGCGACGGCGTAGCTGAACTCCACCTTCGGGTTGGTCACCGGCTTGTCCAGCCCCAGCAGCGCGTCGATCATGTCCAGCGTCGCGGAAGTCGGAGCGGTGATCGCGTCGACGTGGGTCGTCAGGGCGGCGAGCAGCTTCTCGTTGGGGTGCCACTCGGCCTCCGGCGGTGACCCCTCGTGCCGGAACTTCTCCGGGTCGTTGCCCCATGCCTGGAAGACCGCGTAGGCCATCAGCCCGTTGCGCAGGATCGCGCGCCCGAACGGTGCGGACACGACCCGGCGTCGCCACTTCTCGGAGATGTTCCAGTCGTCGGTGACCTCGTGGTCGTCGAAGATCATGAAGGTCGGCACGTTCGCGACGGCGCGGGCGACCCGGGGCACGGCGTCGCGCCACTGCTCGACGCGGGTGGCTTCCTTCTGCACACCGGCGAGCTTCGCCTCCTTCCACTTCTCGACGGTGGGAAAGCAGTTCGTGAAGTCGGTGAGTACGGTGACGTCCGCGCCGTCCGGAAGCTCCTCGAAGAGACTTCCCGGGTCCCGCATCGGACGCCACGCGGCCGGGCTGAAGGCCGCGCAGTACATCGCCGCGAACTCGCCGTAGGTCAACAGGTGGTTGGCGCCGTCGGTCGTGGTCAGCCGGCCGAGCCCCCGCACGACGTTCTGGCGGCGCAGCGCCGGGAAGCGTTCGTACGTCGCGTCCAGGTTCGAGCCGCCCACAGGCAGCTTCTCGGTGCCGACCAGGTCCTCGGCCAGGTCATGGAGCATCGGCAGCAGCACTGCGCCGAGGTCGTCGGCGTAGATCTGGTCACCGGTCAGGAACAGCTGTTGCGGCGCGAGCTCGGGCTTCGACAGCGCCTTCTCGATCTGGTCGTCGAGCCACGCGAGCGCATCCGGTCCCTCACCGTTCGACTTGCGGCAGGACGCATGCGCGATGCGAAGGCCCTCGACGTCTGCGGCTGCGGTGACGAAGCTCGGCAACACGTCCTCGCCGTAGCCGAGCGCGAGGGCGAGCGGCTTCCCACTGGCTCGCGCCTGCGCCGTGTCGGGGACGTTGCGGAGCAGGCCGAGCGCCTTGAGCCCCTTCGCCTCACCGTCAGCCGTCACCACGACGTCGTAGCAGTGGCGGGTCAGGGGCGGCATCCCGATGACCTCGACATCGACCAGGGCGACGTGCAGGTTCACGCCGAACTTGCGGGTGGGCCTGCTCCGGGTGCCGATGGAGGGGGCATCGGCCGTGCCGTTCCCGGTCGACTCCACCCGCCCGGTGAACACCGTGACCGTGACGTCACCGGGCTTGCTCAGCGCGATCCACACGCAGACACGCCCGCTGTCGACGCGACGCAACACAGGCCCCGCGAGAACGAGTGGAAGCTCAGCCATCGGTCTTGCCCTCTCCGCCGACCATCTTGGCGGAAGGAACGCACCCGGCGAAAGACTGATCTAGCCCATGCCCCAGGGCTTGCTCATCTAGGCACTCATGAGCTCGGTCTCCACCGGTGCCACCAGTTCGCGGAGGGTGGAGAGGATCCGGATCAACAGTCGGGAGACCTGCATCTGGCTCACGCCGAGCTCCGTGCCGATCTCTCTTTGCGTGCGGTCATCCACGAAGCGGCGCTTCAGGACCAGCCGGTCACGGGGTGAGAGCGTGCTCAGGGCCTGCTGGAGCACCATCCCGGTCTCCACCTGGTGATAGTCGCTGCGCCTGGCCGTGAGCAGGTCGCCGAGCGACTCCGAGGAGCCCGACGGGCCAAGGGGCGCGTCCAGGGAGCTGGGCGAGAAGGCACCGTTGCAGGCCATCGCCTCCACGACACGGTCGACATCCTCGGAGAGCCGGGCAGCGATCGCGGCCGGGTGGGCGACCCGGCCCTCGGACTCGTCAGGCAGGACGGCTGCGTTGATCCGGGACTGCAGCTCCTGGACCCGACGAGGTGGGCGCACGGTCCATCCGAAGTCACGGAAGTATCGCTTCACCTCACCGCTGGCGGTGGGCACGGCGTAGCTCAGGAAGTCCTTCTGCTGGGTCGGGTCGAACCCCCGGACAGCCTTGACGAGCCCCAGCATCGCGACCTGTTCGAGATCCTCGAGCGCCAGCCCTCTCGACCTGTAGCGGTTGGCGATGGCCCGCGCGATCGGCATGTTCAGCACGACGATCTCCTCCCGGAGCCGTGCTCGTTCCTGCTCGTTCTCCGTGGCGCTGACTCGCTCCCACAGGGTCGCGGTCCGCTTCGTCCGTGCGTCGCGTTGCGAACCAGGTGAGAGCGGTGTTTCACCTTGCATCTTCGAGTCACTCATGAGCTCTCCGGAACCGCGGCGCCATCGTGGTGTCCCAGATGAGACGGGCGCCGCTAGCAGGGGTGGAAGCCGGCTCCTGGTCTGAACCGTGATGATCGTCCCCCGTACGCCGCCGCCTGTCATCGCTCGAAACTATGCAAGATGGCTGGGCCCCTCCCAGTGCTTGCCCGAGGCAACGACACCTCCGCAAGATGGAGCGAAACCCGCTGGCGAGAGGCTCCCGTGATCGAACCTGAGGGCCCGTCGGGGGCGGCTGCGTTCAGCGACGGGATCTTCGCGGCGACAGTCGCCCGCGACCATGCCGTCATCCGCGGCCAGCTCGACCTTGCCGTCCTGGCGCTGGGCATCGGTGACTGTCTCGACGAGGTGCTCTTCCCGGTGCTGCGCCGCATCGGCCGGTCGTGGCAGTCCGGACAGCTCGACATCGCGGCCGAGCGGCTGGCGACCGAGACCACGCGGGGCTGGCTGGAAACCCTCGCACTCAGCTCGCCGGAGCCGACCGCCGCGCCCCCGCTGGTCCTCACCTGCGGTCCGGCCGACCAGCACTCGATCGGACTGGAGTCCCTCGGCGTCCTGCTACGTCATCACGGACAGAGCTGTCGAGTGCTCGGCCCACGGCCCTCGGTCCGGGCCGTCCAGGTGGCTGTCAGGGCGAACCGACCACGTGGAGTCGTGCTGGTGTCGCACCTCAGGAGAAACCGGCTGAGCGCCACCCAGGCGCTACGCGCCGCGGCCGCTCTGGGACCTGAGGTGTTCTACGCCGGCGAGGCGTTCGGATCGGCCCGGCTGCGGCGCAACGTTCCCGGCACGCATCTCGATACGGACCTTCGCGGTGCGCGCGACGTCCTGCTGGGGTTGAGCAAGGGCGGCAACCTCGGCTGATTCCGTCCGGGGTTGCCGCGACGCCTACCAAAACCGTGTCCTTCGTGCAATGGTGCGAGCCCCGTCCGGTGGGAAGTGCCGCCGGCCACTGCGCAGCCGGAGGCATCTGGTCACCATGATCGACGTCAGCGGCGTGCCGATCTCGGAGGTCTCCCGCCAGCTCGGCGTACCCATCCCCACGTTGCGCTCGTGGGAGCTCCGCCACGGCATCCCGCCGATCGTGCGTGACTTCGGCAAGCACCGCCGCTACGCACCCCGGGAGCTGCACGCCCTGCGGCTGATGCGCGACGAGATCGCGCGCGGCAAGAGGGCCAGCCTGGCGGCGGAAGCGGTCCGGCAGCTGCTCGAGGCCACCGGTCCGGCCACGCCTTACGTTCTTGCCATCATGGACGCCTCCGAACGCTCGGACCCGGTCGCGGTCCGTGAGCACCTGGCCGGCGCGCTCCTGGACCTGGGCCTTGGTCCGTGCCTCGACGACGTCCTGCTGCCTGCGATGCAACAGGTCGGGCTGTGGTGGCAGACAGGCCGCTGCACCGTCGAGGACGAGCACCTCACCACCGAGGCAGCTCGTTCATGGCTGGAGGGCCTCATCGCGTCCTCCCCTGCCCCTTCACGGCCCGGAACGATGGTGCTGGCCTGCGGGCCGACCGATCTGCACACCATCGGCCTGGAAGCACTGTGCGTGATGCTGCGCGACCAGGGATGGGCCTGCCGGCTCCTGGGGGCACGCACGTCGGTGCCTGCCCTGGCCACCGCCGTCCAGGCCACCGAGGCCCGCGCCGTCGTGATCGTCTCCCATCTCAACAGCGGCCGCGCTCGGGCCGTGCAGTCGCTACGCGCTGCCGACAGCGTGGGAGTGCAGCTCTTCTACGCGGGAAACGCCTTCACCTCGCCCCGATCTCGACGCAACCTTCCGGGCACCTACCTCGGCGTCCGGCTGCAGGAGGCCTGCACCCTGATCGCGTCCGAGCTCGACCCGTGAGGGATGCCTGAGCGCACGACGCTCCACCCCGGTCAGGCCACCGAGCACTCCGTCGGCCACCCCCACCTCGAGGGCCCAGGCGAGGCAGGGCTCCCTGACCACGCACCCGTGGCAGACCCGTCGTGCGTCCTCGACCTGGTCCTGCGCCGGTCCGGCCTCCCCGATCGGAAAGAAGAGGTCGGGGTCCTCCTTGAGGCACGCAGCCCGGTGCAGCCAATCCATGGCAGTCCTACTCCTTCGCGCCTGGGCGCCGCGAGCGCGTGTCATCCCCGTGGCTGGAGCGACGCAACCCGTTACCCGCGAAGGGCCACGGTGAAACAACCGCTGTCGCTGTCGAGGTGGGCCATCTCCGCACCGACCGCGAGGGTGAGGCTCTGGACCACCTAGGGAGCCACCTTCGCGGGCGCGTTCGTCCGGGCGGACTCGATGCACGCCAGGGCGACCGCGAGGGCACGCCGCGCGTCGTTGCCGGTGACCGAGGGCAGCCGGCCCTCACGGACGGCGTCGGTGAACTCGACGAACTCGGCGGTGTAGGCGTCGAGGAAGAGCTCGACGTCCCCGCGCGGTGTCTCGGCATGCCGACCCCGGGCGTCGGACAGGGCCACCGACGTACTCGGTGCCCCTCCGACCGTCACCATCCCGGCGGATCCGAAGACCTCGGCGCGGACGTCGTGGCCGTAGGTGGCCGAGAAGCTCGCCTCGGCGACCGCCCGGGTGCCGTTGTCGAAGGTGACCACGACAACGGCCGTGTCCAGCAGGCCGGATTCCTTGAACTCGGGCGCCACCAGCGCATCGGCGGTCGCATAGACCTCAACCGGCATGGCACCAGGATTCAGCCAGAGCAGCATGTCGAAGTCGTGGATCAGCGTCTGGGTGAAGATCGCCCACGGCGCTACGCCGGCCGGGTTGACCAGTCCCGGATCACGGGTGACCGAACGCATCAGCTGAGGAGTGCCGATCGCTCCGTCGGCGATGAGGGCGTGGGCTGCTGCGAAGTCGGCCGCGAACCGCCGGTTGAACCCGACCTGGAGCTGGACCCCTGCGTCTCGTGCCGCAGCGATCGCCCGATCCGCATCGGGGAGCGTTCTCGACATCGGCTTCTCACAGAAGACCGCCTTGCCGGCCCCGGCGGCCGCGACGATCAGCTCACAGTGCGCGGCCGTGGATGCCGTGATGACGACCGCGTCGATGTCGTCCGCAGCGAAGATCGCCGCCGGATCGGTCTCTCCCCGGGCACCCAGAGGTGCGGCGAGCGCCTCGGCGACTCCGGGGCGGGGGTCGGCCACGGCGACCAGCTCGGCGCCGGGAACGCGACGCGCAATGATCTCGGCATGGAACGAGCCGATCCTGCCCGCGCCGATGAGACCGACGGGGACGGAGTGGGACTGATTCATGGGAGGTGCCTTTCGTCAGGGTGCCGCGGACGGGAGATCAGGCTGTAGCGGTAGAACCCGCCACGTCGACACTGCTCCCCCGCTCGGCACTGAGGCGGGCCGCATCCAGAACCGCGAGGGTCCGGACCGCGTCCAGGGCCGGGACCGGTTGCGCGCCTTCTCCCCGGACGGCAGCTGCGAACGCCGCGTAGAGATCGTGGTAGCGCCCCTGCGCCGACGGCACGGGCTGGTTGCCGGACTGCGTGGCGAGCACACCCCACCGGTCAGGTGCCTCGTAACCCCACCCGTCGAGGTCGTCCACAGGTCGCTTCCCCGCGAAGATCGCCTGTGCCTGGACGTCGGTGCCCGAGGAGCAGTAGCTGCCTGCGCTGCCGTAGGCCCGCAGCTCTCGAGCCGCGATGTGGTTCACCTTGCTCGACTCGACCTGTGAGCGCACCCCCGACGTGTGCTCCATCTCGATCGTGAAGCTGGCATCGGTGCGTCCCTCCGGGAGGTCCAACCAGTCCAGGTGGGCGTTCACGCTGAGTACGTCGCCCAGCAGCCAGACCATCTGGTCGACGACGTGACTGCCGAGGTCTCGCAGCAGTCCGCCGCCGGGGCCGGCCTCGAGCGTCGCCGGGTCGTCGAGGTCGAACCGGGAGTGCACCCGCCACAGCTCACCGAGGCGGCCGCTGTCGACGACAGCGGCGAGGGTGCGGAGGTCGGCGTCCCAGCGCCGGTTGTGGAACACCGAGAGCAGCAGTCCGGAGGACTCAGCCGCGGCCGCGAGCTCACGGCCTACGTCGGCGGTCGGCGCGAACGGTTTGTCGGCGACCACGTGGACGCCGGCGGACAGCGCCTCCAGCACCAGCTCGCGCCGGGTCTCGGGCGGAGTGGTGATCGTGACGGCCTCGACCCCGCTGGCGATCAGGGCACCGAGGCTGTCGAAGACGGGCACGCCTGGCCAGTCCTGCTCGACCTCGGCCCTTCGTGCGGGCGAGCGGGTGACCACTCCGGCGAGCTCGACACCCTCGGCCGCCTCGATGAACGGCGTGTGGAAGTAGCGTCCGCCCGCGCCGTACCCGACGACGCCCAGCTTGACGGGAGCCGACGTCACAGCCATCGGAGCTGGTCCTGCTTGGCCTCGTCGTAGGACGCCCGGCCGCTGAGCGACGCAGGCACACCGGTCTCCCACCACGCCCCGGCCTCGGTCCACGTGGACGAGTGGGTTCGGCAGACGACGACCGCAGGCCGGTTGGCCTTGCGGGCGGCCGCCCGGGCCCGGTCGTACGCCGCCCGCAGCTCCTCGACTCCGGCCGACGCAGGCACGTCCTCGACCAGGCAGCCCAGCGAGCGCACGTGTGCGGCGAAGTCCACGTGGACGCTGCCGTCGGCACCTGGCCCACGAGAGTCGGCGAGCATGTTGTTGAACCCCTCGGCGCCCTGGTTGGTCTGCAGCCGATGGATCACCGCGAACCCCGAGTTGTCACACAGGACCGCCACGAACGGCACCCCGGAGAAGGCCGCCGAGTAGAGCTCGGAGTTGAGCATCAGGTAGGAACCGTCACCGAACAGCCCGGTGACCAGGCCGCCGGGGTGGGTCTGGGCCCTCGCCATCGCCGCCCCCCAGGGCGCCACCACCTCGTAGCCCATGCAGGAGAAGCCGTACTCCAGGTCCATCGTCGCGCCCGACGTGGGCGACCCCTCCTCCTTGACGATGCCGGTGCGCCAGCCTCCGTGCAGCTCACCCGGCATCCCGCCTGAGGCCGTGAGCACGTAGTCCTCCGGGCCACTGGCGTCGTTGACCACCCCCACGACCTGGGCGTAGGTCAGCGCTCCGTCCGGAGCCACCCCAGCGCGCAGCTCGTCGACATGGGCGTCCCAGGCAGCCAGCTCACTGGACGCGACGTCGGCCCAGGCCGGGTCCGCAACCCAGTCAGCCAGCTCCGAGGTGAGCTCGACCAGCGTCTCGCGCGCGTCGCCCACCACGGCCCGAGCCGAGTGCTTGACCGCGTCGAAGCGTGCAGCGTTGACCGTGACCAGCTGCACGTCCGTGGCGAAACCTGTCCAGGAGGACGTCGTGAAGTCCTGGAGCCGCGTGCCGACCGCAAGGACGACATCGGCCGAGGAGGCCAGCTTGTTCGCCGAGGTGGCACCGATGATGCCGAGCGCCCCTCCGTAGAGCCGGTGGTCATGGGGGACGAGCGTCCGCCCGGCGACCGTCTCCACGACCGGCACGTTGTGGGTCTCGGCGAAGGCCAAGGCCGCTGCCGCTGCGCCCGAGTAGCGGACCCCGCCACCGAGGACGAGCAGCGGCCGCTCGGCCCCCTGGAGCGTCGCCACCGCGTCGGCCAGGTCGTCGCTGTCAGGACGCTGCCGCGGGATCCGGTGCACCCGGGTGGCGAACATGGTCTCGGGGAAGTCGAACTCCTCGACCTGTGCATCCTGGGGAAGCGCCAGCACGACGGGGCCGCAGTCGGCCGGGTCGGTGAGCACACGCACGACCTGGGGCAGCGTCGAGAGCAGCTGCTCGGGACGAGTGATCCGGTCGAAGTAGCGTGAGACGGCGCGAAAGGAGTCGTTGACCGACGTCGACGGGTCACCGAAGTGCTCGACCTGCTGGAGCACCGGGTCCGGTGCGCGGGAGGTGAACGTGTCGCCCGGGAGGAGCAGCACCGGCAGCCGGTTGGCGTGGGCCAGGCCCGCGGCCGTGACCATGTTCAGCGCGCCCGGTCCGACCGAGCTGGTGGCAACCATCACCTGACGACGGTCGGTGGCTCGGGCGTAGGCGATGGCGGCCAGCGCCATCCCCTGCTCGTTCTGCGCGCGCCAGGTGGGGAGCTCCTCGCGGGCCGCGTGCAGAGCGGTCCCGAGACCGAGCACGTTGCCGTGCCCGAAGATCGCGAAGACGCCGGGGAAGAGGGGGACCTCGGTGCCGTCGATCAGCTCTGAGCGCTGGGCCACCAGCCAGCGCACCAGCGCCTGTGCGGTGGTCAGTCGAATTGTGCCGGTCATCGTGCGTTCTCCGTCTCGTCGTCGTAGGACGGCACCAGGCCGTCCACGCGCCCCTCGGCCGAGGTGACCGGGCAGCGTGGGTCGATCGGCTGGTCGTCCCAGCTGTCCCGCAGCCAGGCGTGGGCCGGGTCGTCACAGAAGGCCATCGCCCGCTCGGCAGCAGGGCCGGCCATCACGTTCAGGTAGTACATCGGGTAGCCCGGGGCCGCGATGCACGGGCCGTGGTAGCCGTGCGGGACGAGGACCACGTCATGGTCCCGCACCTCCACGGTCTCGTCGATGGCGGCCAGTCCGGCCGCCTGGTGCTCGGGCCCGGTGTAGGTGCGGTGGAAACCGCTGCCGGAGCGCGAGGGGGTCACCTGGTCCGGGCCGCCGATCCGGTAGTAGTAGATCTCCTCGTTGACCACCTCGCACGGCGCCGACGCATCGTGCTTGTGGGGCGGATAGCTGGACCAGTTGCCCGGTGGGGTGATCAGCTCGACGCACACCAGCTTCTCGGCGTGGTCCCAGACCCCGGGCACTCCGAAGTTGTTGACCTGACGGCTCGCGGGACCCGCGCCACGGATGTCCACGGGGACGGCCGATGCAGGAGCGTAGCGAGCCTCCAGCCGCTTTGAGCAGCGCGCGGCCGGCACCGCCACCTCCGCGACCCCGTCGCTCTCGAGGACGACGACACTGTCCCGCCCGACGTAGGCGAAGTCGGTGACGGCGCTGAACACGCTGGCCCGGCCGTCGAGGGCAAACTTCGCCTCGGTCGCACCAGGGGCGGCCTCCGACGACACGGTGACGCTCACGGCACCACGCAGCGGGAGGACGAAGACCTCACTGCCGCCCGTCGACAGGGTCTGAGGACGACCCGCCGCGAGGCGCAGGACCCTCAGTCCGGTCCACGCCCAGCCGGCGTCGTCAGGGGTCAGCGCCACCAGCTCGCCGTGGGCGGCGGGCGAGTCGCCGAAGGGCCGGTGGATGCTCACCTCAGCCTGCTCGCTTGGCCGTCTCGAGCACGTCGGCCGCTGCGTGCACGGCCGATCCGACGTCCCCGTCCGGTGGGTAGAGCAGGGTGCGGCCGACGACGAGTCCCCTGACCGCCGGGTGCGACAACGTCTGGCCCCAGGAAGCGAGGTCCGCTGCGGGGTCCGAGCTGGGCACTCCACCCAGTACGACGCATGGCAGCGTGGTCGAGCCGAACACCGTCTCGTAGTCGTCGCACGACGGCATCTTCAACCAGGTGTAGGCACTCGTGGTGCCGAGCCCGGAGGCGATGGTGACGGCACGGGAGAGCGCAGGTGCGTCCTTGCGCAGGAAGAGCTTCCCCTCGGCGTCACGCTCGTAGGGCAGCGGCTCGACCATCGCGACGAGCCCACGCTCCGCCAGGTCGCTGACTGCCTTCGCGCAGGCCTCGATCGTGGCCGCGGTCCCGGCGTCGGTGTCATCGATGCGCAACAGCATCTTGCCGCCCTCGAGACCACACGCCGCGATGCTCTCTGCGTCGTAGCCGGTGAAGCGGTCGTCCATGGTCCAGGTGGCGCCGTCGAGCCCACCCCGGTTCATCGAGCCGATCACGACCTTGTCCTCGAGGGCGCCGAGCAGCAGCAGCTCCTCGATGATGTCGGGGGTGCCGAGCACGCCGTCCACGTCGGGGTGGTGCAGGGCCTCGACCAGTCGAGCCAGGAGCGAACGCCGGTCGGCCATCGCCATGGAGTCGCCACCAGAGGCGAGCGATCCGCGCGCGGGGTGGTCCGCGGCAACGAGGAACACCGTGCCCCGGTCGGAGAGGAACCGCACGGGGCGGCGCCGGGCGGCGTACGCCTCGGCGATCGCCTGCGGGTGCGAGACCCGTCGCTCCAGGAGGTCGAGCCAGTCGGCGTCCGAGATGGTCGGACCTCTCTCGCTCGTGAGTGCTTCCGTGACGACAGTCATGCTGAATCTCCTTGACGGGCGACGAGGCTGGAGAGCTCCTCCAGCGTGGGCATGGCATCTGCGCATGCGAGCTGCGAGGCGACGATCGCCCCGGCGGCGTTGGCGTGCTCCGCACATCGGACGGCGTCCCAGCCGGACAACAGACCGTGGACCAGTGCGGCGCCGAAGGCGTCGCCGGCGCCCAGGCCGCACACCACGTCGACGCGATGCGGTGTCACGACCCGGGTGGCCTCGGGGGTGGCGACCAGGACACCGTCGCCGCCCATCTTGACCATGGCCAGCTTCAGGCCCCGCGCGAGCAACCGCTCGGCGGCCTCATGGGGGTCACTCGTGCCCACGGCCACCTCCACCTCGGCGCGGTTTCCCACGGCGACGTTGACGTGGTCCAGCATCGCGTCGTACTCGACCCTCGCCTCGTCGACCGAGGGCCAGAACATCGGCCGCCAGTCGAGGTCGAGGACGGTGTAGCTGTTGCCGTCCGGGTCCGGTCGTCCTCGGTGCTTGAGCATGGCCAGCTGGGTGGTGCGCGAAGGCTCGACGCTGGCACCGGTGCCGGTGACCCAGAAGACGGGCACGTCGCGGACCAGCGACCAAGGGACGTCGTCGTCGCCGAGGGTGAGGTCGGGGGCGATCGGCGCTCGGTAGAAGTAGAGAGCCGGGTCCTCGGGCGGGTCGAGCTCGCAGAAGACGACCGGGGTGTTCAGGTCAGGAGCCGTTCCGACGTACGACGGATCCACGCCGAACCTGACCAACGCCTCCCGGACGAAGTCACCGAACGGGTCCTGGCCGACCTTGGTGAGCACCGCCGACCGGCGACCCAGACGAGCAGCACCGACGGCGACGTTGGTGGCGGTGCCGCCGAGATACTTGGCGAAGGTGTCCACGTCCTTGAGGGGACCCGCCTGCTGGGGATAGATGTCGACGCCGACGCGTCCGACCGTCAGCAGCTCGAGTGCCCCTGGGGCACCCGTGTCGGTGCTCACCATGCCCCCACGTAGGAGTCGATGGTCTCGCGCATGAACCGGCTGGACTCGTGGGCGCGCTCCTCCCACGCGAACACGCACGCGGTCATCACGTTGCCCTCGCGGTCACCGAAGCCCAGCTTGTTCAACGTCTCGAAGAACAGGTCCCACTTCACCTCGCCCTGACCGATGTCGAGGTGCTGGTGCACCCGGATCGGGTTGCCCGGCGGATTGGTGATGTAACGCAGTCCCGAGGACCCGGTGTGGTCGAACGAGTCGGCCACGTGCAGCTGGGTCATCAGGTCCCCGGCGTACTCCATGATCTCGACCATGTTGCCGCCCATGTGGAAGGTGTGCGGTGCGCAGTAGAGGAACGAGACGAGTGGTGAGTTGATCCCGCGGATCATGTCGACGGCCACGAGACCGTCCTCGACGAAGTCGTCGGGGTGCGGCTCCAGACGCAGCTCGACACCCTCGCGCTCGAAGACCGGGAGCAGCTCCTCCATCGACTTCCAGAACTGGCCCTCCGACAGGCTGGCCGCTTCGGGCCGGCCGTTGAACTCCGAGTTCATCACGTGGCAGTCGAGGTCAACGGTGATCTGGATGGCCCGCTTCCAGTAGCGGACCGCCGCCTGGCGCTCGTCCTCGTCGGGACCCGACCAGCGGTAGAGCGGCAGGTGCGCGGCGACCTTCACGCCGGCCCCGTCCAGCGCCTTCTTGAAGGCCTTGACCCCTGCGTCGTCCACCCGCGGGTGCAGGAAGAACGGCGTGAAGTCCTCACGAGGCGAGAGCTCGATGTACTCGTAGCCGAGGTCGGCCACGACGCCGGGAAGCTCGAGCAGCGGGATGCTGCGAAGCATGTACGGGTCGAGGGCGATCTTCATGTCATCTCCTGCAGGTGGTCCATGGGGCCGGTCGGTGGGTAACGGTTACTTCGACGTCGGGAAGTGGAAGCTGGCGTCACTGGCGTGCTCGCTGTGCGGCCAGCGGGCAGTGACGACCTTGGCCCGGGTGTAGAAGCTGACGCCCTCGGGGCCATGAACGTGCTTGTCCCCGAAGAGCGAGTCCTTCCAGCCGCCGAACGAGTAGTAGGCCATCGGCACGGGCACCGGCACGTTGATGCCGATCATCCCGACGTGGACACCGCGCTGGAACCGGCGAGCCGCCTCGCCGCTGTTGGTGAAGATGGCCGTTCCGTTGCCGTAGGGGTTCGCGTTGACCAGCGCGATCGCCTCGTCCACGGTGTCGGTGCGTACGACGGACAGCACCGGGCCGAAGATCTCCTGCGTGTAGACGTCCATCTCCGTCGAGACATCGTCGATCACGGTGGGGCCGACGAAGAACCCCTCCTCATGGCCGGGCACGGTGTGGTTGCGGCCATCGACCGAGATGCGGGCCCCCTGCTCCTCGCCCGTTCCGATCAGGCGGGTGATGCGCTCCTGCGCCTCGCGGGTCACGACCGGTCCCATCTCGCTGTCGCTGTCGCGACCACTGCCGACCTTGACCGCGCGCGCACGCTCGTTGACGGCTTCGACGAGACGGTCGGCCACGTCTCCGACTGTGACCGCCGCCGAGATCGCCATGCAGCGCTCGCCGGCCGACCCGAAGGCCGCCGCGGCCAGGTGGTCCGCAGCGAACTCGACGTCGGCGTCGGGAAGGATGATGGCGTGGTTCTTGGCGCCGCCGAGGGCCTGCACGCGCTTGCCGTTGGCCGTGCCCCGCTCGTGGATGTACTTCGCGATCGGGGTCGAGCCGACGAAGGAGACAGCGGCGACGTCGGGTGAGTCCAGGATCGTGTCGACAGCGACCTTGTCGCCGTGCACCACGTTGAAGACGCCGTCGGGAAGACCGGCCTGCTGCCACATCTGGGCGATCAGCATCGACGCCGACGGGTCCCGCTCACTGGGCTTGAGCACGAAGGTGTTCCCGCAGGCGATCGCGACCGGGAACATCCACATCGGCACCATCGCCGGGAAGTTGAACGGCGTGATGCCGGCGACCACGCCGAGCGGCTCGCGGAAGGA
Source organism: uncultured Actinomycetota bacterium (assembly GCA_963781335.1). Lineage (GTDB taxonomy): Bacteria > Actinomycetota > Actinomycetes > Propionibacteriales > Nocardioidaceae > Marmoricola. Next base: position 22,343 of record CAWAFS010000024.1, on the reverse strand, counting down.
GAAGGTGTCGACGTCGGTCGAGACCTGGTCGGAGTAGTCACCCTTGAGCAGGCTGGGGATGCCGCACGCGAACTCCACGACCTCGAGCCCGCGCTGCACCTCCCCGAGCGCGTCGGAGAGCACCTTGCCGTGTTCGTCGGTGATCGCCTCCGCGATCTCCGAGGCGCGGGCGTTGACGATCTCCCGGAAGGCGAACAGCACCTTCGTGCGCTTGCTGATCGACGTCTGGGACCAGTCCGGGAACGCGTCGCTGGCAGCCGCGATGGCAGCCTCGACATCGCGCACGTCTGCCAGCAGGACCTCGGCCTGCTGCCCTCCCGTGGCGGGGTTGTAGACCGGAGCGGTCCGGTCAGATACGCCCGTGGTGGTCTTGCCTGCGATCCAGTGCTCAATGGTCTTCAACTGAACTCTCCTCTGATTTGTCTTTACATTCTGACTTTATCAGTTCCGAGCCGCTCAGGCGAGTCCTGCCTGGTCGGCGGCCGTGAGCAGGTTGTCCGCGGCGAACCTCAGGCCCTCGACCTGTCCGAACGTGGCGTCCTCGTGCTCGATGTTGACCGCCATGTCAGGGTCCACCTTGTAGATGGCGGTGAGGAAGCGTGCCCAGAAGTCCACGTCGTGCCCACGCCCCACGGCCACGAAGGACCACCCGGGCACCTCGGGCCACTTCGTGACGGTGTAGCGGCCGCCGAGACCGACGGGGTTCTCCTCGGCAGGGATCCACTCGAAACGGTCGTCGAGCACACCGTTGACGGCGGCGGTCTCGTGAATCAATGTGTCCTTCGCTGCGGCGAAGAAGACGAGCTGGCCGAGATCCTCGATCGCGGCGATCGGGTCGATGTGCTGCCAGAAGAGATGGCTCGGGTCCATCTCGGCGCCGACGTGGGTGGTGCCGCCTTCGGGGGTGGTCAGCTCCACGAGCCGCTTCATCGTCGCGGGGTTGAACACCAGGTTGTGCGGGTGCATCTCGATCGCCACGTTGACGTCGTTCTCCGCGGCGAGCCCCTGGATCTCCTTCCAGAACGGCACGGCGACCTCGTCCCACTGGTAGTCCAGGGTCTCCTTGTAGACGCTGTCCCAGGGGATCACCGTCCACGACGGGCGTGCAGCGCCCGGGTCGCTGCCCGGCAGGCCGGACATGGTGATCACGGTCTTGATGCCGAGCAGGCTGGCCATCTTGATCGACCGGCGGATGTCGTTGCTGTGCTTCTCGCGCACCTCGGGGTCCGGGTGCAGCGGGTTGCCGTTGCAGTTCAACGCGGTCAGGGTGATGCCGTACTTCGCGAAGGTGGCGAGGTATTCCTCTCGCGCCGACTCGCTCTCGAGGATCGCCTCCACCGGGAGGTGCGGCGTGGCGAGGAACCCACCGGAGTTGATCTCGGCGCTGGTCAGGCCGAGCTCGCGCAGGATCTCCAGCGCTTCCTCGAGAGGCAGGTCATGCAGACACGCGGTGTAGGCACCAAGCTTCATGGTGGGGTTCCTTTCGGGAGAGGTCAGGCGAGGGAGACGGCTTGGCCGCCGTTGAGGGCCGATTGCGTGACTGCGGCGAGGATCTCCATGTTGTGGAGCCCGTGCTTCAGCGTGGGGACAGCGGGCAGCCGGTCGATCCCGGCCACCTGGTCCAGGAAGGCGCGCGCCTGCCAGGCGAAGAAGTCGTTCTGCCCGTGACCGACCGACGGGAAGTCCATCGGCAGGCCCCGCTCGAGGTAGGGGTGTCCAGGGCCGAGCAGCACCTGGCGGGGACCGTTCACGACGCCGCCAGGACCCTGGTCGTCGTAGGTGAACTCTCCCGGACGGTTCAGGTCGTAGGCCGCCGAGCCCTTCTCCGCGAAGACCTCGAACCCGAGTCCGTTGGGGAGTCCGTGGGCGACCCGCGAGACCGAGAAGGTGCCGACGGAGCCGTTGTCGAAGGTCGCGGTGAAGGTGGCGATGTCCTCGTTGTCCACCGCTTCCTTCTCGTCGCTGACCTCGCCGCCGCCGTGTCCGACCGTCACACCGATGGGGACGGGTCGCTCGGTGGTGAAGGTCTGGAACACCGCACCGCTGACGCTCGTCATGGGTCCGCAGATGTATTCACCGATGTCGATCATGTGGCTGCCGATGTCGGCCAGCGCGCCACTGCCCGGACCACCGCGGTACCGCCAGCTGATCGGGCCGTTCGGGTCCTGGGCGTAGTCGCACCAGTAGTGGCCGTTGAAGTGGCGTACGTCGCCGAGCGCACCGCCCAGCACCTGCTCGCGGATCGCATTGATCCCCGGGGCTCGGCGGAAGGTGAGTCCGATGCCGGCGTGGGTGGTGGCTGCCTCGGCGGCGGCCACCATGGCCCTGGCGTCCTCGACCGAGGGCGCGAGCGGCTTCTCGCAGAGAACGTGCTTGCCGGCGGCCAGCAGCGCCTCGACCACCTCGCGGTGCATCGAGTTGGCGACCGCCACGCTGACGACCTCGATGTCGGGCGCGTCGACGATGGCCTGCCACGACGTCTCCGAGCGCTCGTAGCCGAACCGCTTGGCGGCGTCGACCGCGAACGGCTCGTGGGCGTCCGCGATGGCCACGAGCCGCGTGTCCGGGCGGTCGGTGATGTCGAACAGGCTGCCGGCGGTGCGGTAGCCGGCCGCGTGCGCGCGACCGACCATGCCGACGCCGATGACGGCGATGCCGAGTGAGTCCTGGGTCATGGTCATTTCCTTGTGCGTGATGGGTCTGGTCAGGAGTAGAGCGCCGCCTTGGCACCGAGCTCGATGTCGATCCGTTCGCCGCTGTAGAGCGCCTGGACACCGGCGTCGCAGACGGCCTGCGCGGCGTACCCGTCCCAGGAGCTCGGGCCGGTCAGCCCGGTGCCTGCGACCACCTCGTTGATCCACTCCTGGAACTCCACGTCATAGGCGGAGATGAAGCGCTCGCGCCAGTCCTCGGGTACGGCGACACCGACGCTGTTCTGCCTGCGCAGGACGATCTGGCCGGTCTCCGCAAGAGCCGCCGTGCCGGTCTCGCCGACCACCTCGCCACGGATGTCGTAGCCGTAGCGGATGTTGACAGACGTCTCGACGTTGACCAGCACCCCGGAGGACGACTCCAGGATCATCAGCAGCGGGTCCTGGAGGTCCCCGCCGTGGCTGTTCGGCTTGGCCGCGAGGACGCGGATCGAGGTGAGCTCCTCGCCGAGCAGCCACCGGGTCACGTCGAAGTCGTGCACGGCGGTGTCGACGATCGCCATGTCCTTCGTGTAGTGCTCGGGCACCGACGGGTTGCGATGGCCGGAGTAGTAGATGAGCGGAGCTCCCACGGCTCCCGAGTCGATGGCCCGCTTCAGGGCGCGGTAGGACGCGTCGTACCGGCGCATGAAACCGACCTGCACCAGTCGCTGCCCGCTCGCCACCTCAACCTCCATGATGCGCTGGCACGCTGCGGTCGTGGTCGCCAGCGGCTTCTCGCAGAAGACGGGCTTGCCCGCCTCGACCGAGGCGACGACGTACTGCTCGTGCGTGGGGCCCCAGGAGCACACGATCACGGCTTCGACCCGGGGGTCGGCGATGAGTTCCCCGCCGGAGGCGTGCAGGGTCGCACCCGGAAGGTCGGCGGCCACCTCCTTGGCGGCCACCTCGTTGGCGTCGGTCACGGCGACCACCTCGGCCCCCGAGACGACCTCGGTGAGCCGCCGGATGTGGTCGCGGCCGATCATGCCGGTTCCGATGACGCCGACCTTGAGTGTCATGGCAGTGCTCCTGTGTCTCGGGTCTCAGTAGGGCCAGCGGCGCACGGGACCGAGCCCGCAGCCGACGTAGTAGCCGGCGGTGCGCGCGCCGATGGGCAGCGGGATGTGCGGCTCGACCGGGTAGAGGTCCTGCTCGATCACGGTGTAGATCTCGCGGTCGAGCCGGCCCAGCTCGTCGAGCAGCGGCGGCATGTCGGGCTCGCCGTACGGCGGCTCACACATGATGCCGAGCTTCACCGATTCCGAGAGCGGCATCTTCTCGGCGAGGGCCCGGGCGCGCACGACGGGATCCACGGACTTGAGGTGGACATAGGTGATCCGCTCGGGGAACTTCTGGATGATCTCGATGTTGTCGCCCTCGCAGTAGGAGACGTGCCCGGTGTCGAGGCAGAGGTTCACCAGCTCGGGGTCGGTGTCGGCGAGGAAGCGCTCGATGCGGATCTGGGTGTCGACATGGGTGTCGGCGTGCGGATGGAAGACCAGCTTCACGCCGTACTCGCCGTAGATCACCTTGGCGAGCTCGTCGGTCCCGGTCACCAGGTTCTTCCACTGCGCCGGGTCGAGGTCACCCGACTCGGTGGCGGCCCCGGTGTGCTGGTCGGTGTACTGCTCGGGGAGGTGGACGAGGTACTCCGCACCGACAGCGGCCAGCAGCCTGGCCTCCTGGCTGAACTCGGCGATCGCCCGGTCCAGCGCCTCCCGACCCTTGTGCAGCCCCGCGAAAACGGTGCCGCCGCAGACGGTCAGGTTCCGGCTCGCCAGCTCGTCGTTGAGCTGGGCGGGGTCCTGCGGCATGAAGCCTTGCGGGCCGAGCTCGGTGTAGACGTAGCCAACAGCGGCGATCTCGTCCAGGTAGACGTCCCACGTCACCTGATGGGGGTCGTCGGGGAACCAGACGCCCCAGGAGTCCGGCGCGGTTCCGAGACGCAGCTGCGAGAGGTGTGACATGAGAGCTCCGAAGTGGGTGTGGTGATGCGTGGAACAGGCACAGGGTCGCGGCCAGGGCTGCGACGTCGTCCATCAAACCGAGGGCCGTCAGCCGTGTCAAGGCTTTGTTCTAACATTCTGTCTGCAGCACAAATCCCGCGCTGACGAGGTTCTAACCTCAGAATGTTAGAACAAACCCTTGACAAGCAAACTTCGCCTCCGCAAGGCTGTGAGCGCCGACACAGTGCCCTCGCCACCGCGAGCGGAGCCGGCGCATCTTCGCCAGGCGCAGCGGCCCCGTGAAAGGGGCCCCCTAGGAAAGGAACACCGACCATGAAGCACCTCACAGCCCGCAGAGGCGGCCCGCTCGTCGTGGGCGCCGTGCTCGCAGTCGCCCTGTCAGCCTGCGCGGGCGGCGGGCGCACGGACACCGAGAGCGACAGTGGAGGCAGCGGCGGCGGAGCCGGTGACGACTCCGGGTACACCATCGCGATGGTCACCCACGAGACTCCGGGTGACACCTTCTGGGACAAGATCAAGTCCGGTGCGCAACAGGCCGCCACGAACTACGGCATCGACCTGAAGTACTCCAACGACCCGGAGGCCTCCAAGCAGGCAACGCTGATCCAGAACGCCATCGACTCCAAGGTCGATGGCATCGCGACCACACTGGCCACCCCGGACGCACTCGCGGGTGCGGTCAAGGACGCGAACGACGCCGAGGTCCCGGTGGTGGCGTTCAACTCCGGCATCGAGGACTACCTGGACGTCGGCGCGCTGATGTACTTCGGCTCGGACGAGAACCTTGCCGGTGAGTCCGCGGGCGAGCGGATCGCCGAGGCCGGCGGGAAGAACCCGCTGTGCGTCATCCAGGCGGCCGGTTCGGTGGCCCTCGAGGCACGCTGCGCCGGAGTGAAGAGCAAGGCTCCGAACACCAAGAACATCCAGGTCAATGGCGCGGACGACTCAGCGGTGGTCTCGGCACTGCAGGCCAAGCTGTCCCAGGACAAGACGATCGACTACATCGTCACACTGGGCGCGCCGATCGCGCTGGACGCGCTCAAGGCCATGGAGGCGTCCGGCAGCAAGGCGAAGCTCATCACCTTCGACCTCAACGCCGATGCGGCCCAGAACATCAAGGACGGCAGCATCGAGTTCTCGATCGACCAGCAGCCCTACGTCCAGGGCTACCAGGCGGTGACCGCTCTGTACCTCAAGCTGAAGAACGGCAACGACATCGGCGGTGGCGGCCCGGTCCTGACGGGTCCGTCCTTCGTGGACAAGGACAACATCGACGTCATCCTTCCGTTCGCGACCAAGGGCACTCGCTAACCGGCCCGCGGGAGGCCGGTCGGCCCGGAGATCGACAGGGCTGGCCGGCCTCCCGCACCAATCGGAACCACGGAGGTTCTCATGAGTCAGACGTCTGAAAAGAAGCCCGCGACATCGGCCCCTGCCGAAGCGTCGAACCGGGTGCAGGTGGGGCTGCTCGGCCGAGCCCTGGCACGACCCGAGATCGGTGCCCTCGTCGCGGCCATCGTGATCGGCATCTTCTTCCTGGTGGTGGCGCCACCGTTCAGGTCGGCCGAGTCCCTGGCGACCGTGCTCTACCAGAGCGCCACCATCGGCATCGTCGCCGTCGCGGTCGGCATGCTGATGATCGGCGGTGAGTTCGACCTCTCCGCCGGTGTCATGGTCGCCACGGCCGGGCTGTTCGCCTCGATGTTCTCCTACCAGTACAACCTCAACCTGTGGGTCGGGACGCTCCTCTCGCTGGCCTTCGCACTGGCTATCGGGTTCCTCAACGGCTATCTGGTCATGAAGACCGGGATCGCGAGCTTCCTGATCACCCTCGGCACGTTCTTCATCCTGCAGGGTGCGAACCTCGGCGTGACCAAGCTGGTGACCGGCTCGGTCTCCACCCCGAACATCAACCAGATGAACGGCTACGCCTCGCTCGAGAAGATCTTCGCCTCGACGTTCCAGGTGGGCTCGGTGCGAGTGAGCATCATCGTGGTGTGGTGGTTCGTGTTCGTCGGGGTCGCGTCCTGGGTGCTGCTCCGCACCAAGATCGGCAACTGGATCTACGCCGTGGGTGGCAACCAGGCGAGCGCCCGGGCCGTCGGTGTCCCGGTCATCAGGGTCAAGATCGGCCTCTTCATGACCGTCAGCTTCCTGGCCTGGTTCATGGGCATGCACACGCTCTACCGGTTCAACACCATCCAGGCCGGCAACGGCGTCGGCAACGAGTTCCTCTACATCATCGCTGCAGTCGTGGGTGGCACCCTGCTGACCGGCGGCTACGGCAACGCCATCGGCGCGGCCATCGGCTCCTTCATCTTCGGCATGACCAGCCTGTGCATCGTCTACGCCGGCTGGGACCCGAACTGGTTCCGCGCGTTCCTCGGCGTGATGTTGCTGCTCGCCGTTCTGGTCAACCTGTACGTCAAGAAGCTCTCGACCACGAGGAAGGTGGGCTAGCCATGACCGACACCATCAGTGAGCATGCGGACCAGACGCTCCAGCAGGGCGAGGTTCTCGTCGAGCTCGGCGACGTGGGCAAGCGCTACGGTGCGATCCGGGCCCTCAAGGGCATCAACCTGACCGTCCGTGCCGGCGAGGTGACCTGCGTACTCGGCGACAACGGCGCCGGGAAGTCGACCCTGATCAAGATCATCTCGGGCCTGCACCCGCACAACGAGGGCACGCTCAAGGTCGACGGTGCCGAGGTGAAGTTCGGCTCGCCCCGTGCAGCGCTGGACCATGGCATCGCCACGGTCTACCAGGACCTGGCGGTGGTCGGGCTGATGGAGGTCTGGCGCAACTTCTTCCTCGGCTCCGAGCTGACCACGAGCGGCATTCCGCTCTCCGGCATGAAGGTCAAGGAGATGAAGCGCGTCGCCGACGAGGAGCTGCGCAAGATGGGCATCGTGGTCAAGAACATCGACCAACCCATCGGCGAGCTCTCCGGCGGCCAGCGTCAGTGCGTCGCGATCGCGCGGGCGGTGTACTTCGGTGCACGCGTGCTGATCCTCGACGAGCCGACGGCGGCGCTGGGCGTCAAGCAGTCCGGTGTCGTGCTGAAGTACACAGCCGCGGCCCGCGATGCCGGTCTCGGGGTCGTCTTCATCACCCACAACCCGCACCACGCCTATCTGGTCGGGGACCACTTCGTCATCCTCAAGCTCGGCCAGGCGGTCCTCGACAAGAAGCGCAGCGAGGTGAGCCTCGACGAGCTCACCCGGCAGATGGCCGGCGGGGACGAGCTCACCGAGCTGTCGCACGAGCTGAAGCGATGACCGTCGCGGTCGCACACCAGATCTCGGCGACCGCGCGGTTGGCGCTGACGCACGCGGTGCAGGAGGCGCAGTACCGGGACACCGACCTGGCCGTGCTGCACGTGGTCGACTCCGCGCTGGACGCAGACCGTGAGGAGGCCTACCGGATCGGCGTCTCCGACGAGATCGAGAGGGCGGTTGGTCCGGACAGCGGCGTCAGCTGGGAGCTGCACGTCCGGACCGTGAAGGGGGATGTGGGTGAGGCGATCGTCGGGCTCACCGACCGGTTGCGCCCAGACCTCCTCGTGCTCGGTGCCCGACGCCGCTCGCCGGTGGGCAAGGCGCTGCTGGGCAGCGTCGCGCAGACGATCATCCTGCAGGTCGACGTTCCTGTGCTCGTGGTGAAGACCTAGTGGCGGGGCCGTTGGTGTGCCAGGGGGTGAGCTGACCCTCACCGCCTGGCTCTGTCTGGCCCTCGCAGCGATGCTGGTGGGGGTGGCCAAGACGGCGATCAACGGGGTCGGCGCCATCGCGGTGGTGCTCTTCGCCCTGGTGCTGCCGGCGCGAGAGTCCACCGGAGCCATCCTCCCGCTGTTGCTGGTCGGCGACCTGCTCGCGGTGACCTGGTACCGGCGCCACGCCGACTGGGGCACGATGTGGCGGCTGCTCCCCGGCGTACTGCCGGGCCTGCTGCTGGGTGCCTGGTTCCTCTCCACTGTGGACGATGTCCTGATGCGTCGCACGATCGCCGTCACCCTGCTGGCCATGTGCGTGATCCAGCTCTGGCAGCTCGCACGCAACACACGACCTGCGGCAACCGGGTCCGCGCGACACCCGCACGGCCTGTTGACGGTCAGCACGGGTGCTGCGGCCGGCTTCGCCACCATGACGGCAAACGCCGCGGGCCCGATCACGACCGTCTACCTGATCCGGGCGGGGCTGCCGATGCTGCGGATGATCGGCACCGGAGCGTGGTTCTACCTGGCGGTGAACCTCGCCAAGGTGCCGTTCAGCGCAGGGCTGGGCCTGATCACCCCCACCAGCCTCGTCCGGGACGCGCTGCTCGTGCTGCCGCTGCTCGTCGGCGCCGGCCTGGGGATCATGCTGGTGGAGCGCCTACGACAGCGCCAGTTCGAGGTGGTCGCTCTTGGCTTCTCGGCCGTGGCCGCGGCGTCCCTGCTGCTGTGAGCGGCGTGCTCGTCGCCGGTTCGCCGGCGAATGCCCGGGTTTGCTCCTACTTTGATAGTTAGTTCTGACATACTGACACCATGAGTGGCTCCACCCCAGCCGTCGCAACCATGCCCCGGCTCGTGATCGACCGGAACAGTCCGATCCCCCTCTACTTCCAGGTGGCGCAACACCTGGAGGACGCGATCACCTCCGGAAAGCTGCCGACCGGCACCCTTCTCCAGAACGAGGTCGACCTCGCCCACTCCCTCGGACTGTCCCGACCGACCATGCGCCGAGCGATGCAGCATCTGGTCGACAAGGGGCTGGTGACGCGACGCCGCGGCATCGGGACGAGGGTGGTCCAGCCCAAGCTGAGGCGACCGCTCGAGCTGACCAGCCTCTACGACGACCTGACCCATGCGGGCAGGAAGCCCACGACCGAGGTGCTGTCGTTCGCCACCGTGGAGGCAATCGAGGACGTCGCCGAGAAGCTCGAGGTTCCCGAGGGCACCCCGGTTCTCGAGCTGGTCCGGCTGCGGAGAGCCGACGGTGAGGCCATCGCCAAGCTGACCTGCTACCTGCCCCAGCGGATCGCCAACTTCGAGGAGGCCGACCTGGCCGACCACGGGCTCTACGAGCTGATCAGGCGGCAGGGCGTCGCCCTGCACTCGGCGTTGCAGACGCTGGGCGCCCGCAACGCGACGGCGGCCGAGGCCAGGCTCTTCGACGAGCCACGCGGCGCTGCGCTGGTCACGGCTCAGCGCGTGACCTACGACGACCACGGCAAGCCGGTCGAGTTCGGCAGCCACATCTACGCGGCCAGCCGCTACACCTTCGAGGTCAACCTGCTCACCTGAGCCGGCCCCACTAGTCGCGCGGCAGCTGCAGCTGTTCGAGCTCGGGCTGGGCGTCGTCCGGTGGCCGCGGGGCACCCGACTGGGCACTCGACTGGGCACTCGTTGGGGCGCCCGAGGACTCCGGGCGCACGTTGAAGTGCTTCCCGAGGGTCTCGCTCTGTCCTTGGTAGTTGGACCCGAATCCCTGCTGGCCGTAGAGCGCCGTCGGCTCCTCGAGCATCCGCTCGAAGGTCAGCTTGCAGACGTGCTGGCGGTGCTCGATCATGAACGGGATGTCGTGGGCGCGCACCTCCAGGGCCGCCGTCGAGCCCCGGCGGTCGTCGCCCGGGCTGTAGCCGAAGCCGGGGTCGAAGAACCCCGCGTAGTGCGTCCGCAGCTCACCGCTCGTCGGGTCGTAGGCGGTCATCTCCGAGGCCAGGTGCGGCGGGATGGTGACCGCTTCATAGGACATCAGCAGGTAGAAGTTCTTCGGGTTCAGCACGACCCGGTCACCGTCCTCGCGCAGCACGCGTTCCCAGAACAGCGCGGGGTCAGCGGCGCCGACCTTGCCGAGGTCCAGCAGTGGCGGGCTGGCACGTGCCCGCCAGCCGACGCCGCGTTTCCGGTCGCCGTGCAGGTTCAGGCTCAGGAACAGGCCCGAGGCCAGCCCCAGGTTCGCGGCCGGCACCGGCCTTCCCTCGGCGTAGAGCATCGGCCGCGCCGCATGCTCGCTGGCGATCTCCCTGTCGGTGAGCTGCACCTGTCCCACCGAGAGCCGCAGCTGGTTCAGCGACAGCCCCTCGCGGACCCGGACCGGGAACGACAGCGGGACGACCTCGAGATAGAGCTGCCCGACGTAGCCGGCCGCGATGTCGTCGAACCTCGAGCTCCGGTCGGTGATCACCCGGGTGAAGACGTCCGCCCGCCCGGTGGAGCTCTTCGGGTTGGCTCGCGCCCGGACGTTCTGGGGCAGCCGGAGTCGCTCCTGCAGGGGGATCAGATAGGGCCGGTTCGTCTCGAGTACGGCGCCCTCGCCGTCGAGATCGATCTCGTCGATGACGAGGTCCTTCATCCGCTCCTCGACCGTCTGGACCCCGGGCAGGAAGCTGCACCGGATCCGGTAGGCCTTGGCGCCGAGGCGCAGGTCGAGACTCGCCGGCTGGACGTTCGTCTCCGGAATGTCCTCACCGGAGCCACCGATCACACCCGAGTCGATCGCGGCCCTCAGGTAGTGGTCGGGCAGGACGCCTTCCTTGCCGTGCGGGAGCAACAAGTCCGCCACCAACCTTTCGCAACTGTGCAGTCACGGAGTCTAGAGGCACTGCCGCCTGCTCAGGCCGAGGCCTCCTCGGTGGAGCTGTCTCCCGGCGCGCGGTCCTGGAGTCCGGCCATCCCCCAGCGCACCAGCGAGGTGGAGAGCCCCCCTGCGCGCGATGCCAGGGCGATGCCCGCGCGGTTGACCGGGAGTCGCAACGAGCGTCGGGCCCAGGTCGGCAGCAGCGCCACCCCGCCGGCGGCGATCAGTGCGTAGCCCGGCCGCGCCGCGACCGGGACGGGCGGGTTCAGCAGCATGAACCGCGTCGCCTCACGGGCAGCCCTGGTGCTCGCCAGCTCCGGCCGGTAGCCGGCCAGGACGTCGTCGAGCTCCTGGACCGTGGTCGGCAGGTCGGTGGCCCCGAGCAGCGATGCGGCACGGTTGGTCTGCTCCACGAACAGGTCCGCCTCGCCCGCGCTCAGCGGGTCGGCGGCGTAGGCCTGGTGGGCGTTCAGGAAGGACCAGATCTCCGCGACGTGCACCCAGCGCAACAGGTGCGGGTCGTCGGCGGCGTACGCCTGACCCAGCTCGTCGGTCCCCCGCACCCGTCGGTGCACCGACCGCACGTGGGCGATCGCCTGCTCGGCGTCGGCCACGGTCCCGAAGGTGGTGACGGCCAGATAGTGGCTGGTGCGCTGCAGGCGTCCCCAGGGGTCGCCCTTGTAACCGCTGTGACCGGCCACCCCGGCCATGGCGGAGGGGTGCAGCGACTGCAGCAGCAGTGCTGCGATGCCGCCTGGAAACATCGAAGCGTTCTGGTTGACCCGCCAGATCGGGTCCTCGGAGGTGAACCACCGCTCGCCCTCGGCACCCCAGATCCGGGCCGCCCGCTCGGGAGCGTCCGCACCCGCCACGCGGGACCGCAGCGCCAGGCCGAGCCGGCGCTGCACGGTGGGGATCAGCTGGGGTCTGGGCACTTCCACGACAGTAGCCAGCGGGTGGGCGACCGGGGTGGGGTCTCGACCGGCCCCACCGGCCCGACCGGCTCGCTCATCGGCGGCGTCCGGTGCCGAACATGCCGCGAACGATCTCACGTGCAGCCGTGCGGGCCACCTGGCGGAAGGTGGTCGATTTGAAGACCTCCTCGACCACGGACTTGTCCTTGGTCGGGCGGCGTCGCGAGGGTGCGCGGTCGGTGGCGCGGTCGGCCTCGCGGCGCAGTTTCTCCTCCATCGTGGCCTGCTCGGTCGCCTCCTGCTCCTCGCGCGCTCGGTCGGCTCCCTGCTCGAGCTTCCTGGCGAGCATCTCGTGGGCGGACTCGCGGTCGATCGGCTCGGCGTACTTGGCGTGCAGCGGCGACGCCAGCACCGACTGCTCCATGGCGGCGGCATCCGCGGGGCCCATCAGGGACTCCGGCGCCTGGAGCCGGGTCCAGGCGACCGGGGTCGGCGCACCGCGCTCGTTCATCACCGTCACGATCGCCTCACCGATGCCGAGCGACAGGATCACCTTGCCGAGGTCCTCGTAGTCGGAGTGCGGGTAGGTGTTCACCGTCTGCTTGAGCGCCTTGGCGTCGTTGGGAGTGGCTGCGCGCAGCTGGTGCTGGATGCGCGAGCCGAGCTGCGCCAGGACGGCTTCGGGCACGTCGGTCGGCGACTGCGTCACGAAGAAGACACCGACTCCCTTGGAGCGGATCAGCCGCACCGTCTGGGTGATCGCGTCCAGGAACGACTTGGACGCGTCGTTGAACAACAGGTGCGCCTCGTCGAAGAAGAACACCAGCTTGGGCTTGTCGATGTCGCCGACCTCGGGCAGGTCGTGGAACAGGTCGGCCAGCAGCCACATCAGGAACGTGGAGAACACAGCCGGCCGGTCCTGCAGGTTGGGCAGCTCAACCAGCGAGATGAGGCCCTGGCCGCCGCCTTCGCTGGTCGAGCCTGTCGAGACCCGCAGGAAGTCGCTGGTCTCGAACTCGGGCTCGCCGAAGAACGCATCGGCCCCCTGGTCGGAGAACGCGATCAGCTCGCGGAGGATCACCCCGGCCGTCGCACTGGACAGCCCGCCGAGGTCCTTGAGGTCGGGCTTGCCCTCGTCCGAGGTGAGATACTTGACCACCTCACGCAGGTCCGCGAGGTCGAGCAACGGCAGCCCGGCCTTGTCGGCGTAGTGGAAGACCAGCCCCAGCGACGACTCCTGGGTGTCGTTGAGCCCCAGCACCTTGGACAGCAGCGTCGGCCCGAACGCGGTCATCGTGACGCGCAACGGGATCCCGGTGCCCTCGCCGCCCAGGGCGAACAGCTCGACCGGGAAGCCCTGGGCCTTCCAGTCCTGGCCGACCGACGACGCCCGCTCGAGGATCTTGGGATTCTCCGCGCCCGGCGTCGAGAGGCCCGAGAGGTCGCCCTTGATGTCGGCGGCGAAGACCGGCACACCGGCTGTGGAGAGCTGCTCCGCGAGCAGCTGCAGGGTCTTGGTCTTGCCGGTGCCGGTGGCGCCGGCGACCAGCCCGTGCCGGTTGAGCATCGCCAGCGGGATCCGCACCGGCACGCCGGTCAGGGTGCTTGCGTCCACCATCAGGCCACCGAGCTCCAGGACCGGCCCGGTGAAGGCGTATCCGGCGGCGACGCCGGTGCTGATGGGGTCAGTGGGCTCGGTCATGCGAGCCAGCGTAGACCGGCCCCTCTCTATGATGGCGCCGTGATCTTCAAGCGCGTGGGCGAAGGACGGCCCTACCCGGCTCACGAGCTCGGGCCCCGGGACTGGGCCTCACTGCCACCCCGGCCGGTGCGGCTCGACGAGCTCGTGACCACCAAGGACACCCTCCAGCTCTCGGCGCTGCTCGACGAGGACTCGACGTTCTTCGGAGACCTGTTCGCCCACGTCGTCGAGTGGCGCAACGACCTCTATCTCGAGGACGGCCTGCACCGGGCGCTCCGGGCCGCGCTGCAGCAGCGCCACGTGGTGCACGCACGCATCTACGTGGCCGAGGACTGAGGCCGTGTCCGGAAGACGGCTCACCACGGCCGTGACCCTGGTGGTGCTGATGGTCGTCCTGGCCGCGATGGCTGTCTACGGCTTCCGTGAGCTCACCGCACCGCTGCCAGGCACACCATCGGCGAACGAGACCTGCTCCGCGGCGGAGAAGCAGGTGCAGGAGTTCATCGGGCGCGGCGAGGTCCAGGTGAGCGTCTTCAACGCGGGCACCAGGGAAGGATTGGCCGGCACCACGCTGCAGAAGGTCGAGGAAGCTGGTTTCCGCGCCGGCAACGCCGGCAACGCGCCCAAGACCGCGAAGGTCCCACGGGCCGTGGTCTGGACGTCCGAGGCGGACGACCCGGCGGCAACACTGGTGGCCAAGGCGTTCGGGCGGCGTACGCAGGTGCAGGTCACGAAGACCGACCTCGGTCCCGGCATCGACGTGCTCGTGGGCAACCGGTTCAAGGGCCTCGACCCGAAGGCGCCGAAGCGGATCCGGTTGCCCGCGCCGGTCGAGACGTGCATCCAGGTCGACTGAGCGTTCAGCTCGGTGGAGCCTTGCCCAGCCACTGGGCGAGCCGGCCACCCACGGAGACGGCGCGCAGCCGCTGCTCGGTGGCCACCCGGTCCTTGCGCGCAGTAACCACCAGGACGTCATCGCCGTGGCGCAGGACCGTACGCCGCTCGGGCACCAGCATCTTGCCGTCCCGGACGATCAGCGCCACCGACGAGCCGGGCGGCAACCGCAGCTCCCCGACCTCGACGCCGTGCAACAGCGACTTGGGCGAGATCGTCACCTGCAACAGGTCGGCCGCGACCCGCTCGAGCGGTGCGACCTCCACCTCGAGGTCTCGCGGCTCGCTCCGCCGGGCCACCCGGAGCAGCTTCGCGACCAGCGGCAGCGTCGGACCGGTGAGCAACGTGTAGATCACCACCATCACGAAGACGATGTGGAAGAGGTCCTCGGCGCCGTCCAGGTCCGCCGCCAGCGGAATCGTGGCGAGCACGATCGGGACCGCGCCACGCAGGCCGGCCCACGAGATGAACGTCAGCTCGCGCACTCCCATCGGCTGCACCAGCGCTGCGACTGCCACCGAGACGGGCCGCGCGACGAACGTCAGCGCGAGCCCCGCCACGACCGCCAGCCCGACGGTGTCGGGGTCGATCTCCCCCGGGGAGACGAGCAGTCCGAGCATCACGAAGAGCCCGATCTGCGCGAGCCAGGCGACCCCCTCCGAGAACGACCGGGTAGCGGCCCGGTGCGGGAGGTCGGCGTTGCCGAGGACCAGCGCTGCGACGTACACCGCCGCGAAGCCCGAGCCGTGCAGCGCCGAGGAGCCCGCGTAGGCGAGGACGGCCAGGGACAGCACCGCGAGTGGGTAGAGGCCGGAGCTGGGCAGCGCGGAGCGGCGCATCAGCCAGGCGCCGCCGAAGCCGACGGCCAGGCCCGCGACCACGCCGAAGCCAAGCTCCCAGGCGATCACGCCGACGAACCCCAGGACGCCATGCCCGCCGCCGGTGCTGACGAGAGTCACCAGCACCACGGTGGGGGCGTCGTTGAGCCCGGACTCGGCCTCGAGCGACCCGGTGAGTCGCCGCGGCAACGGCACCCGGCGCAGCACGGAGAAGACCGCCGCCGCGTCGGTCGGTGAGGTGACCGCGCCGAGCAGGATCGACAGCTCCCAGCTCAGGCCGAGGACGTAGTGGCCGAAGACGGCCATCACCAGCACGCTCACTGCGACGCCGACGGTGGCCAGCGAGACACCGAGGCGCATGACCGGCCTGATCTCGCTCCACTGGGTGGTCAGCCCGCCTTCGGCCAGGATCAGCATCAGCGCCCCGAAGCCCAGGGCGTGCGCCACCGCCGCGTCGTCGAACGCGAGACCGATGCCGGCCTCCCCCAGCCCCACGCCCATCAGCAGGTAGATCAGCAGGCTCGGCAGACCGACGCCGACGCTGACCCGGACCGCCAGGATCGCCAGCAGCAGCACGCCCGTCCCGACGAGGAGAACCTGGTCGAGCGTGTGGACGTCGAGTGTCATCAGGGCCCTCGGCGGTTGGGGTGCGGGGCTTGAGTCTATGAGGCACGGGACCCGCTCCCGACCACACACTCTTCCGGACCCCTGGCAAGCGCCCCGTCGCAGTCCACTAGTTCGCTTTGGCACGAGGAACGGTGGCGGACCGTTCGTTCGACGACGTGGGCCGGGACGAGGTCGACGTCGTGGTGGTCGGCTTCGGCATCGCGGGTGCGTGTGCTGCTCTCGAGGCCACCCGGGCCGGGGCCAGCGTGATCCTGCTCGAGCGGGCCGCGGAGTACGGCGGCACCAGCGCCATGTCGGGCGGGCACTTCTACCTCGGCGGCGGGACGGCGGTACAGAAGGAGACAGGGGTCGAGGACTCCGCCGAGGAGATGTTCAAGTACCTGATGGCGGTCAGCCTCGAGCCCGACGAGGCCAAGATCCGCGCGTTCTCCGAGGACAGCGTCGAGCACTTCGACTGGATCGAGGCGCTCGGCATGGAGTTCGAACGCTCGCTCTTTGAGAGGAAGGCGGTGATCCAGCCCGGCACCGAGGGCTGATGTTCACCGGCAACGAGAAGGTCCACCCGTTCCGCGACCTCGACCTGCTCGCCGAGCGCCTCGCGGAGACCGACGCCGAGGTGCGCTACGAGACGGGTGCGAGCAACCTGGTCGTGGACCCATCGGTGGTTGAGGAGCCGAGGAACGAGGCGTATCGAAACCAGGTCGTCGGCCTCGCCTGGCGCAGGTATGACGAGCGCGGCACCATCCGCGCGAGATCCGTGGTGATCGCCGCCGGCGGCTATGTCGGCAACGACTCGATGGTCAAGGAGTTCACGCCGCAGCTGGCGTCCAGGCTGTTCCCGCTCGCCTCGACCTACGACGACGGGCTCGGCATCCGCCTCGGCGCGTCGGTGGGTGCACAGCTGCGATGCATGGAGCAGGCGTTCATCACCGCACCGTTCTACCCACCCGCACAGCTGGTCACCGGCATCGTCGTCAACAGGCTCGGCCAGCGGTTCGTCGCCGAGGACTCCTACCACTCGCGCACGTCGGGCTTCGTGATGGACCAGCCTGGCCAGGCCGCCTACCTCATCGTCGACTCCGCGCACATCGAGCACCCCGAGTTCCCGCTCTGCCCGTTCATCGACGGCTGGGAGACGGTGGCCGAGATGGAGGAGGGGCTCGGCATCCCTGCCGGCGCGCTGGAGGCGACGCTGTCGTCGTACAACGTGAACGCGCAGCGCAAGGAGGATCCCGAGCTCCACAAGCACCCGGACTGGCTGGAGCCGCAGGACACCGGCCCGTGGGGTGCCTACGACCTGACGCTCGGCAAGGCGATGTACGCCGGCTTCACGATGGGCGGCATGCGGGTCAGCCTCGACGGCGAGGTCGAGCGCGAGGACGGTTCGGTGATCGCCGGGCTGTACGCCGCCGGCGCCTGCGCGGTCAACATCGCCCAGGACGGCAAGGGATATGCCTCGGGCACGCAGCTCTCCGAGGGCTCGTACTTCGGTCGTCGGGTGGGCCGGCACGCGGCTCGCCGCTGAAATCGTTTGGCTGTGCCACCCCGGTCCGCTGGAATGGGGTCATGGCAGCCACCCGCTCGACGAAGAAGAAGGCCTCCACCGCCCCACACCTGGCCGAGCCACAGCTGAAGCACCTGACCGATGCGACGTTCAAGGACTTCCACGCCGCAATCTCCCGCGGCTTCCAGGAGGCCCCACGACCGGAGACGCTCGAGCTGGACCGCGAGGTCTTCGAGAACACGCGGATGTTCGGCTTCAAGGTCGGGCGCCGCTGGGTGTCCACCTGCGGTGACTTCGCCCGCCGGCTCACGGTGCCCGGTGGTGCCGCCGTGCCGACCGCCGCCGTGACCGTGGTGACCGTGCACCCGCCGTACCGTCGTCGAGGGCTGCTCACCGCGATGATGAAGCACCAGCTGGAGCAGGTCGCGAAGCGTGGTGAGCCGCTGGCGGCACTGTGGGCCTCGGAGTCCCTGATCTACGGGCGGTTCGGCTATGGGCCGGCGACCACCCGCGCCGTCCTGACCGGCACCTCCCGACGCCTGAGCTATCTCCCGGGCGTTGCCGTGTCGGGATCGGTGGACGAAGTGACCCGTGAGGAGTTCCTCAGGGTGGCGCCCGGCCTGCACGAAGCCATGCGCCCCGACCGTCCGGGGACGATGGTCCGGGACGAGAACGTGTGGGAGTTCGCCGTGTTCGACCAGGCGTTCGCGCGCAGGGGGTCCTCCGAGATCCGCTACGTCCTGCACTACGACGCGGTCGGAGACGCCGACGGGTTCGCGACCTACCGCTTCAAGGAGCAGTTCGACGAGGAGCCCGAGGGCGACGTCAGGATCAAGGAGGTCTGGGCGGAGGACCCGGCGGCGTACGCCAGCCTGTGGCGCTACCTGCTCGACCTCGACCTGGCGCGCACCTTCCACTGGTGGAGCGCCCCCGTCGACGAGCCCCTGCGCCACCTGGTCGCCGACGCCCGCGCCGTCGTCACCTCGCTGACCGACAACCTCTACGTGCGCCTCGTCGAGGTGCAGGCCGCACTCGGTGCCAGGAAGTACGCCGCCGGGGTCGACCTGGTCATCGAGGTCGACGACCCGCTCCTGCCCGAGAACTCCGGCCGCTACCGGATCGTCACGGACGGGGATCCCGAGGGGTCCAGCGCCGAGGTCTCCCGTGTGACGACGGCTCCCGACCTCTCGATGGGCATCCTCGAGCTGGGCAGCATCTACCTCGGCGGCGTACCCCTCACCGACCTGCACCGCGTCCGCCGCGTCACCGAGCACACCACCGGCGCCGTGGCCGCCGCCTCCACCGCGTTCGGGTGGCACCGGGCACCGTGGTGCCCGGACATGTTCTAGGGGCCGGGACAGGGGTTGCGTCACCCCCGGTGTGAACGGGCACGACGCTCAGCGCGGAGCACGTCCTGGGCGGATCGTCGGTCCTCGGGGTCGCAGTGGTGGGCCACTTGTCGGCGTCCGGAGCCCGGCGCGACCGCTCGCCTCGCGGCTGCGCGAGGATGATGACGTGCACATCGAGAATGCCCTGCTGCGCGCACAGGAGGCCGCTGCTCCCGAGGTGGGTCGCGGCCGCCTGGCTGACTACATCCCTGGCCTGGCGACGGTGGATCCGCGCCAGTTCGGGATGGCGATCGCCTCCTGCGACGGCCAGGTGCATGTCATCGGTGATGCCGATGTGCGCTTCTCGGTGCAGAGCATCAGCAAGGTCTTCACGCTCGCTCTCGTGGTCGCTGCCGAGGGTGAAGACATCTGGGAGCGGGTGTCCCGCGAACCTTCGGGCAACCCGTTCAACTCCCTGCTCCAGCTCGATCAGGAGGCGGGGCGTCCGCGCAACCCGTTCATCAACGCCGGTGCGCTCGTCGTCACCGACAGGTTGCATTCGCTGACCGGCGACGCGTTCGGCGCCCTTCGCGACCTCATGCGCCGGGAGAGCACCCGCGCCGACGTGGACAGCGACCCAGGGGTGGCCCGTTCGGAGCTCCAGGCCGGCCACCGCACGTCGGCTCTTGCACACCTGCTTGCCAGCTACGGGAACCTGGAGTGTCCCGTTGACCAGGTGATCAACCAGTACGTCGCGCAGTGCGCTCTCTCGATGACCTGCCGCGAGCTGGCGCTGGCCGGGCTCTTCCTCGCCCGCGACGGCGTTCTCTCAGACGGAACCCGGCTGCTCAGCGCGCGGCAGACGAAGCGGGTCAACGCCGTGATGCTCACCTGCGGCACCTACGACTCGGCCGGCGAGTTCGCCTACCGAGTCGGACTGCCGGCCAAGAGCGGCGTCGGCGGCGGCATCCTGGCCGTCATCCCCGATCGGGGTGTCGCCTGCGTGTGGAGTCCCGCGCTGGGCCCCTCCGGCAGCTCAGCAGCCGGGCTGGCCGCGCTGGACGCGTTCACCACGTATTCCGACTGGACGGTCTTCTGAGACTGGTCCAGCGGCGAGCGCCAACAGCGGTGGATGCTGGCTCGCACCGATTGGCTGGAGGCCTGTGACCTATCTCCTCGAGGTGGGTTCACCCGGGACATCTGGGCGCACCGCGTCGATATCCACGCCGTCCACGCCTGGTCTTTGGGCTCGCTCCGCGCGGTGCCACGCCCAGCGGGCCCGGGAGCTGCTCCTGGGGATGCCGAACGTTTGAACCATCCGGGGTCCGACTGCGTAGGTCAATGAAGAAGCCGTCCACCCATGAAAAGAGCCGAGTCATGCGCAGATCCAGCCTGTCCCTGATCCCCGCCGCCGCCCTTGCGGCCGTTGCCACTGCCGGTCTGCCGGCGGCCCAGGCCCACAACGAGTCGGGCAACGACCACGAGCACCACGGCCATGCCCAGCGCTTCGAAGCCGACTTGGCCCCGCTCAACGTCGACGGCCAGGGCCGCGCCAAGCTCCGCCAGCGAAACGGCGAGCTAGTCGTGAAGCTCCGCGCCCGGGGCCTCGATGACGGCATCCACGTCGCGCACATCCACGGCATCCGGCAGGCGGAGAACGAGTGTCCCAACCAGTCATTCGACACCGACGGCAACGGCTTCGTCGACCTGCTTGAGGGGCTGCCCGCCTATGGTCCCGTGCAGATCACGCTCAGCAACGGGTTGAACGACACCGGCACGAAGATCAAGTACACCAGGACCTACACGAGGCTCGACGGCGGTGACGCCCTCAGCGAGCTCGGAGACCTGAGCCAGTACGCGATCGTCGTCCACGGCGTCGACCTGAACGGCGACCGCCTGGCGAACAACCCCAACGCCGGTGGCGACGCGGCCGACGACCAAGACGACAACGAGATCTCCATGCCGGCGCTGTGCGGAACCATCGAGAGGGACTGAGCCTGGACTCACCGATGGCGCCACCGCGAGCCTCACCCGACGGGTGCGATGGCTTGTCCTGGCCCGCCGCGGAACCGGAAGCCAAGCAAGCGATTCTGTGAGGTGGCGGCTTGACAACGTGTCGCACCTACAACACTTCGACCACCTCGGCATCACCGTCGCGGGCCCAGGCTCGGTGACGGCGGTTCACCCGCGTCTACGGCTGGACCGACGAGCAGTACACCGCGTGGCTCGGGTCCGCCTTCTGCGACATCTGGCTCAGTCCCCCGGACCTCACTGACGGCGCGGTACGGCGTCGTCGTTGACAACCACGGCGGGACAGCCGGTGCTGTGGACGCTTCCTTGGCATTCCGTGCAACTGGGACCGACCCACGCGCGCTGGCGTTCGCGAGGGAATCTGGGATCCGAGAGACGACCGGATCTTCATTCCGAAGACCTACGGCTGGGGCTACGGCAACAACCTCGCGGTGCCGGCACGGCGACTTGCCCGACGCTGAGGCGAGGTGGGCTGTGCAGCCACAGCCGTAACGGCCTGGGCAACGTGGCAACTGCCCCAGCTATGGATCCCGCACGGGACGACCGGGGTTCGCCTCCGCGCCGGCCACGCGGTGAACGGGACAGCAGATCGCGTAGGTCCCGAAGCTCGATCCCCTGCGGGACAACCGGTCGGGTCCGGGAGCGAAGCTGGCACCGCACGTGGATCTTGGGCATAGTGAGTGGGAACGAGCGGCCGTCTGCACGATCGGCACACCAGGGAGACCAACGATGGTCGAGGCCACACTCACTGTGAGCGGCCTGACCAAGAGTTATGGCGACTTCCTGGCCGTTGATGACCTGTCGTTCGAAGTGAATCCCGGAGAGACGTTCGGACTCCTCGGCCCGAACGGCGCCGGCAAGACCACCAGCATCTCGATGATCTGCGGGCTACTGGCCGCCGATCAGGGGAGCGTGCAGATCCAGGGAGTCACCATCCGCCCCGGCTCGACCGCCGGCCGCGAGCTCATCGGCTACGTCCCCCAGCAGCTTGCCCTCTATCCCGATCTCAGTGGCAGGGACAATCTGGCCTTCTTCGCCCGGCTCTACGGCCTTCGGGGGGCAGCGGCCAAGACCCGCATCGACCACACCTTGGAGATCGTCGGCCTCACGGAGCGGGCCGCGGACAGGGTCGATGAGTATTCCGGAGGCATGCAGCGGCGGCTCAACATTGCGGCCGGTCTGCTGCACAGCCCTCAGCTGCTGATCCTCGACGAGCCCACGGTGGGCATCGACCCGCAGAGCCGCAACGCGATCCTCGAGGCCGTTGCCGCCCTCGGCGACGGC
>CAWAFS010000023.1:0-27861 GCA_963781335.1 uncultured Actinomycetota bacterium | reverse complement strand
TGGGAACACCAGGACCGCGCTGAAGTCGCCCGCCGGGGCGCGACCATCTTCAACCGCTGGCTCGCCCTGATCCGCGGTCTCGTCGGCTCCCAGCATGTCCCATTTACGCCGACCGAGGCGCGTGTCGTCACCTACGTGCTGCGAGACCTCACTGGCTGGACCCACGGGCAGACCAGGCTCGCGCCGGTGACGATCCCACTCGTCTGGAAGGCCCTCGACACCCCGACCGAGGCCCTCATCGAAGCGAGCCGCTACAACTCGCAGCAAGACTTCTTCGACAGCACCCGCCCCCTCCGGGACGCGCTCGGGTCACTGTGCGAGGGCGAGCTCGAGGGGCTCTTCGACGCACCGTCGACCTTCCAGCCCAACTGGCGTGCACCGATCCAGACGCTCTCGCTCAATGCGCTGCACTCGACGGGCAACGAGGCCGCCGTCGGCATCGCGCTCATGTGTCTCAACTCCTGGGGTCAGGGCATCCGCGAGATGGCTGAGCCGGGCGACCGACGCATCGTCCTGCGCGACGAAGCGTGGATGCAGACCCGCCTCGGCGTCGAGGCAGTCAAGACCCTCGACTCCAACCTGCGACTGTCGCGCAACGACGGCGACATCCAGCTCGTGACCTACCACAAGCCCTCCGACCCGCTCTCGGCCGGCGACTCCGGCAGCCAGGCCGCCCAGATCGCCAAGGACCTGCTCCACCTCGCCGACGTACGCATCCTCATGGGCCAGGACCAGGAAGTGGCCAAAGAGCTCGGACACCTCCTCGGCCTCACCCGCATCCAGCAGGACCTCGTCACCGGATGGGCGATGCAGGACAAGGGCCGGGCGCTCTGGATGGTGGGTGACCAGAGGTACAAGGTCCAAACCGTGCTCACGCCGATCGAGCGCCGGCTGACGTACACGAACGAAGCGGTCGCCTGAGCCCATGAACGGAAAGGCGCCGTACGTCGTCGGACTGCTCGCCATCCCCGTCGCCGTCCCGATCCTCTTCCTCCTGATCGTCGGCAGCCAGGCGCTGTCGTCGCCAGCCACAGCCTGCGGCCCCGCTCCAGGCCTGGCGAGCGCCACCGGCGACCCCGACCTCGACGCCGAGCAGATGCAGGTGGCACAACTTGTCGTCGCCGCCGTACGCGCCTTCCCGGCCACCGCCGACAAGCCCCACGCCGCCGTGATCGCCCTGGCCACCGCGCGACAGGAGTCCGGGATTCGGAACCTCGACTACGGCGACCGCGACTCGCTCGGCGCCTTCCAACAACGCCCCTCACAAGGGTGGGGCACGCCCGAGCAGGTGAGGAACGTCCCGCACGCCACGACGACCTTCCTGCAGCATCTCGTCCTAGTCCCCGGCTGGGAGACCCGTCGTGTCACTGACGTCGCCGCCGACGTGCAGCGTCCTGCTGAGGAGTACCGGGGTCTCTACGAGCAGTGGGTCCCACTCGCGACGCGGCTCACGGAGAAGCTCTGGCCAGGTGCCATGGAGTCTCTCGCTGCAGCTCCGGCCGCCTGCGGCCCGACAATGCCGGTGGCGGCCGGGGGAGTGGTCTACCCGGTGCCGCCTGCCTTCAGCGGAACGGACAGCCACAACTGGGGGCAGACGGGAGGTAGCTGGAGCAGCTGGCACACCGGCACCGACTTCTCGGTCCCGTGCGGCACCCCCGTCCTGGCCGCGACCGCCGGCGTCGTAGAGATCGACACGACTCAGCGCTGGCCCGGCCCCTGGCTGGTCAAGGTCGTCACCGGGCCCGACGCTGTCGCCACCTGGTACGCCCACATGCAGCGACTCGACGTCCAGGCCGGCCAGACCGTCGTCGCCGGACAACAGATCGGCGCATCAGGCGAGCTAGGCAACACGAGAGGCTGCCACCTCCACTTCGAGGTCCACCTCCACAACGGCAGCATCTACGCCCCCGACAACGTCAACCCCAGCCAATGGCTGGCACAGCACCTGTCCAGGAACGCCGATGGGCTGGAAGGATGAGCGGCGTGAAGGAAGCGGAAGTCGAGGCGGCGTTCGTGCGCTACCTGCTCGAGCGGGGATGGGACGTCGACACCGACAAGGTCGACCATGCGGACGTCGTCGCCAGGCGTGGCGCTGAGCACCTCGTCGCTGAGGTGAAGGGCACGACCACCTCCGCGGGACTCGACGTCGATACCGGCTACGGCCAGCTCTTGCGCCGGATGGGTGATCGGCCCGAAGGCACGCGCTTCGCCATCGTCGTTCCGGAGTCAGCGCGCAAGGCGGCGCTCCGTGTGCCCGGAGAGGTTCGGTGGAGGCTCGCCATCGACGTGTGGGTCGTGACCGAGCTCGGCTCTGTAGAGCTGGCCGACGACTGACTCGTAAGCCAGGTGTCCACTGGCCCCTGCTTCCGCGCTTGAGAGTGCGTGAGGGTTCAGAACCGACGTACTGATGTCTTCCCGACGACCTGGGAGATCCCGGTCGGAATCGGTCTGGTGTGGCTGCTCGGCGCGGTCCTCGCCCTGCCTGCCGGCCAGGCGATCGCGTTCGCGCTGGGTGGAGACGGGTTCGTATGGCCTGGGCCCAACCTCGGTCGAAGTCTGCTGGGGCTGTTCACCGGGGATCCCGGGCGGGGCCTCTCGGCCGACCAACGAGCGACGATTCCGCCTCTCTTCTTGATCTACGCGGTCGCCGTGGTTCTTGAGGTGGCGCTGGCAACGGCGGCACTGGTCGGCTTCTCGTGGTGGTGGCGCACGGTCGGACCACTGGCCCAGGTCGGCATGGCCACGAAGACTGAGGTCGCTTCGGTGCTCGGGCGAGGACAGCTGATGCGTCGGCGAAAGACGATCCGGCCGGACATGCTCGGCAGGAGCAGGCCGTGAGAGCCGAGGCGACGGATCTCGGCTGGCGGCTGGGCAGGTCGACGGTGCCGAACGGCGTCGAGGTGTGGGTGCCCTTCGATCGCACTGCCGGCGTCTACGGACCTCAGGGCTCCGGCAAGACGCTGGACCTGCTCACGCCAGCGCTGCTGTCTGCACCTGGAGCCGCCCTCGTGACGCTCACCAAGCCGGAGGATCTCTACCTCACGATCGGAGCTCGAGGGGCGAACGGCCGACCGGTTCATGTGCTCGACCCCTTCGACCTCGCTCCGGGTACGCCGGCACTCGTCTGGGACCCCGTCGACGGCTGCGCCGACTCCATGACCGCCGAGCGTCGCGCCAAGGCGTTCACGGCCGGGACGGTCGGTGGCGCGGTCAGTCGCGGCACCGGCGACGAGGCCGCGCGGTTCTACGCGGCAGAGGCGGCCAAGGTGCTCCAGGCCTACTTCCATGCCGCGGCGCTTGCTGAGGCTTCGCTGGACGACGTACTCATGTGGATCGCGGATCCGCCCAACGCCCCCCAGCCCGAGGAGATCCTGCGGACGCATCCCGCCGCCGCGCCGTTCTGGGATGGCCTCCTCCGCGGGGCGCTTCACGGCGACGACCGCACGGCGGGCAACACGATCACAACTGTCCAGCAGGCGCTGGCGCTGTTCTTCCAGGAGCCGATCCGACGTCGCTGCATACCGCGCGATGGCCATCCAGCCACCGACGTCAAGCAGGTCATCGCCGACCGTGGCACCGTGTACCTACTCGGCAGAGAGGACCCGTACGCGTCGGCGTCGCCGTTGATGACGGCGGTGGCCGAGCACATCCTCGATACTGCCCTGGGCCTGGCAACCTCGTCGTCTTACGGACGACTCTGCCCGTCGTTCCTCGCGTGCCTCGACGAACTTCCTTCGACGACTCCGCTGCCGACCCTGCGCACCAGGATGGCAAACGAGCGGGCGCTGGGGCTGTCCTTCATCTACGCCGCGCAGACCTGGCGCCAGCTCGTCATCTGCTATGGGGAAGACGAGGCCCGGGCCATGTTCGGCTTGACGAACAGCCTCGTGATCTTTGGCGGCGGGAAAGACGGGGAGTTCTACAAGGAGGTCTCCGAACTGCTCGGCACCGCCCGCGTCTCCCGTCGTAGCTACAACCTCCACCGCGGCGGGTGGGGGAGCAGTTACTACGGGGACGATGCGCCCGTGCTTCGCCCCGAGGAGATCCGTCAGCTCCCCGAGCGTCATGCCCTGGTCATCGCCGAGAACGCACGGCCCTTCGTCGCCAAACTCTCTCGATGCATTGATGGTCGTTCAGGGAAGGCGCTGATACGAGCGCAGGCAGAAGCCCGTGCGAGGTTCACTGAGGCAGTGCGATGACGGATCCCGTGCTTATTGCGGAGCCATTCCCAGCGCCCTCCAGAATCATCGCCACGGTGCTGGACGAGCTACGCATCGCTGCCAGCGCGACAGACGAGACCGAGCACGAAGCCCGACGAGTGGCACTCCTGCCACGCCCCTGGGACCCCTCGGACTGCCCAGCTGAGATCCGCCGCTACGTATACGGCTGGCTCGACGAAGTGGTGGCTTGGATCAATGAGCAGCACACGTGGCGGACCGATCGGGTGATCCCGATCTGCTGGGACCTCCACCCGCACATCGTTCACGAGCTTGCGACGGTCACGTGCCTGCGATGGGAAGCGACCTTCGCTCGCACACCGGATCAGCTTGAAGACTGGCATCGAATCGTCCTGCCGGGATTCCTACGGGGTATCGCGGACTGCATTGGTGAGACCGGTTGCCCACCCGGTCGGCATCAGACGGCTCCAGGCGTCGCTCGGAACGCCCTGTATCGCCATGTCGACGAGGCTGCACGGCGTCGTGCTCGGCGCTGGGACGAGGATGCTCGGAGCGCGCGGACCGCCGCTTGGACATGAGTGTCGACCCAGGGAGGGCCTTGCGCTCGCTTGTGGTCGAAGTGTCGGCGACCCGTCCGTAGTGCCGCGGGGGCAAACCGCTCGGGTTGCGCCGACGAGCGCCCGGTCACCGGACGCTCGTGCGAATTGGATCTTGTGAGACTCGGTGCGCTCCCGAGCCGACGACTGCGGATTTTTCCGCACTTCGGTCGGCTCGTGGACGAATCGCGCCACCACGTCAACTGAGCAACTGGCTATGTGGTCGCGGCGAAGCCGCGTCAGACCACCCCCCAATGACGCACCCGGACCAGGTCCCCGTCCCGGGAACATCACCGGACGGGTGGTACGGGACACGGCGCATCTCGACCGTCGTCTCACGAGCGCCGTCGCCGCTCAGGGTTCCCCATATGACACGCTCCGCGTGCCGTTCGGCTTGCGGCACGTCCCTGTTCCCCAGTCAACAGGCGACTGGCAGCTGCACCTACGCTCCCTCCATGTCCAGCATTGAGGCCGCGTTGCAGCGCTACTACAACCACGAGATGAGCGACCGAGCCGAGCGCCCGCTGGGGGATCATCGGGAGACTCGCCTAGCGGCTTTCATCAATCGGTGTCAGAAGGAAGATCTGTCCTCTGTTGTAGAGATCGGCTGTGGCGCCGGCCGAGATGGAAAGGTGCTCAAGTCCTCGGGACTGACCTACAAGGGCCTGGACTTGAGCTCCTCATCGGTTGACATGTGTCGTGCGTTTGGCCTCGATGCAGTCCATGGTTCGGCCCTCGCCCTCCCCTTCGCCGATGCTGAGTTCGACGCAGGATGGTCGATGAGCACCTTGATGCACCTGCCTGCCGAAGGCATGGTGACGGCTCTGTCCGAACTCAAGCGCGTCGTTCGAACAGGTGGCCTTGTCGAGATCGGCGTATGGGGTGGGGACCAAGACCGCGAATGGACCGACGATCATGACCGGTACTTCTACAGCCGGACGGACCATCAACTTCAATCGATGCTCGCCGTGATCGGCGAGGTGGTCGAGTTCGCCGTATGGAGTCACTTCGACGATGGTGGCCACTATCAGTGGGCGCGTGTCCTCGTCGAGTAATCCTCAGTCCTTGCTCGCCCGCTAGCGCGCGACATACGCCCTGGCCGCGGGCCGATCCGCTTGCGGTGATGGCGAGCTCTCCTCGATGGGCCGCCTCGGCATGCCAACCAGCGCCGCCTCACCTTCCCGCATCGGGACTAGGCAGTCATACAGCCGCGTATTGCCTCCGGCTGGAGCGGCCGTGACACTCCCGCGTATAGCCTGCGGCACGCGGTCGTGACAACTCGTCTCCTAAAGGGGAGTCCCCGCGGCAGATACCGACCAGCTGGCAGTTGAACCCGGTGTGCCGACGGCCGGGGCGACGCCCCCTTGCCAGCCACCAAAGGTGAGTGCGACGATCGGCTGGGGTGAGTCGTGCCTTTGGAGCGTGGCCGCCGCTTGGGGGTAGCCATGGATCGCGTGGTCTCGTTCGCTGAGCCCACCGTCGGTGCGATCACGCTCGCCGCTAGGGTGCCCGACCGCGACCTGGTGGCCGCGGTGGCCGAGCTGCACGAGGATCGGGTGGCCGCTCAGAAGAAGATCGACCAGTGGCTGTGGGGACAGAATCCCGATCTCTTCGTGCACGAGTGGTCCCACATCTTCCAGGTCGCGTCCTATCCGCTGCTCTACCTGCGCGCAGCGCGCCAGGGGCGGTTGCTGTCCCAGTGGGCCAAGGCGGTGTCCGAGCTCCCGGAAGGGACGGAGCTGCCCATCATCGGGGCCCTGGATGCACGCGCCCGCCAGTCGGACCTGATCGAGGTGGTGCCGGTCCGGATGACGATGGAGCCTGGCGGCATCCGGTCGGAGGCGATGACCTCGCGACGACCGAGGCGCGGCGTTCTCCAGGAGCTTGACCTCGTCGAGGAGGACGCGACAGTCTTCCAGTACAGGGTGGAGGTCGGGTCGAGAGGGACCGGGCACGGCTATCGGCGCTGGCTGGCTGAGCGGGCTCGATACAGCGCGGTCTTCGCGTTCCTGAGCACGTTCGCCACCGACGACCAGGCTCTCGCCTTGCTTCCCGTGTTCGCCCGTATCTCTCTGCGGACGCTGCGGCCGCTCGAGGCTCTCGCGGCCCTGCTCACCGACGTCGTACGCGACGGAGCGGACGTCTACACCCAGGACTTTCCCGACGACAGCTGGGACGGGTGGGCCGAGGACTTCTTCACGACTCGCCTGCGCGAGCGAGTCGACACGGCAACAGCCGTCGAAGATCTCTTCTTCGGCTCCGCCATCGACGACCCGCAGCAGTACGTCGATGATGCGGCCTTCGAGGAGCTGTTGACGGCCACCCCTCACCTGCCGGTCGGCGTTCTCGCGCGGTGGAGCATCGACGAGGCACAAATCCTCCATTCCGTCCTGCAAGCACCCTGGAAGTTCATCGATCGCGATAACGACATCGACCCCCGGCTGGAACGCTTCCGGCCCCCACTGTCCGTCTACATCCTCACCGGCGAACCCTCCGGCCAGCAGGCGATCCTGCACCTGCCCAGCGATGCGATGCGCAACACGTCGGCGCCGGCTGCAATGCAGGGAGAAGGTCGACCGGAGATCCGCATGAAAGCCCTCGTGCACGAGGCGTGGCGGGCCAAGGGCATGCTGGACGCATCGGTGGGCCGACGCGTCTTTCCGATCGCATGTCCTCACACCAACTGCCGCTTTCACGTCTTCCGCATCTGCAGCGGATGGACCAGCATCCCGCCGACAGCCGAGGAGTGCGACTTCCCCGAGTGGTTCATAGGGCTCTCTGGCAAGGACGTTTCCCAGGATGGACGTCGGCTGATCAGCCGCTCTGCCGTCGAACTCAAGCAAAGCGAGGGATAAGGAGCTCACCGTGATTGAAGATCTGGTGGTCGAAGGCTCACCCGAGGACCTGGAGCAGCTTCGCGAGCTCCTCGAGCAGGAGTTCGGCGCGGACGCCGCGGTCCAGCCAGTCACCTCGTCGGAGGCTGGTCAGCTGCGGGAGCCTATCCTCATCGCGCTGGTCGTAGCGCTGGGAGGACCCGTCGTGACCAAGGAGATCGCCAAGGTGATCCGTCGATTCATGGAACACCGCGAGACCGTCAAGGGCCTGGACCAGGACCTGAGGAGGGCGGAGATGGACCACGAGTTCCGCATGGCCGTCGTGGGTGCGGACGACGAGGAGCGACCTGTCACGCTCGACGAGCTCGAGCTCTCGCCTTCATGAGGCGGGTGCTGGAGGTGGACCGACCACGGTGGAGCAGTGGCGACGCTTCTTTCGTGGTGGAGCTGTTAGAGGCGACTGGCGCCAAGAACGTCGATGCTCGCCGGGTCCGGGGATCGGTCGACCTGCGGTTCGACGACGTCGAGGAGGAGAACGCCTTCGAGGAACCTGACGTACGCGCCTTCGTGCGAGACCTGTATCACCGGGCACCGTGGGCCGCCTACTACGTATTCCCCAGCCAGGACCAGCTGACCATGTATCTGATGGCTCACGGCGCTTCGCTAGCCCCGCGAGTAGACGGACCGTTCAGCATCGTCGTCCGGCCCGAAGTGATCTCTGCCTTCCAGGACGTGCTCACGGCCGCGGCCGTCTATGCCGTCGAGCACGGTGACGACTGGCGACAGGTCGTCGAGTCGTGGCCAGACGAGATATCGGGATCATTCCGGTACCACGTGAGGAAGGTGCTTGCCGCGAAGTTCGACCGTCACGCCGGGCTTCGACTGACCTCCGAGGGCTGGGTGGGACCCGACGAGTGACCATCGTCCCAGGTGGGAAGCGACGCAGCCCGATCAAGGCTTTGCATCTGACGACACGAAACCTCGTGCCAGGTAGTCGTCGCGCGGGACGCGCTCCGACCATCCCGTACCGGCACGCTCCGCGTGACCATCCCTCTGTGCACGCTCCGCGTGCCGATCCCTCAGTGCACGCTCCGCGTGCCGATCCCTCTGTGCACGCTGTGGCACGCTCCGCGTGCCGATGGCCTAGGGGACAACAGCCGCTGGCCCTGAGCAGTCGTGCGAACGTCGACGTGGCGGGTTCCCGTACGGGACGCCCGGATCTAGCCGATGAGCGGTCGGGTTCCGCTTTCGCGGCTCAGGCGATGACGCAGGAGAAGTTTCCGTCGGGATCGGCCAGCACAACGAAGTCGGCATCCTCGGGATACTGCCAATCAACCCTCTGCGCGCCGAACGAGATCAGTCGCTCAACCTGTGCCTGCTGATCGGCCTCATCGTCGGCCCAAAGGTCGAGGTGCATCCGATCATCGTCGTCGAGGTGGAGACGAGTGCCACGTGCTGCACCTTCTGGCACCAAGAACGCGGGGTTGTGCGGCTGTCGCTCGAAGCCGAGTGCCTCGGACCAGAACGCACCAGCCCGGTCGACGTCAGACACCTGCATCACCACTGCTCCGAGTCTCAACATGGCTACCACCTTCGCATTCTGACGTCGGTTGAACAACGCCGTCTTCTGCCGCACTGCGGGCGGAGCCCGACCATGCCGCTGAGGGTGCGGTTCTCGCAGGAGGATCGGCACGCGGGGATGTGCCGATCGGCTGCCGGGCATTTCCCCCCTTCTGTGCGAGGTGGGCGAGGGTCAGGCGTCCTGCGGGCGGCGATCAGCGGCCGAGGCAAATCCCAACCAGGTGTGCCGGTTCCCGGCCCAGCACCAACCCACCTTCGGCGCATTGCGGTTCGCACTGCCGTCGCGGCCGGTTCCGTTGCTGATCCACACGGCAGGGGTGCGCGCGTCCAGCTTCCCGGAGTCCTTGCGCAGCCGTGAGCCGATCGTCATGAAGCAGTGGTTGCGTTCGAGTGCTTCTGGCTGCTGCAACAGCCAGAAGATGCCTTCGGTCAGCGTCAGCGGCGTTCGCTGCGCCGCGATGATCGCCGGGAGGGCCTCAGCAGGGCTCCAGTTCGCCATGGAGTCGCCACGATCGACGTCGAATACGGAGTAGATCCGCGAGTCCGGGGGCGTCGCCTCCTCGATCGCAGTGAACTGGTCGACGTCAGGCATGTCCACCACCACGAAGCCGCGCTTGTCGCATCGTGTGAGGAACGCAGCGAGTGCAGAGGCCGGAGCAAGCCGCGGATGTACGACCAGAAGGGCATCCGTGCCGCAGTCGACAGCGCGCAGCTCGGTCTCCGACACCCCTGCGATCTCATGCACGCCGAGAC
This sequence comes from uncultured Actinomycetota bacterium, assembly GCA_963781335.1. GTDB lineage: Bacteria > Actinomycetota > Actinomycetes > Propionibacteriales > Nocardioidaceae > Marmoricola. Next base: position 17,919 of record CAWAFS010000023.1, on the reverse strand, counting down.
TGATGAGTCGATCGGCCTGCTCGGACGCGTTCGGCAGCGCGGTTTGAGGAACGTTCACGTTTGAGGCGCCTCCAGGTGTACTCGCTCAACGTCGTAGTCCGACAACGCACTGCCCGAGCGCGGAGTTCCTCCGGCATCGTGTCTGCACCGCTGCCCGATCGGTGACCGGTCGCCGATCCGGGAACGGATCAGGATGCGGACGCCCGTCGGTGCCTCAAGCGAGCAGCCGGCACCTCGGCCCATCACGACGTCGATGGTCAGATGGGTGCTTCCGTACTCGAACTGCGACCTCGATATCCACACCGGCACGTCCGGGAGGGCAAGCGACAGATGGAGAGGCCTCCGAGGTGGAAGTCTGCGTTACCAGTCATGAACTCGCCCAGCGGGAAGCACATCGGGGAAGACCCGTCGCAGCAGCTGCCGGACTGGTGGAACATCAGCGACCCGTGCTGCGCCGGGAGGCGGCGGAGTAGCTCCGCCGCCTCACCCGTCACGTCCACACGTGACACCGCGCTTGCAGGCATCAGAAGAAGCCCTGGGCGTCCGGAGAGTAGGACACCAGGAGGTTCTTGGTCTGCTGGTAGTGGTCGAGCATCATCTTGTGGTTCTCGCGGCCGATCCCGGACTGCTTGTAACCACCGAACGCGGCGTGTGCCGGGTAGGCGTGGTAGCAGTTGGTCCAGACCCGACCGGCCTTGATGGTGCGTCCGGCGCGGAACGCCCGGGATCCGTCACGTGTCCACACACCGGCGCCGAGCCCGTACAGGGTGTCGTCGCCTTGGTCTCTAGCCTGGCGGGAGGGGCACACCCAACTGTTCCCACATCAGCTCGTGGTCAGCTTCGTGCCAGTGGTCGACGACCAGCCCGTCCTTGAACTGGAAGACGTCGACTCCACTCACCTCGGTCGTCGTTCCCACACTGTCCACGCCGGCCCAACCGCCGGCGTATGTCCCGCGAAAGACCACCCGGCTCACCACGACATCGCCGAAGTCCATCAACCCGATGACCTCGGTGCGAAAATCGGGGAAGTACTCCCTGAACGCTGTCGCGCCGCGAGCATGTCCATCCGGGGTTCGCTCGCGGTCGTTCTCGCGGTAAGTCGGCGCGAAGAACTCGTGGGCGTACGCGACGTCTCCCTTGCTCCACACCAGACGCCAGAAGTCCCGGACCCGCTGCTCGTTCGTCATTGCCTGACCGTAGCGCCGCCGCCTGGCGACCGACACCTGAGAGCCGTTTGGCCGCGGGAGACTCTGCGTCTAAAGCGCACGCCTTTGCCGCACAGCGGGCTCCGCCCGACCATGCCGCGCTGCGAGCGCTGATGCGGGTCACGGCACAAGCCGGCAATGATGTTGCAGGATTGTCTGCGCTCACTGCTCAGAGTCCGGTCTGTGCGCGGACCCAGGCCGCTCCCACGTCGGCGACGATGTCACGGGAGACGCCAAGGACGGCGCTCGCGGCTTGCCGGATACGGCTCTTCTCGTCGGGGTCGTCCGTCAGTTCCTCTGCCTGGCGGAACAGGTCGACGAGTTGGTCGGCGCTGCGCTCGGATGGCCAGAGTCCGACCGCGCGAAAGCCTCGCTCGGTAAGAACGATGCGCGTGACCTCGTCTTCGCCGATGCGTCGTGGCCGGCCCTCGACGAGCCGGAGGTATCCGCCCTCGCGCAGCGCCTGCCATGCAGCGTTGAGGTCGTGCTCGGTGATGCCAAGCTCAGCGAGGATCTGCTGCTGGTCGGGTAAGGCGCCGGCGTCCAGGCCGCGGGCGATCTCGAGCAGCACTGGAAAGTCGCGGGTGTCCCATCGGTTCGGCAACGGCGGGCGGCTGGGCGGCGGCGGGAGGGTTGTCACAGCACTCATTCTGCGTGCGGGGTCCGACTACTGCGAATGGTTCGTATCAGCGCAGGATCGGGACCCGCAAGCCGGCGGCTGCGAAAGCATTCCTAAGTGCTGAAGGGACCGCGCGTCGCGAGGTGCATGCAGAACCCGGTATTCGAGTAGTGCGGGGCGTATGCCGTCGCGGATGGCCAGCGTGAGGCGAGAGGCGGGGTCGTGCGGTCAGAATGGCGACCCCGTTGTCACGGCCAAGTCACTCACCATGCCGCCCGACCGTTCCGCCAGCCGCTCCGCCCGCTCTTGCCGCGCTGCGGGCTCCGCCCGACCTATGCCGCGAACTGTGCGGTCGTGCCGATGTGCGAGCGCGTGAGACGGGCATAATCCCCTTCATGTCGAACCAGGTTGCTCACACCTTCACTCCCGAACCGGCCCTTCTTGCGCTGGCCGGGACGATCCTGCTGGCCATCGGCGGGATGCTGTTCGTCAACCTGGACGAGGATCCTGAAATCTTCATGGTCTTCACGATGATCTTCGCCGGTCCGGGGCTGTACCTGTTGATTGCTGGCGCGGTTGCGCGTGGGATCGCCGTCAGTCGGCGCTAAGTACACCAGGAGCGTGAACCCCTGCCACCCAGCTACTGCTGGGCCATAAAACCCGTCCGACGTGCGCTCGAAGACGCACGCTTCTGGCGCGAGTAGTGCGCGGTCCTGCCGAGGACAGAGTGCGTGACGTCTGCCAGGTCGACGCGATCAAAGACTCGCAGCCGCCCGGGGCGCAGAGTAACCCTTCCGGCTGGCGGCGCCCTGTGGTCGGCGAAGACTCGCCGTGCCCCGGTACCGCGTCCGCGTGCGGAACGTCGGTCCAGGCATGCAAGATGGGGCAAGCGACAGACCGGAGAGGGGGCCAGTGTGGACGCGCTCGAACTCACAGTGGACCCGGGACGCCCTGCCAGCGCGGGGCGGTTCTTCTCCATGGGCGCCGACCTACTGGCGCTCCTGGACGAGTTGACCGACCTGCCAGTGGCCTGGCGCGTGGAGGACCTGCGCAACAGCTCCGCCGTCGTGCTGCTGGCTCCGCCCGAGGACAGCCCTGCGGAGGCGCGGCATCTGCGCGTGGTCGCGGACTCGCTGGGCGCCGTCCAGGGCGGCGGCCCGCTGCCCGACGACTGGACACCCGACGCGGTCAAGGCTGCGCACCGCTTCGTCGAGGACGGCCAGGCTGCAGAGAACGAGGCTGACTGGTCGCCGCCGCGCCTGCGACTGGTGCGCGATGGCGACGGTGGCCCTGCGGTGAACCTGACGCCCACGCTGTTGGAGGGCCTGGCGACCCTGCAACCCTTCGAGCGCGACATGCCCGGGGCCGTGCGCGGCACCCTAGTCGGCTTCAACGTGTCGCGCGGCAATCGCGCGTCCCTGCGCCTGCCGACGAGGCGCGTCGTGCGCGTCGGCTTTCCCAGCGGCCTGCGGGAGAGGATGCGCGACTCCCTGCTGCAGGACGTCGAACTCCGCGGCACAGTGCGCCAGGACGGCGAGGGGCGCGTGTTCAAAGTGATCGCCGACGAGGTCGAGGTCCTTTCCGAGCCCTCCGCTCGCTGGGCCGACATGTACGGCGCGGCACCTGACTACACCGGGGGCGTCCCCGTCGACGAGTGGCTGGAGGCCAACCGTGGCGAGGCCTGAGAAGATCGAGCGCGCGCTGCTGGACGCCTCGGCGCTGCTGGGCGTCGTGACAGGGGACCCAGACTTCGCCTGCCTTGGGCCCCTCCTGGAGGCCGTGGACGCGGGGCAGATCCGGCTTGTCGAGTCCACCGCGATCCTGGTCGAGGTGCGCCCCAAACACGGACGCGACGACGAGCACAACGCGCGCGTGCGCGCGGACCTACTGGCGCTGCTGCAGTCCCGCAAGACGGACTTGATCGACGTGAACACGGTGGTCGCGAGGAAGGCCGGGGAACTGGCCGCGGACCTGAGCCTTCAGACCTGGGACGCGGTCCACCTGGCGACCGCGATCCTGGGCAAGGTGGACGTGTTCGTCGTGCGCGACGGCAAACTCCCGATGGGCGACTATGAGGGCGTGTGGGTCACCGGGCCGTTCGACCTCAACGAAGGCAACTTGCTCGGCCTGATCCGGGACTGAGGCCGCTACGCGCGCTAGGCGATGGGCACGCGAATCGTGCCGGTAGCCGATCCTCAAACGAACCCGAGCAGTGTGACCGAACGGCGCTCGTCGGTCAGGCCCTCGCTCGCGTGTAGCACATTCGGCTACTGCTGGTCATTGCGCTCGGGGGGCTGGATCATCCGCACGTTGGATATGCCGCCTTGGTTCACGCAGTCCTGGGCAAGGTCGTGGACAAGCCAGTAGTAGTCCAGTGAGGGCCCGACCGCGTTAACGGTGGTCTCGACAGGCGTGTATCGATGCACCGGGGTGGAGACGCCGTCGTAGGTGAAGCCGGAGTTGTCCGTTGTCAGGATCGTCAGGGGTTGTTCGCCGGCCCACTCGATCCCGACCCGCAGGTCGTACTCGTCGTTGTCGGTGGCCTCTGCGGTCGCGCGGATCAGGGCCATGAGATCCGCGATGCCGCATTCGATCGCTGTCGATTGCACTTGCGACCCTTCGAAGTAGGCGTCGCTCGTCATGCGGTGCCCGCCGATCGCGGCCGCGAAGGTGGTCGAGCCGTCGTGGTGGATGCTCAGCCACGCTTCCTTCCACGTCGACCGCTCGCCGGTGGCCGTGTTGACGGCGACCCAGCGGCGTAGGCCCGGTCGGGGGTTGCTCCGGTCCACGCTCTCCAGCGGGTGCACCCCGCCCCGACCTGCGTAGGTCAGGGCTAGTTTCTCGGTCTTGGACAGCACGTCGCGAGCCTCCTCTCGGGAGAGCCGATCGTGGAATCGGGGAACACGGGGATGGGCTACGGCGATGAGCCATGCTCGCTGGTCGGTGTCGCGGCCGCCGGCCGCTTCGGCGAAGAGGTTGTCCAACGCCTCGGTGGCGTGGCGCCGTTCGTCGAACCGCGCGCGATACATCGCCTCGATCTGGCGTTCCTTCATCCACGCAGTGTCTGAGTCGTTGCGCACGGGCGCACCAAAGTAGTCGTTCTTGTAGACCAGGTGGGGTCCGTCGATGCTCGGTGGGACCTCCACCACGACGGCACGCTTGCCCTCGTCTCCGAGGCGGTGCACGTTCAGGCCGAACACGGGTGGGGAGATAGCCGTGATCGCGGCGCTCCGCAGGGAACGCTCGTATGCCTCGTCGAACTCGCCGACGTCGATCCGCTCCGTCGCCGCCTTCTGCGACTCACGAACGCCGTAGACGATCACTCCTCCACCGCTGTTGGCCATCGCGGCGACATCCTTCGGGAAGTCCGTCTGGGGCAGTCCCTTCGCCGGCGGCAGCTCAGACTTCCAATCCAAGTCGTTCGTCTCCACCACGCCGCCGGTCACGGCAGCATCGAGCAACTCGTTCGTCAACGGTGCCGGGGAGGCCCCGAGCGCGCGGTGAAGCGCTGTGAATGTCATGCCCCCAGCGTAGGGACGCCCGACGACATGGCTCCGGGGCTTCGAGGAGCCGCATGCGGAAGTAGCCGCGGTCGTGGCGCAAATTGCCTATGCCGCTGGTCCTCGGCCTCGGGTGACCGATCACTCGGTCCACTCATCCCACAGGACAGGACTCGCTTCGGTCAGGGATCGTTACGCGGAGCGTGACCGTGCAGGGATCGTCACGCGGAGCGTGACCGTGCAGGGATCCCACACCGGGTCGCCCCGCGAGCCCATCCGCCGCCGGAACGGTGGCCTGAGCACAGGGGCGCAGGGTCTGTCAGGCTGTCCTGGTGCTTCATCGTTTCGACCGTTTGGACGCCGCATTCGTGTCCGCCGCATCCATCTCCCTTGAGCTGATCCGAAGCCGCGAAGTAGCAGATCGCTGGCTTGAGCCGAGCGTTCTCCCGAAGATGTCGGTCGGTGCGCTGGCCTGTCACCTGGGACGGCAGTCGGTCCGAGCCTTCGAACTTCTACCTGTAGCCACCGACGTCCCGCCCCTCGATTCCGCCGAGGCGCACTACAACTCGGCCGCGTGGGTCGTGTCGACCTCGCCGGACGATCCACCCAACGACCGCAGCACCGACGATGCGGACGCCGCGCTCGGTGTCGCTGCCCTGAAACATCGAGCTACCGAGGCGCTGGACTCAGTGCGCGGGATCCTCACCTCGGGCGAGGCACGTGACGTCGTGCTCATCCCCTGGCAGGGATGGGCGTTGCGGCGGGACGACTTCTTGCTCACTCGCCTCCTGGAGGTCGTGGTGCACACCGACGACCTAGCGCTAAGCATCGGTGTGCAGCCACCGACCTTCCCCGACGACGCGTTCACGCCGGTGCTGGCGTTGCTGACTCGCCTTGCCGTCGGCAGGCATGGCCAGTCCGCGGTGATCAGCACGCTGACCCGCCGAGAGCGGTCGCGGACGATATCGGCCTTCTAACAATGCGCCACTGCAGGATCCCGCTGGCCCGCTCCGCGTGCCGATTCGCTTGTGGCCATGGCACGCGCGTTGAGACCATGTCGTCGATGGCCTTCAGGGACTACCTCGACGAGCACGATGAATCGCTCGCGCTGTTCGAGCAGCTGCGGCGCGCGATCGTAGAGATCGGCCCCGTCGAAGAGCGAGAGTCCAAGAGCCAGGTTGCGTTTCGGCGGCGCCGGACGTTCGCCCTGGCCTGGGCGCCGGGGCAGTACCTCGGCAAGCGCGGCGCGCCGCTGGTCCTCTCCGTTGTGTTGCCCGAGCGCGACGCCGATTCGCGATGGAAGGAAGTTGTCGAATCGCGGTCCGGCGTATTCATGCACCACCTCGAGCTGCATGGCATCGACGACATTGACGACCAGACGGAGGCGTGGATCAAGCGCGCCTACGACGCTGCGCAATAGCCCCTGGCCCACGCCCTGTCACGTGCCGCTGGCGGATCGGCAGGCAGAGCGTGCCGCAGGCCGATCCACTTGCAGTCCCGGCCGAGTCCGACGTTGTCGGCGGGCTTGAGCGTCAGCTCCCCGCCGCACAATGATTCGTGTGCGTATCGGAATGGACCAAAGCGGGTGCGGGGCGGCTTCCGGTTGACGGTCCTGTGCGGCTGCGTAGCGCAGTCTGTCGACCCTGAGGTCGCTGCGAACTCGCACGCCGTGTGCGCGCGACGGGCTGGCTCGCCAGCGAGCGAGTCTTCAAGGACCGGATGCGCCGACCGCCGGCTGGGCCGAGGCCAGGTACCCCGCTAGGCGGGCTTGGATCTCGTCGTGCGGGATCTCGCTCTCCCGGAGCTCGTCAAACCAGCCGGTGAGGATCGCGTTGGAGGCGCTGAGCTCGAGGGCGATGTGGTCGGGGTCACGGAAGTTCAGGTGCGCCCCGAACTCCGTGTCCCGTATCGGGGTGTACCTAGCACCGAGCACCTCCAGGCGGCGCTCCCACGCCACGAGCTCCTCGCGCGAGCTGACTGCGAAGCCGAGGTGGTCCAGCCCGGTGTGCAGCTCGGTGAACCGGTCGCCGTGCGCCGCGTCGTGGCAGACGAGCGCCAGCACGAACGACGTCCGCCGGTGCAGGAGGATCCGGGCCGTGCCGAAGTCGGCTAGCCGCAGGAGCCCCAGCACGTCGGTGTAGAAACGCTCGCTCTGGTCGAGATCGGTCACTGACAGGCTCGCGTGATCGATGCCGGCGAACTCAGGCACGGAGGCGCTCTGATGGCGTCGGTGTGTTCGCCGTGCGCCGTGGCCTCGTGCGCACGAACACCGGGTAGTACGAGATAGCGCAGTACGCCCAGCCGGGACTGGTGAGAGCACGCTCGAGTGACCGTAGGATCCTTGTTGATGTCCGCACCATGGCCTCCTTCCGCAGGAACCTCTCCGGTCGAAACTGGCACCGGCGGGGCTGGCATCGCGTCGGGTAAACCCCCCAACTCCTCGGTCCTGGCTGGCCGCGAGCACGAGCTGGCGCGCATCGACGCCCTATTGGGCGACGCGACCGCGGGACGTAGCGGGGCGCTGCTGGTCGTAGGTGAGCCCGGGGTGGGCAAGACGGCGTTGCTGGAGGTGGCCCGGGCGCGGGCGGATTCCTTCACCTGCCTCGGCACACGCGGCATTGAGGTCGAGTCGCACCTGGCGTACGCCGGACTGTTCGGTTTGCTCAACCCGATCCGGAACCGGGTGGGTGACGTTCCGGATCACCAGGCGACCGCGCTCGGGTCGACGCTTGCCTGGTCGAGTGGTCCGGCGTCCGCCGATCCGTTCCTCCTGGGTGCCGCCACCCTCTCGCTGCTTGCCGCGGCCGCCGAGCACCGGCCGGTGTTGGTTCTCGTGGACGACTTGCAGTGGCTGGACCCGGAGTCCGCGGCCGCGATCGTCTTCGCGGCGCGGCGACTCGGTCCGGACGCCGTGGCGTTCTTGCTGGCGGCCCGCGAGGGTGCCGCGCGCGCGGAGATCAGGCAGGGCCTGCCGGTCCTTCGTGTCGGTGGTCTCTCCGCGTCTGCTGCGGCGATGCTTCTGCCCAGCCGCGCGGCGCCGAGGGTCGTGGAGCGTCTGGTCGCCGCGACTCAGGGCAACCCCCTCGCCCTGGTCGAAGTCGCGGCGCGGTTGGACGACGCGCAGTGGCTCGGCGCCGCCGAGCTCCCCGATCCGGTGCCGTCGGGAGATCGGCTGCGCGAGCACTTCCGGTCAACGCTCGCCGAGCTCTCTCCAGCGGCACGCAACTCCGTGCTCTACCTGGCACTGGTCGGTGACGCGGGGTCGGCTGCGCTCGCCGTCACTAGGGCGCTGGGCGATGCCGGCATCAACGTCGCGGAGGCGCTTCACGAGGCTTCACGGCGCGGCGTCCTCGTCGAGGAGCGAGCGGGGTACCGGATCCGGCATCCCCTTCTGCGCAGCGCCGTGCTCGAGCTGGCGACTTCTGGCCAACAGCGCGCAGCCCACGCGGCGCTCGCGGCGGCCCTGCCCGTGAGTGACCGGACCCGCGTCTGGCACCTGGCAGCGGCCGCCGTGGGCGATGATCCGCTGCTCGCAGATCAACTCGCGGCGCTCGCGGAGACCAGCCGCAACCGGTCGGGCTTCGCCGCCGCCGCGACGGCGCTCGAACGCGCCTCCGAGTTGACACCCGACCCTGAGCTGGCGCGGCAACGGCTTGCCCTGGCCGCCCACGACGCCTTCCAGGCTGGCAATGTTGCTCGTGTCCGTGGCCTGGTTGACCGGGTACTGGCCGAGGGCGTCGGGGACCGCTCTCGCGGCGAGGTCTTGTTCACGCTCGGGATGCTGGAGCAGTACGCCGGATCCGTGCCGCAGTCCGTCGAGTACCTAGACGAGGCGTCCTACCTCCTCGAGGGCGCAGCCCTGGTCCGGAACCTGACCGAGCTTGCGCTGGCGCGGTTCCGTCTCAACGACATCTCCGGGATGGCCGACTGCGCCCGTCGAATCGACTCCGTCGCCGATCCCGATAACGCTGAGCAGCGGCTCTTGGCCGCGTTCAGCGCTGGCGCCGCGCTCGTCCTGGGGGGTGACCTCGAGGCGGGCATGGCCCGGCTCGATGAGGTCCGAGGGCTGGCGGACCTGCCCGAGCTGCGTCACGATGCGCGGGCCCTCGTGCTGATGGCGCTGGCCGCGGGCTTCACCGGGCAGGTTGGTCACGCCGTGACGGTCGGTGCCGCTCGGCTGCCTGAGGTACGCCGACGCGGGGCGATTGGCGTACTCGTCCCGTGCTTGGCGATCCTGGCTGCCGGCCGGGCGTGGTTGGGCGATCACGAGGGCGCCTTCGCGGACGCCGGGGAGGCCGCGGAACTTGCCGGGCACCTCGGCTACGCCGCCGACGGGTCGGTCGCAGTGGAGATGCTGGCCTGGCAGTCGGCCGCTCGCGGGCTGCACGACGACGCCAGGAGGGCGCTGGCCCGGGCGCGTGAACTGACCGACCGGGCCGGCACCACCACCTACGCGGCCCATCATGCGATCACCGCAGCGTTCTGCGCGCTGTGTCGAGGCGAACTGAGCGAGGTGGTGACGCTCCTCGAGGCGCGGATCGCCGCTGACGGCGGGATCGGCGCCAGCGGTGAACCGCTCGGCGTGGCACCGCTGCTGGTCGAGGCGTACCTCGGGCTGGGCAGAGCGGACGACGCGCGGTCGCTGGCGGTCCGGTTTGCCGAGGCCACTCCGCCCGGGTCGCCCGCGCTGTTGGTCGCGCTGGCGCGGCGATGCGAGGCCATGACGGTAGCCGACGAGGCGACGGCCCACGCGACGGTGGTGGCCGCGCTGTCGGCTCACGCCGATGGCGGAGACCCGTTCGAGACGGCCCGCACCCAGTTGCTGTACGGCGGGAGGCTACGCCGGACTGGTCACCGGGTCGCCGCCCGGGAGTACTTGGCAGCAGCACTCGGCGCGTTCGCCGGGATGGACCTGACGCACTGGGTCGCCGTCGCCGAGGGGGAACTGGCGGCGACCGGCGCGACTGCTCGGCGGCAACCCGCGACGGGGAACGAGCCACTGACGTCGCAGGAGACGCGGGTCGCGATCCTGACCGCGCAAGGGATGTCCAACAAGGAGATCGGAGCCGCGCTCTTCCTCAGTCCGAAGACCGTCGAGCGCCACCTGGGCAACGTGTATCGCAAGCGTGGAGTCCGGTCGCGGACCGAGTTGGCTGCGGCGTACGCCCGGGCTCTCGACCACAGTGACTGAGCCGCACACGGGCACGAGAGTCCGCGTGCCAGCAGGCGGCGGAGTGCGACATATTGTGATGGATGGTGATGGTCTGGGCGACATGGAGGGAAGCGGGGCAGCTCGAGCCAGCCGAGGTTGGCCTGGCCCCAGGGGAATTAGGCGCAGCTGGAACGCTTAGAGCGTGTGGCCGGCCCCGCTGTCGAGCCAACGAGGCCTGAGAGTCGCTGTTCCGACAGCGGATCCCTATGTGGCACGCTCCGCGTGCCGATCGGCATTCGGAGCGTGTCACAGAGGGACCAACGGGTCCATGCGGTCGTCGCAACAGCACACGTGGGCATGGCGCATGGTGAGTCCCCGGAACGGCCGCGGAGGCCGCGGAGCCGCTGTCCACGAGCTCGAGCGATGCCTATCATCGAGGTACGACATTGGTGTGGCCCGAAGACGGGAGCATGGGATGGCCGGCCAGCTGCTAGAGGTCAACCTGGAGGCGTTGGACCCGGGCCCGTGGTGGCAGAGGGCGCTCAGTTCGCTGGCGGCGGGGCCCGCCTACGCTTCTTACCGGTTCGTGGCTCGTTCGTCCGACGCCGACTCGGGCGCAGCGCCGACCGTGGTTGAGAGCGGCACCTTTCTCCTGCTGCGCTTCATTGACCCCGAGGCTTTGGTGGAGCCAGCGTCGCCGGACGTCACCCAGCGCTTGGCGGAGCTGGACAACGAGTTGTCGGCGTCAGGTTGGCATCGGCGCGAGATGCTCGGCGGTTACTGGTGGTCATGGATGTACGAGAAGGGTCGTTGACTCCCGACGACCAGCGTCGGCTGCGGGGCCGCGGGGCTGCGGGCCTGCGGGGCTGCGGGGCTGCGGGGCTGCGGGGCTGCGAAGGATGAGCGTGGGCGGACCGATCCATCTGTGTGCGCCCGGGAACAAAGGTTCGCGGTTCGCCATGAAGGGGTCGAACCGAGAAGGTCGCGGCGCCACGCCAACGATGATCACCACCTGGACCCGCCACCGTCACCGGATGGGGATCCGCTTGCGGTGATGCGTCGTTGTTCACTTCGACGCTCGAGTTGCTCGAACTCTCGCCCGTAACCGGTTCGGCTTGTAGAAGGGAGCGGTCCTGGGAGCCCGCGCTGTGTTCCGCAGGCTCGCCAGTCAACTCGGAACGCCGCCACAAGCCTCGTGCTCGAGAGTCCCACCCCTGAATCAGGGCATTGACAGATCCTCGGACAAGTAGTTTCCTTAGCGTCAAGTACTTTACCGAAAGGGACGGGACGACGATGGAACCTCAGAAGCACGAGGCCGAAGCCATGCTGACAGGCGCAGAAGTGATGGAGTCCGCAGTCCGGGCTCGGGCCCCGCAGGAGTATCCGCTCTACGTCGCGATGGGTCTCACGCTGCTGCTCTTTGGAATGGCAATCGATCTCAACGACAACTCGGGTGGGGTGGCCGGCCTGCTGGGAGTGACTCTCGTGGTGGTCGCCGTCGCCGTCACGGTGGGCACCAACCTCCCCTATCTGCGTCGGTGGCGCCAGGTGCGGACGCGGAGGACCCCGATGTGGCTGGAGTGGGCGCTCGGGCTCTGGAGCGCCGCAGCCCTCTTCTCCCTCGGGAGCCTGCTTGACGGCACCATCGGCTTCTCCTTCACCTTCGGGGCCATCGTGGGCGCCGCTCCCACCCTGCTGTGGGCACGGCGGCTCCGGCGCGGCGCATGACCGCCCACCCGCGGGGGCGCCTCGATGACCTGGTTCACCAGCCCGTGCGCTTCTCGATACTCGCCGGCCTGGCTCAAGCAGACGAGCTGGAGTTCCGGTTCCTGCGCGAGACCCTGCAGGTCAGCGACTCGCTGCTCTCCCGCCAAGCCTCGACCCTCGAGCAAGCCGGCTACATCGCCATTCGCAAAGGTCACGTTGGCAAATGGCCCCGCACCTGGCTCAAGCTCACCCCCGCCGGCCGCACTGCCTTCACTGACCACCTCGCCACCCTGCGCGAAATCGTCGAAACCCCCACCACCTCGTCAACCTGACGCCGGCCCACATCCGGGCGTACCGAGGACCGAGCGTGCAAACGTCTGGGCGCTGTAGGCAGGTCTGTGTCACCCGCCCCGGGAGGGATCCCTCGTCGGAATCCTCGGTCGCCACGGACACGACCGGCATGATGGGCCCGTGGTCCAGGTGACTCGGTTGGTGACCTTCGTCGAGGTCGATGACACTGTCGCTCACCCGCGGCAGATGTCGGTATCGGCGCGCCACGAGGCCGTCCTCGAGAACGGCTGCCGCGTGCTGCTTCTGGCTGACCGGGGCTGGAGCGCATCGGGCCCGCCCAACGTCTGGGCGTTGACATCGATCGAGGAGATCGCGGACACGGCACGCCTGGTCATCGGCCCGGACGAGCCATTCGATGGGCACTCGCAGGAGGACATGGAGGCAGACCGTTGGGCCTCCCTTGCTGCGGTCCTCCGGCACCACGGCGTTGACGTGGACGCCGCGGAGTTGGGACGGGTGCCACACGATGTCGTGCTCGGCGAGCAGTTGCTCGCGCGCATCGGCCATCAGCCGAGCGCCGGTGTCCAGTCCTGACGTCGCTGGGCGGGCGGGCATGCTTGGTGGTCCCAGATGTGCAGGGTCGATGACTCGCCCGTGCTCAGGTTTCGTGTGGTGCCTCGGAGACGGTGAGGTCGAGCCAGCGTGCTAGTTCAGTGATTCTGGACTCGACTGCGGAGCGCAGGTCGTGGTCGAAGGGTTCGTCCTGGTGGATCGCGTGCACGAGCAAGGCGCCCGCCTCGTGGTCGGCTGTCGCGTCGACCTTGCCCACCAGCCGGTCACCGCGCAGGACGGGCAGTGCGTAGTAGCCCCAGCGACGCTCCACCTTGGGCTTGTACATCTCAAGTGTGTAGTCGAAGCCGAGCAGGCCGGTCATCCGTTTGCGATCGTGCAGCAGGAGGTCGAAGGGCGCAAGCAGCTCGGTGCGATCGGGGGCGGGACGCTCGAGTGCGTCCAACGCGGAGGGGTCGACGCGCCACCGACCTCGTACGCCCTCGACCGCAACCGGCTCACCGGCCATCCCGGCGCCAACTGGTTCTCCCTGCTGGTAGACCGCCCCGGCACGGGCGAGGCCGAAGGCTCGTAGTCGGCGGCGGTCGAGCTCGGCCTCGGCATCGGCGAGCGCAGGGACGGGGTCGTCGGGGTAGACGCGCTCGGCGAGGTCGTAGAGGCGCTCACGGTTCGTACGACCCGCGACCGCTACCTCGCCGCGTTGCAGGAGCTGGGTGACCAGCATCCGGGTGTTCTTCCCATCGTTCCAACCCGACGACCGCCAGGGCTGCACGCAGGTGTCGGGCAGCGAGCCGAGCGGCAGCGGACCGTCCTGACGTAGTCGCTGGAGCACGTCGCGGCGGCACGCCTCGTTGGCCTTTACCCAGTCGCTCAGCCTGTGGTGCCAGTCCTTCCAGGGCCCCGGAGTCGGCCAAGCGGCCATCTCGGCCCGGTACAGAGCGACTTCGTCGATGGAGCGCAACGCGCCGGCGACCTCGACGACTTGCTGCGAGGCGATCGCGTCGTCGAGATCGCCGGGGCGGTGATCGTGCCCGAGCCTGCTCCAGAGGATCAGGTCCGCGGCCGGTGCCACCGCACGCGTCTGGTCGAGGGGAAGCATCGTGAGACGCCGAGCTGCGTCCTGCAGGTTGTCGGGTCGGTCGTCGGCCAGCAATGCTGCCTGAACGGCGATGCGTCGCGCCTGGTCTTGCGTCAGCTGGTGCGCCTCCTGCGTGGTCACATCCCGAGGATCGCACGCAAACGGGACTGCCTCCTGTCAGACCTCCCCCGCTTCGGGGCCAACTCGTTGACCGGATGAGGATCCCGCTGCGGTACCGGAACTCCCAGCATCGATGAAGCTCGGGAGGGAACGTTGCTAGGAGGCCGCCTCGTCCATTGCCGCTACCGCGGCGAGCGGGCCTGGCAGTGCCTGCAGCTCGTTGGCAACGGCGACGCACCGTGCCCGCATCGCGCCATCGGCGAGGACTTCGCGGGCACGTGTCCCGACTTCCTCGGGGGTGATGGTCGCGGCGTTGAGTGTGGCGGTGAGGCCGAGTTCCGCTCCGCGCATCGCGTTGTGCGGCTGATCCGCGCCCAGGGGTAGCAGCAGGGATGGAAGCCCGTGCGCGAGAGTCGCCATCAAGCTTCCCGAGCCGCCGTGTGAGACAACCAGGTCGACGTCGGAGAGGACTTCGTCTTGTGGCAGGAACCGTTCCACTCGCACGTGGGGAGGCTGGGGGCCGAGGTCGGCGGGGTCGGTCCCCACCCCGACGGTGGCGACGATGTCCGCGTCCAGGTCGGCCAGCCCGACCAGGAGTCGCTCAAAGAGGTCGCCCGACGCGTTGTTGAAGATCGTGCCGAGTGTGACGTAGACGCCCGGTCGTCCGGCGCGCGAGGCCATCCTTGGCGTGACAGCCGAGCGGTAGTGCATCGGCCGCAGTGGCAGCGGCGAGTGCGGACTCCGGAACGACGGGGCCGCATCGGTCAGTACCAGCCCCGAGGTGAGCCGGTTCAGTTCCGGGTCCGGGGCCAGCCCGTGCTCGGCACGGACCGCGTCGAGGCGCGAAGCGACGAGTTCGGGTCGAATCAGCAGGCCGGCGGCAAGCACGAGATGGGTTGCCACGGGCACGTCCAGCAGTTCCGCGGCAATCGTTGTGCCCAGGTCGGTCTCGTCGCGGAGCACCAGGTCTGGCCGAAATGCGCGGATGACGTCTGGCACCGCCCCAGCCATCCGACGGGCGCCACGATCGGCGAAGTTCTCGGCGAACTCGAGTTCGGTCGCGCGGGCGTTCATCGTCTCAAGCTGTTGGCGAGGCTGACTCGCGGACGTCTGGTCGTGGTGCAGCCTCGGGCTGGTTGCAAAGGCCGCGAACCCGGCCTGCTCGATCTGCGGGACCAACCCGCCGGACCCCGCGATGGCCACCCGGTGTCCGGCATCGCGCACCGCACGCGCCAGCGGGAGGAGGGGAGCCAGGTGGCCAAGTCCGCCGACGAACGTGATGAGAAGGCGCATGGGCTCCCCAGGGTAGAGGAGGTGGGCCGGTGTGCTGCCTGCAGACGAACGCGTTGGCCAACTGACGGCGCGCGCGTACCGCCCGGCGGGATCCGCACCCGAAGTCAGTACAGGATCGGCTTGCGGAACGCCCGGATCTATATAGCTGGTGTGCGGGCGCTGCGTTCGGGGTGCGACCGAGCTCGGGCCCTAGCTGAGCGGTCCGCCGTGTGGCGCCCAGTTCCCGTGGAAACCTGCGGGCACCCGGCCGGGCAGGTGCACAGCGGCGACGTCCTCGAGGGTCGCAGCGTCGAGCAGACGCAGGTGCGAGCGACCCTCGGCACGGTCGAAGGCATAGCCCATCAGCACGCCGTCGTCCTCGGTCGTGCTGTCTGGTCGGGGAACGAAGCAGAACTCGCTCGCCTCCACCCCCGCACCGAGCCGACGCGTCTCGGTCGTCCCTGCGTCGAGGTCGTGGCGCAGCACCGCGTCGCCGGTGGCCCCGCCCTCGAAGCCGACGGCGTAGCCGTAGCGGTGCCGTGATCCGGTCCGGCGCTCGTCGTGCCGGGGGAACTCCTGTGAGCGCTGGTCGATGCCCACCTCGCTCACGGTGCCGCGTGCCAAGTCGAGGGTGAAGCGGGTCAGGGTCGTCGGGCCCTCGTCGGGCCCGGTGAGCACGGTCGCGAACATCCTCGGGTGCTTCACCACGTCGACCACGACGGTGTCGCCGTCGTCGAAGGCATTGAGCGTGTGGAAGATGTAGCAGGGGTCGATCTCGAACCAGCGGACCGCGTCGCCGTCGGCGTCGCGGGGCAGGATGCCGATCCGCGCGGGGTAGTCGGGGTTCCAGCGGTAGGGCAGCGTCGGCCCGGTGTCCCCGCCGCGCGCGGCGAAGGCGATCAGCGGCTCGGGGACCGGATTGCGCCCGATGATCCGGCCCAAGAGCCCACGGACGAGCGGTCGCGCCAACCTCGGCACGTCGGCGGTCGCCATCCCGATGTCGAAGGTGACCGGGAGGTCGAGGAGTACGACGTGCTTCTCGGTGAGGGCGAAGTCGTGCATCATCGGGCTGCCCTGCACCTGGATCTCGATGCTGCGCCGGACTCGGCCGGTGGTGTCGAGCACCGAGTAGTCCACCCGGTTGCCGCGCAGCCAGCTGTAGGACAGCGCGTGCAGCTCGCCGGTCGCCGGGTCCTCGTGGGGGTGGGCCGTGTAGCCCGACCTCCCGTGGAGGGGTGAGCGGGTGCCGCAGAAGTCGTGCGGGCCGACGGTGTCGAGGTCGTGCGTCAGCTCGTACGGCGCCGAGCCGGCCTCCACCAAGGCGAGCGTCCGACCGGCGTGCTCGAGCACGTTGGTGTTGGCCGCGAAGTCCGCCCCGCTCGGGTTGCCACGCACCGGCTCGCCGAGCTCCTCGGCCACGGAGGACGACCGGACCCAACGGTTGCGATACCACTCCGCCTTCCCGTCGCGCAGACGCACGCCGTGCACCATCCCCTCACCCATGAACCAGTGGTAGCGCTCGCCCGGGTCGTGCAGCGGGTTGGGCCCGATGCGGAGGTAGCGGCCGTCGAGAAAATCGGGCAGCGCCCCGGTCACCGCCAGGTCGGTCGCGGTCAGCTCCTCGGTCACGGGCGCGAAGTTGTCCTGGAGGTAGCGGTTGGCGGTGGTGCTATTGCTGGTGCTGGTGATCGTCATGATGATGCCCCCGGTCGATAACGCTGTTATCAATCGACGATAACGTCGTTATGGCAGCATGTCCATGGTGAGTGCAGACATGAAACCGGCCGGGGCCGACTTGCGCGCCCGCCTGATCGAGGAGGCGGCGCGGATCCTGGGTGAGGAGGGGCCGTCTGCGCTGTCGGCCCGCCGGCTCGCGGCAGGCGCCGGGACCTCGACGATGGCGGTCTACACCCACTTCGGCGCCATGAGCGCCGTCGTCGACGCGGTCGCCACCGAGGGGTTCAGTCGGCTGATCGCGCATGTGGACGCGGTCCGTCGCTCCGACGACACGATCGATGACCTACGGCGGAGCGCCGCGGCGTACCGCGACAACGCACTGGAGAACAGGCACCTGTTCGGAGTCATGTTCGGCGCCATCAGTGTCGGGGGCTTTCACGGGAGGGGAGCCGACCCGGAGGTCTCGATCGCGGCGTTCGACCAGATCG
This sequence comes from uncultured Actinomycetota bacterium, assembly GCA_963781335.1. Lineage (GTDB taxonomy): Bacteria > Actinomycetota > Actinomycetes > Propionibacteriales > Nocardioidaceae > Marmoricola. The sequence goes on along the minus strand of CAWAFS010000023.1, from coordinate 240 downwards.
CGTCCCTCATCGAGCGTGCCATGGACGCCGGGGCGCTGCTGAGCGGCGACCCGCGCCAGGTCGCCGCTCAGTTCTGGAGCGCCTTGCACGGCTACGTGATGCTCGAGCTGTCCGGGAACGTACGGATCGTCCACGACCCGGAGAACACCGTGCTGTGGCCGATGCTCGCGCACCTCCTCCAGGCTCTGGCGCCTCCTCCCGGCTAGCCTCGCCGGCGTCATCATCGGTGGGACGGGCGTG
>CAWAFS010000022.1:0-12934 GCA_963781335.1 uncultured Actinomycetota bacterium | reverse complement strand
GCACGCATGACCAGAACGCCACTGATCCGGTCCGTACGCTTGCCAGGTGACCACAAGTCCCGCTACGACCGTCTTCCAGCACCGGTTCGCCACCGAGCTCGGTGAGTTGGCCCTGCCCTGGCAAGCGGCCGAAACCCCGGCCCCCCTTCTGCTGCTGCTCAACCACGAGCTCGCGCTCGAGCTCGGGCTCGACCCCCAGACGCTGGACACCCCCGACGGTCTTCGTCTGCTCACCGGCACCCTGATTCCGCCCGGCGCCACCCCGGTCGCGCAGGCGTACGCCGGCCACCAGTTCGGCGGCTACTCGCCCCGACTCGGCGACGGTCGGGCGCTGCTGCTCGGCGAGCTCACCGACCGCGAGGGTCGGCTCCGCGACCTGCACCTGAAGGGCTCGGGCCGCACACCCTTCTCTCGCGGCGGCGACGGTCTGGCCGCAGTCGGCCCGATGCTGCGTGAGTACGTCATGAGCGAGGCCATGCACGCCCTCGGCGTACCGACTACGCGCGCGCTCGCGGTGGTCGCCACCGGCCAGCAGGTGCGCCGCGAGACCGTCCTCCCCGGTGCCGTGCTCGCCCGCGTGGCGAACAGCCACCTGCGCGTCGGCACCTTCCAGTACGCCGCTTCCGCAGGCGACGTCGGTCTGCTGCGCCGGCTGGCCGACTTCGCCATCGAGCGTCACCACCCGGGCGCAGCATCGGCCGAGCACCGCTACCGCGCGCTCTTCGATGCCGTCCTCGTGTCGCAAGCTGATCTCGTCGCGCGTTGGATGCTTCTCGGGTTCATTCACGGCGTCATGAACACCGACAACATGACGATCTCCGGCCAGACCATCGACTACGGACCGTGCGCCTTCATGGAGTCATTCGACCCGGCCACGGTCTTCAGCTCCATCGACACCGGCGGGCGCTACGCCTACCGCAATCAACCCGTCGCCGCTGAGTGGAACCTCGCCCGCTTCGCCGAGACCCTGCTCCCGCTGCTGGCTGACGACCAGGACGCCGCCGTGGCGCTCGCCGTCGAGTCACTGGGACGCTTCACGACGACCTACTCCGATCTCTGGTCGGCCGGTCTCCGCGCCAAGCTCGGACTGTCTTCAACAGTCGACGGCGCCGACGAGTTGGGAGAGGAGTTCCTCCAGCTCCTGCGCGCCGCCCACGTCGACTGGACCAGCGGCTTCCGTGCGCTCGGCTCGGCCGCCCGTGGCTCCGCCGAGCCGTTGCGCGGGCTCTTCCTCAACCTGGCCGGCATCGACGACTGGCTCGACCGCTGGCGCATCCTCTCCCCAGACGCCAGCCTGCTCGAGCGTACGAACCCGCTCTACATCCCGCGCAACCACATCGTCGAAGAGGCCCTCGATGCCGCCACCGCCGGCGATCTCGCCCCGGTGCAGCAGCTGATCGAAGTGTTGCATCAGCCCTACACCGAGCGCCCCGGCCTGGAGCGGTACGTCGTACCGGCGCCGGAGGACTTCGGCCGTTACATCACCTTCTGCGGCACCTGAACGACCAGCGTCTTCCGGATGCGATGCAGATGATCGACACCTGGTCGAGTCGGGCGGGTACGGTGAACAAGTGGAACCAGCCACGAGCCCGGTTGATGCGGCGATCATCCCCCGCGACGAGCCTGAGCGCCTTGCGGCAATCCGCCGATATGCCATCTTGGACACGCCTGCCGACGGCGCTTTCGACCGGCTCACTTCGCTGGCGGCAAGGCTGTTCGACGTCCCGATCTCGATCATCAGCATCGTCGACCACGACCGGATCTGGTTCAAGTCCCACCATGGGATAGACGCCGAACAGATCGACCGAGAGTCCGGGCTGTGCGCATCGGCAATCCTGCAACACGAACCATGGCTCGTCTGTGACGCCAAGATCGATCCGAGGACGCTCGCGAACCCTCTCGTCTGCGGTGAATTGGGACTGCGATTCTATGCCGGCATCCCGCTGAAGACCTCGGACGGATACAACCTCGGAACCTTCAACATCATCGACGTCGAACCGCGCGAACTCACCGCAGCGGAGATCGAGATCCTGGAGGATCTAGCGACATTGGTCGTGCACGAGCTGGAACTCCGGTTGGCCTCGAGACGTCTGGCAAGTGCGGTTCTGGACAACCGGCAGCGCGCCCTGGAGCTGAATGACGACGTGGTGCAATCCCTTGCGGCCGCTCGACTTGCGCTGGGACTGGACGATTCAGCAAGAACAGGTGCTTTGATCGACAAGGCGTTTGCCGGCGTGCAGCAGGTTGTGTCCGATCTCCTCCAGAACGCCCCCACCGGCGAGGGCCTCGCGGCGGGGGATCTTGTGCGCTCGTCCCCAGCGCTCTCGGAGCCGGGCTGACGATGACGACTCCTGACAGAGACCCTCTCGACGTACTCATCGTCGATGACGCCGAAGACTTTCGAGAACTGCTGCGCCTGAGGTTGGCCCGCAATGCCCGTATCAACATCGTCGGCGAGGCGACCAACGGCGAAGAGGCCCTGACGGAAGCGGCGGCCCGCCACACAGATGTCGTCGTCCTGGATCTATCCATGCCGGTGATGGATGGGTTGGAAGCCGCACCGCTGATAAAGCAGGAGAATCCGGCGGTGAAGATCGTGGTGCTATCGGGTTTCCGAGCAAGGGACCTGGCTGCGAAGGCCGCAGAAGCAGGGGCGGATGCGTACGTCGAGAAATCGGCCGTTTTCACTGAACTGGAGAGCGCAATCTTCGCCGTTGCCGACGGTACGAATGCGTCGGACGTAACGCACTGAGAACCCCATTCGATTCATGTAGGCGGCTGCGTCCGCGTCGTACTCGACCTGTTTCCGCTCGTAGCACTCGCGCTCTTGCTCTGTGAGCTGCGATCGCTTCGTGCTGTCCTGGTCTTGGCGACTGAGTCGGCGGCGCAACCAGGTCGCCAACTGAGCGGCGATCTCGGCGTTGGGTTCCCGAGGGACCACGTCAGGCAGGTCGGCCGGCCACGTAGTCGGTCCAATAGCCAGGATCCAGCCTGGCAATCGCGAGATGAACCTTGTTGGCGTCATAGCCGCGGAGCTGGGCTTCACTGAGCAGCCGCTCGAAGCGCTCCGCGCCCACGTCATTTCGTTAGGTCGTCAGGTAGTCCACAAGGACGTGCTGAGTGTTCTCTCGGCAAACCCGGTCCTCGTCAGGCGACATGGCCCGCGGGGTCGCGGCCTCCGTGGCGGGGGGCGATCGGCAGTAGCGCCAGCACACCCACTTCGGCTCCGAGTCCGACGAGGGTGCCGTGCGGAAAGTATCCGAACGCGGCTGTGGACCCTACGGTGACGAGAAGCGTGCAGGCCATCAGCGCCCACCACCAGGTCGGGAAGTGCCTGGCTCTGGCGGAGATCGCCGCTGCAACGGCGGCGAGCGGGATCGCGAGCAGCACGAAGATCTCGGCGCCCCACAGGCTCTGCCACGGAGCAGGAGCGCTCTCTGCTAGGTAGCTGGCGACAGACACCGGAGCACCCAGAAGGAACAAGGCGCCCACGACGCCGGGCAGCTTGCCGTAGCCGAGCAGCGGCCAACCGATCAGGATCCACGCAGGAACCAGCAGCACTCCTGCCCAGGCGTACAGCTCAAGCCCGCCGGGGCCGTCCAGGTCCCGGATCAGGCCGTAGACGGGCAGACTGTCGACCGAACGCGCCCACGACGGCGCTTTCTGTCCGTCCCAGGCGACAAGCTGCTGGGGGAGCAGGAACAGCGCCCATGCTGCTCCGGTCACCGCCGAGACCGTCGCCCAGGGGCGGCGGCCCTCAGCTGAGGTCGACAAGATCGTTGCGCAGGTCGACGAGAGCTGCCACGAACAGGACCGCCAGGCCGGCCCGCAGTATCCAGGCGGGCCAGGGGTTGGCGAGGAACGCGCGACCGGTGTCGTAGCGGCGCAGCGTGCGGAGCGCTGCGAAACCTGCCGCCAGCGCAAGTGTCACCGGGAACAGGAGGACCCACGGGGCGAACCCGATCACTACGAGCGCGTTGGGCGGGCGCCATCGTTCGAGGGCGCGTTCTCCGAGGACGTGCAGCAGTGCGACGTAGGCGGCTGGGAGAGCGATGAAGAGACCCGTTGCGAGCCACACCGGTTCCAGGAGCTGAAAGTCCACACCGTCCGTGTGGACCACGATGGCCCCGGTCACGACGGCAGGACCGAGCGAGATCGACAGGAGACGACACCAGGAGGGACCGATGATCAGACCGCGAACAACGACGTAGAACCCGGCACCGATCACTCCGAACTGCAAGCCGGCCAGCGCCAGTTGAGCGGAGCCCGACAGCGTGAACCGGCCCATCACGAAACCGTCGTCGCTGGTCACCCCAGTGGCGTCTGGGTTGAGGACGGCGAGCAGCAGCATCGCGAGCCGTCCCAAGATCCCGACGACGAACGCACCGCAGGCTCCGCCGACCAACGTGAGTAGCGACAGGGTTCTGGCGGCGCCGATGAGGTCGTCCCGCCAAGACGCCTGCGGTTTCACGGGTAGCACTGCACTCGTCATTCGGACCCTCCCGGGTCGCAATGGTGGAGTACAAGCACCGGTACAGCCATGCCCCAAACGGGTCATTGCCTCGAAGCCTGCCGCCGTGGTCTCAGGCCCCCCTCGAAGCTGCAGCCGGCGCTTGCGAATGCACTGGGGCGGTCGAGACCCAGCGCGCTGCGGCATCTGGATGGCGTGCAGTCCCAGGCGTTCGAGGTGCACCGACAGGAGCCGAAAAGACGCGCCTCGACAGCACCCTGGAGCTTCCCTCGCTACTACATTGGGCTTGACAGTCAGAGGAGGCGATCCATGATCGCGCGCATCGCCGTTTGGGAGCCGATGCCCGATGACGACCGCCAGTGGGTCATCGATGCGGCCACAGGGGTTCCGGGGGTGCTGGACGCCTACCACCTCATCGACCCCGCGACCGGGGATGGGTTGTCGATCGCCTTCTTTGATGATGATGTCGACATCGCCGAGGTGAAGGCCGCAATCGCGAAGAAGGCGGACGAGATCGGCTGGCACGACGTACCACGACCGGCGCCGAAGTCCGAGACCATCTACCGAGTGCTGCGTCAGGGGTAACCCGCACTATTGCCGTCCACAACTGCAGCGGCGAGCTTGTAGGTGTTCTCCCATCCCCTGCACGCGTGCACGCCTGGTGCGGCTAGTCGTTCGAGGCAGCCGACACTTGTCGAACGGCGGCTGCTATCTCCTCGGGGATCACCGTCTCCATGAAGTGTGGAGCATCGACTTTTCGCAAGATTCCGGGCGAGAACCGATGAACGTATCCCGCCAGGACGTCGTCTACCTGCCTCCGGTACTCCGGGCTCGAGAACGAGTTGTCGTCGTACCCCTCACTCTCCGACTCCAAGTAGATCATCGGGATCTTGGGCTCTTTGCCGATGTAGCGCTGCGCCGCCGCCAGCGCGCGGTACTGGCTCATGCGCTCGAGACCCTTCGCCTCCTGGTCGGACATGATCGCCTTGAGCCGATCGGCTGGGGCGAACAAGTGCTCGAGACTCAGCTCGTCGGGGAACATGGCGGCGAGGAGGACCAGGCCGACCACCTCGTCTGGGTACTGGTTGGCATCGAGATACGCCAACAGGCCCCCGAAAGATGCTCCGAGGAGCACATAGGGCGGCTCGATCTCGGCGGTCGTCAGGAGCTGGTGCAGATCGTGAATGGCGTCCGCGGGCTTCTGTACCGAGTCGACCTCGGCACTCTTGGCGACGTTGCGCCGGTCGTAGACGCAGACCCGGTACTCATCGCTGAGCTCGTCCTGTATCCCGGCTGCGTTGACCTGCGGATCGATGCCCTCGTGGGTGATTGCCCCATGCAGGTAAACCACCGTGGGGGACCCCGTGCCATGACAGCTCATGAAGAGGCTGTGCCCGCCAACGTCGAAGTTGCCCTCTACGACGCTGGCGTCTTGGGTCACTGAGGATTCCGCCGCCGTGGAACCAGCAGATGGCCGGTCGGACGCGCATCCGGTCAGTGCGAGACAGACCAGACAGAAGACCGCGACGTGACCGCGCTGCGCCACTCTCGCAAAGTAGACCGGTCGCTTTGGTCTGGGCAACCTCGAGGATGTCGCTGTCTGTGCGATGGAAGGCGTCGCACACTGTGTGGCAGATCCGCGCGCGAACCTCCGCGCACGGGACGCGGAGCCCCCACTAGAACAAGCTGCCGCCCCCGCGGGCCACTGTCCCTGCGTCATGGTCCTCCTTGGCACACCGCTGGCAGCGTAAGAAGGTGCCCGCAGCCTCGCCGTCCGACCCCCGTGGATAGCCGATCGTCAGCCACTTGTGACCCGCCAATTTGCAAACGGTGAACCGCTTGAGGTTGTTCAAGACGTCCCTCCGATGCACGTCACCTACATGCCATTTCCGTACGGCAAGTGTCTTCCCCCGCGCGGCCCTCCCACAAGGTGCCGGGCCGGGTTTCGAAGCAGCTGATGACGATCGCGTCTGACCGCGCATCGGCGTGTGCGGTCATCTCGACCCGTCCGGCAGGCGGTGGAATGACTCGCTCATCGCGGCAGACCCGAGCGTGGCAGTCCCGGCCACAGCCCCGAGTAGGGTGCCGACGACGAAGGCTGGAATCCCGACTTCGAGGACCGCAAACCACGCAGTCGGTGGGTAGGCGCCCAGCCCGACCAGCAGGCCGACAACAGCGCCGATCGTCCCGAGTACGAGGCCGCTTCTCACCGACCAGCGGACTACGAGCGGAAGCTCCGCGATGCCGCGCCAGAACTCACGCCACGCTCTCGCGGTCCGGGTCATGACCCACAGTCTCATGAACGCCGAGGGCGCGTCCGAACCTCTTACGAACGCCGACTCGCACGCCCGAGCCTCGGCAGCTGAGTGCGTCCGACTCGCGGGGGACAGACGCGGGTCAAGGCGCCTCGCCCGACCGCGCGACCAGCGGCTGACCCGGTGCCGATGGTCCTCGCCCACGCACTGGCACACACTGAGTCAGGCTTTCAGGCTTCGTCGGCGGTCTTGCATCCCTTTCGCCGCCTGTCACCAGCCGCTTCCGCGTCGTACTCGGCCTGCTTGCGCTCGTGGCATTCGCGCTCCTCTTCTGAGATCTCCCGGGCCGGTCGCGCACGACGGCGACAATCCGGTGCGCGGGCCCGCCGACTCATGGGCAGTGATCGGGAGGATGATCAGGATCAGTCAGAACGGGAGCACAACGTCGGTGAGGGGCTGAGCATGAGCGACCCAGAAGTGCGCGAGCTGTTCCAGCGGGCGATCGCCGACAACGATGCAGCAGCGATGCGCGAAGGCATTGAACGTTTGTTCGGGCTCACAGGTGGCGGACTCTCTCCTGAGGCGGAGTTTCGCCTTCGTCACGTGGACTACGTGATGGAGATGCCGCAGTCGGGCGAGCGCATCCGCGGACGTGACGCCATGCGTGCGATGCAAGAGGCCTTTCCGGTGCCCCCGTCCATCACCTTGCGCCGAGTAGTTGGGTCCGGACAGGTCTGGGTCGTCGAGGGAATGAACGACTACGCCGGCGACACGTGGCACGTGGTGGTCGTCCTGGAGCTTGATTCAGAAGGGTCGATCGTTCGTGATACCCGCTACTACACGCAACAGTCGGAGGCACCCGACTGGCGGGCCGCGTGGGTGGAGCCGATCGACCAGCGATGAGAGCCCACTGGCCACAGAGCCGTGAGGGCTGGCGAGAGCAAGTGCACCTGGCTGTGGTCGTCGACGGCGGCCACCACTTGAGTTCGAGTTGACCGGTGTTGACGCAGATGAGTGCTGGGTCGGCGCTACGATCCGGGCATGTCGGGCCAGGTTCGGCTAGCTGGTGTGGTGGCGGCGTTGTCAGTCACCAGCGACCTGACGCGCGGTCATCCGGTCGGTGAGGCGATGCGGTCCTGCCTGGTTGCCACCGAGCTGGCTCGACGTTCCGGTCTCTCCGGGCCGCGCCAGTCCGAGGTCTACTACTCGACGCTGATGCGTTTTGCCGGCTGCGCGGCCACCTCGCACGAGGCCGCGGCGCATTTCGGCGGGGATGACGTTGCGGTCCGGGCCAGGGGCGACCTGACCGACACTGCGAAGCCCGTAGAGGCGCTGCGCTTCCTGGCCGGTCTGGGAAGCGGGGCCGAGAAGCTGCGGATCCTGGCGCGCACACCGCGGGTGCCGGGCTTCGTCGCCGAGGCGGCGCGCGCGGACTGCGAGGTCGGCGCCGGCCTGGTCGCCCTGCTCGGCCTGCCGGGAACGGTCATCGACTCCGTCCTCTGCGCCTTCGAGCGGTTCGACGGCAAGGGCGCTCCCGCCGGCCGGTCCGGGTCCGACCTACCGGAGCCGGCCCGCTTCGCCGCCGTCGGCTACGCGGCCGCGATGTTCGACGCGGTCGGCGGCAGCGACGAGGTGATCTCAACCATGCGCCGCTGGTCCGGGCGTGCGCTCGACCCCGAGATCGCCGGGCGGTTCCTCGACGATGCGGACGGTCTGCTGCGACTCTCCAGGGACGACGATGCCTGGGCGGCGGTGGTCGCGGCCGAGCCGGCACTTCACCGCTACTTCGGCAGTGATGACCAGCTCGACGCAGGACAGTGACCGGCTCGGTCACGGCGTACGGCGCAGGCGCCCGGCCAGCCGACGGCTTCACCGGCTACCCGCAGTACGGGGGTAGCCGTGAGGTGCACGGAACGCGGGATGAGCGAACGTGCCGAGGGCGGCACTCGCGGTGATATGACGCGGGTCCAACGGCCGGCGGATGACGCGTTCAGCAAGTATGAGCGGACGTGCCGGAACCCGGGGATCCCTCACCGGAACTGCGCCAGTCTGCACGCCCTTGGCGCCCGTTGTGGCACCGCGGGGCGTCCGAGGCCTACCGCTTCCCGGCTCTCCCAGATTGGCGCATGTCCCAGCCCGTCGGCCCCTGCCTCGCTTCACGAACAGGGCAGCCAAACACGCTAGTGGCGTTAGCCGATTCCAGCATCTCTTGCCTTCGCCACGGCGGCCGCCCTGTCGTGGACCTGCAGCTTGGTCATGATTGAAGCGAAGTTGTTGCGGATGGTCTTCTCGGACAGCACGAGTCGTTTCGCGATCTCGTGGTTGCCCTGGCCCAGCGCGACGAGCTCTAGCACGTCGCGCTCCCGCGCGGTAAGACCGGGAAAGACCTGAGCGGTATAGCGCGCATTTGCTCCAGTGAAGAACTCGACGATGCGCTGTCCCACCGCCCCGCCATATACGGAGTCTCCCGCGGCAACCGCGAGGACAGCCTGCACGATGTGGTCACGTTCCGCGTCTTTGAGCAGGTAGCCCCGGGCTCCGGCCCGAAGAGCCGAGAACACCGCCTCGTCGTCCTCATGCATGGTCAACAAGATCACACTCACGGGTGGGTGTGCAGCAAGGATGCGCCGTATCGCGCCGACACCGTCGAGTTTGGGCATCGAAAGATCGGTCAACACGACATCGGGAGCCAGCGCGTCGACGAGTTCGACCAGCTCCTCCCCGTCACACGCGGCGCCGACGACCTCGAGCTGAGGCACCGCGAGTGCTGCCTGCAGTCCCTCGCGGAACATGGGGTGATCATCCGCGATGATGACGCGGACACGCGGTGTCATCGCGGTTCCAAGGGCAGCTCAGCCGTGACCGTTGTGCCCTTCGCTCCGGAGAAGACACGCAGCTCGCCCCCAAGGGTGGCGGCTCGGTGCCGCATGGACGCCATTCCGACCCCCGGATCGGGCGGCCCTTGGCAGGCGGAGAAACCACGTCCGTCATCAGCTACCTCGACCCGCAGGACACCCTCGCGAGCCTGTAGGTCGACGGTTGCATGACTCGCCTGTGCGTGCTTGCCGACGTTCGTCAGTGCCTCAGCGGCAATGCGATAAGCCGCGGTCTCGACGTCCGGCCGGAGGTGAGGCAGTGCAGACACAGAGAGGTCTACCGGGAAACCAGCCGCAGCCACCAGGCGGTGCATCGCTGTTTCCAGGCCGAGTTCATCGAGGCCAAGAGGCCTCAGACCGTCGATGATCCGACGCACCTCACCAACTGACGAAGTGACCTCGTCGCGCATACTCACCACCAGACGCCCCGCTGACTCCAGGTCCTCCGCCGCTAGTGCATCCGCGAGCGCCACCAGCCCAAGACGCACGCCCGCGAGGGACGGACCAAGACCGTCGTGCAGCTCCCGGCGCAGCCGGTCCCGCTCCACACTGGTGGCCGCGACCACCCCGTCGCGTTCGGCCTGCAGTTCCTCAGTCAGATCCAGTGCATGCGTCACGACGGCCACTTGGGGGGCCAGCAACTCCAACAGTCGTCGATCAGCTGCGCTGTAGCGTTCCTCTGCATGACGGGCCGCCACCACGAGCGTGCCGACGTCCCTGCCGCCCAGGGTCATGGCAGCGCAGAGTCCGTCTCCTTCAACGCCCGTAGTGGCCACAACTTCTCCCTCGGGAGACCTCACGAGCGCACCGGGCGCCCGTAAGGCGGTCGCGATGCTGGACAACACACCGTCGAGAAGGTTTCGTTCGTCGGTCGCCGCAAGCTGCCCGCTCAGCCGGCTGACTGCGCGGAGCGGGTCGTGGCCCTCGCCGTACACCAACCGGTCCGCTGCTCCCTGCAGACGCTCGCGTAGCGGCGCCAGCCCCACGGCTACCAGCGCGGCGGCAACAAACCCCGGCAGTACGCCCCGGGAGAGGACTGCCCCGGCCAACGAGGCGACGAGCAGGTAGGCCCCGAACACGACGCAGGTAAGCGTCCCGTAGACCAGAGCGCGCCGCAAAACCGCTTCGATGCCGAGCAGGTTATACCGAAAGACGCCCACTCCTATCGCCACAGGGAGCGACAAGGTGGTCACGTAGAAGAGCCAGTCCGGTTGCGGCGTGAACGACAGGACGAACATGGCTATAACTACGAACATCACCCACGCAAGCTGTTGGCGCTGGGGCGCTTTCAACCCGGCCAGGCGAATACCCGACATCACCCAGATCGTCAGCGTGCCGCCGACTAGAAGAAGCGCCGCCAACACCGCGTAGACGCCCTTGAGCCAGACCGGCCATGACCACAGGGTCAGCGGGGACGGTCCGGGCGCCACGTCGCTGTACACGTCACTGCTGAACAGTGCCATCCCGATAATCAGGACGATCCCTGCCACCGACGCGCCCACGGGCAGTCGCCAATGCCGCGCCGGCAACCTGCCTTCGGGGTAGATAGCCGGCAGCACGTTCGCCAGCGGCAGCAGGCCCGGTAACCAGAGAACCGATCCGAGCAGCGCCGCCCAGCGGGCCGCAGGCCACCCTCGATCTGGCAGAAAGACGCCGAGACTTCCGTAGGCGGCAGTCACCAACTGCAGCGCCTGAAAGCCCCCCACCGCGATCAACAGCCAGCCGATCGAGTTACGAGGTCTTAGCCAGGCCAGAACCGCCCCTGTCATCACCCAACTGAGACCCGCAAAGGGGTCCAAGGGTCCGGCCACATGTCCGCCCAGCACCTGTGCAAGGGAATCCTGTTCCGGCCAGCTGAGCAGCCACGACGCCATCACCGCGAGGACGGTGCTCACCAGCACCGCGACGGCAACCACCCACCGGCTATCCATCGCCCCAGTGTCTGCCCGTCGAGGGCCACGCACAATCACATCCCGGCCCAGAAACCCGGGCAATGCGCCCGGGTCTTTCGGGCTCACAGGCTCTGTCGCCAAGCGGGCTGCATCCACCACTTTTGGTGCGTCAACACTCGGCACCCTGTATTGGAGCGCGGCATCATGAAGATAAGCAGCAGCACCTCACTTGATCACACCGGCTCAGAGCCAGCTACAGCCCATGGGCGACGCCGAACCGCGGAAACCAAACGGCGGAATCCCCCATGGAGCCAACAGGCCCTAGCGGTGCTCGTGGCGTACCTCGTCGTGCACAACGGCGCAGCGACCGCGGTCAATGACTGGGAAGGCTGGTCCGTTTTCGCCAACAACGTCATCGTCATCACCGTCTGGGGGATCGTGCTGGTCGGCCTGACCTTCGGGCTGCTCGTCCGCTGGGGCCTCAAGACGTCACCCACCGGCCTTAACCGTGCCGCACTCGCCTCGCTAGGCGCCGGCGTCGCCTCACTCCTCAGCTACGGCATTTACTTCATGTGGGCACCCTTTGTGGTCGCCCCAGCGGCCGTGATCCTTGCCAGCGAGGGCTTGCGAACCGCCCGCGACAGAGGCGGGCGGGGCCGCGGATACGCCCTCGCTGGAGGACTCCTTGGCGCTCTCAGCCTGGCCTACTGGATCTTCTGCATCGCGTTCGTCCTGGTCACTGGATCTTTCCCACTACCTGGCCCGCAGTAACTTCCGCGCCCCGACTCGAAATGAGGGCAACACCCCGTGGTTCGTTCGCGGCCGATGGCTCAAGCTTTGGGACCATGCGAGCGGTGTGCAACCTGATGATCGGTCGTCAGACCCAGTCACGTGATCCTAGGAGATCGATGAGCCTTATCGCGCCCTCGATCAACCGAACGTCGAGTACGCGACCGACTGTTTCGGCACGTTGGTCTTCACCACAGGCAGCCCGGCGTACACCGAGGTGCTAATGCACTCGCGGGTCGAGGTGACGGTGGTGCGTGACTTCGTCACCATCGTCACCTCGGACGAACTGGCGGCGACGCGCAAGAACCCGTGGGCCCCCGATCGCAGGGAGACTGCCCTTATCCTGTCGGCACGTGACCCTCGACGAAGCGTGAGGGCATCACTGCGGCGCGGTACACGACCTCGATGCAATCGCAGAGACGTCAAGCGAATGAGAAGCTGACCTCGGCCGTGGCAGGCGCCTCGATTCAATTTGTGGGTCCTGTGGGGAGGTGCGTCACATGGCCAAGACCGCGCTGCCTCAAAACCGTTCGGTCGCAAGACGAACCCTTAGCGGATCGCGTGCTCGTCAAGCAGCGTGCCGAAGGCAGCGGACCCCGGTAGACCCGCGCGGTCACTCTCCCGGACCGGGGCCCAACACGGGTGCGTCTA
>CAWAFS010000021.1:0-15472 GCA_963781335.1 uncultured Actinomycetota bacterium | reverse complement strand
GATGAGAGGGCTTCCTAGGATGTACAGACATGGGAGTGACCATTCGGACGGCTACTACTGACGACCTTGACGGGACCGTCGCGTTCGGTTCAGCGGTGGTTCCGCAGTACTACACGCCGATCCTCGGTGAGAGAGCCGCTCACGAGCAGTTGGCGTGGTGGACACGAGAACGCCTGTCACCCGCCGTTCAAGCCGGCCGCCTCCACGTCGCCAGCACCGCGGATGGCAACGTTGTGGGGGTGTGCCAGACCGGTGAATTAGCGCACGACCAGGTGATCTGGAAGTTGTACCTCGCACCGGAGTACCGGGGGCGTTCCCTGGGCGTTGAGCTCCTCCGTCACGCGGTCGCCCTGCTCCCGGACGGGGTGGATCACGTCGACGTTGAACACTTCGCCGGCAACGTTGGCGCGGCCAAGTTCTATGACCGCGAGGGGTTTGCGGTAATCCGGACGGACCCCGCTCCCTCGGGCGAGTCACCCAACGCCGCGATCGTCTGGCGTCGGCTGCCACTGCCATAGCGCACGCACATGCCGGCGCTATCCGGGCGCACCCACGTGCCGATGAGCGGATGTGGCCACGCGACAGGCCCGTACGAACATGCACTGCTGCAATCAGTTACTTGCCCGCGACCAGCGTGTAGCCGTCGAAGTTGGCAGTAGGGATAGTGGCCTCCACCTTGAGGTCGACCCTGCGGAGTTGCTCCACGAGTTCCTCGTATCGGAACGGCCAGATGGACAGGCGCTCTGAGCGAGTTCGGACGTTCCCGTCTGATTCGAGTTGCGCGACCGTGATTTCCAAGTGGTGCTCCTGCTCCCACTGCTGTTCGATCTCCCATCGGTACATGAGCAATGCGTCGCGCCCCTGTCGGCGAATGAGTCGGTCGCTGATGTCGAAGCGTGATCCGCTGGCACGCACGTGCTCCCAGTCACGTGAGGTGAGCACAAGGCGTCCGCCCGGCTTCAAGAGCCGCGCCATCGCGGCGAGTGCGGCTGAGCGTCCCGAGGCACCTTCGGCGTGTCCGAGGGAGTTGCCCACACAGAAGATCATGTCGAACGATGAGGCATCGAGGTGGTCGGGCAACTCGTCCCAGCGGGCGTGAAGGGTCTGCATCGAGACGCCATGTTCGGCAGCGAGTTCTTGCGTTCTGCGGATCATCCCCGGGCTGGCGTCTGCTGCGACGACGTTCATGCCGAGGTCGGCGAGCCCGACGGCAAGTTGTCCGGTCCCGCATGCGCAGTCGAGGACGCGTGTGTTGACGGGGAGGGCGTGCACAAAGTCTTCGACTGCCGCGACTGCGCCTTGAGGAGTCAGTTTGGCGTCGGGGATCAGCCATTCGTACACGTCGGGAAGTGCCCCGTAGTTGTCGTCGTTCATCTGGCTCTCTCTGTTGTGGACATCGCGCAGGTTGTCCGACGTGTCCTCACTGCCTTGCCGAGTGAGGAGTGCGGGTGACTAGGTGATCATTAGCGGGCACTCCGTCGCGACCCGTTTCCGTTGCGCACGAGCGGTGGCGTCTGGCTGAAGCAAACGTCCGGATCTGCCGCACAGCGGTCGCGGTGGGTTGTCTGTGCCGACGTCTCGACTACGACTGCTGTCTGCTCGAGCGCACGAATCTGCTTCGGGCGTTGAGAGCAGGCTGCTGCTGCGAGCAACCTGAAGGAATCGCGATGCGCCTGCCCGGACACCGAAGGTCCGTCGCCCCCACCAGGGGCCAGCCGCCTTGCGGTCGAGCCATCCTGGCAGGCCAAGAGGCGCTTGCGCTCCGCCCGTCAGCAGGATGTGATCTCGCCATGACCAGCGCAGAACCACCTGTGAGGATGGCTCACGTTCCTGCGCGGGTTCTGGCCTGGCTGACCGTCGCAGGGTGTCTCTGCATGGGCTGGATTCAGCTCTTTGTCGCGTGCCGGGTCTGATGGAGGCTCTCATTCCACGGAAGGATGAGAGTCATGGCAGCACCGAGGAAGTATCCCGAGGAGCTTCGGGAGCGGGCGATCAGGATGGCGGTCGATCTGCGGCGTGACCCGGCGACCAGGAGCGGCGCGCTGCGCCGCGTCGGCGATCAGTTGGGGATCAATCCCGAGACGTTGCGCAACTGGGTCTCCCAGGCCGAGGTCGACGAGGGCCACCGGCCCGGCGTCACCAGCGCGGAGGCGCAGCGCATCGCCGAGCTCGAGCGTGAGGTCAAGGAGCTACGGCGAGCCAACGAGATCTTGCGGACGGCCTCGGCTTTTTTCGCCGCGGCGGAGCTCGACCGCAAGCTGAAGTGACCACGGCGGTGCTGGTCGACTACATCGACCAGCACCGGATGAGGTTCGGGGTCGAGCCGATCTGCACCGTCCTGCGCAAGGCCGGGATGCAGATCGCCCCGAGCACCTACTACGCCGCGAAGTCCCGGCCACCCTCGGCACGCGCTGTCGCCGACGAGCAGCGCCTGGAGGTGATCCGGCAGGTCCACGCCGACAACTACGGCGTCTACGGGGTCCGCAAGATGCACGCCGAGCTGAACCGGCGTGGCCACCGTGTCGCCAGGTGCACCGTGCACCGGCTGATGCGCGCCGAGGGGCTGCGCGGGATCAGCAGAGCCAAGGGACCGCGCACCACGATCCCCGGCACCGGGCCGGACAGCCGCCCGGACCTGCTGGACCGCGACTTCAAGGCACCCGCACCCAACCGAGTCTGGGTAGCGGACATCACTTACTGCCGCACCTTCGCCGGCTGGGTCTACGCCGCGTTCGTCATCGACGTCTACTCCCGCCGAGTGGTGGGCTGGCAGCTGTCGAAGAGCCTGCGCACCGACCTGGCCCTGGACGCCCTCGAGATGGGTCTGTGGACCCGCGAGCACGCCGGCCAGGACACCACCGGCGTCATCGCCCACAGCGACAAGGGCGTTCAGGGCGAAATCAACCGGTCGTCGCAACACCTGCTTGTTGGAGCAAGAGTAGGTGCTCGTTCAGCGCTTCGGCTGGCGTTCTCCACTCCAGCGTCTTGCGGGGCCTGGTGTTGAGGGCGTGGGCGACGGCTTCGAGGTCCTCTGCGGTCCAGCGGGACAGGTCGGTGCCCTTGGGGAAGTACTGGCGCAGCAGGCCGTTGGTGTTCTCGTTCGTGCCGCGTTGCCACGGGCTGTGCGGGTCGGCGAAGTAGACCGCCGTTCCGGTCTCGACCCTGAACGCGGCGTGTGCCGAGAGCTCCTTGCCGCGGTCCCACGTCAGCGACTGGCGCAGCTGCTGAGGCATCGTGGTCATCGCCTTGGCCAAGGCCTTGTTCATCGATATCGCGCCGTAGCCTCCCAGGGCTGGCCCGTTCTTGACCGGAGCGGCCAAACCGTAGCCCTCCTCACGGGGCAGGTGGACCAGCATCGTGAACCTGGTCTGGCGCTCCACGACCGTGCCGATCGCCGAGCGCTGCAGTCCGATGATCAAGTCGCCCTCCCAGTGGCCAGGCACCGCGCGGTCCTCGGCCTCGGCGGGGCGTTCGCTGATCATCACCTCGGCGGTGACATGTCCGCCTGGCTTGCTGCGAGTGCGTGCCCGCGGCACGCGCAGCGCGCGGCCGGTGCGCAGGCAGGCGACCAGCTCGCGCTTGAGCGCACCACGGCCCTGGATGTACAGCGCCTGGTAGATCGCCTCGTGGCTGATCCGCATGGACTCATCATCGGGGAAGTCGACCTTGAGCCGGTGCGAGATCTGCTCCGGACTCCACGCCACGGCCCAGCGCCGGTCTTGACGCCGCGGCTTGTTGCGACCCTTCCACGGCGCCGGACTCGGACCGACCACGGCCGTGCCGTCTGGTCGGCGGACTTCGCCGGCCAGCCGCTCATGGACGTACTCGCGCAGCTGCGGATTGGTGACCAGCTTGGCCGCCTTCGGGCGACGAGCCGCGAGTTCGGCCTTCCACTGCGCGACCCCCGCCCGGTACTTCAGCTTGCCGCTGCGGGTCGCTGCGTTGCGTCTCAACTCGCGTGACACCGTCGACGGCGACCGATCGATCCGACGGGCAATCTCCCGAACGCCGTAGTCCTGGGCTTTCAGCAGCGCGATCTCCTCACGCTCAGCGAACGACAGGTACCGGCCCGAAGGCGCATCGAGGCTGATCGACGGCATGCCACCACGCTCGCGGAACCACCTCGACCCCACCGGGCCCGACACGCCGACCGCGATCCCGGCATCCTCGCTGGTCAGCCCGTCGCCGATTCTGTGCCAGAACGACCGCTCGATCTCGCGACGAATTGGCGGATGCCCTGGCGACCTCATCGACGGTCGTCCTGTCTGCGTGACCATCCACCCTGGCTGCCGTCCCATCAACACCTCCACGATCGGGGTGTTGCTTCGACTGGTTGAACCTAGGCCGGACTCCTCTGTCCGAATGGTGCACGAGTCCGGTGACGTCGTGGCCGGCCCGCTGCCGGGCCCACAGCCCCATGTCCAGGGCATCTAGGGCGAGGTCGGTGCGCAGGCTGGTGGACACCTGCCAGCCCACGATCATCCTGCTGAAGACGTCGAGGACGAACGCGACGTAGGTCCACCCCGCGTGCGTGCGGACGTAAGTCAGATCGGCCACCCACAGCTGATTCGGACCGGTGGCGACGAACTTGCGGTTCACGAGATCCTCGGGGCGCTCGGTCTCCGCGCCGTCACCGAACGTGGTCTTGCGGGTCTTCTCGCGCGGGATACCGCGCAGGCCCTCGGCTCGCATGAGGCGCTCGACGGTGCACCGTGCCACCCGCACGCCTTCGCGGTTGAGCTCGGCGTGGATCTTGCGGGCACCGTAGACACCGAGGTTCGCCTTGTGGGCGGCCTTGATGTCCTCGACCAGGTCAGCGTCACGAACCGCACGTGCCGAGGGTGGCCTCGTCTTGGCGGCGTAGTAGCTGCTCGGGGCGATCTGCACGCCGGCTTCCTTCAGTGCAGCGCAGATCGGCTCGACCCCGACCTCGCGCCCGTGGACCACGTCGTGGCGGTGGGCGTAGAGGTAGGCGACTACTTGGTGGTGGGGCGGTCGAGCTCCGCGATGCTCCTATGTCAAGCCGCGAGTGATAGGTGCCGAGGCGGGCTGCTGGGCTGCGCGCAGGTCGGCGCGAAGCGCGGCGAAGACGGCGTCGGAAAGGCGTCGGCGCAACAGCCTCAGGGCGGCTACGCGGTCCTTGCCGCGAGCAAACTGCTTGTCGAGGTAGGGCCGGCCGGGCCCGACGCCGCGGGCCTGGGTCACGGCGATCATGTGCAGGGCGCAGTTGACCGACCGATTGCCGCCTCGGTTGAGACGAACCTTGCCCGCGCTGGATCCCGACCAGACCGGCACCGGCGCCGTGCCTGTGAAGCGGGCGTAGGCGTCCTTGTCGCGGAAGCGGTGCACTCCGGCGGTCTCACCGACGATCACGGCCGCGGACAGCACGCCGCAGCCGGGGATCTCAAGCAGCGAGGGCGCGAGCTGACGAACCAGGTCCCGCAGCTCGCGCTCGAGGTCGTTGATCTGCGTGGTCAGTTCCTGGCAGCGCAGCAGGTGTCGCCGGGCAAGTCTGGCGACGACGCCGTCGAAGCGTTCCAGTTCCGTCCAGCAGCTCACGTACGACTTTCTGGCGTCGCAGGCCGCGGCTGGGGATCATCAGGTCCGGGTCCAGCTCGTGGAGGTGCCAGCGCACCTGTTGAGCGATGCGGGACCGCTGAACCACCAGGTCATGGCGGTGATCAGAGAGGAGCTTGACCTCACGGGCAGGTCCGTCCAGTTCGGCGACGGGAAGGTCCGGGTGACGTAGCGCAGCGAGGGCCACGGCCTCGGCGTCGATCGGGTCGGACTTGCCGGGTTCGCGGCTGCTGCGGCGTGCCCCGGCCATCAGCCGAGTCGGCACCCGCAGCACGCGTTGACCCGCAGCCAGGAGGTCGGATTCCAGCCGGCGGGTGAGGTGCCGGCAGTCCTCCAGCGCGAACCTGACGCCGTGCTCGTCGTGGTCGGCGAACTGCGTGGCCCACTCGACCAGCGCGAGGTGGCCCTCGGCGTTGGTCCGGACCGTCTTGGTGCCGAGTCTTCTGCCGACTTCGTCGAGCGCCACGACCGTGTGGGTGCGCTTGTGCGAGTCGGTGCCGATCATGACCATCCAGGTGCTCCTACCGTCGACGGGCTACTCGGGCGCCCTGTCGGCAGCGAGGCGGGCACGCCTCAATTCAGCGCGAGTCTCGTCGCAGGCAGGCTCCTATCAAGCCACGCACCCGCTGACGACAGGGCGCCCGACCGAGGCCGCACATCGGAGAAAAGCCACCGAGTGCCATTCGTTACCCGGGGCAGCGAAGAAACGAGCGAACCCCGGTCGGGCACGATCACTTTGACATTGACGCGAAGAAAGCCGAGGCCGTCCTCAAGATGTGGTTGGTCCGACGCAGCTCGCGGTTCTCCCGCTCGAGCTCGGCCAGCCGCTGCGCGTCGCTGGTCGTGGTCCCGGGGCAGACACCGCCGTTGACCTCGGCCTGCCGAACCCACCCACGCAGCGTCTCGCGGTGCATGCCCAACTGCTCGGCCACCCGAGCGATCGCGCCCTGCTTCGTGGCCGGGTCCTGCCTGAGCTCCACCGCCATCCGAGTGGCCCGCTCACGCAACTCCTCGGGGTACTTCCTGGGTGCTGCCATGACTCTCATCCTCCATGGATTGAGAGCCTCCATCAGACCCGGGGCGATTCAATCTGCCAAAGACTGGGCGTTGACTACTGCTTGGAGCCCTTGATCGTGCCGCTGAGAGTTCTGCTGTTGTAGGCGTCGTACTGGTAGATCCCGACGGACGCCGAGGACGGGTCGTTCTCGTTGTCGATGGGGCCGATGCCGGAGGGACCCTTGTAGCGGATCTCGCTGCCGGCCTTGATCAGCGCGAGGCAGTCGGCGTAGGAGGCGCACGCCTTACCTTGAGTGGCGCCTGAGACGGCAGCGAAGTTCTTCTGCACCGTCTGCGAGTCATTGGCGCCGCCCTTCGCTGCGGCAAGCGCGGCCAGGATGGTGGCGTCGTAGGACTCGGCACCGTTGGCGAAGGCCGCGAGGTCATCACCCTGAGCGGCCTTGTACCAGGCGACCAGCGAGTCCTTGAAGCCTTGGACGGGGTCCGCACCCGGGATCGTGCCCTGAGCGCCCTCGAGGGTGCCGGGCTCGAAGTCCTCGGTGTAGTCGGAGGTGTTGCCGTCGGAGTAGTAGGTCTTCGACATGTCGAAGCCCGAAGCAGCGAGCTCGGGAACGATTGACTTGGTCTCGTCGAAGGCCAGCACCACGATGGCGTTCGGTTTGGCGGCGGTCACGGCCTGAACCTCGGCAGAGAACGTCGTCTGGTTGGCCGGGAACTCGGCGCCTTCACCCTTGCAGCCGTAGACGCACTTGCCGCCAGTTCGTTCGATGGTGTCCTGGACCGCGTTGCGAACACCGGTGCCGTAGGTGTCGTTGAATACTAGGAAGCCGACGCGGGTGTAGCCGTCCCGGCTGATCAGCTTGCCCAGTGCGTTGCCCTGGATGCGGTCCGGAGGAGCGGTGCGGAAGTAGAACGGCGAGTAGCGGGACAGGTCGGTCGCGGTGTTCGAGGGAGAGACCTCAGTGATCTTGTTGTCGGCGAAGATGTCCACGACGTTCAGCGAGACAGTGGACGACACCGCACCGATCACTACAGACGGCTTGCCGGCGACGAGGGTGCCTGCCGAGCGGGTCGAGATCGACAGGTCGGTCGAGTCACCGGAGTCCAGGACCTCGCTGCAGGCCTGGGCACCGTTTACTCCACCAGCGCCGTTAATTTCATTGACGGCGAGGCCGAGGCCGCTGACGGCCGGAGGCCCGAGGAAGGCGAGGTTGCCGGTCAGCGGCAGGATGCCACCCACCTTGAAAGAGTCGGCGCTGGTCGCCGAGGCGGCGCACTTCGCGTCCGTCAACTCAAGGACGCTGCCTGTCGGCCCCGGAGAGGTGGCGGGCGTCGGCGTCGGTGCTATGGCGCTTGCCGGTGCCTGCGAGGTGGCGCGAGTCTCGGGCGCGTCGCCCGTGCTCGGGCCCGGGGTGCCGTCCGATCGCGTCAGGGCGACGACCATAGTCACTGTCAGAAGCACGGCTGCTGACGCTGCGGCGGCGACGATGACCTTCCACCGGGCCGACCGCGTTTGAGGGTGTTCATCCAGCGACGGCAGGGCCGCCCGTTGCGCCAGCATGGTCGGCGCGGGGTCAGGGTCTGCTGGCGGCGGGCTCGCTTTCATCAGCGTCGGTGCCTCGCTGAGCGGAGATGGAGTCGGCTCCGGCGGGGACTCCGGTTCAAGCTCGACAACGGTGACCGGGGTCTCGACCAGCATGGCGGCTAGTTCTGACCGAAGCGCCACCGCGCTTGCCGGCCGCTCGAGCGGGTCCTTGGCCAGCAATCGGGCAAACAGCTGGTTGAGCAGAAGTCCGGGCGACTCCGTCTCAGGGAGTTCTGGGATCGGCTCGTTGAGATGAGCGTGCATGAGTTGGTACTCGGTCCCGCTGTATGGGGGGTGTCCAGTCATACAGGCCCAGAGAACGCAGCCGAGCGAGTAGAGGTCGCCTCGCTCCGTGGCCGGCCGGCCGAGGTGGCGTTCGGGGGCCATGTAAGCCGGACTGCCGATCAGTGCTCCGGTGCGGGTAAATCCGGAGTCACCATCTAGCGCGATCCCGAAGTCGCAGAGATACGGGATAAGCCCATTTGGGCGGGCCCAGAGCAGCACGTTGCTGGGTTTGACGTCCCGGTGGATGACGCCGGCGACGTGGGCGTCGGCGAGCGCATCGCAGAGTTGTATACCGATGGTTAGTGCATCGGGTGGCATCAACGACCCATGTCGCTCCAGCCATGTATGCAGGTCGCCGTCGGGCAGGTACTCGGTGACCAGAAAAACCATGCCCTCGTGCTCGCCGTACTCGTAGATCTGCACGATGTGGCGAGACCGAATCCGAGCCAGTACCGAGGCCTCACGCTCGAAGCGCTGTTGGAAGTCCTCCGTGTCTGACAGCGTTGGAAGGACGATCTTCAGGGCGACTAGGCGGTTCAGCCGAAGGTCGGTTGCCTCGTATACCGCCCCCATGCCGCCGCGGCCGATCAGCCGCTCGATGCGGTAGTGCCCGTACGCGTCACCAACCTCCAACAGGCCCGCCATCTCGCCGCAACCCTTCTCATCGAAACACGCACGACAGGGCTCGCCCAGGGGTCCACCACTCGTGACTGGTGATGTTATGACAACACCAGCACCAGATCACTGCCGTCGGCATCCTAGGTGACGGCGACGGCTGTGTTGCGTTGATGTATCGCGTCCCTCGCTTTGGTCATTCCTGCGGGGAGGGCGGCGGCGCGGGCGAAGTTGAAAGCGATGACTGCCATCGCGACCCAGGCCGCGTTCGCGGCGTAGGGCGATGGACAGACCCGCGGTGTCGCGGTAGTTCGTTGGGCGCTCACCGACGCCGACCAGGAGGGCTTCCACGGTCCAGGTGCGTAGGTCGTTGATGACCGTTGCTGCGGTGACGGGTAGGGCGAGGCGATCATGCGCCAGTCCCGGGCGAAGGTCTTCGGCGGTTTCGCGTCTGTCGGCAGGACGAGAACTTCTCGTTCGGGGAACCGCTGGGCCAGCCCGTGCACGCCCGCGGCCGACTCCATCGCCAGGGTCCCGGGCCAGCCGGGGTGAGTGGCCGTGTAGGCACGGAACTCCAGGAAGCGGTCCTCCGCGCAGTGCTCACCGGCGCGCGAGCCTGGAAGGAACTCCCAGGCGTTTCGACTGCGGACGGTACCCAGCCACCCCGCCCGCTGGAGCTGGTAGGCCACGTTCCGCACCTGGTCGTCAGAGGCGTCCTCGACGCCGGCAGCGCCCAAGGCGTCGCGCAGCGACTCCAGGGTGACAACGACATGGCCCTCGAGTTCGAGATGCTCCACGACGCCGGACAGTGAGGTCGGGATCGCTCTCGCCATTGTCGTTTACCTCCTGTCTTCGCCAATTAGTATCTAAATGCGGGCGCAAACGACAATATCGAGTGCGGGAGACAGGTCAGTGTCGCGCCGGGGCGCAGACCCGGCTCGATAGGTGCGCGTACCGACAAGTCAGACTTTTCGTCCCTGTCCGGGGCCGCCGACGGTCTCGGCGAGCGGGCGACGAGCCGGGAGAGCAGCCCCGGTCGGCTACGAAGTCGGGCATGAACCTCGACGCCACCCCGCCCTGGCTCCAGCCCCAGGCCGGCCTGTCCGCCACCGACCTGCAACGCATCGGCGCCGCGGTCACCGCCGCTCGCGCCGCCTCAACCCGCAAGGTCTACGCCAACCTGTGGCGCCAATGGGAGCGCTGGTGCCACGCCCGCGCCCTCGACGCCTTCCCCGCCGACCCGATGGCCCTGTGCGCCTACCTGGCCGAACGTGCCGAGTCCGGGACCACCGTGAAGACCCTCAGCGTCGCCTGCTCCGCGATCGGGCATGTGCACCGCGTCCGCGGCGTCCCCGACCCGGCCAACCACCACGCCGTCCGCGAGGTCCGCCGCGGCCTGCGCCGCACCTACGGCGTCGCCCCAGTCCGCCAAGCCCGGCCGCTCACCCCGGCCGATCTGCGCCAGATCCTGAACAAGATCGACCGCACCACCCCTCTCGGCGCCCGCGACGCCGCGATCATCCTGCTCGGCTACGCCTCCGCCCTGCGCCGCTCCGAACTGGTCGCGCTCACCCTCGCCGACATCGAACCCCAGCCCGGCGGCCTGCTACTCCACCTGCGCAGCTCCAAGACCGACCAGGACGCCGAAGGCGCCGTCGTCGGCGTCGCCCACGGCAACCACGCCCGGACCGACCCGATCCAGGCGGTGGCCGCCTGGCGCAGCCACCGCGGCGAGGAACCGGGGCCGCTGTTCACCCGGCTCTTCTACGCCAATGTCAGCCTGCGGGCACTCTCCGGCAACGCCATCGCCCGGATGCTCCGCGCCCGCGCCGCCGACGCCGGCCTGCCCGCCGAACGCATCACCGCCCACTCCCTGCGCGCCGGCCACGCCACCACCGCCTTCCAAGCCGGCGTCCACCTCGACCGGATCGCCGCCCAGACCAGACACAAGGACCTGTCCGTCCTCCTCACCCGCTACATCCGCCCCCTCGAAGCACTCGCCAGCACCACCAGCCGCGACCTCGGCCTATGACCAAGACCGAATCCGCTGCTTCGTGTGTCACTTGCCCGGTTCAATCGGCCGGTCTGGTGGGGGTCACGTGGAGCCTGCGAGGGTCGGGGAAGCCGAGACTGGCGTAGCCGGGTGCACGCTTCGTGAGCGCTGCCGCGAGAACTGGAACCTCGACGTCGTGGTAGTCGTGCACCTCGGCAGTCTGCTTGCCTGGATGGGCTCGCAGGACCCGACCGGCGTACTGGACGAGCCGCCCCTTGAACGAGATCGGCCCGGCCAGGAAGAGCGCGTCGAGTGCAGGACAGTCGAAACCCTCCCCGACGAAGTGGCCAGTGGCGACGATGAGCAACGGTGGGCCGTCATCGGCAGGGACCAGCCGCTCGTTCGCCGCGGCGCGTTGCTTGGCGCCCATCCCACCCTTGAGTACCACTGGGTCCAGTCCCCGCGCGATGAGCGTTGCTGCAAGGTGGTCGACGTGGCCGGTGCGTTGGGCCAGGACAAGGCAGTGTCTTCCCCGCCCCAGAGCGTTGATCACGTCGGCGAGGATCTGCTCGTTGCGCGCCACGTCCTCTGCGAGTGCCGTGTGGACGCCCGCGATGGCGCCCGGGATCGAGAAGTCGACGGGTTCCGGCAACCGGAATGACGTGGGGTGGACGATGAGTACGGGGCGCGGTCGCCCGGCGTCGGCACCTTCGAGGGTGTCGGGGTCGGCGTGGATGAAGGTGTGTCGGACGGGACCGAGCTGGAAGCCGATGAGGTCATCGAGCCCGTCGCGACGGTAAGGGGTGGCAGTCAGCCCGACCCAGAAGCGGGCTGGGATGGCCCGGACGGCGGTCTCGAACGCGGCCGCTGGGATGTGGTGGCACTCATCGACGACGACGTGGCCGTAGTGGCTCAGCTTGTCCGCGAGGTCGGTGCGACGGGCAAGGGTTTGCAAGGTTGCGATGTCCACTACGCCGGTGAGCTTGGAGCGGCCGCCGCCCAGCTGCCCCGGCTTGATGCCGAGTAGTTCCTGGATCTGGCGGCGCCACTGGTCGGCGAGCGTCTTGCGGTCTACCAGCACGAGCGTGGGGATCGCGCGCTGGGCGATCACGGCGCAAGCCATCACCGTCTTGCCCGAGCCGGGCGGTGCGACGAGGAGCCCCAGCTCGTGGGGCAGTACGGCCGCTACTGCTTCGTGCTGTTGCTGCCTGAGGGTGACGCTTGGCGAGAGTGTCAGCTCGTCCCCGGTGATGCGCTGATCAGCGACCTCGACTGTGCTCCCGGCCTCCTCGATGAGCTTGGTCGCCATGTCGCGCAGGCCGCGCGGGAGCACGAGACGGTCGTCGAGGGTTTCGTCGTAGGACGTGATGATGCGGGGGACGTTCCACGTCGACTGGCGCCGACGTTGACGGTCGTAGAACTCGGGGTTGTAGGTCGACGCAGCGTGCTTCAACGTTGCATACAGTGACGGGCTGAGCTCGGAGCCGGGAATCCGAACTGAGCCGTCCAGGCCGAGGTGCACGATTGGCGCCGGGTTCGGCTGAGTTCTGGTCGATCGCGCGGGTTGAGCGCGATCGACGCGCGCGCCGACTGTGGGTTCCCGGAGTGCAGAGGCCAGCTTTGCGACGTGCTTGGGGGTCAGTCGCTCCAGGGTCGAGAGGTATTCCCACTGGTCCCGGAAGGGTTCCAGCGTGGCCAGGTCGAGGAAGACCGTGGTGCCGATCTTGCGTGACCTGCCGTGAAGCGGTGCCGCGATCAGGTTCCCGGGGCCTTGACCGGGCAGCACGTCCTGAGAGGGGAAGAGCCGGTCGTAACAGCGCAGGTCCATGCGTCCACGGATCGCGATCGCCTCGCGGACGAGAGCGGTGCCGAGTTGGCGTGCGGTGGCTGCTGGTGTGGGGTCGGTGAAGAAGATCCACACGTGTGCCCCGACGCCGGAGCGCGAGACTTCGAGTGCCGCTGGCGCTCCTACGGCTCTGGCCGCCTTGAGATACGCGAGTGCGTCCAGCATGGCGGCCTGTCCGTCGAAGTCTGCGGCGAGCCAACAGGTCTGGTCACCACGGAGCATCGGATACAGGCCGATGTGGATGTCGCCCGTCAGGTGCGCGGCGAGCACGTCGAGGGTCAATGGCAGGTGCCGGATCTCGGAGGCGGGACGTCCCTTGCGCCAGCCGCCCTCGACCGCCGGCATCCATCCGGACTTTCCTGTGCGGGCGCTTTCCCAGCGGACCGCGTACACGTCACGCCTCGCACCGAACAACGCGGCGTAGAACTCGACCTTGGCCCGCAAGGGCGACCGCGCGTCCACCGATCCAGGTGCCTTGTCGAACCACGCCGCCTGCGTTCCATGCGGGGGTGCGGCTTCTGCATCGGTCAGTTTGAGAAGCTTGCGGAGGCGCGCGTTCTCGCGCCTCAGGCTCTCCAACTCGTCGTGCAAGACGTTCACCGCGTCACTGCTTGACGCGCCGGTGCTTGTTGCGCTGGTACTCGGCCAACCAGTTCTTTGAGCTCAGCCAGGTTCCGTTGTCGGACTTCTGGGCGCGAAGGCGGCCTCGCTCGGCGGCTGCTCGCAGCGAGGTGGCGGTAATCCCCTTCTTGGGGTCGACGAGGCTTGCGAGTGGCACGAGCCGCGCAGGACCTGCGACGGCGGGCACCACGAAGCGGTAGAGGTTGTTGGTGACCGCGCGAGCGATCAGTTCGCCCAATGGGCCGTACTCGCCGTTGTCTGCTTTGCGCATCGCCTTCAGATACCTCGCGCGCTCGTTCTTGAAGACGATGGCAGGCGGGTAGCCGAGCCTGACGAGAAGTAGGTTGAGCAACAGTCGGCCGGTACGGCCGTTGCCGTCGAGGTACGGGTGGATCTTCTCGAAGTCGTCGTGGATGCGTGCCAGGCGTTCCGGAAACGGCGTCTCGCCGGCTTCCCGGAGCATGTTCACGTCGTTCACCCATTCGGCCATGCGATGGTCGACCTCTGGGAATGGGGGAGGTGTCATCCCTTCTGGAAACGGCTGGATGTCGTGCTGGCGCCAGTTGCCGGGCGTCTCCGCGGGCATCGCGTGCGGATGGGGCGCGACATTCCAGACCGGCGTCATCGCCTCGTAGTGCACCGTCCGAACCTCCTGGATGCTCAAGAGATCGCCGGTAGTCCAGTCGCCGGGCTCCATCGCCTGGCCGTACACCCACTTGGCCGCGGCGCCGTAGCCGACGACCTCCATGTACTCCTTCAGCTCTTTCGAGCCGACGGCCCGTCCTTCGTCGAGGAGCTTCCGGACTTCGTTGAGGATCAACGTGTTGCCCTCGAGCGCGGTGGAGTGGTGCGCCTCCTGGTGCCACAGCTCAGACCAGATCTCCTCTGCCTCCGCCGGGCTGGGAAGACCGCCCATGCGTGAGCGCAAGTCTTCGATCGCCTCATCGAGCTGGGCGTAGATGGTCTGGCGTGAGGGGCGTCCGGGGGCCATGCGCAGCACATCCTTCCGGTTCAAGGTGAAAGTTGTTGCGTAGGAGACAACATAATTCGCACACAACAACTTCGGATGAGCCTATGCGAAGTTGTTGTGTCTATGGAAAAGGAATCTCAACACCACAACTTCGTGTCTGCGAACCAGCTCGGGCGCGTGTCGCGACGGGTTGACCTCCTCGCGTCACGGGGACGAAATCGGAGCCACGCCACCCATGCTTCGTCAGAGGTACCGGAAAGTCAGCGCAAAGTCAGTCCGAGAAGGGTCGAAGTTCTTCCTGTTCTACGGGTAACGTCTGTGGCGTCAGGCGACGCGATCCGTTGCAGGCTTGAAGATCAAGCGAGTTGGCCCGAGATCGGCCGAGGGAGTCCAAGCGATTTCTACGGCCCGTCCATTGGAGAAGGTCAGGGGTTCGAATCCCCTCAGCTCCACTCCAGCGGCAGGTCCCTGATCGGCCGCCCTCGCCGAGGACCCGTAGGCTGTCGAGCCTCCACCATGCAACCGCCGGCGACCAGCTCGTGGCCGGCGAAGAACGGACGTGCCGTGAGCCATCCCCATCCTGAGCTCCAGAAGCCACCCAAGCTCGACCCGCGCGACCTGAGGGTCGTCGCGCTCGGCGGCCTCGGCGAGATCGGTCGCAACATGACCGTCTTCGAGCACGCCGGCAAGCTGCTCATCGTCGACTGCGGGGTGCTCTTCCCCGAGGAGCACCAGCCCGGCGTCGACGTGATCCTGCCCGACTTCAGCTGGATCCGGGACCGGCTCGACCAGGTCGTCGGGGTCGTGCTCACCCACGGCCACGAGGACCACATCGGCGGCGTGCCCTACCTGCTGCGCGAGCGCGCGGACATCCCGCTGATCGGGTCGCGACTGACCCTCGCCCTGATCCGGGAGAAGCTCAAGGAGCACCGGATCCGCCCGGAGCTGCAGGAGGTCAAGGAG
>CAWAFS010000020.1:0-63952 GCA_963781335.1 uncultured Actinomycetota bacterium | reverse complement strand
CGAATCCCGTCGGGGGTACGTTTCATAGAAGAGGTCCTGACCTGCGGAGACGCGGGAAGGGGCCTCTTCGTCGTTCCCGGCAGAGTTGGGCTCGGGCAACCTGGGCAACACTGGGGGCAACACTGGGGCAACAGCAGGAGCACTTCGAAGCATTGCCCGTAGGTGTCAGCGTCATGGTGGCCGAGGCGGGCCCGAGCATCTGCTGGACCACCTTCACATCCGCGCCCCGGACGCGATCGCGAGGCTGGCAGCGGTGTCGCGCAGCTGGTGCGAATGCAGGTCCGGCTTGGCCGAGCTGGCGCAGGAGGAGGCAGTTAGAGGGGACGACCGGTGGCTCAGGCGGGGTCAGCCGGACCTGTCGGGTGAACTGCCTCCTCTGGCGCGCCGAGGGCCTCGGCCGCGCACCGATGAGTTCCCGTTGTCAGCGCGGTCGGTACACAGAGGACCGACACAGCTGATGGGAGGCTGACACCGTGCGGAAACTGATCTATTCGATGAACGCGACCCTGGACGGCTACATCGCCACGCGCGGCGACGACATCGGCTGGGGGGTGCCCAGTGCCGAGCTGCACCAGTGGTTCAACGACCGAGCCCGCGAGATCGGCGTCTCGCTCTACGGCCGCAAGCTGTGGGAAGTGATGAGCGCGCACTGGCCGACCGCCGACCAGCAGCCGGACGCGACGCCCGTGGAGGTCGAGTTCGCCGGCATCTGGCAGAAGACGCCGAAGGTGGTGTTCTCCACAACCCTCGACGAGGTCAGCGGGAACGCGCGTCTGGTCACCGGCGACGCCGTGGCCGAGATCACCCGGCTGAAGGCCGAGGACGGCGCCCCGATGGAAATCGGGGGCGCCGGCCTCGCGGGCGCGGCGATGCGCGCCGGCCTGATCGACGAGTACCAGGTGGTCACGCACCCGGTGCTGGTCGGCGGCGGCACGCCGTTCTTCAGCGCGCTGGACACCTGGGTGAACCTGCACCTCGTGGAGACGAGGACCTTCCCGGACGGCGTGACCCTGTCCCACTACGAAGCCAGGCGCTGACCGGTGAAACCCGAGCAGATCGCGCCACCACCAATGGTCGCAGCTAGCGTGCGCTGCGGCCAACCAACCGGATCTTGCCGCTGATCGCGCGCACGTGCGCATCAGCGTGCTTCGTCGTAGGGCCGTGGGGCGTGCTCATGTTGCGTCGGGCTCCAGATGGACTGCGGTTCTTGGATGGCCGGCTGGTCGATGCGCGGAACTTGGAAGGACATGTTTGTCACGGGATGCGGTCGTCACCGCACCCGCGACGGCGATGACGGCGATCCCGGCGACTGTCTGCACGGTCAGGTGCTGTGAGAGAACGACGGCGCCGATCACGGCACCGATGACGGGGTCGAGTGCGAACAAGGTGGAGACGACCCGCGTGCCGATGAGTTTCAGCGCGACAAAGTCGCACGAGAGGGCGACGGCGACTCCGACCACGCCAGAGGCGAGAAGCATCAGCCCTTGGGGTGGTTGCAGAACGTGGACATTTGTGGCGGCGAGCGGGCTGAGGATCACAGCTGACACGGCGACCGCGAGAGCGAGCCGGTCGAGCCCGCCATGACGACCGAGTCGGTGCGAGGTGACCGCATAGGCGGCAAGTGCGCTCGCGGCCACGAGTCCTAGACAGATGCCGACCAGGTCTGCGTCGCCGCTCGGCCGGCTGACAAGGGCCACGCCTGTCAAGGCGGACGCCGGAAGGAGGAGGCGCCAGCCGAACTCGGTATTCACCGCGGCGACTGCGAAAGGTCCCAGGTAGAGCAACGTTGCTGCGACGCCGAGGGGTAGCCGGTCCGCTGTCTGATAGAACGCCACGTTCATGGTGGCGATCGCGGAACCAAGCGTCCCGATCGTCGCCCACTCAGAGCGGGTGCGCCCCCGAAGGCGCGGCCGTAGGAGGACCAGTAGGACGAACGCGCCGAACGCCTGCCGCCAGGCGGCTGCAGCTGCCGGATGGACCACATCAAAAAGCGGCACCAACGCCGCGGCCGAGCCCTGCACGGCCGTGCACGACACGATCACCAGCATCGTTGCGCCCAGCGCGCGGCGCGCGGCGCTCGACATCAGGACGACTGTCGCTGTCGAACACGGTAGTTGCGGGCCTTGTGCTGGCCACCGCACACCTGCATGGAGCACCATCGCCCGGTGCCGGGGCGCGAGGCGTCCCAGAACAGCCAGCGGCACCGCGGGTTCGCGCACGCCTTCAGCCGCGACAGCTGGCCGGCTCGGTCGGCAAGCAACAGCTCGACCGATAGGTCGCTGAGCCGACCCCATAGGCCGGAGCCGGCCGGTTCGGCCTCGATGCGACCAACTCCAGAGAAGGAGACGCGAAACTCGAGGGCCGGAATCCCAGGTCCTGGCGATAGTTCGTCTTCGACGAACACCGACCGCACCGCTGCCCGAAACCCTCGCGCCTGTGACAGCTCGTCTTCGCCGAACAGCTCCCCGTCGGCGAGCAGTCCCAACCTCTTCAGCGTCACGCCGGCCTGGTCCACGTCGGCCAGCAGGTCTCGGTCCCGGTACAGATCGAGGGTATTCGCGAACTGCCGTAGCAACTCGAGACTCCCAGGAGCGTGGTGGGAAGGATCCCAGTCCGGGATACGCTGCGTCACCACTTATTAAGGATAACTGGTGACGCCAAAGAACCCAAACTGGCTCAGGCACCAGTCCCCCCATCCACTCGAGTGATGGACGTCCGCATCGAAGGCGCGGTCCCGGTCGGAGCGTTCTCCTGTCAGATGGACCCGTCACTTGCACCGAAGATCTGACACGCCCCCGCAGGCACACCACCAGCCGCGGCGACGCCGTCGTACGCGCGCGGATGTGGGGGTACGGCGAGAACGGGTCGCGCCCACAGAGCGATACCGACGCGTAACCGTCCCGGGCGGTCTTCGTTGGTCTGCCAACGGAAAGGCTCGTCCATGCCCCGACGCACTCACGCCCTGCTCGCCACCCTTGCGGTGCCCCTCATGATGATGTTCGCGCTGGCCCCTCCGGCCGTGGCGCACGAGGAACGTCCGGCCGGCTTCCCCGACGGGAAGGGCAAGGTCCCGGCGTACCTCGGGTTGAGCAACCCGAACCACCGCGTCGTATGCACCGCGGACAGCTCTCGCCGCATCGCGGCGATGCCCAAGGGGTCGTTGAAGACCCGCAACCAGCAGCTCCTCGGTGAGTGCCGCTACCACTCGATCCAGTCCGCGATCGAGACCATCAAGTCCCGCAACACCTCGATCTACCTGCTGCCCGGCGTCTACGACGAGCGCCGGTGGGCCAATGCTCCGCGCTCGGAGTACTGCTCGTCGCTGAAGACCAGCTCCACCAGCCCGCTCGAGGCCTCGGAGTACATCGGCTCGATCACCTCACCGGAGACCAACGCCGCCAACGCGGAGTCCAACCCGGTCGCCCTCTCCTACGCAGACCAGCGTCGCTGCGCGCACAACCTGAACCTGATCGCCCTCTTCGGTGACGAGACACCGGGGGACAGCTCGATCGCCTGCAACAGCCGCTTCTGTGGCACCCAGATCGTCGGCACCGGCGCGAAGATGTCCGACGTCCTGATCGACAACAAGTTCTCCAAGCTCAACGCTATTCGGGCTGACCGCGCGGGCGGCCTCTACCTGCGCAACTTCACGGTGCAGCAGGCGGAGTTCAACGCTGTCTACGTCCTGGAGACCGACGGCTTCGTGATCGACAAGGTGACCACCCGGGCCAACGACGAGTACGGCATCCTCGCCTTCGCCAGCGACCACGGCGTGATCAAGCACACCGACAACTACTACAACGGCGACTCGGGGATCTACCCGGGTTCGGCCTCGGACCTGAACTCCGACAACACCGAGCTGCGTGCACGGCGCTACGCCATCGAGATCTACAACAACCGCAGCCACGACAACACGCTCGGCTACTCGGGCACGGCTGGGAACTCGGTCTTCGCACACCACAACGACTTCTACGACAACGCCACGGGCATCGCGACGGACTCGTTGTTCCCCGGGCACCCGGGGCTGCCCCAGGACCACGCCCGGTGGAGCAACAACCGGATCTACTCCAACAACCGCAACTGGTACACCGAGTTCGTGGACAAGGGCGTCTGCGCCAAGCCGATGAAGGAGCGCGGCTACATGCAGGGTGCGGTGTGTCCGGTCGTCCCGACCCCGGTCGGGACCGGCGTGCTGATCGCCGGCGGGAACTACAACTCCACCGACGGCAACTTCATCTTCGACAACTGGCGCTTCGGCACGATGCAGTTCTGGGTGCCGGCGCCACTGCGTGACGAGTTCGACCCGGACAAGCTGTTCGACACCTCGCACCACAACGCCACGACCGGGAACAAGATGGGACTCAAGCAGGACGGTTCGGTCGCCCACAACGGCATGGACCACTGGTGGGACGACCAGGGCGACGGAAACTGCTGGGAGGGCAACACCTACTCGCGTGGCCACCAGACCGACAACTTCACCGTTGATCCTGCCAGTTGCGCGGACGGCGGCTCGGTCCTGACACCGGGTCTCCCGGCCAAGGATGCCGGGTTCTTGTCGTGCAGCCAGTACGACCGCTCCGACGAGACCTGGCGGCACCCGCCGGGCTGCAACTGGTTCGACAGCCCGAGCAAGCCGAGCGGCGCCGACCCGCTGCCTGCCCAGCTGCCTGCCCAGCTGCCTGGGGTGTCCGGCGTGACCTCGCCGTCGCTGGGACTGGTCGTGATGGGTCCGCTGTTCGGGCTGCTGGCCCTGGCCGGAATCCGTCGTCGTGGTGACTGGATCGTGCGACGTGGCCGCCGGGCGTAGGCGAGCACGCCTGGTCGCTCTGGTCATGGGGCTCGCGCTGGTCCTGGTCGCCGGAGCGGGGTACGCCGCCGTACGAGTCTCGACGCCGGGCCTCGCCGCCGAAGGGCCGACCGCCGTGACGGGGACGGACGCCAGCGCGGTCTTCGACGTCGCAGGGCGCAAGATCCGCCAGGTCCGTTACCGCGACCGCGCCAGCCTGGACTACACCTTCCGGCTGACCAACGCCGACAGCCTGCCGGTGACGGTGTCCGGGATCGATCCGTTGCAGCGCAACGCCCGGCTGTTCGGATTCGTCTCGCTGGAGGACGGCAAGGGCCACCGGACGTTCACGGTGCCCGGCCACGGCTCCCGACAGGTGCATCTGCTGCTGCGGATGGGCGGCTGCGAGAGCTTGTCGGCCAGGGCAGGGAGCTTCGCCTCCTCTGTGCTCCTACGCACCGAGCGGGTGGGCATCGCCTCGGGCTCGGTGCTGGTCGATCTCCCCGAGGAGATCCACACCGGCTCGCCACGAGAGGCCTTCTGCCCGAACTCGACTGCCGAGTCGCGACCGCCCGGCTGACCACGAGCACGATGGTGTCTGATTCCCGCTAGGAACTGTCGGTGGGGACCCGCAGACTGGGGGCATGGAGCTCGACCAGGACGCGTGCTACCGCGCGGTGAAGGGGCGTGACCGTCGCTTCGACGGCATGTTCTACACCGCAGTGCGGACCACCGGCATCTACTGCCGGCCGTCCTGTCCGGCGATCACGCCCCGGCGTGGCAACGTCTCGTTCTACCGGACCGCGGCGAGCGCCCAGGGGGCAGGCTTCCGGGCGTGCCGCCGCTGCCTGCCCGACGCCACCCCCGGGTCCCCCGAGTGGGACGTCGCGGCCGACGTCGCGTCGCGGGCCATGCGCCTGGTGGCCGACGGGGTCGTCGAGCGCGACGGGGTGGAGGGTCTTGCCAGCGCGCTCGGCTACTCGACCCGCCAGCTCAACCGCGTCGTCACCCAGGAGTACGGCGCCGGCCCGCTCGCGCTGGCCAGGTCGCGACGTGCGCAGACCGCCCGGGTGCTGATCGAGACCACCGACCTGACCTTCACCGACATCGCGTTCGCGTCCGGGTTCGCCAGCGTGCGGCAGTTCAACGACACCCTCCGTGAGGTGTACGCCGCCTCGCCCACGCGACTGCGGGCCGGGGCCGGAACGAGGCGCTCGGTCGGCAGACCGGGCACGATCCGCACCCGGATCGCAGTAAGGGAGCCGTTCGCCGCCGACGACCTGCACTTCTTCCTGGCGATCCACGCCGTCCGCGGGATCGAGGCGAGCGGTCCGGGGTGGTACGAACGCGCGGTCCGGCTCCCGCACGGACCTGGTGTGGTGCGGCTCGAGCTCGCCGACCGGCCGGCCGGTCAGGTTCCGTGCACCTTCACCCTGACCGACGCGCGGGACCTGGCTCCCGCCCTCGAGCGCACCCGCCGTCTGCTCGACGCCGACTGCGACCCGGTAGCGGTGGACGAGGCGCTGGCCGAGGACCCCGCGCTCGAACCGCTGGTGGCCGGACGCCCCGGCCTGCGGGTCCCGGGCCAGCTCGACGGCACGGAGGTTGCGGTGCAGACGGTCCTGGGTCAGCAGGTCAGTCTCGCCTCGGCCCGCACCTCGGCCCGACGGCTGGTGGCGGAGCTCGGCGACCCGCTGGGACTGACCGGCGACCACGAGGTCACCCACCTGTTCCCGACCGCGGAACGCATCGCGGCCGCCGATCCGGCCTCCCTGCGGATGCCCCGGTCCCGCGCGCGTGCGCTGATCGCACTGGGCGTCGCGCTCGATCGTGACGAGATCCGGCTGGACCGCAGCAGCGACCGGCTCGAGACGCGGACAGCGCTGCTGGCGCTGCCCGGCATCGGACCATGGACGGCCGACTACGTGGCCATGCGTGCGCTCGGCGACCCGGACGTGTTCCTGCCCACCGACATCGGCGTACGCAATGCGGCGACCCGCCTCGGCATCGAGGACCCGCGGTCCCGGAGCGAGGGCTGGCGCCCGTGGAGGTCCTACGCGCTCCTCCGGCTGTGGTCAGTCGTGCTCGACGAGATGAGACCCGGTTTCGACCAGCGCACCAAGCGCGACGACAAGCTCAACGACGCACGGACGGAGACATAGGGTGCTGACGACGAGGGCAGTGGAGATGACGACGATGTGGACCGTGACCGGATCCCCGGTGGGTGACCTGAGGATCGTGGCGCGTCGAGGCATGATCGCGGCGATCGAGTTCAGCCCGTTCAGGGCATCGCCCAGCGGCGACCCCATCGGTGAGCGCGATGACGACGACCCATTGCTGCGCAGTGCGGTCGACCAGCTGGCGGCGTACTTCGCCCGCGACCTCAAGGAGTTCGACCTCCCGCTGGCTCCGCGCGGGAGCGAGTTCCAGCAACGGGTGTGGGAACAGCTCCGGGCGATCGGCTACGGCGAGACCGCGTCCTACGGCGAGATCGCCCACCGGCTCGGCAAGACCAACGCCGCCTCGCGGGCGGTCGGCCTGGCCAACGGTCGGAACCCGATCCCGATCGTGATCCCGTGCCACCGGGTGATCGGCGCCAACGGGACGCTGACCGGCTATGCCGGCGGGTTGCCGCGCAAGCAGCTGTTGCTCGAGCTGGAGCAGGACGCTCTCTTCTGAGACCGCGGCCCACCCCGGCTCAGCGCGAGCGCCTTCTCGAGGCGTTCTCCTGGGCGATCCTGCGCAGGGTGAGCAGGACCGGTTCGAGCAGCAGGGTGCTCACCACCGCGTGCTCGGTGGCTCCCGCGCGGTCGGTCTCGTCCAGCGAGGCGACGTCGCGCTCGGAGATCAGCTCCGCTGCATCGGCGTAGACGTCGAGCACCTCGTCGGTCGGCGGGTGGCCGAGGTCGGCGAGCGCGGCGAGCGCCCCGGCGAGCGCCTCACGGTGGGCACTGTGCTCGTCGAGCCTCCAGTCGTGCCGGTTCAGCAGCTCCTCGACGCGCGAGCGCTGGACGTCGTCGCCGCTGTGGGTGACCAGGGGGGTCAGCCGCGTGTGCGCGCTCCCGATCGCCTCGTGCCGGGAGAGGGCAGGGTCGTCGATCGCGGTCAGGACACGGCGTACGTCCTCGAGGCGCATGCCGGCGACGTCGGTGAGCGCTCGGACCAGGCGCAGGCGCCGGACGTGTGAGTCGTCGTAGACCGCGCGGGTGGCTCCGACCGCCTCGCCGGCGGGCAGCAGCCCGTCGCGCAGGTAGTACTTGATCGTGGGCACCGGAAGGCCGCTTCTCTGGGAGAGCTCAGACATCCACATGGCTCAGATCTTGACATTGGATAGTCGTACTGTCCAATATTGGAGTGTGAGACTATCCAATGCGGCTCGCCCGACGGGCTCGAGAGGTGTGCGCGATGAGTGACGAGACCCGGATCCTGGCGGGGGTCCTGATGCTGTCCCTGGTGACCGTGGAGACCGGGGGCCTCTACCTGGTCAAGCTGTGGCGATCGAGCGAGGGCGTGACGGAGTTCCAGATCGGCTTCGCGCGCGCCGGGCATGCCCACGCAGGAGTGCTGCTGGTGCTCGCACTCACGGCGTTGCTGTACGCCGACACGGCCGGCCTCTCCGGGGTGTGGAACTGGATCGCCCGGACCGGCGTGCCCGTCGCCGCGATCCTGATGCCCGCAGGCTTCTTCGCCGCCTCGATGGGACAGGGGCGCACCAAGCCGAACAGTCTGATCGCCCTGGTGCTCGCCGGCGCGGTCATCCTCGCCCTCGGGCTGGCCAGCCTGGGGATCGGGTTGCTGACTGCGGGGTGAGGAGTTTCACCGGGGACCCAGTGAAACCACCACTGACCTCGACTACTCGGCCGCAGCCCGGCGCAGTGACTCCGAGAGCCGCTCGGCGGCAGCGAGCACGGCGGGCGCGTGCATCCTGCCGGGCTGGCGGGAGAGGCGCTCCACCGGGCCGGAGACCGAGACGGCGGCGATGATCTTGCCGCTGGGGGAGCGGACCGGGGCGGAGACCGAGGCCACCCCCTGCTCCCGCTCACCGACTGACTGCGCCCAGCCTCGGCGGCGGATGCCGGCGAGTGCCGTGGCCGAGTAGGCCGCGTTCTGCAGACCGCGGTGCATCCGCTCGGGGTCCTCCCAGGCCAGCAGGATCTGGGCCGCGGAGCCCGCCCGCATGGTGAGCTGGGAACCGACGGGGATGGTGTCGCGCAGACCGCTCGGGCGCTCGGCCGCGGCCACGCACACGCGGTGCTCGCCCTGGCGACGCCAGAGCTGGGCCGACTCCCCGGTGATGTCGCGCAGTCGCGCGAGCACCGGACCGGCGGTCGCGAGCAGGCGGTCCTCGCCCGCTGCGGCCGACAGCTCGGCCAGGCGTGGACCCAGGACGAAGCGACCCTGCATGTCGCGGGCCACCAGTCGATGGTGTTCGAGAGCGACCGCCAGACGGTGCGCCGTGGGACGTGCGAGACCGGTTCCAGCGACCAGTCCGGCCAGGGTTGCAGGACCAGACTCCAGCGCTGCGAGCACCAGGGCTGCCTTGTCGAGTACGCCGACTCCGCTCGTGTTGTCCATATTGTAATACTGCCGTCTCATCTAGTGGGATGCAAAGTAAGGTGATTGGACGCCCCTCGACTTGAGGCGTTCAGTATGTGAAACGACGCGGAGAGGATTCGGATATGGGTAAAACGCTGTCAGAAAAAGTGTGGGACGAGCATGTCGTGCGCAGTGCCGATGGTGAGCCCGACCTTCTCTTCATCGATCTGCACCTGATTCACGAGGTCACCTCGCCGCAGGCCTTCGACGGACTGCGTCTCGCTGGACGTACGGTACGCCGTCCAGACCTGACCCTGGCCACCGAGGACCACAACGTCCCCACGCTCGACTGGGACAAGCCGATCGCCGACCCTGTGTCGCGCACCCAGGTCGAGACCCTGCGCAAGAACACCTCGGACTTCGGCGTCCGCTCGCACCCGCTCGGAGACGTCGAGCAGGGCATCGTGCACATCATCGGCCCGCAGCTCGGCCTGACGCAGCCGGGCATGACGATCGTGTGCGGCGACTCGCACACCTCCACCCATGGCGCCTTCGGTGCGATCGCCTTCGGCATCGGCACCTCGGAGGTCGAGCACGTGCTCGCCACCCAGACCCTGATGCAGGCACGGCCCAGGACGATGGCGGTCACCGTCACCGGCGACCTGCCCGACGGGGTCACCGCCAAGGACCTCGTGCTCACCCTGATCACCCAGACCGGCACCGGTGGTGGACAGGGCTACATCGTCGAATACCGAGGCCCTGCCATCGAGGCGCTCTCCATGGAGGGCCGGATGACGGTCTGCAACATGAGCATCGAGTGGGGCGCGAAGGCTGGTCTGATCGCCCCCGACCAGACCACCTTCGACTACATCGAGGGTCGGCCCGAGGCTCCCAAGGGCGCCGACTGGGCCGCCGCGGTGGAGCACTGGAGGTCGCTGGTCACCGACGACGACGCCGTCTTCGACGAGGAGATCGTGCTGGACGCCTCGACGATGACGCCGTTCGTCACCTGGGGGACCAACCCGGGACAGGGCGTGCAGCTCGGCGGTGTGGTGCCCGACCCGGCCTCCTTCGAGGACCCGGACGACCGAGTCGGCGCCGAGAAGGCCCTGGAGTACATGGCGCTCGAGGCCGGCACCCCGATGCGCGAGGTCAAGGTCGACACCGTCTTCGTCGGCTCGTGCACCAACGGTCGCATCGAGGACCTCCGCCTCGCCGCCGAGATCATCAAGGGCCGCACGGTCGACAAGGACACCCGGCTCCTCGTGGTACCCGGTTCGGTGCGGGTGCGGATGCAAGCCGAGGACGAGGGACTCGACATCGTCTTCAAGGAAGCGGGCGCAGAGTGGCGCGGAGCCGGTTGCTCGATGTGCCTGGGCATGAACCCCGACCAGCTGACCCCCGGTGAGCGCAGTGCGTCGACCTCCAACCGCAACTTCGAGGGACGCCAGGGCAAGGGTGGCCGCACCCACCTGGTCTCGATCCCCGTCGCCGCGGCCACCGCAGTCAGGGGCACGTTGAGCTCGCCCTCCGATCTCGAGCCGCTGGTCCAGAACGCCGCGAAGCAGGAGGACTGAGGACCATGGACAAGTTCACGACGCACACCGGTGTCGGAGTTCCGTTGCGACGCAGCAACGTCGACACCGACCAGATCATCCCGGCCGTCTATCTCAAGCGCGTCACCCGCACCGGCTTCGAGGACGGACTTTTCGCAGCCTGGCGGGGCGATTCGTCGTTCGTGCTCAACCAGCCGGAGTATGCCGCAGGGTCGGTGCTGGTCGCCGGTCCCGACTTCGGCACCGGTTCCTCCCGCGAGCATGCGGTCTGGGCCCTGCAGAACTACGGATTCCGCGCGGTGATCAGCTCGCGCTTCGCCGACATCTTCCGCGGCAACTCCGGAAAGTCCGGTCTGGTTGCGGCGCAGGTCGACGAGAAGGTCGTGCAGCGACTCTGGGACCACCTCGAGGCCAACCCGGGTGCCACCGTCACCGTCGACCTCGAAGCCCGAACCGTCAAGGCTGGTGAGGGTCCCGACGCCATCGAGGACTCCTTCGACATCGACGACTACACCCGCTGGCGCCTGCTCGAGGGACTCGACGACATCGGCATCACGTTGTCGCACGACGACGACATCACCGCCTTCGAAAAAACACGTCCTTCGTGGAAACCGGCCACAATTCACTGATTTGAAGGCCGAATTGCAGTAACTCTCCTGCGACACGCCCCTCTCCCATTGTGGTGGGTGTCACTTTTCCCTAGCGTGCATTGGGATTGGTCGAGCAAAGCGCTCGGCTGACGTTCACGAAAGGGAAGCTTGTGAACAAGAGTCAGTTGATCGACGCTCTCGCAGCTCGCTACGAAGGCAACCGCAAGGCGGCCTCGCACGCGCTCGAGTCAGTGCTCGACACGATTACCCGGGAGGTGGCCCGGGGCGAGAAGGTCGCCATCACGGGGTTCGGGTCCTTCGAGAAGAAGGTGCGCGACGCGCGGTGGGTTCGCAACCCCTCCACAGGTGCCCGGATGAAGGCCAAGAAGAAGTCGGTCCCTGCCTTCAAGCCCGGTGCGCAGCTCAAGGACGTCGTGTCCGGCGCCAAGAAGCTGCCCAAGCTCACGCTGGCCGCGGTCGAGAAGGCGACCCCAGCTGCAGCGAGGCCGGCGGTGCAGCGCACTGCCGCCGCAGCCAAGCGCGCCGCTGGTGGTGGGACCACCAAGAAGGCGACCAGCACGTCGACGGCCAAGAAGGCACCGGCGAAGAAGGCTGCTGCGAAGAAGGCACCGGCCAAGAAGACCGCCGCGAAGTCGACTGCCACCAAGTCGACGGCCAAGAAGGCACCCGCCAAGAAGGCGCCGGCGAAGAAGGCGGCTGCGAAGAAGGCGCCGGCGAAGAAGGCGGCTGCGAAGAAGGCACCGGCCAAGAAGACGGCTGCGAAGAAGGCACCGGCCAAGAAGACGGCTGCGAAGAAGGCACCGGCCAAGAAGACGGCTGCCAAGAAGGCACCGGCCAAGAAGACGGCTGCCAAGAAGGCCGCCAAGAAGTCCTGACACCTGCCCGAGCAAAGAGCGGCGGTGACCCGAGAGGGTCGCCGCCGCTCTGGCATTCACCGGGTGCGGTGGTCCCCGGCACCCAGGGCCATGGTCGTGTGCGCGCCGATACCCATCCTTCGTGCGGCGGCGAGGTCGGCCTCGGTGTCGACGTCCATCCGGAGGCTTCGGAGCTCGGCGCGAACCGGCCTGGCCCCGGACTCCTCATGACGACGGGCCGATCCGACTCCGAAGTGCGGGTCGAGGTCCACCCCCGGGCCGGCTGCGAGGAGCGTCGTACCGCGGCCGGACGAGTCGGCGACGAACCAGCGCGCCGTCAGCCCGGCTGCCAGACCGGCGTCCACGTCTTCGGGCTGCAGGCTCGGCAGGTCCGCGCACATCGCCGCCACCGCCGTTGAGGGATCCAGCAGACGCACGCGCACCGAAGCGTGGTGCAGCGCGCGGTTGAGGTCTCCGTCGCCCTCGTCCGGAAGGCGAACGGCCCCGTCCACCTCGAAGCCGGGCTCGTCGGTGACGACGTAGATCTGGGCCACCCCGGTGGCGCGCGACGCCGCGGCGATCGCGTCGAGTGCGAACGCCCGCATCAACGGCTCACGTTGAGCGGGCTGCGGCACGTCGAGCCTGGACTTGGCCAGGGTCAGCGTCTTGACCGGCATCAGGAGGGCGAACGTGTGCGACATCGCCTCGATCCTCGCAGCATCGGCACCGCTGACCCTGAGCGGTGCGGAGTGCTCTCGCCTCGCGCGCGGTGAGCCCCGGTGCCGAAGAGCGGTGGCAGTAGGCTCGGCTGACGCATCGGGCGGTAGGTCAGGAGGATCTGGGTGGCGAAGGTTCGGCGGCTGCAGCAGGAGCGGGGCTGGGCATGGACGACCGTGGTCGGCATCGTCAAGCCCACCCTGCTGGCCGTGACCCGCCGTGAATGGATCGACGGCGAGAAGATCCCGGCCACCGGCGGCTGCGTCGTCGTGGTGAACCACGTCTCCCACCTCGACCCGATGACCCTGGGCCTCTTCCTCTACGACCACGGCCGGCTGGTGCGCTACCTGACCAAGGAGGCGTTGTTCCGGACGCCGGTCCTGAAGTACATCGTCAAGGACGCCAAGCAGATCCCGGTGACCCGGATGACGGAGGACGCGGCCTCGGCGTTCGAAGCCGCGGTCGAGGCCGTCAAGGAGGGGGAGTGCATCGGCATCTACCCCGAGGGGACGATCACCAAGGACCCGGACGGCTGGCCGATGCGCGGCAAGACGGGCGCGGCCAGGATCGCCCTGGCCACGGGTTGTCCGGTGATCCCCGTCGGGCAGTGGGGCGTGCAGGACCTGCTGCCGGCGTACTCCCTGAGACCGCACCCGTTCCCCCGCAAGACCACGGCCTACAAGGTCGGTGACCCGGTCGACCTTGCTGACCTGATGGACCAGCCGATCACCGGCGAGGTGCTGCACCAGGCGACCGACCGGATCATGGCCGCGATCACCCAACTCGTCGAGGAACTGCGCGGGGAGAAGGCTCCCGCCGTACGCTTCGACCCGAAGCAGTCCGGGGTCACCGAGATCGGCAACCCCCACAGGTCGAGACGGGGGAAGCGATGAGCAAGGTCGCGGTGTTCGGTGCCGGATCGTGGGGTACGGCGTTCAGCCTGGTGCTCGCGGACGCCGGCAACGACGTCACCATCTGGGGACGTCGACCTGAGGTGTGCGCGGCGATCAACGATCGTCACGAGAACACCGACTACTTCCCGGGGATCGAGCTGCCCGAGTCGATCCGCGCCACCACCGACCCGGCCGAGGCAGCCGCCGACGCCGAGTTCGTGGTGCTGTCGGTGCCGTCGCAGAAGCTGCGCGAGAACCTCGGCCAGTGGACCGGACTGATGCCGACCGACGCCGTGTTCGTGTCGGTGATGAAAGGTGTCGAGCTCGGCACCACCAAGCGGATGAGCGAGGTGATCGCGGAGGTCACCGGCGCGGGCTCCGAACGGATCGCGGTGGTCAGCGGTCCCAACCTGGCACGCGAGATCGCACTTCGCGAACCCGCGGCCAGTGTGATCGCCTGCGCCGATGAGTCCGTCGCCGCGCGGCTGCAGGACCTGTGCCACTCCCAGGCCTTCCGTCCCTACCGCAGCACCGACGTCCTGGGCTGCGAGCTGGGGGGCGCCTACAAGAACGTGGTGGCCCTGTGTGTCGGGATGGCCATCGGGCTGGGTTTCGGCGACAACACCACGGCCTCGCTGATCACGCGCGGACTGGCCGAGACCGCGCGCCTCGCGATGAAGCTGGGTGCCGACCCGTTGACGTTGATGGGCCTGGCCGGCCTGGGCGACCTCGTGGCGACCTGCTCCTCACCGCTCTCGCGCAACCGGACCTTCGGGGAGAAGCTCGGCCAGGGGATGACCACCGAGGAGATCGTCGCCTCCACCCGCCAGGTCGCCGAGGGAGCCAAGTCCTGCGCCTCGATCTATGACCTCGCCGACCGCAACGGCGTCGATGCACCGGTCGCCCAGCACGTCGCTGCCGTCGTGGCCGGCGAGATGAGCGCGCGCGACATGATGCACGCGTTCATCGCCCGCGACACCAAGCACGAACGGGACTGACACCACCGGGCTGGCCGGCCTACCGCGTGACCTCGAACGACTCGGTCAGCGTCGCCTTCGAGGAGTTCCCGGCGTAGAGCTCGATCGTGCCTGGCTCCAC
Source organism: uncultured Actinomycetota bacterium (assembly GCA_963781335.1). Taxonomy (GTDB): domain Bacteria; phylum Actinomycetota; class Actinomycetes; order Propionibacteriales; family Nocardioidaceae; genus Marmoricola. The sequence goes on along the minus strand of CAWAFS010000020.1, from coordinate 48,901 downwards.
CACGAACTTGCCCGCGTTGTCGAAGAACCCGAAGTCACTGCGGTCGATGATGAACGTCACCCGCCGTGACTGCTTCGGGGCGAGGCTCACCCGCTCGAAGCCGCGCAGCCGGCGCACGGGCTGGGAGAGGCTGGCGACGGGATCGCGCAGGTAGAGCTGGACGACCTCGTCACCGGCTCGGGCCCCGGTGTTGGTGACCTTCACCGACGCCTTCACCCGACCGTCGCGTCGGACCTCGGACTTGTCCAGGGTCAGGTCCGAGACGGCGAACGTGGTGTAGCTGAGACCGAACCCGAACGAGTAGAGCGGGTCACAGGTGCGCAGGTCGCGATAGCGGGAGTTGTACTTCTGGGTGATGTCGCAGGGGCGGCCGGTCGGCTCGTGGTTGTAGTAGATCGGCACCTGGCCGAGCCGCTGCGGGAAGGACACCGGCAGCTTGCCGCCGGGGTTGACCTTGCCGAAGAGCACGTCGGCCACGGCGTTGCCCGCCTCCACGCCGGGGAACCAGGCCTCGAGGATCGCGGTCGAGGAATCCGCCACCTTCGACAGCGTGAGTGGCCGGCCGTTGAAGAGCACCACGGCGAACGGCTTGCCGGTCGCGGCGATGGCGTCGATCAGCTCCTGCTGCCTGCCCGGCAGGTCGATGTCGGACCGGGACGCTGCCTCGGCGCTCATCTCCCGTGACTCACCGAGTGCGAGCACGACCTGGTCGGCAGCCTTGGCCTTGGCGACGGCGTCGGCAAAGCCGTTGGTGTTGCCGCACTCGCTCTCAGGTGTGTTCGCCGGCGGTTCGAGGTTCTCGATCGTGCAGCCCTGGCTGAACGTGGCGTCGGGTGACTGCGCCTTGATGCCGTCGTAGACGCTGACCGCATCAGCGTCGAGACCACGACCCCACCACGGGCCGAGCATGTCGTGCTGGTTGTCGCCCAGTGGACCGATCACGGCCGTCCTCTTCTTCGGGTCGAGGGGCAGGGTGCTCGGCTCGTTCTTGAGCAGCACCATCGACCGGGACGCGGCCCTGCGGGCGGCTGCCCGGTCGGCGGCGGTGAGGAAGGACTTCGGGTCGACCGCCTTCTTCTGGTCGACGTAGGGGCGCTCGAAGAGGCCGGCGCGGAACTTGACGCGCAGGATCCGGCGTACGGCGTCGTCGAGCCTGCTCATCGTGATCCGCTTCTGGGCCAGCAGCTTCTTGCCGTTGTCGCGGATGTGGGTGCTGACCATCTCGGAGTCGGTGCCGGCCATCAGCGCGTCCGCGCCGGCCTCGGGACCGTCGGCGGCGGTGCCGTGACCGCACGGGCCCTCGTCGGGCTCCACCGGCGGGCAGGCACGGGTCTCGGCCACAGCGGTGTAGTCGCTCTCGATGAACCCGTCGAAGCCCCACTCCTTCTTCAAGATGTCGGTCTCGGTGTGCTTGTTCGCACACCCCGGCACGCCGTTCAGCGAGTTGAACGAGCACATCACCGTGTCGGATCCGGCGTCGATCGCGGCCTTGAACATCGGCAGGTGCAGGTTGCGCAGGCGCGCCTCGGACATGTCGGTGGTGTTGTAGTCGCGACCGCCCTCGGGCTGCCCGTAGCCGACGAAGTGCTTGACGCTGGTGACGGTCTTGTCGGGGGCGGAGTAGTCGCTGCCCTGGGCGCCCCTGACGCGCGCCACCGCCATCTCAGCACCGAGGAAGGGGTCCTCCCCGTTGCCCTCGACGATCCGGCCCCATCGGGGCTCGGAGGAGAGGTCGACCATCGGGCTGTAGATCTGCTTGAGTCCCACGGTCGCCGACTCCCGTGCACCGATCGTCGCGTCGGTCTTCGCGACCTCCGGGTCGAAGGAGCTCGCCGCGCCCAGCGGCACCGGGAAGATCGTGCGGTAGCCGTGGATCGTGTCGTAGGCAAACAGGATCGGGATGCCCAGGCGCGACTCGCGCACGGCGATCCGCTGGTACTTGTTGATCAGCGCAGGATCGGTCAGGGAGAACACACCGCCGACCCCGGCCTTGGCGTCCTCGGAGGTGATCTGGCCGTCGGAGAGAAGCTGCACCTGCTGGAGCTTCTCGTCGGTCGTCATCTTGCCCAGCAGCCGGTTGATGCGTCTCTCGATGCCCTTGTCGTTCCTGGGGACCGTGCGCGAGGCGAGGGTGCTCTGGGCCTGGGACGCGTTGCCGTCCCTCCCCTGGGTCCTTCCCTGGCCCACGATGTCGGTGCCGACGAACGTGAGACCCAGCAGGATCGCGGCGATCGTGGCGATGCGGGTGACTCGCTTCATGGGGATGACCTCCCGTTGCGTCCCGAGTCGCGCCGGCCCTGGTGCTGGCACGACAACCCGGAGGTGCGTGACCGCCGTCACGCTGGGGGTGTCTCGATCCTGACCCGACACCGCCCGACTTCGCGGGCGCACACGCCGAGGGGGCGCCGGTCTCTCAGCGACCAGCCAGGTCCAGTGCGCGGCTGAGGTCCTCCCACAGGTCCTCGACGTCCTCGATCCCGACCGAGAGGCGCACCAGCCCCTCGGGGATCGTGGCGGCCTCGGCCTTCCAGCGCCGTCGCCGCTCCAGGGTCGACTCCACGCCGCCGAGCGAGGTCGCGTAGACCCACAGCTCGGTCGAGTGCTGGACGAGGTCGGCGACCTCTCCTGTCGCCAGGACCATCGCGATCATCGCGCCGGAGCCGGGGTAGCGGACCTCGGTGACGTCGGCCCGCTCCCGGAGGCGGCGTACGAGCTCCTGGGCGTTGGTCTGCGCGCGCTCGACCCGCAGCGGCAGGGTGCGCAGGCCCCGCAGCGCCAGCCACGCCTCGAAGGTGCCGGGGATGGCGCCGAACAGGTCTCGCCGACCCTTCAGCACGTCGTAGAGCTGGTCGTCGCGGGTGACCACAGCGCCCATCAGGACGTCGGAGTGGCCGGCGATGTACTTGGTCGCCGAGTGCACCACCAGGTCGACGCCCGACTCGAGCGGCTGCTGCAGGATCGGGGTGGCGAAGGTGTTGTCCACCACCACGTAGGCGCCGGCCTCGTGTGCCGCCGCCGTGATCGCGGGGATGTCGGCGACCTCCATCGCCGGGTTGGTGGGCGACTCCAGCCACACCAGCGACGCATCGTCGCAGGCCGCGACCACGGCCTCGGTGTCGGCGATGTCGACGAAGTGGGGCTTGACCCGGCCGCGCAGCTCGAGGTCGGCCAGCTGCATCGTCGAACCGGTGTAGGCATGCCGCGGTGCGACCACCTTCTCGCCCATCCCGACGAGGTCGAAGATCGTCGCCACGGCCGAGAGCCCGCTGGCGAAGGCCAGGCAGCGCCCGCCCTCAAGCCCACCGAGAGCGTCCTCGAAGGCCGTCCATGTGGGGTTGGTGTAGCGCCCGTACTCGCGGTCGCCACCGGCCACGTACGTCGAGGCCATCGTGATCGGGCTGTTCAACGGCTGGTCGGGGTCGTGAGGGGGACGGCCGAGGTGCACGGCTCGGGTGGCGGGGCGCATGTCGCCAGCGTATTTGTCGCAGCCACCGCCGGTAGGGTCGGGCGGGTGACGAAGCCACGCGTCGCCGTCGTCTTCGGAGGCCGGTCGAGCGAACACTCCATCTCCTGCATCTCCGCCGGCAGTGTGATCGCGGCGCTCGACCCGGAGAAGTACGACGTGGTGCCCGTCGGCATCGCGACGGACGGACGCTGGGTGCTCGAGTCCGCCGGGCCGGGTCGTCTCGCCCTGGGACCGGGGGGTGAGCTGCCGTCGGTCTCCGGTGATCGCGAGGTCGCACTGACCCCGGGTCAGGGGCTCGTCGTGACCGATGCCGAGGACGTCCCCTCGCTGCTCGGCGAGGTCGACGTGGTCTTCCCGGTGATGCACGGGCCCTGGGGTCAGGACGGCACCCTGCAGGGGCTCCTGGAGATGGCAGGGGTGCGGTACGTCGGGGCCGGTGTCCTCTCCAGCGCAGTGGGGACCGACAAGCACTTCATGAAGCAGATCTTCCTTGCGGCCGGCCTCCCGGTGCTGCCCTACGTGCTGGTGCGACCACGCCAGTGGGAACAGGACCCGTCGGCGATCCGGGAGGCGGTCGAGGCCCTCGGCTACCCGGTGTTCGTCAAGCCGGCGCGCGCCGGGTCGAGCCACGGGATCAGCCGCGTGGCCAACGCCGGCGACCTCGATGCAGCGATCGAGGAGGCGCGGAGGTTCGACCCCAAGGTGGTCGTCGAGTCCGCTGCCGTGGACGCGCGCGAGGTGGAGATCGGCGTGCTGCAGGGGCTGGACGGCGCCGGCCCGGAGGTCAGCGCCCTGGCGGAGATCAAGGTGGGCGCGGACCACGCCTTCTACGACTTCGAGGCGAAGTACCTCGAGCAGAGCTACCAGATCCCGGCCTCGCTCAACGAGGATGCGACCACCCAGGTTCGCGAGCTCGCGGTGCGCGCGTTCGAGGCCCTCGACGTCGAGGGCCTGGCGCGGGTCGACTTCTTCGTGCTTCCGGACGGGCGGGTGATCGTGAACGAGGTCGAGACGATGCCTGGCTTCACCGCGACCTCGATGTTCCCGTTGCTCTGGCAGGAGTCCGGCCTTTCCTACCCAGAGCTGGTCGAACGGCTGGTGCGGCTGGCGATGGAACGCAGCACCGGTCTGCGCTGACGACTCCGGCCCCCACTGGTCTGCACCGGGGTGGACGTAGGCCCGTGGCGGGCGAGCAGGGGATCGCGCAGCTCACCCTGCGCGAGGTGGCCACCCGGATCGGCATGCGGGCGCCGTCCCTCTACACCCACTTCAACTCGAAGAACGCGATCTATGACGCGATGTTCGCGGACGCCTGGACCGAGTTCCTGAGCGTGGCCCAGGCCAGCGACGACACCTCCCTGGGGCCGCGAGCCACCCTGCGCCAGTCCGCCCACGTCTTCTTCGACTTCGCCGTCGCGAACCTGGCGCGGCACCAGCTGATGAACCAGCGGACGATCCCCGGGTTCGAGCCGAGCGCGGAGGCCTACGCGCCGGCGGTGCGGGTGCTGGAGGACTTCCGTGCCTTGCTGGCGCGCTTCGGCGTCACCAGGCAGGAGGACGGGGACCTCTGCATCGCGCTGATCGGCGGGCTCGTCGACTCCCAGCTCGCCAACGACCCGGGTGGTGATCGATGGGGCCGTCTCGTCGACCGGGTGGTCGACATGCTTGCCGACAACCTGGGCCTGCCGCCCGAGAACACCAGGAGGAGAAGATGACCACACACCAGGCCACGAGGTCCGAGCCCCGAAGCAGCCGGCTCGACCACCAGACGGCGATGCGGCTCGCAGCCACGGAGTACGACCGCGTCTGGACTCTCCTCGGGCTCCTGACGCCCGAGCAGTGGGCCGCCCCGACCGAATGTCCCGGCTGGGACGTCCGCGCGATGGCGGGGCACATGCTCGGCATGGCCCAGATGGTCGCCACGATCCCGGAGATGGTGCGCCAGCAGCTGGCATCCGCGAAGCGACAGCAGCGAGAGGGCGGCCTGACCATCGACGCGCTCACGGCGTGGCAGGTGGAGAAGAACGCCGGGCTGACCACCGGCGAGCTGGTGGACGCGATGCGTCGTACGGGGGCACGGGCCGCCCGGAGCCGACGGCGAGTGCCGGCACTGGTCCGCGGTCGCGTCATACCAGACGAGCAGGACGTCTCGGGGCACAAGGAGTGGTGGACCTTCGGTTACCTCCTGGACGTGATCTTGACCCGCGACCCGTTCATGCACCGCATCGACATCACGCAGGCGACGGGACTGGAGATGGAGCTCACGGCACCACACGATGGGGTCATCGTCGACGACGTGGTGCGGGAATGGGCCGCGCGTCACGCAGAGCCCTACTCACTCGAGCTCTCAGGGCCCGCGGGCGGTCGGTGGAGCCGGGGTGAGGGCACTTCGATCCGCATGGAGGCCGCCGAGTTCTGCAGGACGGTCTCCGGGCGAGTCGAAGCGGAGGGGCTGCTGTCCGTGCAGGTCCCGTTCTAGGAGCGGCTAGCTGCACCGCTTCACGAGACCGGTGTGCTCCGTGATCGCCTCGGCGAGGTCGACCATGACGGCAGGCGGAGGACGGTAGTCCGCGGGGACGAATACCTCGACCCTGGGTGAGCGCTCGACGGTGGTCATCACCACGTCCACGGCCTGATCCTGGACCTGCTCGTCCGGGACGAACCAGCCGAGCCCGTTCGCCACCTGACAGCTGGAGAACTGGTCGAAGCCGCTGGGCTCGCCGACGCCGCAGCGGAGCACGATCGCCGGGTCACCCCACGCGGCCCCCAGCGGGTTGCCGTCGGTCTCGCGTCGGGGCTGGTCGGCGACCCGGTCCGGCAGCGCCCGGACCAGCGCCTCGCACGCATCGCGCTGGGCACCGGTGACCTTGGCCGCCTGGATCTCCACGGCACCGCCGCAGCCGGCGACGACCAGTGCCATCAGCGCGACGACGCCCGCCACCCCGAGGGGTGACGGGCGTTGCGACGTTGCCGGTCGTGCAGACGCAGGCGTCAGATGTGAACGACGGGACACGTGAGAGTGCGCGTGATTCCGTCGAGGGTCTGAACCCTCGCCACGACCAGCTTGCCGAGCTCGTCGACGTTGCGGGCCTCGGCGCGGACGATCACGTCGTAGGGACCGGTGACGTCCTCGGCAAGGATGACGCCTTTGATGTCGGTGATCCGTTGAGCGACCTCTGCGGCCTTGCCGACATCGGTCTGGATCAGGATGTAGGCCTGGACGACCATGTGGGACTCCCTCGATGGATCGGAAAACTCTGAACCGCCTCGAAACCTACCGGACGACCAGCCGTGGTGGAACATGACGGCTCCGCGAAGGTCTGCCGGGAAACCGTCGAGGGCGATCTGGTGGGATGGCGCCATGAGTCCCGCCGAGCCGTTCGAGTCCGACGCCACGCTCGCCGACGTGGGGGAGTTCGGGCTGATCGCTGCCCTTTCGCGCCGGTTCGAGCAGGGAGACCAGGTCTTCGTCGGACCGGGCGACGACGCCGCAGTCCTGCGTACGCCCAGGGGTCACGTGGTGGTCTCCACGGACCTGCTCGTCGAGAACCGGCACTTCCGTCGCGACTGGGCCCCTGCGCGCGACATCGGCCGCAAGGCAGCGGCCAGCAACCTCTCCGACATCAACGCCATGGGCGGCACCGCTCACTCGCTCACCGTCGGCCTCGCCGCGCCTGCCGACCTTCCAGCGCAGTGGGCCCTGGACCTCGCCGACGGGATCGCCGAGGAGGCGAGCCTCGTCGGGGCCAGCGTCGTCGGCGGCGACCTGACCCTGGCCAAGGAGGTCGTCATCGCGGTGACGGTCCTCGGGACCTGCGAGCTCGCGCCCGTGCTCCGCAGCGGGGCACGGCCAGGAGACGTCGTCGCCCTCGCCGGACGACAGGGATGGGCCGCGGCTGGCCTGGCAGTCCTGACTCGCGGGTTCAGATCCCCGCGGGTGCTCGTCGAGGCCTACCAGCGCCCCCTCCCGCCGTACGACGCCGGCGTGACCGCTGCCCGGGCCGGCGCCACGGCCATGATCGACGTCTCCGACGGGCTGCTCGCCGACATCGGACACATCGCCGCCGACTCGGAGGTCACCATCGACGTGCGCACCGAGGCCTTCGAGCTCGCCGAGCCGATGCGGGCGGTCGGCTCCGCGCTGGGCGTGGATCCGATGGAGTTCATCCTCGGCGGTGGTGAGGACCACGCGATCGTGGCCACCTTCCCCGCTGGCACCACGCTGCCCGAGGGGTTCACCGTCATCGGGTCGGTGTCCCCGCCGGAGACAGCCGGTGCGGTCGTGACGGTCGACGGGTCGGCGTACGACGGACCGACCGGCTGGCAGCATTTCCAGTGAGTGCCCGCCCTCTGACTGTCCGGCCGGGGCGGGCGGGTCCCCCGGAAACGCAGACGACGCCCTCGAGATCTCGAGGGCGCCGTTGCGGCAGAAGCTTTCAGGGGGTCAGCGGGTGACCTTGCCGGCCTTGAGGCAGCCGGTGCACACGTTGAGGCGCTTGGGCGCACCGTTGACGGTGGCGCGGACGCGCTGGATGTTCGGATCGAAGCGGCGCTTGGTGATCTTGCGTGACCACGGGCGGTTGTTGCCGAAGCCGGGCTTCTTGGCGCAGATGTCGCAGACGGCAGCCACCGTGCACTCCTCGGAATAGTTCTTGGACGAAATCGGGGGGTCCGGGAACCCACCGGGAAAGGTGGTCCGGACAACCGCACGAGAATAACTCAGAGCCGTGGCTCGACGCGAATCGAGCAGCAGGCACCGCTCGCCGACTACGGTGAGCCCGTCCACGACGCACTGCCGGGAGAGTACGACGCATGCATGACGAGGTTGCCACGTTCGACCTCCACGTCGTACGCCGCTTCGCCGATCTCGCCGTGGACGGGCTGGCTGCGGCCCGTGAGGAGATCGACGCCCTGAACGTCTACCCGGTGCCCGACGGCGACACCGGCACCAACATGTTCCTCACCGTCGAGTCCGCCCGCGACGCACTGGCTGCCGCCCTCGAGGCGCACCCGGATGACCTCCGGGCCGCCATGCAGGCCTACTCGCGGGGGGCGCTGCTGGGTGCCCGCGGCAACTCGGGGGTGATCCTGAGCCAGCTCGTGGGCGCCCTGCTGCGCCGCATCGGCCAGGCAGGTCCCAGCGACCGGTCGGCCGCGGTGTTCGCCGAGGGGATGGACCTGGCCGCCGACGCGGCGTACTCCGCCGTCGGCAAGCCGGTGGAGGGCACCATCCTCTCCGTCGCGCGCGCGGCGTCCGACGCTGCGACCGTGGCGGCCGAGGATGACTCGAACCGGCTCGGGGACGTCGTCCACGCTGCCGCGAGCGCGGCTCGCGAGGCCCTGGCCCGCACACCGGACCAGATGCCCCTTCTCAAGGAGGCTGGCGTCGTCGATGCCGGTGGCCGCGGGCTCTGCGTGGTGCTGGACGCCGCCGAGTCCTCGATCACCGGCAAGCGCTCGACGACCGCCGCGCCGCGGGTTGGGACCCACGCTCTCCCGGTGCCCCGGGTCCCGACCGACGACCTGACCGAGGACGGTCCGGCCTACGAGGTCATGTATCTCCTCGAGACCGACGATGACTCCATCCCGGCCCTGCGCGAGGAGCTGGGTCCGCTCGGCGACTCGCTGGTGGTGGTCGGCGGGGAGGGGCTGTGGAACGTGCACATCCACGTGGACGACGTGGGAGCCGCGGTCGAGGCCGGGATCCGCGCCGGATCCCCGCGGCGGATCGCCGTCACCCACTTCGCCGAGCAGATCACCCAGGCTCGTGGCAAGCGGTCCGGGCGAAGCGGCCGCAAGCTGGTGGTCGTGGCGGCCGGTCCCGGTCTCGCGGAGCTCTTCGCCCAGGGTGGTGCCGAGGTCATCGAGGGTGGGCCGGGACGACGACCCAGCACCGGCCAGATCCTCACGGCGATCGAGGCCACCGGGGCCGAGGAGGTCATCGTGCTGCCGAACGACCCCGACTCGATCGGTGTCGCCGAGGCCGCTGCGCACGAGGCCGAGCAGCTCGGGATCCACGTCGTGGTGATCCCGACCCGAGCCCAGGTGCAGGGGATCGCGGCGCTGGCGGTGCACGAGCCCGGCCGCCCCCTGGACAGCGACGTGGTGCAGATGGCGGCCGCCGCGCGCGGGGCCAGGCACGGGGCCGTGACGATCGCGGCGAAGGACGCCATGACCACGGCCGGCCCGTGCGCGTCGGGTGACGCCCTTGGAGTGGTCCACGGAGACTTCGCCATTGTCGGCAAGGATCTCTACGAGGTGGCCACGGGAGTGCTCGAGCGCCTGCTCGGCGGCGGTGGCGAGCTGGTCACGATCGTCGCGGGCTGCGACGCCGGCGACCTCGCGGACGCCTGCGAGCACTGGGTGCAGCGCGCCTACCCGGGTGTGGACGTCGCGCTCTACGAGGGCGGACAGGAGCGTTACCCGCTGCTGGTGGCGGTGGAGTAGCGATGGCGGGAGTTCAGGTCCGCTGGGAGTCGCCGGTGGCGGCCGTCGGTGGCAAGCATGTGAACAAGGTGATCAAGGCGACGGGCGTCGAGACCGTCGGTGACCTGCTCGGGCTGTTCCCCCGCCGCTACGTGCGGAAGGGCTCGCTGAGCGAGCTCGAGGACCTACGCGAGGGTGACCTTCTCTCGCTCGTGGGCGAGGTGGTCAGCTGTGTGCAGAAGCCCTACCAGGACAGGCGAACCCATCGCACGGCCTACCGGCTCGAGGTCCGGGTCAAGGCGGAGGGCGGCACCCTGCTGCTGACCTACTTCGACCGGCAGAAGCACACGGCGGACTGGCGCACCAAGGATCTCGCCCCGGGACGGGTCGGCCTGTTCAACGGACGGCTGAAGTGGTTCAACGGGCAGTGGCAGCTGACCAACCCCGACTCCAGGATGTACGGCGACGCCGCCGAGGACGCCTACGCCTCGATGCCGGACCTGATCCCGCTCTACTCCTCCATCGCGGGCGTTAACCCCTGGCACCTCGAGCAGACCATCGCCACCGCGCTCGACCTGGTCGAGGACATCCCCGACGTCCTGCCGCCCTCCGTGCGCGAGGCGGAGGACCTGATCGAGGTCGGCCAGGCGCTTCGCTGGATCCACCGGCCCGACAGCTGGGGCCAGAAGGTGAAGGCCGCGGACCGGCTGAAGTATGACGAGGCCTTCGTCACCCAGACCCTGCTGGCCCGGCGTCGCGCAGCGATCGAGGCGACCGTCGCCAACCCGCGGCCCGGCCGCGAGGGCGGGCTCCTCGACCGGTTCGACGAGCGGCTCCCGTTCTCGCTCACCGACGGGCAGCGAGACGTCGGCGCGGAGATCGCGACCGAGCTGGGGGAGGGCCACCCGATGCACCGGCTGCTCCAGGGGGAGGTCGGCTCGGGCAAGACGGTCGTCGCCCTGCGAGGAATGCTCCAGGTGGTCGACTCCGGAGGTCAGGCGGCGCTCCTCGCGCCCACCGAGGTGCTGGCCCAGCAGCACCACCGCTCGATCACCGGCATGCTGGGCGACCTCGCCGAGGGCGGCTTCCTGGGTGGCGCCGAGGAGGGGACACGGGTGGCGCTGCTGACCGGCTCGCTGAGCGCGGCCGCTCGACGGTCCGCGCTCGGGGAGGCGGCCGGGGGCGAGGCCGGAATCGTGATCGGAACCCATGCGCTGCTCGAGGAGCACGTGCAGTTCGCCGACCTCGGCCTGGTGGTGGTCGACGAGCAGCACCGCTTCGGTGTGGAGCAGCGCGCAGCCCTGAGCAGCAAGGCGGGATCACCGCCCCACGTGCTGGTGATGACGGCGACGCCGATCCCGCGCACCGTGGCGATGACGGTGTTCGGTGACCTCGACACCTCCACGCTCGTCGAGCTCCCGGCCGGGCGCGGGGACGTCCAGACGACCGTCGTGCCCACCAGGGCGCACCCCACCTGGCTCGACCGCGCGTGGGACCGGATCCGCGAGGAGGTCGGCAAGGGACGGCAGGCCTACGTCGTCTGTTCCAGGATCGACCCGGTCGAGCCCGCGGACCAGCCCGCGGAGGGGGACGAAGTGCGTCCGCTGCACGCGGTCGAGGACGTCGCCCCCCAGCTGGCCGGTGGGCCGCTCTCCGCCCTCCGCGTCGAGATGCTCCACGGCCGGATGACGCCGGAGGACAAGGACCGGGTGATGCAGGCGTTCGCGGGAGGGTCCGTGGACGTGCTCGTGTCGACGACCGTCATCGAGGTCGGTGTCGACGTGCCTAACGCCACTGTGATGGTGATCCTCGACGCCGACCGGTTCGGAGTCTCCCAGCTGCACCAGCTGCGCGGGCGCATCGGCCGGGGAGGACACCCCGGGTTGTGCCTGCTGGTCAGCGCCGCCGACCCGGCGAGCACCTCGATGGAGCGCCTGGCGGCCGTGGCTCGCACCCGCGACGGCTTCGAGCTCTCCCGGATCGACCTCGAGCAGCGGCGGGAGGGGAACGTGCTGGGGATCGAGCAGAGCGGGGGACGCTCCAGCCTCAAGCTGCTCTCGGTGCTGCGCGACGAGGAGGTCATCGAGCGTGCGCGCGCCGCCGCCACTGCCCACCTCGCGGTCGACCCGGACCTCTCCGCGAGTGCGGCGCTCGCGGCAGCCACCCGTCGGCTCGAGGAGTCCGATCAGGCCGACTTCCTGGAGATGACATGACTTCGCCCCACGAAGCCGCTCGCTGCGCTCACGCCCCCACGAGGACCCCGAAGTGACAAGAATCATCAGCGGACAGGCCCGGGGTCGTCGGCTCAAGTCCCCTGCCGGTCAGACGACTCGACCGACCTCCGACCGGGTGCGCGAGGCGCTGTTCTCCGCCCTCGAGGCCGAGCTCGGCTCACTGGTCGGGCTGCGCTTCCTCGACCTCTACGCCGGGTCCGGCGCCGTCGGTCTCGAGGCGATGTCGCGGGGAGCGGGCGTCGTGACGTCGGTGGAGTCGGACCGGCGCACGGCCAGGCTGGTGCAGGACAACGCCGCAACGCTCGGGTTCCACAAGGTGGAGGTGCTGTCCCAACCGGTCACGCGGGTCCTGGCACAGCCTCCGCGTGCGCCCTACGACGTGGTGTTCGCCGACCCGCCGTACCCCCTGGAGAATGCGGCGGTCGAGGAGGCGCTGGCGCTCCTCGTGACGCATCAGTGGCTGGCCACCGGATCCGTGGTGGTCGTGGAACGGTCGGCGCGTGGCGTGGAACCTGCCTGGCCCGCGGGGCTGGTCCGCGACCGGGAGAAGAGATACGGCGAGACCGTGCTCTGGTACGTTCGCGCCGATGTCTGATGAGGAGCGCCCCGTGCGCCGAGCCGTGTGCCCCGGATCCTTCGACCCGGTGACGAACGGGCACATCGACATCATCTCGAGGGCGTCGCAGCTCTTCGACGAGGTCGTGGTCGCCGTCGGTGTCAACAAGTCGAAGTCACGGGCCCGGCTGTTCACCGCCGAGGAGCGGATGGCCATGCTGGAGAAGGTCTGCGCCGAGTTCCCCAACGTCACGGTCGCCGGCTTCGAGGGGCTGCTCACCACGTTCTGCGAGGAGCGCGGCATCCGCGCGATCGTGAAGGGGCTGCGCGCAGTGAGCGACTTCGACTACGAGCTGCAGATGGCCCAGATGAACTCCTCGCTGGTCGATGTCGAGACCGTCTTCATCCCGACCAGTCCCGAGTACTCCTTCCTGGCCTCCTCGCTGGTCAAGGAGGTGGCGACGTTCGGCGGCGACGTCTCCGGCCTGCTGCCCCCCGACGTGCTGACCCAGCTCACCGAGCGCCTCGCCGAGCGTGCCGGCGAGGACGCCTGAGCTTCCGCGCTCGGCTCGCCTCGCGTGGGTTTCGAGACGCGGCGCTCACTCCCTCACTTCGTTCGGGTCTGAGTGCCGCTCCTCAACCTCCCGCCCCTTCCGGGACCTCGCAAGCTCGGTCCCGGGGGCGTGATTTTGGTGGGACGGCGGATCCGCGCGTAGACTCCCCGAGGTTCTGCATGCACCACGACGGAAGTGACACCTTGCGCAGTCTCGACCCGAGAGCGCCGCTCGTGCTCGACACCCGCGAGCTCGGCCGCCGCCCGGGGTCGCAGCGCAAGAAGTCATTCTCCGCCGAGGCGCCGGCAGAGCTGGGCATCGAGATCCTGGGCGTTCCCGAGGGCAGCAGCGTCGACATCGACCTGCGGCTCGAGGCGGTCATGGAAGGTGTGCTCGTCACCGGCTCGGCGCAAGTCGAGCTCGTGGGCGAGTGCGCACGGTGCCTGGAGCCGATCGAGGACACTCTCCAGGTCGACGTCCAGGAACTGTTCGTCTATGACGACTCCGGCCACACCGCACGCGGAGACGACGAGGACGACGATGTCAGCCGGCTCGAGGGAGACCTGATCGACCTCGAGCCACTGCTGCGGGACGCGGTGGTGCTAGCACTGCCGTTCCAGCCGCTGTGCCGGGACGACTGTCCGGGACTGTGCATCGAGTGTGGTGCGCGGCTCGCGGACGACCCGGACCATCGGCACGACGCACCGATCGACCCCCGTTGGGCCGCACTCGGAGACATCGTCGCGGACCAGCACGAGAACCAGGCACCACCCGCACCACCCGAAGACTGACCTACTCAGCAACACCCGATCTCAAGGAGCACCCGTGGCTGTCCCGAAGCGGAAGATGTCGCGCAGCAACACGCGTCACCGTCGTTCTGCATGGAAGGCCGTCGCGCCCTCACTGGTGACCTGCACCAACCCGGCGTGCGGCGCCAAGCACCTGCCCCACCGTGCCTGCCCCGACTGCGGGCAGTACGGCGCCAAGGCCGACCGTCGTCAGGTCCTCTGACCGCGAGCGCTGGGTTGCCAGCGGCGAGGTCGGGCGACACCGACGAGCTGCGTGACGCGCTCGGGAGTCCCACACTGGACCCCGAGCTGCTGGAGCTTGCCCTGACGCACCGCTCCTTCGCCTACGAGAACGGCAACCTGCCCACCAACGAGCGCCTGGAGTTCCTCGGGGACTCGGTGCTGGGCGTGGTGATCACCGAGACGCTCTACACGACCCACCCCACCCTCTCCGAGGGCCGGCTGGCCAAGCTGCGCGCAGCCGTGGTCAACGCCCGGGCCCTGGCCGAGGTCGCCCGCACGATCGGTCTCGGCGAGCACATCCGCCTGGGCAAGGGCGAGGAGACCACTGGTGGCCGGGACAAGTCCTCGATCCTGTCCGACACCGTCGAGGCGCTGATCGGTGCGGTCTACCTCTCCGGTGGCTACGAGAGCGGCGCCCGGCTGGTGCACCTGCTCTTCGACCCGATGCTCGAGGCCGCCGCCGCCATGGGCGCGGGACTGGACTGGAAGACCAGCCTCCAGGAGCTCAGCGCCCTGAACGAGTACGGCGTCCCCGAGTACGTCATCGAGGAGGACGGGCCGGACCACATGAAGACCTTCACGGCCCGGGTCCGCGTCGCCGAGCGGCTGCACGGCCACGGCGTCGGCCGGTCGAAGAAGGAGGCCGAGCAGCAGGCGGCCGAGTCCGCCTACCGCACCCTGATCGCCGAGGTGCCCGACTCCGAGGGCGACACCGCCCCGGTGGTCGTCCGGGACGTCGTCGAGGACGATGCCTGAGCTTCCCGAGGTCGAGGTGGTCCGCCGCGGTCTGGAGGCCCATGTGCTGAACAACCCGATCGGGCATGTCGAGGTCCTCCACCCCCGCCCGGTGCGACGCCACGCCGCCGGGCCCGCAGACTTCGCCAGCCGGCTGACCGGGCGCACCTTCACCGCCGCCCACCGACGCGGCAAGTACCTCTGGCTCGCGCTCGATGACCCTTCGGCCGGCCCGGGACAGAGCGCCGATGCCCTTCTCGCCCACCTCGGGATGAGCGGCCAGATGCTGGTGCAGTCGCCCGGCGTACCCGATGAACGACACCTGCGCGTCCGCTTCTCCCTCGAGAAGCCGGAACGCGAGCTCAGGTTCGTGGACCAGCGGATGTTCGGCGGGCTCGCGATCTCGGACGGGGGAGCGGTGGTGCCGCCGGAGATCGCGCACATCGCCCGTGACCCGCTCGACGAGGAGTTCGACGACGACGCGTTCCTGCGACGGGTGCGGCGCAGCGACTCCGGCATCAAGCGGTTGCTGCTGAACCAGAACATCGTCTCCGGGGTCGGCAACATCTACGCGGACGAGGGCCTGTGGCTGGCCCAGGTCCACGGTGAGCGGCCGGGCTCACGCCTGCGCAGGTCGGACGTGCAACGGGTGCTGGCGGGCTGCCGCGAGGTGATGCTGGAGGCACTCGACCAGGGTGGGACCTCCTTCGACGCGCTCTACGTCAACGTCAACGGCCAGAGCGGCTACTTCGAGCGGTCCCTGAAGGCCTACGGTCGCGAGAACCAGGCCTGCCTGCGCTGCGGTTCGCCGATCCGGCGGGTGACGTTCATGAACCGCTCGTCGTTCTTCTGCCCGGTGTGCCAGCCTGCTCCGGGCCGTCGGCGTCCGTCGCGTGCGCGCTCCACTTGATGAAGGCAGGGGCCGCGTGAGACTCTTGTAGACGGTCCCGCACGGACCCACCCCCTCGTTCCATGGAAGGCACATACATGGCCAAGGCGCTCCTCGGATACTCGATCGGCACCGACCCGCGAGCGGCCAACCGACTGGCAGGGGAGAACCGAATCCTCCGCCAGCGCGTGGCAGACCTCGAGAGGACGGTCCTGCGGCTGATGCAGGAGAACGATGCGCTCGCCGAAGTGGCCACCGAGTCGGTGGACCACGCTGTGGCGCGTGACAGCTCCCTCGCACGCACCTGATCGAGATCTGACCCCGGGGCGCGGGCTCCGGCGTACACCCGCCGCCCGCCCCGTAGTGGAGTAACCCCGCGACTGCGCACTCGTTGACCGTGCATGCGCCTCCTGCCAGCTGCCACCACCGCTGCTCTCCTCGCCGGGACGATCCTCGCCGGCGCTCCCGCCCACGCCCACGGCGACGGCGACAGGGCGGCCCGCCAACGGGCCCTGCTGAGCGCGGACCAGAACATCTCGTTGATCTCGAGTGGCAACGTGGCCCTGGCGTCGAGCAACCCGACCTCGACCGGCATCTCCGGCTGCTTCCTGAAGACCAAGCCGCTGTTCGTGCAGTCCAACCTCGACTCCGTGCGCGTCTACGACGTCTCCTCCCCGACGCGTCCAGCGCTCAAGGGCGTGCTCCCGTCGCTCCAGTTCGAGAACGAGGCGATGAACTGCGGTGAGCGCAGGTCCTCCACCGGGACCCGTCGGTTCGCGCTCGTGGGGGTCGACCTCGTGCAGGTCGCCCCGGGCGACATCGAGCACACCAACGTCGGCGGCGGCGAGCTGGCGATCGTGGACGTGACCGACCCGGCCAAGCCACGGATCGCCGGGCGGACGCCGGGTTCGACGAGCACGCACACGGTGGCCTGCGTCGTGCAGACCGACTGCACCTACGCCTACAGCGCGGGTGACAGCTCAGGCCAGTTCTCGATCTTCGACCTGCGCGACCTCGACAAGCCCGTCGAGGTGGACTCGAACCCCGCCGTGGCGGGAGTGCAGGGCTTCGCGAGCCCCACTGCCGGACACAAGTGGAACTTCGACGCAGCGGGCTACGGCACGCACACGGGCTATGCGGGCGCCTCGATGTGGGACGCGAGCAACCCGCGCTCACCGAAACTGGTCACCACGACCGGCACCGCCGGACAGGGCGAGGACCCGAAGTACCCCGGCTGGAACGACTTCATCCTGCACAACTCCCAGCGACCCAATGCCAAGGCCTTCCGCAACGGGGCCGCCCCCTCGCTGGCCAACGGCAACATCCTGCTGGTCACCGAGGAGGACTACGAGCAGACCGACTGCAGCCTGGCCGGCTCGTTCCAGACGTGGTGGGTCAAGCGCCTGGACGGCACGAAGAGCGCGATCGTGCCCCTGGACAAGGTCGAGCTCGCTGACCTGGGCAGCTTCCCGATCCCGGTGGGCGCGTTCTGCTCGTCGCACTGGTTCGACTTCCACCCCTCCGGCATCGTGACGGCCGGCTTCTACGGCGGCGGCACCCAGTTCATCGACGTACGCAAGCCGGCGGACCTGAAGCCCTACGGTCACGCGACGTGGGGCGCCTCCGAGGTCTGGGACTCCTACTGGGTGCCGGTGTACTCCAGGTCCGGTGTGATGACGTCGGCGAAGACCAACCTGGCCTACTCGGTCGACCTCGCGCGCGGCATCGACGTCTACCGCGTCGACCTGCCCGGCACGTCGTGGGACACCAACGCTGCATCGGTCGCCCCGGCGGCTGGCACCTGGACGACCGGCGGTGCCCTCGTCGGAGTGATGGCGGCCCTGCTGGTGGCCGTGGCGGTGCGTCTGCGCACAACGAGCCGGGGAGCCGTGGCACTCGCCTGAGCCGTTCGCCACCCACCCCGGGTCAGCGCCGAAACGGCTTTGCCCCTGATCGCACCCTCTGCGAGCATCGAGCATTGTGCGCAGATCCATGGTCGAGACGGTGGTTCCGGCTCGTCTGGGTACGCCGTTCCGCTGGCTGCTCGGGTCAAGCTGGATCAGCAACATCGGCGACGGCATCATGCTCGCCGCAGGCCCGTTGCTCGTCGCGTCCGAGACGCGTGAGCCGCTCCTCGTGGCCTCGGCCTGGACGCTGCAGCACCTCGCCGCGGTGCTGTTCAGCCTGCCCGCGGGTGTGGTCGCCGACCGGGTGGACCGTCGGCGGCTGATCGTCGTCGCCAACCTCGCGCGAGTCCTGGTGCTGGGTGTCCTGGGCACCACGATCATCACGGGCGAGGTCAACATCGCGGTCGTGCTCAGCTCGATCTTCGTCCTGGGGATCGCGGAGACCTTCGCGGACAACACCACCGCGACGCTGCTGCCGATGCTGGTCCCCAGACGTGACCTCGGCATCGCGAACGCCCGGCTGATCGCCGGGCTGGTGACGCTCAACCAGCTCATCGGTCCTCCCGTCGGCGCGCTGCTGTTCGGCCTGGGCCGCTCCTACCCCTTCGTCACCC
This sequence comes from uncultured Actinomycetota bacterium, assembly GCA_963781335.1. GTDB lineage: Bacteria > Actinomycetota > Actinomycetes > Propionibacteriales > Nocardioidaceae > Marmoricola. The sequence goes on along the minus strand of CAWAFS010000020.1, from coordinate 30,490 downwards.
AGGTCGTGTGTATCGCGGCGAGCATCGTGATGGTGCTGCGGATCGAGCTGCCCGAGCACGGAGTCGCGAAGACAGGTGTGCGCCAGACGATTCGCCAGGACATGCGTGAGGGGCTGGCGTGGGTGTGGCACCACGCGGCCGTGCGGACTCTGGTGCTCACCATCGTGACGTTCAACGTGACCTTCGGTGCGGCCTGGTCGGTGCTGGTGCTCTACTCGCTCGAGCGGCTCGAGATGGGTGAGATCGGCTTCGGCCTGCTGACCTCGGCCCTGGCCGCCGGAGGAATCCTCGGCACCTTCACCTACGGCTGGCTGGAGCGTCACGTCAGCCTGGGCAACATCATGCGGGTCGGTCTGATCATCGAGACGCTCACGCACCTGGCGCTCGCACTCAACACGGTGCCCTGGGTCGCGATGGTGGTGATGTTCGTCTTCGGTGCCCATGCGTTCATCTGGGGCACCACGTCGACCACGGTGCGCCACCGCGCAGTCCCTACCGGGTTCCAGGGCCGGGTCCAGGGCGTCTACATGATCGGCGTCACCGGCGGCATCGTGCTCGGCTCGGTCATCGGCGGGTTGATCGCCGACCTGTGGGGCGTCACGGCGCCGTTCTGGTTCGCCTTCGTCGGCTCGGCGATCTTCCTGGTGCTCATCTGGCGCCAGCTGGTGCACATCGCGCACACGGACGAGCTGGTCGAATCCTCCTAAGACTAGTTAGTTTAGTGTGTTAGGATTTTCACTCGTTCTGATACCTGTTTGTGCACCCCCCTGGAGTTCCCGTGGAGCGTCTCTTCGTCTTCGCCGTCGTCGGCCTGCTGGCCCAGGTCATCGACGGCTCGCTCGGCATGGCCTACGGAGTGACCGCGAGCTCGATGCTCGTCGCCACCAACGTCTCGCCCGCCATCGCATCGGCCTCGGTGCACCTTGCGGAGGTGGGCACCACGGCCGTCTCCGGGTTCTCGCACTGGCGCTTCGGCAACGTCGACTGGAGCGTCGTCGCGCGGATCGCGCTCCCGGGTGCTGCTGGTGGGTTTCTGGGCGCGACAGTGCTGTCCAGCCTCTCCACGGAGGCGGCCACACCGTGGATGGCTGCCCTGCTGCTGGCGCTCGGTGCCTACATCGTCGCCCGCTTCGTGTTCGGCAAGCCGCCGGTCGTGCTCAAGGGCAGGCGACCGGGCGTCCGGATGCTCGCGCCCCTGGGCCTGTTCGCCGGGTTCGTCGACGCCACCGGGGGAGGTGGGTGGGGTCCGGTGGCGACCCCGACCCTGATCTCGAGCGGCCGGCTGGACGCCCGGAGGGTGATCGGCTCGGTCTCCGCGTCGGAGTTCGCTGTCACCATCGCGGCCAGCCTCGGGTTCCTGATCGGTCTCGGCAGCGAGGCCATCGACTGGCGGGTGGTGGGCGGGCTGCTCGCCGGTGGCGTGATCGCCGCCCCGTTCGCGGCGTACCTCGTCCGGCACCTCTCCCTCCCGGTCCTCGGCGCGCTCGTCGGCAGCGTCATCCTGGTCACCAACTCCCGCACGCTGCTGCGGGTCGTCGACGCGGAGTCGTGGGGTGCCTACCTCGTGCTCGGTGGCCTCGCGGCCAGCCTGGTGACGGTCGCCCTCACCAGGTCGCGGCGAGCCGCTGACCAGGCGGCGACCGAGGCCCGTCTGGGGAACCCGGCCGAGTCACAGCTCACCTGAGTGCTGCCGACACGGGGTCGGCACGCCTCCGCAGAACGCCCGGGTCACGCCTATAGGGTCAAGGCGCTGGCCTTCCCCGTCGCAGCACCCTGGCCTCCGGGCTGAGAGGATGTCGCGTCCAGCGCATGTCGGACGTTTCGACGACGCCTCAGCAGGGAGCGCACGTTGTACCTCAAGAGCCTCACGCTCAAGGGCTTCAAGTCCTTCGCCTCTTCGACGACCCTGCAGCTCGAGCCGGGCATCACCTGCATCGTCGGTCCCAACGGCTCAGGCAAGTCCAACGTCGTGGACGCGCTCGCCTGGGTGATGGGTGAACAGGGCGCCAAGTCCCTGCGCGGCGGAAAGATGGAGGACGTCATCTTCGCCGGCACCTCCGGTCGCCCACCGCTGGGTCGTGCCGAGGTGCAGCTGACCATCGACAACACCGACGGCGCCCTGCCGATCGAGTACGCCGAGGTCACGATCAGCCGGACGATGTTTCGAAACGGCGGGTCGGAATACGCCATCAACTCCCAACAGTGCCGCCTGCTCGATGTGCAGGAGCTCTTGAGCGACTCCGGCATCGGGCGCGAGATGCACGTGATCGTCGGCCAGGGCCAGCTCGACTCGATCCTGCACGCAACCCCCGAGGACCGGCGCGGCTTCATCGAGGAGGCAGCTGGCGTCCTCAAGCACCGCAAGCGCAAGGAGAAGGCGCTCCGCAAGCTGGAATCGACCGACGGCAACCTCACCCGGCTCAGCGACCTGCTCAGCGAGATTCGCCGCCAGCTCAAGCCACTGGGGCGTCAGGCCGAGGTCGCGCGGAGGGCGCAGAGCGTCCAGGCCGACGTGCGGGATGCCCGGGCGAGGTTGATGGCGGCAGACCTGGTTGCGGCCCGCACCGCCCTCGAAGAGGAGCTGGCAGACGAGTCGGTGCTGCTGGAGCGTCGGGCGCAGGTCGAGGCAGCGCTCGCCGAGACCCGGGAGACCGAGAGCGCGCTCGAGGCTGCGCTGCGCGAGGACCTGCCTGCCCTTGCCCGTGCCCAGGAGACCTGGTTCGGCCTGTCCGGCCTGCGTGAGCGCCTGCGGGGAACCGCGGGGCTGGCCGCCGAGCGGGTCCGCAACGCTGCGTCGCAGCCGGAGGTGCCCGCGGGCCGGGACCCCGAGGAGCTCGAGGCTGAGTCCGCGCGCGTGCGCGCCCAGGAGAACGAGATCAACGCCGAGGTCGGTGGCAACCGGGCCGGCCTCGAGCGCTCGGTCAGTGCCCGACAGGCAGCCGAGCTCGCCTTCGCCGAGGAGGAGCGCCGGGTGGCCGGCCTGCAACGCGCCGCGGCCGATCGTCGCGAGGGGATGGCGCGCCTGCACGGCCAGGTCAACGGGCTGCGCAGCCGGGCCGCTGCCGCCGACGAGGAGGTCGGCCGGCTCACCGAGGCCCGGACCGATGTCGTCACCCGCGCGGACCGTGCCCAGCACGACTTCACCTCGCTGGAGTCCCGGGTCGCGAGTCTCGACGCCGGAGAGGAGGGTCTCGACGCCGAGCACGAGGGTGCCAGTGCGCTGCTCGGTGACATCGAGGACCGGCTCGCCAAGCTCCGGGGCGACGTCACGGCCGCCGAGCGCGAGCGCAGCTCGCTGACTGCCCGCAAGGAGGCGCTCGAGCTGGGCCTGAACCGCAAGGACGGCGCAGGTGCCCTGCTCGCCGCCACCGACTCGGTCAGTGGCCTGCTGGGATCGGTGGCCGCGCTGCTCAGCGTCAGGACCGGCTACGAGGCAGCGGTCGCGGCTGCGCTCGGCAGTGCGGCCGACGCCGTCGCCGTCCGAGGCGTGGACGCCGCGATGGGTGCGATCGCCCACCTCAAGAACGACGACCTCGGCCGGGCCGGCATCCTGCTCGGCAGTGCGGACGTCGATGCCTCAACCGGGCACAGCACCGGCGACTCCGCGTGGCCTGGGCTCGCCGGCGGCGCGACGTACGCCCTGGACGTCGTGGAGTGTCCTGAGGACCTTCGTCCTGCCCTCGCCCGGCTGCTGCACAAGGTGGTCGTGGTCGACGACCTCACTGCGGCGAAGGACCTGGTTCGCGACGCCGCCGACCTGACGGCGGTCACCCGCGACGGGGACCTCCTCGGTGCCCACTTCGCAGCGGGCGGCTCGTCGGCCCAGCCGAGCCTGCTCGAGGTGCAGGCGGCAGTCGACGAGGCGACCGAGCAGCTCGCCGCGGCCACGCACACCCTGGAGCGGCTCACCTTCGACGTCGTCACCCTGGATCGCGAGCGTGAGGATGCCATGCGTCGCGTGAACGTGGCGCTGGCCAAGCTGCACGAGTCCGATGCCACGCTGGCTGCGGTGGCCGAGGAGCTCGGCCAGTACAGCTCCCAGGCCCGCAACGCCCGCGCCGAGGCGGCGCGCCTCGACCAGGCCATCGAGGCGGCCAAGGTCGCCCGCGACAAGGACCTCGAGGGTCTCGCGGAGCTCGAGTCACGCCTTGCCGCGGCCGAGGACGCACCCGAGGAGGAGCCGGACACCACCGAGCGCGAACGCCTCGCGGAGGCGTCACGCGCCTCCCGTGCCGGCGAGATGGAGGCCCGCCTCGCCCTGCGGACGGCCGAGGAGCGGGCCCGTGCGCTGCACGGCCGAGCCGACTCCCTCCTGAACGCTGCGCGGGTCGAGCGCGCGGCTCGCGCTACCGCCATCGCCCGTCGCGAGCAGCTGCTGGTCGAGGGCCGGGTCGGCGAGGCCGTCGGCCGAGGCGTCGCTCTCGTGCTGGCCCGCCTCGAGGAGTCGGTCGCGCTGGCCGCCGCAGACCGGGCGCGCGTCGAGCAGGACCGGTCCGGGCGCGAGCAGGAGCTTCGCGAGGCCCGCGAACGACTGCGTGACCTCGGTCGTGAGCTCGACGAGCTGGTCAACTCGGTGCACCGCGACGAGATGGCTCGCACGCAGCAGCGGATGCGGATCGAGCAGCTCGAGGAGCGGGCGCTCGACGAGCTCGGCCTGGACGCCGACGGGCTGGTGGCCGACTACGGCCCGGACCAGTTGATCCCCCAGATCAACATCGAAGGGGCAGCCGACGGCATCGAGGGGGCCATCGAGGGGGAGGAGCCGCCCGCACCGGTTCCCTTCGACCGGGAGGAGCAGACCAAGCGGCTGCGCACGGCGGAGCGCGCACTTGCCCAGCTCGGCCGGATCAACCCGCTCGCCCTTGAGGAGTTCTCGGCCCTGGAGGAGCGGCACAAGTTCCTGACCGAGCAGCTCGAGGACCTGCGGAACACCCGTAAGGACCTCCTGGACATCGTGCGCGAGGTCGACGAGCGCGTCGAACAGGTCTTCACCGAGGCGTTCGCCGACGTCAGCCGGGCCTTCGACTCGACGTTCACGCGCCTGTTCCCCGGAGGGGAAGGCAAGCTCGTCCTGACCGACCCCGACGACATGCTGAACACCGGGATCGAGGTGGAGGCCCGACCGGCCGGCAAGCGGGTCAAGCGACTCTCGTTGCTCTCCGGTGGTGAGCGATCGCTGGTCGCAGTGGCTTTCCTGGTCTCGCTGTTCAAGGCGCGGCCCTCGCCTTTCTACATCCTCGACGAGGTGGAGGCAGCACTGGACGACACCAACCTCGGTCGGCTTCTGGAGATCTACGAGGAGCTCCGCGAGAACTCACAGCTGCTGGTGATCACCCACCAGAAACGGACCATGGAGGTCGGCGACGCGCTCTACGGCGTGACCATGCGCGGCGACGGGGTCTCTGCCGTGATCAGCCAACGGTTGCGCGAGCAGGAGTCCGCGTAGACCCGGCAGCCCACCCGGCACAATGAGCAGATGACTGCCGACAGCTCGACCCCACCACCAAGGCGGGCCGCACCACGGCGAGAGGAATACTCCGTCTGGCGCCAGGCCACCACCCGCTGGGCCGACGACGACGTCTACGGCCACATGAACAACGCCCGCTACTTCGAGCTCATCGACACCGCGGTCAACGCACACCTCGCCGAGGCGACGGGAGTCGACATTCGCGCGCTGCCGGCGATCGGGGTGGTCGCCGAGGTCGGCTGCCGCTACTTCCGGGAGATCGGATACCCCGAGCCGGTCGACATGGGCATGGTCGTCGACAAGGTCGGAACCTCCTCCGTGGTCTACCGGATCGGGCTGTTCCAGGGTGACCCCGACCGTGACGGCGCCGAGGCGGCCGCGGAGGGGCGCTTCGTGCACGTGTACGTCGACAACACCGGGTCGGGATCCGGAAGACCCGTGAGCCCGCTGCCGGACCAGATCCGCGAGGCTGTCCTGCCGTTGCTGAGAGACTGACCACACCGCACGCCGCAGGCGGAGAGCGGGGGTTTCCGCCCACGAGAGACTGGGTAGTCGCACGCCGCCCTCACTTCCCGACGAAGGAGCCCCATGGGACTCATCGTGGTCGTGCTGCTGCTCGCACTCCTGCTGGCCGCAGCCGTCATGCTCTACGCCGCCTACCCCTACCGCGGCGAGGACACCCCGCTCTCACCACGCCTCGGAGCGGCGATGCGACGCGGTGTGGACTCCCTGCCCACCCTGGACATCGAGCAGCAGGACCAGATCGCCGAGCGTCGCGTCGACGCAGGCAGCCACGCCGACCGTTGACGGTGCTCGACGCCCCGTTTGATTGGATCGCTCCATGAGCAGTCTCCTGATCTTCATCATCCTCGCGGTCGCGATCCTGGTGATCGGCCTGGTGATCGGCCTGGTCGCCTTCCTCAACGGCCGCAGGCAGCCCCCGCGGCGAGACCTGCCCACCGCGGCTCCCTCCGGCACCCTCACCGAGGAGCGCCCACCCGAGGCGCCCGAAGCGCCGCAGGCGCCGGTCACCACCCTCGAGCGTCCCGAGGGTACGGCGGGCCGGCTGGTCCGGCTCCGGCAGCGACTCTCCCGCTCCCAGGGCGGCCTGGGGCGAGGACTGCTCCTGCTCCTGTCCAAGGACCGGCTCGACGAGGACACCTGGGAGGAGATCGAGGACACCCTGATCACCGCCGATGTGGGGGTGACGCCCACGCAGGAGCTGGTCGAGCGGTTGCGGACCCGGATGCGCGTGCAGGGCGTGGGTGCCGGTGATGCGGCGATGGTGCTTCGCGAGGAGCTGCTCGCACTGGTCGACCCCTCGATGGACCGCACCCTGGCCACCACGGGAGCTGACGGCGTGCCGGCCGTCGTGCTCGTCGTTGGTGTGAACGGCTCGGGCAAGACCACCTCCGTGGGCAAGCTCGCGCGGGTCCTCGTCGCGGAGGACAAGACCGTGGTCCTGGGTGCGGCCGACACCTTCCGTGCAGCAGCCACCGAGCAGCTGAGCACCTGGGGCGAACGAGTCGGCGTCGACGTCGTGACCGGCCCTGAGGGCAGCGACCCCGCCAGCGTCGCCTTCGAGTCCGTCCGCGCCGGCATGGAGCGAGGCGTGGACGTCGTGGTGATCGACACGGCCGGACGGCTGCAGAACAAGGCCGGCCTGATGGACGAGCTCGGCAAGGTCAAGCGCGTCGTGGAGAAGCAGGCCCCGGTCTCGGAGGTGCTGCTCGTGCTGGACGCGACCACCGGCCAGAACGGCCTGGTCCAGGCCCGGGTGTTCCGCGACGTCGTCAACGTGACCGGAATCGTGCTGACCAAGCTCGACGGGTCCGCCAAGGGCGGCATCGTCGTGGCCGTGCAGCGTGAGCTGGGTGTCCCGGTGAAGCTGGTCGGCGTCGGTGAGGGAGCCGACGACCTGGCTCCCTTCGACCCGGAGACCTTCGTGGACGCCCTGCTCGACCAGGGCCAGATCGCCTAGCTGCTGATTCCCCGCAGCACGAACTCGACCAGGGTGTCGACCTGGTCGAGGCCCGGCATCTCCACCCCGGTGATTGCCCGGGTGGCCACGATGCCGCCCATCAGCTGGATGACTTCGGTCATCGGCATGTCGGCGCGGGCTTCGCCGCGCGCGATCGCACGCTCGAAGACGGTGACGGCGTTCTGCCCCGCGCGATCGCTGGCCTCGCGATAGAGCGTGGCGATGCGCTCGTCACGCATCGACTCCTTGATGGTCGTCCGGATGTAGTCGGTGCCGGCGGAAGAGTTGGCGAAGGTCAGCACGGAGGAGTACATCTCGCGCAGGTCCTCGCGCAGCGACCCGGTGTCGGGGGTGGGCATCTCGTCGCGGTAGAGCTGCTCCATCGCGGCGACGGCCAGGTCCTCCTTGCGGGCCCAGCGGCGGTAGACGGTGGCCTTGCCCACGCCTGCGCTCGTGGCCACCTCGTCGACGGTCATGCTGTCGAAGCCGCGCAGCAGGATCAGCGAGGAGGCCGCGGCGAGAATGCGGCCGTCTGCCTCGGGATCGCGAGGGCGGCCGCGCTTGCGGCGTACGTCTGGAACAGATGGCTTGCTCACAGCAGCCTCCGCCCCCATGGTGCTGGCTTCCACACGGTCGAGCATAGGTTCGGCCGAACCGACGTGTACGGCTTTTCCGAAATGGGGGCATTTCACCGAGCCGTAACACAACTCGTGCAGGTGTGACCGGCCCGAAACACCACCCGCCGACCCCTGAAACCTGAGCCGACGAGAGTGACGCCCACCTGGGCCCCAAGACGTTCGACAGCGCAGTCATGGACGTGTGCGGCCTCTCACTGATTTCTCACCTGGAGGTTCCATGGATGGCTACTACGCGTGGATGATCGTCGCGACCGCGCTGGTCCTCATGATGACGACGCCCGGCCTGGCGTTGTTCTACGGCGGCATGACGCGCGCCAAGTCCGTGCTCAACATGATGATGATGTCCTACATCGCGATGGCGATCGTCGGCATCATCTACGTCCTGTGGGGCTGGTCGATGTCCTTCGGGGGGGACGGCACGTTCTTCGCCAGCCCGTTCGAGCTGTTCGGCCTGAAGGGCGTCACCACTGACAGCTACATCTATGTGATGTTCCAGCTGACGTTCGCAGTCATCACCTGCGCACTGATCAGCGGTGCCATCGCAGACCGCGTCAAGCTCTCGGCGTGGATCGTGTTCCTGCCCCTGTGGGTGACCCTGTCCTACTTCCCACTGGCACACATGGTCTTCAGCTGCACCGATGCCGCGCTGATCTGCACCAAGATCGGTGCCCAGGACTACGCGGGCGGGACCGCGGTGCACATCAACGCCGGTGTCGCCGGCCTGGTGCTGGCGCTGATCATCGGCAAGCGGGTCGGGTTCAAGCGTGACCCGATGCGTCCGCACAACCTGCCCCTGACGATGGTCGGTGCGGGTCTGCTGTGGGTCGGCTGGTACGGCTTCAACGTCGGCTCGATCGTCTTCGGTGACGACTGGTCGACCGAGGAGGGTGCGGCGGCGAACGTGCAGCAGTTCTTCAGCGAGACCGGCAGGACCTTCACCAACACGACGCTGGCGACCATGGCAGCGATCCTGGGCTGGCTGCTGATCGAGCGGCTCCTGCACGGCAAGGCCACCACCCTGGGTGCGGCCTCGGGCATCGTCGCCGGACTGGTCGCGATCACCCCGGCAGCGGGAGCGGTCGACGTCCTCGGCGCGATCGCCATCGGCGCCATCGCGGGCGGGATCTGCGCGTGGGCAGTGGGGCTCAAGTTCAAGTTCAACCTCGACGACTCACTCGACGTGGTCGGCGTCCACCTGGTCGGCGGCATCGTCGGCACGATCCTGATCGGGCTGTTCTCCACGTCCGAGGGGGCAGGCGGGATCGACGGCCTGTTCTACGGCGGCGGACTCGGGTCCCTGGGTGACCAGACCCTGGGTGCCCTGGTGGCCATCGCGTGGGCCGGTGTGTTCACCGCGATCATCGGCTTCGCCATCAAGTACACGATGGGCTGGCGCGTCGAGGAGGAGGACGAGGTCAACGACGGCATCGACCTCGGCCAGCACGGCGAGTCGGCCTACGACTTCGCCTCGCTCGGCGGTGGCAGTGGCCACGGGATACCGAGTGCAGTTGCCAAGGCTGACGCAGAGGCGAGAGGGGTCAACGCATGAAGCTCGTGACAGCGGTGATCAAGCCGCACAAGTGGGAAGAGGTCCGTGCAGCGCTGGAGGCGTTCGGCGTCACCGGCATGACCGTCAGCGAGGTCAGCGGCTACGGACGCCAGAAGGGCCACACCGAGGTTTACCGCGGTGCGGAGTACGACATCGCCCTGGTGCCGAAGATTCGCATCGAGATCCTCGTCGACGACGGCGATGTCGAGGACGTGTCCGGGATCGTCGTCAAGGCGGCCCAGACCGGTCGGATCGGCGACGGCAAGGTATGGGTCTCGCCTGTCGACACCGTGGTCCGAGTCCGCACCGGTGACCGGGACGAGGCCGCGATCTGAGGCACGTCCACGTCCAGCCGTGACCCGGCAGTGACACCCTCCGCGGGTGCGTCCCCCATGTCAGACATGGGGGACGCACCCGCGGAGGATCTTCGCCGTGGCAAGGGTGGTGGCATCCGGACGGGCCGCGTCGCCGCCGGCTGCGCTGGTGCCACCGAGGCGTCCGGCGGGAGCTTCGCCGCACCGAGCACCGATGACTGAGAGGCTGGGGACATGAAGATCGTCACGGCAGTGATCAAGCCCCACAAGTGGGAAGACGTCCGCACTGCGCTCGAGGGCGTGGGCATCACCGGCATGACCGTCAGCGAGGTCAGCGGCTACGGACGACAGAAGGGCCACACCGAGGTCTACCGCGGTGCGGAGTACGACGTCGCGCTCGTGCCCAAGGTCCGTCTGGAGATCGTGCTGGACGACGGAGACGTCGAGGCGGTCACCGAGGCGATCGTGGCAGCGGCTGCAACCGGCCGGATCGGCGACGGCAAGGTGTGGGTCACCCCGGTCGACAGCGTGGTGCGCGTACGCACGGGCGACCGTGACCAGTCGGCCGTCTGAGCGTCGGTGACCGCAGCCGAGCGTGCCGAGCGCACGCGCGCGGCGGATGAGCTGTGTGCCGGCGCCTTCGCCGCGGCGGGCTGCCCGGACGTGGGGGTCGCACTGGTCGCGGTGGGTGGATACGGCCGCCAGGAGCTCGCCCCGTTCAGCGACCTCGACGTCGTGCTCGTGCACGACGCCGCCGTCGAGACGGGCGACTGGGCCGGCGGGATCTGGTATCCGCTGTGGGACTCCGGCGCGAACATCGACCACTCGGTGCGCACCGTCGACGAGGTGCTCGAACGGGCAGCCGCGGACCTCAGGGTGGCGACCGGCATGCTCGACGTCCGCCACCTGGCAGGCGACCCCAACCTGACGCTGCGACTACGGAGCGCAGTCCTCACCCAGTGGCGCCGTGACGCACGCACCCGGCTCGAGGAGCTGCGCGAGCTGGTCTCCGGGCGCGGCAACAAGACCGGGGAGCTGGCCCACGCCTCCATCCCGGACCTCAAGGAGTCGGTGGGCGGGCTCCGCGATGCCACCGTGCTCAAGGCGCTGGTGGCGAGCTGGCTGGTCGACGTACCCCACGCTGACCTGGAGCGCTGCCGGATGTCGCTGCTCGACGTCCGCGACGCGCTGCACGCGGTGTCCGGGCGCGCCACCGACCGGGTGGCACCGGAGCTGTGGGACGAGATCGCCCAGAGGCTGGAACTTCCCGACGGCGGCGCCGCGCAGGTCCACACCCGCAAGCTCGCGCGGCGCCTGACCCACCTGTCCCGACTGGCCTGGCGCCGGGCCGAGGCCGTGCAGCGTCGGCCGGCCACCGGGGAGCGTCGTCCCAGGTTGGAGCCGATCGCTCCCGGAGTGGCCGTGTCCTACGAGGAGGTCGTCCTCGACCGGGGAGCCAGGCCGAGCGAGGACCCGTTGCTGCTCCTGCGCGCCGCCGCCGAGGCCGCAGAGCGCGACCTCGTGCTCGCGCCGACTGCGGTGGCTCGGCTGGTGCGCGAGAGCGCCCCGTTGCCCGACCCGTGGCCGGTCGAGGCGAGGGACCTGCTCGTGCGCCTGCTGGCGGCCGGGGCCGGTCTGCTCGGGGTCTGGGAGACCCTCGACGAGACCGGCGCGCTGGAGCTGATCCTTCCGGAGTGGGAGCGGGTCCGGCTGCTCCCGCACGCCTCCGTCGTCCACCGCTTCACCGTCGACCGGCACCTCGTGGAGACCTGCATCGAGGCGTCCACGCTGATCCGTCGGGTCGCCCGGCCCGACGTGCTGATGGTGTCCGCGTTGCTGCACGACATCGGGAAGGGACAGCTGACCGAGCACTGCGTCGCTGGCGCACCGATCGCTCGCGAGGTCGCCGAGCGGATCGGCTTCGATCCCCATCAGGTCACGCTGATCGGCAACCTCGTGCGCTGGCACCTGCTGCTCCCGGAGACTGCCACCACGCGCGACCCGGACGACCCGGCCACGATCGACCTGGTCACTGCCAGGATCACCGACCGGGAGGAGCTCGAGCTTCTGGCCGCCCTCACCGAGGCCGATGCCCGGGCCACGTCGGAGAAGGCCTGGACCAGGTGGCGGGCCTCGCTGATCCGGAGCCTCGTGCGCCGGTCCGCGGCCGCGCTCGCCGATGAACCCTTCCCGGCCGACGACACCACCGACATCGAGATCCCGGCGCGGGTGCGCGCGGACCCCACGGCGGTCTCGGTGGTCGCGGTCGACTCATCCGACGGTTCGCGGGTCACCGTCGTCTCAGGCGACCGGATCGGGCTGCTCGCCGACGCAGCGGCCACGCTGGCGCTGCAGAAGGCCTCGGTGCGAGCCGCCCGGGCCTGGACGCAGGACGGCTTCGGGGTCTCGGTCTGGGACGTCGCCGAGACCGGGCTGGACGACATCTTGCTGCGCCAGCGGATGGAGACGATCGTCGACGGTCGCATCGACGCCGCTGCGAAGCTGCGGCGGGGCCAGCCCGTGAAGCTCGAGCCGACGGTCGCCGTCCGCCCGGACGCGTCCTCGCGTGCCACCGTCATCGAGGTTCGCTCAGCCGACCGACCAGGTCTGCTCCACACCGTGTGCTCGGCCCTCGCCCGGATCGAGGTGTCGGTCCGCTCCGCCCACATCTCGACCCTGGGGCCCCAGGCGGTGGACGTGTTCTACGTCCAGGAGGACTCCGCCGGAGCCCTCTCCGAGGAACGGGCGTCCTCGGCCGCGCACGCCGTACGAGAGGCGCTGGTGGACACCTCCGCTCCGGAATGAGGAGCCCGGAGCAGGTGCGGCTAACCTTGACCACTGGCTCTGACCATCGGCACCCGAGGAACCCCACACGTGTTCGCCACGCTCTCTGATCGTCTCTCAGACACCTTCAAGAACCTCCGCGGCAAGGGAAAGCTCTCCGAGGCCGACATCGACGCCACCGGGCGTGAGATCCGGCTTGCGCTGCTCGAGGCCGACGTCGCCCTTCCCGTCGTCAAGGACTTCGTGGCGGCGGTCAAGGAACGCGCCCGCGGAGCCGAGGTCAGCCAGGCGCTGAACCCGGCCCAGCAGGTCATCAAGATCGTCAACGAGGAGCTCGTCGCGATCCTCGGCGGCGAGACCCGTCGACTGCGGTTCGCGAAGACGCCACCGACCGTGATCATGCTGGCCGGCCTTCAGGGCGCCGGCAAGACCACGCTGGCCGCCAAGCTCGCGCTCTGGCTCAAGGACCAGGGCAAGAGCCCGATGCTCGTCGCGGCAGACCTGCAGCGCCCCAACGCCGTCAAGCAGCTCCAGGTCAACGGTGAGCGTGCCGGAGTCACCGTCTATGCGCCCGAGCCCGGCAACGGCGTGGGCGACCCGGTCGCCGTCGCTCGTGGCGGCGTCGAGGAGGCGAAGCGCACCCTGCACGACGTGGTCATCGTCGACACCGCCGGCCGTCTCGGCATCGACGAGGAGCTGATGGTGCAGGCCGCGAACATCCGCGACGCCGTCAGTCCCGATGAGGTGCTCTTCGTCGTCGACGCGATGATCGGCCAGGACGCCGTCAACACCGCACAGGCGTTCCTCGACGGGGTCGGGTACGACGGCGTCGTACTCACCAAGCTGGACGGCGACGCCCGCGGTGGTGCCGCCCTCTCGATCGCGCAGATGACCGGCAAGCCGGTGATGTTCGCCTCCAACGGAGAGAAGCTCACCGACTTCGACCTCTTCCACCCCGACCGGATGGCCTCGCGCATCCTGGACATGGGCGACCTGCTCACCCTGATCGAGCAGGCCGAGAAGACCTTCGACGCCGACTCGGCCGCGAAGGCCGCGGCCAAGCTCCAGGGCCAGGGCGGCGAGTTCACCCTCGACGACTTCCTCGACCAGATGCAGCAGGTCCGCAAGATGGGCTCGCTCACCAAGATGCTCGGGATGCTCCCGGGGATGGGCCAGTTTCGCGACCAGCTGGAGAACTTCGACGAGCGCGAGATCGACCGGATCCAGGCGATCATCCAGTCGATGACCCCCGCCGAGCGGGCCAACCCGAAGATGATCGACGGCTCGCGACGCGCCCGCATCGCCAAGGGCTCGGGTCGGCAGGTCTCCGACGTCAACCAGCTGGTGGACCGGTTCTTCGAGGCCCGCAAGATGATGATGCAGATGGCTCGCGGCGGCGCTCCCGGTCTCCCCGGGTCGCCCGGCATGGGACTGGGCAAGAAGGCCAAGGGCCGTCAAGCGCCCCAGGCCAAGAAGAGCAAGGGCAAGCGCGTCTCCGGCAACCCGGCCAAGCGCGCGCAGCAGGAGTCCGGAGTCTCCGACAAGCCGGCCGCCGCAGCCGGGAGCGCGTTCGGCCTCGAACCCGGCCAGGAGCCCCCGGCCGAGTTCGACGCGACCCAGCTCCCTGACCTGTCCAAATACCTGAAGTAGGGGTCAGTCGCGGCTGGGCTCCGGCCGGCCGGACCCAACAATTGTTGGGTTGTGACGTCTGGAGCATGCGTCTCGACGTCCCGTTCCAACATTTGTGGAGTTCGGCCGCGCCGACGAGCAGGCAGCGTGGCACGACTCCACCGACCGAGCGGGAGGGAGGCGCGGCGCCGGTAGTAACGTCCCGGCATGGCTGCTGCACAGCGTTCGCCCATGAGGTTTCGGGGACCCGTCCTGCCCGACGGGGAAGCGAAGGACCTCTACGTCCTCGACGGCCTGGTCACCTACGAGCACCAGTCCGGTGCCGAGACCGTGGCCGAGGGCTGGATCGTACCGGGCCTGGTCGATGCACACTGCCACCTCGGGCTCGACGACGACGGGGCGATCAGCGACGCGGCGACCGAGGAACAGGCCATCGCCGACCGGGACGGCGGAGCACTGCTGATCCGTGACTGCGGCTCGGCCGCCGACACCGCCTGGATCCACGAGCGCGAGGACCTGCCACGGTTGATCAGGGCCGGGCGGCACATCGCGCGCACGAAGCGCTACATCCGCAACTACGCCCACGAGGTCGAGCCGGACGAGCTGCCTGCCTACGTGGCCCAGGAGGCGCGGCGTGGCGACGGCTGGGTGAAGCTCGTCGGTGACTGGATCTCGCGCGACGACGGCGACCTGGCCCCGTCCTTTCCGCCCGAGGCGTTCGCGGAGGCGATCCGGGTGGCGCACGAGCACGGCGCCAAGGTGACCGCCCACTGCTTCGGCAACGCCGTGCTGAGGGGCCTGCTGGATGGCGGCATCGACTGCATCGAGCACGGCACCGGCCTGACCACCGACCTGATCGACCAGATGGTGGCGGGCTCGGTGGCCCTGGTCCCCACCGTGATGCAGCTGGAGAAGTTCCCGGAGTACGCCGAGGCCGGCGCAGAGCGGTTCCCGGACTACGCGGAGACGATGACCGAGCTGCACCGCCGACGCCGCGACACGATCATGGCCGCGCACGAGGCCGGCGTCGCGGTCTACGCGGGTTCCGACGGCGGTGGCGTGGCCCGGCACGGCAACCTGTCCGGCGAGGTCCAGGCGCTGGCCGCCCTCGGGCTGTCCACCGAGCAGGCCCTGGGGGCCGCCTCGTGGCGGGCCCGGGAGTGGCTCGGTCTCGACGGTGTCCTGTCCGAGGGCACCACCGCCGACTTCGTGGTCTACGACCGGGATCCACTGGCGGATCTCTCCGCGCTGGCCGAGCCCCGACGGATCGTGCTGCGCGGCAGGGTCGTTGACTGAGCCGCCGGCAGGCTCGCCTGCCGAACCTCAACCTGAACCTGACCCGGGCCTCGTCGCTGCCCTGCGTGCCGCCGGGTGTGTGTACGCCGAGGAGGAGGCCGCCCTGCTCGAGGCGGAGACCTCTGACGCGGTCGAGCTCGCGCTGATGCTGGCCCGCCGCGTGGCGGGTGAGCCGCTGGAACAGGTGGTGGGCTGGGCGGAGTTCTGCGGGCTGCGCATCCGGGTCGTTCCCGGCGTGTTCGTGCCTCGCAAGCGCACCGAGGTGCTGGCTGGGCTCGCCGTCTCGCTCGGCCACCACCTGGACCACCCGGTCGTGGTGGACCTGTGCTGCGGCACCGGCGCGATCGGGGTCGCCGTCGCCACGGAGCTCCCGACGGCCGAGCTGCACGCGGCCGACATCGACCCGGATGCTGTCCTCTGCGCCCGGATCAACGTCACGACGGGGGAGGTGCATCTCGGCGACCTCTACGACGCACTCCCGACCACGCTGCGTGGGCGGGTCGACCTGCTGCTCGTCAATGCGCCGTACGTGCCCACCGACGAGGTCCGGCTGATGCCGTCCGAGGCTCGGCTCCACGAGCACCTCGTGGCGCTGGACGGGGGAACCGACGGCCTGGACCTGCATCGTCGTACGGCCGCGGGTGCGGGGGAGTGGCTCGCTCCGGGCGGGTCCCTGCTGATCGAGACCAGCCCCCGACAGGCCGCCGAGACGGCGCAGCACTGCCTGGAGTCGGGCCTGGAGGTGCAGGTCCACGGGCGGGATCAGGTTCGTGTGGTGCGCGCGATTTCATCCGGGTCGGGGTCGTCTGGCAGAATGACGCGCTGAGCCGTACGCCGACCGGACCCTCTCATCCGGACTGCGAACGCCCACCGGGATCCACCGCACCTGGCCCCACCGGGTCGCGAGGCTCCCAATCACTACACACTCTCAAGGAGACACCACAAACGTGGCCGTCAAGATTCGTCTGAAGCGCATGGGCAAGATCCGTCAGCCGTACTACCGCGTCGTCGTCGTCGACGCCCGCAAGAAGCGGGACGGCAGGGTCATCGAGGAGATCGGCAAGTACCACCCCAAGGAGGAGCCCTCGTTCATCGAGGTCACCTCCGAACGGGCGCAGTACTGGCTCGGGGTCGGCGCACAGCCCTCCGATGCCGTCGCCGCGCTGCTCAAGATCACCGGCGACTGGCAGAAGTTCAAGGGTCTGCCCGGCACCGAGGGGACCCTGCGCACCAAGGAGCCCAAGCGGGACAAGCAGGAGCTCTTCGCGGAGGCCCTCAAGGACGTCGCCAACGAGCCCAAGGGCGACGCGGTGACCAAGAAGAAGGCGGCCAAGAAGATGGCGCAGTCGGAGACCCCCGACAAGGGTGCCGACAAGGCCGAGGACAAGGCTGCGGACAAGGCTGAGGACAAGGCTGCGGACAAGGCTGCCAAGCCTGAGGCTCCCGCGGCCGAGGCGAAGCCTGAGGCTCCCGCGGCCGAGGCGAAGCCTGAGGCTCCCGCGGCCGAGGCCGAGCCTGAGGCTCCCGCTGCTGCTGCCGAGCCCGAGGCTCCTGCCGCCGAGGCCGGGAAGCCCGCCGACGCCGAGAAGACCGAGGCCTGAGCCGGATGCTCGCAGACGCCCTGGAGCACCTGGTCCGCGGAATCGTGGAGCACCCCGACGACGTGGTCGTCGCCGACAAGCAGCTGCGCCGCGGGTCGATCCTGGAGGTGCGCGTGCACCCCTCGGACCTCGGCAAGGTGATCGGACGCGGCGGTCGCACGGCGACCGCCTTCCGCACGGTGGTCAGCTCGCTGGCCGGTCGTGGCGGCGCCCGGATTGACTTCGTGGACGTCGACCGCAAGCGCTAGCCGCCCTGTCGACGTGCCACGAAGCATCAGTACAGCGTGGACGTCGACCGCTTGCGCTAGCCGCCCTGTCGACGTGCCACGAAGCATCAGTACAGCGTGGACGTCGACCGCTTGCGCTAGCCGCCCTGTCGACGTGCCACGAAGCATCAGCACAGCGTGGACGTCGACCGCTTGCGCTAGCCGCAACAACTTCGTCAGGGGCACCTTCTCCCGCGTGGAGAATGGTGCCCCTCTCGCATGTCAGCAGGTCTCACGAAGGAGCAGGTGTGGAGGATTATGTGGTGGTCGGCCGGATCGGCCCCGCCCACGGACTCAAGGGCGAGGTGTTCGTGGAGCCGCGCACCGACGAGCCCGAGCGGCGCTTCGCTGCCGGCGCGATCCTCCGCACCTCCACAGGCTCGCTGACCGTGGCCAGCTCGCGCATCCACTCGGGCAAGCTGGTGATCCGCTTCGAGGAGATCGAGGGTCGCGACGCCGCCGAGTCCGCTCGCGGCACCGAGCTCACCTGTGTGATCGACCCGAGCGACCTGCCGGAGGATCCCGAGGAGTTCTACGACCACCAGCTCGTCGGGCTCCGTGTCGAGACGGCCGACGGCGAGGTGGTCGGTGAGCTAGAACGCGTCGAGCACGGCGCGGCCCAGGACCTGCTGGTGATCCGCCTCGCGGAGCGTGAGGTGCTCTTCCCGTTCGTCTCCGTGTTCGTCCCGGAGGTCGACCTCGTTGGTGGCCGGATCGTCATCGACGACCGGGCCGGGATCCTCACGGAGCTCTGAGATGCGCATCGACGTCATCTCGATCTTTCCCGAGTACCTCGCACCGCTCGGCCTCTCCCTGGCCGGGAAGGCGCAGGAGAGCGGCCTACTGGGCCTACACGTCCACGACCTGCGCGAGTGGACCCACGACCGCCACCGCACGGTCGACGACACCCCCTACGGCGGGGGTGCGGGCATGGTGATGAAGGCGGAACCCTGGGGCCAGGCGCTGGACACAGTCGCGGCGGACGGCGCGGTCCTCGTCGTACCCACACCGTCGGGCGAGCCGTTCACCCAGGCCGTCGCGGCCGACCTGGCCACGCGGGAGCACCTGGTCTTCGCGTGCGGACGCTACGAGGGCATCGACCAGCGGGTGATGGACGAGGCCGCCTCGCGGATGGAGGTGCGGGAGCTGTCCATCGGCGACTACGTGCTCAACGGCGGCGAGGTGGCCGCGCTCGCGATCGTCGAGGCCGTCGTACGCCTCCTGCCCGGGTTCATGGGCAATGCCGAGTCGCTGTCCGAGGAGTCTCACGCTGACGGCCTGCTGGAGTACCCCGTGTTCACCAAGCCCTCGACCTGGCGCGGGCACCAGGTGCCAGAGGTGCTGCTGTCAGGAGACCATGCACGGATCGCGCAGTGGCGGCACGCCCAGTCACTACGACGCACCGCCGAGCGACGGCCCGACCTGGCGCACCCCGCCAGGGGCGTCGACGTCGGTGACCTCGCCGGCGAGATCCGCCTGGCCGAGCCGTCCGACGCCGGGGAGCTGCTCACCCTCCAGCGCGCCTGCTGGCTCCAGGAGCAGCAGGCGAACCCAGGGGTCAGCATCCCGGCGCTCCAGGAGGACCTGGCCGACGTGCGGGCCTGGATGCAGGAGTGGACCACCCTCGTGGTCCGCGTCGGCGGTCGCCTCGTCGGTGCCGCCCGCGGGCGCATGGAGGGCGAGATCTGGGACGTGGGACGGGTGATGGCTGCACCCGACCTGCAGGGCCGGGGGCTGGGACGGTTCCTGCTGGCTGCGATCGAGGAGGCGGCCCCCGAGAAGGTCGTCGGCTATGTGCTGTTCACCGGCGCGGCCAGCGAGCGCAACCTCCGGATGTACAAGAAGGCGGGCTACCGCCTGCTCGGCGCGGACCAGGACGTGCCCGGTGCCGTGCGCCTGAGCAAGCGTCGCCGCTAGGCGTCCCTGGTGGCATGTCTCGCGCCCCCGCGGTGCCGACGTCTCGGCGATTTCCCTGCATGCCACCGACTGTGGCAAAATCGCTCCTTGGCTCAGCGAGCCAGAACAGCCGGCCGGGCCTCGCGTCCGCCGGTGCTCACGGTCCACCTGCCACAGGGGGCGGCCCGTACGGCGTACCGCTGATCCACCCGAACCATCAACCCCCATCCGTGGGTGACCTGTGGCAGTCACGAGGAGACACCATGTCGAACATCATCGACGAACTGTCCGGCGCCACCATGCGCGACGACGTCCCCCACTTCCGCGCCGGCGACACCGTCAAGGTGCACGTGAAGGTCGTCGAGGGCAACCGTGCGCGTCTGCAGGTCTTCCAGGGCGTTGTGATCAGGGTCCAGGGTTCCGGTGTCGGCCGCACCTTCACCGTCCGCAAGGTCTCCTTCGGTGTCGGCGTCGAGCGGACCTTCCCGATCCACTCGCCCATCTTCGACTCGATCGAGATCGTCACCCGCGGTGACGTGCGCCGGGCGAAGCTGTACTACCTGCGCAACCTGCGCGGCAAGGCAGCCAAGATCAAGGAGCGCCGCGAGGCCTGAGAGCCCCTGCCGTGGTCACCACGGTTAGGCTCTGGTCGTGACGAACGTGGACGAGTCCGTGGGATCAGGCGACCGATCCGACGACTCTCCCGGGAAGCCCGGCAAGAAGCCGATGCCCCTGTGGCAGGAGACGATCCTGCTGCTCGGTCTCGCGCTCGTCCTGGCGATCATCATCAAGAGTCTGTTCGTGCAGGCGTTCTACATCCCGTCACCCTCGATGGAGCCCCAGTTCATCAAGAACGACCGGATCCTCGTGCAGAAGATCTCCTACTGGGGCAGCGCCTCACCCAGCCGTGGGGACATCGTGGTGTTCAAGGACCCGGGCGGCTGGCTCGACGCGTCAGAGTCCGGCGCCCCGAGGTCTCCGGTCACCAAGGCCATGGAGAAGATCGGGCTCTACCCGACCGGCGGCCACCTCGTGAAGCGGGTCATCGGCATCGGCGGTGACCGAGTCGTCTGCTGCGACAAGCAGGGACGCATGACCGTCAACGGGCAGGCGCTGGACGAGAAGGCCTATCTGCCCCGGGGCATGTCGCCCTCGCAGGTCGAGTTCGACCGAAAGGTACCCAAGGACCACCTCTGGATGATGGGCGACAACCGAGGCTTCTCCTTCGACTCCCGTGGCCACATGGGCGATCCGGGAGGCGGCTACGTCGACGAGGATCTCGTCGTCGGCAAGGTCTTCTCACTGATCTGGCCCTGGAAGCGCGCCGAGATCGTCAATCGCCCGAAGACGTTCGAAGACCTTCCCGACGTCCGGTGACCAGCCTGTGACCACCCTGCCGCGCGGATCGACCGTACGCCGCGATGCCGGCCTGTACGGCTACGAGCGAGCCCTGCGTCGAGCGGGTCTGGCGCCGATCGCGGGAGTCGACGAGGCCGGTCGCGGAGCCTGTGCCGGGCCGCTGGTTGCCGCCGCGACGATCCTCCCCGAGGGCAAGGCCGGCCTGGTGCCGGGGCTGGCCGACTCCAAGCTGCTCACCGCCAAGGCCCGCGAGCGCTGTTACGAGCAGGTGATGCGCCGTGCGCTGGCCTGGTCGGTCGTGGTGATCGAGCCGGGGGAGTGCGATCGGCTGGGCATGCACGTCGCCAACGTCGAGGCGCTGCGTCGTTCGCTCGCCCGGCTCGAGCACCGGCCCTCCTACGTGCTCACCGACGGCTTCCCGGTCGACGGCCTCGAGGTGCCCGGACTGGCGATGTGGAAGGGGGACCGAGTGGCTGCCTGCATCTCGGCCGCGTCGGTGATCGCCAAGGTCACCCGTGACCGGATCATGTGCGACCTGCACGAGATCTATCCGGCCTACGACTTCGCCACGCACAAGGGTTATTGCACCTCTGAGCACGACGAGGCGCTGACCGAGCACGGCCCCAGCCCGGTGCATCGGATGAGGTTCGTCAACGTCCGGCGTGCCGCCGGGATGACTGACGTCCCACCCCTCAGTCTGGAGCCCCAGCTCGAGCTGTGGGACCCGGAGACCCCGGCCATGGATCCAGATGACGTCGACCTGCAGGAGGTTCTGCCTTGAGCACCGAGGATCTCGAGAAGTACGAGACCGAGATGGAGCTCAACCTCTATCGGGAGTACCGCGATGTCGTCGGGATCTTCAAGTACGTCGTGGAGACCGACCGTCGCTTCTACCTGTGCAACCAGGTCGACGTGAAGGCCCGCACCGAGGCCGGCGAGGTGTTCTTCGAGGTCACGCTGACCGACGCCTGGGTGTGGGACATGTACCGTCCGGCGCGCAGGCTGGCCAAGAACGTCAAGGTGCTCACCTTCAAGGACGTGAACGTCGAGGAGCTGAGCCACGGCGACATCGAGCCGCCCAAGGTATGACCGGCTGACGTCCACAGGGACCGGCCCGAGGGCCGTGATCCACAAGATCGCCTGACGTCACGCCGCTCGTCGGCCTTCTCGGGTGTCCTTGCGCCATGAGCAGTGGTGCACGCAACAGCAGCCTGGGGTCCTACGGGGAGCGGGTCGCCGCCCAGCGACTGGTCCAGCAGGGCATGGTGCTCGTCGACCGCAACTGGCGCTGTGAGCTCGGCGAGGTGGACCTGGTCCTGCGAGACGGTGCCGTGCTCGTGTTCTGCGAGGTGAAGACGCGCAGCTCCGCGGCGTACGGCCATCCGCTGGAAGCCGTGACCCCGGTCAAGGCTGCCCGCCTGCGGAGGTTGGCCGGGCGCTGGCTCGAGGAGCACGGTGTCCATCCCGACGGCATCCGGGTCGACCTCGTGGGAGTGCTCCTCGCGGAGCGCGGCGCTGCCGAGGTCGAGCACGTGCAGGGAGTCGGCTGATGGTCGCCACCACGCACACGGTCTCGCTGCAGGGGGCGATCGGCCATGTCGTCGACGTCCAGGCGGATCTCTCGCAGGGCCTGATCGCCACTGCGCTCGTGGGCCGACCCGACGCCTCGATCAGCGAGGCGCGGGATCGCTGCAAGGCTGCGGTGAAGAACAGTGGGTTCGACTGGCCCTCGACTCGTCGCGTCACCGTGCTGCTCTCTCCGACGGACCTGCCCAAGCGCGGTCCGCACTTCGACCTCGCCATCGCGGTCGCGGTGCTGGCGGCGTCGATACCGACCTTTCCGCAAGGGGCCCTGGTGGGCGTTGCGATGATCGGCGAGCTCACCCTGGATGGTCGCGTCCGCTGCGTCCCGGGCGTCCTCCCGATGACCATGGCAGCGGCCGCCCGTGGTCTGGACACGCTGTTCGTTCCCGAGCCTCAGATCGACGAGGCGTCCATGGTGCCCGGCGTCACTGCCTTCGGGATCCGGTCGCTGGCTCAGGTGATGGCGCTGCTGACGCGCGAGGAGGTGCCCGAGGCGCCGGAGGTGGAGCCGCTCACGGGGTCCCCGCTCCTGTCCTGGCGCGGGGAGGAGCGTCTCGAGGACCTGGACATGGGCGACGTCCTCGGGATGGCCGACACCCGCTATGCGATCGAGGTCGCTGCTGCCGGCGGTCACCACCTGTTGCTCACGGGCCCCAAGGGCTCGGGCAAGACGACACTGGCCGAACGAATCCCCGGGTTGCTGCCCGACCTGAGCGACGACGAGTCGCTCGAGCTGACGGCCGTGCACTCTCTCTCCGGGGCACTCCCTCCCGGCGCGTCGAGGTTGAGGCGTCCTCCCTTCCGGGCACCGCACCACTCGGCCTCCCGCTCCGGGATCCTGGGAGGCGGCAGCGGGCGGGTGCGCCCGGGTGAGGTGAGCAAGGCACATCTCGGCGTGCTGTTCCTCGACGAGTTCCCGCTGTTCCCCACCGACGTGGTGGAGGCGCTGCGCGAGCCGCTCGAGGCAGGCGAGATCTCGATCTCCCGGGGCGAGGAGGACGCGACCTATCCGGCCCGGACGATGTTCGTGTTCGCGTGCAATCCCTGCCCGTGTGGCGAGTACTCCACGATCTCGCGGGATCACCACTGCAGGTGTCCGGAGGTGAAACGACGCGAGTACCGCCGCAAGATCTCTGGTCCGATCGCAGACCGGATCGACATCACCCGGTTCGTGGAGGGGATGCAGGAGCTCGAGCGCCAACGTGAGCCACTGCCCTTCGAGAGGCCCGAGCCCAGCTCGGCCATCCGCCTGCGAGTCAGTGCTGCCCGTGACCGGCAACGCGAGCGCTATGCCGCCATGCCCTGGCGGCTCAACGTCCATGTTCCCGGGCCCCTGCTGCGGGAGCAGTGGCCGTTGGCGGCGGAGGCCGGCCTGCGGCTGGAACGTGAGGTCTACTCCGGCCGGCTCACCCGCCGCGGAGCGGTGCGGGTCCACCGGGTCGCCTGGTCGGTGGCCGATCTCGCCGGCGTCGACCGACCAGGACCGGACGAGCTCGACGTGGCGCTGCGGCTGCGTTCCGCCACGCCGCTGTTGTTGAGCAGCCTGCCGACCCCTGCCGCGGTGGTCCGACCTTCCAGCGAGTCGGCGTGACCGGCGACACCGAGGCAGAGCGGCTCGCCCGGGTGGTGCTCTCGAGGATCGGGGAGCCGGGAGATCCTCGCCTCACCCACCTGGTTCACGAGCTCGGGGGTGTGCGGGTGCTGGACAGCCTGCGGGAGCAGGCTGCCGGCCGGGAGCTGGGCGCCGACCTCGCCGAGCGGCTCGAGTCCGCTGATCCGGTGCGCGAGCTCGAGCAGGCTGCGCGGCAGGGGATCAGGTTCGTCGCCCCTGGCGACCCGGAGTGGCCGGCCACGCTGGACGACCTCGCTCACGCGCCGCACCTGCACGAGCGCGGAGGAGTGCCTGTCGGGGTGTGGTGCCGGGGTGCGCTGCGGCTCGACCAGGCGACCGAGCACGCGGTGGCCGTGGTGGGCTCACGCTCGGCGACCACCTATGGCGCGGAGGTCGCGGCGGGCATCGCTGAATCCCTCGTCAGCGCGTCGTGGAGCGTCGTGTCGGGGGCCGCCTTCGGCATCGACCAGGCGGCGCACCGGGGGGCCCTGGCCAACCGTGGCCGCACGGTCGCGGTGCTGGCCTGTGGGGTCGACCGCGCCTACCCCGCGGCGCACCGCAGCCTGATCGACTACATCGCCGACGTCGGACTTCTGGTGTCCGAGGCGCCGCCCGGCTGTGCGCCGACCCGAATCCGGTTCCTGGCGAGGAACCGGTTGATCGCAGGCGTCGCCCGGGGCGCGGTCGTCGTCGAGGCGGCGGTCCGGAGCGGTGCCCTCAACACCGCGAGCTGGGCGGGGGGTCTCGGCCGGACCGTCATGGGTGTGCCCGGACCGGTGACCAGCGCACCGTCGGCCGGAGTGCATCAGCTGATCCGGGCCAGGGATGCGCTCCTCGTGACGAACGGCGAAGAGGTCCTCGAGGCAGTCGCGCCGATCGGGACCTTCACTCTCGCCGACCCCCGTGAGCCGGAGAGCGCACGCGACCGCCTGCCTTCTCGCGAGCGGCAGGTGCTGGATGCGGTGCCCGTGGTCCGGGCAGCCGACTCCGGCTCCATCGCGCGTGCCGCCGGCGTTGCGCACGGGCGCACCAAGGAGGCGCTGCTGGTCCTCCACCGGGCCGGCCTGGTCGAGCACTCGCTCGGGCGCTGGCG
Source organism: uncultured Actinomycetota bacterium (assembly GCA_963781335.1). Classification (GTDB taxonomy): domain Bacteria; phylum Actinomycetota; class Actinomycetes; order Propionibacteriales; family Nocardioidaceae; genus Marmoricola. The sequence continues at coordinate 5,421 of CAWAFS010000020.1, read as the reverse complement.
GTTGACGGCGAACGACGGGTCGTCCTAGCCGGCTGTCGCTGGGCCGTGCCAGCAGCACGCGGTCGGCGGTGGCCGAGGCGTTGACGAGCGCGAAGGCAGGCTGGGCGTGCAGCACCTCGATCGGGACCGCGACCTCGGAACAGGTGGGAGTCACGTCGTTGAGCACCGGCTCGATCACGCTGGTCGTGCGGCGTTCGTGGTCGTCGGCGGCCACCCGGGTGGTGACGATGTCGTCATAGCCGGACTGGAGCTTCCACTCGTGCACGACCACCAGCTCGGCCGGGCGTTCGTGAGCCAGCGAGAGCCCCGCAGCAAGGAGCTCGCGAGCACCGTGCATCAACTTCAGACCGGCCACGACTCGGCCGTGCTCGTCGCCGGGGTTCCACTCAGGGGCCACCACCACGACGGGGCAGGGTGCGCGAGCAACCGCTCCACCGACGATGTCGCCGGTCCAGACCCGGCCGACGAAGGAGCGACGCTCGGCTCCGAGGACGAGCATGAGTGCGCCTTCGGCGCTGGAGTGGCGTGTCGTTTCCCTTCGGTCAGCCTCATGTTCTCGGGTGTCACCGCCGGGCAGCAGGGTCTGAGGGCCTGTCGTGGCTGGGCCGAAAGTCTCTTGCCTGCCGTGGGGTGGCGATGCCCACGCCACCGAGTCCGGGCGATCTCGCGCTCTCCGGGCACGGACGGCGTCGGCCGATCCCGAAACGGCGGGACTTCGGACCCTGTTCGGACCCGTGGACAGGCGACATCTTGGGGACGTCGGAACGAGCACCGAAGGAGACGCCCATGAGCTGGAGCACCAATCCGCTCGAGTTGACCCACGAGGACCGCATCGAGCTGCACAAGCACGAGCTGGACGACCTCGTAGACCTGCGTGAGGCCGGAGCGGCACCAGTGGACTCCACGCCTGCCAAGGACGCGGCCTGGCGTGAGGGCTATCCGTATGACAAGAAGATCAGCCGGCGCAAGTACGAACGCTCCAAGCGGGAGCTCCAGATAGAGCTGCTCAAGCTGCAGGTCTGGGTCAAGGACACCGGCCAGAAGGTCGCGATCCTCTTCGAGGGACGCGACGCGGCCGGAAAGGGTGGGTCGATCAAGCGGTTCACCGAGCACGTCAACCCGCGTGGCGCTCGCGTGGTCGCACTGCCGGTTCCGACCGACATCGAGAAGAGCCAGTGGTACTTCCAGCGCTATGTCGCCCACCTGCCCAGTAGTGGGGAGATCGTGCTGTTCGACCGATCCTGGTACAACCGCGCGGGCGTCGAACGGGTGCTCGACTTCTGCACGCCCGCCCAGTACCTGGAGTTCATGCGCTCCTGCCCCGAGTTCGAGCGGATGCTGGTCGACTCAGGCACGCACCTGATCAAGCTCTGGTTCTCGGTCAGCCAGGCAGAGCAGGCGGCACGGTTCGCTTCGCGATCCCTGGACCCGGTCAAGCAGTGGAAGCTCTCTGCCACAGACATGGCCAGCATGGACAAGTGGCAGGCCTACACCGAGGCCAAGGAAGCCATGTTCTTCTACACCGACACCCGTCATGCACCGTGGACGGTGATCAAGAGCAACGACAAGAAGCGCGCCCGCCTCGAGGCGATCCGCTACGTGCTCGCTCAGTTCGACTATCCCGAGAAGGACGAGGAGATCGTGGGCCGCCCGGACAAGCTGATCGTGGGCCGGGCCAAGAGAATCCACGAGATCGACGAGTCGCCCAGCAGGCTCTTCCCGAAGCTCTGAGCGCGTCACGAGGAGTCGCGGGCTGCCACCCGAGGAGCAGCACGACGAGAACCGAAGGAGAACCCTGATGCTGAACATCGAACCGCACAAGGTCATGGTGTGCGTCAGCCCCGGAGAGGTCCACCACGCCGTCGCACCCGCCTTGGTCGCGGAGAGCAGGAACGCCGGCCTGGTGGTGCTGCAGCACCACCGCATGCACCACCAGCACCACCTGCCGACCCTAGGCCCCGCGGTCGCGCCTGCGGAGCAGCGAGCCCTCGGCTTCGTACGCTGTCGGGGTGGAGGACCTCCCCGAGGAGCTGGCGACCGCCCTGGCGGCCTACGAGCGACACCTGACCTCGGAGCGCAACCTGACCGCCCACACCGTCCGGGCCTACATCGGTGACGTGCAGGGGATGCTCGAGCACGCTGTGGCACTGGGTCACAGTGACCTCGGCTCGCTCGACCTCCGGGCCCTGCGCAGCTGGCTGGCCAGGCAGCAGACCCTGGGCAAGGCCCGCTCCACGATGGCCAGACGCGCCACTGCGGTGCGGGTCTTCACCGCCTGGGCACAGCGGACCGGACGGGTCGCTCTCGACCCGGGATCGGCCCTCGGGAGTCCCAAGGCGCACAAGTCGCTACCGCCTGCGCTGAACGCCGCCGAGGCACGATCCCTGCTCGAGGCCGCAGCCGTGCACGCGGACGACGGGAGTGCCATCGGCCTGCGCGACGTCGCGATCCTCGAGCTGCTCTACGCCACCGGCATCCGCGTGGGCGAGCTGTGCGGCCTCGATGTCGACGACGTCGACCGTGGCCGGCGGGTGGTGCGCGTCTTCGGCAAGGGGCGCAAGGAGCGCACCGTTCCCTACGGCGTCCCAGCCGACCGTGCCGTCGGCGCCTGGCTCGCGGACGGTCGACCCCGGCTGTTCACGTCCGGCGCGGGACCGGCCATGTTCCTCGGGGCCCGCGGCCGACGGATGGACCAGCGGGCGGTGCGGACCCTCGTGCACGCGCGACTGGCCGAGGTGGACGACGCGCCGGACATGGGGCCGCACGGTCTCCGGCACACGGCGGCCACGCACCTGCTCGAGGGCGGGGCGGACCTGCGCACGGTCCAGGAGATGCTGGGCCATGCCTCGCTGGCGACCACCCAGATCTACACCCACGTCACCACGGACCGGCTGCGAGCGGCCTACCGGCTGGCGCACCCCCGGGCGTGATGCGGGTCCGGCCCGACGTTGGTCGCTAGCCGGCCAGGGAACCGCCGAAGATCTGCCAGGCGAGCAGTGACTTCGCCACGAGGCTCAGCACGAGGTAGGTCTTCTCTCCGAACGCGTAGCTGCGCCACGGTCCGATGCGGCGGTACTGCAACCACTGGTTCAGCGCGAAGCTGTTGAAGAACACGAACAGCGAGATCACGATCCCGTAGACGAACCCCGGGACGCTCTCGGAGCCGATCACGTTGATCATGATCACCACCCACGGCGCCGCACCGGCCACGCAACCGAACCAGAAGGGCAGCATCGTGGTCGTCGTCCGGTCGGGCGGGTTCATCGCCTCCTGCAGCCAGCCGAACAGGATCATGGCCACGTTGGCACCGATGATCGGGATCAGTGCCTCGATCCCGGTGATGCCGTTGTAGAAGCAGATCAACAGCACCATGAGGGTCGCGCTGACGGAGTACTCCAGCCACCGGAAGCGGTTGATGCCCGCTCGCAGCCCTGCCTCGTAGCGTTCACGCAGCACGGTTGCGGTCAGCAGGTGGTCCAGGGCCGCGAGGAACAGGAAGACCCCGATGGCGAAGCCCACACGCACGTCGAACAACGCCTCAGGTGCCGGCGCCTTCGTCCCGGGGGGCCCCTCGGGGAAGGTCGAGGTCACGGTGATGGCGAAGTCAGTGGCCAGGACGAGCACGACCACCGCCTGCGCGGAGTGCAGGAGCGTCAGCCCGAGGTTCCAGGTGCGCAGGTTGCGCAGGCTGGAGTCGTCGACGCCGGTCGCCTCGCTGGACGGCTGAGAGGTGCTCATCGTTGATCTCCTCGTTGGCGCCACGGACACGAAGGGGAGTCTGTCCCGTTCCACACTGTGCACCCGAGGCGGTGGTTCAGTGCGGTTGCGCCACGCGCATTCCTCGGATCCGCCAGGCCCTCACGGACGCGCGAGCCTGCCCGGGTCGCGCTGCGGTCGCCGCCACGGGTGCGTCGCGAAGGGGTCCGGCAGGCCCGGCTCCCAGCGAGCCGCCGAACGGCAGCAGCCGGATCGGCCCGGCTCCGACCAGGGTCAGCGGGTCCAGGTAGGTCTCACCCCGTCGCAGTCCCCAGTGCAGGCACGCGCGGGGAAAGCAATGGCTCGCGGCGCGCTGCAGCGTGCCCAGGACGCCTCCGCGAGGGACGGAGTCGCCGACCTGGACGCTCGCGCTCACCGGTTCGTGGGTGGTCCGGATGCCGCCATGGTCCACGACCACCACCCCACGCCCAGCGATTCGGGCCGCGAAGATGACGTTCCCCGCGAGGGAGCTGTGCACCGACTGGCCGACGTGCCCGCGCAGGTCCACCCCCCGATGGCCCGCTCCCCACAGCGTCGACGGTGGGTCGAACCCCGCGACGATGTCCGGCCGCGGGGACAGCGGCCACACGCCCTGACGGGAGGGAGCGGGCACGGTCTCCGCCCACCCGGGTGCACTGAGCCCGGTCGACTGGCTCAGGGGGCACGTCAGGAGGGTGGCGAGGAACAGACCGGCGACGAGTCTGAGGGAGTGACGCATGTGCACACCCTGCGCGCGGACACAGGAGTCGGCGATCGCCGCCGGACGACCTGTGGAGCGACGCAGGCCCGCGGCTTGTTGTGCGCGTCAACCGGCGTGCGGGAGGTCTTCAGTCGATCCGCAGAAAGACGTCGTCCACCGCGCCGTTGAACTGGTCCGCAGAGGCCACCGGTGCGCCCGTGGAGCCCACCTTCCCGCCCACGGACAGGGGTTGGTCGCCGAAAGTGAGCGTCCCGGTCGGGCCGCTGGCTCGCCAGGACTCGCCCTCCTCCCGGTCGGCGTACGGCGCCACGGTGAGGGTGACCTCGGACCCCTCGCGACGACAGGAGACGGCGTACCAGACCCCCGGGTCCACGGCCTCGTCCGCCTCGACGAAGACCACACCGGCGTCTCCGGCCACCCGGCAGGAGGGGACACCGTCATCGAGCTGGATCTTGTACTGGCCGGCGTCGCTGAAGCTGCCGCGCTGCAGCAGGTTGTCGCCGTCGTCGGCATCGCTGCCCGACGACTCCGGATCGAGCTCGAAGGAGGCACCGAGCTCGAAGTCACGTTCACCAGGGCTCAGTGGGCCGGTCTCGTCGGCGGCGACAACCAGCACGGCGGCCGGTGCGGTGGCCTCGCCGGTGTACGCCGGAAAGCGCACCGCTTGGCCGCCGTCGGGGCCCTCCACCGACTCGATCCGGGCCGACTCCGCGTCCGCCACGACCACCTCGAGCTGCTCGGTGCCCTCGTTGGAGACCGCCTCGACCCTCTGCCCGACGCGTGGGCCAGACTCGAAGTCGAGCACGAGCGACCCCCGCGGAGCTGGCGGCCGATCCCCCGGCTGCTCCTGCTCGGAAGGCGGCTCGTTCCCAGCACACGCGGCCAGCATCAGCAGGAGGGGGGCCAACACCCCCGTCGCCACCCCCGATGTGAGCCTCACGGTGCAACCCTAGATCACCCGAACC
>CAWAFS010000019.1:0-32690 GCA_963781335.1 uncultured Actinomycetota bacterium | reverse complement strand
CCGCCACCTCCCGCCAGCTCGACACCGCCGGCGACCGCGCCGCCGTCCTGGACTGGCGCCTGGACGACACCGCCGCGCGCAACGCCAGCCCGGGCCCGCTGCCCTGGCTACCCGCCATCCCCACCACCCTGCGCACCAACAACACGTGGGGCGCCTACCTGGCCGCCCGCGCCGACCTCGTCACCGACCTCGCCAAACAGGTCCACGACCGGTCCGCCACCACAGCCGCCGTTCCCTTGTGGGCTGGTCAAGGACAGGCTCGCCCCGACACTGCCGTCCTGGCCGACGTCGCCGTGTGGCGTGCCGCGACCGGCGTCCCCGACACCGACCTGCGGCCCACCGGCCCCAAACAACTGTCCAAGGCCGCCAACCTGTGCCAGCGCGCCCTCGACGCCCGGGTCACCGGCGGCCGGGCCCCGGCGCTGGCCGAGTGGGGCCCGCTGCTGCGCAGCATCGCCCCCGCCGCCGGCAGGGACGACTTCACCCCGGTGCTGGCGCAGCGTCTGGCCGCGGTCTGCCGCGCCGGCCTCAACGCCCGCGCCCTGCTGGACTCCGCGGTAGCCGGCGGAGCCCTTCCCGACGACCACGCCGCGGCCGCACTGTGGTGGCGGATCAGCCGCCACCTCGCCCCCGCCGTCGCGAACCATGTCGACGACCGGCACGACCTCACCCCCACCTGGGCCCACCGGCTCAGCAAGTCCATCGGGCCCGACCACGCCGCGCACATGCAGGACAGTCCGTGGTGGCCCGCACTGGTCACCGTCATCGACCACGCCCTCGCCCGCGGCCAACAGCTCGACACCCTCATCGACATGGCCGGCGCCCTCAACCAGGGTGTCGACGGCGACATCGACCAGTGCCAGGCAATGGTCTGGCGCCTGTCGATCCTGGCCGACCCACCCCCGCTCCCACAGGACCGCGAAGATCAGGCCGCACCACCAGATGACGACTACGCCGACATGCCCCCGGACGCCGAACCGTGGCGGCCCGCCCAAAACAGCCCAGTCGTTGAAGCCCCCACCCCAGACCAGTGGGCTCGCCTCAACACCGAAACCGACCCCGACCCCGCCAGCAACGCCGTCAACGCCGCCGACGCGGCTCCAAACACCCTCGCGGACAACGTGGCCACCGACCTCGCCGCCGCGTCCCTGTACCGCCAGAGCATGGGCGTGCTGGAACCCAGCGACGCACAGATCCACCGCATGCTCGACCGCGCCGCCGCGTGGGACGACGCCGTGGCCGACCGGGCACGCCTGACCCTGGTCAACGCCATGGCCATGAGCTTCTACGCCGCCCGCATCGACACCGGCTGGGCGGGCGCATACCTCGACGATCGGCTGCCCGGCTGGCGGACCAGTGCGCACACCACCGCCGGCTACGCCCCCGCAACCTGGACCGCCCTGGTCGACCACCTGGGCGGGCGCGGCGTCACCGACGACGAGCTCCTGCAGACCGGCCTGGCCACCCGCGCCCGCACCGGCAACCTGATCGACCGCTTCCGCGACCGCGCCATCCTGCCCATCACCGACGAACACCAGATCCTCGGGTTCGTGGCCCGCAGCCACCCCGACCTCACCGACGACGACCGGTGCGGCCCGAAGTACCTCAACACCTCAGACACCGTCCTGTTCCACAAGGGCGCTCAGCTGTACGGGACCATCCCCGAGCTGCTGGAGCACGGTGCGGTCCCCGTGCTGGTCGAAGGACCCATCGACGCCATCGCCGTCACCCTCGCGGCCAACGGCCGGTACGTCGGCGTGACACCATTGGGAACCGCACTCACCGACGAGCAGGCCCGCCAGCTCGCGACGCTGAGCACCCACCCGATCGTCGCCACCGACGGCGACCTACCCGGCCGCGTCGCCGCCGAACGCGACTACTGGCTCCTGGCCCAACACGGGGCAGACCCCATGGCCGTCGACCTTCCCGACGGAGCCGACCCGGCATCCATCCTCCACGCCCACGGCCGGGCGGAACTTGCCGAGATACTCGACAAGGCACACCCCCTCAGCGAGGTGCTCATCGACGAACGGCTCACCAACCTGCCCGCCCACGCCGCAGGAATCGCCGCCACCCGGGTCATCGCAGCGCGCCCACCCTCAACATGGGCCAACGACACGATCACAGTCGCGGACCGCGCCGACGCGGATCTGGCGACCATCAGGGAACAACTCCTGACCGCCGCAACCCAGTGGAACCGTGACCCCGCAGAAGCAGCCAACGCCCAGCTCGCCCAATCCGCCACGATTCGGCACCGCCTCATCGGCGCACTGCCCCGACCCCGCGGACCGCTGGGCCACCCTCGCCGAGGACATCCACCACGGCCTCAGCAGCGACAACGACTGGCCGGCCCTCGCACGCACCCTCCAGTCGCTAGCCGACAATCACGTCGACGTGGCGCACGTGACCCGAGCCGCCGCGCAGCGCAGGCCCCTCTCAGCCCACCCAGCACAAGACCTGCGCTACCGACTCATCACCCTGCTGCCAATCCCGACCCACAACGACCTCCCCAACGAGGGCCCCACCGGGCCGGCCCTGCCGAGTCACCGACGGCAAGATCCCCGCCGGGACCGCTCGATGCTGCCATCCCCGCGCTCACACCGATGAACCGGACAGACCAACCCGCATCCCGTCCTCGAAGCCCAGCCCGCACCCAAGTCAGAGCTGAATCGAATGCGTCCCCAAGGCAGCGTCCTTCCGCCCAGAATGTGCTGCCAACCTCAGGGGGATCGCACTGTGGCCCATGACTGGCCCATGACTACCGTTTGCTCCCCTATGGGCGCAACGGCCTTGCAAACGGCATCCGCGGGCTTGAGGGGTATTCTCAGCGGGCTCGATCTTGCTAAGCGTTCGTCAGACGGAGACGCGTGGAGGCGGGTACGCTCCCCGGGTGCCTGTTCCAGTCGATCCCGCAGTCAGCGCGCGACTGGCCCAATTTCAGGACGCCTTCGCGCGCGAAGCCAAAGACGAAGCGCTTGTAGACGAGTTTGTGCTCCACGGGACTTGCTACGCCCTACCCGACGCTGTGCACTTCGACGTGAAGAAGAGAATTTCGGTACAGTTTGATGTCGACATACACACCGAGATATTCGTTGTAGGTTCGGGCAAACTCGGTTTCAGCGTCGCCCCTTCGAAACGTTGGCGAGCATGTCGGCCAAGTTCCGACATAGATGTAGCTATCGTTTCACATAGTCTTTATCAGCGAGTATGGCACGAAGTTCGGGACTACGAAGAATCCGGTGCAGACTGGCCAAAGCGAGCAGAGTTCTACGAATACCACTCGCGCGGCTGGTTGCGCCCAGACATGGCGCCTCCAAGCCCAGTCTTAGTGATGGGGGACATTTGGTGGGAGTTCTTCCGCGAATTAAAAGCGCTAAGGCTAGCGGGGGCTCGCAAAATCAACGCTGGTGTGTATCACGACATGCATATGCTTAAAAGCTATCAGGCTATCTCGATTGCCAAATGTAGAGAGGATCTGGCCAGTGCGAACTAGTGCCACGAATAGAAGGCTTCGTCTCTTGCTGACCGGCATTCGCGACGGGACAATAATCCCAAACCCTCATTTTCAAAGGCGCCTTGTCTGGTCCAATCAGCACAAAATAGCCTTCTTAGAGACGGTCTTGGCGGGACTTCCTTTCCCAGAGATTTTTACTTCAGCGGGCGGTGTCAACCCTGACACTGGCGACGGTTTGGAACTCATCGTCGACGGACAGCAGCGGATTACCACGCTTAATCAATACTTCATCGGATCGCCGGACCTGAAACTTGGCCAGCTCCCCCCCTATGCTGCTCTCTCGGATCACGAGAAGGTCGCCCTCCTGGAGTACGAGGTTGTTGTGCGGGACCTTGGTGCCATCAGTGAAGAACAAACTCGCGAGATATTCTTCAGGATCAACTCGACAAAGTACTCGCTCAATGCCATGGAAGTTAATAACGCTCGCTTCGATGGCGCGTTGAAGAGATATGCTGAGCAGGTTACTGAGAGGTCGTTCTTTGTAGACAATCCTATTTTTTCCAGTCTGGACGGCAAGCGAATGAACGATATTCGAACCGTTCTGACAATCATCATCTCGATGTTGAGCGGCTACTTTAATCGCGACGACGACCATGAAACCTACCTTGAGAAGTACAATGACGATTTTCCTCATCGCGAATCGATCGACAAGCGCCTCACCGAGGTATATGACCTGATCTCGAAAGCTGGATTCGACAGGAAGTCGAGAGTTTGGCAGAAGGCAGATCTGCTGACGGCATTCGTTGAGTTGGATCACTATCTGCACGCGGAGGGTGGCGCGTTGACCCCAGGCCAGTTGAAGGATCGCGCTGAAGCCTTCTATCAGGAGGTTGATCGGGTCACCCACGATGCCGACCCCGATCCGGACGCGGCACGCTACTACCGCCGAGTTCGGTCTGGAATTAATGACAGGACGAGCCGGGAGGAAAGGGCCGAGGCCTGGCGGTCGCGCGTCTTGTCTTGAAGCAACAGCGCGGCGACCCTCCCAGTCTTTGTCAAGCAAGTGTGCAGCTTTGAGAAGGAAGGTAGAAGTCGCGTATGCGCGGGCGAGGCAACCTAGGCAGTTCGCCGGGCGACCTAATGGGACGTCTGCATGAGCGGGTCTTACCGCCGCCAGACGGGCTGGGACCGCTAATCGGTCCACCGGGTCTCCGATGACAGGGACGTTTTCAGGGTGCGAGCTAGACGTTCTGGGATCTGAGTCGGCGAGTCTCCCACCCGGAATACTCCGCCCAGCCGCAAGAGAAGGGCGACAGTTTCGCGCCGCCAAAGCCATCTTGCTAGGTGGCACCTCTCGAGCCAGGAGGCAGCGCCGGGCGCGCAGGTTGATCCAACGTGGGCGGACCCTCGTCGTCAGGGACGCTGGTCAGGGCGTGAAGAATATTTACAGGATCCCTCAGAAGTGCGGGGTGCTCGTTTAGGTGTTTCCGCTGGGACAGCGTCAATTCCTGCGAGAACGAGCGCAATCGTCCGTCGTCGCCGCGCATCTTTCCAATCAGCAGGTTGTCGTAGGCGTGGACGCCTTCTTCGTCGCCCATTGCGTCAAGCATCGTCGCAGTCGCTTGGACAAGAGCCGCCGTCGCCTCCGCTCCAGGCTTGCGAACGTAGGTGTCGTTTGCCGCGGCGACTCCGGCCTCGGCGAGCTTCTTTGCGGCCCTCTTGCTGCCAGTCAGAGCCCAGCGCTTGAAGACAGAACCCGGCTCATCGACGCCCTCGACGAGCACCTCATACCCCGCTGATGTCAGCATCGTGCGCGTTGCAGCCCATAGCCGCTCTGATTGACCGGGCTTCCTGTCTTGCATGAAAGACAGCCCGACAGAGACGTAAGTCAGCTCCGAGAAGTCAGTCGAAGGTCCGTCGTCGGTGCGCATTGTCCGCGGCAGCGCGGGCGCCTCAAGCGTTCTAGAGTGGGCAATAGTGCCGCCCGTTCTGTATATCGGCCAACTACGGATGACACCGAGCAGGTCATCTGGGCCGCGGGCCGCAGCGACGTCGAGCAGATCTCGTACGGCTCGACGCGAACGCTGGACGGCCCCAGCCCGCCACACGAGCGCTTCGATGATTTCCTGTCGCGCTTCTGGCGATGCACGTCGCAACAGTTCCGAGACGTCACTAGCGAGGTGCTGCAACGCACTCCAGTACTGGAGTACGTCACTATCGAGGCGCTGGAGCACTGTCTCCAGGTAGTGCTCGGAGACATTCTCACCGTTGTCAGGGACACTCATTGCGCAACCGTAGGTTGAAGAGGGTGCCGAAGCACGCCTAATCGCCCCTCGGATTGTCATTACTGACCCGACGGCCCGGTTCGCTCTCCGTGGTGCTGTATCGCCGCCGAGCTCACCCGCGCCGGAGGCCAGTTATCCAAGGCTGGAGCTGCACCCGTGCCGGCGTCGGCCTCCTCACCCCTAGGTCGCAGGCGTCTGACGCCCTTCGCTCAGCAGTGCATCACGAGTCGTGGGTGTGTCATACCGCCGCGAGTTGACCATCGGGCTCGCTGGATGCACAGACGTGATCCCGACTCGGGTCAGGCGATGGCGCCCTGCTGCCGGACTCATGAACTTGACCGTCATACCGTCACGGCATGACCGTCGAGAAGTGGGAACGCCGAGCCGAGGTTCCGCTACTGCTGCTGGCTTTCGCCTTTCTGGTCGCCTACGTGTGGCCAGTCCTGGACCCGCGACTCGACCCGACGGTCAGCACATTTCTGAGTTTCGTCAGTTGGACCGTCTGGGCAGCGTTCACGCTTGACTTCGCCGTCAGGCTGGCGCTCGCCCGCCACCGGAGGCAGTACGCATGGGACCACTGGTACGACGTTGCCCTGATCGCCCTTCCTCTGCTGCGCCCACTTCGACTGCTCCGCTTGCTGGCATTCCTTCGCATCTTGAACAGAAGTGCCGTCGGCAACCTTGCCGGTCGGGTGACCTGCTACGTCATCGGCGCTGCCGTGATGGCCTTGGGTCTTGGCGCTGTGGCGGTTCTCGACGCGGAGCAGGACGCCTCCGGCGCAAACATCACCACTCTTGGCGACGCACTGTGGTGGGCGGCCACTACCGTCACCACGGTCGGCTACGGAGACCGCTACCCGGTCACCGCGACCGGACGCGTAATCGCGGTCTCTCTGATGATCGTCGGCATAGCGCTCGTGGGAGCCATCACCGCTTCCATCGCCGCTTGGTTCGTATCCAGCCTGGAGAAGGAAAAGCGAGCCACCACGCAGGGGGCGCCCATCGCCAATGACGACCGCGCCTAGACGCATGGACCTTCGCCGCAGGCTCCGTGCTCAACTCAGGGTCAGGGTTTGCGAGCCTGGCCTCGATCCATTTCGAACGGCATATGGCCGTGACCGGTCTGTTCAGGCGGTGGGCAGTGCGATTGCGAGCCTGCGGTGGATGTCGGCGATGGTTTCGCTGGCAAGTGGGCCTTGCGACTGGAGTTGGGGGTACAGCTTCTTGGGCCAGAGGACTTGTACGCCGCCAATGGTGAAGTTCCCTCCGATCAGGGGCCAGTCTGCTTCGATGAAGCAGAGCACGCCGTGTACGGCGATGTCGCTGTCGAGTGCTCTCGGACCACGTCGACCTGCTTGCAGCACCCCCTTCACCAGCTTGGTGCAGTCGCGCGATCCGACGAGCAACCGTTCGACGCGAGGCCGCATAATGCCGCCTTCGATCTTGAGGTGAGTCTGGCCGCGGTACTTCTTGGCGTCGATGACGTAGACGCCGTTCGCGGTCACGGCCAGGTGGTCGATGTTCACCTTGGACCTCGGGATCCGTCGGTCGTGCAACACTTTGACGGTCTCCGAAGCTCGGCAGTCCAGGCCTCGACCTAGTCGCTATTCACCGAGGGCGCCGGTGTCCCAGGCGGTGGTGGACTGCCGGTCTTCGGAGACGGCCAGGATCAGGCCTCCGAGTCGCGGATGCTGGGTCCGGATGCGCTGCTCACGCGCCGCCTTGCGTCGCTCGAACTCGCGACGTGCTGAAGCTCCGGCGATGCCCGACTCAACGACTCTGGGCGGTCGCTGGTGGTGCTGCACCTGTCGCGGGGTCGGACTCGATCGGAGTGCTCATGTCGTGGCTGACACACCGCACAGTCTTGGTCTGACGTTCATAGATCGCCTGAGCTTGCTGCGGCAGCTCGGCTCCACAGACACGGCAGGTGCCGGCGTATCGCAGCCTCAAGACCTTCTCGTCGGTTCCCCCGTCCACGCAGGAACCGTACGTCGTCCCCGAGCCCGGGACGGGACGTTTGGGGCATCTCGCAGGCAGCCGTTGCTGATCGCCGCGACGACTCTGACGGGTTTAGCGTCGATGGTGTCCGGGTGCCTGGCCGCGAGGGCGGCGGCGGGGTCTGGGCCTGTGTCCAGGTCGCCGCATGAGGTGACGCCATGTCCGACACGACGATCTTGCTTCCGTTTCAGCCTGCATCGATGTCGACCGCGCAGCTGGCCGCGGTCTCATATCTGGCCCGGTACGCCGGGCGTACCCACGCCCTGTACGCCTACCAGCTGCGGGAGTGGTTCGCCTGGTGCGAGGTCCATGGTCTCGACCCGCTGGTCGGTGTTCAGCGCGCCCACGTTGAGTTGTACATCCGCCAGCTCAGCGACCGAGGGTTGATGGATTCCTCTGTGGTGACGATGATGCACGGGGTTCGAGGGTTCTTCCGGTTCGCGCACATCGACGGCCTGATCGGGTCCGACCCGGCCGTCTACGCCCGGCTGCCGAAGGTGCACCGGGACGAGTCCCGCACCCACGGCCTGGACCGGCTCGAGCTGATCCGGTTCCTGCAGGTGTCCCAGACCATAACCGTCCACCACGGAGCACTGGCATTCCTGCTGGGCATCAACGCCCTTCGCGCCTCGGAGGCGGCAGCTGTTCGGATCGAGGACTACGCCGAAACCATGCGTGGGCATCGCGTGCTGCACCTGGTCGGCAAGGGCAACAAGCCCGCGACCATGCCGGTCACGGTCCCGGTGCTGCGCGTTCTGGAAGCGTGCCGCGGGCAGCGCACCAGCGGGCCGCTGATCCTGCGGCCGCTCAGTGGGAACCCGATCGACCGACGAGACGCGTACCGCATGGTCGCCCGGATCGCCAAGGCTGCCGGGATACCGCGTCACATCAGCCCGCACTCGCTGCGGCACGCCGCCATTACCAACGCCCTGGACGCCGGCGTACCGCTACGTGACGCGCAGATCCTCGCCCGGCACGCCGACCCAAGAACCACAGAGCACTACGACCGCGCCCGCGGCAACCTCGACCGCCACGGCGTCCACTTCCTTACCGCCTACGTCGCCGGAGTCTGAACAGGGCACACACCTCATCCAGGGATTCTGCGCCTTTGCTACCGCGAGCCGACCATCTCGGCGGCAACGATGGGTGCGCGTACTCGCGTGCACCGCTGGTGTTGACCGATGAGACTCGTGCACACTCACGAGTTCATCCTGGGGTGCCCGCGTTGCAAGCGGACTTTCGGGAGCGACGATTCCGAGCAATTCGCGAATGCACTGGTCGCCCACGTGCATCGGGAACACGGGCACACCCCGCCGCTCGAGCACGTCTTGGCACGAATTGAGCGACACGACCCCATCAACTGATCGCGGCAAGCAACCGCGAACGGGTACGGAACCCTGTGTCATTGAACAGATGGGCTGCTTGAGAGCGTCGTGGCAGGTTGGCAGGGTCACAGGCAGAGGCCCACGCACTAGTGGTTCGATGCGTGGGCCCAGCGTGAGCCGAGGTCAGACGCCCAGGAGAGAGTGCTGCAACGCGACGTCCGAGAGCAGGTGGTCGGTCTGCAGCCGTTGAACGATCCGCCCTTTGTCCATCACGTATGCCGTGTCGGCGACCGAGGCGGCGAACTCGAGGTTTTGCTCGACGATGACCACTGTGATGCCGCGACGCTGGTTGATGTCTTTGATCTCCTGCGCGATCTGTTGGACGATCGATGGCTGAATGCCCTCCGAAGGCTCATCCAGCAGGAGCAGGTCCGGTGATGTAACCAGCGCGCGCGCCAAAGCCAGGATCTGCTGTTGGCCTCCGGAGAGTGAGCCGCCGGCGAGGTCCTTCTTTTCGGCAAGGATCGGGAACTGCTCGAGCATCTCCTCGACGAGGTCCTGCCACCCCGACTTCCGGGCGGCGTAACCCGCAACCCGGAGATTGTCCAGCACACTCAGGTCCGAGAAGATCTGTCGGCCTTGCGGTACGTAGGCGATCCCCGCCTGAGCCCGCTCGTGCGCCTTCATCTTCTTGATGGATTTTCCGGCGAAGTGGATCTCGCCCCCGCTTGCCCCGATCTCTCCCGTGATCGTCCGCAGCAGCGTGGTCTTGCCTACCCCGTTGCGACCCAAGAGGGCGATGAGTTCAGCTCGCTCCACCTCCACGGTGATCTCGTGGAGCACGGGAGTCGGTCCGTAGCCCGACGAGACGTCATGTAGCTGGAGCATCGATGGCAGCCCTTCCGAGATAGATGTCGAGAACCTGTTCGTCGTGGCGGAGTTCCTCGA
This sequence comes from uncultured Actinomycetota bacterium, assembly GCA_963781335.1. Lineage (GTDB taxonomy): Bacteria > Actinomycetota > Actinomycetes > Propionibacteriales > Nocardioidaceae > Marmoricola. Next base: position 22,680 of record CAWAFS010000019.1, on the reverse strand, counting down.
TCGAGCCGGTGCGGAAGACCTCACCCTGGTGGAGCATCACCACATCCGAACCCAGTTGACGGACGAAGTCCATGTCGTGTTCGACTACTACTACGGTCGCATCACGGGCGAGTTCCTGGACCAGAGCGGCCGTCCGACTGGTCTCCTCGCGGGTCATGCCTGCGGTCGGCTCGTCAAGCAGCACGACGTCAGGTTGACCCGCCACCACCATGGCGATCTCCAGCCACTGACGCTGCCCGTGGGCCAGGTCGCCGACCATTGCCTCGTGGCGTTCCTTCAGCTCGAAGTCGGCCAGCACGCGATTGGTGACGACCTCAGCCTGTCCCGTCGAGCGGCTCTTGGCGTAGGCGGCCAGCCAGATGTTCTCGCGGATGGTCATCTCGTTGTAGACGCTGGGCACCTGCGTCTTGATCCCGAGGCCGAGCTGAGCCCGACGATGGGTCGGCATGTGGGTGATGTCGCGGCCGTCCAGCTCGATCCTTCCCGCTGTGGCCGGGTAGCGCCCGACGAGCAAGCTGAAGAACGTGCTCTTTCCTGCACCATTCGGTCCGAGGAGCGATGTCACGGTCCGTGGTTCGAAGACCGCGGAAACGTTACGCACCGCCTTGACTCCTCCAAACGTCTTCGACACGTCGCGGCCCACCAGCTGCCCGGCGCCTGCCGGGCGCTCGATTGAGCTCTCACGTGTTTGGGTACGGGGCTTGGATGGGAGCCTTCCAACGTCGAGGCCCAAGCGTCGCAGCAGAGCCCAGACCGCCGCCATGATGCCTTCGGGGGCCAGCAGCACAACGAGGATCATGATCCCGCCCAGCACGATGGGAGTCAGGCCACCGCCCTGCGCGCCCATGACGGTCTGGATCTCTTGGATGACCACCGCGCCGAGAAAGGCGCCGAAGAGTGAACGGCGGCCACCTACGAGGACCCAGATGATGACTAGCGCCGCTTGGGGGAGGCTGAAGACAGCGGGGTTGGTGAACTGTCCCCAGGCCGCGAACTCAGCTCCTGCCAGTCCAGCCACGACGCCGCCGATGACGAAGGCCAGCAAGCGAGCCCGGCGCACGTCGTAACCAAGCAGCTGAGAGCGCAGCTCGTTGTCCCGGACCGCGACCAGTGAGCGACCGAAGGGTCGGCGCAGCAGTTGGTCCAAGCACAGGACCACGATGGCAGCCAACGCAACCACGAACATCAGCTGGAGTCCCGAGTTGAGTGGCGCCATGACGGACCCGAGGGCGGGGATCCCGCTCATCCCGTTGTACCCACCCAGTAGTGCCTCACCGATGTGCCATTCGGGGGATCCGGTGCTGGACATGAACGTCAGGAGCACCAGCGTCACGGCCAAGGTGATGATGCCGACGTACAGCTCGCCGACGTTGCCGTAGAAGATGAAGTACCCGAGCAGCAGCGCGAAGAGTCCGGACACGGCCCCCGCAACGATCAGCGACGAGTAGGTCTCGCCTGTGTGTGGGGAGAGGTTGATGGCAGAGATGCCATAGGCGTACGAGCCGATGCCAAAGAGCGCGCCTTGGCCGAAGCTGAAGATCCCGCCGTACCCCCAGACGAATGTCAGGCTAACTGCGAGCTGGCCGAAGATGACCCACAACGCCCACTGCTGGGCAAGGAATGACGAGGAGCCGGCCGCAGCCACAGTTGCCACAGCGATAGCCAGCAGGGTCAGGCCGATTCGCCCTGGAAGGGATCTGGTTGCGTGAAGGATGGTGTTCATGGGGGCCTCTCAGTATGAAAGCGACAGTCGGCTAGAAGCGCCGGCCCCATTTGCCGCTGATGCCGTTGGGCATGAATCGAAGCAGGACGATGGCGACAACGAGGAGCGCGATGGAGCCGAGGAAGGCGGTCGAGATGTTGGCCACGACGCCCTGCACCCCACCCAGGAGCACCGAGGCAGAGGCGGTGCCGGTGAGTACGGCCGCCCCGCCGGAGATCACGGTCATGAACGCGTTCCCGACGTACTGCTGGCCGAACGTAGGCACGACCCCTGCCAGCGCAGAAAGCAGGGCGCCGCCCAGACCGGCAAGGACGGCCCCGAACCCGAACGTGAGCATGTTGACCCGACGGACGTCGATGCCAATGGCCGCAGCCATCTTCGGATCCAAGGTGCACGCGCGGGCCATGACCCCGTAGCGGGTTTTGGTGAAGACCACGTACACGATCGCCAGCATCGCCACCGCGGCGACATCCACGACGACCGAGTACTGCGAGAACGAGTAGTCGCCGATCCTGAACGAACCGAGCGGAGTCGGCAGCGAGTGGGTGCTGGTGCCGAACACGATGGTGACCATCTGGATCATGATCAAGCTCAGGCCCCAGGTGGCCAACATCATGGCAGCGAGGCGGCCGTACAGGAATCGGACCAGGCACCGCTCGATGACGATCCCGAACAGGCCGACGGAGAGGGCGCCCATCAGGGCAGATAGCCAAAATCCCAGGCCCAGCCGGTAGAAGGTGACAGTCATGTAGGCGCCCAACATGAGGAACTCACCGTGAGCCAGGTTGATGAGACCCATCATCCCGAAAATGACCGAGAGGCCGACGGACACGATGATGAGCATGGCCACGCTGTTGATGACGGATAGCCCTACGGCGGCCAGGTGAGACGGTTCCATGGTTGCTCCTAGCGGAGCCGGCCCGCGCAGGGCCGGCTCCGCGACCGGGGTCAGTTGAGGCTGAACTGCTTGTTGACAGTGGGCTTGGCCTGGAGGTCGCACACCTGCTGCTCCCACGCCGGCTGCACCTGAGGCGTCGTCTCAACGATGTCGAAGCTGTGCTGGTCGTTGGTCGAGGCGATGTGCACGTCGTACACGGTGTGGTGGGTTTTCGGGTCGACGCTGACCTTGCCGCCGGGCCCGTCGAAGGTGATACCGCTCTCCAACGCCTCGGTGACCTTGGCGCGGTCGGTGCTTCCTGCCTTCGCGACAGCACTGGCGTACATGTGGATCCCGTTCCACACGTCGATGTCCTGAGCCGTCGGCTCCTGGTAGGAGGCGCCGTTCGTCTCATGCCACAGCTTCTTGAACGCCACGTTCTCAGGCCGGTCGAGTGCGGCGTAGTAGGAGGCGGCCACGTAGATGTTTCTGGCCTCCTTGGGATCGAGCACCACCTGCTCGCCGCTGAGGCCGAACGTCTCGGACAGGATCGGCGTGCTCTCGTTGAGCCCCGCAGCCGCATACGCCCGGTAGAACGCCACGTGGTTCGTGCCCACCAGCATGGACGCCACGACGTCAGGCTTGGCAGCCTGGATGTGGTTGATGATCGAGTTGAAGTCCGACACGTTGAGCGGCACGAACTCGGTGTTGACGACGGTGCCGCCTGCCTGCGTGGTGAGCTTCTGTACCCACTTGGCCGCGTTGTGGCCGAAGTTGTAGTCGGCCGCCACGACGTAGACGCGGGGGCCGTACTTCTTGATGCCCCACGGCATCAGCGGCGCAATCGTCTGGTCGAGGGTCGCGCCGTTCAGGAACGTGTTCTTGTCGCAGACACCGCCCTCGTACGGCTCGTTGTAGAGATAGAGCGTCTTGGATCGGTTCGTCACCGGGCGAACAGCCTCGCGCGAGGCGCTGGTGATACCTCCCATGACCACGTCCACCTTGTCCTGCTGCGCGAGCTGGTTGGCGTACTGGGCATACTTCGCGTTGTCGGACTGCGGGTCGTAGCTCTTCAGCTCGACCTTCCGTCCCAGCACTCCGCCCTTGGCGTTGACGTCGGCAACAGCCATCTCGGCTGCCTTTTGCATCGGCTTTCCAGCAAGGTTCAACTCGCCGGTCTGGTCGAGCAGCATGCCGATCTTGATCGGGGCTTTGCTGTCAGTGTTCTGCGCGGAGCCTTCGCTAAAGGCTCCACCGCCACAGGCAGCGAGCGAACCGCTCACCACCACGGCCACTGCGACGGGAATGAGTCGTGAGGAACGAGAGCGCAACGTCGGGTGCGACATCTGTCGGCCTTTCGTAGAAGGAGCCAAGAGCAGCGAAGTCGCTGGAGAGCGATAAGCCTGCTTCATCACTATGAGTGGTTACTCATCATTATTTTGATGCCACCCGACAAGCCTGTCAATACTTCAGTGAAACTTGTTCACTATAACGAACGTCGATGGGTCGCGTCCGATCCACCTGGTCAGTAGGGCAGGCGGTGCCAGGTCGCCAACTTGCTCCTCAAGAGCGCTCGGCTCGCTCCTTGGGCGAGAGCAGGATGAACTGTTCGACCTCCGCGTCGTGGCCACCAATCGCATCCTCGCGAGTGGGCATCATCTCCACGAAGGGCAACAACTGGCGACGAGCGACCTCGAATACGCGTCGCAGTTCGTTGACCGGTTCGGTGTGCTCGTCCACCCTCAGGTCCAGGTAGGGGTACTCCTCCGTGCGCCACACCTTGACCGCCGCGGATTGCCGACCGCGCTTGTCACCACCCGCGGACTGACCCGCCTCCAGTACCTGGACGAGTCGCTCGGGAAACCCGAGCCCCTCAGTGGACCGGAACCGCTCATCCATGGCCTGCAGCGTCTCCCCACCGGTCAGCATGTTGCCTTGGATGCTGTAGCCAGGGCCGGTCAGATCTCCAACCCATGACGTGCACTGCGTTCCGCTGTACGACGCCGCGCGTCCCTGTGAGTCGACGATGCCGAGTTGACGGACCTCCCGCCCCGGGTCCTGGTCGATCAGCTGCTCGAGAGCGGCCTGGGCGGACAGTCCCTGCTTGAGCAACTCGATGCCATCGATGCCGAGGTAGGGGTTGACCCAGCTCTGGGTTGCGATGGCACCGACACCGGGGGCACCGAAGGCACAGATGGCGCCTACCGCGGGAACGGCGGTCGACACGGCTACGCCGAACATCCCGCTCTGAGGGCAGCGTGCAGCAATGGAGAACGTCATGGAGGGCCTTTCATCAGCTATCGGAGAGCCCGAGAGCGAGCTAGAAGGACGGCGGAGTCATGGCGCCGATCAACACCGCGTCGGTCGGCGTGGGATTGAGGTACCAGTGAGGGAGTGAGGAGTCATACGTCAACGAGTCGCCCTCTTGAAGGTCGTAGCTCGTCCCGTTCACGCAGACGCGCAGCTGGCCCTCGATGACGATGACGCATTCTTCGCCGGGGTGCACGAAGGGGGCATCCTCGTTGTCCCAGCCTGCCGCGATCTGCGCCCGCACCATGCCCAGCTGCCCATGCATATGAGGCGTGAGCATCTCGTAGACGAGGTTGTCCTCCTCCACCATCAGCCGCATCCGGCGGTCGTGGCGAACCACCGCCCCGGCCTCCTCGCTGTCGCCGAAGAAGCGTCCGACCGGGACCCTTAGAGCTTGGGAAAGCTTGATGAGGGTGGTCAGCGACGGGTTGCCGTGCCCCCGTTCGATCTGGCTCAGCAGCCCAGGGCTCACATCGGCCATGGCGCCGAGAGTGGCGATGCTGTAGCCCGCCTCACGGCGCAGTTGCAAGATCAAGGACCCTGCAGCGGTGATGGCCCGTTTCGCCTGGTCTTCGGCACCTTCGGCACCGGCGGCAACACGATTTGGGCCCTCGAGGTTGAGATCCATACGCCGATCGTCCACTATGGCGTCGCTATCGTCAACATAATGAAGGCACGAAGCTTAGATCCCGCGCTCCGTCGACCGATCCGTGCCATCGCCCCTGAGAGAAGTGTGGAACATGACCTCGCCCTCCAACCCCATTACCGCCAACAGCCCAGTTCATGCCAGCAGTGACGACGAAGTCGACGTGGCGCGGCTGTGCTCAGAGCTCGTGCGCTACGACTCATCCGCCCGGGGGGAGTTCGAACGTGGGGTGGCCGAGCGCGTCGCCGTGGAGCTCACCGACCTCTCACTGCCGGCCGAGATACTCGAGTCGGAGTCGCGGCGTGCCAACATCGTCACCAGAATTGAAGGAACGGATCCCAGTCTGGGCGCCCTACTCGTCCACATCCACCTCGATGTCGTGCCCGCCGACCCCAGCGTCTGGACGGTCCCGCCGTACGCCGGCGAAATTCGCGACGGGTACGTGTGGGGGCGCGGCACGGTAGACATGAAGAACATGGCCGCCATGACCCTCACGGCACTCCGAGGACTACTCGGAACCGGTTGGCGGCCACGACGTGACATCGTCCTGGCCTTCGTCGCCGACGAAGAACTCGGTGGGGCGCTCGGGGCACGATGGCTGGTCGAGAACCACCGCGACCTGTTCGAAGGCTGCACCGAGGCCATTGGCGAGGCGGGGGGCTTTAGCCACGAGTACGCGCCCGGCAAGCGGGCCTACCTCGTCCAGTCTGGCGAGAAGGGCATCGGTTGGGTGCGCCTGGTGGCCCGGGGACAGGGCGGCCACGGCTCGATGTCACATACCAACAACCCGATCGTCCGGCTCACCGAGGCGATCCAGCGCATGGACCACCACGACTTCGGCGTGCGCCTGTGTGAAAGCTCCGCGGGGCTGGTCGAGGCGGCACGGCAGTGGCACGGGGCAGACACCGCTGACGCTGCCATGAAGGCCACGGGGCCCTTGGCCAAGCTACTGGTACCAACGCTGCGAAACACATACAACGCCACCGAACTCCGCGCTGGCCTCCAACACAACGTCGTACCCCCCGTCGCCGAAGCTCTAGTGGACGGCCGCTTCGTCCCGGGCTACGACGCGGAGTTCTACAGCGAACTCGAATCGCTGGTCGGAGACCTCGTCGAGGTCGAACGTGTCTTGCACAACAAGGCGCTCGAAACCCCTTTCGTCGGGCCGGTACCGGAAGCCATAACTGCAGCCATCGCAGCGGAGGACCCACAAGGCATTGCCGTACCGGGCTGCCTGCCGATCGGCACCGACGCCAAGCACTTCGCCCGACTTGGCATCAACTGCTTCGGGTTCGTACCGCTCCAGCTACCTGCCGGCTTTGACTTCCCATCAATGTTTCATGGCGCAGACGAACGGATCCCGGTGACCGCACTCACCTTCGGCGAGCGGGTGCTAACGCGGTTCTTCTCTTCGTGCTGACGCAAGCGGGCCTGTCGACGAGCCCGGCCAAGCGCGCCCGTAGGGAACGTCGCGGCCACATGAACACCCTTCGTTGCGCCGATGGCCGTCCGCCGTTCGGCACCAGGGCAAGACTCGACCCGCGACGCTCCGCCGCGAAGGCAGCGCCGTTGCTTCCGAAGGTTCGGTCGGGCGGGGTGCCCGTCGTCATGGAGCCTTGGATACTTCGGCAGCAACGGCGTTGCCCACCTCGTCTGTGGAGGCTGAGCCACCCAGGTCGCGTGTCTTGATACCGCTTGAGGTGACGGTTTCAAAAGCTGCCTGCAGCGCCGCGGCGGCTGAGCTGAAACCGAGATGGTCAAGCATCATGGCTCCGGTCCAGATTTGCCCGATGGGATTGGCGATGCCTTGGCCGGCGATGTCTGGGGCGGAGCCGTGCACTGGTTCGAATAGCGAGGGGTATCGACGTTCTGGGTTCAGGTTCGCGCTCGGCGCTACACCGATCGACCCGGCGACCGCTCCGGCGAGGTCCGAGAGGATGTCGCCGAACAGGTTTGACGCCACGATGACGTCGAGTGCGGCAGGCTGCAGCACCAGTTTGGCCGCCAAGGCGTCGATAAGGACGCTTTCGAGTAGCAGACCTTCTTGGGATGCGACGACTTCAGCCACTACCTCGTCCCAGAACGGCATCGTGTGGATGATGCCGTTCGACTTAGTCGCCGACGTGAGCACGCCGCGACGTGAGGCCGCGAGATTGGCTGCGTACCGAGCCACGCGCTCGATGCCGAACCGCGTGAAGACGTCTACCTGGATGGCGGATTCGCGGTCCCGGTGCCGGAAGGCGCGGCCCCCGATCTCGGAGTACTCCCCCTCGGTGTTCTCGCGGACGATGACCACGTCGATGTCGTCACCTCCCCGTACGGGACTCGGCACGCCACGTAGTGCCTTCACTGGACGCAGGTTGACGTACTGGTCGAACTCACGTCGGATCGGGATGAGCAAGCCCCATAGAGTCTCAGTGTCAGGGATGTCGGGCATCCCTACCGCACCCAGGAACACTGCGTCATGTTGCGACAACAGGTCGATGCCGTTAGCGGGCATCATCCTTCCCGTTTGGCGATAGAGGTCTGACCCCCAGGGGTAGTGCACCCAGTCGATCCGTTGGTCCTGGGCCGCCAGCGCGGCGTCAACGCAGCTGATGCCAACAGGTGTGACCTCTTGCCCGATCCCGTCGCCGGCGATCACTGCGACGCTCACCATGACGTGCCGTTCGGAAGGATGAAGACCTTGTCGAAGGTCCCCTCACGCTGGGCTTTGAGAGCCTCTTGTATCTCTTCCATGGGGAACGTTCCGAATCGCAGTTCATCAAGGCCGAGCTCGTTCACGAGGGTGGCGGCGCGGCGGTGGGTGTACGGGTTCAAGGCAGTGCCGAGGATGCTGAGCTCCTTCGCGTACACCTCGTTCGGGCTGATCTCCCATCGGTCTTCCGGGCTGGCGACACCGAAGACGAGGATGTTCGCACCTCGCGCTGCCACGCTGATCGCCTGCGCGAGAACCCGTGACGAACCGACGGCGTCGACAAGGTAGGGGAACCCGTCGGCGTCGGCCGCAATTTCGGTCATCTGTTTCGCGAAGTCGGCATCGGTGGGATCCAGCGCGACGTGCGCACCCATTCTCAGCGCAAGCTCGCGCCGCTGCTTGCGCATCTCGACAGCGACGATTGGGGTCAGTCCTGCCCTGCGGAGCAAGCTGATCAGCAGGGCGCCTGCGGGACCGACGCCGAAGACGGCGGCGGGGCTGCCGGAGGCTGGATTGAGCCTGTCCACGCCGTGGATGGCGCACGCCAACGGCTCAGAAAGGGCGCCGATGAGCGGTGGCGTGGACGGGTGGAGCTTGTAGGCAAGTGTCTCGGGGACGACGAGGCGCTCAGCCATTCCTCCGGGAAGGTGCACGCCGGGAGCCTGCCGTCGGGGGCACATGTGTGGCCGTCCCGACTGGCAGTACACGCACACGCCGCAGTAGAGGTGGGGTTCCACGGTGATCAGGTCACCCGGCGTGAGCGACGTGACCTCGGTCCCGACCTCAAGTACCCGCGCGCAGACCTCGTGACCCAAGGTGATGGGCGGTCGACTCGGGTATGCGCCATCGAGGATGTGTTGGTCGGTGCCGCAGATCCCGACTGCCAGTGGCTCCAGCAGGACGTCCTTCGGCCCGTGCTCGGGAATGGGCACATCAACGACCTCCACGCGGTGGTCACCGAGATACTGCACTGCCTTCATGACACTCCTTGGGCTCTCAGGGGATGATGCGGTCGACGCGTAGGCGGTCAAACCAATGGCGAAACATCGCTTCGGTATCGATGCAGTCTGCGAAGCCTGCCTGGCGCAACTTCACGGTGCTCAGCAGCACTGGCGTGGCGCGGCTTTCGAGCGGCGCGTTCTCAGGAGCCCATCCGAAGGCGTTGTCGGCGTATACGTGCGAGTACCCGACGATCTCGCTCAGGCTGAGGTCACGCAGGCTGTGCCGGTGCACAACCCGGCGCCAGACGTCTTCCTGCCGTGGCATCCATTCTGCGAGTGACAGGGGGTCGTCGGGACCGATCGTGACACCCAGCGCCTCGGCCAGCGTCGGCCACATGTCGCGCCAATCGAAGACATCTCCGTTGGTGATGTTGAAGGTTTCGTTCCGTGCGGTCGCTGCCCTGGCGGCCCAGTGAAGCGCCGAGGCAAGCAGGCGTGAGTCGACCGCCTCCGCGACGTACGGTGCCCCGCCGGGGAACGAAAAGGGCTCCCCCAGCTCACGACGTATGGCTGCGTAGCACCCCAGCACGGGTATCAGGTTCATGGCCGCGCCGAGAACGGAGCCGAAGATGAACTGGGGTCGGAAGATCGTGTAGGAGAAGCCGCGTTCGTGGGCTTCGGACAGCAGGAGATCCTCTTGGGCCCAGTAGAAGTTGTCGTGCTCGACGCGCGGCTGTGACTCCTTCGCGGGCACTCGCATCTGCCGGACGTGGTACCCGTAGGCCTTGGTGCCTTGGAGGAGCGAGAAGTGCTGTATCGGAGCACCGGCGTCCCTCAGTCCGTCGAGCACATTCGCCAGCATCGCCTTGTTCGTTTGGATCTGTTCCGGGTCCTGCCAGCCGGCCACGAGGTCGGGCTTTTCGTAGAGGGCTGCGTAGACGACGCGCGTGACTGGACCGACCTCACGCAGCGCCGCATTCGTTGCACTCCGGTCGCGAAGGTCGATGGAGAGGTGTCGCAGCCGCGGGTCTTCCGGTAGCCCCGGGTCGCGTCGCGAGAGCGTGATCACCTCGAAGCTATCGTCCGAGAGGAACCGGCGGGCCGCTGCGTTGCCGACCACTCCTGTGGCCCCCAGGACCAGCACTTGCTCGGTCATAACGGCGCGTTCCTGTCGCGCGCGAACGTCATGACCTGTTCTGTTGTCGGCATCGCAGTCGAACATTCGAAACGGCCCGCGACCAAGGCACCGGCTGCGTTGGCAAAGCGCATGAGTCGCTCGAGTCCCCAGCCCTCCAGGAGGCCGTGGCACAGCGCTCCCCCGAAGGCGTCGCCCGCACCAAGACCGTTGACGACGTCCACCGGGATGGGCGCCAGCTCGACGGTTTCGTCGAGAGTTCGTGCGAGCACACCCCTGGGTCCCTGCTTGACGATTGCGAGTTCAACGCCACGGTCAAGCAGTGCGTCGGCAGCCCGGGAAGGGTCAGTTTCGCCGACAGCGATCTCGCACTCTTCCCGGTTGCCAATGGCAATGGTGGCGTGGTCAATGGCAGGCCCAACGACGGTGCGCGCTTCATTGGCGCTCCGCCAGAACGTGGGCCTGTAGTCCAGGTCGAGGATGGTGTGTTCGCGTCGATTGCGCTCGGCCCACGCGGCTAGATGTGCACTGCGGCTGGGTTCTTGCGACAGTCCGGTGGCAGTAGCCCAGTAGATTCGCGCCTCGGCGACTTGATCGAGGGGCAGGTCCGCTGTCTCCAGGTACATGTCCGGGGCGGTCGGGTTTCGGTAGATGTAGAGCGGAAAGTTGTCGGGCGGGAACATCTCGCAGAAGGTCAGAACCGACTGCATCCCTTTCACGGGACGGATCGCGCTGGTGTCAACCCCGAAGCGAGCGAGTTCCTGCACGGCGTATTCGCCGAAGGGATCGTCGCCGGTGCGCGACAGAAAGGACACCGTACGCCCGTGCCGGGCCACGGCGACTGCCACGTTGGCGGCACTGCCGCCTATGGACTTCCCGAATGAGGTGACTTCACGCAGGGACTGACCAGACTGTTGGGGGTAGAGGTCGATGCAGACGCGGCCGGCGACGACGACCTCCGGCCCTGACGTCACTCCGCAGCCATCGTCTGAAGGCGAGTCGCCGAGACGGTCTGCAGGAAGTCGACCGGGTCATCAGCGTCGACGGCATCAGCCCAAATTGCTCGGCCTGCAAGGAACCCACTCGCGCCACCTTCGCGGCAGGCAGCCACGGCCGCCGGGAAATCGTCGGCAGCGACACCTGACGATAGGACCACCCATGGGCAGCTGAGGACCTTGCTGATCCTCAGCGCGGTGGCCGTGATCGCGCCCGGCTCGCCTCGCCCGTAGGAGGGCACCTCCGCCTTGTACATGTCGGGGCCTGTAGCAGCGAAATCGCGTGCTGCGGTGACGAGGGCCTCATCTCGGTCTGCATCCGAAAACGAGGCGAGGTCGGCCGGGCGAAACACCCCTTCCACGATGCCCGGCAGACCTAGCCGGCGACTCAGCGCCATGAACTGTTCGGACAGCTCAACGGCCCCGTTGCGCGTGTCTGGCGTCCACGGCACGAGCATCTTCAAGGCGGACGCGCCGAACTCGGCCGCGACCTCCTTGGTCACGTCCGGATCCAGGGTGGCTACGTCGACGGCACCACCGGGGACGGAGGATCCGAGGATGTCCGCAGCCAGGATCACTGGGCATTTGGCTGCGAGGGCGGCCTCGCGGCCATAGTCGCGGTCGACCAGGATCGCGCTGGCTGAGGCAGACAGGTGGCGCGCCACCTCCAGCTTGAAGGCGACCAGCTCGGCGTCACCAACAGACTCGGGGTCGCTTCCCTTGGCGAGCATGGTCCGGAGCGAGCCACGCTGGTCGACAGCCAGCATCGAGAAGCGCCCGTGGGAGTCGCGGAGGTCATCGATCGACTGAGTAGGCATGGGTGTTCCCTTCGAGGGCAGCGGATGAGGACAGTTAGCGGATTACGACGGGGTTTACCGGTGCCCCGCTCGCGCCGACGACCTTGAGGGGGGCGGCGGTGTACAGGAAGGACCAGCGGTTGTCTGCAGCACATGCCGCGGCCAGGTCGTCCAGCCAGCAGATTTCGGTGAACGCGACTCCCAGGTTGCGCATGAGCGCGCAGTGCAGTGCCACCTCGATACCGGTGTCGGGGTCGAAACTGCGTTCGTTCGCGATGGTGTCGGTGGCCAGGTTGGGGATTTCCATGCGTTGGAACCAGTCGACGAGCTGGGGGGTGTAGATGAGGCCCGGCTCGTTGAAGTCGGCGTAGAACTCGTCTCGCGGAGTGCGGTAGTAGGACCCGATCCAGCCTGTCCGGACGAGCAGGATGTCGCGTGGCTCAATGACCAGGCCTTGGGCTTCTGCCGCCTCGAGGAGGTCTTCGTGTGTGAAGGACTCTGCGCGATCAAGGACTTCCTTGTTTCGGTGGCGAGCCATGTCGATGAGGACTCCGCGACCTGCCACGCCGCGCTCCCCGATCGGCGCGACCGATGCGCGGCGCAGGCTCCCGACCGTCGTGCTGGCGTCGTACCCGTTCCAGATCTTTCCGTCGTACCAGAGATGTCCGAGGGCGTCGTACTGGGTCGACCCTTGCAGGTACATGTCGATCCGGTCGTCGGCCCAACGGTGGCCGTCGGCTGGCACCTCAGGAGCTTCGCCCCTCTCGAAGAAGCCTTCGTCCATCACGGCGGTGCGGATGGCCGAAGCACGGTTGGGCCAGACAGGGTCGCCGTCTACGTGTTCGGCGCCGATCGGCACTTGAAGTGTGAACACTTCGCCGGAGACCACGCTGGCGACCCCGCGCCGAACTTCATCGGCGGTGAGGTAGTTCAAGCTTCCCACCTCGTCGTCAGGACCCCACTTGCCCCAGTTGCTGGGCGGGTTGGGCCCCAGCAGGTCGGCGATCGTTCTGGGCTTGTCCATCAGTAGCCTTCTTCCCCAAGTGGCGTTGGGCTGCCGCCCCGAATTTTCACGTGGTGCGGGTCAGCTTGCGGGCTACGGTGCTGAAGGAGACCGCGGCGATGAGCACCAGACCCTGGAAGAGGAACTGGAAGTAGGAGGGGACGCCTGCCAGGGCAAGGCCGTTGAAGCCCGTCGAGACGGTGACGACCCCAACGAGCGTTCCCATGATGTGGAACTGCCCTTCGCGGAGTACTGCGGTGCCCAGGAACGCCGCGGCGAACGCGGACAGGGTGTAGCCGTCGCCGCCTGTCGGCTGACCGCTGCCCACCACTGACGCGAGCAAGATCCCGGTGATGACAGCGCATGCGGAACAGATGACGAAGGCCGCGCTGGTCACGTTGTTGACGCCGACACCGGCCAGGCGTGCGGCCTCCGCATTGCCACCCACGGCTTGCATGTTGCGTCCGAGATCTGTCCGGTTGAGCAGCAGCCACAAGAGTCCGATGACCACGGCCATGTAGTAGACGTTGCGCGGTATCCCGAGCCACGTGCCCACCGAGATCTCCGAGAATCCGGGCACAACGGATCCGAAGGGTTGGGCCGCACCTCCGGAGATGAAGTAGTTCGCACCGATGGCGACGCTGCCGACACCAAGAGTGGCGACCAAAGCGTTCACCCCGAGACGAGTCACCAAGAGCGAGTTGATCACACCTATAACGATGCCCACGACCAAGGTGATGAGGATCGCGACCGGAATCGAGAATCCGTGGATCATGAGGTAGGCGACCAGGACACCAGACAGACTTGCTACGTTCCCGATGCTGAGGTCGAACTGGTTGGTTGCCAGGACGATCGTCAGGCCGCAAGCGATGATCGCGCCAAGGGCCGACTGGTTGAAGATCTGGACGATGTTGTTCCAGGTGAGGAAGAACTCCGGCGAGATGACGGTGAAAACGATCACCAGCAGGGCGAGCACGATGAGGGCACCGAACTTGCCGATGAACAGGGTCACGGACTGCCCTGCGCTGCGCGTGGGGTGCGTGGTGGGTGCTGGTGCGGACGTGACCTGCGTCATCGTTGGTCCTCCTCGGAGCCGGTGTGGGCGTGGATGTGCTCGTAGATGACGGACAGCATTTGTTCTTCTGTGACGCCTGGGCCGGCTAGCTCTGCGACGGTCCGACCTTCGACCATCACGGCGACGCGGTGGCAGACGGCCAGCTCGTCCAGTTCCGAGCTGACCACCACCACACCGTTGCCGGCAGCAGCGAAGTCTTCGGCGGTTTGCCAGATCTGCTGTCTAGCTCCGATGTCGACGCCTCGCGTTGGCTCGTCGAGCAGCAACAGTCGACAGTCGCGAGCAAGCCACCGGGCGAAGACGACCTTCTGTTGGTTGCCGCCGGACAGCTTGCGGACCTCGGTGCCGGTGTCGCGCGCTTTGATGCCCAGGGCGTCCTTCATCTTGATGGCGACCGTCTCGGCCTGCCGGTCACTGATGAAACCCAAGGGTGCCCTCCAGCGCATCGCGCGCCAGTTGCCCAGCGTGATGTTGGAGCGGATGGAGTCCTCCATGATGAGCGCTTGCGAACGTCGCTCCTCCGGGACGAGGGCGACTCCCCTGCGTACGGCCCCTTGGACGTTGGCGGGGCGGAAAGCACGTCCCGCCAGTTCCATGGTGCCCGCGCTCGGACGGCGGTCTCCGAAAACCATGGCAAGGGTCTCGCTACGGCCAGCTCCGACGACACCAGCGATGCCGACGATCTCGCCCTCACGGACGTCAAACGACACGTCCTGCACTTCGCGACCGTTGGACAGGTGATCGGCCCGAAACAGAACCTTGGCGTTCTCGGCGACGGCCGCGAGTGATCGGCGGAGCTCGAGTCCATGTTCCTGTCCGGTGATCCCCTGGATGAGGTCCCTCCGGGTGTAGCCGCCTCGCTCGAAACGCGCCGAGACTTGCCCGTCCTTGAAGACCGTCACTCGGTCGCTGAGGTCCTCGATCTCGTTGAGGCGGTGGCTGACGTACACCACGCTCACACCGTCGCGTGTCAGGTCCCGCACGATCCGGAACAGCCGCTGGCACTCGACATCGGACAGCGCAGCAGTCGGCTCGTCCATCGCGATGAAGCGAGCATCGCGGGCCAGTGCGCGACCGATGGCCACCAGGCCCCGCTCGGCTGGGCTGAGCTGCCGAACTGGCCGTCGCAGGCTGAACGTCATGCCGAGCCTCTCCGCGATCTCGCGGGAGATGGTTGCACGCTTGGCCCGGTTTCCTACTCCGAAGCGAGCCGTGTCGCGCAGCCCCAAGGTCATGTTGTCGATGGCCGAGAAGTCGGGAACGAGGGCGAGCTCTTGGTGCATGAACGCAAAACCGAGTTCGTCTGCATCACGGGGGCCAGCGATAACAGTCTCATCACCGTCCACCGTGATGATTCCCTCGGTGGGGGCCAGAGCCCCAGCGAGGATGTTGAGGAGCGTGGACTTCCCGGCTCCGTTGGCGCCCACAAGTCCATGGACCTCGCCCCGCCGGAACTGCACCGAGACACCGCGCAGGGCCTGTACGGCCCCGAACGTCTTGCTCACTGCGTGCGCCTCGATGAAGGGCGAATCGACTTCGGCGTACGGCTGGGAATGTTCGGTTTCGGGTGCAGTTCCGGGGGACATGGGCCTATTCCTCGAGGGTGTCAGTTCAGGAAGTTGGGGTTGTCCTTGAGGAACTGGTCGATGTTCTCCTTCGTCAGAACGGTGTTCTCCGCAGGGACACCCTTGGCCTCCTTGGACGTGAGGTAGTCAGTCACGAGCCCTGCGATCTGAGCGCCCACCTTGGTTCCGTCCAGGCTGAGGGTGGCTGCGATCTGCCCGCTCTTGAGGGGGTCGAGGATCTGCTTGTTGAAGTCCCACGTGTAGATCGGGATGTCCGTACGTCCAGCCTGCTTCATTGCGGCCACCGCACCCGATGCGGGATCGGTGAAGCAGGCCCAGATCGCAAGCTTGCCGGAGTTGGCGGGGTGACCGGCCAGCCATGCGGCCGTCGCGCTCTGCGCATCGACGACCTGTCCCGGGATGGGGAACTCGTGCCTCGACACCTTCGCGCTGGTGCCCTTCAGCTGCTCGTCGCGATACTCCTTGCGGACACGGCAGGGGGTGCCGGGCGTGTAGTCCAGCGTCAGGATGTCCGTGACGCTGTTGTCCTTGACGTACTTCACGAACAGGTCGTTGATCGGCTTCGGCGAGGTGACATCGACGGCTCCAGCCATCCCCGGGAGCAGCGGGCTTCCGATGAAGAAGACGGGGATGTTCGCGGTCTTCGTCTGAGACATGCACTGCGACATCTGGTCCAAGGCGAAGACCGTCACCACGAGCGCCTTGACCTTGCGGGTGACGTACTGCGTGCAGATGGTGTTGGCCTGGCCAGGGTCACCCTTGGGGTCCTGGCTGAGAACTTCCCAACCGCCCTTCTTGAGGGCATCCCGAGCGCCGTTGGCGAACTGTGCGTCGATCGGTGAGGTCGTGTCGAACTCGACGAGTCCGACCGTTCCAGGCTTGTCGCCACTGCTGCTCCCAGAGGTGCTGGCGCCATCTGAGCCGGCACACCCCGCGACAGTCACTGTGACACCGAGCGCGAGAAGGCCGGCGATCGCACGGCCGCGCATGGGTCGGTTCATGGACTACTCCACTTCATTGTAGGTAGATGCGACGCCTACGACGTTGCCTCTCCGGTCGGTTCCGGGTGCGCTGACACTAGGCTCGTATTTACAGGTTGTCAACAAGCACTAACAAGCCGACATCCTGCTAATATCGGCGCTCATGAACGCATCGTCAGCGCAGACTGCCCTCCTGAAGCAGCTGGAGGCCAAGCCGCTCGTGCGAACTGGTGGAGTGGCTCTGCACTGGCAATGCAGTGAACTGCTGAAGTCCTTGATCGAGCACGTTCACTACCCTCCCGCAGTGCCGTTGCCAGCCGAGAACGACATGGCGCGTGCACTTGGAATCAGCCGTCCAACCCTGCGTCAGGCGATGGCACGGTTGGCATCGGACGGCGTGATCCACTCCCAGCGCGGAGTCGGCGCATTCGTTCTTCGGCCGGCCCTCGTTCGTCCTGTGGGATTGAGCAGCCTCTATCGCGACCTGCAAAATGAGCAGCGCAGTCCAACGACGCGAGTCCTTGTCATCGAAGAGGCAGAAGCCTCCGAAAGTGTGGCTGCCGAACTGCGCATCCCGGTCGGGACCCGGATGCAGCACATAGAACGCCTCCGCTTGGCCGATGGCGTTCCCATGGTCATCACTCGGTCGCTCCTGGCCCTTCCGGACGGGATCTCGCTCACGGAGGCGCAACTCGAAAGTGATGGGCTCTACAACCTCCTCCACCGGGTAGCAGGCATCGAGCTCGTCGGAGGATCGCAGAGCGTCAGCGCCCGAATCGCAACGACACAGGAGGCGGAACTTCTCGAGGTCGAACCTCGGTCCGCGGTCATGGTGGCTCACCGAGTCGCGTTCGACACGGTGGGCCGCGGGGTCGAGTACGTGCACATCATCTATCCCGAGGGCACCGAACTCATGTCGGACCTTCGAGGCACCTCAGTCCGTGCAGCCAGCGAGCCCAGGTCCTGAAGAGACCACGATGAGACGTCGCCATCACCCACGCCCGTCGGGCTCACACATCGCTCACCCGGCGACCGGATGTCCTACGCCCCCACTCCCCCTTACTGAGACGACGTCATGACCCTTGGCCGAAACGCGCCCGTCGTATGCGTCGGGACGTTGCTCCTGGATGCGATCGCGGTCGTTGAGCGTCTCCCGGGCGAGGACGAACGCGTCGAAGCGCTCGCGTCGTCCCTCGCGGCCGGCGGCAACGCCGCCAACTCCGCAATCACGATCGCACGGCTCGGGGTCGACGTTGACTTCATCGGTGTCCTGGGCGACGACCAAGTGGGTCAGACTGCCTTGGCCGAACTCACCGCAGAGGGAGTCGGAACATCCGGGGTTCAGGTTGGCGTCGGTACAGCCACCGCAACGAGCGTCGTGATCGTCTGCCGTGTGACCGGCACGCGCACGATCATCACGCAACCAGCGCGGGTCCCCGATGAGCTCCCTGCCGGCTACCAGTGGATGCACGTCGACAAGACCGGGTATGCCGCGCTGAAGCGCGCCGGGGGATCTCCGTCACGAGTCTCGCTAGACGATGGAAATCTCGTTTCGGACCTCGATCTGCGGCTCGTGGACCTCTACGTGCCCACCGTGGCAACCCTTCAAGCCCGCTACCCGGGGCTCGACCCATACGACGCCGCTCGCGCTGCACTGTCTGCTGGATCTTCCCAGGTCGTCGCCACAGCGGGCTCCCAAGGTTCATTTGCCTTGTCTCAACACGAGATCGCCTTCGCACCCCCCATGCTCATCACCCCGGTCAGCAGCCTCGGCGCAGGTGACGTCTTTCACGGGGCACTCGTCGCCGCCCTCGTCCTGGGCAGACAACTCAACGAGGCTATTCGCTTCGCGAACGTCACTGCGGCGCTGTCATGCCTCGCCGTTGATGGGCACTCGGGCGTGCCGGATCGCGACACCGTCGAAGGGCACCTTGCTGAGTTGCCGCCCGCACTCGACGACCCGTCGGCGGCCATCAGAGCCCTACACGCCTGACCCCGAAGCCAGACATCCCTGAGGAGAGCCATGCCGATCGCCACTGTGAACCCAACCACCGGCCAAACGGAGCGGACGTTCACGCCGCATACGCGCGCGGAGGTGCTTAGCCGCATCGACGCCGCGCACGCGGCCCATCGCATGCTGCGCGAGTGTTCGTTCGTCGAGCGCGCGGCCTGGTTACGACGGGCTGCCGACCTTTTCGAAGCGGAGGTCGCCGAAACAGCAAGGCTGCTTACGGTCGAGATGGGCAAGCCCATCAACCAATCAAAGGCGGAGGTGCTCAAGTGCGCCCGTGCCATGCGGTTCTACGCCGACAACGCCGAGGACATGCTGAGCGCCACCGAACTGCACGACCCCTCCCGCGTTGGCGCCACGGCCGCTTGGACCCGATGGGAACCCCTCGGCGTCGTGCTTGCAGTGATGCCTTGGAACTTTCCCCTGTTTCAGGTCGTGCGGTTCGCAGCTCCGGCACTCATGGCCGGCAACGCTGGCCTGCTCAAGCACGCCTCCAACGTTCCGCAGTCGGCCCTGTACCT
The DNA here is from genome assembly GCA_963781335.1 of uncultured Actinomycetota bacterium. Taxonomy (GTDB): domain Bacteria; phylum Actinomycetota; class Actinomycetes; order Propionibacteriales; family Nocardioidaceae; genus Marmoricola. Next base: position 3,382 of record CAWAFS010000019.1, on the reverse strand, counting down.
AGAGGACGTGATGTTGCGCGCCGGATTACCGCACGGCGCCTTCCAGACGCTGCTGGTCGAGCCCGGGGAGGTTGCCAGCATCATCGAGGATCCGCGCGTTGTCGCAGTGTCACTGACAGGTTCCGAGGGCGCTGGACGAGCCGTGGCAGGCCATGCTGGTACCCACCTCAAGAAGATCCTGCTTGAGCTTGGCGGCTCCGATCCCTTCATCGTCATGCCGTCCGCCGATCTCGACGCCGCGATAAGCACGGCAGTGACAGCCCGCACCATCAACAACGGCCAGTCATGCGTCTGCGCGAAGCGGTTCATCATTCACACCGACATCTACGACGAGTTCGCCACGCGTTTTACGCAGAAGATGTCGGGCCTGGTTGTCGGCGATCCGTTGGACCCAGCGACTGAGATCGGGCCTCTGGCTACCCGTTCCGGGCGCGATGACCTGGCCGGGCTCGTCGCCGATGCGGTTGAGCGCGGCGCCACCGTACTCACCGGCGGGGAGACTCCCGAAGGCGACGGCTGGTACTACCCGCCGACCGTACTCGCCGACCTCACCGACGACATGCGACTCGTGATGGAGGAGGCGTTCGGTCCGGTTGCCGCCCTTTACCGCGTCGCCGGTCGTGACGAGGCACTGGCGATCGCGAACCAGACAACATTCGGGCTGTCCAGCTCCGTCTGGAGCGCTGACTCTGACGAGCAAGAGTGGTTCACGTCGCACATCGAGGCAGGAGCTGTCTTCATCAACGGCATGACGGCGTCCTACCCCGAACTCCCCTTCGGCGGGATCAAGAACTCGGGCTACGGTCGCGAGCTGTCAGCTGAGGGAATCCGCGAGTTCTGCAACCTCAAAACCGTCTGGCGCGCCTGACGGCTCGCGGATATCGAACCACCAGTGACGTCGCGCATCGTCGCCGCACGGCTGGTTGGGTCTACCCCCGGCCCACTCTCGGAGGACATGCGGTCTGCGGTCCTTGCCGCCCCTCAGGGAGGTGACGGCCTCCAGTGGCGCCGTTCCGGCACTGTCATCTCCCAGCGTCAACCCGACGTTGGACATGGGCTGCACGCGCTGGCATTCCGCAGACGCGGATCTTACGGCGCTTGCCAGGCCATGGTCGGCGTGCGCGCCTAGTTCAGGACCTCGCCGGTGGCGCTGTCGAGGATGTCCCCGTCGACGACAGTCAAGCCCCGCCTGGAGGGCGCCGGCGTTGCTGGTGTTGGTCGCTGTAGGTCAGCGTCGTACGTGTAGGTCGCGACGCGCTTCCTGCGGTGGGGGTCGCTGGTGTGGCGGGCGTGGCGGCTTGTGGAGGGCCAGGGTTGGTGGCCGTTCTCGCAGTGGGACTTCAGTCGGGCGGTCATGCGTTCGAGGAAGGTGGGAAGGGCGAACCTGTGCCAGTCCTCGAGGGCGTCGCTGGTGTGGGCTAGCCCGGCTCGGCGTCGTTGGTCGGCCAGGACGGCGAGGTCGTGGACCAGGTGGGGGTGCTGCGGCCAGCAGGAGGGGATTACGCCGTCGGTGTCCCAGACGTACTCGTGGTTGAGCCAGGTGACGACGTCATCGAGCCACACCCACAGCTCGAGGCGCAGGTCGGGGTGGGTGCAGCTGGGTGGGTCCCAGGGCCTGGGCAGGCGCCGGGTGTCTCCGAGGGCCTTGACCTGTTCGGGGGTGCCGTTGGCGGCGATGGACAGCTCGCGGTAGGCGTGTTCCACAAGCCACCCGGGACGTGGGAACGGCTGGGTGAGCGGTGCCGGTGCCGGGCTGGCGGTCGGGTCGATCCTCATGACACAGCTCTTGGGTCGTTGCCGAGTCCGCGGCGGCGGGCCTCGGCCAGGGCTGCGGTCGCCCGGGTCTCGGAGGGGACAGCCCGTTCACGGCCGGCTACCAGTCGGGCGCGGGTCTGGGTCTGTGCGTGCAGGAGCGCGCGGCCGGTTGTGCCGTCGATGCAGCGGGTGAGCTTGGCGATGAGGGGTTTGCCGTTCTCGGCCACGACGAGGGCGTGACGTTCGGGGAGCTGGCGGACTTCGGCGCCGGTGAGGATGGGGATGTCCTCCCCGGTGACGGAGCGGTGGGATCGTCCGGACTGCCAGGTGGTGCGGGCGACGCGAACGGGGCCGAGGAGGTCGGAGATCTCCTGGTTGAACGCGACGTCCTTGGACCCGCCGAACATGACCAGGGCGTTGGTCAGACCCAGGACGGCGCGGGCTTGGTGGTCGCCGAAGATCTGGGTGAGCTGGGCGCGGGTCTGGGCGGCCCAGATGAACGAGATCCCCAGGGCGCGTTCGTTGGCCATCCGGGTCTGCAGGGTGGGTAGCGGTGCGGTAGAGGGCAGCTCGTCCAGGCAGGCGAGCATGGGCGGGCACAACCGCCCGTGGGGTGACTGGGCTGCCAGGGCCAAGGCGGTGTCCAGGACGTGTTCGGCGACAGCGGTCATCAGCGGGGACGCGGACTCGTACGGGCTCTCCCGACCGAGCAGGTAGATGGTGCCGCCGGCGGTGATGACGTCGGCGATGTTCGTCGCGGGTCGTCCCGGTGCGGGGATGCACCGTTGGCGGATCTGCTCTTGGAAGAACAGGCCGAGGGCTTGTTGGACGGTCGTGATGGTGTTCCCGGCGGTGCGGTCGTCCCCGCGCAGCGCCCCGTGCAGCAGCCCGTGCCAGAACGGTGCGGCGTGCGGGTGCTCGCGCAGTATCTCCATCGGGTCCGTGGCTGCGACCGGGTTGGCGACCCAGCGCAGCACGTCGTCCAGGGTGCGCCCGGACAGCGCCGCTGCGTGGAAGTAGCCCTGGATGACCTTGGCTGCTTCGGCGGCGTAGAAGCGGGCGGCGTCGTCGCCCTGCCCGCGGGTTCCCGCTCCGGCCACGGTGCCGGCGGTGAAGGCCTTGGCGCGCTTCTCAGCAACCACTGGGTCCACGCACCCGGCGATGGGGTCCCAGACGAGCTCGGGCAGTCCGGGGGCAAGCCCGAACGGGTCGAGCACGACGCACGGGCGGCCACCGGTCGAGCGGTGTCCTATCGACAGGAGCAGGTCGTCTGCCTTGGTCAGGGTGACCAGGGCGGCGCCGGGTGCGGCGAGCAGAGCGGGGATGAGCAAGTCCAGGGTCTTGCCGCAGCCTTGCGGGCCGATGACACCGGCGGTGCGGTCCCACGGCACCCACAGCTGCCCGCCGCGAGGTTCGTGCGCGGTCCCCAGGCGCCACCCGATCCCGGTGGGTTCGACCGGTCGCAGCGCTGCAGTGCCGGCGGTGTACCGGTCGGGGCGGACCACGGCGGCGACCCTGCGCAGCCTCCCAGGCCCAAGCAGGGTCTGCGCCTGGGCGCGGGTGGCCATACCGCGCACCCGTGCCGGACCCCAGCGACGCATCGCGGCCACGACCGCCCACACGACCA
>CAWAFS010000018.1:0-66562 GCA_963781335.1 uncultured Actinomycetota bacterium | reverse complement strand
TAGCGTTCTCCTGCCTTGTCCTCGAACCGGTTGGGACGGCGAGGTGGGCAGTGCTACTACGAGCTGGGCAGTCCCCTTTCGAGCCACGCCTCGTCACGGTGCCCGACGGATTGCAGACCGGAAGAGAGCCACACCCACGAGTGGATGGGCAGCCGCGAAGAGAGCCCTCCGCCGGACACCTGGACCGAGTCTGGCCAGACATCGATCCTGTCGGCAATCATCTAGCAGCCGCCTGTGGGGCGCGATGGAACCGTCCGACTTTGCCGATGTGCGGGCATGTGACGTTGGTTGGGACTATTACTGGCGAACGCGTCCTCGCGTCATCGAGTGCGGACCTGCGGTGGTGTTCATGCGCTCGCGGAGGAGTGCGGGAACAACTGGGAGAGGGACTAGACGATGTTCGCGGCGGGGTGCCTCAGCGCGGGCATTCGACGTAGGAATCTGGCCACCAGCCGTCTTCGCGTTTGGTGACTTTGAAGACTCGCGTCGGTTCGCCGTAGCCCGCCAATCCGAGGACTGTGGCGGTGCGTTCCCCGCGACGAATATCGCTGGGGCATGGGTGTGCGCTGAGCATGTTGTCCTCAATGGGTGGGGCGGTCTCGTCACTGTCCCGGGTGGTGATGGCACAGCGCTGTCCATAGCGAAAAAGTGATGAGGACTTCGGTGTCTGCGTTGAGAGTGAGGTCTTGTTGGCAGGAGTCGGTGGGAGGGTCAAGTTCGTCGCAGGAACCGCTACAGGGTCGCACTGCCCCCTCGATGGTGGATCGTCGTTGTAAATCCGGTTTTCATGCAGTGCCTCCATCCGATGCCTGGGCGCGAGCGACAAGCACGTGGGTGCGCATCGGGTACGCCAGCACGCCGTCGATCACGTAAGGCTGCAACGCCTCGCGCACGTCCCGCACGAAGCGCTCCCGCGCGTCTGCCGACAGCTTCGCTACCGCATGCCGCGTGGACGGCGAGCCACGCGTCATGCCTTCCAGAAACGATTGTATGGAACCGAACTGCGAGACGCCCTCCTCGGTTCTGAGCTCGATGCCTGCGAAGCCAGCCTGCGCGGCCGTCGCGCGAATCTCTTCCGTATCCGAGAACGAGCAGGCGCGCTTTGCCGGTGCCGCATCGACCCCGAGCCGTTCGAGCCCCTGCACGACCACGTGATGTCCCTTGTTAGATTCCAGCGGTCCCCAGAAGCTCGCAACGAGCCTTCCCGAAGGCTTCAGCACGCGGCGTATCTCCGCAAAACCTTTCAGCCGGTCCGGAAAGAACTGCAGCCCCTGCAGACACAGCGCGAGATCGAACACGTCGCTTTCGAGCGGCATCTCCAGCGCGCTCGCACAATGCCACTCCATCGGCGTCTCACCGCCGCGTGAAAGCTGCCGCGCGAGCTCGATCACGCCGGGATCGATGTCAATGCCAACGGCCCTGCCCGTCGGCCCGACGTGTGCCGCCGCGAGCCTTGCGCCGATGCCAGTGCCGCATGCGACATCCAGCACATGCTCGCCGGCCTTCGGTGCAGCGAGCCCCACCTGGAGCTCCGTCCAGTGCCGAAACATGCCCGGCACCAGGTGCTGCTCGTAGGCTTCCGCAACTGTCGTATCGATTGATTTCTCTGACGCCAATTTCGAGATCCTATTTCTTTTCCGCACAGCTTAAGGTTGGTTCGCGTCGCGCGCGCGATCGAAATCAGAATATCCGCATCCGAAGGCGGCAGCTCGATGTTGGGTGATGTCGGTGACCCATAGCTCGTTGGGCCGGAGCCGGTGGAACTTACTCGATCAATGCGGTCCTGCTTGACTCACTTGGGTGGTCACCAGTGGTAGGGCAACGCCAGTGAGTCGCCGCAGTCTCTGCCAACGGCAGCAGTCGCCGGGCGACGTCCGACGGTCCGAAGCGGCTTTTGGACGCTGTCGATGGCCCCGTTCGGGCCACCGGAGCCATGACAGCGGCTCAGCCGTTGGGCAGTCATGAGTGCACTCTCCCTCGCGGATTCGAGCGCACGCTTCTGCCGCAGATAGCGTAACCGGACTTCCCGAGATCCGGTCAGGCCACGCGGGCCTGAAACTGCCTACGAGCAGGAGGCTGGTCGCGCCCTTCGCCAGATCGTCGGTCTTCCCTCTTGGACGGGCTGCTGAAGGCGCCACTCATTGCGCCCGTGGCGCGGGGCCTCGGGTTCGCGCTCGGCTGGGGACGAGGGTTCAGTCCTCGTCCTCGGGCCCGGGCGCCCTCTTCTCTTCCGGGATGCCGGTGCCTGGCCTCCGCTGAGGGTCGTCCTGGGTCCCCGCGGCTACCAGCGGCTCGCTGTTGCTCACCCGATCAGACAAGCACAGCGCCAGGTGGACGTCGAGACGGCACGCTTCCCCCAGCTGACTGCACGGGTGAGGTTGCGAGGCGAAGCTGGTCGTCTACCGGCTGATCGTGCGCGGCGGCGGCAGGTCTTGTCGTGCTTCTGGGATACCAGTACGAGGACGTCGTGGCGGGTCCTCTTGTTCCTCGGTGCCCGGAGGCGGGTCGGTTTCACTCATGGGTCAGCCAAGCACAGCGGCGAGGACCAAGAGAAATACCTCGACGCCGAGCATTAAGGTGGCGAGGAGGAACAGCTCGTTGAGCCGCTTCATCGTGCTGGCGTTCGCGCGGCGGTACTCGGCGAAGTCCATGAAGGTGTTGTAGACGAGGTCAGTGCCGTTCTCTGCGGCTTTGTAGTGTTGGTACAGCTTGGCAGCGTCGAGCTCGAAGGTGAACGTTCGTGGTCTGAGGATGGACAGGCACGCTCCGCCGACCCAGAGGAACGCGACACCGGCGGCGGAGAGCAGCCCCGGTTGGTTGCCGTTGCCAAGAGCGCCGGAGAGACTGACCGCGACTCCGGACAGGCCGACGAGGCCGCTAGCTCGTTGCCGGATCCCGTTGAAGTCCGCACGCTGCCCGTCGATCGAGCGGCGGGCCTCTTCCAGGACGAGGTCCAGGCCCTTAGGCCACTCGCGTTGATCTTGGTCCGCATTGATGTAGATGTCCATGCCGGGAATGTACGGCCGCCGACGGCCCGATCGACTTCACGTGCCCGGATGGCACGTCGCGAAAGCACTCCATGACCAGCATCCGCCCCGACGCGAGTCTCGGCGCCCGAGATTTGGCCGGGCGCACTCAGCCGCGATCCGGGCGCTCGAAGACCTGCGTCTTACCACCGCGAAGGCGTGCGCGCTGACGCTGCAGCGTAGTTGCACCTCAGCACACCATTGTTGTCCTCGGCTTGGAAGTTCAGGGGATAGCCCACTCAATAGGCGCGACCTCGAGGGCCTCAAGTCGGCGGTTGACCTCGGTGAACGTCGCTGCCTCGCGGAACTCTGTCTGAAAGCGTCCGGTTCGTACAACGACACGCTCGCTACCGCCGGGACACCACTGTGCCGGATGTCACTGCTTCTCGGACGAGCGATCGGACCCTGGCACGGGCCGCGTGGATCCCCGGACGTGGAGTTCGGTGGCGATGGCGTGCAGACGTGCGGGGAGCGTCGGTGCCTTCAGTCGTTCAATCAAGAACTTGCCGGCCTGGATTCCGACGGCGAAGTTTCCGTTGTCCACGGAGGTCAGCGATAGGTGCCGAATCTTGGCGAGGTAGGTGTTGTCGTAGCCGACCACGGACAGTTGTTCGGGCACGCCGATACCGCTGTCCGCCGCTGCTGAGAGGACGCCTACGGCGGCAATGTCGTTGTACGCGAAGATGGCGCTGGGTCGGTCCCGGCGACGCAGCAATCGTCGCCCGGCTGCGTACCCGCTTTCTTCACTCATACCGCCGGTCTCGGAGTAGCGAGCTTGATCCAGTCCGGCGGCGGACATGGCGTCTTGGTAGCCGGCGTGACGCAACGTCCCGACTTCGCCCGGTCCTCGGAGATGCGCGATCCGCTGGTGCCCGAGCGAGATCAAGTGATCGGTGGCCAGCCGAGCGCCGGCGCGGTCATCGTCGACGGCGATGTCGACATGCGGCAGGTGGGGCTCCCTGGTGCCGGCGAGCACGACCGGGATCGTGGCGGCAGCGGTGGCGATCGCCGCCGATTCTGCAGTGGTGCCGACGATGACCAGCCCGTCGACGCCCTGGGCGACGAGCGTCTCCACGGAAGGACGCCCCACACGATGGTCGGTGTAGCTGTCGGCGATCAGCGGCGCCACCCCGGCCGCGTGGAGGGTGGCGCTGAGTCCCTCGAGCAGTTCCACGAACCACGGGTTTCGCAGATCGTTGAGCAGGACGCCGACGGTGTCAGTGCGGGCGCGGGACAAGCTCTGTGCGATCCGGTTGGGCTTGTAGCCCAACGCGTTCATGGCCTCGAGCACCGCGGACCGGCGGGCCGCGCTGACGTGGGCGTCGCCTCGCAGCACCAGCGACACGAGCGACTTCGAAACGCCCGCCCGTTTGGCGACCTCTCGGATCGTCACCGCGCGGGCCAGGCTCGACGCTGCTTCGCTCATCTGGCTCGGCCCACCTCAGATCGGTTGTGAATTCTGTGCACGGACACCTTGCGCATCCTTGCGCACCCACCATAGTCTGGACCGGTCCAAATTTGTCCAAGATGGCGAGATATCTATGAGTCACACCGGAGCCCGAAGGCTGAGTGCCGGCATGGTGGGCGGCGGCCAAGGTGCCGATATCGGCAAGACCCACCGCTACGCCATGCGCCTCGATGACCGCTACAGCCTCGATGCTGGCGTGTTTGGCCGGGACCCGGCCGACTCTCTGGCGACCGGCGCCGACTTGGGCGTCGCACCCGATCGCACGTACCTCGATCACCGTGAGATGGCCGAGGCCGAGGCCGCTCGCGACGACGGCATCGACGTCGTAGTCGTCGCCACACCCAACGACAGCCACTACGACATCGCGAAGGCGTTCATCGAGGCCGGGATCGCGGTGGTGTGCGAAAAGCCTCTCACTCGCGACGCGGACAGCTCCGCTGATCTGGTTCGGCTGGCTGAGGAACGCGGGGTGCTGCTTGCGGTGCCTCACTGCTACTCCGCCTACGCCATGGTGCGTCACGCCGCGCGGATGGTCCGCGACGGTGGCATCGGCCGCGTCACCTACGTTGACGTCGAACACGCCTCGGGATGGGCAGCGACCCGCCTCGAGCAGACCGGTCACAAGCAGGCCTCCTGGCGTACGGACCCGGGCGTCGCGGGCTTCCCCTCCGTGGTCGGCGACCTGGGCACGCACGCCTATCACCTCGCGCGCTACATCACCGGCTTGGACGCCGAGCAGGTCTCGGCCCAGCTGCACACCCTCGTCCCGGGCAGGCGGGTCTTCGACAACGCGACGGTTGCCCTGCGCTTCCCGAGTCACGTGCCCGGACGTCTATGGGCCAGCATGGCGGCGACCGGCCACAACCACGGCCTACGCATCCGGGTGTTCGGTGACGACGCCAGCCTCGAGTGGTGTCACGAGGACCCCCACCACCTGCAGGTCCACTACGTCGACGGCACCAAGACCGTCCTCACCCAGGGCCTCGCCGCACTCAGCGAAGACGCCACCAGATTGACACGCGTAGGGCTGGGACACCCCGAGGGGTTCCTCGAGGCCTTCGCCAACTTCTACCGCGACGTGGCCGACGAGCTCCGAGCCCACCGCGACGGCCGCCCGACGACCATCGGCGACCTTTCTTTTCCCACCGGCCGCGACGGTCTGGTCGGCGTGCAGTTCGTGGAGGCCGTGGCCGCCTCACACCATGCGGACAGCGCCTGGACCCCAATGGGCACCACGCCTCAAAGAGGACACTGAAACATGCAACGCTTCGCACTCCTCGGCGCCGGCTTCATCGGCTCGGTCCACGCTACCAACCTGGCCGCCCACCCCGACGTCGAATTCGCCCTCGTCTACGACATCGATCGCAGCCGCGCCGACGCGCTGGCCGCCCGACACGACTCCACGGCGACCGACGACCTCCAGCGAGTCTTCGACCCGAGCGAGGTCGATGCTGTCTTCATCGCGTCCTCCACCGACACCCACGCCGAGCATCTCCTCCGCGGCGTTGAAGCCGACCTCGCAGTGCTGTGCGAGAAGCCGATCGACCTCGACCTGCAACGGGCGGTCGAGACAGTCGCCCACGCCACCGCCCGATCCACCCGCGCCATGGTCAACTTCAACCGCCGCTTCGACCGCGACTACGCCGAGCTCCAACGCGTCGTGACCGAGGGGGAGATCGGCGACGTCGAGCTCATCCAGCTCAGCACGCGCGGCCCCGCCATGCCACCGCTGGACTACATCGCCAAGTCCGGCGGTCAGATGCGGGACCAGACCGTCCACTTCTTCGACTTGGCCCGCTGGATCTCCGGCATGGACCCGGTCGAGGTGTACGCCACCGGATCCACGCTTGCCGAACCCCGGCTCGTCGACTACGGCGACGTCGACACCTCCGCGGTCACACTGCGGCTCCCCACCGGCGCGCTCGTCCAGATCGACAGCACCCGACGCACCGGATACGGCTACGACGAGCGCATCGAGGTCCTCGGATCAACAGGACTCGTCGAAGCCCACCGTCAACGAGCCGGAGGCGTCTCGCGGTACCACGCCAACACAATCGTCAGCGACGGCCTACACGCCGGATGGTTCGAACGCGTCAAACCCACCTACGCCACAGCCCTCGACCACTTCGTCACCGCCCTCGAACGCGACCTACCGCTCAGCCCCACCCTCCAAGACGGACTCAAGGCACAAGCAATCGCCGAAGCCGCAACCCATTCCCTCACCAGCGGGCAAGCCGAACCCATCGGCTACCCCTAAACCACTCGCACGACCGCTGCCCGCAAGCGGATCCCGCACTGGTGGCTCCGGGTGCCGACCGCATCCGGCGATCTGTGCGTCTTGATCACCACGCACGTTGGGATCGCCGGATACGGTTCGCCGGGCGTACCGTCGAGGCAACCGCAACGATGGGTGCATGGACGATGGCTGACCCTCCCGAGCAGGAATCCCAACACTTCGCAGCGCCCGATGCGCTCAGCGCCTCGGCACGCGAGTGGCACAAGTTGCAGCTCGCTGCCCTGGCGTTCGTGGGACTTTGTGGCGTGCTCACCGGTGACAACGGCACCCGGCTTCCCATGTGGCTGCAGTCCGTCGCCGGCGTGCTGGGGTTGCTCGCCCTCGCGGTCGCAGCGATCGGGGTCTTGTTGGTGGCGCTCGTGGCGTGGCCGCTCGGCGCACCGGCGGACCCGACCACCGGAGCCCGCCGGCTCCGGATCGGTGTCCTCTTGACCGGTGTCGCGGTCGGCTTGACCGCGTTTTCGGCGTCCAGCAACTGGTGGCCGCAGTCCAGTGCGGATCGCCCTGTGCAGGTCAGCACCAGCAGCGGCACCGCCTGCGGCCAGGTAGTCGACAGCGCCGCCGGCTGGATCGATCTCGACGTGCGCGGCACGGTGGTCCGCGTCGACCTGGTCGACCTGGTCTCGCTAAGGCCCACGGAGTCCTGCTGACGCACTAGGCGGATGCGTGGTCAAGACCAGTTCCCATGTCCTTCGGCGTGTGGGACCTCACCGACCGTCGTCGCGTTGCAACTGTACGTTGGCATGCCCGTTCGGTTTTCTCATGCTCGACCGAAGGCCGTGGTCCCCGGCCGGTGCTCGGGCGGTGAGCGTCATGCCCGGGTGTAGGGGATGAGGATCTCGTCGACGATGTGCTCGATCAGCTCATCGGTGATCGGGTCGCCGGTTACGAGGAAGCGATGCCAGAGCATCGCCTGGCCCAGTTCCCGGGCAACCTCGAAGGCCACATTGGAACGCACCTCTCCGCGGTCGATCGCGCGCTCGAGAAGCTCGGCCATGGCCTCCTTCCGCCATCCGATGACCCCGTCGCGAAATGCTGTGGCAAGTTCTGGGTCCTGGGGCATGGCGCCGACGATGGCGACCCCGATGACGCCGCGCGGACTGGCGAAGAACTCAGCCCAGCCGCGCAGGATGGCGAGCATGTCGCCACGGTAGCTGCCCGTGTCGGCGTGCGGGATCGCCTCCATGAGAAGCGGAACGAGGGTCTCGCGCAGCAGGGCGGCACGGTCCGGCCATCGCCGGTAGAGGACAGGTTTGCTCGTGGCCGCGCGGGCAGCCACGGCTTCCATCGTGACCCCTGTCGCCCCCTGCTCGATGACGAGATCAAGCACGGCCGCGTGGATCGCCTGCTCGAGCACCCTGCCGCGTCGCCGCGGCGTCGCCACCGCGTGGTCGGCCTCTGAAGACTCGGTCATGGATCGACCCTACAAGAAACGCTTGCGTTTCTCGTGGGGCTGGTCGTACGGTGATTCCAAGATACGGCACCGTATTCAAGGAGTGGTGATGAAGCAGCTGACTTTCCCCCCGCCGCGGCCCCTCCTGTACCCGCTTCGGGCGGCCGACACGGCCGTGACGAACGTGCAGACACTTTCTCGGCAGCGGGTCCGCGCCACCATCGACCACCGACCGCTGCGCGGGATCACCCCGGAGATGTTGCTGTGGTGGTTCCAGAACATCGGCGGCTCCATGACCTACGGCGACACCGTCGTGGCCAACTACCTGGCGTGGCACCCCGTAGACCACATCCGGTGGGAGCTGGCGAGGCCGGCGCCCGGAGGCGGAGCCCGAGAGGGTGCCCGGTTCCGGATCGTGGAGGCTTTCCAGGGGCGGTCGGAGTTCTATGTCGACACCACCGACACGGTGGAGAAGCTCGACGCGACCGGCATCCGTCTGGTCCGCCGGTTCGCGGGGGTGCCGGTGCTGCAGTTGAGCCACACCTGGTCAGCCTGTGACGGCCACACCCACTACGTCAGCGTGCTCGAAGTCGGAGCCCTGGCCCGGCTCTTCACCCCGGTGAACCGCTACCTCACGAGGCACCGGTTCCCGATGTCGATGACTCAGGCATGGGTGGTGCACAACATCGAAGAGGTCGGGCTGTTGGAGCACCTGCTCCCCGATGTGCACACCAACCGCCCCGCGAGCGCCCCGGTGTCCTAGCGTGTCCCCCTCATCGAGACCCACGTGCAAGCGCTGGGAGTACCCCGTGTCATGCCCTCGGGGTGGTCCCGATGCGGATGGTGTGGTTGGCACGGATGATGGCTTTGGGGTCGACCTGGGAACGGATGCGTTGCAGGCGGGCGTAGACCTCCGGCGGGAAGTGGCGTCGGGGGTCCGTGGGGTCTTCCGAGAAGTTGTAGTAGGAGCCGCTGGTGAACTGGCTCAGCGACGCCTTCATGAGCGCCAGGTCCGCACGCACCGCGTCGGCCGCGGCGGCCGTGGGGGTGGCCCCCACCCCGAAGAGCAGGTATTCACCTGGCATCTTGGCCAGCGCACCGTGATCCTTCCCGGCCCGGGACAGGGCTCCGCCGAGATGACGAATCTCGACGCTGATGAGCTCGGATCCCGAGCCCTGGCCGACTACGCCGACGAGACCATCGATGGCCTCGTGGGTGACATCGGCCAGGACCACGTGCTCGGCGGCGTAGGGCAGCGGGTTCTGGGGATCCATGTGCAGCTCCGCGATGCCGGCCGGGGGCTGCGTCTTGAACGTGTCCATGACGGGACCCAGGCGGCGCAGGGGGTCGAGCAGCGCCGAACCAGAGGCCTCGTCGTCGGTGAAGACCGCCTCGACCACGGCGAACGACCCTCCCCGCAGCAGTTCCGGGACCTCGAGCTCGGCGGGGAAGCGAATGATGCGACCGACCGAGGTCACCGACTCGGGGACGGTGCGGGTCCAGGTGAGCCACGCCTTGAGGACCTCGGAGGCTCGCTCCGCAGGGAAGAACAGGGCTCCGGCATACACCTCAGGGACGGGGTAGAGACGGAACTCCAGGGCGGTCACGACACCGAAGTTGCCGCCACCACCGCGAAGTGCCCAGAACAACTCGGGCTCGTGCTCACGGTCGACCCAGCGCAACTGTCCGTCCGGGGTGACGAGCTCGACGCCGGTGAGGCTGTTGGCCGCGAGGCCGTGGGATCGGGCATACCACCCGATGCCTCCACCGAGGGTGTACCCGGCAACGCTGACGTCGGGGGTCGAGCCGTGCAGCGCCATCAGGCCGAGATCGGACGCGGCGGGCACGACGTCCGCCCACTTTGCACCGGCACCGACGACCGCCAACCCGCGCTCACCGTCCAGGTGTACGTCGGCCATGGCGTCGGTCCGCAAAAGGATGGTGCCGGACAGATCCCCCAGCGGTGCGGCGTTGTGGCCGGTGCGCTGGGGCACTACCTCCACACCGTGCTCAGCCGCAAACCGCACAACGGTCACGACGTCCGCGGCATCGGCAGGCACGACGACGACGGTCGGGTGCTGCTCGACAGCGACGTTGAAGGTCGCCTTGACCTGCGCCCACCCGGGATCGCCAGGCACGAGCACGGCCCCCCGGACGCTGTGGCGCAGTCGCGCGAGCCCCGCCAGGGCAGGCGCCTCAGGCGGGGCGTCGTGGTCGATCTCGCGATGGACCGCATCGACGATAAGTCCAGCCGGCGGGGCGTCGAAGAGCTGGCCCTCCCATGCGTAGCTGCGGCAGCTCCTGGGTGCCGCCCCGGAGACACCGCACTCGGTGAGATGGTGATTGGCGCTCCCCGACCCGATGTCGGTCCCGCCGACGCGGACCGTGACAGGATTCTCGACCCCGAGGGCTTGGGCGTGACCGGGTTCGTGGAGCGCGACGGCACGCACCGTCAGCTTCCGCCCGTATGCGGCGAGTTCGTCGCGCACCAGTCTCGCGGCAACGTCCACCTCGGCCACGGCGCGGGCGCACGGCTCGCACCCGTCCTGCTCGACGTAGAACAGCTCCACCACGAGCTCGGATCCAGGGGCGGGCTTCTGCGGGACCGCGCCCGCGCTCGGGGAGACGGCGGTCGTGGGATGGATGAGGGCCTGGGGGTTGATCATCGCTTCGCCTTCCGTTGTGAGCCGCGTGTGCGCCGCTCTCTCGGAGGTAGGACGCCGGCTGTCGAGGAAAGGACGCAATGACCGCGATGCCCGACGTCGGCAGCAACGGAAGGGGTGGCACCTGCTGCGGCATGGCCAGCAGTCAGGCGTGCCGCTGCCACACCGATGCCGACACCCTCGCCCGAGCCGTGCATTCCTTCGTGTCGGTGCGGGTGCGTGATCGCACTGACGTCGACGACATCACTCAAGAGGCGTTGCTGCGCCTCTACCGCAATGTCCACACCCTGCGAGACGCAGGGGCGCTGGAGGGTTGGGCGTTCCAGATCGCCCGCAGCGCCATTGCCGACCACTATCGACGCCCCGCTCAGCGAGCGGTGCCCATGGACCCCGCGGACGCGGACGTCCTCCTGGGGGAAGCCGACGATCACTCCGGCACCGATCGGACCGACGAGCTCGCCGGTTGCGTGAGGTCGCTGCTGGAGCGAGTGCCAGAGAACTACCGGCGCGCTCTCCAGCTGACTGACGTCTCCGGCCTGCCCCAAGTCCACGCTGCCGTCGAGCTGGGGCTCACCACCTCCGGCATGAAGTCACGGGTCCAACGGGGGCGGCGCATCCTGCGCGCGGAAGTCGAACGATGCTGCCGCGTCGCCCTGGACAGCCGTGGCGCCCTGGCCGACCTCGAGCCGAACGGCCCGGGCCAGGATTCCTGTTGAGCCTCACCGGCGCACACACCGCGACTACGACCGATCGTTCCGCTTCGACGACCCGACGAGCGACACCTTCTCGCGTTGCCTCACTATCGGCGGTTCGACGCGCGAGGTGAGGCGCTCACAGCGCCGTACGGACATTGCAGTTGGGCTCAGTCCGACGACGCCGCGGGGTCAACGATAGCTGCGTCCTATCACCGTATATGGACCTCGGCAATCGCACGAGGCGTCGCCCGAGCGGCGGATATTCGCACACCGGGCCCAGCTCCTGGAACAGCGTCAGCTGGATCCCCGCCGGCCGCCGACGCCGACTCCACAGCGAAGCCATGCGCCTCCAGATGACCATGTGCGACGGCGGCTGCACCACCGCGGCTGCCAGACCGACACCCGTCAACACCCCGACGGCCCGGTCAGCTTCCACCGACGCGAGTGAGCCGAGCGCGCGCACCCGTTTCGCCCGGACCCCGGAAGGGGTGATCATGTCGGGATGGACGACGTAGGGGGAGCTGGAGGAGCACTCGCGGACACCGGACCCTTCTTCCACGGCACCAGGGCCGACCTGCAGCCAGGAGACCTGCTCCGGCCCGGCCACAGCTCCAACTTCGGCAAGCAGACGACGGCGAACTTCATCTACCTGACCGCGACCCTCGACGCGGCCACGTGGGGAGCCGAGCTGGCGACGGGGGACGGCCCCGGAAGGATCTACCGCGTGGAGCCCACGGGTCCCTTCGAGGACGACCCCAACCTCACCGACAAGAAGTTCCCCGGCAACCCGACGCGGTCCTACCGCACCCGCGACCCGCTGCGCGTGGTCGACGAGGTGCGGGACTGGGAGCCGCACCCGCCCGAGGTGCTCCAGCACATGCGGGACCGCGTGGCCGAGCTCGCGCGGCAGGGCATCGAGGCGATCAACGAGTGAGTCGGGCCTGACCTTCCCCGCGGGCGCGATCGGCGCTGGTCAGGTCGTCGCGACGTACACGGTGGCGGTCGACTCACCCCGCGTGAGGGGGTTCGGGAACGTGACCACCTCGGCGGTCGCCGTGGCGAAGCGCTCCTCCAGTGCCGCCTGGAAGTCGGCGTCCGGCGGGTCGTCGGACCACAGCGCGAACACCCCGCTCGGAGCGAGGTGGCGCCGGAGCTCGCGCAGTCGGTCGGCGGTGTAGAACGCCGCGTGGCTCGGGTGGAGCAGGTGCCGCGGGGTGTGGTCGATGTCGAGCAGGATCGCGTGGAACCGGTCGGGGACCGCGTCGACGAAGGTCTCGTCGCCGCACATCAGTGCGAAGAAGTCGCCCTCGACCAGGCGGGTGCGGCCATCGGCGTTCAGGACGGCGGCGTCGGGGAGCAGCCCCTCCCGGTGCCAGCGGATCACGGCCCCGAGAGCGTCGACGACGGTGAGCGAGCGGACCCGGGTCGCCTCGGCGGCGAGCTCCTCGAACCGTCTGCTGATGATCTGCCCCTCGCCCGACCCCGGCCTGCTGCGCGGGGTGCTGTCACGAGCGTAGGCCAGCACCGCGCTGGGCCCGGCCGCGTGGAGCGCGCAGCAGCGGAGGGGCTACCCGGCGAACTGCTCGTCGACGGCGTCGGCGAACGCCGCCATCGACGGGAACTCCAGGTCGTAGCTCCACTCCTCGGCCGGCTCGGGGGTGGCGCCCCAGCCGGGACGGTCGTGCCGCCGGTTGATCCATACCGACCGCAGCCCCCGCTGCTTCGCCTGCACGTGGTCGTGGAACAGGCTCTGCGCGACGTGCAGCGCCTCGGCGCTGCTCACCCCCAGGTCCGCCAGCGCCTGCTCGAGCGCGCGGAAGTGCGGGTCCGCGGGCTTGTAGGCGCCGACGTCCTCGGCGGTGATCACCGCCGCGAACTCACCACCCAGACGCTGGTTGCTGGCGGCGAACCCGTCGCGATGGATGTTGGAGACGATCACGAGCTGGTAGTGCCGGGCGAGCCGGGTCAGGGCGTCGGTGGAGTCGGGGAACGCCGGCCAGTCCGGCACTGATCGGGCGAGTCGACCGGCCCACTCGTCGTCCACCGGCCGGTCGAGCTCGTGACCGACCCGCCGGATCCCCTCGGCCAGCACGTCCGGATAGAGCGTCCCGGGATGCTCGCGGGCCACGGCCGTCTCGTGCGCGGCGTACGTCGTCAGGAGCTCCTCGTCGCTGGCAGTGACGCCGACCTCGTCGGCCCAGGGACGCAGCACGGCGGCGATGCCGGCTTCCCAGTCGATCAGCGTGCCGTAGCAGTCGAAGCTCAGCACCCTGAACGTCGTGAGGTCCATCGCCCGACTCCTCCGCTCGACCTAGGACACCGTCGCGGTGTCCTGCACATCCCTGCGGCTCCTCGGCCCGCCGGGAACGGCGAGGCTCACCGCGACGAGGGTGATGAGGGTGACCGGCAGCGAGACGATGATGGCATTGAGGTCGAACGGGCGACCGAGCTGCTCCCAGGTGACCGTCACGACCGTGGCCACGACCATCGAGGAGATGGCACCCCACTTGCTGGCCCGGCTCCAGAAGAAGATCGCCAGCACCGGCGGCGCGATGGCCACGCCGTAGACGGTGTAGGAGTACATCTGCAGCTCGAGCACCGTGGGGAAGAACCGACCCAGGACGTAGGCCACGGCGCCGATGCCGAGGATCGCGAGGCGGTGCACCTTCAGCCGCTGTGCGTCACCCATCTGGACGCCGAACATCCGCTGCACCGCGTCGTAGACGACGTTGCCCGCGCCCGAGAGCAGGAACGAGGAGCCGGTGGTGATGATGAACGCCAGCGCGCCCGCGAGCAGCAGCCCGCCCACGACCGTCGGGAGGTAGCCCTCCGAGGCAAGCGACAGGATCGCGCTGTCCGGGGCGATGTCCGGCAGCAGGATGACCGCCGCCGACCCGAGCAGGGCGACCGGCACGGTCACCAGGAAGCTGGAGAGGAAGAAGCCGGCAGTGGCCTTGCGGGCCTCGTTCTCGTCGCGCGCGGCGCCGAGACGCTGGTACATGTTCTGGTCGGCCAGGATCAGCATGAACAGCGGCAGGAAGAAGCCGAGCAGCTGCAGCGGCGAGAGGCCCCCGCTGATCGTGGTCGATGCCTCGGGCAGCTCGGACCAGTAGTCGCCCATGCCGCCGATGTCTCCGCCCAGCACCAGGGGCAGTGCGACGGCCAGACCCACGACGATGACCAACGCGGAGAGGAAGTCGGTCCACGCGACCGACTTCAACCCGCCGCCGACGGCCAGGAACGTGACCAGCACGGTGACCACCACGGCACCCCCGGTGGGGGAGAGCGGCGTGATCACACTGAGGATGCGGCCGCCGCCGGTGAACTGGTAGGCCACGATTCCGGTGTAGGCGAGGATCGTGATGACGGCCGCGATCAGCCGCACGGTGACGCCGTACCGCTGCTCGAGCAACTCGGGCACCGTGTACGTCGACTGCCGCCGGACCCGCTTGGCCACGAAGTACAGGACGATGATGCCGACCGGCGTCCCGGCGAGGAAGAAGATCGAGGCGAGAGGGCCGTAGGTGTAGGCGAAGCTGGCGCCGCCGATGATCGTGCCGGAGCCCACCCAGGTGGCGAGCAACGTGCCGATCATGACCGGGCGCGGCAGGTTGCGGCCCGCGAAGACGAAGTCGTCGCCGGTCGCGACCTGCTTGGTGCGGCTGAACCACAGGCCGACCCCGACCATCACGGCCAGGTAGATCACGAGGATCGTCACATGGATTGTCTGCACGCGGATTCCCAACTGAGTCGGCGGCACCGGGCTCGAGCCCGGCCTCGAGCAGACCATGAAACCGGACAAGTCCTAAATGTGCAACGGTTGTTGCGGAACCGCGGACGCGAGCGGTCAGACCCCGTCGGGGAACAGGCCGAACCGGGTCCACAGGGCCTCGGCCCGGTCGCTGGAGCGGCGGGCCCGGTCCTCGTCGAGCGCGACCAGGCTGGCGAGCACGGCGTGCACGACGGTCACCGGCGCGGTCAGGGAGGGGAACATGCTGGCGCCCTCGCTGGGCACCAGCACCAGCTCGTCGGCGACCTCCAGCACGTCGCCGGAGGTGTGGTCGGTGACCAGCACCACGCGGACACCCAGGTCCGCGGCCACGCGTGCGGCGTTCATGATCTCGGTGGGAGAGCGCCAGAGCCGGAAGACGACCAGGCAGTCCCCGTCGCGCAGGCGCGAGACGGCGTTGAGCAGGGCGGTGCCGCCCTCGCGCTGCAGGCGGACGTCATACCCGACCGTCTGGGCGATGTGAGCGAGCTGCAGGCCAGGCGCCGCGAAGCTGCCGGAGCCGAGCACCACTGTGGTGCTCGCCTCGTGGATCAGCCGGGCGACGGCCTCGACCTGCGCCGGGTCGAGCATCTGCGAGAGCGCCTGCAGGTTGCGCAGGTCACTACGGACGGCGGCCCACGCCGGTGACTCCGCGCTGGCGGCGTGCTCACTGAGCACCTCGGAGGCGGAGAGGCTGGACAGGTATCGGGACCTGGCCTCGGCGCGCAGGGCCGGCCAGCCCGTGAAGTCGAGGAGCTGGGCGGTGCGGACCACGGTCGCGACGTTGACGCCGGCCAGGTCGGCGGCCTCCGAGGTGCTGGCGTAGGACATCTGGTCGGCATACGACGACAGGGCCCGCAGCACCTTCAGGGCACCCTGGCTGGGGTCCCGGTCACCGAGGCGCCGGTGCAACCAGTCCTGGAGGCCGGGCTCTCGTGGGGTGCTCACCAGCGCATTGTGCAACAGATGTTGCACTCCTGGACAGAGATGCGGCAGGATCGCCGCTCAAGCAGTCGAGCGGGAGAGGTGGGTGCCATGACCGCGGACGTCCTCGTGCTGCGCAATGGCCGGGTCTGTGACGTCGAGGCGCAGGAGGTGCTGTCGGGTCACGACGTCGTCGTCGCCGAGGGCCGGGTCCAGACGGTGGGGCAGCAGGTGTCCGCCCCCGCGGGTGCGGTCGAGATCGACCTCGATGGTCGCTACGTCACCCCAGGTCTCATCGACGCCCACGTCCATGTCACCGCAGCCAGCGCCGACCTCGGCCGGCAGGCGGAGGACTCGCCGTACTACGTCGCCGCGCAGACCTCGGCGCACCTGCGCGGGATGCTGCACCGCGGGTTCACCACGGTCCGGGACGTCGGGGGCGCCGACTTCGGGGTCGCGCGGGCCGTGCGCGACGGCCTGTGGGCAGGCCCGAAGGTGTTCTTCGGCGGCAAGGCGCTCTCACCCACCGGTGGCCATGCCGACATGCGCGGCCCGGGCCGCCAGGTGTTGGACGACCACGCGTGCTGCGCCGGGATCGGCGTCGTCTGCGACGGGGTGGACGGCGTACGGCGGGCCGCGCGTGACCAGCTGCGGACCGGGGCCGACCACATCAAGGTGATGCTCTCCGGCGGGGTCGCCTCTCCGACGGACCGGATCGACTCCTTGCAGTTCTCCGTCGACGAGATCGCCGCGGTCGTCGAGGAGGCCTCGAACGCGAACCGCTACGTCACCGGCCACGCCTACACCGCGGCCGCGGTCAACCGGGGGCTGCAGCTCGGGGTGCGCTGCATCGAGCACGGCAACCTGATCGACGACGAGAGCGTGCGGCTCTTCGTCGAGAAGGGCGCCTACCTCGTGCCGACGCTGGTGACCTACGAGTTCCTGCGCTCCGAGGGTGCGGCCGCCGGTTTGCCCGAGGAGAGCCAGGAGAAGGTCGGCATCGTGCTCGACGCCGGGCTCGAGGCCCTCGAGCGCGCCTGGCGGGGCGGGGTGAGCATCGCGTTCGGTACCGACCTGCTCGGCAGCATGCAGGTGCACCAGAGCGAGGAGTTCCGCATCCGTGGGCGGGTCCAGCCTGCGGCCGAGGTGCTCCGCTCGGCGACCGTCGTCGCCGCCGAGCTGCTCGGCCTCTCCGGCAGGGCTGGGGTGATCGCCGAGGGGGCGACCGCTGACCTGCTGGTCGTCGACGGCAACCCGCTCGAGGACGCCGAGGTGCTGGCCTCGCCGGACAAGACGCTGCGTGCGGTCGTCCAGGACGGTCGCGTGGTCGTCGACCGGCTGCTCTGACATGGCGCTCGTCCTGCGCGACACCCACCTGTGGGACGGCACGTCCTCCGACGTACGCCGCTGCGACGTGGTCTGTCGCGACGGCCGGGTCGCCGAGATCACCGAGAGCGGCATGGCCAGGGCCGACGACGACGACGTCGCCCTCGACCTGGACGGGGCCACGGTGATGCCCGGGCTGGTCGATGCGCACGTGCACCTGGTGTGGTCGGGCGGGACCGACCCGGTCGGCCTGGTGGACCGTGAGGGCGAGCAGCTCACCCTCCTCCGTGCGGCCGGGCACGCTCGCGACCAGCTGCGGGCCGGGATCACCACGGTGCGCGACCTGGGCAGCAACTGGGACGTGGCCATCCACGTCGCCAGGGCGATCGACCGCGGTGCCATCGAGGGACCCACCGTGATCGCGTCGGGCCGCACGGTGATCATGACCGGCGGCCACGACCCGTTCTGGGGGGTGCCCTGTGATGGTGCCGACGCGGTGGTCCGGGGCGTGCGCGGCCAGGTGGCCAACGGCGCCGAGGTGATCAAGACCGCCGCGACGGGCGGGGTGTACGGCCAGTCGGAGGGGGAGGAGGTCGGGGCGAGCGAGCTGACCTACGACGAGCTCGACGCGCTGACCAACGAGGCCCACCGGCGCGGACGCAAGGTGGCTGTCCATGCGCTCGGCACCGAGGGGATCCGCAACGCGGTGGCCGCCGGGGTCGACACGGTCGAGCACGGCGTCTTCCTCACTGATGAGATCGTCGAGTGGATGGCCAGGCAGGGCACGGTGCTGTGTCCCACTGTCGCGGTCTACCGCCAGATGGCCGCCGGCCAGGCGCCGGACTACGCGGTGGCGAAGGCGGCCGAGGTGGTGACCGCTCACCGGACCAGCGTGGCGATGGCCCTGGACGCCGGGATCAACGTGATCGCGGGCACCGACGCCGGAGCGCCCGGCATGCCGCACCCGAGTCTCGTGGACGAGATCGAGGCGCTGGTCGACTGCGGGATGACCGTGCTGGACGCGCTCAAGGCCGCCACCTCGAGGGCCGCCGACGCGCTCGGGCGACGGGGAGTCGGGCGGATCGAACGGGGCAGCGAGGCAGATCTGGTCATCGTCGACGGGGACCCGCTGCTCGATCCCGGCGTCCTGCGCTCGGTGGCCGGCGTGGTCCGGCGCGAGCAGCTGGTGTGTGACCCACGAGGGGTGCCGGTCCTGGACCGGGTGCCGGGATGAGGAGGAGGACGTGACCGTGACGACCGTGAGCGCCGAGGAGGTCCGTGCCGCGGTCCCCATGTCCGACGCGATCGAGGCGGTCCGACAAGGTTTCCTCGACCTGGCCGCCGGCCACTTCGAGATGCCGACCCGGACCGTGCTGGGTGACGGCCAGTTCCTGGACATGGCGGTGCACCACCGTCCGTCGGGCACAGCGATGTTCAAGACGCTGAGCCTGAACTTCGACGGCCGCGACCCCGCGATCGCCGGCACCGTCGTCTGGAGCAACCTGGCCGAGACCCGGCAGCTCGTCGCCGATGCAGGGGCGGTCACCGCGTTGCGGACCGGTGCAGTGACCGGGGTGGCCACCGACCTGATGGCTCCGGCGGACGTCCGGCGACTGCTCGTCTTCGGCACGGGGGCCCAGGCGCCGGACCAGGTGCGCGCCGTCCTCGCCGTACGCCCCGTCGAGCACGTCACCCTCGTGGGTCGGGACTCCTCGCGCTCGGAGCAGCTGGCCGAGCAGCTGCGCACTGAGTCCGGCGAGGTGGAGATCGTGACCACCCGGGACGCGGAAGAGCCCCTGGCGCGGGCGGACGTGGTCTGCTGCGCGACGACGGCGCGGCAGCCCCTCTTCACCCTGGACGCGCTCCCCGAGCAGGTGCACGTCAACGCCATCGGCGCCTTCCGGCCGACGATGCGCGAGCTCCCCGACGAGCTCCTCGCCGCCGGACTCGTGGTCGTCGACGAACGAGAGGCGATCCTGGAGGAGTCCGGCGAGGTCCTGCACGCGATCGACACGGGTCTGATACGTGCCGACGACCTGCTCGAACTCGGTGACGCCCTCACCCTCGGTGTCAGCCGGACCCCACGGACCTCGTTCAAGTCCGTTGGTGTGGCCGTGCAGGACTGGGCTGTGGCTCGCCTGCTGGCGAACAGCTTCCTGGGGTGACTCGGCTCGGCGTACCCACGCTGATCGTGCGCTTGCTCGTGCCAGCGCCTTCAGTCGGCCCTGAGCAGCGCTGTTCGCCCGGGGCGTAGAACGACGGCGATGGTGGGCCTCTCGGGCCCGGCAGTGGCCTAGACGCTCGTTGACGCTCACCTCCGGCGGGGCTTTGCTGGAGGTTCACACCCGAGCAAGGGGAGGCAGCATGTCCGGCAAGGTGGTGCACTTCGAGATCCCGTTCGACGACGGCGACCGGGCTCAGACGTTCTACCGACAAGCGTTCGGCTGGGAGGTGATGTCCGTGCCAGACATGGACTACACGATGGTGATGACCGGCCCGACCGACCCCGAGAAGGGCCCGTCGGAGGCAGGCTTCATCAACGGCGGCATGTTCGCGCGCAGCGACGACTTCCCCGGCAAGGGTCCGACGGTCGTGATCGACGTCCCCAGCATCGACGACGCGCTGCGTGGGATCGAGGCGGCCGGCGGCAAGGTCGCGAGCGAGAAGATGCAGGTCGGGGACATGGGGTTCGCCGGCTACTTCACCGACACCGAGGGCAACCTGATCGGACTGTGGCAGAACGCCTGAGCCGGCGCCCGGCTACGCGGTGATGGGCATGGTCAGCATCGACCTGGCCCTGCCGAGCACGCTTGAATCGACCCCATGACCTCGAGCGCCCCCCGCAGCATCCGGATCGGCATCGACACCGGCGGCACCTTCACCGACGTGGTCGCCTTCGACGAGGTGTCGGGGGAGACCGTGACGACGAAGACCCCGTCCACGCCGGGCAACCCGGCGGACGGCTTCCTGGCCGGCATCGACAAGGTCCTCGCTCTCCTGGGCGCGGACGCGAGCGCGGTCGACGCCGTGAGCCACGGCACCACCGTGGCGACGAACCAGCTGCTCGAGGGGAAGGTGGGCCGGCTCGGGTTCATCACCACCGCCGGCTACGAGGCCATGCTCGAGATCGCCCGGCAGTCGGTGCCCGACGGCTACGGCAACTCCTACTTCTGGGTCAAGCCGGCCAGGATCGTCCCGCGCGACCTGGTCAAGGGCGTCGGCGGCCGACTGGACTTCACCGGGGCGGAGGTGCGTCGTTTCGACGAGGCCTCGGCGCGGCGCGCGGCCCGCTGGTTCCGCGACCAGGGCATCACCACGGTGGGGGTCTGCTTCCTGCACTCCTACGCCAACCCGGCCCACGAGGAGCGGATGCGCGAGGTGCTCGTCGAGGAGCATCCCGAAGCCGTGGTGTCGCTGAGCAGCGAGGTCCTGCGCGAGTACCGAGAGTACGAGCGCGCGATGACCACGCTCGTCGACGCAGCGGTCAAGCCCCGGCTCTCGGCGTACGTCACCAACATCAAGACCAGGCTCGGCGCCCTCGACGGCCGTGATATCCCGTTCTACGTGATGAAGTCCAACGGCGGTGTGCTCTCGGCCGACGAGGTGGTGCACCAGCCGATCACCACAGTGCTCTCCGGCCCGGCCGCGGGCGCCCTGGGTGCGGCGCTGATCGCCAAGGTCGCTGGGTTCGACAGGGTGCTCACCAGCGACGGCGGTGGCACCTCGACCGACGTCTCGGTGGTGATCGACGGCGAGCCGACGCTGACCACCGAAGGCACCGTCGGGGCGTTCCCGTCGAAGATCCCGATGATCGACGTGGTCACCGTCGGTGCGGGCGGAGGCTCGATCGCGTGGCTCTCGCCCGAAGGCACCCTCAAGGTCGGCCCCCAGTCGGCCGGAGCCGACCCCGGCCCGCTCTGCTACGGCCAGGGCGGGACCGACGTCACCATCACCGACGCCCACGTCGTCCTCGGCCGGATCCCGCCGCACCTGCTCGGCGGTGAGATCGCGCTCGACGTCGACGCCGCGCGCCGGGGGGTCGAGGCGCTGGCCGCGCAGCTCGGCTTCACGCCGGAGGCGTGCGCGGCCGGCGTACTCGAGATCTCGGCGTGGAACCAGGCCAACGCGCTGCGCCAGGTCACCGTCAAGCGCGGGCTCGACGTCCGCGACTTCACCCTGACCACCTTCGGTGGCTCGGGCTCGCTGCTGCTGTGCCGGCTGATGGACGTGCTCGGTCTGCGCACCGTGCTGGTGCCGTCGAACCCCGGCAACGTCTCCGCGTTCGGCCTGCTCACGGTCGACGTCAAGAACGACTACGTCCGCACCAGTGTCGAGCTCGCCGAGTCGCTCGAGCCGGACGCGGTCTCCGCGATCTACGCCGCGCTCACCGACCAGGCGCGGGCGGCGCTGACCCAGGAGGGCTTCGCGGACGTGGAGCACCAGTTCGTGCGCACCGCCGACCTGCGCTACTTCGGCCAGGCCTTCGAGGTCCGGGTCGCGGTGCCGGAGGGCGCCGTCGACCAGGACGTCCTCGGAGCGGTGGCCGGCCGGTTCCACGCGGAGCACCGCGTGCTCTACGGCTACGACTTCGCCCGCGACCCCAGCCAGCAGGTCGAGTGGGTGAACCTGCGGGTCTCGGGCATCGGCCCCATCCGGCGCCCCGAGATCCACAAGGCGCCGGTCAAGGGTCTCGAGACGTCCGCTCCCCCACCAGCGAGGACGCGGCCGGTCTGCTTCGACGCCGACGTGGGGTACGTCGAGACTCCCGTGCTGTGGCGTCCGGACCTGGTGCCCGGCGCGGTCGTGAGCGGCCCGGCGATCATCGAGGAGTTCGGCTCCACCGTGCCGCTGCACCCCGGCTTCACGGCGAGGATCGACGACTACCTGAACATCGTCGTGATCCGGGAGGCGGCGGCATGAGCGACCCCGCGAGCACCGGGAGTCGCCGGGCGCCGACGCAGTTCCCGTTCGGGATGCTCACCTCCGACGCCGGAGCCGGTGCGGACCCGGTGCTCGTCGAGATCGTCCAGGGCTCCCTGGCTTCGGTGGAGATGGAGGTCGAGACCGCGATCGGACGCACCTCGCGCAGCCCGATGATCCGCGACGCCCACGACTTCCGGGCCGGGATCCACGACCGGCTGCTGCGCAAGCTGACCGGCCGGTCCTACTCGGCCCTGGTGCACCCGGTGGCCCGCGACTTCCCCATCGAGGACATGGCCGAGGGCGACGTCTTCTTCCACAACGACGTCTACCGCTCCGAGGGCGGCATCGGCCACCTGCCGGACCTCTGCGTGACCGTCCCGGTCCACGCCGGTCCGCCCGAGCGGCGCCGGGTGGTGGCCTTCGTGCAGGCGTTCGGCCATCACGACGACATCGGCGGCGCGGTCCCGGGGTCGATGCCCTCGCACGCGACCAGTGTCTTCGAGGAGGGCCTGATGGTCCCGCCGATCCGGCTCTATGACGCCGGGAGGCCGAACCGGGGCGCGCTGGCCATCATGACCCGCAACTCCCGGATGCCGGAGAGCCTGGCGGCCGACCTCGACGCCGAGTGCTCGGCCTGCCTGATGGGTGCCCGCCGGCTCGGGGAGCTGTTCGACCGCTACGGCGTGGAGGTGGTGGAGTCCTGCTTCGACGCGATCATCGAGCGCACCACCACGACGTACCGCCGCGAGATCCTCTCCCAGATCCCCGTGGGGGAGTGGGTGTGGGAGGACTACGCCGAGCACGACGGTGTCGATGAGCCGAGGCTGCACACCCAGCGGATCACGATGACCCGGACACCGGTCGACGACCCGGGCGGCGAGCGGCTGGTCCTCGACTTCGCCGGCACCGGCGCGCAGGCCCGGGGGCCGATCAACCACTGCGGCGACTACAGCGACGGGGTGTTCCTGAAGAAGTGGCTCGCCCCGATCCTGCGCAACCTCGCCGAGAGTCCGGAGCGGATGGCCGAGCTCGACGTCAACGAGGGGATCGTGCCGCTGATCGAGATGCGGTTC
Source organism: uncultured Actinomycetota bacterium (assembly GCA_963781335.1). Taxonomy (GTDB): domain Bacteria; phylum Actinomycetota; class Actinomycetes; order Propionibacteriales; family Nocardioidaceae; genus Marmoricola. The sequence goes on along the minus strand of CAWAFS010000018.1, from coordinate 43,006 downwards.
CCGCCGCCGGGGACCCTGCTCACCCCGGTCTTCCCGGCGCCGACCAACGCACGGACCTTCGTGATCCTGCGGCTGCTCGGGGTGCTGGCGGGTGTCGTGGCGAAGGCCGTCGACGGGCGGATGCCGGCCGACCAGGAGACGATCCGCTACACCGGTGTCTACGGCGAGGATCTGGACGGGCGTCCCTACCTGATGCGCGAGGTGCTCGGTGGCGGGTCCGGCGGTCGCTACTACGCCGACGGGGAGGACACCATCCACGTCGTACCCGACTCCCGGAACCTGCCCAGCGAGTTCACCGAGTCGCGCTTCCCGCTGCGGGTGGAGAGCCTCGGCCTGGCGATGGACTCCGGCGGGGCCGGGAAGTTCCGCGGCGGTCTCGGCTATGAGAAGCACATCCGGATGCTCGAGGACGGGCACTTCATGTCGATCGCCGACCGGTCGATCCTCGCCTGCTGGGGCGTCAAGGGCGGGCTGGCCGGCCAGCCGTTCGAGGTGGTGATCGACCCTGGTGGGCCGAACGAGAGGGCCGTCGACGCGCTCGCGGACGACGAGCCGGTCACGGCCGGCGAGGTGATCCGGATCCGTACGACGGGCGGCGGCGGCTGGGGCAACCCCCTGGAGCGGGACCCCCTCCTGGTCGTCCGCGACGTGGTGTGGCGCAAGGTCTCACCGGAGGCGGCGTCGGCGGCATACGCCGTGGTGCTCACCGGCTCGATCGAGGACGACTCGCTCGGGTGTGACCTGGACGCGACCGCGGCCGAGAGGGCCGGTCGCCCGGCTCCCTCCGAGGCCTTCTTCGACCGCGGCCCGGGCTATGCACTGCTCTCCGGCGGCGCGAGCCACGCCGAGGTCGACCTGCCATGAGAGTCCTGCTCGCGCTCGGTGGCAACGCGATGACGAACCCGGATGGACGCGCGCGGCCGCAGGACCAGATCGCCGCGGCGGAGGTCGCGGCCGAGGCGGTCGCGGACCTCGTCGCGCAGGGTGTCGACGTGCTGCTCACGCACGGCAACGGCCCGCAGGTGGGCAACCTGCTGGTCAAGAACGAGCTGGCCGCGGCCGTCGTACCCCCGGTGCCGCTGGACTGGTGCGGCGCCCAGACGCAGGCGACGCTGGGCTTCGTGCTGATGAACGCCCTGGACGCGGCGCTGCGGGCGCGCGGCGTCGAGCGGCGTACGGCGACGGTCGTCACCCGCACTCGGGTGGCCGCGGACGACCGGGGGTTCACCCAGCCGTCGAAGCCGATCGGCCGGCACCTGCCGCAGGAGGAAGCTCAGCTGCTGGTCGAGCACGGCGAGACCTGGGAGGACCGCGGCGAGAAGGGCTGGCGTCGGGTGGTGGCCTCTCCCGAGCCGCTCGAGATCGTGGACGCTCCCGCGATCGGGGCGCTCGTCGACGCTGGCTTCGTGGTGATCGCCAACGGTGGTGGGGGAGTCCCGGTCATCGTCCGTGCGGACGGGACCTTGGGTGGCGTGGAGGCTGTGATCGACAAGGACCTCGGCGCCGCCCTGCTCGCGGACACGGTCGGCGCGCACGTGCTGGTGATCGCCACCGACGTGCCGCAGGCGGTGCTGCACTTCGGGACGCCCGAGGCCACCCCGATCGGCCGGGTGACCGTGACCGAGCTGCGCAGGCTGGCCACCGAAGGACACTTCGCCAGCGGGTCGATGGGTCCGAAGGTGGACGCGGCCTGCCGGTTCGTGGAGCGTGGTGGGACCCGGGCCGTGATCAGCAGCCTGGGCAACATCGTCGACGCGGTGTCCGGAGAGTTCGGCACCGTCGTACTTCCCGAACCAACGCAATCGTCCAGCCATCCAGACCCGACCTCAGGAGTGCAGTGACATGCCCGACGCCATCGAAGTACGCAAGGTCCCGATCCACTCGGTCGCCGACGCCAGCGAGCTCACCAGGCTGATCGAGGACGGCGTGCTGCACGCGGACCGGGTGATCGCCATCATCGGCAAGACCGAGGGCAACGGCGGCGTGAACGACTACACCCGGATCATCTCCGACCGCGCGTTCCGCGAGGTGCTCGTCGAGAAGGGAGCCCCGCCCGAGCAGGTCAAGCAGATCCCGATCGTCTGGTCCGGGGGCACCGACGGCGTGATCAGCCCGCACGCCACGATCTTCGCGACGGTGCCGCCCGAGGACGCCGTCACCTCGGACGAGCCGCGGCTGACCGTGGGGTTCGCGATGAGCGAGGTGCTGCTCCCCGAGGACATCGGCCGGGTGGCGATGGTGGAGAAGGTCGCCGCCGCGACGAAGGTCGCCATGGAGAAGGCCGGGATCACGGACCCGGCGGAGGTGCACTACGTGCAGACCAAGACGCCGCTGCTGACCGTGCACACCATCCGCGACGCGAAGTCCCGGGGCAAGACGGTGTGGACCGAGCACACCCACGAGTCGATGGACCTCTCCAACGGCACCACGGCGCTCGGCGTCGCGGTCGCGCTGGGCGAGATCGAGATGCCGACCGACGCCGACGTGATGCACGACCGCTCGCTGTTCTCGGCGGTCGCATCGTGCTCCTCCGGGGTCGAGCTGGACCAGGCCCAGGTGGTCGTCGTCGGCAACGCCCGCGGCGTCGGCGGGCGCTACCGGATCGGCCACTCGGTGATGAGGGACGCGCTCGACGCCGACGGCATCTGGGCGGCGATCAGGGACGCCGGCCTCGACCTCCCGGAGCGGCCGCACCCCTCCGACCTCGACGGCCGGCTCGTGAACGTGTTCCTCAAGTGCGAGGTCTCGCAGGACGGCGTGGTGCGCGGGCGCCGCAACGCGATGCTCGACGACTCCGACGTGCACTGGCACCGCCAGATCAAGGCGGCGGTCGGTGGCGTGACGGCCGCCGTGACCGGGGATCCCGCGGTCTTCGTCTCGGTGTCGGCGGCGCACCAGGGTCCCGACGGTGGCGGGCCGGTGGCCGCGATCGTGGACCTCGGTTGACCTCCGCTATTCAAGACATATAATATCCAGAATATGAAGCTGAGTCACGGCGTCGAGTGGGCTCTGCACACCTGCCTGAACCTGTCCTGGCTGGAGCCGGAGGAATCGGTCACGGCGACCAGGCTCGCGGCCTTCTACCAGTTGCCGACGGCCTACCTGAACAAGCAGCTGCAGGCGTTGGCGCGAGCCGGCATCCTGTCGTCGGTCTCCGGTCCCGGCGGAGGGTTCCGCCTGGCCCGCGGCATCGACCGGATCACGCTGCTCGACGTCGTGGTGGCCATCGAGGGTCGCGAGGACCTCTTCCGGTGTGACCAGGTGCTCCGCAACGGCCCGGGCGGCTCCGAGGAGGTCGACTACCGCGAGACGTGCGTCATCTCGGGCGCGATGCGCAGGGCCGATCGGGCCTGGCGAGCAGCCCTCGCCGAGCAGACCATCGCCGACATCAGGGCCGACGTCGAACGGATCCACCCGCACACCCGTGAGGCCACCATGAACCACTTCCTCGCCCTGGGCTGAGGTCGCAGGTGAAGACACCTCCGGATCGATCACGAGACCCATACCCCGAAGGAGAGTCACGATGACCGCAGCACCGCTCCTCGTCCGCGCCGACCACGCCGAGTCTGTGGTCGATGGACCGACCAGCCGGATCGCACTGCTCGCGGACGCTCCCGAGACCGGAGGCGCCGTGACGGTCAACCGCGCCACCCTGACGGTCGGCTCTCCCGGCGCGCCCCCGCACCGCCATACCGGTGCTGCGGAGAGCTTCTTCATCCTGGGCGGGGAGCTGCAGGTGCTCTTCGACGAGCAGATTGTGAACCTCCACAAGGGCGACTTCCTCCTGGTGCCCCCGGGCACGACTCACGCCTTCGCTCCACCCAACGGGAAGGAAGCCGACGTCCTCGTCATCTTCACCCCGGGGATGCGTCGCTTCGACTACTACCGGCTGCTGGGACGGGTGCACGCGGGCGAGGCCGAGGTGGCCGAGATCGCGGCATCCTCGGAGGAGTTCGACAACCACTACGCCGCGAGCAGCGTCTGGGCAGCCCGGTAGTAGAGACGCCGCTCCGGGGACAGAAGGTGAGCAGCGCTCGAGCGCCAGGGGGCCCGAGCCTCGCTCCGGTGCCTTGCTCCGGTGCCTTGCTCCCGGCGATCGCGAGGTCCCAGGCGTGCTTGATCTCGATTGACCGGATCGCGTAGGAGCACTGGCCCCGCTTGCGGGGCGCCAGGCAGCCGGGTCGCCCTCGACCGGACGGCATCGGGCGGCGATCAAGGACCCCGGCCTCAGCCTCCCCGAACGGCCCCATCCCCTTCGACCTCGACGGCCGGCTCGTGAACGCGGATCCCGCGGTCTTCGTCTCGGTGTCGGCCGCGCACCAGGGACCGGACGGTGGCGGGCCGGCGGCCGCGATCGTGGACCTCGGCTGACCTCCGCACCGGAGACCAGACGCGGCTCGTCCGCGGAGAGCACGATCTCGGAGCTCGAGGGTCGCCGTGGGCCGTCGTACGCTGGTCGGTCCGGACAAAACGGGTGGGGTGGTTGAGGGAAACAGGAGGTCGTCGGGTGTTGCGAAGGCCGACAACATCCGGTTTCCCCGGTCGGCCGGGGAAACCAGCACGCCCCCCCGCCGACTCACCCAGCAGGTACGGCGAGCACGGTCTCGCTGCTGCGTCCCCGCAGCGTGACCGTGTCGTGCTGCTTCCACCGGCCGGCCTCGTCGTCGTCCGCTGCCTCGACGGACTCCCAGCCGGCGAGCAGGTGACCCTCGACGTCCTTGGCGAGCTCGGTGAGCCGGGCAGCGGCGTTCACGGCATCGCCGATCACGGTGTACTCGAAGCGCGACTCGTCGCCCACGTTGCCGGCCACCGCCTCGCCGGTGGCGACGCCGATGCCGGCCTCGAGCTCCGGCACCTCGTCGGCGAGTCGCTGCGCCATTGCTCTCGCCGCGGCCAGCGCCTCCGTCGCGTGGTCCTCGAGCTCCACCGGCGCACCGAAGATCGCGAGCACCGCGTCCCCGATGAACTTGTTCACCAACCCGTGGTGCCGGTCGACCTCCTCGACGACGACACCGAAGAACCTGTTGAGCAGGTCGACCACCTCGCCGGGGTCACGTTCGGCGGCCAGCGCGGTGGAACCGATCAGGTCGACGAACAGCACCGAGACGACCCGGCTCTCGCCGCCGAGCTCGACGTTGCCGCCCGAAGCGGCCGCGGCGACGTCCTGGCCCACGTGCCGGCCGAACAGGTCGCGGATGTGCTCGCGCTCGCGGAGGCCGCGGACCATCTCGTTGAACCCGGCCTGGAGCTGCCCGAGCTCGGTGCCGTCGTACACCTGGACCTCGGCGTCGAGGTCTCCCTGCTCCACCTGCTGCATCGCGTTGCGTACGGCGATGATCGGCGCGACGACGGCACGGGCATTCAGCCAGGTCACGAGCAGGCCGAAGCACAGCACCACCGCGCCGAGCACGAGTACGACGACGGCGAGCTTGGTCAGTGACACCTCGCCCAGCGTCAGCGCGAGGATCGCCACCACGACAAGCCCGGCGACCGGGGCGCCGGTGCCGATGCCCCAGAAGAGCAGCACCCGACGTCGTACGCCGAGCCCGCGGACGCGCAGCCGCTCCTCGCCGGACAGGGCCCGTGCCGCCACCGGGCGGAGCGCGAACTCGCTGAGCAGATAGGCGATCGCACTCACCACGAGCGAGGCGATGCCCACCGTGAGGCCGGTCGTGGGGGCGCGCTCAGGCTGGAGCACCAGGGCGAGGACGGTGAACAGGATGGTTGCGCTGAGCCAGAGTCCGGCCTGGACCCGGGTCAGGAACCAGGGGACGCCGAGGGCACGAAGTCGCTCGTCGTCGGTGGGCGTCTCGTCGTGGTAGACCCAGTGCAGCGCCCTCAGGGCTCCGGCCGTGCCCCACCCGGCGCCTACCGCGATCGCCACGGCGACGTAGACCGGCACCGCGATCCAGAGTGCCAGTACCGTGTCGCCGTCGGGGGCGGGACTCGGGATCACCAGCGTCGCGAGCACGACCACGATGGCCGCGCCGATCACGTTCGTGCTGACGAGCAGCACGGTGAGCAGTGCCTGCACCCTGATCCGCAGCCGGCGGGTGCCCTGGTCGGCGGGACCGAGCAGCACCGAGCCGAAGACGCCCGGGTCCCACCGTGCCACGTGTGCTGCTCCTGTCGGTTGAGCACGTCCGTCGGTTGAGCTTCTCGAACCCAGGCGCGCGGGGGTCAGCCTAGGGGTGCTTGCAGCGGGTCGTGCCGCGTTTCAGGCAGCGAGCACGAGCGGCATCAGGCCGTGCACCTGGGCGACCAGGTCGTCGAGAGCCGTCGGGCTCCCGGAGATGTGCGCGAGCAGCGCCTGCTGGAACACCCCGTCCAGCACGCCGTACGCCGCGGCGGGGGTCATCGCGACCGAACGTCCACTGAGCTCGGCATAGCGGGAGACGACGCGCCAGATCATCTCCTCGAGGGTCTTGTCGATCATCGTGACCGCCTCGCGGAGTGGCTCCTCGAACATGCTCTGGGTGCGGAGGTCATACCAGAGACGGTGCATCGGGGCCTCGTCCTGCAGCGTCTCGACCAGCTTGGCGGCGAACGCGTCGAGCAGCGCCTCGGGGCTGGTGGAGTCGGCGACGACCGAGTCATAGCGGGTCACGCACTGCGCCTTGTAGTAGCGCACGCAGTAGACGATCAGCTCGAGCTTGTCCTGGAAGTAGTAGTGCACGACACCGTGGCTGAACTCGGAGTTGTTCGCGATCTCGCGCAGGCTGGCGCGAGCGTAGCCGAGCTCGCCGAGGGTCTGCAGAGCCGACTCGGCGAGCTGGTTGCGGCGCTCGTCGTACTTGTCCGTCGGGGCGCGCCGAGGTGCCTTCGCAGCGGTGGTTCTCGGGCCGGTTGCAACAGCCATCGCACACCTCCTCGTCGTCCTCGTCGGTTGAGCCAGTCGAAACCAACTCGCGGCCAGCGTAGTGGAGCGGCTGCCCGGATCACCCCACTTCTCGAGGCAGGCACGGGCAGCCGCACCGCGAACTTGACAAGTGTCTAGATTTTCCTTGACAACTGTCAAGAGTCGCGGGAAGAGTGTGACCACCCTCACCAGCCCCCGAATACTCACCAGGAGACCCAGATGACCCACTACGACCTGAACGGGCGCACGGCCCTCGTCACCGGAGGAGCCCAGGGGCTCGGAGAGGGGATGGCCCACGCTCTCGCGGAGGCCGGTGCCCGCGTCGTCGTCGCCGACCTGCAGGGCGAGCTCGGCGGCAAGGTGGCCGCGTCACTGGGCGGAGCCCAGGCGGGCAACCACGGCTTCGTGCATCTCGACGTGACCGACGAGGCCAGCTGGCAGAACGCCGTGGTCGCGGCGGCCGACGACTTCGGCGGGCTGGACGTCCTCGTCAACAACGCGGGTGTCGAGATCAGCAGCCTGATCACCGACGTCGATCCCAAGGACATCCACACCATGCTCGAGGTGAACTTCCTCGGCACCGCGCTGGGCATCAAGCACGGCCTGCGGGCGATGCGGCCCGACGGCGTCGCCGGCAAGGGCGGCAGCATCATCAACATCTCCTCGGTCGCCGCCACGATCGCCTTCCCCGGCATCTCGATCTACTCCGCGACCAAGTCGGCCGTCGACCGGTTGACCCGCGTCGCCGCGATGGAGGCCGGCAAGCTCGGCTACGGCGTACGCGTCAACTGCATCTACCCCGGACTCGTCCCCACGGCCATGGGCGCCGGCCTGGCCAACGACATGGCCCAGCTCGGCCTGTTCGGCTCGCCCGAAGAGGCCGTCGGAGCCGTCGTCGAGCTGACCCCTTCGGGTCGACTCGGTGAGGTCTCCGACATGGCCGACGCGGTGGTCTTCCTCGCCTCGGACGCGTCCCGCTTCGTGAACGGTGTCGGCCTCCCGGTCGACGGCGGGATGGGGATGTGAGCGCCATGAGTGACAAGCCTGTCATCGTCTACGGCGCCTCCGGCTACACCGGCCGGCTGATCTGCGAATACCTCCGCGACTACAACGTGCCGTTCGTGGCCGCGGGCCGCGACACCGACAGGCTCGACGAGTCGATGAGCACCAATGTCGCGGGCATCGAGACGGCGCAGTACGACGTCGCCGAGGTCACGCACGACGTGGACTCGCTGACCGAGCTGTTCAAGGGCGCGTCCGTCGTGTGCAACACCGTGGGGCCGTTCAGCCGCTACGGGCCCGAGGTGGTGGAGGCCTGCCTGGCTGCGGGCGTCCACTACATCGACACCACGGGGGAGCAGGACTGGCTGATCGCCTGCGACGAGCAGTACGGCGCGGACTTCGCTTCCGCCGGCCTGCTGCTGTCGCCGGGCATCGCGCAGATGTACACAACCGGTGAGATCGCCGCGCAGCTGTGCCTGGAGAAGCCCGGCCTGGACACCCTCGACATCGCGGTGTTCTGGGGCGGAAGCCCGACGATCGCCTCGACCCAGACGATCCTGTTCAACGCAGCGCTGGCGGGCGCGCACTACCTCGAGCAGAACACCTACGTGCCCTTCGACCCGGAGGCCGGTCACTACCAGCTGGCGATCCCCGGGCAGCACGAGCTCGCGCTGGCGCTGCCCTGGGGGGGTACGTCGCACCCCGTGTGGTTCAGGAGGGACCCGCGGGTGGCCAACGTGAAGGCGCTTGGCGGGGTCTTCAACAAGGCGCTGATGCTCGGCGTACCCCAGATCGTGGCGGCTGCCATCGAGGCGACCGCGGGCATGGGCGACGAGGAGAAGTACGCCGCCCTCGACGCGACTGCCGCCCAGGTGATGAGCACGATGCCACCGCGGGAGAACGCGCGCGTGAACAAGTCGCTCGACTCGGTGCATGCCTCCGGCCCGCTCGGTCGTGCGCACTGCGTGATCCACGGCAACCAGAACTACAAGCAGACCGGCCTGCTGCAGGCCTACGCGGCGTACTCCCTGCTCCAGCAGCCTCCGAGACGCGCAGGCTTCGCCTCCGGCTGCCAGGCGTTCGGCCACCGCGAGCTGCTCGGCGTACTGCGTGGTTATGGCCTGGTCGCGGAGCCCGTGCTCACCGTCGGGGACTGAGGCCGAGCGTGCGACTGGTCGACTACCTGGACAAGGGCGCGTCGCTGGAGCCCGGCGCGCCCTGCATGACCACCGACGGGGTCACCAGCAGCTATGCCGAGGTGCGCGAGCTCAGCCAGCGCATCGCCGCCGCCCTCGTCCGGCAAGGAGTCCAGCCCGGCGACAAGGTTGCCATCCTCTCCGCCAACGACCCCGTGGCGTTCACGTGCGTGTTCGGGATCAGCCGAGCGGGAGCGGTGTGGTGCCCGATCAACCCGCGCAACGAGGCCAAGGAGAACGCCGAGCTGCTCGACCTGTTCGAGTGCTCGGTGCTGGTGTTCCAGGCAGCGTTTGCCCCCCTGGTGCAGGAGATTCGCGACGACCTCCCGCAGCTGAGGACGCTGGTCTGCCTCGACGGTGAGGTCGAGGGCGCCCTGTCCTGGCAGGACTTCCTCGACGGCAGCGATTCCGAGATCGACCTGGCAACGCCCGACGACCTCGCGATGATCGTCGGCACCGGCGGCACCACAGGTCGACCCAAGGGGGTGCTGCTGACCGGCACGAACCTGGAGACGATGTCCGCCATCACCTTGATGAGCTATCCCTTCGGGGACCGCCCGGTCTACCTCGCGCTCGCACCACTGACGCATGCCGCCGGGGTGCTCTGCTTCCCGATCATGGCGCTGGGCGGGGAGGTCGTGGTGATGCGCACGCCCGACGTCGGCGGCTTCCTCCAGCTGGTGGGGGAGCACGAGGTGACGCACACGTTCCTCCCGCCGACGCTGATCTACATGGTGCTGGACAGCCCGCGGCTGGAGACCGCGGAGCTCTCCTCGCTGCAGTGCTTTTGGTACGGCGCCGCCCCGATGTCGCCCACCCGGCTGGAGGAGGCACTGAGGCGGATCGGCCCGGTGATGGCGCAGCTGTTCGGCCAGACCGAGGCGCCGATGATGATCTCGACGATGGCGCCACGCGACCACTTCCGCCCTGACGGAAGCATCGCCCACGAACGGCTGTCATCAGCGGGGCGTCCCGCTCCGCTGGTGACGGTCACCATCATGGGGGAGGACGGCTCCCTCCTCCCACGCGGTGAACGCGGCGAGGTCGTCGTCCGCAGCTCCCTGGTGATGCGCGGCTACCACCGCAACCCCGAGGCAACCGCCGAGGCCTCTGCGCACGGCTGGCACCACACCGGCGACATCGGCTACCTCGACGACGAGGGCTTCCTCTTCCTCGTCGACCGGGCGAAGGACATGGTGATCACCGGCGGCTTCAACGTCTATTCGACCGAGGTCGAGCAGGCGCTGATGGAGCACCCGGCGATCGCCGACTGCGCCGTCGTCGGCCTCCCCGACGAGAAGTGGGGCGAGCGCGTCACAGCGGTCCTGCAGCTCCGCCCTGGCCAGGAGCTCGACGTCGTCGAGATCACCGCCTTCGTGAAGCAGCGCCTCGGCAGCGTCAAGGCCCCCAAGCAGATCGAGGTCTGGGACGACCTGCCGCGCTCGAAGGTCGGCAAGGTGCTCAAGTCGGAGATCAAGCACGAGCTCACGTCCTCCGGCTGAATCTGATGGTGCCGTCCGGCAGATAGTGATGCCAGAACGCGGGGTCGTGGATTCGCTGGTGGTGGTAGTGGCAGAGCGGCACCGCGTCCTTGAGGTCGGTTCGGCCACCGAGGCTCCAGCCATGGCGGTGATGGAGCTCGCACCAGGCGTAGGGACGTTCGCAGCCGTCGGCCGCGCAGGTGGCGTGTTCGAGGCCTTTCGCGACGCGTTGCGACTCGGAGAACAGCCGGGACTCGCGACCCAGGTCCAGCGCCACCGACCGGGTGCCGAGGACGGCGGGGATCAGGCCGGCGTTGCAGGCGACTCTCCGGGCCTCGCCGGCGCTCAGTGTCTGGCCGGTGTCGAGGTGGGCTGCCTTCAGCGCGTCCAGTAGGACGGTGTGGTCGATGGTGACCACGACAGTGGCGGCGGTCTTGTGGTGCAGGTTGTCGGTGGGAAGGTGCTCGAGGAGCTCGACGAAGGCGAGTCCACGTCGGTGCTCCCAGTCGTGGAACCTGCCGTCCCGTCGGTCCGATCGGCTACGGCTGCTGCTCGCCGCGCTCATCCGCCGGGGTGCGGTCATCGACTCGATGATCTTGCGCAGGAACGCTGTCTGGACCGTGGGGAGGGTGAAGCGTCCGGTGGTGGTGCCGTCATCGTTGTCGTGGAAGGACAGTCTGCACTTGGCACGGGCGGCCGCTTCCTCGGTGCGGAGCTGCGCGTCCTCGTGGGCGTCGACCACGCCCTCGTCGGGCTCGACCGCCTCGATCGCGCGTCTGGAGATCCGGCGGAGCTGCTCCGGGTCGAACAGTCGGGCCTTCGCCACCAGCGCCTGCTCGACCTGCTCCCGCTGGATGTCGCTGACTCCGTTGGGCAGGGTGCCAGTGGCTTTCACGATCACGTCCGCGTGGGCGGGGGAGAGCAGTCCTTCGTCGAGTGCTGCGGAGGTGGCGTCGTGACCGCCGGACCCCAGGTCCCGCGCCAGGTGCACCTCGCGGGCAGCGGTCGTCCGCGAAGTTCTCGTCTGTTTCGCCACCCAGGCCTCGGTCCCGCTGAACCCCGCGTCGTGAGCGGTCCCGGCCTTGTCGGCGGCTGCCACCAGCTTCAGCTTCAGCGCGGTCAACCGGCGGGTGGCGCGGTCGACCTCAGCGACCTGCTCGGCGTACTCCCCACTGGGAAGCGGGGTGCTCGCCCTCGCCTGCATCCCGTCCAGCAGCCGGTGGACCTCGAGCATCCCCGCGACGACCGGGTGGGCCGCGTCGGGGTGGAGGTCGTGGAGGGCCGCTGACATGAAGGTATTCTCTCTCGAACAGATGAGCGATTACAAGGGTAGATCGCAATCTGTGGACAACTTCTCGTGCGTTCCCAACGGCCTCGAGACGGTGCCAAGAGTCCGTCTGTGAGGCTTGGCGCCATGACCGATGCGCGCGACCTGACCTACGAGGACTCGATCTTCGTGAACCTCCCCGCCGGCGCCGTGTACGACCTCGTCAGCGACATCACCCGCACCGGCGAGTGGAGTCCCGTCTGCACCTCGTGCTGGTGGGACGACCCCACCGAGGCGGGCCGGGTCGGCGCCTGGTTCACCGGGCACAACGAGACCCCACAGCGCACCTGGGAGACGCGGTCGAAGGTGGTGGCTGCGGAGCGCGGACGCGAGTTCGTCTGGATCGTCGGCGGTGACCTCGTCAGCTGGGGGTTCCACCTCCGCGCGGAGGGCAAGGGCACGACGCTGACGGAGTCGTGGCACATGCTGCCGGGCGGGCTCACGATGTTCGCGGAGAAGTACGGCGAGCGCGCGCAGGCCGAGGTCGACGAGCGCACCGACGCGGCGTACTCCGGCATCCCGGTGACGCTGGCCGCGATCAAGCGGATCGCCGAGTCCCGCCGGCCGGCTTCGTGACCTACCCGCCGGTCCCAGGAGGTGCTGGGGGAGGGTTTGCGAGAATCACCTCGTGAAGAAGGTGGAGTCGGAAGGCGTGGTCGCGCGCAACCGCAGGGCGCGGCACGACTACCACCTCGAGGCCGTCTGGGAGGCCGGGATCGTGCTGCAGGGCAGCGAGGTGAAGGCCCTGCGTGCGGGCCGCGCCTCGTTGGTCGACGGCTTCGCCGACATCGAGGACCATGAGATCTGGCTGCACGGCGTACACATCCCGCAGTACGCGCAGGCCACCTGGACCAACCACGCCTCCCGCCGCAAGCGCAAGCTGCTGCTGCACCGGGCCGAGATCGACAAGATCGAGCGACGGGTCAACGAGAGCGGCCTGACCGTCATCCCCCTGTCGCTGTATTTCAAGGATGGTCGCGCCAAGGTCGAGATCGCCCTGGCGCGGGGCAAGAAGACTTGGGACAAGCGGCAGGCACTGGCAGAGCGGCAGGCGGCGCGCGAGGCGGAGCAGGCCATCGGCAGGCGGCTCAAGGGCATCCCCGACTGAGGCCGTGGTCTCGAGTCGTGCACCGGCTGCGAGACTCGGCGCATGGAGACCCTGCGGACCCCCGACGACCGCTTCGACGGCCTGACCGGCTTCGACCACGAGCCGAGTTATGCCGACCTCTCCGACGCGGAGGGTGGGGCGCTGCGGATCGCGTACGTCGAGGCCGGCCCGGCCGACGGCCCGGTCGTGCTGCTGTTGCACGGCGAGCCGACCTGGGCCTACCTCTACCGCGACGTGATCGAGGACCTCGCCGCAGCGGGGATCCGGTCTGTCGCCGTGGACCTCGTCGGCTTCGGCCGGTCGGACAAGCCGACGAAGCCTGAGGACCACTCGTTCGCTCGCCACGTCGAGTGGGTCCGGGAGCTCGTGTTCGACCACCTCGACCTGAATGACATCACCCTCGTGGGCCAGGACTGGGGTGGCCTGATCGGCCTCCGCCTGGTGGCCGAGCACCCCGACCGGTTCGCGCGCGTGGTCGCAGCGAACACCGGCCTGCCGACCGGCGACTTTGACATGCCGGAGATCTGGTGGCAGTTCCGCAAGGCCGTGGAGAGCGCGGACATCCTCGACGTGGGGCGTCTCGTCGAGGCCGGCTGCCTGCGTGGCCTGACTGAGGCCGACCGGGCGGCGTACGACGCTCCGTTCCCCGGCGAGTCCTTCATGGCCGGCCCACGGGTGATGCCGACCCTGGTGCCCACGCGACCCGACGACCCGGCGACCGAGGCCAACCGCGCGGCCTGGGAGGTGCTGACAGCCTGGGAGAAGCCATTCCTGGTCGCCTTCAGCGACGGCGACCCGATCACCGGCGCGATGGCGCCGGTGATGCGCAAGCTCGTCCCCGGCACGAAGGGGCTCACCCACCCGGTGATCGCCGGCGCCGGCCACTTCCTCCAGGAGGACGCCGGCCACCAACTCGGCCGCGTCGTCGCCGGCTTCGTCGCAGGGGAGTAGGGCACGATTTGGAACTCCCGGTGAGCGACCGGTAACCTGATCGCACCGACGCGGGGTGGAGCAGCTCGGTAGCTCGCTGGGCTCATAACCCAGAGGTCGCAGGTTCAAATCCTGCCCCCGCTACAATGTGATGTCTCAGGTCATCCTGAATCGCCCCAGGTTTGATGCCGCTCCTGTTTGAGTCCAGGAGGATGTGCACCATGCCGAAGAAGATCGATCAAAAGGTCAAGGAGCGCTGCGTGCGGCTCGTGCTTGACCATCTGCAGGAGTACCCGACCCTGACCGCGGCGGCCGAGGCCGTCGCGCGGCGCGAGGGTGTGGGGAAGGAGTCTGTGCGCCGGTGGGTCATCCAGGCCCAGGTCGATGGCGGGCAACGCCAAGGCGCCACGACGCAGGAACTGGCCGAGATTCGTGACCTCAAGGCCAAGGTTCGCCGACTCGAAGAAGACAACGAGATCCTTCGTCGGGCCTCCATTTTCTTCGCGGGGGAACTCGACCCCCGCAGCCGCTGATCATGGGCTTCATCGACACCATGCGCAGCGAGGGCCACGCGGTCGAGTCGATCTGCCGAGTCCTGCGCGAGCAGGGCTGCCAGATCGCCGCGCGGACCTACCGATCCTGGGCCCAACCCGACCGGGCGCTGGCAGAGCGCGTCAGGGCCGACGCGGTCGTCGAAGACCAGGTCCGCGATCTGGCGTGGAGGATCGATGAGCACGGTTGTCGCCGTCTCACCCCCGAAGGTCTCTACGGGCGCCGGAAGATGACCGCGATGGTGCGTCGTCAGATGCCGACAACCTCGCCCGGGAGCGTGGATCGGGCGATGAGATCCCTTGGCCTGCAAGGCATCCGGCGGTCGAAGGGGATCCGAACCACGATCCCGGCCGCGGACGGCAAACGGGCCGGTGACCTACTCAACCGTGACTTCACCGCCGCAGCCCCGAATCTGAAGTGGGTCATGGACTTCACCTACTGTCGGACCTGGTCCGGCTGGGTCTACGTGGCGTTCGTCGTCGACGTGTTCGCCCAGAGGATCGTCGCCTGGCACGCTGCGACCGTCCGGGACGCCGACCTGGTACTCGTGCCGTTGAAGATGGCGATCTGGCAACGCGAACGCGAAGGGCATCCGATCGAGCCCGGCGAGCTCATTGGTCACTCGGACGCGGGCCGGCAATACACCGCGATCCGGTTCACCGAGCACCTCGAGCTCGAGGGCGGCAAGCCCTCGATCGGATCAGTCGGTGACGCCTTCGATAACGCGTTGATGGAGTGCGTGATTGGCCTGTTCAAGACCGAGTGCATCCGCACCACCGTCTTCCACGCCGGCCCCTACCGGACCATCGCGGACGTCGAGTTCGCCACCGCCGGCTGGGTCGACTGGTACAACCAGCGACGCCTTCACAGTAGCCTCGACTACCTCACCCCAGTCGAGTACGAGACCGCCCACTACGCGACCCTCAACCGAGAGCCGCAACCCATATGAGGGCGGCAGAGAACCTGGGGCGGTTCAAGCTGATCTGCTCCATCCCAGGCATCGGCACCGTCTCCGCGGACGTGATCACCGCCGAGACCGGCGCTGACATGTCCAGGTTCCCCACCGCAGGGCACCTCGCCTCCTGGGCCGGCGTCTGCCCCGGACACCACGAGTCGGCCGGACGGGTGAAGTCCACCAAGACCCGCCCCGGCAACCCCTACCTCAAGGCAGTACTCGGCACCGCGGCCATGAACGCAGCCCGCAACAAGGACACCTATCTCGGCGCCAGATACCGGCGCATCGCCGCCAGACGAGGCAAGGGCAAGGCCATCGTCGCAGTCCAGCACACCATCCTCGTCGCGATCTGGAACATGGCACAGACCGGCGCGCTCTACGACGACCTCGGAGCCGACTACTACAACCGCATCAAACCCACCCGAACCAAGCGCCGTGCGATCCGCCAGCTCCAAGAACTCGGCTACACCGTGACCCTGCAACCCGCCAGCTGAACTGCACCTCAGGGAATCTTCGAGTCACCTCAGGGAATCTTCGAGTCAGCGGTCCGCCGAAAGGACCTCCGGTTCGCCTATCTCGACGGCTTGTCGAGAAATCGTCCACGCCACCGCCGCCGCCAACAGCATGAAACCGCCGACCACCCACAGCCCGGCCTTGAAGCCACCGGTGGCGTCCGCCAGCCAGCCGGTGATATAGGGGGCCGCGAAGCCGGCGCCGTTGCCGAGAGTGTTGATTAGGGCGATCCCGGCCGCGGCTGCCGCTCCGCTCAGAACGAGCGGTGGGAAGTGCCAGAAGACCGGGAGCGCGGCGAAGACGCCAATGGCCGTGAGGCTGATCATCGCCATGACCGCGAGCGGCGAGTTCAGGTAGAGCGCCGTAGGAATTGTTACCGCGCCCAGAACAATGGGAGCGACGAGGTGCCAACGCCGTTCGCCGGTCTTGTCCGAGTGACGTCCCCAGAGCAGCATGGCGGTTCCACCGATGATGAAGGGAACAGACACGATAAGACCGGTTTGGAGGATCGTGAAAGTGGTGTCGAACTGCTCGGAGAAGCCTGCCACCACAGTCGGCAGGTAGAAGCTCAGGGAGTACACGCCATAGACCACCCCGAAGTAGACAAGTCCCAGCGCGAGGACTCGGGGGGCGAACAACGCTCGCAGTGGTGAGTGTTCCTTCTTGGCGTCCACCGCCACGTTTTCGCTGCCGAGTCTCCCAGCCAGCCACCTCCGCTCTGCCTCAGTGAGCCATTTGGCGTCTTCGGGACGGTCGGTGAGGAAGAACCAGCACACGACGCCGAGGACTATGGTGGGAACCCCTTCAAGGAAGAACAGCCACCGCCATCCTTCGAAACCGAGGGCGCCGTCGACGTATTGGATTATCGTGGCCGAGAGCGGGGCGCCGATTGCCGCCGAGAGGGGCAGGGAGAGCAAGAAGACGGCGATGATGCGGACCCGGTCGCGGCGTGGCAGCCACCAGGTGAGGTACAACATGATACCCGGGAAAAAGCCCGCCTCGGCCGCGCCCAGCAGGATGCGGACCGTGTATAGGGCTCCAGCGGAGTTCACAAAGGCCATCGCCGTAGCGCACAAGCCCCAGGTCACCATGATGCGAGCGATCCAGCGTCGTGCGCCGAAGCGGTGCAGAGCTAGGTTGCTGGGAACTTCGAGTAGGAGGTACCCGATGAAGAACAGTCCGGAGGCGAGGCCGAACATCGTCTCGGTGAGTGCAAGGTCCTCACTCATCGATAGCTTGGCGAATCCAATGTTGGTCCGGTCGAGATAGTTGAGGAAATAGCAGAGCCCAAGGAAGGGGATAGTTCGGCGCGTAATCTTGCGAATGGTGCTTCGTTCGAGTTCGCTTTCCGTATCGGTTTGCATGAGGTCCTCCGAAA
Source organism: uncultured Actinomycetota bacterium (assembly GCA_963781335.1). Classification (GTDB taxonomy): domain Bacteria; phylum Actinomycetota; class Actinomycetes; order Propionibacteriales; family Nocardioidaceae; genus Marmoricola. The sequence goes on along the minus strand of CAWAFS010000018.1, from coordinate 25,705 downwards.
GTGGGGTAGAAGAGGGAAAAGGTGTAATCGACGTAGGCCACACACCCTGACCACCACCTGACCAGTGCCCTTCACCTGGCGTTCGCCGACGACGTGCGGTCACGGTGGATAAGCGGGCCTGGGGGTCGTGCTCACCTCCTGGGCTGGTGTCGGGTTGATCTCGAGGCGGTGGGTGCTGGCGGGTTGAGTCGCGCCATGGATCTTTCGGAGAGGTACGGCGTTTCGGCGACCTACTACTCGTCGTGTGCCTCGATCAGCACACAGGCCGTGCGCCGGGCCCCGTTGGCTCAGGCAGCGGTCACCCCTTAGACGCCTTCTTGGTGCGGCCTCTCGTTCTGGCTGGTTTCACAGAAGAGGTTTTCTGGGCCGCGGTGTTCGCAGAGGCCTTCTCGGCGTCGGCGGTCAAGACGTAGGTACCGGGCGCCGGGTGGAGCACGCGGAACCTACGATCGCCCAATTTCCGAGGTGCAGGTCGATCGGGACCGGAGCGGTCGGCGAGCCACTCGCTCCAGTCCGACCACCAAGAGCCGCTGTGCTCAGAGGAGGTCTGGAGCCAGCGCTCAGAGTCGGCGGGATGCCTCCCGCTCGCGGCGCGATAGGACGCCTTGGTATTGGTAACCGGGCACACCAAGGCCGCCACGTGGCCGCTGGTCGATAGAATGAAACGGACGTCGCCGCCGAGCAGTTGCGTCGTTCGGTAGCAGTTCTCCCACGGGGTGATGTGATCTGCGACTCCCGCGACCACGTAGCTGTCGATGTCGACGGTCGCGAGGTCGATCGGAGTTCCGAGCAAGTTCAGCATCCCGGGATGGGCCAGCGAGTTGTCCAGCGCGAGGTCGGCGAGGTCGGCGTAGAGCCCGGCCCCCACACAAGTTGTGTCCGCGTTCCAATACAGGATGTCAAAGGGCGGGGGCTCCTGACCGAGTAGGTAGTTGTTGACCACATACGGCCAGATCAGGTCTTGTGGGCGCAACCAGGCGAAAATGGCTTGAAGGACGTGACCGTCCAGATAGCCCTTGCGTGCGACCTTGGAGACTGAGGCCTCTGTGGCCCGGCGACTCTTGAAGGCGCTTGCGACGCCCGCCCGCTCGCTGTCGATCACGCAAACGGCCAGCATGAGGCTGGAGATCTTATCGCGCTGACTGGTGGCAACGAGGTGCGCAGTGACTGCTGCTGCTAGAGCGCCGCCACTGCAACTGCCTGCGAGGTGACAAGACTCCGCGCCAGTGATGGCGCTCACTGCGGAGATCGCTTCCACAACGGCGCCGGCATAGGTGTCGAGGTTCCACGAAGCTTGCGCCTTTCCTGGGTTGCGCCAGGACAGCGCGAACACCTGCTGCCCCTGTTGCACGAGGTGCTCGACCAGGCTGCGGCCTGGAGCAAGGTCCAGGAGGTAGTACTTATTGATCATCGGTGGCACGAACACCACCGGGGTTGACCGCACGCTCGGGGTCTGCGGGCCGTATTGGATCAACTCGAAGACCTCGGTGCGCAAGATGACGGCACCCGGAGTCGCGGCTAGGTCCTCCCCGAGTTCGAAGTGCGACGTCCTGGTGTTGGCCGGTAGCCGCGGTTCACGTCGAATGTCGCGTGTGAAGTTGCGGAGGCCGCGCACCAAGCTGAGGCCGCGAGTGTCCATCATAGTGCGCAGTGCCGCGGGGTTGGAGACCAAGAAGTTGGTGGGGGCGCTCGCTGCAAGGAGGTTCTCAACTGCGAGTCGTATGCGGCGCTCCTCCTGCAGGTCCAGGTTTGCGTCGTCGATGGCCACGTCGATCAGGTCTGCGAGCGCGAGGTAGGACTGCATGAGCCGGCGAAACACTCCACTCTCTGTCCAAGCGGGGTCGACGAACCGCCTGTCCGAGCGTGTGGGGCTGATGCCCGACCGCCCAGCAGCGATAGCGATCAGATCGGTCACGAACGAAGCCGCGCGCTCACCGGAGCGCGCCGGGTGCCGAGGCAGCTCGGCGGCGAGTTTGACGATGGATCGTCCCGGCAGAAAGCGCTCACGCATCGACGCCAAGTCCGTGAGCAGTAGGTCCAGGGCCACCCCGTCCTGGGCGGCGGTCTCAGGTGCGTCCGGCTGTGCGTCCTTCGTCAGCCCAACCACTCTGCCGTCCTGTCCACGATCGCGGGCATCGTCCCTTGTCATGTCAGCCGTCCTCGCCGACCGTGGCCAGATCAGCGTAGGTCTCCTTAAGAGCACGCTTCAAGATCTTGCCGCTCGCGTTGGTGGGTAGCGTCTCTTCGAACACGAAGTATTTTGGTGTCTTGAACCCGGCCAAGCGCTCTCGGCAGAAGGTCTTGAGTTCCTCGGGGGTCACCTCTGCGCCTGCTCGCGTGACGATTGCGGCGGCGACCGCCTCGATCCACCTCGGGTGCCGCACTGCGAACACTGCGGCGTCGAGGATGGCGGGGTGGGCGTACAGCACCTCTTCGACCTCCCGGCTTGCGACGTTCTCACCGCCAGACTTGATCATGTCCTTCTTGCGATCGACGACGTAGAGGTATCCCTCCACGTCCAGGATCCCTAGGTCGCCGGTGTGCAGCCAGCCGTCGCGGAAAGTCTCCTGCGTCTTGGCCGGATCGTTCCAGTAGCCAAGCATGGCGTGAGCGGATCGATGCACGATCTCGCCGACCTCCCCGCGGGGCAACGGCTGGCCGTCGTCGGAGTCGACGATGATCGTCTGCACGTTGACCGTCGGCCGACCGGCCGACCCGGCCTTGCGTTCCTGATCATCCGGGCCGAGCACCGTTGCTAACGGTGACATCTCGGTCTGGCCGTAGAAGTTGAATAGCCGCACCGCGGGAATCGAGCGTGCCAGCTCGTGAAGCACTTCGACCGGCATCACTGAGGCACCGTAGTAGCCCTTACGGAGTGAAGACAGGTCGCGTTTGTAGAAATCCGGATGGTGCAGCAGCGAGATCCACATCGTCGGTGGGCAGAACAGCTTGGTGGCCCGCTCGGTCTCGACGGCAGCGAGAATCGCTGCCGGGTCGGCTGACGGGAGCACGATGTTAGTGGCACCGAGCTGGATGTCGGGAGTGAAGAAGCAGTGCAGTTGCGCAGAATGAAACAGTGGCAGCGCGTGGACTTCGATGTCGTCGCTGGACATCTCACCGTCGACGAAGCAGCTGGTGTGCTGGCTGATCACGCTCCGGCTCGTCAAAACCGCCCCCTTGGGGCGCGACTCGGTGCCGCTGGTGTAGAGCAGCTCAAGTGGATCCTCGTCGGTCATCACGACTGTGGGTTCGGAGGCATCCGGGTGGGCGCTTAAGGCCGTCAGCACCTCCCAGCCGTCCGGGGCCGTGTCCTCTCCGTGAACGATCGCGACGCGAACGCGGACATCGTCCTGCCTATGCGACACCTCCAGTGCCCGTTTCGCCAACGGAACCAGGGGGGCCTCGACCACTAGCGCCGTGGCGCCAGAGTGTTCGAGGATGTACGCGACCTCGTCGGCGCTCAACATGTAGTTGATCGGCACGCAGATCGCCCCGAGTTTGGCCGAAGCGAAGTAGGTCACGACGAACCCGTCAGAGTTATGCGAAAGAAGCCCGATCCTGTCGCCCTTCCCGACACCACGCTCAGCCAGCGCGTTGGCGGTGCGGTTCACGGTCTCGTCCAGTTCGGCATAGGTTGTCCGTGCCGAGCCGAACGACACCGCGACCTTGTCTGGGCTCCGTCCCGCGGACCCGCGCAACAGGTCACCCACGGTCTGGCGGCGAGCGCGTCGCCCCAGGGTATTCTGGATGTCGTGCGTCGCGTCGTACATGTCGGGCGGGCTCATCGATGTCCTCTCGAGGCCGGGACGCTCGACTCGCGAGAAGGGGTTATCCGAAGTGCGAAGGGGCGAGCGAACTTAGACGTGGGAAATCCCATTGTGTCGCAGCTCGTGCCGGCCGGGAACGGACGTGACGTCCATCACTAGACGACTAGCGTGGAGATACCGTCTACCGGGGGTGGCTTTAGTCCGTTTCACGCCGCGATTGGCCGCGGCCGACCCGTGCCGCGGTCACACTCAGGAGAGCAAGCGCACCCCGTGGTGGACTTCCATTTGGGCGTTCACCACTCCGGCAGGGCGCCTCGCGTGCGCCCATCGCAGCCCCATCGCAGCGTTGCCGGGATCCAGTCACCGGCAAGGCCATGGCGACGTCGGCGGAGCGTGTTTCCGGATCGGCAGTCAGCAGTCAGCAGTCGGCAGCAGAACACCGGCCCCGGCTGCCTGGGCAGTGTGCCCTAACGCCATACAGGATCGCGAGGAGTAGGACTGTTCGCCGTTTCGCTGCGTATGTCCCCGCCATATCGTGTGCAGGGTGACACACAGGCTTTCCGCAGGCGCTGGCCCTTTCCTACGGGATCCCGCCGGCCGCAGCCCGGTGATTGGGACACGGGACAGGCACCCCGCACGGGCCATGGGCGGCACGCCTAGATGCTGCGCCACCGAGCACCATGCGTCATGGCTCCGCACCTACGTGGGCGCGCGTGAAGTCTCGACGCCGACGGAACCACGTCCACTGGGCGACAGGCCCAGGTCACCGCTTCGGAGCTGGGCGTGCGCGAACTAGCCGCGGCGATCGTCATGCGCGTGTCGACTTGGGGGCTCGCTGACAGCGTGGCGCTGCTCACCGAGGCACGCAGGTGACGTCCGCCGTGAGGCCTGACGCCGCCCTCCTGATTGAGGCGCTGAGCCGCGTGCTGCCTGCGGACCGGCTGGTGACCGACCGCGACGTGTTGGCTGGTCTGTCGCATGACGAGGCTGAGTGGGTGACCGCCGGGGACGCCGCCGTCGCGCTGCGCGCCCGAAGCGAGGCCGAGGTTCAGGAGGCCGTCCGCATCTGTGCGGACCTCGCCGTACCTGTTGTGCCCCGCGGCGCAGGCAGCGGATTGTCGGGCGGGGCCACTGCGGTCGACGGCTGCCTGGTCCTTGACCTGTCTCGCATGAATGCCGTGGTCGAGGTCGATGCCGAGAACCTGCTCTGCGTCGTACAGCCCGGCGTGATCAACAACGATCTCAAGGCAGCCGTCGCTGAGCACGGGCTGTGGTACCCGCCCGACCCCGCCAGCGCTCAGTGGTCGACCATCGGCGGGAACGTCGCCACTAACGCTGGGGGGCTGTGCTGCCTGAAGTACGGCGTCACCCGCGACTACGTTTTGGGCATGCGCGCGGTGGTGGGAGGACCAGCCGGCTATGGCACGGCGATCAGGATCGGGCGACGTACCACCAAGGGAGTTGCCGGGTACGACCTCACCGGGCTGATGGTCGGTTCCGAGGGCACCTTGGGGGTTGTCACCGAAGTGACACTCAGGCTGCGCCCCGCGCTCATCGGCATACCGCGGACTGTCGTAGGTGCCTACGGCAGTCTCGTCGACGCAGGCAGGGCAGTGGCCCTGGTCACCCGAAAAGGGCTGACCCCTTCTGCATTGGAGTTGCTCGACCGGCACTGCCTCGAGGCCGTCGAGGAGTGGAAGCATCTTGGTCTGGTGGCGGGCGATGCGGCTCTGCTGCTGGCGAGAATCGACACACCCGGCGGCGCGGGTGACGCGGAGGCGCTTGCACTGGTGGAGGCGTTCGAGGAGGCCGGCGCGAGCTGGGCGGCGCAGTCAACGGACGACGCGGAAGCGGAGGCTCTGTTTGAGGCACGCCGACTTGCGTACCCCGCGCTGGAACGTCTCGGTCCCGTCCTCACCGAAGACATCTGCGTGCCCAGGTCCAAGGTTCCGGACATGCTGGCGGAGGTCGACGCGACCGCGGTGCGCCACGACGTGCGCATCGCGACGATTGCGCACGCCGGTGACGGCAACCTGCACCCGCTGCTGCTCACACCAGTTGGTGACGACGCTGCTCGGCTGCGCGCCCAGATGGCCTTCGAAGACTTACTCGATGCGGCGATCGCCCTTGGGGGCACGGTCACCGGCGAGCACGGCGTGGGTCTTCTCAAGAAGGGCGGTATGGAGCGAGAACTCGATCCCGGGTCGTTGGTATTGCAGCGCGCGGTGAAGCAGGCGCTCGACCCCTTGGCGCTGTTCAATCCGGGGAAGGTCCTATAGCCGGGGCCCTCGAGACGGGCACACTGGCACCATGACCGAACCTTCGTGGCTGCAGCTTCTCTTGGACGGGGCTTCCGTAGACGAGCTTGAGGCTCACCGCTGTGAACTCCTGGGACAGAACTGCTCCGATGACGTCGAGACGCAGGCACGGCAAGCGCTGCAGCTACACGCCCTGCTTCACGACCGGGCGCAGCGCGCTGTCGAACTCGGGGCGCTATCGAAGATGGCCACCCGCCTCACAGCGGTGCGCGACGTACCGGAGCTACTCACGCACATCGCGGTGCTGACCCGGCAGCTGCTGAATACTGACGTCGCCTATCTGGCACTGGTGGAGGGCGACTGTCTCCGCATCCGTTACTTCGACGGCACACTGGGCGTGGGCTGGCGAGACATCAAGCTGACCCTTACCGGTGGGATCGCTGGTCGCGTCTTGACGACAGGCAAGCCCAGGTGGACCAACGACTATCTCAATGACCGGACGATCCAACACGACGCCGCCGCCGACGAGTTCGCCGGTGACGAGCAGTTGCGAAGCATTCTCGGTGTGCCCCTGCATGCACAGGGCGAAACCTTCGGTGTGCTTTTCGCCGCGGAGCGTTCGCAACGGTCCTTCAGCGCAAGCGAGATCAGCCTGCTCGCGGGACTGGCTGGAAACGGTGCGGTCGCGATCCAGAACGCCCGGCTGTTCGACGCAGAGCGCGCGCTGAGCGGAAAACTGCGCGCGTCCGCTGCCTTAGTTGACCGTGAAGTTGCACTCCACGAGCGCCTCACCGACACCGCCGTGCGTGGCGGTGGGCCCGCCGAGGTCGTCCAGGCTTTGGCCGAGGTACTACACGTGCCGGTGCAGCTTGTCGACCCGCAAGACGTGTCCTTGGCTGGGCCGGACCTGGGGGTGGAGTCGCCGTCCAGGCAGATTCCCCCCGGGCAGCGCCGCACGGTCGTCCTACCGGCCGAAGACGGTGAGATCGTCCTGCTGTGTCCGGTCGTAGCGGCGGAGGATTACCTTGGCTGCCTCGTCGTGGGCGCTGCGGCACAAGTCGACGACGCGGAGCTGCGACTGCTTGAGCGCGGCGCGTTGGGACTGGCTCTGTCGCTCGTGCAGGAAAGGGCGCTGACTGACGCGGAGGCGCGGAACGGCGGTGACCTGCTTACCGCCCTAGTCGAGGGCGGAGAGGCCCCCCTTCTCGAGCGCAGGGCCGCTGCCGTGCACGTCGATCTGCGGCACCCCCACGTTGTGGCCCTCGTCGAACCCGACGACGCCGGCTCCCAGCAAGCGGCTGAGGTAACGCGGAGAGCTGGCGGGATCACCGTTGCCCGCGCGGGTCGTCAGGTACTCCTCGTGCGCGAGGAAGTGGACTTGTCAGCGCTTGCGCGCACTGCCACCGTCGGAGTGAGCGCGCCATTCACCGGCGCCGCCGACGTACCCGAAGCCTTCGCCGTCGCGCGCCGTTGCCTGCAGGCCCTGCTCGCCATGGGGCGCCAGCACACAGTTGGCGGGCCGGGGGCATTCGGAATCTACGGGTTCCTGCTTGCCCACGGCGGTGCGGACGAGGCAGCCGAGTTCGTGCGCCAGGTTGTCGGCCCTTTGGTGGAGCACGACCGAACCCGCGGCAGCGACTTGGCGCGTACCCTCGAGGAGTACCTGGGCAGCGGGCGGCAGCACGCGGCGACGGCCGAGCGCCTGCACATACACCCGAACACGTTGTACCAGCGGCTGGACCGGGTAAGTTCTGTCATTGGGGAACAGTGGCGTGAGCGAGACGCCGCACTCGACCTGCTGGTTGCTCTTCGCCTCCATCGGCTGGCCGGAGAGCTTTGACTCAGATCTCTAGAAAGTGGTCGCGATGCATGCGGCCAGCCTGTTTGCAAACCACGAACCCTGCCGGACCAACAACTGGAGGATCGCCCCTTTCTGAACCGCTCGATTGCCGCGTGATAGGCCCCGCCCATCGGGGTGCAGAGAACTGTATCGGCTCAGGGCCGTGCCTGCCGGCTGCTTGCGGCGAGGCCAGAGCGCCCTCAAACGCCACTGGCCCGTACTCTCTCGCCCGACTCAGAGCAAGCGCGGGCCGGGATCAAGTTCGGACCCGTCTTATCTGGCTCTTCACAGACCAGGGTGTAGGTCTCGCTGATGCCGTGGGCGCGTCGGTCCGCGAATAGGCGTCGAGGTCTTCCGAGGATGGAAGTTCCTACACACCCATCCGGAAGACCTCGACATGTCCGACGCTACCGTCGCGGCGAGCCCTGATGCGGGGTTCGCGCGCCCTGATCTGACCGTGTTCTGCCGCCTCGACGAGCTCGGCCTCGAGGCCACCGGGCTGCGACTCGAACCCGAGGGCGCACTGCTCGCCTGCAGGGTCATCGAGCCGCCCGGGTCTGATGAACGATGGTGCCGTCGTTGTGGTTGCAAGGGCGTCGCGCGTGACACCGTGATCCGCCGGCTCGCGCACGAGCCGTTCGGCTGGCGACCAACGACGCTGGTCGTGACGATCCGCCGCTACCGATGCGTTGGCTGCGGTCACGTGTGGCGCCAAGACGTCGCTCTGGCTGCCGAGCCGCGAGCGAAGCTCTCGCGACGTGGGCTGCGGTGGGCGCTCGAGGCGATCGTGTGTCAGCACCTCACCGTCGCCCGCGTCGCAGAAGGCCTTGGCGTCGCGTGGAACACCGCCAACGACGCGGTCCTGGCCGAGGGCAAGCGCACCTTGATCGAAGACGCCGCCCGCTTCGACGGCGTCACCGCAATCGGCGTCGATGAGCACGTCTGGCGCCACACCAGGTGCGGCGACAAGTACGTCACCGTGATCATCGACCTCACCGGGATCCGTGACGGGACAGGGCCCGCGCGACTGCTCGACATGGTCGAGGGCCGCTCGAAGCGGGCCTTCAAGACCTGGCTCGCCGAGCGCCCGCAGGTCTGGCGTGACGGCGTGGAGGTGGTTGCGATGGACGGGTTCACCGGCTTCAAGACCGCCGCCACCGAGGAACTACCGGACGCCGTCGCGGTGATGGATCCCTTCCACGTGGTCCGCCTGGCCGGCGATGCCTCAGACCAGTGCCGGCGCCGGATCCAACAGATCATCCACGGCCACCGCGGCTACAGGGAGGACCCGCTCTACTCCGCGCGACGGACCCTGCACACCGGCGCCGGCCTCTTGACCGACAAGCAAGCCCGACGACTTCGTGACCTCTTCGCCGCTGACGAGCACGTCGCAGTCGAGGCGACCTGGGGCATCTACCAGCGCATGATCGCCGCCTACCGTCACCCCGACCGCAAGACCGGACGCGAGCTGATGGTCAAGCTGATCGCCTCCCTCAGCCACGGCGTCCCAGACGCGCTCGGTGAGCTCGTCACCCTCGGACGGACGCTGAAGAAGCGAGCCGACGACGTGCTCGCCTACTTCGACAGACCCGGCACCAGCAACGGACCCACAGAGGCCATCAACGGACGGCTCGAACATCTCCGCGGCTCCGCCCTCGGGTTCCGCAACCTCACCAACTACGTCGCCAGATCCCTGCTCGAGTCCGGCGGGTTCAGACCGCAACTACACCCTGGTCTGTGAAGAGCCTGCAAAGCGCGGGCTTGGCTCAACGGGCGGCGACCGAGATCTCTGATTAGCTGTGCTCCGTCGTGGCGAGATTCGGTCAAGGCTTGGTGTGCGTTGCCTGGTCTGACGGGTCGCACGCAAACAAGTCGTCGAAGGCACTTCGGACGCTGTCCACGAACAACTTGGTGTCGCGCACCGCAGCAGGGTCGAGGGTGAAGCCTATGGTGCAGATTCCGTCATACGAGACCAGCACCGCCATGGCAGGAACCCCCGGAAGGGGCCCAAACGCGTACATGCGATCGACCCTCCGACCTGCTAGATACAGAGGACAGGGTGGGCCGATCAGGTTGCTAGCTTGAAGATCAACCCGACGGGCGTGAACACCCATGGCTGCTATGGCGGCGCGCGCCGGCACCTGACGAAGGCTGGGGGCTAGATGGTCTAGGGCACTCAGGCCGGGTTCGGCTCGTCGTGATGCGACAAGCTCGTGCACGGCGCGCAGCCGCTCCAATGGATGCGCTATGGACGCTGGCCCCGGGATAATCGCCGCGCTGATGTGGTTGCCGACCTCGTGCTGCTCGATGCCCGCGACGTCGACGGGGAGCCCCAAAGCGATGTCGCCCACGGGAACGTTGAACGCCTCGTGGTACTTGCGTAGACCGCCGAGCAGCCCGGTGAGATAGACATCGTTCAAGGTCGCGTGGTTTGCCTTGGCGCTCGTCTTCATGTCCTCGAGGGGAATCTCCAGGGTCGCGAACATCCGCGACTTCCCACGACCACTGAGCAGAGGTGAAGGAGACGCGTCACAACGATCCATCGTGCGCAGCGCAGACCGGACGTAGGACGTCGTGTCCCTGATGGCCCGAATTGGATGACGGCTGGCGCCTGTCACCGAGCGGAGCCAGGTGATTGCCTGCACCGGATTTGTCACCCATGCGCGTCCGACAATGCGTACTAGCTGAGCGACATCAGGACCAAGAACCGTCTGGGCGGCGCCGTCGAGTTCTGGGTCGGTCGGCGTGGGTGGAGGTGATGCCTGTACGTCGAGCAGGGCTGCCATCATCTGGAACGCGCGAACGCCATCTGCAATGGCGTGGTGGGCACGGATTATCACTACTGCGCTGCCATCTGCCAGTCGCTCTACGAGGACTGCGTCCCACAGCGGCCGAGCCGGGTCAAAGGGGGCAGTTACTCCGCCAGCTGCCCAGGACAGCGCGGCACCGAGGCTGCCGTCGCCTGGCGCCCCGATCCGCCGCAAGTGGTACGAAAGGTCAAATGTGTCGTCTTCTACCCAGGAAGCGCGTCCAGCGGTCCAAACCGAATGGGCGACACGTTGCCGCATACGGGGCACGGCCTTGGTCGCCCTATCGAATGCCGACTCTAGGCGCCCAGGTGCTGGCTGTTTCGCGAGCACAAGTGCGAGGGTCATCACGGGCCGAGTTGCTGGCCACGCGTCACCTTTGAGCAGGAGTTCATCGAGAGCGGTCAGGTCCTCCGGCAGCGCAAAGCGCACGACGCCAACCCCTCTGATAGAGCGGCGCACCAGGGGCAGTGACTCCAGCAGCTCGAGGATGACCGGGGGTACCGCGTAGCACGGACACTGTGCGTCACCCCGCTCCTCCATCCTCACGTGGGCGCTCGAGACATGGGGTTCGCTCACGCGAGGAGAGCGCCAGATGTGTCACCATCGTCGCCTCCTCACCCTGGTCACGACCCCGCGACGGCACTGCGATCGCTCTCAGCAAGGAGAAAGGCCGACACCGCTGGGGCAAGGGTTTCCGGCTCGGTAAGAATCGCGGCGTGGCCACCGTGATAGATGTGCAGACGAGCATTGGGCAACAACCGCTGCATGATCTTGCCGTTGACGAGCGGGATGATCGGATCATCGTCCCCGGCGAGAATGAGCGTCGGCTGTTTCATCTGGCGAATCCATGGCGCGCTCGTCCAACCAGCCCCAGCGATGAGCTGGTAGTAGTAGCCACGCCTTCCGCCGAATGTACGGTCCGGTGAGTGAAGAATTTGCAGGATAGTTTGTGGGTCGGTGCGGCAAGTGCCCCCGTAAGCCACGGAGGCAATTTTGGCTGCATAGACGGGATCGTGAAAACGCCGCGGAGTCGCCAGGGCCAAGTACAGCGACGGGTTTGTCGGTGGCACCATCAGCGAGCCCATGGACGCGCTTGCGAGGATTACCCGCCGGCAGCCCGCAGGGTTTTGCCGGGCAAACTGTTGAGCTAACGCACTGCCCCACGAGAAACCCATCATGTTGACCTCGTCGTAGTTCAGCTCATCTAGCATCCGGCGCAGCATCCGCGCCATCCCCGGAAGGCGGTACGGGGTCGTTGGGATGGATGAGCCACCCACCCCGGGCACATCGAAACGGATGACCTCAATGCGCTCATCGAGCGCGTCGACTAACGGCTGGAGGGCCTCCAGGCCGGCGCCGGCGCCATTGGCGAGAAGCAACGGAGGCCGGGTGCCATCGCCCCCTCGCACGTTAACGCGCAGTTTTTGACCCCCGAGGTCCACGATTCGACTGTCCACGTCGCCAACGTATCCGCTGGTTCGGCCCAACCCGATGGACTATCTCTCCATACGCGAGGAGCTGAGACCGGGCACCGTGGGGGGTTGGCACACCGACAAGAGCGGCGCCCGAACACCTCACCACGGTCACTCGATGAGCCGTTCACATGCTGGTCGCACGGACCCGGGTCGTGGACGTCAGGACCCTTCAAGCGACCTTGGCCAGGATCGCCAGTTGGACCCGCGGCGATGACCACCTCCAGGTCCAGGGCGGCCGCCGGATGGGTCAGCTAGGCGCCTTCACCTGACCTACCCAGGAGTAGGCGGGACCGGTGAGGTGGGCGACTCGACAGCCCATGTGATGCGATCAAGGTGAGTCGCAGGTGACCAGCCGACGGACAAGCGTGGGGTCGCCCTGAACCCCTCGATCTCGAAGCTGACCGCCTCAACACCAAGCAAGGGACTGTCGCGGCTCGAGCACCTAGCCGGCGCCAGCCGCTAATCAGGTTCGGACCTGCGATTTTGGGGCCCCCACGGCCGCGGTCGCCACACCGACCACGGCCAAGTTCCATCTCAGCCCGGGCGGTCACCGCCAGCACTCAGCTGATCACTGACTGCGCCTATCAGCTCACCAGTGGCTCCCGGTCACCGCCTGCACCGGAGGCGTACCGACGCCCTGCCTTCACTACCCCTATCAAAGACACGGCCCGACGCCGGAGGTCGCGTTCCGATCATTGACCAGGATTCACCGCGGGTTGGGTGAAATAGCATCCACGCCACCCCGTCCCACACGGTTGACGAACTCCAACCCGACCTGCTCCAGCAACGCTTCTCGCTGTTGGTCGTACTTCTCGACCGATCCGAGCTTGACAGCCTCATAGCCTCGCACCATGTCGGGCAGATTAGCGAGCTGCACGATGGAGTCGTGCGTCTCGCACACCAGAATCCCAAGGCAAGTGTCGATCGTGGACTCGTACTCCTCGAGCAGCCGTTGTTCGACTCGTCGCACCTTGGCGTACCCGAAGGGGTCAAGTCTGGTCCCCCGCAGATGACGCATGACATGCAGCATCGAGAAAACCGGGGTGAACCAGCGGCCGAGCGAAACCTTGCGCTTCATGCCGATTGCGCGCAGTGCGGGTGGGTGCAGGCGCCAGGCCGTGCGAGCGTCCGCGCCGAACTCACGGTCCACCTCTGCCCGGAACGACTGATCCCGGGTCAGTCGCGCCACCTCGTACTCGTCCTTGTAGGCCATGAGCTTGTAGGCATATCGGGCGACGCCCTCGGTCAACGCCAGGGAACCGAGTCCCAGATCTGACTCGGCGCGTCGCGTTCGCTCGACCAGACGCTCGTAGCGACGGGCATAGAGCTCGTCCTGGTAGTCGCAGAGGTCGTGGCGGCGCACCGCGACGAGGCGTTCGAGTTCTGAGCCTGGCTCAGCCACGACGAGTTTGCTCGGTTCAGCGGTCGACTCCTCTTCGTTTGGTGCCCGTCCGGCGACCACGATCTCGAGGGCTGCTGGGTCGGCGACGTACTGTCGTCCTCGTCGGAAGGCCTGGACATTCTTGTCCACGGCCTCCTCGTTGAGGATGATCGACTCCTCAATGACGCGGCTCGTCAGATGAACGGCCCCGCTTTGGTGTGCGATGCCCAGAATGAACATGTTGGCGAACTGCTCTGCGCCAAACAGCAACTCGGCATAACGTCGTGCGTCCACGGCCACCAGGCGACCCTTGGCTTCCAGCGTCTCCTCTATCGACCTCATGGCCTGAGCGACGGGCGGATACGCCACGGACTCGTCGCTGACCATCGTCCCGGTCGGCGTCTCTGACGTTGAGACCACTGCCGTGCCCGACGACGACAGTGCGCTCACGTTGCGCGGGTCCGCCGCGACCAGTAGGTCGTAACCCAGGTAGAGGCTACATTCGGTGTCGCCGATCTTGTTGCCGGCCTGAATGGGGTCTGTTGCGATCTTGACGTCCGAGACCACAGCGCCGCCCTTTTGCGCCAAGCCGGTTTGATCAAGGGTGCGCACGAATCTGCCGGCGAGTGTGGCAGCGGTCGCCAATACGTGCGAGGTGGAGACAACGCCGGTACCACCGATGCCCATTAGCCGGATCTGCTGGTCCGCCGCTTGCAGCGACGGCGCCGGCGACGCGAACGCGTCGGCCTTCAGCTCCTCAACCGATGACCTGCGCGCCTGAGCAGAGCCGGGCTTGATGGTTGCGAAGGCTGGGCAGTCACCCTGCAGACAGGTGAGGTCGGTGTTGCATGAACCCTGATGGATGGTGGTCTTACGGCCGAACTCGGTCTCGATGGGGTGCACCGAGAGGCAGTTGGACTTCTCGCCGCAGTCGCCGCACCCTTCGCAGATGCGCTCGTTGATCACGACGGCCTCGGTTGGCTTCGTGGCCAGGCCACGCTTGCGCTTGCGACGCAGTTCCGTAGCGCACTCTTGCTCGTGGATGAGGATGGTGGTGCCCGGCGTACGCGCGAGTAAAGCCTCGGCCTCAGCGATACGCGAGCGGTTCCACACCCTCACATCCCTGGGAAGTCGCGCCTTTCGGAGTCTCCGGACATCATCGGTCGTGACGATGATGCGAGCGACGCCCTCCGCCCTAAGGTTGTCGACCATGTGGGCGACGTCCATCTGCCCGACCGCATCCTGACCGCCGGTCATCGCGACCACGTCGTTATAGAGGATCCGGTAGGTCATGTTGCGACCCGAGGCGACCGCCGCCCGGATCGCCAGGCTCCCAGAGTGGTGGAAGGTGCCATCGCCCAGGTTCTGCACGAAGTGGGCCGGCTCCACAAACGGCGACATGCCGAACCACTGGGTGCCCTCGCCGCCCATCTGTGTCAGTCCGACGACATCGCCCACCTGCTTCTCATCCATCAGAAGCACCATCGCGTGGCAGCCGATCCCGGCGCCTACGACAGAATCGGTGTGCGGTCGGGTCGACGTGTTGTGAGGGCAGCCGGAGCAGTAGTAGGGGGCGCGCTGAAGCAGCGGCAAGTGAAGTCGCTCGCGGGCGAAGTTCGCCTTACGACGCTCACGCCAGGCGTCAACGGTTGGAACCTCAGCGTGGCTATGGAGACGTGCCGCGAGGCCGATCGCCACTGCGTCGGCGTCGAGCTCGCCGTACGCGGCGAACAGTTCGCTGCCGTCGACGTTGGCCTTACCGGTCACGATTGGGGCATCGGGGGCGCCGTACAGGGCGTCACGTACGGCGCCCTCGATGAACGACCGCTTTTCCTCGACCACGATGATTTCCTTCAGACCCGAGGCGAACTCACGGATCTCGTCCTGGTCGAGGGGCCAGATCAACCCTAGCTTGAGCATGCGCACACCCGCCTGT
Organism: uncultured Actinomycetota bacterium; assembly: GCA_963781335.1. Taxonomy (GTDB): domain Bacteria; phylum Actinomycetota; class Actinomycetes; order Propionibacteriales; family Nocardioidaceae; genus Marmoricola. The sequence continues at coordinate 10,238 of CAWAFS010000018.1, read as the reverse complement.
TCGAGATGCGAGGGGTCCATGCCGAGCTTGGTCAGTGCCTCGCGAACGTCGAGCGACGTCTTGCCGGACGTCACGATCCCGATCCGATCGTGCGGGTGACGAAACAGCACACGATTCAACTTGTTAAGGCGCGCGTACTCCTGGACCAATCTCACCCGCGTCGTCATAAAGTCGCGCTCGAGCGGTCCGAGCGTGGGCTGCAGCAACTTGGCAGTGGGCTGGTGCTGGCCCGCCCCAGACGGGAGCTGCGGTGCTTGCGTCTCGGCGAGCAGGTCCACCGATGTAGACCCGTCCGCGACGGCGGTGACGATCTTTAGTGCAGTCCACAGTCCGGTAGCCCGCGACATCGCCACCGCATGGAGGCCCATATCGATGATTTCCCCCGCGTCAGCTGGATAGAACGTCGGCATACCCAGGTCGGCGAGGGCGCGTTCGGAAGCGCAGGGGACGCTGGATGACTTAGCGGCGGGGTCGTCCCCAACAAACGCAACCGCACCCCCCTTCGGGTGGGTGCCCATCAGGTTGGCGTGACGCAACGCGTCGGAGGCGCGATCCAAACCGGGGGCCTTGCCATACCAATACCCAACGACGCCATCGACCCGCTTGGGAAGGCCCTCAATGAGTTGACTTCCCTGCACCGCCATGGCGGCGGCCTCCTCGTTGAGGCCGGGCTCGAAAATGATGTCGTGCTCGTCGAGTAGGCTCCGCTGCCGCAGCAGCTCCAGGTCATATCCAGCCAGTGGCGAGCCCTCGTATCCACTGATATATGTGCCAACGAGTCGATCGGCTGCGCGGTCGCGCCGACACTGGTCGATGGGCAGCCGAGCCAGGGCTTGGACCCCGGTAAGCAGCACTCGACCGAGACGGCGCTCATAGGGATCGGCCCGCTGCACGTCCTCGACCGGCAGGGGCTCGATCGCGAGGCCGGTCATACGCCAGCCCGCACACACATGGCGGGTTCAATGTGCTGCGTCGGCACCACGCTGGTTGCCTCATCTGGGAACTGAGTGGTGCTGACACTTCTGTTCATAGAGGCCACCTCCACGTACCTGCACTTGACCATCGGGTGGCCCAAGCCTCGATTAGCGCCACTGTAGGGTCAATGGTTCTGGCATCAACTAACCGAAAGGTGCAACACTGCGCCCCCATACCCCATTGAGGTGACCCGAATGATCAGGATTGACCGCCTCGATTCCGAGCTCCTCGGTGTACTCAGCCGGGATGCTCGCGTCGGAGTAGTAGAACTTGCTGGAGCGTTGGGTGTGAGCCGGAACACCGTCCGAGCCCGCCTAAAGAGACTCGAGGACGACGGGCTCCTGTCCGGATTCGTGCCTCGGCTGGATCTCGCGGCGACCGGGATCACTGTGGAGGCGTTCGCCGCGCTGGCCCTACAGCAGGGCCAGCTGGACAACGTGGTTGCTGAGATCATGGCGCTCCCTCAGGTCCTCGAGATCTATGCCACGACCGGCCGAGAGGACCTGCTGGTGCACTTGGCGACAACGAGCCACGCGGAACTGCAAGAACTCATTCAGCGCATCGTTGCCCTGTCGGGGGTTTCGCACTCGAATACGTCCATTGCGCTCACGACGCCACTTACGTATCGGATACAACCCTTGTTGTCACACGTCACGCGCTCGACGGGCTGGGGTCGCTCCACGCCGCTGCCCCCATCCTAGTGATGGCCGGGATCTCACCTCCCAGACCCTGACCACGGTGATCACCGGCTGCGAGGCCGCATGGGCCTTCTTCGGAGGCTGTCGGCGTTCAAGGTGCTGATCCCCGACAACCTGACACGGTGGTGACCAAGGCGACGCGGTCAACCCACGGCTGTCGGCGGGCTGGTTGGACTACACCCAGCACGTCGGGTTCGGCACCGACCCCGCAAGGGTCCGCTCACCACCTCAGGACAAGCCACGGGTCGAGCGCGTCGTTCAGTACGTCCGCGGGAACTTCTGAGCCGGGGGAGACCTTCGCCGACCTGGCCGACGTCCAGGCACGGGCTGAGGCCTGGTGCGCGGCCCGGGCCGGGGTCTGTCCGAAAAACGGCGGCGTTTCTCATTTCAAGTGGTTCTCGGCCTTCGGCATCCGGCCACCGAAGGTAATCGCGAAGGCGCTGAGCGCTGGCTTCCAGCGCATGGTCCATCGTTGCTGTCCGGTGCCCTTGGGGTCCAGTGACCTGGTGACCAGGTAGAGGCACTTCAGCGCGGCCTGCTCGGTCGGGAAGTGTACGCGCACGGTGACCGCTCGCCGGTAGCGGGCGTTGAGGGACTCGATGGGATTCGTGGTGCGCAGGTGGATCCAGTGCTCGGCCGGGTAGTCGTAGAACGCGAGCAGGACGTCGAGGTCGTCGACGATCTTCGCAACCGCCTTGGGCCACTTGGCGCCGTAGTCGGCGGCGAACGCCTGCGCGGCGGCCAGTGCGTGGGTCCTGTCCTCGGCGTTGTAGATCTCGGCGAGGGCCGCCTTCGCGCCCGGGTGTGCGGACTTCGGCAGCGCAGCGAGCACGTTGCCGAGCTTGCGCCACCAGCAACGCTGCTCCTTGGTGTCGGGAAACACCTCGCGCAGCGCCTTCCAGAACCCCAGCGCACCGTCGCCCATGGCCAGCACCGGGGCGCGCATCCCGCGCCGCTTGCAGTCGCGCAGCAGGTCAGCCCACGACTCCGAGGACTCGCGGAACCCGTCGGCCAGGGCGACGAGCTCCAAGGTGGTTGTCGACGCGGACCCGATCATCACCAGCAGACACACCTTGTCCTGCTCGAGACGGACCTTGAGGTGGATGCCGTCGACCCACAGGTACACGTAGTCGGTCTCGGCCAGCGACCGCTTGCCGAACGCCTTGGCGTCGTCTTGCCACTGGGCGGTGAGGCGGGTGACCGTCGCCGGGGACAGCCCCGCGGTCGAGCCGAGGAACTGGTCGAGCGCCGGCACGAAGTCACCGGAGGACAGGCCGTGCAGGTAGAGCATCGGCAGCACCTCGGCCGCACCCGGCGACTTCCGCGCCCACGCCGGCAAGATCGCCGAGGAGAACCGCTTGCGCTCCCCGGTCTCGTCATCGATGCGCTTGTTTGACCCGCGGCGCACGCACCGGCACCGCCCCAGCCGCCGTGGCGACCTCCCGCGGGTCGTGGAACCCGTTGCGCACCACCAGCCGGTGACCGTTCTCGTCGACCTCGCCGGCGTGCGACTCGACGTAGGCAGCGACCTCGGCCAACAACGCCGTGGCGAGCATCTGCCGTGCGCCATCGCGGGCGAGCTCGTCGAGCAACGACCCACCCACGGCCGCCGGGACGTGCTGCTGGGACTGGTTCTCCTCGTGGACTACCTTGAGCATGGGCGTACCTTCCCGAGCCGGCGCGCCAACGCCGACCTCGATCCGAACTTGAGCATGGGCTTCGATCTTGCTCGGGAGGTACGCCTCTTCTACGTCACCTCGCCGAGCGCCATACACAGGTTCTGATCATTGCTCGAGAACTCCTCGAACGCCGCCCAAGCTGCCTCACGGCTGGGTGCCCGGTAGATCGGCTTGAGATCGGCTGCGATCTGACCCCAGTACCTCTTCGAGGCGTACCGGAAGATGTTGCGGATCAGATGCAGGTTATGCCGACGTCGGCATAACCTGCATTATGCCGACCTTCGGATTATGCCGATGTGGTCGCTGATGCCTCTGCAGGGTGGGGATTCGATGCTGGCGAGGTCGGCATAATCCGCTGGTCTGTTTGACGCTGGTCTCTCCGAGAGTGGAGAGGAGAGCGTCATGGTCAAGGTGATGAAGTCGTTCGTGCGGGGGCCGCTGGCTCCGCACGTTGCCGGGCTCGCCGCCGAGCTGTTGGAGCAGGGATACACCCAGAGTTCGGCAGAGCAGCACATGTGTTTCGTCGCGCATCTGGATCGCTGGTTGATGGCCGAGGGGCTGGGCGTGCAGGACCTGAGTCGGTCGATGATCCAGCGGTACCTGGTTGAACGGCGTGCGGCCGGCTACGTGTTGTATCGATCGACCAAGGCGATGGTGCCGCTGCTGGGGTTTCTGACACCGTTGGGGCTCCTGCCCGCCGAGCCGCCGCCCGAGCTCGACGCGGTGGAGGAGACGGTGAGCCGCTACGGCGACTACCTGCTCACCGAACGCGGCCTGACTCCGGGGACGGTCGAGGGCTACGTTCACTGGGCGCGGCGCTTCCTCGCGTCCGGGTGGGACGGCGAACAACTGGACCTGGCTGGGATGACCGCAGCCGACGTCCTGGCGTTCGTGCTGGCCTCCTGTCCGGGTCGGGCGACGGGGTCGGCGAAGCTGATCGTCACGGTGACCCGTTCGGTGCTCGGCTGGCTGCACCTGACCGGGATCCTCGAGGTGTCGCTGGCTGAAGCGGTGCCGTCGGTGGCGGGGTGGCGGCTGCCCGGGCTGCCGCAGGCGTTGTCACCCGCGCAGCAGCGCGCGATGTTGGGCGTCTTTGACCGGCGCACAGCCGACGGGGCGTCGGGACTACGCGATCGTGCTGCTGCTCGTCCGGTTGGGGCTCCGGTCAGGGGAGGCCGCCCGCCTCGGCCTGGACGACATCGACTGGCGTGCCGGGGAACTCCACATCGTCGGGAAGGGAAACCGCGGGGAGAGCCTTCCGCTTCCGGCGGACGTCGGCGCGGCGATCACGGCCTACCTGCGACGAGGGCGCCCAGCTTCGGCGAAGGGCCGCAGCGTCTTCGTCCGCGTCCACGCCCCACATCGGGCGATTGACGCCCGGTGGCGTCGGGTACGTCGTCGCCGCCGCCGGGGAACGTGCCGGGCTGGGCCACGTTCATGCCCACCAGCTGCGGCACACCGCGGCCACGGCGATGTTGCGGGCGGGCAGCCCGCTGGTCGAGGTCGGACAGGTGCTGCGGCATCGGATCGTCGCTGACCACAGCGATCTACGCCAAGGTCGACCAGAACGCCCTGGCGGTCTTGGCTCGGCCCTGGCCCGTCGAAACACCGAGTGCGTCGTGACCAGCCTGTTGCGGCCCGCGCTGGCCGACTACCTCGCGCTGCGCCGCGCCCTGGGCTACCGGCTGGACCGGCCGGAGAAGCTGCTGGACCAGTTCCTGACCCATCTGGAGGCCGCCGGCCAGGAGGTGGCCACCGTCCGGATCGCGTTGGAGTGGGCTCAGCTGCCAAGCAACGGCGTGTCGAACTGGTGGGGATACCGGCTCTCGGTGGTCCGTGGGTTCGCCACCTACCTGCACGCCCTGGACCCGGCCCATGAGGTGCCAGCGACCGAGCTGCTGCCGCAGCGGCCGCAGCGGGCCACTCCGTACTTGTACTCCGAGACCGAGGTCGTCGCGCTGATGGCCGCTGCGAGCTCGCTGAGAACGCCGCTGCGACGCGCCACGATCGCCACGCTGATCGGGCTGCTGGCGGTGACCGGGATGCGGGTGGGCGAGGCGATCGCGCTGGACCGCGCCGACGTCGACCTGACCACGGGACGGCTGCTGGTGCGCTACGGCAAGTTCGGCAAGACCCGAGAGCTGTGGCTGCACCCAACCACGCTGACGGCGCTGACGCGATACCAGCGTCTGCGTGACCGGGCCGCCCCGCCGACCGGCACGGCCGCGTTGTTCGTCTCCGCGGCCGGGACCCGGCTGCTCTACTGCAACGTCCACCACACCTTCCACCGCCTGGTGAGCTCTGGCCGGGCTCACGCCGAGATCGACCACCGTGTCGCCCCCGGATTCATGACCTCCGACATTCCTTCGCCGTCCACGCGATGATCGACGCCTACGCCACCGGCCAGGACGGCCAGGCCCGGCTGACGCTGCTCTCGACCTGGCTCGGACACGTGGACCCGGCCAGCACCTACTGGTATCTCTCGGCGTCTCCCGAGCTCATGGCCCTCGCGGGCCTCCGGCTCGAAGCGCACCTCGACCGCGACAGAGCAGGCCGGTCATGACCGCGCTCGCGCCGACCCTGCAGGCGTTCTTCACCGACCGGCTGACCCGGCAGCGCAACGCCAGTCCGCACACCATCGCCGGCTACCGCGACACCTGGCGGATGCTGCTCGACCTTCGCCGCAACCCGCACCGGGACCGCGCCCGTCGATGCTGGACCTCGCCGACCTCGACGCGCCCCTGGTCGCCGGCGTTCCTGGACCACCTCGAACGCGACCGCGGCAACAGCGTCAGCACCCGCAACGCCCGGCTGGCCGCGATCCACTCGCTGTTCCGCTACGCCGCACTGACCCATCCCGAGCACGCCCAGTCGATCTCCCGGGTCCTGGCGATCCCACCCAAACGGTTCGACCGGGCGCTGATCTGCTACCTCACCGAACCCGAGGTCGACGCGCTGCTGGCCGCCTGCGACCACACCACCTGGACCGGGCGACGCGACCACGCGATGCTGCTGCTCGCCGTGCAGACCGGGCTGCGCATCTCCGAGCTGATCGGGCTCACCCGCGCCGACCTGCACCTCGGCGCCGGCGCCCACGTCGTCTGCCACGGCAAGGGACGCAAGGACCGGGCCACCCCGCTGACCAGCCGGCACCCGCATGGTGCTGCGGGACTGGCTCAGCGAACAGCACCCCGAGCCCACCGCGCCGCTGTTCCCCAGCCGCCACGGCCGGGCGCTGAGCCGTGACGCGATCGAACGCCGGATCAGCCACTACACCGCCCTGGCCGCCAAGAGCTGCCCCTCGCTCACGACAAGACCGTCACCGCGCACGTCCTGCGACACACCACCGCGATGCGGCTCCTCCACGCCGGCGTCGACACCAGCGTCATCGCCCTCTGGCTTGGCCACGTCAGCGTCGAAACCACGCAGATCTACCTACACGCCGACATGACGCTGAAGGACAAGGCGCTCGCCAGAACCCGCCCCCCGAACAGCAGGCACGGCCGATACCAGCCCCCCGACACGCCTGCTCGCCTGGCTCGAAGGGCTCTGATTATGCCGACCTCGCCAGCATCGAATCCCCAGCCCTGCAGAGGCATCAGCGACCACATCGGCATAATCCGGAGGTCGGCATAATGGATGATGCAGGTCTGCACCACCGCTTGCGGGAAGACCGCCGCGACCGAGTCGGGCAGTCCCTTGAGCCCGTCACAGACGAGGAAGAACACGTCCTCCACGCCGCGGTTCTTCAGCTCGCTGAGCACCTGGAGCCGGAACTTCGCCGACTCCCCGCCACCGGTGCCGGCCCAGGGCCCCAGGACGTCCTTGTGGCCGGCCAGGTCGACCCCGATCGCGGCGTAGAAAGGCCGGTTGGCGACCTGCCCATCGCGGACCTTGACGTAGATGGCGTCGATGAACACCGCGGCGTACACCTTCTCCAGTGGCCGCGAGGTCCACTCGGTCATGTCGGTCAGGACCCGGTGGGTGATCCGGGAGATCGTGTCCTTGGCCAGCGAGGCACCGTAGATCTCCTCGAAGTGGGCCGAGACCTCCCCGGTGGCCAGACCCGTGGCGACCAGCGACAACACGATCGTGTCGACCCCACCCAGACGCCGTTGCCGCTTCTTCACGATCACCGGGTCGAAGCTGCCGTCACGATCGCGGGGCACCTCGATCTGTACCGGCCCGACGTTGTCGGTCAGCACCGTCTTGACGCGGGTGCCGTTGCGGGAGTTCCCGCTCCCACGACCGCCCGGGTCGTGCTTGTTATAGCCGAGGTGATTGGTCATCTCCTCATCCAGCGCGGTCTCGATCACCGTCTTGGTCAACGCCTTCAACATGCCGTCCGGCCCGGTCATCGCCACCCCACGAGCCCGTTCGGACCGAACCAGCTCGCGAGCGATCGCCAGCTCCTCTGGTCCACGGTCATCCAGCGCTATGAGGGCTGATTGCCCGCGTCTTAGTGGGCGGAATGACGCTGCTTGAGTCGGTTCCTGCGTCGGTTGGAGACGGGCGGCAACGAGCGGTGATAAGGTGTCCTTATGACGCTCGTTGCTGAGTACCGCGCGGCGCGCCATCACGAGGATGTCGCACGGCTTCGGCGTGTGCTTGCACTGAGGGCGATGATGGCGGCCGGGATGAGCCAGCGCGAGATCGCCCTGGCGCTCGGGATCAGTCAGCCGGCGGTGAGTCAGCAGTTGAGGGGGGCCTCGGATCTGTCGTCTGTTCATTCGGAGAAGCTGATCGAGGCGGCGGCTCCGGTGCTCCTGCGTCTCGCCGAGGATGCGGGCTACGGGAGACTTGCGGTGTTCGGCTCGGTGGCCCGCCGGGAGGCGAGGCAGGACTCCGACATCGATCTGCTGGTCGAGGCGCCGGAGGGGACGTCTTCGTTCGGCTTCGTCAGGTTCAAACAAGTGATCGAGCAGGTGCTCGGTCGGCAGGTCGACCTGGTCGACTACGGCGGTTTGAAGCCGAGGTTGGATGACGACATTCGCCGCGAAGCAGTGCCCCTGTGATGGACGTCAAGGCGGCAAAGGAACTGCTCCACATTCGTGCCTGGCTGATACGCGTCGACGATGTCGTGCATCGCGGCAAGGAGGCCTACCTGGCTGACGCCCTGCTCCAGGAGGCGGGGGACTCGCTCATGATGAAGCTGGGTGAGGCAGCGAACCGGTTGTCCCGGCTCGAGGTCCTCGCGCCCGACGGCGTGGAGTGGGCACTCGCCGTCGCGAACCGCAACTTCATCATTCATCAGTACGACGAGATCAATCGCGAGCTCACTTGGCTCACCCTCTGCCGGGACTTGCCGGCGTGGAAGGTCTCGCTGCATGGCCTCTTCAACGATGCAGAGACGGAGCTCGGCGACGTGGGGTGAGGCCGCGGTGAGCGAGGGCGCTCGAGATTCGAGTCGTGTCGCGTTTAGGCCCCGAAAACCGGAGCAAGAGTCGCCTCGACGGGTCACATGCCAGCAAGAGGGTGGGGGCCTTGCGTCACCGCCGTGCGCAGCGTTCGCGCAGGTCAGCGCTCGAATGCGCACACGCCAGCAAAGCGACGACGGCTCGCGCGCGCTCGCGCCGAATGACCAGAGGTCGCAGGTTCAAATCCTGCCCCCGCTACAAAGCAAAACCGCAGGTCAGAAGCCCTTTCACCAGTCATGGCGGGAGGGCCTCTTGCTTGTGTGTCAGCAGAATGTCTGCGGACATTGCCGCGAAGGTGCCCGGATGCGGGCCGTCGAGCGGCGAGTCACGAAGCCTGGCGAAGCTTTGCGGAAGGTCGAATCTGGTGACCTCTTTGCCAATGACCCAGAGGTCGAACTCACTGTCGGAGCTGAATCAGAAGCCGCCGCTGCTCGCGCGCAGCAATTCATGGAGATCGAGCGCCACTGGTTGACGCTCGTTGGCGCGCACGGCGGAGGTGATCTCCGACCAAGCTCCGGTGTCGCGCAGGCGGGCGTAGTGCACCCCCTCGTGGCGCAATGTGCGTACGGACTCGGGCACGATCGCGACGCCGAGGCCGGCCGCTACGAGGGCCAGCAGGGTCACGAACTGGTTGGCCTCCTGCACATAGCTCGGCCGAACCTGGGCGGCCTGGGCCATCAGTAGCAGTCGGTCCCACGCGCGTGGCACCCGGTGACGCGGAAGGGTCACGAAGGCCGACCCCTCGAGATCCGCCAGCGAGATCCGGCGACGGTGCTGCAATGGGTGGTCGCTCGGGATGGCAGCGATCAGCGGCTCGCGGCGCAGCGTCTGCACCCGAAGCCCCGGTGTCGCCTCCAGGTCCCGGCTGAGCCCCACGTCGATGTCCCCGCTCATCAGGCTCTCGATCTGTTCCTCGGTCGTCATCTCGTGCAACACCAGTCGGACGAGCGGCCGGGTGTCCCGGTGCGCGGCAACCAGGTGCGGCAGGATCTCGACCGCCGCGGACGCCACGAAGCCCAGCGAGACCCTTCCCTGCAAGCCGTTCGCGGCCGCGACAGCCGACTCGCGCGATTCCGCCGCCAGGGCGATCGCGCGCCGGGCCGTACCCACGAAGGCGGCGCCCGCCGGCGTCATCTCCACATGCCGGCTGGTGCGCGTGAAGAGGTCCACGCCGAGGTCGCGCTCGAGGTCCCTGATCTGGCGAGACAGCGAGGGCTGGGCGACGTGCAACCGCTCCGCCGCGCGCCCGAAGTGCAGCTCGTCGGCCACCGCGACGGCGTACTGGAACTGTCGAAGGTCCAAGGAACCCTTCCTTCATCGATGTTGAGAATGGATCAATCAAGTCGAAACAAGTCTTGGACTGAGTCGATAGGTGAAGCGTACGTTCACGTTCTCACCAAGTGAACCCCGTCACAGACTGCGGTTGGCGCTTCAGTCGAAACGGGCGGACCATCAGACAGTCGGTGCGT
>CAWAFS010000017.1:0-13021 GCA_963781335.1 uncultured Actinomycetota bacterium | reverse complement strand
GCGTGGAAGACCCGACTCCCGTGCGGCCACAGCGCAAGGCGTAGCCAACGCCGGCGCCCTCCGGGCGCCGATCGATAACCACCGGGGACTGCCCTTGGCGGGCCATCAAACCGGCCAGGGTGAGGCCGGCGATCCCGCCTCCGACGATCAGGTTCCATGACTCTCCTCCTCGCTCACTTGTCCTGGGAGCGGTAGCTGGCCGACACCGCTGCGCCCTGGCAGGACCGACGAGAGCGGCGGGCGCCGACTATGACTACGGCAGCGACCACGCCGTGCCATCCCAGGAGGGCGCCTCTCGCTTCAGTGGAGGTCGCTGACAACGGTCCCAGGGCGGAGATTGCTGCGACCGCGACGGAGATCACGGTCCAGGCGTTGAGTGCTCGTGAGCTGAAGCGTTCTAGGCCGCGCAGCACGATCAATCCCGCAATCGCTGCAACCGCCGCGCTGACGGCCACGGCGGCGCCGCTGATGTGGCGAGCCTCGTCGCCGATCACGACGACAGGATCTAGGGCTCCGAGGTGGACCGTGCTGAGCCACATCACCATCGCGCAGATCACCGCTGCGGCGGTGATCGCAAGGTCAGTAGTCCAAGGGACCCCACTTCGCGCGGCGGGACCGGCGGTCTTCGTTGTGCTCGACATGGAACGACGCTCCTTCTGAATTGCGGTGGACAGGGAGGCAGTCACGCGTACATGGGGCAATACGGGTCGCCGGCTCGGATTGCCCGCGGCAACCACCTCGGAGAAATGCACTGTGCCCGGCCGCAGCGCGCCGTGGAGAACATCGTGCAGTCGCTGCCGCTCGATGATCCTCAACTCGACGATCGCCCGCTCGCTGAATCGCGAGATCCATCGACCCTGCGGCAGCCGGAGCCCCGACGGGTGTGCCGGAGATCCTGCCGCACGGACACCATCTTCTGGGCCGAGCGCCCGCAGCGCCGCGAACCCGTTGCCGAACAAGGACAGTCCCGAGCCGACCTGGGTCGCGTCGGACTGTCGCTCCCGCACTCTCACCTCCGCGCCCTTGCGCTGCAGGCCAGCCGCCACCGCCAGGCCGGCGATACCGCCGCCGACGACCTCGATCCTCACTCTCTTCTCCACATGGAGAAGAGGCTAGCACTACACTTCGCCACATGGAGAAGACCACCCGGATCCGCCTGCTCGATACTGGCCTCCGTCTGCTCGGCACGGCCGGCTCGAGCCGCTGCACCTCCCGCGCCACGGAAGAGGCGGCCGGGGTGCCGCACGGCAGCGTGCGTCACCACTTCGGCAATCAGGCAGGATTCTTGGCCGCGCTCGTCGGGCGGCTCCTCGAAATCGACACACCACGAGACGACGAGAGTGTCGACGACACCGTGCGCCGTTGGCTGAGCACAGATCGCGTGCTGACACAGGCGCGCTACGAAATGGCGCTGCTCGCAACGCGCGAGCCGAATTTCCGCGAGGCCTTCGTCCGGGGACGAGACCGCTACGTCGACACGTTGGTGCTCGCAGGGCGAAGTCCTCGCGACGCCGCAGCCGCCGTAGCAATGCTCGACGGACTCCTTCTCGACGCGATGATCCGCGGCCGCCACGAGATCGACGACGAGGCGGTCGAGCGCGTGCTGCACCGCATCCCCACCTGAGGGGTCACCGCAAGGCAGCAACCCGGAACAGCCCGGGAAAGGGAGGCCCGGCATCGCACTGAAGCGCGCTGGGGAGAACAGATGCTCGCTCGCTGCTGAGACGACGCCTGCTCGATCCTCGTGTATCATTTGATACATGCTATCTGTGGAACGCCAGATCGATGCCGGAGCCGACCGAGTGTCGAGTCTGGTCGGCGAGGTGGAGCGCTGGGGCAACCTGCTGCCGACGGTCCAGCAGATCACCCGACTCGATGACGGAGGACCGGTCGGAGTAGGTGCCCGGTTCGAGGTGCGCCAGCCAGGCTTGCCCAAGGCGGTGTACGAGATCACCGAGTGGGAGCCACGAGTCGGCTTCACGTGGGTGGCCGCTGCGGTCGGCGTACGCACCACGGCCACGCACGAGATCAGATCCCACGATGGGCGGACGCTGCTGGTCCTCGGCATTGCGTGGACCGGTCCCCTCGCTGGCCTGGTGCGCCTCCTGATGTCCACGAAGGCGAGACACATGGTGGAGCAGGAGGCGGACACGTTCGCTCAGCTCTCGAACGACCGGCCGCGATGACCACGCCATCTGAAGGACCGCGCGAGCTGATGCTGCAGCGGATCGTTGAGTGGTTCGCGACCAACGGGGTGCTGGACACCAGCATGCGGACCCTCGCCGCGGGTGTCGGAACGAGCAACCGGATGCTGAATTATCACTTCGGTTCCCGTGACCAGCTCCTGGCCGCCGTCATCGGCACGGTCTGCGCGGCCGAGGGCCAGGCGCTGGAGGAGTGCTTCGCCGGAACCCACGACCCGGTCGAGGCCGGTCGCGTGTATTGGGACCACGTCGCGGAGACCGCCAGCAACTTCGCCCCGCTCTTCTATGAACTGTCCGCACACGCGATGTACGGCAAGCCCTACGCAGAGCAGCTGCGGCACATCCTCACCGACGCCTGGCTGTCCGGGTTCAGCACGGGCTTCAGCCGGGCCGTTGGACAACCGCAAGCCGATCGACTCGCGCGCCTGTGTCTCGCCGTCGGCCGGGGCATCTTGTTTGAGATGGCACTGACCGGCGATCGCGAGGCGGCCGATTCCGCCATCGACCAGTTCACCCAGATGACGCGCCAAGCGCTCGAGACCGGTCGCTGAGCAGCAACACCCAGGAGGTCGCGCGAATCTGAACTGCCACCAGTACAACGAAGGGAATGAGACCATGACCACACAGGCACAACACGTTCACCCGGCCCAGGAACGCATCTCAGTCCGTCAGTCGTCGCCGGAGCTCTTCGGCGCCTACGCCCGGCTCGAACAGGCGGTGCAGCAGGCCCTCGATCCCACTCTGTTCGAGTTGATCAAGATGCGCGCGTCCCAGCTCAACGGATGCGCGTTCTGCCTGGACATGCACTCCAAGGACGCCCGAGCACAGGGCGAGACTGAACAACGTCTGTACCTGCTGTCCGGGTGGAGGGAGGCCCCGACCTACACCCGCCAAGAACGAGCAGCCCTGGCTCTCACGGAGGCCGTCACCCTGATCGCCGATACCCACGTGTCCGACGAGGTCTGGGCAGAGGCAGCGCTCGCCTTCACACCACAGGAGCTGGCCGGCGTGCTCATGGCGATCGTCACCATCAACGGCTGGAACCGGATTGCGATCACCTCACGTACACCGGTTGGCCATCACCAGCCAAGCCACCACGGTTGACCACCACTTGGTCGCTTGCTGCGCGGCCGACGTCACGGACAGGCCCTGCGCAGGTCGAGTCCGTCGACGGGGACGCCGGAGCCTCCACGGTTGCGGCCGAGGCAGACCTGGTGGTCGCCGCCGATGGCATTGGCAGCACGCTGCGCACCGGCTTCGGAGGATGGCACGACCCGATCCCTGCGATCCTTGACGCTACCGCGGCCGAGGCGATCTCGGTGCTGCCGGTCGACGAAACTGGCCGGGTGCCCGGCTCCCCTCTGGCGCGACAAGGTTGTCCTGGTTGGCGATGCCGCTCACGCGATGACGCCGGATCTCGGGCAAGGCGCCCACGTGGCGCTGGAGGATGCCGCGGTCCTCACGGGTCTGCTGGCGCCGTACACCGCACAGGCCAAGCCGGCACCTGAGGACATCCGACGTGCGTTAGGAAGCCATGACCGGCATCGGGCCGAGGTGACTGCTGAACAAGTGCCCACTGACCCTTTCCGGGGCCGGGCGTCGCACTCTTGGCACGCTTTCGAAGTCGAGGCGCCATCATCAAGTCCGCCCTAGGCGGCGCTCGTGCGCGCGGCCTCGCGCATCCAGTGCGCCAGCTCGGAATGCAGCTGACGCGAGCGCTCGAGAGCGCCGGTCATCTGGAAGAAGCCGTGGATCATCCCGGTGTAGCGCCAGAGCTCGACCGTGACGCCAGCGCGTCGCAGGAGCTCGGCGTACCGCTCGCCGTCGTCTCGAAGGGGATCGAGTTCGGCGGTCACGACCAGGGTGCGTGGGATGAGGCTCAGGTCGTCGTCGAACAGGGGTGAGGCGCGCGGCGAACGACGGTCCACTCCGGGCGGGAGGTACTGGTCGAAGTACCAACAGGACTTCTGACGGGTGAAGCCATACCCCTCCGCAAATTCCGTGTACGACGCTGAGCTCGCTGTGGCATCGAGCATGGGGTAGATGAGCAGCTGGTAGGCAGGCGGCGTGCCTTCCCGGGCGAGCTGATGGGTCACCGTGGCCGCGAGGTTTCCGCCCGAACTGTCACCCGCGACGCCGAGCCGCCCCGCGGTCGAACCGAGGGTGGTCGCCTCAGCCCCGAGCCACCGAGCAACGGCCATCGCATCGTCTGCAGCTGCGGGGAATGGATTCTCTGGGGCGAGGCGAAGCTCGGGAGCGACCAGCAAGCAGTCAGCGGCGAGGGCTAGCTCCTGAAGAGGGGCTTCGTAGCCATCGCGTCCGACGACGAAGCCGCCTCCGTGCAAGAACAGCACGGGTTGCAGTGGTCCAGGGCGGGGTCGATACAGGCGGGTGGGTATGCCGTGCGTCGAGGGGATCTCGATGTCCTCCATCGAGTAGAGATCACCAGGTGGGCGTTGAAGGTCGAGGACAGACAGGTCGTCGGCTCTTACGGATTCCGCGGTCAGCTCGCTTGCTGATGTGGTTGGGCTGGCCGTCGGCTGGTCGAGGAGTGCGCGAACTTCTGGGTCCAGCTTCACCATGTGCTCAACCTAGTCGCCGGCCGTGACCCGACTGGCGTCTCACGACGTCCGCCGCCGGAGCCGAGTGGTCTGCGCGGGACCGGGCCTTCGACATGTGCCGTCATTGCCGTGCGTGACGGATCAGGAGGCTGAGGTCGAGCGCCGGAGCCGAGTGAGTCAGGGCACAGACCGAGATCGCTTCGACCCCCGTGGCTGCCACCGCGGCGACCGTATCGAGCGAGATGCTCCCCGACGCCTCGAGCTGCGGGGGGCGGGCGGTAGGCAGGACGTCGCGGGCGCGCGCCACGAAGGAGAGGTCGGCCGTGGTCATGTTGTCGAGGAGCAGCCAATCGGCCGCGCAGGAGAGTGCCTCGGTGGCCTCGGCGAGGTTCGTGACCTCCACCTCGACTTCGAGCTCGTCGCCGGTGCTGCGCATGCCCGCCCGGGCAGCGGCGATCGCTGGAGCGACTCCGCCGGCGGCTGCCACGTGATTCTCCTTGATCAGCGCCATGGCCGCGAGGTTGTGGCGATGGTTGAAGGCGCCGCCGCACGTCACGGCGTACTTGTCGAGAAGCCTGAGCCCAGGCGCGGTCTTGCGCGTGTCCAGGATGGTCACACCGGTTCCTTCCACCGCCTCGACGTACTTCGCGGCCAGGGTGGCAATCCCACTCAGTCGCTGGAGGAAGTTGAGAGCGGTGCGCTCGGCCGTGATGATCGAGCGACCCGACCCGATGAGTTGCACCACTGCCTGGCCGGGCTCGACGGGATCACCGTCACGCGTCGACGACCTGATGATGACGCCAGGATCCACCTGCCGCAGGACTGCGTGAAGGACCGGCAGGCCGGCGATGACGCCGGGCTCCTTGGCGACGATCTCCGCCGAGCAGGTGAGCTCTCGCGGCACGGTCCACAGTGTGGTGACGTCGCGGCTGATGGCGTCCTCGTCGAGAGCGGTCGCCACAGCCTGCGCAACAGCTCGATCGAGCCCGTCGGTCAGCTCGTCACCCTCTGGGATAGCCACCGAGGCGGTCGGCAGCTGTCGGTCCATGGTCCTGGTCATTGCGGCTCCCGTCGGAGAGGAAAGAGTGAGGACCGCTTCGATAATGAAAGCATGAGGCAGTGACTGGCGCTTCATCGACTCGGGGGCGGGCCGTTTCGCGGCTGCGGCGGCGTGACGCCTTCCCTGCGGCCACGGGCCGACGAGACCTCGAACCCGCTGCTAAAAGAGAAGCACTGCGCTACGATGGGGCGATGTCGTCGTCAATTGTTTCCCTGCTGCAGGCTCCTGACCCACGAGCTCTTGAGGAGTCGTTGTCGGACTCTGTGCGCTTCCACAGCCCGGTCGCGGACTACGAAGGACGTAGCGACGTGGCGTACCTGTTGTCGCTGATCGCCACGGTGCTCGAGGAGCTGCGCGCGACGCGCGAGCTCGGGACCTCGGCCTCGCTGACGACCTTTTTGGAGGCGTCGGTGAACGGCCGCCCGATCCAGGGCGTGCTCGATGAGCGTCACGACGAGGTCGGGCGCCTCGTGGAGGCGACGTTGATGCTTCGTCCGTTGAGCGCACTGCGTGCCGCCGTCGACGCCATGGCGCAGGCGTTGCACGAGGAGCCACTTCCGAGTCAGCGGCGCTGATGGCCGAGATCGGGATCGTCGATGCCTGGGCGCAACTGCCGGTCCGTGGTGATCAGCTGGTGCCGGAGGTCCGGAGACTGCTGGAGCGCTCGGGGACCGCCCAGGTGCTGCAAACCGGTGTCGACGTGGCGGAGACGATCGCAGCTATGGATGGCGCCGGCATCGAGCGGCTGATGATCTGCGCGTGGAGTCGGCCCGGGCAGTGGGTGATCACCAACGACGAGGTCGCCGTCCTCGTGGCAGCCCATCCGGACCGATTCATCGGTGTCGCCGCGGTCGACCTGCAGCATCCGATGGTCGCGGTACGCGAATTGGAACGAGCTGTGGGCAAGCTGGGACTCAGAGCGCTACGGGTCATCCCGTGGCTGTGGGATCGCCCTCCTGATGACCGCCTGTACTACCCGCTCTATGCCCGTTGCGTTGAGCTGGGCATCCCGTTCTGCACCCAGATCGGCCACACCTGGCCCGCGATGCCGTCCGAGCCTGGACGCCCGATCCCCTATCTCGATCGGGTCGCCCTTGACTTCCCCGAGCTGGTGATCGTCGCCGGCCATCTCGGCCACCCCTGGACGGAAGAGGCCATCGGGCTGGCATGGAAGCACGACAACCTCTATCTCGACACCTCCGCCCATGCGCCCCGCTACTACCCCGAGGCAATACTCCGCTTCGTCGCGACCTACGGCTCCGAGAAGGTGCTCTTCGGGACCAACTATCCGCAGCTTCCCCTCGAGCGTTGCGCGGCAGAAGCTCGGGCACTGAACCTGCCGGACGAGGCAAGGCAGCGCTTCCTGCGGACCAACGCCCTCCACGTGTTCGGGGTGTCCTAGGGCCATGGCCGGCAATCAAGCGTTTCCGCGGCCGGGACAACCGGTACGAGGGTCACAGACGGGCCGCCCCATCATGGCGCTCCTCGACCTGGTCGGGCGTCGCTGGACGCTGCGAGTGATGTGGGAGCTGCATAGGTCCCAACCGCAGCCACTCACCTTCCGGGCGTTGCAGGACAGTTGCGGGGCAATGTCCTCCAGCGTCCTCAACCGCCGGCTGCGTGATCTGCGTGACGCCGGCCTCGTCGCGCGCCAGGCGAGCGGCTACGAGCTCACCTCGGTGGGCTCGGAACTGGTAGTCCTGTTGTTGCCCCTCGATGCGTGGGCGACGCGATGGAGCACTGACGTCGATAGGTCCCCAAGATCGGGCGAGGTCGAGGGGGAGCCAGGTGACGCGCACAGTCACCCCGAATGATGGCAAACGAGCTTGGTACCGAATTCGGGCCCATCGGAGCGCGTTTGGAGCAACCGCACGACTCCAGTGGGCACAACGAGACGCGAAAGGATTTCCCACTAGCGTGAGCCACATGGACATTGTCACCTCTTCCGAGAGCGAGATGCTGCACGCGATGGTCGATGAGCAAAGGACCGCAGTTGCAGCGCTGCTAGACGACGTGACCGAGGACGAGGCGCGAGCCCAGCTGGTGCCATCCCTCACGACCGTCCTCGGGCTGGTCAAGCACGCAACGTTCGTTGAACGGGTCTGGTTCGACCACCGAATCGGCGGGCGCACACGCACGGAGCTCGGTCTCCCAGAGACAGTCGACGAAAGCTTCGCACTTGAGTCGCAGGACACAGTGGAACTGGTGCGCGCTAGCCATCGCGCGGCCTGCGACCGTTCCCGAGAGATCGCCGCTGGCTATGACCTGGACGGGGTGCTGGACTGGCGGGGGACACCGGTCACCGTCCGCTGGGTCCTGATGCACATGATCCGAGAGTTGGCGCGCCACGCCGGGCACGGCGACATCCTTCTCGAGCAGTTGCACTCGCGCCGCGACGTCTGACCCGTCCCATGGTCCTGCGCGGGCGTCCGTCCTGGTTGCGGAGGGTGCGAACGAAGGGGGTCTCAGACCCGCATGAGCAGGCACTTCGGCAACGACGACCGGGGGAATGACACCTGTGTGCGCAGGTCGATTTCGCCTACGTCGAACCTGAAGGGCAACGAGGGGCCGCGGCAAAGCCGGAGCCCTCGCGCTCGTACGGTGAGTTCGAGCTCACGTGCACAAGTGACTGGCCCGGACGCTCAGATTCGCGAGGGAAGACGGCCAATGTGAAGATCGTGCCGTGCCTGCTCTCGGAGAGATCGACGTCGAACCATTGAAGAAGGCAGCAGAGCGTGCGGTCGCCTTCGTCCGCATCGGAAGGGACCGTCGAGCGGCGGCGGTGGGTGCAGTCTCGGTGGACTCGCCCTTCAGGATCGCGTCGCTGTCGAAGCCGATCACCGCCGTCGCGACAGTGGTCGCAGCGCGGCGGGCGGGAGTCGATCTCGGCGCCCCCATTCTGGAGATACTGCCGTCTCTTCGGGGAGACTGCGCCGCGGACCAGAGCTTGACCGTTGCCGATGTGCTGTCTCAGACGTCCGGGCTGGCCGCGACGGTCACCGCTGGTGATGTTGCGGCGCTCGGGTCTGACGATGAGGTGTTCCTTGAGTCCGCGCGCCTCGTCCTTCGCGGTGGCAGCGCAAGACCGCGGGGCGAGCGGTGGGAGTACTACAACGGCAACTACTTCCTGGTCGGCGCCGTCCTGGAGGCCCTTGCCGGGGCCTGCTTCGAGGTGGCCGTCGCGAACTTGGTGTTGCGTCCCTGGGGGCTGAGCTCGACGACGTTCACGGCCTCGCCCGATCTGACGCCGGGGATCGACAAAGGTAGCGTCGTTCCGGCGCCGGCCTACCCCCGCGGCCGTCGACCCAGCGGCGGGGTCTGCTCGACCGCAACGGACCTCCTGACGTTCGGCCAGTGCCTTCTGGACGACGGGTGGGTGCTCGAGGCAGTGCGTACGGCGCGTACTCGTCCTGGGGATCGAATGCAGTACGGGCTCGGGTGGGCGCTCGGGCCCTCGGGTCAGATGTACCTCAACGGCCGTCTAGCCGGTTACCGCAGTGCGCTCATGCTCATCCCAGCGCACGACTTTGTTGGCGTCGTACTCGCCGCAGACTCATCCGCGTTGCCCGCGGCCGCACGGGTCCTGAGCGCCTGCCAGGAACACCTGACAGGCGACGACCTCACAGGCTCCATCGACACGTTCGCAGCCTGAGCAGTCCCGCCGTCGATTAGCGGGCGCGAGCCTCGAAGTGGAGCAGGTGATCCGCCGCGTCGTCACCCCAGTCGATGAGAGACCGTCCGGTCAGGCGCCAACCAAGCCGCAGGTACAGGGTGATGGCTTCGGCACAGTTCTCGGCCACGTGAGGGTCAACCGGGACCGGCGCTTGCCCGCCCAATCGCCCGCATGGTCCATCAGTGCTCTACCCACACCGCTTCTGGCCACATCCGGGGATACGAAGAGGCGTTCCAGCGTCAGCTCCGGTGGCAGCAGGTCTTTGCGAACCAGGCAGACGTGGCCGCTCGACGACCGACGCGACGTCGAGCGGTCCCGGCGAACGCGAGTACGGCCTCCTGGTCAGCCTGTACGACGTGCGCTGACCACATCCGAAGAACGCCAGTGCCGCGCTCCCCTTCGCCATCCGAGGGCCTTGCGGGGGCGTCCGTTCAGGGTTGCGGGTACGCGAGCGAGGAGCACTCAAACCCGCAGGTGCAGGCACTCCGGGGGTCAAGTCCAGGGTCGTGGTGGATGAAGGGGCCACCGCGTGATCCGGTGGCTGCACTCTAGGCAGTGAGTGCGGCGGGTGTCAGGTCCTCCTTCTCGGCGGTGGTGTCGTCGGTGTTGATCAGGGCCATGCGGGAGCGGGCCAGGACGTCGAGTCCGAGGTAGCGGCGGCCTTCGATCCAGTCGTCGTGTTGCTCGGCCAGGACGGCGCCGATGAGGCGGATGGCGGAGGTGCGGTCGGGGAAGATCCCGACGACGTCGGTGCGGCGGCGGATCTCGCGGTTGAGGCGTTCGTTGGGGTTGTTGGACCAGATCTGGCGCCAGATCTCCTTGGGGAACGCGGTGAACGCGAGGATGTCGGCGCGGGCTTCCTCGAGGTGGTCGTGGACCTCGGGGAGTTTCTCGGCCACGGCCTCGAGGAGCTTGTCGAACTGGGCGTGGACGGCCTTGGCGTCGGGCTGGTCATAGACCGAGTGCAGCAGGGCCTTGACCCCACCCCAGGCGTGCTTGGGACAGATCGCCATCAGGTTGGCCGCGTAGTGGGTGCGGCATCGCTGCCAGCTGGCGCCCTCCAAGGTGGCGCCGATGGCCGCGACGAGGCCGCTGTGGGCGTCGGAGGTGACCAGCTTGACCCCGGTCAGGCCGCGGGCGTTCAGGCCGCGGAACAGGGTCAACCAGCCGGCCTCTGACTCGGCCGAGCAGATGTCGACGCCGAGGATCTCGCGGTGCCCGTCGGCGTTGACGCCGGTGGCGACCAGGACGTGGGTGTTGACCACCCGGCCGCCCTCGCGGACCTTCATCGTCAACGCGTCCGCGGCCAGGAACGTGTACGGCCCGGCGTCGAGTGGTCGGGTGCGGAACTCCTCGACGTGGGCGTCGAGCTCCTTGGCCATCACCGAGACTTGTGACTTGGACAGGCGGGTGATGCCGAGGGTCTCGACGAGCTTCTCCATCCGCCTGGTCGAGACCCCCAGCAGGTAGCAGGTCGCGACCACCGTGGTCAGCGCCCGCTCGGCGCGACGACGGCGCTCCAGCAGCCAGTCGGGGAAGTAGGACCCCTCGCGCAGCTTGGGGATCGCCACGGCCATGGTGCCGGCGCGGGTGTCGAAGTCCCGGGTGCGGTAGCCGTTGCGGGAGTTGGTCCGCTCCGCGCTGCGCTCGCCGTAAGGAGCACCGCAGATCGCGTCGGCCTCGGCCGACATCAACGCCTGCACGAACGTGGACAACATCGTGCGGAGCAGGTCGGGCTCGGCGCGCGCCAGGTGCTCGGCCATGAACGCAGGCAGGTCAATAGAGTTGGGGTCGACGGTCATCGTCGTGCTCTCCTTCAGTCGGACTTCGCAAGGTCTTCTGAAGGATCACGCGGTGGCCGTCGCTGTGTCAGGACGCCACGCTCAGGTCGGGCCCGTCGTACACCACGTCCCTGGACTCAACTCACTCCGGGGCGGCGGGCGGGGGAGTGGCACCTGTCTGCGAAGGTGGATTTCGCCCGCGCCGAAACCTGAGATGCAACGAGGGCCCCGGGTGACCGGGGCCCTCGTGCTCGAACGGTGAGTTCGAGCTCTATGTGCACAAGTGCTAAATGTCGTAGTAGAGCTCGGACTTCCCCCGCGTGAATGGTCGCTGGTGGTTGTTGGTCGAAAATGCCGTCTGACCTGGGATTATGCTTGTGGTGATATGTAGTCCTCCAACGCCCTTTTCGGACTTCTTGCGGACTCTCTGCGGACTGCACGGACTCGTCAGGCCCGTGTCGTTCGTGCCGTGCGAGGCGCCGGGGCATCGGTCACACGTTCGTGTCCGGATCGGCCTCAATCTGCTCGATTGCGGCTTCCCAGTCCTGCCCACCGTGAAAGATTCCGAGCACGTTGAGGACGGTTTCGCCGCCAGATTCGTCCACCTCGTAGGCGACGACGGTCCGCTTCTTGAACACGCTGGTCCGCATCCCGAGCCTGACGTCGTCGCGGGCCCTGCCGGCACGCGGGAAGGTGGCAATGCCATCGATGTGGTCGAGGAGTGCGGAGATAAAGACTCGAGCCGTGTGAGCCGATGCGGCTCGAGTGATCCAGTCGTCGAGCTGATCGAGCTGCCTGTCGGCTTCGGGAGTGAAGTAGATCCGGCCCGTCATGAACGGGCGGACCACTTGCTCTCGAGCCGATCGCGTACGTCCTGAGCAGGGATCGAGCGAGACGGGTCGGTCCTCAAGGCGTCGTAGGCAGCTGCTGCCTCGGTCCGGAGCCAGGACTCCGCCCCGAGGTCGAACGCCTCGTCCGGATCGATCGATTCGAGCAAGCGCAGGGCCACGTTCTTGCGGACGTCGACGGGCAGGGACATCCCCGCCTCGTACAGCTCCGACTCGCTCAGTGACATGCCCTCACTCTACGCCGGAGAGCGCTCGAACGACCCGAACCTCGACTCACGCGGCATCACTTCTGCCCGTGGGCCGGGAGGCCAAGTTGCGCCCCGACGGCGGCATGGTCGGGCGGACGTTGGGGCGGGCGCCCTTCCTGGCATCGGGACACCCGAGCCGTCTGGAGGGCGGCGACAACTCGCCTGTCGGGCGCATACGACCGATGCACGAGGCGCAGGAAGACGACGGAGAGCTGCTGGGCTGGCGTGATGCAGCAAGGCACTTGTTCTACCTAGTGCTTGCCTGCGTGGGCGCCCGATCCGTGCTGTGGCTGATCTTCCTCGGTTTCTTCTCGGGGTCCGACACGCCGTCGTAGGTTGGCACGTCCGCAGTGACGGGCAAGGCTCGGTGGTCTTTGACGTGGGCTTCGAGGTCAGGCGTCGGCCAGGTAGCCGTCATGCGCTCGGGGGCGGCGGCCCGCGCGGTGCGGCAGAGTCGGGCGCATTGCCACCGACAGAACGTCTCACGCTGATGGTCGGGGGCAGGTTCTGTGCCAGGCTCCAGGCGTGAAGCGTGAGGCGCAGACCGAAGCTGCCATCACTGAGGGTGAGGAAGAGTACGGAGTGAACAGCAGTAAGCCGAACGACGGCAGGTCGCTCGGCCGAGGTGGGCTTTGCCGGCGGTGGC
>CAWAFS010000016.1:0-22310 GCA_963781335.1 uncultured Actinomycetota bacterium | reverse complement strand
CGCGTACCATGCGACCGTCCCGGCGCAGGCAACGCCGGCCAACAGCGTGCCGCCGACGGCGAGCCCAAGCTTCACCGGGCCAAAACGCACATTGCCGACGGCCTTGGTGAGTATGCCCGCCCCAAAGACAGCGCCAGGACCACCAGCGGCACACCTAGGTCAGCGGCTGGCGAGTCGAATGGTTAAAACCAGGCCGGCCGATGGTCCCGAAGCGACAGCGCCCCGCCGGCAGCAGCTGCACTGACGAGTGCACATGCCGCGGGTCGGAACCAACCTGCCCACGCGTGCAGGACGACCCAGACCACCAACCCGGCCGCGACTCCGTGGACGGCCTCCTCCCACCACCACTCGCCGGCACGGTCACGGAGAACCAGTGCAAGGGCTAGAACGGTGAGGAATGCAAACCAGGGCGGAAGGCACGTGAGAAACGAACGCAGACAAGCGGCGCGTTCTCGCGGCCACCCCCTCCACCGCTGTTGTGCGCGCGACCGCGAACGAGAGCGCCACGGCAGAGCACGTCGCAACCACCAGGTCGGCGCCGCTCGCCCAGTCGGGCAGCCCAGTCCGACCGAGGACTAGGAACGCAGCGACCATGGCGCCCACGAGGAGCAAGACCTCAACCGCGGCGCCCCTTTCCACTTTGAGGAGCACCTTCTTACAGTAGAGAGACAATGTCTGCGGCTGGCACCTCGCTGGGGACGGCATCGTCGATCCGCCGCCACCGCAGGATTGATCGCACCGCTGACACGAGTCCCATGACGGCGGCCAGCACCACGATCGAGAGCAGGATCATCGCGGTTTCGCGGGGCGCTCCCTGAGCGTCCCCGGTGGCGTGGTGCGCGGTAAGCACCGCGCCCACGACCAGGGCCACTGCGGAGGGGCGGGCTGCCAACGGAAGCAGGACGAGCACCGGCCGCAGCAGCATCAGCGCTGCAAGGGCAGGCACTTGGCGCCAGGTCGACAGGTGCCCGGTGCTGTGCTCTCGGGGTGTCAGTGGCCAGAGCGCCCTCTGCATTCCCAATGACCCACGGGACGCCAAGGCGAACCTACGGTCGCCAGACAAGTCACGAAGGCGACGCTTGGGACGGTCCAGTTTGGGACGCTCCAGTTTGGTACGGTTGGGCAAATTCAGCAACGGGGTGAATTACACCTCGTCGGGCTCTACGCAGTCTTCCGAGGCTTGCAGCGGAAGCTCCTTGATCAGGCTCAGGAGTCCGCTTGCGCCGTCCGCGCGGCCCCAGTCCCAGTCGTGCTGGCGCCAGGTTGGGGACAGGAACCCCGCGAAGTTGGCCAGCTGATTGCCCGCCAGCTTGGTGTGGGAGTCGGGAGAGGCGGCACAAACCTCGCGTAGCCGACGCTGCAGGTCCGGACCGTCGGGGAGCGCGCCGGAGACCAACATGTCGAGCTTCTGGGCAATGGCCTCCGTCTTGAGTGCTGGAAGGTGACGCCGCCAACGATGGATTGGTTGCCCGTGATGGTGTGAAAGGACGGCACGCTTGTCAAACGCGCCGAGCCGGTGACGACCGTGTACTCCATCGCACATCTCCTCAGGTGAAGCAACGCTTCGTCGCCCCCCGCCTCTGGCCAGATGTGTACGAAGCTCTGCCGCCTGGGACCACAACATCGTGGCCTGATCTAGGAACGGGTCCGCCACGCGCCATCTCTCAGCCAGCGCGACCCAAAAGTCCTTCTCCCGCTGCTCCTCCGGTCCGGTCGAGACGAACACATCCCCTAAGTTGTTGGGCGTTGGGCCCGGGCGCAGGATCTGGGCGACCGCGCCGACAGGCGCTGGGTCTGGACCCAAGACAAGGTCGACGGCGCTTCCATCGCGCCACTGGGCGAAGAAGAGCGCCGCAGTTCGTAATCGGTATAACCGGCCCTTCTCCGCCGCCAGGACGAGCGGTGCGGTGGCGGTCTGCCGGCCCTGCACCTCGGCGATCATCAGTGAGGCTGCGGCTAAGAGCGTCCACGGGTCCGACAACGGCGCAGGGCGTTCATGCAGTCTGGCTCGAAGCTCGTCCGGAAATGCCGTCCCCTCTCGCTCGGTGAGTCCCCCGCGGACCCTGGGCGGCCTGACGAGCGCCCGGAGGAACCCGACCCCAGGACGCACCATCAACTGCGCCACGCGTTCGGCGTCCTGGTCGCACCGGAGTCGCCCGACGCTTCGCTATCGGCAGGCTTGGGGAGACGCGGCCGCGGTTGGCAGGTGCGCGAGGAACCACCGCTGACGCGCCAAGAAGTCGAGGGACTCCGATCGCCGCGTGCGGATTTCGCCAGGTCGTCGTTCGCCGATTCCGCCGTCTGCTTCAACTTCAGCGCCAACAGGGTCGTGCTGAGGAACCGTGACCCCATCTTCCTACGGCCCTCGTCACCGAAGAGACGAGGCGGCGTCTGGGCGTCCACCGTCGCCGGCGGGTCGGGGTCGAGATAGAGCAGGATTCTCTGAGTTCGTCCGGTCGCGTGGGCGTCGGCCACGCTTTCCATCGCGCGGGCGATCGGAATGTTGTCGAACACCCCGCCATCAATGACGAGGAATGGCGGTTCGTCGTCATTGGGGGCGGTCTCGGAGAAGACCGCGGCCATATCGCGGGGAGGCAGGTCGACGCCGCCCGGGTTCACGTCCCAACCGGCACGGACCGCTGCCGGCTCGAACGCGCCAGGAAAGGAACTCGTGGCGCGAGCTGCGTACGCCAGACGGTCACGAGCACGTGCCTGGTCGGCGACTAGGTCCTCCGAGGAGCCGATGTCATTGAGGACCCCGAAAGGCGCAGGCGTACGGCGAAACCTGAAGTGCGCCGTCCGCGGCCGGACATCCTCGCGCGACGTGGGACTCGGAAGCGGTGGCCCGGACTGGAGGGTCGCGGCAAGGTCGACGGTGAGGTGCTCGACCCGCATTGGCTGCGATCCTCCGGCGAGTTTATCGAGCTTCCGAGCGCAGCACGCCGTGGAAGCCGGGCGTCCCGTCCCCGCGCAGGAGCGCCTCCGTTCGGAACGGCTGCTTCGGCGACCACGATGGGTGGAACAACTTCCACAGTTCGCCCTGGCGCTTCCACACATCCTCGAGCCACTCGATGTCAACACCGGTCGACTGTGCGTATCCGTACACCACCGCGTTGAGGCCACCCGCGCTCGCCCCGGCCAGGACATCGATCTTCAGCGAGGTGTAGCCCCGGCCCCTGAGCAGCCGCGCGTACTCCCGTGCCCGAGCGCGAGGGCCCGGGTCCGGATCGTCCACGGAGAACCCCGCGGGCGACATGTCGCCGACCGCAAGGGGTAGGTCATCCGCGCCATCGAGCATCCCTCGACGCGCCAGATCGAGCTCGGCCAGAACGCCACCGATCCAGACGGCCAAACTCACCCCTCCCCGCATGGCAAGGGCGATGCGAAGCTCGGTGCCTGCGGCGCCCTCGGCCGGCGAGGACCCCGGGGAGTCAACGCCGTTCATGGTGTCCTCCTCGCGTGCGGGGCGCCAGGCGGTCGTAGGTTGACCAACCGGCCGGCCGTGTCGAACCAGAACTGCGCTCCCAGCAAGCTCAGGAGGGCAGTGGAGCAGCCAGCCGACGACCAACAACGCGCCGGCTCCTACGGAGTCCACCTGATCCAAGGGGCTACAGTGCCAGCCGGCCGACAACGACGCCGGCAGGACGCCGTCTGCCTCGTCCTTGTCCCCGCAGCCGCCCGGGGTGTAGTCCAGCGGGATGGGGGCCGGGTCAGTTCCGTTGATGACATCGGTGACGAGGGCGGCGCGCGCCGCATCGTCGTTCCAGAGTCCGTCGGCGAGTGCGATAAGCGACAAGTTACCGACTGCGCACAGGCTGAGGGAGACCAGGAAGAGCACCAGAGTCGCCCACCGCTTGTAGGTGTCGCGGGCTTGCTGCACCGCAGACTCATAACTTCGATGGAGGACGTCCGCGCCGAGGCCAGCTCCTGTCTGGCGTACCCCTGCCACGAATGTGCTCGCGTCGAGGTAGTCAGGCTCGCGGTCCCCCCGCAACACCGTTTTGGGCAGGCCCGCTTGTGCGGCCCGGTACGCCGGGGACTCGCGGAAAGCCGTTGGGCCGGTCCCCTCGACCGTCTCAAGCAGTCCCTCGATTGTGGTGCGCAGCAACCGCGCCCGCCGCTTCAGCACGCGGGAGATTGTCTCTGTGAGGCCGGACGCGGTGAGTGCGACTATGCCGAGAAAGAACGCCAACCCGACGATAGTCTCGAGTGCTTGGCTCCCGTACATCGGCGGCTCCCGTGAGGTGTTCGTCTCAGGTTAGGGACGAGGTGCACACGTGACTAGTAGTTGCGGACCCTTTAGACGGTCGGCCGGCCCGCTGGCACTGGCGGACCGAGGTGCTAGCCAAGCCCCTGGCCGGCCAAACTTCGTTCTGCTGGGCATCGCACAACTCACTGCGTTAAGGGACGAGCAATCCGCACAGACAGAGCCCCGTGGGGTGGTGGGCTTTGAGGTGATCCTCGGTGCCCTACTCGCCGCCCTCGATGGCGACGTGCGGACCAGTATCCACGCCGGTGTTGAGCAGCGCCATCGACTCTTCTGAGAGGTAGCGTCGGTCGCTGGCGATCCACTCGTCGTGCATGTCGATCAGTACCGCGCCGACGAGCCTGATCACAGCAGCGGCATTGGGGAAGATCCCGACGACGCGGCTGCGGCGCTTGATCTCCTTGTTGACCCGCTCGAGGGGGTTGGTGGACCAGATCTTGCGCCAGTGCGCCTTGGGGAAGGCGGTGAAGGCGAGGACCTCGGCCTTGGCCTCATCCATCAGCGGCCCCACCTTGGGGAAGGTCTTGGCGAGCTGGTCGCGGACCTCCTCCCAGGCCTTGTTGACGGCCTCGGGGTCGGGCTGGGCGAAGATCGTGCGGAACACCGCAGCGACCATGTCGGCGTGGGTCTTGGGCACGTGGGCGAGCAGGTTGCGGGCGAAGTGGACCCGGCATCGTTGGTGCGCTGAGCCCTGAAAGCAACGACGTAGCGCCTTGACCAGGCCGGAGTGCTGGTCGCTGATGACCAGCTGTACGCCACCCAGGCCGCGCTGCTTGAGGCTGGTCATGAAGCCCTTCCAGAACACCTCGTCCTCGCTGTCACCGACGTCGAGGCCCAGGACCTCCCTGGAGCCGTCCGCGGCGATCCCGGTGGCCACCACGACCGCCATCGACACGACCTGGCCGCCCTTGCCGGGCTTGTTCCGCACGTGCAGATAGGTCGCGTCGAGGTAGACGTACGGAAACGCGCGTGTGGTCCAGGGGTCGGGTCCGGAACGCGCCGACGGACTCATCGAGTCCCTCGCAGATCCGAGAGACCTCGGACTTGGAGATCCCGGAGTCGGCGCCGAGCGCGACGACGAGGTCATCGACGCTGCGTGTGCTGACGCCGTGGACGTAGGCCTCCATCACGACCGCGTACAGCGCCTGGTCGATGCGGCGGCGGGGCTCGAGGATGCTGGGGAAGTACGAGCCTTTGCGGAGCTTGGGGATCTTCAGCTCGATGTCGCCGGCCTTGGTCGCCAGCAGCTTGGGGCGGGTGCCGTTGCGTTCGGTGAGACGCTCGTCGGTGCGTTCGTAGCGCTCGGCGCCGATCACGCCCGCGGCTTCGAACTCGACGAGCTCCTGCAGGACGGTGCGGACCGATTCGCGGATCATGTCGACACCGTCGCCGGTGCGGAACGCCTCGAGCAGCTCGGACAGGGCAGACTGGGACAAGGCCATCGGTGGGTCTCCTTCAGTGCGTGACTTGGTCGTTTCACACCGAAGATCCCGCCGATGGCCGCCTACTTCACGCAGCCACGCCGGTCCTC
Organism: uncultured Actinomycetota bacterium; assembly: GCA_963781335.1. Lineage (GTDB taxonomy): Bacteria > Actinomycetota > Actinomycetes > Propionibacteriales > Nocardioidaceae > Marmoricola. The sequence goes on along the minus strand of CAWAFS010000016.1, from coordinate 16,512 downwards.
AAACCCCACCACCACCTGGGACTCTCCTATCCGCACAGCCTCGTCCAGCTACTCCGTCTCGTCGAGCACCAGCACCTACGCGGTGGAGTGACTGTGAGGATCGCCTTGGCGGCCTGATGGTGCTGGGCTGTGGTTAGTGACCGCGGGTGTGACCCTTGGTGTGACTGGCGTTTCTGCCTTGCTGCGACTTGTCCGCTCGTGGTTGCTGGCCCCGGCCCGGTTGGAGGAGCTGGCCTGATCAGGAGCTTGACCACCAGGCGTTAGCCGCGCCTGGCGTGTCTCATCACAGTCCTGCCGAACCTCTGTCCCGGACCGGAACCACGTCCCACTTCCGGCGAAGGAGAGAACGCATGAACAGTCTGACCGATCTAGCAGAGGTGGTCGATGTCGTCATCGGCGTCGACACCCACGTCCACACCCACTCAGCAGCCGCAGTCAACGCGACCACCGGTGGTGTCCTTGATGAGATCACCGCGGAGGCCACCGCCGAGGGCTACGAGCAGTTGGTGGAGTTCGCCGATGATCACGCCACCCTGCGGGCCTGGGCGATCAAAGGCACCGGTGGCCACGGCGCCGGCCTGGCGCGTCACCTGGCAGATCGCCAGGAGATCGTGGTCGAGCTCGACCGACCCAAGCGGGTCAAGCGCCGCAACGGTGCGAAGTCCGATCCGCTTGATGCGATCCGCGCTGCACGTGAAGCGATGGCTCGACCGCGGGTAGGAACTCCCCGCACCGGGGGCGAACGCCAAGCGCTGTCGGTGCTTTTGGCTGCTCGCCGCTCAGCGATCAACGCCTCCACCGAAGCCCATCAGCAGGTCTTCAGCCTGGTCATCGCAGCACCCGAACCCATCCGAGTCAGGTTCCGCGGCCAGAAGCTTGCCGCGATGCTCAACACCGCCGCGAGCCTGCGTCTGCATTCGTCGTGGGACACCGAGACGACCAGCACCGTGGTGGCGCTGCGGACCTTGGCTCCTCGCGCGAACGCGATGCTGAAAGAAGCACGAGGGCTGCAGAAGGCGCTCGCAGCCATCATCCGCAGCTGGCGTCCCGACCTGCTCGAGGAGTTCGGCGTCGGACCGATCGTCGCAGCGACAGTGTTGTGCGCCTGGTCCCACCCTGGTCGGATCCACTCGGAGGCGGCGTTTGCGATGTTCGCCGGTGTGGCACCCATCCCGGCCAACAGCGGCCAGGTGACCACCCGGTGTCGGCTCAACCGCTACGGCGACCGTCATCTCATCGCCGCCTTGCACACCGTGGTGCAGAGCCGGATCCAGTACCAGCAAGCCACGCGCGACTACGTTGCCCGCCGCACGACCGAAGGCAAGACCGGCCGAGAGATCAAACGCTGTCTTGCCCGCTACGTCGCCCGAGACCTCTACCGCTTGCTCGAAAGTGGAGCCGCCGCGGCTGACGCAGCATAGGAGCGTCGCACCTGCGACTGCGCCGTCAGGGAACCGCTCACGGATGATGCGCTGCGACGAGTCCGTGCTCGTAGGCGGCCACTGCGGCCTGGGTGCGGTCGCGTAGGCCCAGCTTGGCGAAGATTCGCACGACGTGGGTCTTCACTGTGGCCTCGGCGATGACGAGATCGGCGGCGATCTCGCGGTTGCTCAGACCGCGCGCGACCAGCCGGAGCACGTTGAGCTCCCTCGGTGTGAGCGCGACGAAGGCCGCAGGCACCGCATCGGTCTCCACGGGCGGCGCAGAGGCGAACCGCTGGATCAGTCGCTGCGTCAGCTCGGACGACAGCATCGTCTCCCCGGCGTGCACCTCGCGCACTGCGGTGGGCAGGACACGCGGTGGCGCGGTCTTCAGCAGGAACCCACTCGCTCCCAGTCTCAATGCGTCGAAGACGTACCGGTCGAGGTCGAAGGTGGTGACGACGATGACCTTGACCGGCCAGTTGGCGGTCGCGACGAGGCGTGCCGTAGCGGTGATCCCATCCATCCCGGGCATTCGCACATCCATGATCACGACATCTGGTCGGGTTCGGTGGGCGACGGCTAGCGCCTCCTCGCCTGTTCCCGCTTCCGCGATGACGCTGATGTCGGCTTGGGCGTCCAGGATGAGGCGCAGGCCCTCGCGGACCAGGGCCTGGTCATCGGCCAACAACACTCGAATCACCGAAGGGTCTCCGGTTCCACCCGCGCAGGATCGGCGCGTCCCGGTCCGGGCCCCGATCGGAGGGGGAGCACCGCTTCCACACGCCAGCACGTCCCCTGCGTCCCGGCCAGCAAGGTGCCGCCGTACAGGCGTGCCCGTTCCTGAAGCCCGTGTATTCCGCGACCGGGGGATGCTGTCGCGTCGGCGGCGGTATTCGGCCGCGGGGCTTCTGCTTTCGCGTCGTCGACTGTCACCGTCAGCGCGTGAGCGTTGGCCGTCACCGCGACGGAGATAGAGGACCGTGCGCCGTGCTTCAACGCATTGGTCAGGCTCTCCTGGACGATTCGATAGGCCGTCACCTGCAGTCCAGGCGCAATTTCGTCAGCGCCGGTCGACACCTCGAGGTCTGCCTCGATCCCGGCGGTACGCAGCCTCTCGATGAGATCGGGGAGGTCCGCCAGCGCCGGTTGCGGCTCGAGACCCGGCTCCGCTTCGCCAAGCAGGTCGAGTATCCGCCGCAGCTCGGCCGCGGACTGTTCTCCAGTGCGCTGGACCGCATCTAGAAGACGTGACGCGTGGTCGGGGTCGACTTTCAGGAGTTCCTGCGCAGCCCCTGCCTGCACCACCATGACAGCCACTCCGTGCGCCACCACGTCGTGCAGCTCCCCGGCCAGCCGGCGTCGCTCCACGGCTCGCGCCTCTTCCTCGGCAACGACGCGCTCCCTCTCCAGCCTGACTCTCTGGCGCCGCATGACCTGCCCCGCGGTGACGGACGCCCCGAAAACAGCTAGGACCCACATCACGCTCGAGGCCTTGTCCATTTCCGAAGGCGCCGGCTCCGCAAGAGTCATGAGCACCACGGACATGACCACGGCCAGCGTGCCCAGCAGCGCCGTCCGGGGCCGGCTGTAGGCGTTGACTCCATGCACGGCCACCAGCCAGGCGATGACAACGAAGAGCCCATCGGTCTCGATCAGCGGCCTGACGAACAGTGGAAGCAGGATCGCGGTGACAGTCCCGGTGACAACAACCCACGGCGTTCGGCGACGCCAAGCCAGGGGCACGGTTGAGAGCAGCGCGACAACCGTGCCCACACCACTGGGTCCCGGCGCCGTACCAGCCACCCAGACTTCACTGAGCGCCGCGATGAGGAGCCCCATCGCGACCAGCAGGTCACCGACGGGAGGCCGCCCAGAATTCCTGACCCGCACATCTCGAGGCTACGCGGAGAAACGGCCCTAGGCGTCAACCTCCTGATGGACAAAGTCATCCGCCGGAGTGAGCACGACCGTCGCAGATCAACCTCCAGCGTGACGCTCCAAGCCTCCGGTCGCGCCTAGCGTCACGACATGGCCACTCACCACCCCGTCACCGAACCAGCCTCCCGGACTCGACAAGTCATCTTCCGCTGCGCCGCCGGCCTGGCCGCCCTCGCTCTGCTCACTGCAATGCCGAACCTGCTCGCTCCGTGGACGGATCTGAACATCGAGGGCCTCTCGAACCCCGATCAAGCGCGCTGGAACCTCGCCCTCGAAGGAATCGTCGACCTGCTCACGTTGGTTGCTGTCGTGACGGCGCTGCTGCGGCCCGCCCGATCGGTGCTGCTCATGCAGTACGTGCTCCTCGCGGCACTCACCGCGGGGGTGGTCATCGTTCCCTTCGCCGCGCCGTTCGTGTTCGTCGTCGGAGTGCTGTTGCTCCTGCCCCTGACATACCCCTACCCGCGGCAACTGCTCTCGCTCCGCTCCGAACCCGGAGCATCCACCATCCTGCTTGCAGTTGCCGTCGTAGCCGCAGCGGTGCTCGTGCCCATCGCGGTGCACGCGATACGGGTGCAAACCACCATGCCCCGTGGCACAGGAGCCGACTTCAACGGCCTGGCGACCAACGCCGAGCACATGCTGCTCCTGGCCCTCGCAGGTCTCTTGGCGGCGACCCGTCGCCGTGGCTGGAAGATCCTCGCGGCCACCGTCATCACGGCCTACGCGTACCTCGGCCTCGTCTCCCTCCTGCTTCCGGAACAGCCAAACAGCTGGGGCAGCATCGGAGGGGCAGCTTCGCTGATCGGCTCGGCGGCGTTCGCGATTGCGGCAGTAGTCGCCGCACAGGGTACAAGGTCGTCAGTGCAGAATCTCGACGCCTAATGGTCGGTCGCCGCAGATGAGCGGCTCTCACGGACACCACCACAAGCACCTGCCACTCAGGCCGGGGCAAGGCCTCTGCCGGGCGATCTGTTCTCAAGGTAGGAAGTCACCGAACTGGGGTTGCGCCCATCCAGACCAGTCGTCGCGGACGCTACCTGAGGCCTGGGGGACGTTGATCCCACTTGCCATGAGATGTCGGCGCAGCGCTACTGGCCTTGGCCTCCGTCGAGAGGTTGCGAGATTTGTGCCTGGGTCCACGAGACCTCGTCGTTGCGACCAATCCGGTTGGGCAGGTCGCATGCCATCGTCGTTCGCGTCTTGCCACAAAAAGGAAGATCGCTACGGCGACTACTCGGCAGCGATGAGAACCCGCCTCGACGGCGGAGAGCCGTGCAAGCAGTTGACGAGCACCCCACTCACTAGAAACAGAACCAGCGAGGGCAGTTGAACGGCCCAGCGGCGCCAGGGCGTCTGTTGCCCCTGCGGATTCATCTGCACACACTAACTACGGGTGCGCACCCCAAGCCCTGGTTCATCCACGCGCGTCGCGGCCTCGGGCGGGCGCGCCTTTCGCGGTAAGACACACGTTGACTGAATCTTTTGGAACGCGGCAGCGAGTCGTTAGTTGGCTGCTCGAGCGCAGGATCATAGGCAACTGCCGCGTCAGAGAGAGGCCGCCTGCGACTTGATTGTGCCCTTACTTCACGCTGACCGGACTGCACCCCCGGAAGCCGGGATCGCGCAAACCGACCCGGCCGCTGGGATGCCCCTTTCGGCGCGCGCACGTTAGGCGAGGTCGAGCACGACGACCGGGAGTGGCCGCCACTGTCTCGTGGTCGAGCGCCCGGTCGACAACCGGGCCGGACACGACGGGTGCGAGGTGCGTGGAGCGTCCCTTGCGGGTCACCTGAGGCTGTGCTGTGCTGCACTACAGGAACTGAGGAGATGGCGCGATGGCCGGCGTGATGACTGGGATGCAACTGGTGGCTCCTACCAGCATCGAGGAGGCGCAGGATCAGCTCCAGATCGCAATAGGCGTTGAGTTCGGAACACTGCCGCCCTATCTCTACTCGATGTTCTCCATCCCTCCGGGCGAGAATGTCGCGTCGGCTCAGCTGATCAAATCGGTGCTGATGCAGGAGATGGTGCACATGTGCCTGGCCTCGAACATTCTCAACGCGATCGGCGGCAACCCGGTGCTGACCCCGCCGACCTATCCGGGGCATTTGCCGGGACACATCGGCCCGGACGGCACGCCGCTGGTGGTCAGCCTGCTGCCGTTCTCACAGGCGGCGATGCAGCAGGGCATGAACATCGAGCAGCCCGAGACCAAGCCGAACTTCCCGGTCGTTGAGCGCGAGCTGGCTGAGGCGGTACCAACGGCGGTCACCATCGGGCAGTTCTACGACGCGCTTGACGCGTTCCTCGCCACTCTCGACCCGACTGACTGGAGGGCGGGTCGTAACCAGCTGGGCGACGGCCAGTTCTTCACGGGCCAACTGTTCGCGGTGAACACCTATGCGGACGCCCACCGGGCGATCTCGATCATCGTGTCCGAGGGCGAGGGAACCGGCGATGACCCGCTCGACTTCGCTGACGAGGTCGCGCACTACTTCCGCTTCGGCGAGATCTTCTACGACAAGGTGCTCACCAAGATTGCGGAGGACCCCGGCTACCAATGGGGCCCGGACCCATTGGGCGTGGACTGGGGCAATGTGTTCCCGGCGATCGCGGATCCACAGACGCACGACTTCTCCGGTGACCCGCCCGCGGCACAGGCCGCGCAGGCTGCGTGCAACGCCGCGTACAGCCAGATGGTCGACGCGCTTCAGGGCGCGGTGACCGGGCGACCCGACCAGCTCGGTATCGCGGTGCGCGCTATGTTCGACCTGAGAATGGCGACCCAGGTCGCGCTACGCACGCCGCTTGCCGACGGGACCTCCGTGTCGGGTCCCGCTTTCGTCTACGTCCCCCATACGCCCCCACATACGCCGGGAGCCGCAGCATGAGCGTCCTCGAAACCCCGCGCATCCTGTTCCGCGGCCAGATCGCCTGGGACCCGATCGTGACCAACAACTACCCGCAGCTCTACGACGAGACCAGGGCCGAGTCCAAGCTGCCGACTGCGGCCTCCAGCCAGCAGCAGGTGGCCGCGTTCCGTCGGCAGGCGATCGACGCGGTCGGCCGCCGGGGCAATTGGAACCCGCACGGCACCCACCGCTCGACCTTCTTCGACACCGAGGTGACCGGCGTGGACACCGGCGGCGGGGTGGACACCAGCGACCCGTTCGTCGGTACGCCGATCGACTTCACCGGCATGCTCGTCGACTGCGAACCGTACGGCGCCGATACCTCGCAGCTGTTCTTTGATGCGATGACGTTCGGGATCCCGGGCGGTTGCCGGATCGACGCCACCCGCAGCACGCGGATGATCGCGCGCTACATCAACTTCAGCCGCAACTCGTTCAACCAGATGATCGCCGGGGTGGCCTCGGTCGTCTGGCAGACCTCGTTTGCCAAGGCAGATGGGCTCGCCCTCGATCCGCACGGCTCACCCGCCCTGCAGGCACTCGCGGACGCACTGGATGACGACGACGTGCTGGGACTCACCGTGCGGTGGAACAGCTACCGCACCGTGTACTACGACGACCCGACACTCCGCAACGGCTCACCGAAGTCGGCCGCAGCCGCCCAGAAGCAGGTCGAGCAGCTGAAAACCGGTGGCTTCCAGCCCAACCCGGCGCGCAGCCTGGTGGTCGGCGTACTCGGGCTGTGGCGTCGGGGGGAGCCGGCTCAGGAACCCGGTGACCGTCCGTTGCTCGCGGCGCAGGTCAGCGAGGTGGTCGCGACGGCACATGCCCGTCTCGACGGCCAGGCGCTGACCATCGACTTGGCGAACAGCATCGCGGAGGTCGATGAGATCCTGACCAAGCAGAACCTCGGCACCCTCAACGTTGTGGCCGTGGGCAGCGACAAGCAGGTCGTCGCGACCCTGGGCTCGCTCGGATACCACCAGTACGACCGCACCGCCTACGCAACGGGGGCGGGGATCGTTACCCTCCAGCTCGACCCCGCCAACGTCGCTGTGGCTTTGGACAACGACCTCCAAGTGCGGGGTCGCGACGGCACCGTCTATCTCGCCGAGGCGGAGCTCTGGCCGGTGCCGACCGACCACAACCACTACCTCGACGAGAACGATCCGGGGTTCACTACCGCGGTCCAGCTCTATGTCCGCGGCGTCCCGAGCCAGGCGGGGGTCTATGTCACGATGTACGACGCGAGCGGCAAGACTCTGGTCAAGGTCGAGCCGTCCGTCGCCACCGACGCGAACGGCGTCGCGAGCTTCCAGATCGCGCCGGTCGCGGGAGGCGGGGTCAGACCCTTTGTCTTCGCCGCCGGAACCGATCCAGTGACGCCAGCGCAGCTCGACACGCAGGTGACGCCGTACATGTATGTCCGTACGCTTCCGGCGGATGCGGCGATCGGTAGCCTCCCGGCGACCTGGGACAACGTCTACACAGGCGTGCTGGCGAACTGGAACGCGATGGCGCCTTGCATGGACAACTGGCTGCGGCTCGACGATCCGGCGCAGGTGCAGGCATACGCCCCCTTGATCAAGAAGCTGACCGACCCCAGCAACTTCGAGGCGTTCAGTTTTATGCCGGTGACCCGCGACATGACGGTAGGCGAGCGCACGCTGTTGTGGAACTTTCTTGATGCGCCGCTGCAACTGGAGGCCGACGCGGAGTCGGTCGAGGCGGGCACGCCCGCGGCTCCAAAGCGCGACCTGGCGAAGCTCAGCCGGGCGATGCGGTCGAACTAGCCTTCGTCGCGCGGGCACGTCCGGCCGCGCGGCGGCGTCCCGAGAACTGCTGCAGCAACCAGGTGAGCAGGGCCACCGCCAGTACCCCCGCGAAGACGGCGAGCGCGTTGACGAACGTCGCTGCGTAGGCGCCCACTGCAGCGTAGGCAACCGCGGGAACCAGGTTGCCAAGCGCCCCAGCGGCAGCGACCTTCCACCACCGCATGGTGGTGCTGATGCCAGCCAGGATCGCTACAGTCTCGGCGAGCATCGGCACCGGTCGGGTGAGCACGATCGCCCACATCCCGTGCCGCTCCAAGAGTTTGGCTCCGCGCAGCTGTTGCTCGACGGGCACGAGCCGGTTCACCAGTCTCCGGCTCCGCCGTCCCAGGTAGTAGGCGGCGAGCGTTGCTCCCGTTCCGCCGACGAGGGACAGCAGCGAGCCGTACAGGAAGCCGAACGCTGCACCTTGGGCAATCATCACTCCGCTGGAGGGGACCGGGAGTACGACGTCTGCCACCAGCAGCGCGACGCCGACTGCCGCGACCGGCCACGTCGCTCGTTCCAGGTAGGCCCGGGGGTCAGTCATCAGCGGAACTCGCAGTTGCTCTGCGACGACGAACATGACCATGAAGACAATGACCAGCACCAGGCCTATGAGGAGGTAGCCGTGCCGGCTCGCCAAGGAGCGAGGGCTCTCAGCCATTGCTGCCAACGCTCCCCGGGGCGGTGTAGGCGAACCGAGGTCCCGCGGTGCCGTCGACGCCAGGGACAGCGAGCGGCATCAGGCGTTGTGCCTCGATCCGGAGGGCGTGCATCTGGGCCATCGCGGAGCCAAGCGCGGCCGGATGACCGTTGAAGGTCCGCTGCAGCGCATCGACCAGCGCGGTGAAGGTGCCGTCGAACTGGCTGGAGGCTCGCTCGACCTCGGACCCAGCGGGCAGCGGAACCAGGGGCGGGTTGTCGGTCATGGGCCAGACCCCGTCGTCATCGAGGACGATAGGCGGGGGTCCCCACGAATACCCGTGCGGGGCCGCGGGGTCCTGGCTCAGGGTCTGACGCCGATGGATCTGCTCGAACCGATAGAAGTGGGCCAGCTCCTCCGGGTCGGCCGCCGGGCTGGTCGCCGTGCCTTCGCCCTGGTCGATGATCAGCGTGATCGCCAACTGCGCGGAGGGGAGGTCGTGCACGGACGCGAGTGGGTCGGTGCCGATCCAGCCGGTCACCTGCCGATCCCGGCGGCCGGTGAAGATGCCTTCCCCGAGATGTCGGATCAGCGCGCCGACGGCGGTGTAGAACTCGCCGATCGTTCGGTAGGTCCTGTCCGTCTCGGCGGCGAGAGCCCGTCGCTTGAACACGAGGGGGTGCTCCGGCTCCTCGATGGTCATGAAGAGGTCGATCACCTCCGGGGACAGGCGCTTCAGTGGCACGACGAAGGTGTGGCCCGGCTGGTCACCAATGCCCATCGGCAGCTCGGTCGGGTACGCCGGCGCCGCGTCGACGAGGTCAGGGCACCCGCCCACCGCGTTGAGCAGGTTGCAGGCCAGCGACAGATGCAGCATCTCCTCGATCACCACGCTGCGGATGATGGTGGCGGCGGCCGCGTTGTGGCCCGGCTTGATCGAGAACAGCGCGGTCAGATATGGCGGGATCGTGGCGAACTCGAGCTTGATCGCGTTGGCGAGCGCCACCCGCAGGTCATCGACGGTCTCGAGGTGCTGTCGCTCGAGATAGAGCACTTCATCCCTCCTCGCTTACCGTGCACACGCTGGGTCTAATCTCACGCAGGACAGGACCCTTCGACCCAGGCCTGGAAAATGCCGATCTGCTTGACGGAGAGAGGGGGCAGCGGCGGTGGCGGCATCTGTCCCGCTGCGATCTGGTCGCGGATGGTCGGTGCGTTCGCCTTGACCGCTCCGTAGTCCGCGAGGTCGAAGCGCCACATCATGTTCAGGCGGTACGGCGCGAACATCGGGGCGATGTCCTTGGCGAAGGACGGCACTGGGGAGTTCACTGCGGGCATTCCCTCATCGGGCGAGTCGGTAGATGTTGAGTACGCCGCCGGTGTCGTTCGCGACCAGGGCGCCGGCCACGACGTACTCGCCATCGACCGCCGGGCCAAGGCAGTAGCCGTACCCGCCGCTCATGCCGCCGGTCTGCGGTCCGAAGCTCGCCGTGTCCGACCAGAGCAACGCGCCGTCTGTCACGGCGAACGCATAGAGGGCTACCAGGCTCGTCGCCATGAAGACGACGTCGTTGACCACCGCGGGAATGCTGAGTCCGCTCTCCCCACCGGTGCGGTAGAGCGGGTGGTCGGCCTGCTCCGCAGCGGCGTAGCGCTGCGGGTCGCCGTCGTCCAGCGGCCAGGCGTCCTGCAGGGACACGCGGTCGAGGGCCCGGAGGAACGGCGTCGTCACGGTGTCGATGCCCGGGCTCAGGTAGTGGTAGTTGTTGCCGCCCAGGCCGATGAACAGCTTGCCGTGCGACGAGCACACGGCCGCTGTGCTGTAGGTCCCCGAGTAGTTTTCCCCCTGCGTCTTGTTCGAGTCCTCGTTGCTGATCGACGGGTAGGGCTGCGTCGGGTCATCGACACCGTGCGGGTCGACCGTGGCGATCTGCTCGCCGTTGCGGTGCAGCGGCAGCAGCTGGCGAGTGCCCCGGATCTCGTAGGTCATCGCGTCGAACACCAGGAAGCAGCCGTTCTTGCAGCCGATGCCCACGAGCTTGCGACCGTCGACCTCGAACAGCGTGGGCGACCCGCCGATGTCGACGTCGATGTCGGAGGGTCGATAGCTGGTCGATGCCGGGATCTGGACGCGGGCCCTGAACGTGCCTGTGGACGCCTCCAGCACGAGCACGCTGTTGGTGTAGCCCGCGGACGGAAGCGGTGAGTCTGGATTCGGGTTACCGGTCGCGCAGTAGAGCTGGTCGAGGTCGGCATCGAAGGCGATCGAGGACCAGACGGAGGCGCCCTTCACAGCAACCGGCGCGTCGTACGTCGTGAAGCCGTCCGGCAGGGTGTCGACCGTGTCGGAGGGCAGCTCGTTGGGTCGGTTGGGCCGCCCCGGCTCGAACTCGCAGGTGCAGAAGATCCAGATCACCTCACCGGTCGCTGCGTCCAGGCAGTAGACGAACCCGTAGAGCTGTGGGTTCTCCCCCTCCCCCATGCCGACATAGAGTCTTCCCCCGGCGACGACCGGTGAGGACCACCCCGCGGCTTTGGGGGTGGTCTCGAAGTCGTTGGTCACCGGCTGGCGGTGAGCCAGGTCCGAGTACCGCAGATCGACGACCCAGACCTCCGACAGCTCCTTCTGCGACAGGCAATACAACTTCCCGTTGAACGCGCTGAAGTAGACGAAGCCATCCACCACGGCCGGTGTGACGGCCATGCCGCAGAAGCCGTGACTGTCGCGCTCGCCGACGGGGATAGACCATCGATATCGGGCGACGATCTCCCCGCTCTCGAGGTCGACCTTTAGCAACTGCCCGCCGTTCTGGTGCGCCACGTCCACGGTGTTCGCAAGACCGACATACACGTGGCCGTCCACGACCGCCGGCGCGGACAGGATTGCCCCTGGGACCGGCAGCGAGTGGAGAAGGTCCAGCGCGCCGACATTCGACGCCGAGATCGGGCTCGACGTCGCCTCACCCGTATGACCGGCGTCGCCGTGGTACATCCACCACCCCGACCCAGGCCCAGCGTCGCGCGGCGCGCCGCGCGCGGCATACGCGTCTGTCAGCGCCGTCATGCGACCACCGCGAGGAGAGCTGTCGCTACGAGGCCAAGGCCCACCCATCGCCGTTGCCGCCGCGCCGAGATCTTGACCTCGACCCGGTGGCCGACCTCGAGCCCGAGCAGCATCACTGCGCCACTGCTCGCCCCGAGCGACAGGATCTGGATTCCAGTGGCCAGCATCGACCCGCCTGCCAGAGCGCCGTCCCGTGCTGGATACAGCAGGTTGTCCAGTGACAGAGCCAGCGGAAGCACCACTAGCAGGGCTCTGGGTGACGCCGGAAGGATCGCAGAGACCGTCATCAGGTAGAGGCCGTAGCCAGCCAGCACCACGGCGGGCGCCGTGGTCACCAACATCGAGGCGGGAGGCGGTCGCAGAGCAGCCAGCGAGAGGCCCACTGCCAGCGCTGCGGCGTCCGCCAGCCCGCAGAGGGTGGCCAACAGCAGTCGGTGCGACCGGGCCCGCATGGTCGGCGCCACCGCGGCCCCGACGAGCAGGCTATCTGCGCCCAGCAGGAGCGCGGTCACAACGAGCACGGAAACCCACTTCACCGATGCCTGCGGTCTACACGTGATGCCCATGACACCCAAGGGGAGCGCAACCGCGCAGAAGGATCCTTCATCGTAGGACATCAGCTCAGCCCGAACCAGGCCTCAAGGGGTCGCGAGATCTCAACTGACCGTTTGGCACTTGAGCCATCACGTGCCTCCGAACTGGCTTCGCTGGCGGCTTGCGGATCAACGCCGGTCGCGAAGCAACACTCTGATGTGGGCACCAGATCGGCCCGCCAATCGCTGCTGGCCCTTTGCCCGGAGAGCGCAAGCCTCTGATCATCACGACGCATGGCCACAAAGGCCTTCGCTGGCTATTGTGAGCAAATGAACTGGCTGACTAGCCAGATCGACGAGATGCCTCCTTTCGCGTCTCTGTCGAGTCAGGGCGCCGTGGGTCTTCAGCGCGTGGACGTCTCTCGGCTGACGCTGGCTCGGGGGCGCTTTAGCTATGAAGCCGATATCAGTCCCTTTGAGCAAGAGCTGCTCCGCGAAGGGTTCGCCCTTGTCGAGAGCGAGGCTGCCGCAAACAACCGGCTCGACGTCGCCGAGTATGGCGATGATCTTCCGGACTCCTTTTCCTTAGCGATCAACGATGGATCGGGCGCGGTGCTCTACCTGCCCGAGACGAGCAATGACGACAAGCAGAGCCTCCAGTTGTTCATTTCCGAAGGCGGCCAGGTTGGCCGACTACGTGCAGAGGGAGATTTCACTAGGCCCCGTCCGCACATCGAGCGAGTCACGACCGTGCCTCCGGACGGCATCTGCGCTGATGGCCCGTGTGGAGACTGGGGATCTGATTGTGGTTCTGGCTGCGTGTGCCGCAAGTTCGAGATCCCACCGAAGTCGCGGCTCGCGCGTGGCAGGGGCCGAAGGTACGCGCTGAGATGCAGGTAGTCGCTCTACTCCTAAAGGCACCTGACTCAGCGGCTGACTGGGCGGCGGTCCTAGGTTTGCCCGTTACGGTCGTTGGGGTGATTGTCACGATCTGGGCTGTATTACGTCGTCCCAGGTTCAAACCGATCGTGACAGCCGTCGTAGATACAGAGCGGCGCATCGTAGTGAACCTCGCGAACGAGGGAGCTAGGCCGGGAACGGTGCGAGACGTCAACCTGCTTTCGGTCGACCATGTGTCCACTCTTGAGATGCAAATCTTCCGATGGGAGCAGACCAACGTGCCGATTGACGGCTCTCTCGTGCCGTTCGTACTGCCCGCTCATCAGAGCGCGGACCTTGTCCTACGCCCAGACCCCGAGGTACCGCTCGAGGGCTTGCGAGTCCGAGTCGACTACGGCAAGGGCGACTCGGGCTGCATCAAGATCGATCACACCGAAGGGCGGCACTTTGGAACGACGAGCATTCCCAACTCCGCCTGAGTGGTGTTCGAAAGCACTGCACAGGCGGCGATAAGACGTAGGTCGCGAGCGCACTGATCGCGGTATAGGAAGACGTTGAGCGGGCGTTTGGGTGCGCTGTACGCGTGCCCGCGTGCCGGCTCTACGTAGGACGTGTCGGCACGATGTAGGAGGGGACGGCTGACACGCCCGGCAGTTGAGCGTGACCGAATCCTGCTTCTCCATCTCTGCACCCCAACCTTCGGGGTCACTCAGAGCGTCTAGTAGGTAGAGGATTGGTGCGTGAGCGACCTACTACCCAGCAGGCAGGGGGCGTCATGGCAGGGCGACACCAGAGGGATGTCAAGGCGTTCACGGAATTCGTGACCGCTCGTTCTGCCTCCCTGTTCCGCACTGCGTATCTCGTGGTCGGCGACCACCAACTGGCTCAAGACCTGCTGCAGGAGTCGCTGGTGAAGACCTATGTTGCATGGCCCCGGATCTTGGACGTCGCAAAGGCGGAGGCCTACGCCCGGAGAACGGTCGTGACCACGGCGATCTCCTGGCGGCGGCGTCGCTCGTTCCACGAGCGACCGGTCGATGTGGTCCCTGAGGTCGAGGCACCTGACAAGGTCGAGGCGCTGGCGATTCACGCTGTGCTCATGGCCCAGTTGCAGTGCCTGCCGGCCAGACAGCGCGCGGCCATCGTGCTGCGCTTTTATGAGGACCTCTCAGAACAAGACACGGCAGATCTCTTGGGGTGCTCGGTGGGGACGGTCAAGAGCCAGGTCTCGACTGGTCTCCGACGGCTGCGGGAACGGCTCGGCCCTGACTTGGTCCTCCTTCCTCACGACGACCGGGCGGTGACCCAGTGAACCGAACGATTCATGACCTGTTGGACGAGTGCGCGAATGATGTCGACACCCCTCACGTGAACGTGGACGTCCTGGTTGCACGCGGGGAGCTGCGTCTGCGTCGTCGTCGGCTCGCGGCCGTGGTTGGCACCGTGGTGGCGGTGGCACTCGCCGTGGGTATCCCGGCTCTCGTCCTCGACCCCGGCACCGAGAACGTGCGGCCGGCCAACAGCCCTCGACCTGGCAACACACCCACCAGCGGGGTAGCCCCTGTATACGACCCGCCGACCTTTCCCGCTCAGGTCGGCCGCTACCACCTTGTCTCCTCTCAGCTCGGCAAGGCTGGTCAGACCTACATCACCCTGACCGTCCAGAAGCCATCGGGCAGGTTCACCATCCTGCCGGCGTGCAGCGGGCCGAGGGGCGAGTTGGACACCAAGCTTGTCGTCAACGGCACATCGGCAGGGGGCATCAAATGCTCGCTAGACCAACTCCCCGAATACTTGGGCTGGCCCATTCAGGATCTGACGGGCAACGGTGTCGACTTGACGGCGAAGACCTTGACGATCAGCTTGACCCTCGTGCGCGGTCGCTTCGACCAGGTGCCGACCAACGATCCGGGCGCGGTGATTGGTCTGGCCGTCTACCAACGAGATCACCACGAATAGCGGCT
Organism: uncultured Actinomycetota bacterium; assembly: GCA_963781335.1. Taxonomy (GTDB): domain Bacteria; phylum Actinomycetota; class Actinomycetes; order Propionibacteriales; family Nocardioidaceae; genus Marmoricola. The sequence goes on along the minus strand of CAWAFS010000016.1, from coordinate 1,317 downwards.
GAGGTGATTCGTGGACCAAGACCATTGTCGACCTCCTGGCACAGATCCATCTGCCCAAACTGGGGGAAGCGCCGACCGGGTGACGAGGTTAGGAGGCAACAGGCTCCGCGTGAGGCGGCGCAGTGCGTGCCCTAGTGGGTGGAACGACGCACGTCCGCTCATCAGGCAGATCCGGTCACCGACACACGCGCCAGCGGCGGATAGACACACCAGTGACTCGGGGCTGAGGTCATACGGCCGGCCAGGTCCAGGGCACCGTGGAGCTATTGCGGCCCCAACTATGGGTAGGCGCAACCGAGCAGCCGACCGGGAGCGAATGGTTTCCATGCGTGCTCGGGGTGGGCGAGCCGATCGGCCAGCAGATGCAGCACAGCCGGTTTGTGCCCGAGACCGAGATGGCTACCGAATACTTCGATGTTCTGGCGATGCTTTCCTGGGCTGAGGCGGCAGGTCTGCCATGGCACGATCCCATCGCTGCGTGAGTAGACCGAGGTCGCGGGCACGCGCAGGGAACCGGCTTCCCGCCACGGCCGTACCAGCAGTGGTGCGGACAGGTGCAGCCCAGCCATGCGATCGAACGCGGCAGATGCCGTACGGCCGCGCCGGCCACCTATCCGTACGGGACTGCCCAGAGTCACGATCTGGCGCACGCTTCCCGGTGCCCGACGAGCCAACTCGTGGACATACATGCCTCCCAGACTCCACCCGATGATGGTGACCTTTTCGCCGGAGCTCTCGGCCATGGATGCGACGCGTTTGCGCAACCCATCGATCACTGACTCGGTGGAACCGAGGTTCGTTCCCAGCTTCCATCCCGAGACCGAGTAGTTCAGCCATCGCAGATAGGCGCGCAGGGCGACCGTGCTCGAGTCGCGTTGCAGGAGACCCGGCACCACCAGCACCGGATGACCGTCACCTCTGCGGTCGGCGGCCAGCAAGGGAGCGACGGTGGACGTGGCTGCGAGTTCGAGGGTTGCCCTTGGGGCCTCCGCGAGCAAAATGCCGATTGCACGGACCGCCCGACGGTTGGGTCGAGGAGATGGTGACAACGGCTTCGCGCTCCCCAGGAGAGTCCCGTGGAGTGGTGGGGTTTGAGGTGGTCCTCGGTGCCCTACTCGCCGCTGTTGATGGCGGCGTGATCTCTAGTATCCATGGTGGTGTTGAGCAGCGCCATGGACTCTTCTGAGAGGTAGCGGCGGTCGCCGGCGATCCATTCGTCGTGCATGTCGATCAGGACTGCTCCGACGAGCCGGATGACGGCGGCGGCGTTGGGGAAGATGCCCACGACGTGGCTGCGGCGCTTGATCTCCTTGTTGA
>CAWAFS010000015.1:0-210183 GCA_963781335.1 uncultured Actinomycetota bacterium | reverse complement strand
ACTTCGGTGGCGGAGGGGTGGCTCATCAGAAGTAGCCTTCCTTCTTGCGGTCTTCCATGGCTGCCTCGGAGAACCGGTCGTCACCACGGGTGGCGCCACGCTCGGTGACCCGCGCGATCGCCACCTCCTCGATGATCTTGTCCATGGTGTCGGCCTCGGACTCGACGCAGCCGGTGAGGGTCAGGTCGCCGACGGTGCGGAACCGGACCGTCTTCTCCTCGGCGGTCTCACCGGCCTTGGTCGGGTTGAAGTCGCTCTCGGTCAGCCACATGCCGTCGCGCTTGAAGACGCGGCGCTGGTGGGAGAAGTAGATCGACGGGATCTCGATCTCCTCCTGCGCGAGGTAGTGCCAGATGTCGAGCTCGGTCCAGTTGGACAGCGGGAAGATCCGCATGTGCTCGCCACCGTGGATGCGCCCGTTGTAGAGGCTCCACAGCTCGGGGCGCTGCATCTTCGGGTCCCACTGGCCGAAGTCGTCCCTGTGGGAGTAGACCCGCTCCTTGGCGCGTGCCTTCTCCTCGTCGCGGCGGCCACCGCCGAAGGCTGCGGTGAAGCCGTTCTCCTCGATCGCGTGCAGAAGGGTGCCGATCTGGTGCCGGTTGCGGCTGGTCTTGCCGTCATCGACGACGATGCCGTTGGCGAGCGCCTCCTCGACGCTGGCCACGATCAGGCGTCACACCCAGCCGGTTGACCCAGTTGTCGCGGGTCTCCAGCACCTCGGGGAAGTCATAGCCGGTGTCGACCTGCAGCACCGGGAACGGGATCTTCGCGGGGTAGAACGCCTTCTCCGCCAGCCGCAGCATGACGATGGAGTCCTTGCCGCCCGAGAACATCAGGACGGGCTTCTCGAACTCGGCCGCGACCTCGCGGAAGATGTGGATGGACTCGGCCTCGAGCTGGTCAAGCTGGCTGAGCCGGTAGTCGGCGTGGGTCTGCGTCATCGGTTGGGTGAACCTCTCATCTGAGACGGCAGCCGTCATCGTATCGACATGTGATCGATGCGGGGTCACGGAGACCCAGACCGAGACGTCGCGTCAGGCGGAGTCACGTCCCAAGCGGTCTGGCCGGGACTCCAGCCACGGTCTGGCCCGGGGGCACATCCCGCACAACGACGGCTCCGCCGCCTACAAGAGCGTCCTCGCCGACGGACACGCCCGGCAAGAGCCGAGCCCCTGTCCCGATGAATGCTCTTGCGCCGATGGTGACGTTGCCCGCCACGGCCACCTGCGGCGTCAGGTTCACGTAGTCGCCGATCGTCGAGTCGTGTCCTATCGAGACGTTGGGGTTCACGTGGACGTGTCGTCCGAGAGTGATGTTCGTGGTGATGGTCGCATTGGCGCACACGACACACCCGGCCCCGACCACTACTGATCGGTGCCCGACCACTGCGGTGGGATGAATCAGGGTGGCGGCCTCCCGCTGCCACGCTTGGCAGGCATGGTCGATACTGGATCGCGGACCGGTGGCGCCGATGCCGATGACATAACGCACGTCGGGGTCCATGGCGCGAAGCGCGTCTGTGGTGCCGAGATGTCTCACACCGAGCTGTTGCAGGAGGCTCGCGTCGGGGGAGCCGTCATCGAGCACCCCGACGACCTCGAGCGCGGGCGCGCTGCTGGCGTCGTTGATGTCCCCGATCAGCTCGAGAACCTCACGGCCGAAGCCACCGCCGCCAATGACCACCAGACGTTGAGTCACCCGAGCACTATCGCAGGGAGTTGATGCTCTGATGCACGCGTGTTCGAGACGGCTCAGCCGAACCAGCCCGGCCACGCGCTGAGGATCACGCCGATCGCCAGCAGCTTGAGCAGCCAGTCACCGGCGTGGATCGCAGCGAGCTTCGGCGGAGTGTTCTCGTGGATGATCGCGCCCGTCCAGAGGACCAGCGGGAACCCGATCCACAGGACGACTCCCAGAGTCAGACCCTCGGTCCACTGATCGAGGTCCGCCTGACCGACCAGGAATGCCACCGCACCGGCGAGCACCAGGCAGCGCAGGAGCTCGACCACGACCTTCCAGGGTGGCATCGACCCGCTCGCTGCGGCCGCGCTGCTGAGCTGGGCCACCTGCTGACCGAGCAGGCCGTAGTACCCGCCGCCCAGGACGAACGCCGTGATGGTCGCGGCCAGCAGCGCGAGCAGGCTGACGTCATACATCGTGCTCACGCCCCTCCAGCACCGACTTGAGCACTGCCAGCCGTTCGCGCCAGAAGGTCTTCAGACGTTGCGCCTCGTCGGCGTCGGCCAACCGGGTGTGCTGGAGGAAGGCCGTGCTCTTCGACTCGCTCTTGGCGTCGAACGTGATCGCGATCCGGGTCTGGCCCTCACCCCAGTCGAACCGGGCGGACTTCGGCGCGGTCGCGGTCCGCTGACGAAGCTCGCCGTCAGGCAGCCAGGACCTACGAGCGGACTCGTCGACGAAGGCGGCATAGAGCTGCTCGACGGACACGGCGACGGTCTTCGACGCCGTGACCGTGAAACCGTCCACGTGCTCGCCCACCACGCGGCCCTTGCGGATGCGCTCATAGCTCATCGTGACCGCCTGGGCCTCCCACTTCAGCGGTACGACGTCCAGCTGCTCGGCGACCCAGCGCGCGATGTCGCGGTGGGACCGGTCCATGGCACCCCACTCGTCGAGGAGGTCGAACCACTCCTCCCACCCGCGGCCCGAACGCCGGCGGATCTCCTCGTCCGACGTGACCAGGAGCGGGTTGGGATCAGCTGCGGTGGGCTGGGCCGCGAGGAGCACGGCCCGGGCCGCCGTATAGCTCTCGCCGGTCTTCTCCATCCGCGCACGGACGTAGCGCTTGAACGACTTGTGCGTGGTCATGATGTCTTCCTCTCCACGCGGTGCTGCCGCGACCCACGCTCACCGCAACCCCGCCGGAAAAGGGCATCAACCTGACTCGTCCCGAAGGCTCGAGCCTCCTTTGCCCCCGCGTCAGCCGGCGGCGTGAGCGCCGGAATCGAGGGTTCGGCGCGGGACCGCGCCGTCACACCTTGCTCCAACACAGACTAGTGCGGGCGGCGGGACTCATCGCTTGGGTCGGTGGCGGACTTCTCCGGCGTCAGTTCGCCTGGTCGGCGAGCCTGGCCACGGCGTCGGCCACCTGGTCCCCGAACATCACCGCGTCGTTGTGGTCGGCGCCCGGGAGGACCAGCCGCTCGGCGAGCTTCGGCACCTGGTCTGCCACCTGGGCGCTCAGCCGGGTCGGGACCACGGAGTCGCGGTCGCCATAGATCACCGTGACCGGTACGTCGCTCGAGGCGAGGTGCTCGACGACCGGGTAGCGGTCACTCAGCAGCGTGCGCACCGGCAACCACGGGTAGTGGTGGGACCCCACGTCGGCCAGCGTGGTGAACGGGGACCGCAGCACCACGCCGGCGGGTGGGCGCTCTGCCTGGAGTGCGGCGACCACACCGGTGCCCAGGGACTCCCCGAAGTAGATCGTGCTCTCTGGTGGATAGCCGAGCTCCGTCCAGGGCCCGTGCCGCGGCGTCTGCGTCGGCAGCGAGGCCCTCCTCGCTCGGGCTGCCGGGGTTGCCGCCGTAGCCGCGGTAGTCCAGCAGGAGCGTGGCGAGCCCGCGTTCGCTCAACCTGATCGCGAGCTCGGCGCGGTCTGCCCGGTTGCCACCGTTGCCTGGTGCGAGGAGTACGGCGATCTGGCTGTCCTCCCTGACCTCGCCGGCCCTCGCTGGGACGAACCACGCCGACAGCTCGAGGTCGTCGCTCGTGTGCAGCGTGATGTCGCGCGCGCCCGGGATGACCTCGTCGGCCGGTGGGGGTGCCGTGGCGTCGGGGTAGTAGATGAGCTGGCGCTGGATGGCCCAGAGGATGCCGATCAGTGCTCCCAGGATCGCTAGCGGGATGAGTACGCCGCGGGCCACTCTCGTGCGGAGCCGACGGGGCATTCCTCATGGTCGTCGGGGCATCCATCGGAGCGCAAGAAGAGTTGAGAATTCCTTTCCACAGCAGCGGATTCTGGACCGAAAGTGTCAGTGGTCGGTGCTTGAATTCACTCATGACCACCCAGCCGAACGACTCCTCCAGCACCCCTGGTGCCGAGGGTGTCGCGGCTGTTCTTGCGGAGGTCGGCGCGCAGGTCCGGGCACTGAACGACACCCTCTGGGCGGCCCGTGACGCCGGTGAGCTGATGGACGCGGTTGCTGCGATCGAGGCGCTGAAGTCCACCCTCGACGGGCTCGAGCTCGGGGTGGTCCGCGAGCTCGAGGCCACCGGCGCGGTCAAGCCACTGGGGTGGGCCTCCACCCAGGACTTCGTCACCGCTGTCGCAGGCGGCCACAAAGGTGTCGGTCCCGCGACCGTCCGGTTGGCGGCAGCGGTGGACCGGCCACTGCTGGCCCCGGTCGGTGAGGCACTCGTGGACGGCTGGCTCTCCACCGCGAAGGCCCAGGTCATCGAACGCGCGGTCGACGCCCTGCCCAGCGACGCCGACGTGCGAGCCCGTGGCGCGCAGGTGCTCCTCGACGAGGCCAAGCGGCTCGACGCCACCGATCTCCGCAAGGTCGGCCGGCGACTGGCCAGCGTGGTCGACCCCGACGGCGACGAACGACGCGCCGAGAGGGAGCTCGACCGCGAGGAACGCGCCGCCCACCTCGCCCGCCACCTGTCCATCAACCCCGACGGTGCTGGCGGTGCCTGGATCAAGGGCCGCTGCTCGATCGAGGACGCCGCCACCCTCAAGGCCACCCTGATCCCCCTGGCCAAGCCCCAGCCCGCTGCCGGCCCGGTCTGCGACCCCGCCACCTGTGACCTGCCCGGGTGTGGCCACGACGGCCGCGACCCCCGCGACCACGGCACCCGGATGCTCGACGCCCTCATCGAGGCCTGCCACCGACTGCAGGGCCTCGAGGTGTTGCCCGAGTGCCACGGCGCCACCCCCCGGGTCACCGTCACCGTGAGCTATGAGGACCTGCGTCGCGAGTCCGGCTACGGCACCACCGAGACCGGCGAAGACCTCTGCGCGGCCACCCTGCGACGGATCTGCTGCGACGCCGACATCATCCCCGCCGTCCTCGGCACCCACTCCGAAGTCCTCGACGTCGGCCGGCAGATGCGCCTGGCCGCCGCAGCCATCTGGAAAGCCCTCGTCGCCCGCGACAAGCACTGCCGCTTCCCGAACTGCACCAGACCCCCGATGATGTGCCACGCCCACCACATCCAGCACTGGATCGACCACGGCGAGACCTCCCTGATCAACCTGCTGCTCCTCTGCGGACACCACCACCGACTCATCCACTCCGGCCCCTGGACCATCCGAAGAGAAGGACCCAACGAGTTCAGCTTCGACCCGCCACCCGGGGTGCGGCGCGTCACCTCGACCCCGAGGGCACCGCCGATCGAGTGAGTTGTGCTCGCCGGGGGTCTCGACTATCCGCTCGCTTCGCTCGCTGCTCGACCATCTAGAGAGGCTCGGTGCTCGACCGCCCAGGCCGCTGCTCGACCACCTAGTGGGGCAGGGTCAGTAGGCGCCGCGGCGGCCGACGACGGCGCCGAGGGTGCGGGCCAGGATGGTGAGGTCCTGGAACATCGACCAGTTGTCGACGTAGTAGAGGTCGAGGCGGATCGCCTCGGACCAGGCCAGGTCGGAGCGGCCGGAGACCTGCCAGAGGCCGGTCATGCCGGGACGGACGCGGAGGCGGCGGGCCATCGCGTCGTTGTACTGCGCGACCTCGTGCTTGAGCGGCGGTCGGGGGCCGACCAGGCTCATGTCGCCCCTGAGGACGTTGAACAGCTGGGGCAGCTCGTCGATGGAGAACCGCCGCATCCACTTGCCGGGAGGGGTGACGCGGGGGTCGTTCTCCATCTTGAACAGCCCACCGGAGTAGCCCTCCTGGGCGTGCAGCCCGGCGAGCAGCTCCTCGGCGTCGGTCACCATCGTGCGGAACTTCCAGCAGTAGAACGCCGCGCCGTCGCGACCCACGCGCATCTGGCGGAACAGCACCGGACCGCGGTCATGGCTCCACACGCGGAAGGCGGTGAACGCGAGGACCGGCGAGAACATCATCAGCAGGCCGAGGGTGCCGAGGACGTCGAAGGTGCGCTTCATCCGGCGTACGGCGTCCTGGGAGCGGGGCTTCTCCAGGTGGATCAGGGGCAGGCCACCGACCGGGCGGACGCTGATCCGCTCGCTGGAGACGTCGGTGACGCTGGGGGCGATCACCACCGCGATCTCCTCGTGCTCGAGGTCCCAGGCCAGGCGGCGCATCTCGACCGAGGAGTTGAACGCGCCACCGGCGAGGAAGACGACGTCGGCCTCGGCGTCGATGGCGACCTGGGCCACCGAGCGCGCGGCGCCGAGCAGCGGGATGCCGGAGTGGGTCGCCTCGCGGTCGCCGGGCTCGGGGGTGAGCGCGCCGATCACCTTGTAGCCGAGCCACTTCTCGCGGCCGAGCACGGCGGCGATCTCGTCGACGTGACCCTCGGCGCCGGCGATCACCACGCGGTGCTGGAGGGCGCCGATGGAGCGGGCGCGGTGGATGCTGCGGCGCAGCAGGAACCGGCCCAGCACCAGCACCGGGATGCCGATGGCGAAGGCGAGCACGAAGAAGCCGCGGGAGAGCTCGAACTTGACCAGGAAGCAGCCGATCCCGACCGCAGCAGCGGTGAGCAGCGAGGCGTTGACGGTGACCTTGTACTCGTCGAGGCCGGCACCGAAGACCTGCGGGCGGTAGCCACCGAGCAGGAAGATCGACGCCACCCAGCCCAGGATCATCACCGGGCCCATCACGTCGAGGGTGTTGCTGACGTCGCGGCTCGGCAGGTCGAGCGGGAAGTTCAGGATCTCGCGTCCCAGGATCGCCGCGAAGACGCTGAACGTGACCAGCACCAGGTCGGTGCCGAAAGCGACCAGCGGGATGTAGCGCAGGCCGCCGCGCGTGGGCGTCTTCATCCGAGTGGTTGCCACCACGGATGTAGTCATTGAGAATCCCCCGATTTCAATCGATATCCCCATAGCGGGGTCATCGAGTACTTACCTTAGTTACGAGTGGGCGGAACAGTGGTCACGGGCTGGACGAAACCGGGGCTGCGGTCTAGTCCGGGACACGCCATGCGGCAGCATTGTTGTCGAAAGCCGGCAGCCCTCTGCGTTGGCGGACAAAACCCCACAAAAGTGGACCAAGCAACAGCATCCCAGCGCCCAGGATGCCGACCCATTCCGGCGGCAGCCCGAGCATCTTGAGCCCGGTCAGGGTGAGCACGATCACGATGCCGCGACGGATCACCGACTGCGAGACCCAGGCCGCCATCTTGGCTCCGAGGAAGGTTCCCGGGGTTCCGCCCAGGACGAGAGGTATCAGGACCGCCCACTCGACACCCTCCGTGACCACGTGGCCTATGGCCGCGGCCAGGACGAGGGGGACGGCCTGCACCAGGTCGGTGCCGACGAGGCGTACGGCGGACAGGGTCGGGTAGATCAGCAGCAGGGACACCATGATCAGCGAACCGGAGCCGACCGAGGTGATCCCGACGAGCAGGCCGCCGATGGCCCCGACCGCGATCGTGGGCAGCACCTGCACCTTCGGGGTCGTCCTCGCTGAGCACGTTTCCGCCCGTGACATGGCGCAGTTGGAGATACATCCGCAGCGTGTAGGTCGCCGCTGTGAACAGCAGCGCATAGCCGATCATCGTGGTCAGGAACTCCTGCTGCGCCCCCTCCTCGCCGACGCTCTTGACGATGAAGCCGCCCGCGAAGGCGAACGGGACCGAGCCGACCATCAGCAGCCCGGCCAGCCGCAGGTTGGGCGAGCCCCGGCGCCAGTGCACGCTTGCGCCGACCGACTTGTTGATGCTCGCCGCGACCAGGTCGTTGGCGACCGCGGCGGTCGGGTTCACCCCCAGGAAGATCAGCGCCGGCGTCATCAGGGCGCCGCCGCCCATGCCGGTCAGGCCCACGACGATGCCGACCCCGAAGCTGACGATCAGGACCGAGAGCGCCGAGAGGGTGAGGAGGTCGGTCACCGATCGTCCCTGCCCGTGGTTTCGACAGGTGGTTCCTGAGGAGGTCGCGCAGCGACCGTCTCGAAGGGCTCAACCGGCGGATGGCGGTGGAACGGGAGGTTTGGGAGCAGGTCCTCGAGGGCACCCTTGATGGTTCGTCCGGTCGTGTCGATCCGCACCGTGGCGTCCTCGGGCTCCTCGTAGGGGCTGGAGATGCCGGTGAACTCGGGGATCTCGCCGGCCCGGGCCTTGGCATAGAGGCCCTTGCGGTCGCGGCGCTCGCACTCCTCCAGCGGGGTGGCGACGTGGACGAGCACGAACTCGCCACCGGCGTCCTCCACCATCCGGCGGACCTGCCTGCGGGTCTCGTCGAACGGCGCGATCGGCGAGCAGAGCGCGATCCCGCGGTGCCGGGCGATCTCCGCGGCCACCCAGCCGATGCGCCGGATGTTGGTCTCACGGTCCGCCCTGGAGAAGGTCAGGCCCTGCGCTGAGGTTTCGTCGTACGACGTCACCGTCGAGGCTGGTCACCGTGCGCCGCCCGTCCTCGAGGATCAGGTCGTGCAGGGCGCGGGCCAGGGTCGACTTGCCGCTGCCGGAGAGGCCGGTGAAGAAGACGACGAAGCCGCGCTCGTCCTCGGTCGGCTGGTCCTGGTCGATGATCGCGGCGATCTCCTCGGGCCACTCGCCCTCGCCGCTCACCGCGAGCACCTCGCCACCTGCGTAGTTCGCGGTCACCTGCTGCCCGAGCGCGTGGTCGAGGTCGGGGTCGCCGTGGGAGGGGAGCGGGACGGCGACGACGTGGGCGGGTCTCGACTGACCGCTCGCTTCGCTCGCTGCTCGACCACCCAACTGACCGCTCGCTTCGCTCGCTGCTCGACCACCCAACTGACCGCTCGCTTCGCTCGCTGCTCGACCACCCAGGAGGGTCGCCGCGGCGAGGGTGGCACGGACCAGGCCGACCGGGGAGACGTGCTGCGGGGTGCCGGTGCCGTTCAGCGCGAGGAGCACGACGTCGCGGCCGGCCGCCTTCTGGGTGATCAGCTCGAGGTCGTCGACGGTGAGCGGGGCTGCGACGGGGACGGTCAGCGCGCCGGCGTACTGCTCGCGGACCTCCGCAGGCGTCAGGTGCAGCCGGCGGAAGGGGCCGTAGGCGGGGTGGGAGAGCGGGGTGAGCGAGGCGGGCGCGTATCTCGCCAGGGGGAGGCCCTCGGGGTCGACCAGGTCGACCTCGGCTGCGTCGGCGAGCTCGGGCGGGAGGGACAGCGTGACGCCAGGTTCCGCGGGGTCGCCGAAGGCGGTGAGGGGGGCCAGCGCCCCGGAGAGCAGCAGCTCGAGGTCGTCCAGCTCGCGCGGAGTCGGGCAGTACTGCGGTGCGGGCACCGGGCAATCGTGCCAGACCGCACGGTGGATAACGTCGAGGCCATGGAAGCCGCCGTCGTCGTCGCTGAGATCGTCCGTTCGGGGTTCGTGGAGGGCCATCACTACGGGTCGTGGGTGGTGCTGGACGCGGACGGGTCGGTGCGCGCCTCCGCGGGCGACGTCGAGGGTCCGATGTTCCCGCGCTCGTGCAACAAGCCGCTCCAGGCGCTCGGGATGCTCGAGGCGGGACTCTCACTGGACGCAGAGCTGCTGGCACTGGCGTGCGCGTCGCACTCGGGTGAGGAGTTCCACGTCGAGGGAGTACGCCGCATCCTCGCCTCCGCCGGCCTCTGCGAGGACGCGCTGCAGACCCCGCCGGACTGGCCGCTCGACGACGTACGCCGCGAGGCGCTGCTGCGGGCCGGGGAGGCGAAGGCCCCGATCCTGATGAACTGCTCGGGCAAGCACGCCGCGATGCTGGCCACCTGTGTGGCCAACGACTGGCCGATCGAGAGCTATCTCGAGCCGGACCACCCACTGCAGCAGGCGCTGGCGGTGACCTTCGAGCGGATGACGGGCGAGTCGGCCCGGGTCGCGGTCGACGGGTGCGGGGCGCCCTTGCTCTCCACGTCGCTGACCGGGCTGGCGCGGGCGTTCTCCCGGTTGGCCACCGGTTCCGGGCCCGAGGGCGCGGTCGCAGCAGCGATCCGTGCCAACCCGACCTACGTGTCCGGCACCACGCGCGACGAGGCGCGGCTGCTGCGGGCGATCCCCGGTGCGATCGGCAAGGCAGGGGCGGAGTCCTGCTATGCGGTGGCGCTCCCGGACGGCCGCGCGTTCGCCACGAAGACCGACGACGGGGGTGCCCGGGCCCGGCCGGTGCTGATGGCGGCGCTGCTCGAGAGGTTCGGCGTGAACGCCGAGCCGGGGGTGGATGGCGACGCGGTCCGGCATACGGGGGAGTCACTCCTGCTGGGTGGCGGTCGACCAGTGGGTGAGATTCGGGCCGTGTTCGCCGACTAGACGCCTGCTATCTGCTGGCTAGCACCCCGAACATGAGTCATTCATCGCGACACAAGGCGATTGTGACGTCAAACACCGGGTTGGAGTTTGCTTTTGCTTGCAAGAGTTAGCAAGATGGGGCCATGGCCAAGATCAAGGTCGGGAAGACCGTCTCGTCGCTCGGGGAATACCTCCACGAGCAGCGCGTCGCAGCCGAGCTCTCGCTGAGGCAACTGGCAGAGCAGACCGGCGTGTCCAACCCCTACCTGAGCCAGATCGAACGTGGTCTGCGCCGGCCATCGGCCGAAGTGCTGCAGCAGTTGGCCAAGGCCCTACGGATCTCAGCCGAGCAGCTCTACGTGCAGGCCGGGATCCTGAACCCCGATGACGGTCAGGTCCGCTCCGTGGAGCTGGCCATCCTCGGGGACCCCGTGCTCACCGAGCGGCAGAAGCAGTCCCTGCTGGACGTCTACCAGTCCTTCAGGGCGGTCGCCGAGAACGCCCTACCCATTGAAGTACTCGAGCCCACGACGGTCGACACGATCGTCGGGCTCGGGACAACCACAGAAGGAGATTGACATGGCCAAGACCCAGTCCAAGATCATCACCGAGACCGTGAAGCCGCTGTACGCCGTCGCCGGCGCCACCGAGCTCGCCTACGAGTTCGCCATCGGCTACGCCGCCGAGGCCCAGAAGACCGCCACCGAGCGGTTCGCCGAGGTGCAGAAGCGCGTCAGCAAGCTCGAGCGCGAGCCGAAGGCCCTGCAGAACCAGGCCGTCGCGCTGGTCAACGAGCGTCTCGACGAGGTCGCCAAGGACGCCAAGGACGCGCAGTCCAAGTTCGAGGCCCGCGTCGCCGAGCTGCAGAAGGAAGCGCGTGCGCTTCCCAAGAAGGTCCAGAACGAGATCGACGACACCGTCACCGAGCTCGCCAAGACCTACGCCGACCTCGTGGACCGCGGCGAGAAGATCGTGGCCCTGATCCGCAAGGACGGCGTGAAGGCCGTCACCACGGTGCGCAAGGCCCCCTCGAAGTCCTCGGTCGTGCGTCGTGAGCGCGCCAAGGTCGCCGCGGACAAGCCGAAGAACAGCAGCCGCCCGGTGAAGAAGTCGGCCACCAAGAAGCCGGTCGCCAAGAAGACCCCGGCCAAGACCACCGCCAAGAAGGCGGCAGCCACCAAGACGGCCGCCACCAACACGGCGCAGTCGGCTGCCAAGAAGGCCCAGGCCACGGCCACCAGCGCCACCGCCTGATCACACAACTCGGCACCGACGGGTGACGAGGTGCTCGGCCACTGGCGTTCCCTCCCTTCGCCAGAGTCGAGCCGACAGGCCCCCGGATCTGATCCGGGGGCCTGTTGCTCTGTCGAGCTCACCCACTCGCCCGATATCCTCGTGACGTGGAGGTCTTCGCGTTCGAGTCGTTGGTCATGCAGGTGGCGTTCTACGCCCTGATGGCCGTCAAGATCTTCGCGTTCGTGGACGCGATGACCCGGCCGCCGGCGGCGTACGTCGCGGCCGAGAAGCTCACCAAGCCCGCCTGGCTGCTCATCCTGGGACTGACCGTCGTCGTGGCGTTCCTGTGGCCCTCGCCGCTGGGGCTGTTCTCGATCGTCGGCACGGTGGCTGCGTTCGTCTACGTGCTCGACGCCCGCCCGGCGCTGGCCTCGGTGACCCGGCGCCGCTGAGGCTCACCTCTGGGTGGTCTGCCTAGGACCGCTCGTACTGCTCGCGGACGACGTCGAGGGCGGTTTTGGTGAGGCTGTGGCCGTTCTCGCCGGCCAGTCGACGAAGCTCGTCGTAGGCCTCGGCCATCTCGATGCCGTGCACGTGGGCCAGGACTCCCTTGGCCTGCTCGATCTGGGCGCGGGCCATGATCGCCTCGTGGACCCGGGCAGCGATCTGGTCGGAGGGGATCTCGGTGGACTGCACGACGACCAGGGTGGCGACGTCCGCGAACGCCTGCGACAGCGTCTCGATCTCGTCGTCCAGGTCCTCGTGCGAGAGCCGGAAGATGTTCAGCCCGCCCAGGACCCGGCCTTGCCAGCGCATTGGGTAGGCGTCCACCCGCTCATAGCCGGACCGCACGATGGCCGCCCCGACGCCGTCCCAGCGCCGGATGATCTCGTCGGCGCCGGCAGCCGACACGTGGGTGCCGCTCCGGATCGCCTCGACACAGGGGCCATGCGACCTCTGGATCTGCAGCAGCTCGATCTCCGCGGCACGGTGCGAGGACGAGCTGAGCAGCGACAGCTCGTCGGTGTGCTCCACCACCATCACCGCCACGGCTCCGGCGGAGACCAGGCTCTTGCAGTCCGCCAGCAGCTGGGCGAGGACGTCGGCGACGACGTGCTCACTGACCATGGCAGCGGCGGCGTCGCCGAACGCGTCTGCGGTTGTCCTCGGGCGTGTCATCGGTCGTCTCCCTGTCTGTCAGTCGTGAACTCGAGCTCTCGGCTAAGTATGACGTCACTGACCTCGGCCACCGAGGTCCCGTGGGCGAACGCATGGGCGCGAAGAAGGGCCAGCGCGTCCGGTGGTGCGATCTTGAGCTGGGCCACCACCATCCCGGTCGCCTGGGAGACCCGGTCACGGGTCACCCACAGCTGGTCGGCGTCGTCGTCGGCGTCCATCCCGCCGAGCACGGCCACCCCGATCGCATCGGCCAGGAACTGGGCGTCCTCGCGGCTGCGCGAGAGCCCACGCTCATGGGTCTGGTAGGCGCTGACCACCCCCAGCACCTCCATGTCGGGTCGCATCGGGAAGGCATGCAGCAGGACCGGGCGCCCCTCGCGGTCCAGTGCCTGGGTGAGCATCGGCCAGCGGGTGGCCTGCTCCGCGAGTGAGAGACCGCAGACCGCGGTGCGGGTGCGGAACGCGTCCAGGCTGGGGCCCTCGCGCAGCACGTCCTGGCTGTCCTCGGCACGGGCGGCCAGGTGGTCGGTGGCGCAGAGCGTCGCCCGGTCGGGTGCGGTGTAGCCGATCGTGATGGCCGCACCCTCTGCGTCGAGGATCTCGGTGAACGCGAGGCACAGCCGGAGCGGCAACGGGGCGTGGGTCGGCGTGCTGGCCAGCACCTGGGTGAGGTGCCGCAGAAGCACCGGCCGATCCTTCACGCTGCACCTCCTCGGCTCTTCGAGACTAGCAGCGGGCGGGCGGTGTGGGGGGCGGCGGCCGGGGTACTCAGGTGAGGTTCCCAGTCGACCAGAAGGAGACAGCACCTGATGAAGGCAGTGACGTGGCACGGACGCAGGGACGTCCGGGTCGAGGAGGTTCCCGACCCCACCCTGCAGGCACCGACCGACGCGATCGTCCGGATCACCTCGAGCGGGCTGTGCGGTTCGGACCTGCACCTCTACGAGACGCTCGGCCCGTTCATGGGGGAGGGCGACATCCTCGGCCACGAGCCGATGGGGATCGTCGAGGAGGTCGGCCCCGAGGTCGGAGACCTGCGCGCCGGTGACCGCGTCGTACTCCCCTTCCAGATCTGCTGCGGCCACTGCTGGATGTGCACCCAGGGCCTGCACACGCAGTGCGAGACCACCCAGGTGCGCGAGAAGGGGATGGGTGCGGCCCTGTTCGGGTTCAGCAAGCTCTACGGCGAGGTGCCGGGCGCCCAGGCGGAGTTCCTCCGCGTCCCGCAGGCGCAGTTCATGCCGATCAAGGTGCCGGAAGGCCCCTCGGACGAGCGGTTCCTCTACCTCTCCGACGTGCTCCCGACCGCGTGGCAGTCGGTGGCCTACGCCGACGTGCCCGAGGACGGGTCGGTGCTGGTGCTCGGGCTGGGCCCGATCGGTGACATGGCCTGCCGGATCGCGCTGCTGCAGGGCAAGCGGGTGATCGCGGTCGACCGGGTCCCGGAGCGACTCGCGCGCGTCCAGGCCCGTGGGGCCGAGGTGGTCAGCCTCGACGAGGTCGACGACATCGGCGAGGAGGTCCGCTCGCGGACCGAGGGACGCGGCACCGACGCCGTGATCGATGCCGTCGGCATGGAGGCCCACGGGTCCCCCGTCGCGGAGATGGGCCAGCGCCTGTTCAACGTCCTGCCCAAGCGGCTGAGCGCGTCCATCATGAACAAGGTCGGGCTGGACCGGATGTCGGCGATCTACACCGCCATCGACGCCGTACGCCGCGGCGGGACGGTGTCGCTGATCGGGGTCTACGGCGGGCAGAGCGACCCGATGCCGGTGCTCACCATGTTCGACAAGCAGCTGCAGTTCCGGATGGGTCAGGCCAACGTCAAGCGCTGGGTCGACGACATCATGCCGCTGCTCGTCGACGACGCCGACCCGCTCGGCACCGAGGACTTCGCGACCCACCGGGTGCGACTCGACGACGCGCCTGCGGCCTACGAACAGTTCCAGAAGAAGGCCGACGGCACGATCAAGGTCGTCTTCAAGCCAGGGGAGCGTTGAGGCCCGGGCCCAACACCGCATCCTCGGGCAGGGCCCCGGCCCTGACGACGTGCTCCGCCACGTCGCGCAGCTTGACGTTCTGGTGGCTCGAGTAGCGGCGCAGCACCTCGAAGGCCTGGTCCATGTCGATCCGGTAGTGCTGCATCAGGATCCCCTGGGCCACGCCGATCATGTGTCGGCTGTGCACGGCGGTCTCCAGGCCCTGCACCAGCAACGCCGCGTTCATCGCGTTCGAGGCGTGCAGGGCGTAGATCACGGCCACGTCGATGTCGTCCGTGCGGAAGGCGCGCTTGCTCTCGGAGTAGAGGTTGAGGGCGCCGAGGGTCTCCGTGCTGGTGGCCAGGCGGATGCTGAGCACCGACTCGATGCCGTGCTCGGCGACCCGGGGTGTCCAGCGCGGCCAGCGGGTCTCGAGGCCGGTGTCCTCGATGAGATGGGTCTCGCCGTCCCAGACCGTCTCGACGCACGGACCTTCCTCGAGCTCGTACTGCAGGGCGTCGCACTTCTCCGCGAGGCTGGACGTCGCCGCCACCGACTCGAGCCGGTGGCGGCGCCGGCGCAGCGAGATGCCGCAGTGGTCGCAGCCGGGAACGATCTGCACGGCGCGCTCGGCGATCCGCTGCAGCGTTGAGTTCTCGGCCGGCTCCCGCATCAGGTCGAGGCTCACCCGGGCGAAGAAGGCGGCTGCCGCCGTGGCGTCCATCTCTTCGTGGACCCGCTCCTGATGGACCCGCTTCGCATGGACGCTGCCGCTCGGGCGTCCGAGCCCGGCGTCTTGCGCGTCGGAGCCCACCAGGTTCATGTACTCAACGTACGCCCGTCTTGTTCCTTTGGCCCTCCTGAGAGAAGTTGGACCCATGAGGTGCCACTTCATCCCCGGCTATCTGCTCGACCGGCTGATCGAGGCCGATGACGATCCGGTGGCCCGGTGCGGCCGGCGCACGCGGGTCATCGACGAACGGGTGCGGGCGAGACCCTTCGGGGAGACGCCACTGGTCGGCGACGTCGCCTGGCAGGTCCACGACGCCGAGAACGGCACTGCGCTGCCGGGTCGTCTGGTCCGCTCTGCGGACTCCGGTGACTCCGGTGACGTGGCGGTCGACGAGGCAGCCACCGGGATCACCGAGTCGCTGGCCCTGTTCGGGGACTACGGTCGCTCGTCCTTCGACGACCAGGGCGCGACGGTCGTGGCGACGGTGCACTACGAGCGCGACTACGACAACGCCTTCTGGAACGGCACCCAGCTGGTCTTCGGCGACGGCGACGGTCGGGTCTTCGACCGGTTCACCAAGCCGATCGACGTGCTCGGGCACGAGCTGGCGCACGCGGTCACCCAGTTCACGGCCAACCTGACCTACCAGGGCCAGTCCGGTGCCCTGAACGAGTCGATGTCCGACGTGTTCGGCTCGTGCATCAAGCAGCGCCACCTCGGTCAGGACGCGGCTGCGGCGGACTGGCTGGTCGGTGAGGGGATCTTCCTGCCCGGGATCAACGGCAGGGCCCTGAGGTCGATGACCGACCCCGGCACGGCGTACGACGACCCGCTGATCGGCAAGGACCCCCAGGTCGGCTCGATGGCGGACTTCGTGGTCACCTCCGACGACAACGGGGGCGTGCACCTCAACAGCGGCATCCCCAACCGCGCCTTCGTGATCGCCGCCCGGGCGATCGGCGGGCAGACGTGGAGCGGGGCCGGGCAGATCTGGTTCGACGCGCTCACCTCCGGGCTGGACGAGGACAGCGACTTCGCCACCTTCGCCGCGGCCACGGTCGCCGTCGCGGGGGAGCACGCCGCGGTCGTCGAGGACGCGTGGACCCAGGTCGGCGTCATCGGGGGAGCGGCGCCCGGGCCGGTCGTGACGACTCCGGTCGGGGAACAGGTGGCGGTCGCCCGCACAGGCGGGTTCGCCGGCCTGACCAAGGAGGGCGTCGTCGACCTGGAGTCCGACGACCCGCGAGTGCCGGAGGTGCGCCAGCTGGTCCAGCGGATCGACTTCCGCGCCGTCTTCTCAGGCGACCCGCAGCCCGACCGGTTCGTCTACCGCTTCCGCTACGCCTCGACCGAGACGCAGGTCTATGAGCCCGCCCTCACCGAGGACCTCCGGCACCTGGCGCGGCTCGTGCTGGAGGAGTAGCCGCCAGAGGAGGCAGTTGGTCGCAGCGAAGGCGCGGCCACGCGGGCTGGGTCGAGTGCGGGGGGCGAACTGCCTCCTCCTGGGCCTGTGGATGACCGGATGCGGCCCTGTTTGGGACGTGGCAGCCTCGGCGAGGTGGAAGTCACCGCCGCTCTGCATCGCCTCGGCGGCGTGAGTGACCGGCCGACACTGCTGGCGCTGGTGTCGCGTGGCCAGCTGGAGGACGCTCTGGCCAGCGGCACCGCCGTCAAGGCGGGGCACAACCTCTATGCGCTTCCGGCCGCTGACCAGGCCGCGGTCGCTGCGCGGCGGGTGCACGGTGTGGTCTCGCACCTCAGCGCCGCACTGGCCTGGGGCTGGAAGGTGAAGGACGTCCCGGAGCGCCCGATGGTCACGGTGGCGCGCAATCGGCACCCGGCACCGGACGACTCGATCGACCTGCGCTTCGCGCGCCTCCCTGCGGCCGACGTGGTCGACGGCAGGACGTCTCGGGCGCGCACGGTGGTCGACTGCGCCGGGAGCCTGCCCTTCGACGAGGCTCTGGCGGTGGCCGACTCCGCGCTCCGCTCACGAACGGTGCAGCGTGCGGAGCTCCTGGCGCTCGCCGAAGCGAGCCCGAGGACCGGTCGGGAGCGGGCACTGCGGGTGATCAGGCTGGCCAGCCCCGACGCTGCCAACCCGTTCGAGTCGGTCCTGCGCGCCATCGCGATCGACGTGCCCGATCTCACCGTGGTCCCGCAGGGCGAGGTCGGGAGGTGGCACGCGGACCTCGCCGACGTGCACCTGCGCCTCGCCGTCGAGGCCGAGTCGTTCGAGTTCCACGCCCTGCCCGAGGCGTTCCGTCACGACATCCGGCGCTACACCGACATGGTTCGGCTGGGCTGGCTGGTGGTGCGGTTCGTCCATGAGGACGTGATGCGGAAGCCGTCGTACGTGCACCAGGTGCTCGCCGACGTGGTCGCCCTGCGCCAGCAGGAGGCAGTTCGGCTGGCGACCGGCGCCTGACCGCGTGGCGCTGGGCCGGCCCGGCCCAACTGCCTCCCCTCAGCCCTTCCGGGCCTTGGAGGCGGTCTTGGCGCGGTCCTGGGCGCTCAGGTGGACCTTGCGGATGCGGACGTAGTCGGGGGTGACCTCGACGCACTCGTCCTCGCGGCAGAACTCCAGGGACTGCTCGAGGCTGAGCTTCTTCGGCGGGATCAGCTTCTCGAAGTTGTCCGAGGTGGCGGAGCGGACGTTGGTCTGCTTCTTCTCGCGGGTGATGTTCACGTCCATGTCGTCCGAGCGTGAGTTCTCACCGACGATCATGCCCTCGTAGACGTCGATGGTCGGCTCCACGAAGAGCACGCCGCGCTCCTGCAGGTTGGTCATCGCGTATGCCGTGACGGCACCCGTGCGGTCGGCGACGAGGGAACCCTGCGAACGGGACTTGATCTCGCCTGCCCACGGCTCGTAGCCCTCGAAGACGTGGTGCGCGATGCCGGTGCCGCGGGTGTCGGTGAGGAACTCGGTGCGGAAGCCGATCAGCCCGCGCGCCGGCACCAGGAACTCCATCCGCACCCAGCCGGTGCCGTGGTTGGTCATCTGCTCCATCCGGCCCTTGCGGACCGCCATCAGCTGGGTGATCGTGCCGAGGTACTCCTCCGGTGCGTCGATGGTGAGCCGCTCGACCGGCTCGTGCACCTTGCCGTTGACCTCGCGGGTGACCACCTGGGGCTTGCCGACCGTGAGCTCGAAGCCCTCGCGGCGCATCTGCTCGACCAGGATCGCCAGCGCCAGCTCGCCACGGCCCTGGACCTCCCAGGCGTCGGGACGCTCGGTGTCGAGGATCTTGAGCGAGACGTTGCCGACCAGCTCCTTGTCGAGGCGGTCCTTGACCAGCCGCGCGGTGACCTTGGTGTTCTTGGTCGGGCCGCGGCCGGCGAGGGGGGAGGTGTTGATGCCGATCGTCATCGAGATCGCGGGCTCGTCCACCTTGATCAGGGGCAGGGCGACCGGGTTCTCGGCGTCGGCCAGGGTCTCGCCGATCATGATGTCGGGGAAGCCGGCGAGCGCGACGATGTCGCCGGGGCCGGCCCAGTCGCCGGGCTTGCGCTCCAGCGCCTCGGTCACGAGGAGCTCGGTGATCTTCACGTTCTGCTTGCTGCCGTCGGTCTTCATCCAGGCGACGGTCTGGTTCTTCTTCAGCTCCCCCTCGCGCACCCGGACCAGCGCGAGCCGGCCCAGGAACGGGCTGGCGTCGAGGTTGGTGACGTGGGCCTGGAGCGGGGCGCCCTCGGTGTAGACGGGCGCGGGGATCGTCTCGAGGATCGTCTTGAACAGCGGTTCGAGGTCGGGGGAGTCCGGCATCCCGCCGTTCTCCGGCATCGTCAGCGACGCGCGGCCGGCCCGGGCACTGGCGAACACGACCGGGAAGTCCAGGGCGTCCTGGCTGTGCGACTCGTCGAGCAGGTCCATGAACAGCTCGTAGGTCTCGTCGACCACCTCGGCGATGCGGGCGTCGCTGCGGTCCACCTTGTTCACGACCAGCACGACCGGCATGTCGGCGTTCAGCGCCTTGCGGAGCACGAACCGGGTCTGGGGCAGCGGACCCTCGGAGGCGTCGACGAGCAGCACGATGCCGTCCACCATCGAGAGCCCGCGCTCGACCTCGCCACCGAAGTCGGCGTGGCCGGGGGTGTCGATGATGTTGATCGTCATCGGCACCTCGGTCGCCTTGCCGACGTAGCGGATCGCGGTGTTCTTGGCGAGGATCGTGATGCCCTTCTCGCGCTCGAGGTCACCGGAGTCCATCGCCCGCTCGGCGACGTGCTGGTGCTCACCGAACGCGCCGCCCTGCCAGAGCATGGCGTCGACGAGGGTGGTCTTGCCGTGGTCGACGTGCGCGACGATCGCGACGTTGCGCAGGTCACTACGAGACTTCAGAGTCATGCTTGCCTTCGGTCCGTCGCAGCCGAGCCCGTCGGTGGAGCAGAGGGCGGCACGCTGGCGGACAGGGTCGGGGATTCGGGAAGTGCGTCAGAGACGCGAACGGTTGAGTCTATCGTTAACCGGGTGACCGATTTGACCAGGCTGCAGGCTGCCTCCCGTGCCGTCCGGGCGCCTCGATGAGCCGGTTCCGGGTGCTCTTCGTGTGCATCGGCAACGTCTGCCGCTCGCCGCTGGGTGAGCGCCTGCTCGCGTCCCGGCTCCGCGAGGAGGACTTCGAGGTCTCCAGCGCGGGGATCGCCGCGATGGTCGGGGCGCCGATGACGCCCGAGCCGGCCCTCCATCTCGAGTCGTACGGCGGCTCGGCCGACGGGTTCGCCGCACGGCAGCTGGTCCCGGGCATGGTGAACGAGAGCGACCTGGTCCTGACGGCGACCAAGGCGATCCGCTCGCGGGTGCTGGAGGACTCGCCGGGGGCGTTGCGGCGCACGTTCACGGTGCTGGAGCTGGCCGCGCTGCTCGACGTCGTACCCGCTGACAGCGATCCAGCTGCCCTCGTCCGGAGTGCGGCCGAGGAGCGGTCGCGGGCTGCGCTCGACGACTACGACATCCCCGATCCCTTCGGCCGGGGCGACGAGGCCCACCTGGTCGCCGCGCAGTCGATGGCCGCCGCCGTGGAGCGGATCGCCAAGGCGTTCGGCCAATGAGGTCGGGCCAGTGAGGTCGGGCCAGTGAGGTCGTTGCTCCGGGCGCTGGTCGTGGTGCTGGCGGTGAGCGTTGCCGGCACCGCGCTGCCGAGCATGGCCGACCCGGTCAGCCCGCAGCCCCCGGCCGCCGGGGGACAGCTCGACATGGCGCAGGCGACTGCTCGCACCGCCACCGAGACGGCGATCCGGCAGGCCGCCCAAGCGACCACGGGGCCGACCACAGGGCCGACCACGGGGCCGACCACAGGGCCGACCACAGGGCCGACCACAGGGCCGACCACAGGGCCGACCACAGGGCCGACCACAGGGCCGACCACAGGGCCGACCACAGGCTCCCGGCCGGCCCGCAAGCAGAAGCTGCCCCGGCCGCTCCGCTCGATCACGATCGCGCTGGACCCGGGGCACCAGCTCGGCAACGCGAGGCACCCGCGCGAGATCAACGCCCCGGTCCCCGCCGGTGGCTTCACCAAGCCGTGCAACAGCACCGGCACCGCCACCGACAGCGGCGTGGCCGAGGCCACCGTCACCTTCGCGCTCTCCCGTGCCGTCCAGCAGCGTCTGCGCCGGCTGGGCGCCAGGGTGGTGATGACCAGGAACGCCAACAGCCAACATTTGTGGGGTCCGTGCGTCGACGAGCGCGGCCAGTTCGGCAGGCGGGTGGGAGCCCGGCTGATGGTGTCCCTGCACGCGGACGGGTCCTCGGCCTCGGGGCGCGGGTTCCACGTCATCGCGCCGACCGAGCGGGCGCCGTGGACCACCGACATCGCCGACTCGTCGTTGCGGCTCGCCACCTCCCTGCGCGACGGGCTCAGTGCCGCCGGCGTACCCCGCTCGGACTACACGGGTGAGGGCACCGGCTTGAATGTGCGCGAGGATCTGGGCACGCTGAACCTGTCTGACGTGCCGGTCGCGATGCTCGAGATCGGCAACATGCGCAACACGGGTGATGCGCGCCGGATGACCTCGAGGAGTGGGCGGGCGCAGTACGCCAGGGCCGTCGTGCGGGGAATCCGGATGTTCCTCGGAAGGTGAACAGATGACCATGCGTGCGAGCGGCGTCGGCGTCGCCGTACTGCTGTCCCTGCTGCTCGGCCTGCTCCCGGCCTGCAGCAGCGACACCGAGGAGAGTCCACGTCCGCAGGCCGCCGCGGACGCCGCCGAGAAGGTGCTGGCCAAGGGCACCTGCTGGGACGACTCGCAGCTGCCCGAGGCGCTGGGGGCCGACGAGTTCGAGACCTGGGTCGAGGAGCACGCAGGGGGCAAGGCCACCCTCGCCGACTCCATGCGCGACGACGCCGCGTTCACCGAGGCGATCGACTGCACGGAGGCGCACTCGCTCGAGCTCTACAACGTGGTCGAGCTGGCGCCGGGGTTGACGGCCCGGATCAAGCAGTACGCCGACCTGCTCGACCAGACGTCCGCGCTCTACCGCAAGGTCCGCGACCAGGTGAACGACCGCTGTCTCGCCGACAGCGTCTACGGGAAGGCCCAGCGCAAGGCAGGCGGCCTGCCGGTGCAGCTGGGTCCCTCGATCGACGTCGACGCCGGGCTGCACGTCGCGTGGGACCCCTTCCCCGCGGACCGGTGGGCGAAGGGCGAGCGGAAGTTCGTCTGCACCTTCGAGCAGGAACAGCCGGGGACGCTGATGTTCGCGAACCTGAGCACCAAGAAGGTGCCGGTCGCCGCACGTGTGTGCCTGAACACCCCCGGGACCTACGTCCCGTGCCAGGGCCGGCACCAGGCCGAGGACATCGCCGAGATGATCCTCAACACCGCCATCGAGAAGGGCCAGATCAACGACCGCAAGGCGGTGCGCAAGGGCCCGAACGGCGACTACGTCGCGCTCAGCGAGACGGAGTACTCGAAGCTCGACAAGGTCTGCGCCACCCTCTTCGGACAGGTCTCCTCGGCCCGCCGCAAGGGGGTCCAGGCGCGGGCCTACCCCGGCTCGGTGTCGCAGTGGCCCACCGACAGCGGTGCCTACGTCGCCAGCTGCTTCGCGCTCAAGCCGGACCGGGAACCGCCGCCGATGATCACCGGGACCGTGTTCGACAAGGGGTGAGCGATACTCCCGGCATGAAGACCTCCGTCCCGTTTCGCAGGCTCGACGACATCCCCGGCTGGTTCAAGCGGATGGACATGGAGCTGTTCAGGCTGCTGCTCGACGAGACCGAGGAGCGCCTGGGCGGCGGGGACCTGGCCGAGCTGGGGGTCTATCTCGGCAAGAGCGCGGCGCTGATGGGGTTCGCCCTGCGTCCCGGCGAGACGTTCACGGTGATCGACCTGTTCAGCGACCCGGCGGGGGCGGCGGACAACCAGTCGGAGAACGAGGAGCAGTACGCCGAGCTGTCCCGGGAGGCGTTCGAGCGGTACTACCGGCAGTTCCACGACGAGCTCCCCGTGGTCGTCCAGGCGCCCAGCGAGACGATCGTGGACCACGCGGCGCACGGCACCCACCGGTTCGTGCACATCGATGCCTCGCACCTCTATGAGCACGTGGTGGCCGACATCGCGGCTGCCCGGACCCTGCTCGCCCCCGACGGGGTGGTGGTCTTCGACGACTACCGCACGCTGCACGCCCCGGGAGTCGCGGCCGCCATCTGGCGCGAGAGCACCAACGGCCTGACCCCGTTCGCGGTGAGCATGAACAAGCTCTATGCGACCTTCGGCGACGCCGACCCGTGGCTCGACGCGGTGAAGACCTGGCTGGGCGGGTCGTCGTTCTGGCGGATGGAGGTCCAGCAGGTGGCCGGCCGCGAACTGGTCCGGCTGCAGCGCCCGGCGGGCCGGCCACAGGCGGAGAAGGAACAGCCGCAGGCCGAGGAGGCACAGCCGCAGGCTGAGATGGATCAGCCCCGGGCCGAGCAGGTGGCCACCAGGCGGGGGCTGCTGTCGAGGCTCACTCGTCGCTGACCCGGTGCACCTTGTGCTGGGCCGCCTGGGCGCGGGGGCGTACGACGATCTCGTCGATGTTCACGTGGGCGGGCAGCGAGGCCACCCAGCGCACCGCCTCCGCGATGTCCTCCGCCACGAGCGGCTCGGCCACGCCCTCGTAGACCGCGTCGTAGCGCCCCTGGTCCCCGCCGACCCGCTTCAGGGTGAACTCCTCGGTCTTGACCATCCCGGGCGCGATCTCGGTGAACCGGAGCGGCTCGGCGACCAGCTCCAGGCGCAGCGTCTGGGTGATCACCCGGACGGCGTGCTTGGCCGCCACGTAGCCGCCGCCGCCCTCGTAGGACACCCGGCCGGCCGTGGAGCCGAGGTTGATCACCAGGCCGCCGCCGTCGGCCCTCAGGGCGGGCAGTAGCGCCTGGATCACGCGGACGGTGCCCAGCGCGTTCAGGTCGAACATCCGCGCCCAGTCCTCCACGTCGGCCTCCGCGACCTGCGCCTGGTCGAAGGCGCCGCCGGCGTTGTTGAGCAGGACGTCGACGCTGTCGACCGCGGCGGCGAGCTCCGCGACGGAGGCGGGGTCGGTGACGTCGCAGACCACCGCGCGGCCGCCGATCTCCTCGGCCAGCTCCTCGATCCGGTCCTTCCGGCGGGCCGCGCAGATCACGTGGAACCCGTCCCTGGCCAGGGCTCGGGCGCTCGCGGCTCCGATGCCGCTGCTGGCTCCGGTGACGACGGCGGTGCGGGTCATGGGGTTCTCCTCGGGCGATTTCGGGAACGATCGCCATGATAGGAGCGGAATGGACTGGGGCCGCACTGCGTTTGGTCCTGCGGAGGTATCAGATGACGCTGCACCGGGTCGCGATGATCAGCCTGCACACGTCCCCGCTCGACCAGCCGGGGACCGGTGATGCGGGCGGCATGAACGTCTATGTGCTCGAGCTCGCGCGCCGGCTCGCGGAGCGGCAGGTCGAGGTCGACGTGTTCACCCGTGCGACCGGCAGCTCGCTGGCTCCGGTCGTCGACGTCAGCGACGGCATCCGCGTGCACCACGTCTCCGCGGGGCCCTACGAGGGGTTGACCAAGCAGGAGCTGCCCGCCCAGCTGTGCGTCTTCGCGCGCGAGGTGCTGCGGACCGAGGCCTACAACCTGCCCGGCTACTACGACCTCGTGCACAGCCACTACTGGCTCAGCGGCCAGGTGGGTGCGCTGGCGCGCGACCGGTGGGGCGTCCCGCTCGTGCACACGATGCACACGATGGGCAAGGTCAAGAACGCCTCGATGGCGACCGGTGACACCCCCGAGCCCGCGGCCCGCCTGATCGGCGAGGAGCAGGTGGTCGCTGCTGCCGACATGCTGGTGGCGAACACCGACGACGAGGCCAAGCAGCTGATCGACCTCTACGACGCCGACCCCGGCCGGGTCGAGGTGGTGCACCCAGGCGTGGACCTGACCACCTTCCGCGACGTCGGCCAGGCCGCTGCCCGGGAGCGGCTCGGGGTGCCGGCGGCCGGACCGCTGATCACCTTCGTCGGCCGGATCCAGCCGCTCAAGGCCCCCGACGTGATGCTGCGTGCCGTCGCGGTGCTGCTCGAACGTCGCCCTGACCTGCGCTCCACCCTGACCGTCGCGGTCGTCGGTGGCCCCTCCGGCTCCGGGCTGGAGCATCCCGACTCGCTGGTCCGGCTGGCCGAGGAGCTCGGCATCTCCGCGCTGGTGCGGTTCGTGCCGCCGGTGGTGCAGGGCGAGCTGGTCGACTGGTATGCCGCCTCGTCGCTGGTCTGCGTCCCGTCGTACAACGAGAGCTTCGGGCTGGTCGCCATCGAGGCGCAGGCCACCGGCACCCCGGTGGTCGCCGCCGCGGTCGGCGGGCTCACCACGGCCGTCCGCGACGGGCGGTCGGGGCTGCTGGTGGCCGACCACGAGCCGGCGTCCTACGCCGCTGCCTTCGACCGGGTCCTGCACGAGCCCGGTCTGCACACGACCCTGGCCAGCGGCGCCGAGGCCCACGCGCAGCAGTTCGGGTGGGACCGCACGGCCGACCAGATGATCAAGGTCTATGCCGCCGCGCAGGAGAAGATGCGGGCGGACGTGAGCGGGATCGCGCTCTAGCGGCCCGCTGCGCGGAACCCACAAATGTTGGATCGTGACGTCGAAAGCGATCGGCAGGACGGTCCAGTCCAACAATTGTTGGGTTGGGGCATGATCGGGGGCGTGAACGACTCTGTCGACGACGAGGTGCTGGCTCCCGAGCGCGAGATGGTCCTGGCGGCGCTGCGGGATGTCTTCGACGAGGGTGAGCTCGACTACACCGAGGTCTCGCCGACCTCGTTGATGGTGAACCTCCCAGGCGAGAAGAAGCAGCAGACGCCGTGCCGGTTCGACGTCGGCAAGCACGCCCTGGAGGTGCACGCGTTCGTGTGCCGCAAGCCCGACGAGAACTTCGAGGGCGTCTACCGCTGGCTGCTCGAGCGCAACATGAAGATGTACGCCGTGGCGTTCGCGCTGGACGGCGTGGGCGACATCTACCTCGACGCGCGGCTGCCCCTGGCCGGTGTCAGCCGGGACGAGATCGACCGGCTGCTGGGCGCGGTCCTGGAGTATTCCGACGGCTCGTTCAACACGATCCTCGAGATCGGCTTCGCGTCCTCGATCCGCAAGGAGTGGGACTGGCGGATCTCGCGCGGCGAGCCGACCCGCAACCTGGAGGCCTTCCGCGGGCCGCTGGGGCTGGACGCACGGGACGTGCCCGAGAGCTGAACGGGAGCTGAACCGGTCCTGTCGGTGGCTCGTGGTTGCCTGTCGACATGAATCGAACACTCAATCCCGCGTCCGTCCCGACATCGCTTCCCTACTACAGCCAGGGGGTGGAGGTGTCCGACGCCTCCCGGCTGGTGATGGTCTCCGGGCAGGTCGGGGTCACCGTTGACGGGTCCGTGTGCGAGGGGATCGAGGCGCAGGCGCGTCAGGCCTTCGAGAACCTCAACGCCGTGGTGGCCGAGGCCGGGCTGACGCCGGCCGACATCGTGAAGCTCACGATCTACCTGACCGATCCCGACAACCTGGGTCCGTTCATGGGGGCGGCGGCTGCGGCGCTGACCGGGGAGCCGCCGGCGACGACGATGCTCTTCGTCAACCAGCTCAGCTCGCCCGACCTGCTGGTCGAGGTCGAGGCGATCGCGTCGGCCTGAGCCCCGGTGGGGGCTCAGTGGACGGGTCCACGGGCAGGCGCGGGCGCGGCCGGCGACGGGCGACCGCGACCCCGACCAGGGCGAGCACCCCTCCGGCGTACGCCAGGGTCGGCGGCGCCTCACTGAGGAAGACCAGGCCGAGCACGATCGTGATCGGCGGCACCAGGTAGGTCGTCACGCCCAGGTTGCTGGCGCTCATGTGCCGGAGCGCGAAGGCGTAGGTCGTGAACGCGATCGCGGTCGGGAACACACCGAGGTAGACCAGCCACCAGATCGAGGACGCGGGCGCTTCCCGGACCTGCGTGAGGAGGTCGCCGGCGAAGGGCAGGCAGCTGATCGCACCGATGGTGCAGGCCAGCCAGGTGACCTGGACGGCGGAGAGCCGGGCGACGAGGGGCTTCTGCAGGATCAGGCTGATCGAGTAGGCGACGGCGCTGACCAGGCAGAGCAGCACGCCGACGGT
The DNA here is from genome assembly GCA_963781335.1 of uncultured Actinomycetota bacterium. Lineage (GTDB taxonomy): Bacteria > Actinomycetota > Actinomycetes > Propionibacteriales > Nocardioidaceae > Marmoricola. Next base: position 183,129 of record CAWAFS010000015.1, on the reverse strand, counting down.
GTAGCTGCGCTCGCCCAGGGTCTCGGTCTGGGGCGTCGAGAAGGCGATCAGGGCGACGCCGACGAACGCGAGCGCCAGCCCGAGGCCGAGCTGGACGGTGAATCGCTCGCTCAGGAACATGGCTGCCAACAGCGCGATCAGGACGGGCGAGACCTGGATCAGCATCGCGGCCGTGCCGGCGTCGACCATCCGCTCGCCGGCGTTCAGTGCGACGTTGTAGAGGCCGAACCACAGCAGCCCGATCACCACCAGTGGCACCCACTCACGCCCGGTGGGACGCACGACGCCGCGGGAGACCGCGACGATCGTGAGGCAGGCCGCCCCCACGAGCAGCCGGCCGAGGGAGAGCGAGCCGGGCGTGAAGTCGTGGCCGAGGTGCCGGATCGCCACGAACGCGGAGGCCCAGAACACGAGGGTGCACCCCACCGCCACGAGGGGCAGCCAGGGCGGCATGGTCTTCTCAGTCACCCGGTCAACAGTAGGCACCGGCACCGACAGGTGACATGCGGGAATCGGTCGTCGTACGTCGAGATCCGGCCCGGGTCCCGGGCGGAGCCGGTCAGAGGTCGAGCTTGTAGCCCAGTCCCCGCACCGTGGTGAGCAGCCTGGGCTCGGCGGGGTTGTCCTCGAGCTTGGCGCGCAGGCGCTTGACGTGCACGTCAAGGGTCTTGGTGTCGCCGACGTAGTCCGAGCCCCAGACCCGGTCGATCAGCTGCCCGCGGGTGAGCACGCGGCCGGGGTTGCGCAGGAACATCTCGAGCAGCTCGAACTCCTTGAGCGGCAGCCGGACCTCGTTGCTCTCGACCGTGACGATGTGCCGCTCGACGTCCATCCGGACCGGGCCGACCTCCAGGGTGGCGGGGGCGAGCTCCGGCTCGACACCGCGGCGGAGCACGGCGCGGATGCGGGCCACGAGCTCGCGCGGCGAGTAGGGCTTGGTGATGTAGTCGTCGGCGCCGAGCTCGAGGCCGACCACCTTGTCGACCTCGTCGTCCTTGGCGGTGACCATGATCACCGGCACGTTGGAGGTCTGCCGGATCCGGCGGCACACCTCGGTGCCGGGCAGGCCGGGCAGCATCAGGTCCAGCAGCACGATGTCGGCACCCGCCCGGTCGAAGGTCGTGAGCGCCTCCGGCCCGGTGGCGGCGATCGCCACCTCGAAGCCCTCCTTGCGCAACATGTAGGCCAAGGCGTCGCTGTAGCTCTCCTCGTCCTCGACCACCAGTACGCGAGTCACCCGTTCTCCTTCGTGGTGCTGCCGGTGTTGCTGCCGGTGTTGCTGCCCGGGTTGCTGTCCGGTGTTGCTGTCCGGGTTGCTGTCGGTGTTGCTGTCCGGGTTGCTGTCGGGTCGGGATCCGGGTTGGCCCGGCAGGGTCAGGGTGAACGTCGAACCCTGGCCCTCGACCGACCAGACGCGCACCTCGCCCCCGTGGGAGGCGGCGACGTGCTTGACCACAGAGAGGCCGAGGCCGGTGCCGCCGGTGGAACGGTGCCGGGCCGGGTCGATGCGATAGAACCGCTCGAAGATCCGGTCGAGCTCGGCGGCCGGGATGCCGATGCCGCGGTCGGTGACGCTGATGTCGACGGCGGTGTCGCGCTGGCTGGCGCTGACCACGACCGAGGACCCCTGGCTCGAGTAGGCGACCGCGTTCGCCACCAGGTTGCTCACGGCCACGGCGACCTGCTCACGGTTGCCGAGCAGCACCAGCCCGTGGGTGCCGTTCGGCACCAGCTCGATCCCGCGGGCCACGGCGTCGGTGGAGTGCTCGTCGATGGCGCGGGCGATGATCTTGTCCGCCTCCACGGCGACCGGCTCGTCGAGCGGGTCGTCGCCCTGGAGCCGCGAGAGCTCGATGATCTGCTGCACCAGCCGGGACAGCCGGTCGCTCTCGTGCTGCATCCGGCCGGCGAAGCGCTGCACCGCCTCGGGGTCGTCCGCGGCCTCGATGACGGCGTCGGAGAGCAGCTTGATGGCGCCCACCGGAGTCTTCAGCTCGTGGCTCACGTTGGCCACGAAGTCGCGGCGGATCGACTCGACCCTGCGTTCGCGGGTGCGGTCCTCGATCAGGGCGAGCACCAGCTGCGAGCTGAGCGGAGCCACCCGGGCGGTGACGTGCCGGGGTGGCATCCCGGGGCGCTGCATGAGCAGCTCGGTCTCCCGGATCTGCCCGTCGCGGCGTACCTGCCGGACCAGCTCGGCCAGCTCGGCCTCGGTGATCTCGTGCCCGCGGACGATGCCCATCGCGATCGCCGGCGCGGAGGCCTTGAGGACCACGTCCTGGGCGTCGACGACGAGCGCGCTGCTGCGCAGGACGGAGAGGACGGCGGCGACCCCGGGTGGGAGCGCGGTCTCGGGGAGGTCGTCGGGGTGCATCTGGCGTTCGCTGAGGCGGAACGCGAGCACCGTGCCGCCACCCAGCACTGCTCCGAGCAGCGCGAAGAGGAAGGCCTGGAGGGTCGGGCTCACGTTTCGATCGTACGCAGGGTTTCACCGCGGGTTCGGCTCGTGGACCGGTCCTTCGAGGACTGTTCACCCCCGGTTCACGCAACGACGCCAACGCTTCACCTGGGCCGCCTAGGTTCGTGGTCATGCGCAATGCCTACACAGACCAGCTCGACTCGATCCGCGACGACCTGGTGACGATGGCCCAGCTCGTGCGCCTGGCCGTCTCCGAGGGCACCGCCGCCCTGCTGGAGGGCGATGCGCTGCGGGCCGAGCAGGTGATCAGCAACGACGCCGAGATCGACGCCCTCCGCATCAAGATCGAGGACCACAGCTTCGAGCTCCTCTCCCTGCAGAACCCCGTCGCCGGCGACCTGCGGATGCTGGTCGCGTCGCTCCGCATGGTCAGCGAGTTCGAGCGGATGGGCGACCTCGCCGTCCACATCGCCAAGATCGCCCGGCTCCGCGTCCCCGACATCGCCGTCCCCGACGAGGTGGTGCCGATGATCGCCCGGATGGCCGCCGTCGCCGAGGTGATGATCGGCAAGGTCGAGCACATCATCGCCGCCTCCGACGTCGCCGCAGCCCAGGCGCTCGAGGAGATCGACCAGGAGATGGACCGCCTGCGCCGCAACTCCTTCCGCGAGCTGCTCGGCGCCGACTGGACCCACGGCGTGGAACCGGCCGTCGACATCGCCCTGCTCGGCCGCTACTACGAGCGGATCGCCGACCACGCCGTCTCCATCGCCAGACGGGTGGTCTTCCTGGTCACCGGGGAGCACCCGCAGTACGCCTGAGGGTGCTGCCACAGCGGGTGTGATGCGCCTCCGGCGCGCACAATTGTTGGGTTGGGACGTCGTACGGCGCCGATGGGCCGCTCCGTTTCAACATTTGTTGGATCCGGACGCGAGCTGGCTAACTTCACGGGGTCGTGACGCGCCCGCCAGCTCGCCCACCCAGGCGGCACCTCCGGCCCGGTTGTCCCCAGCCCTGCAGAGGGCCCGTGGCGCGGACCTCACGAGAGTTGTCGGGTTGCGGGTATGCCGAAGACCCCGACCATCGACACGAGGCTTCCGTTCACGCGGGCGGACGCGATTGCCGTTGGCATCGAGAGAAAGCTGCTTCGATCGTCTAGGTTCCGGCGGATCTTCCGCGGGGTCTACATCGACGCAACGGTCAAGCAGACCGCGGAGATCAAGGCGCGGGCTGCGCTTGCCATGCATCCCCCCGATGCGTTCGCGAGCCACCAGACGGCTGCTGCACTGAGAGGTCTACCGGTCCCGGCCTGCGACCGCGCCCATGTGACGGTCATGCAGCAGGAGCAGCGGGTCCAGCGATATGGCGTGGCGTGCCACGTGGCCTGCAGCGAGACGAGCGTGACGCAGGTCAAGGGCGTTCGGGTCAGCTCGGCCTTGGACCTGTTCATCGAGCTGTCTGGCGTCCTGAGCCTCATCGATGTCGTGATCGTTGGCGACGCGATGGTGCGCGCTCGGTTGTTCACAGCGCACGAGCTGTGGAAGTTCTGCGCCGGCACCAAGCGATGGCACTCACGTCGTGCGAGGCGCGGTGCGGCGTACGTCCGTGCCGGGGTGGACTCGCCGATGGAGACCAGGCTGCGAATGCTGCTGGTGCTTGCCGGGCTGCCGGAGCCCAAGGTCAATCACGAGATCGTCGACCGCAACGGACGGGTGCTCCGTCGACTGGACCTGAGCTACCCAGCGATCAGGCTCATCGTCGAGTACAACGGTCGTCAGCACGCCGATGACCCGGAGCAGTACTCAGCGGACATCGACCGTCGCGAAGAGTTCGACGACGAGGAATGGCGCCTGATTGTCGTGGTGAGCAAGGGGATCTTCAAGGATCCCGAGCGCACCGTGATGCGGGTGGCGCACGCGCTGCGAAAGCGTGGGATGCGAGTCGGCCCGCTGAGCGATGAGTGGCGTGTGCACTTCCCGGTCGACTAGGCGCGAGCTCTTCGTGCCGCGGAGCCACCACAGCGCCCGACCGGATCCCACATTTGTTGGGCTGGGACGTCCAGCAGCGCATTGTTGACGTCCCGATCCAACATTTGTGGGGCGCGCAGCGGCCAGCAAACCCAGACCCACCCGTGCTCAGGGCAGGAACAGGGCGGAGTCCCCGAACTCGTGCCAGCGGTAACCCTCGCTGACCGCCGTGTCGTAGGCCCGCTGCACCAGGTCGGTGCCGGCGATCGCCTCGACCAGCAGGAGATGTGAGGCCAGGGCGTCGTGCCAGCCGGTGATCAGGCCGTTGACGACGACCGCAGGCTGGTCGGGCGTGATCACCCGGTCGGTCCAGCCCGAGGTCGGGCGGACGAAGCCGTCGCGTACGGCGGACTCGAGGGCGCGGGTGACCGTCGTACCCGTCGCCACCACCCGGCCACCGTTCTCGCGGGTGAGCTCGACGAGGCGCGCGGTGGCGGGAGGGACGTCGTACCACTCCGACTGGGGGCCCTCGTCCACCTCCTGTGAGGAGACGCCGGTGTGCAGGGTGATCGGTGCGACGGCGATCCCGCGCGCCACCAGGCGAGTGATCAGCTCGTGGGTGAACGGCCGTCCGGCGGATGCCATCTCGGCGCTGCCGGGCACGGTGCTGAAGACGGACTGGTAGGCCGCGAGCGGGTAGCGCCGGTCCAGGTAGCCGTAGGCGATCGGCCGGCCGTGGCGGTTCAGCAGCGTCCGCAGGTCGCCCTCGGCGTGAGCGCGCCACAGGCGGTTGCCGGTGCCGGTGGGGGAGGAACCCTCGTGCGGGTAGGGGGCGAGGAGGGTCACGCACATCTCGCCGACCCCGATGGTCTCGCCGGCCGTTGCGTCCAGCAGCGGAGCCGAGGCGTCCGGGGCGGTGCGGAGCTCGACCACCCAGGTCGCCTGGTCGAGGCGCGTGGCTGCGTGCAGCACGATCGGCCTGCCCCCGCGGACGGTGCAGTCACGGATGGCGTCGATCTCGCCGTTCACCGTCGCCGAGTTGTTCACCACGACCAGGTCACCCGGCGCGAGCTGCCCGGCGAGGTCGCTGAACCGCCGGTGCTGCAGGCCCTGCGGTCGCGCGACAAGAAGGCGCACGTCTTCCCGAGAGCCGCCGCGGACCTCTGGCGGCGCCACCGCGGTGGCCGCGTCGGGTGCGTTGAACCGCACGCTCGGGCGTTCGGTGAGGGTGGTCATGCCGACGCCACCTCCGGGACCGACACGTCGGCGGCGACGTAGCGGCCTCGTGGTGGCCGCTGCTCCAGGAGCGCGAGCAGGCGCGGCACCACGCTCTCGGGCAGCGGCCGGTCGGAGATGTCCTCGTCCGGGAACGCGGCCTGCTGCATCGGGGTGCGCATGTCGCCCGGGTCCACGGCGTACGTCGTCAGCCCGGTCTCCTCGCCGAAGGTGAGGACGAGGTGGTCGAGCGCGGCCTTCGCGGCGCCGTACGCCCCCCAGGTCTCGTAGTGCTGGACCGCGGCGTCCGAGGAGATGCCGATCACCACGCCGTCGCGAACCAACATTTGTTGGGTCAGGGCGATCATCAGCGCGCCCGGCCCACCGGCGTTGCTGCGGAACACCTCGCCGATGTCCGTGGGCTCGTAGGCGGAAAGGGGTCGCATCGGGAGGGGGCCCAGGGTGCTGGAGCTGAGGACGAGCAGATCGAGTCCGCCCAGGTCGGCGACGAGGCTGACCAGCTCGGACCGGTGGGCGGCGTCGGTCACATCGCCGGGAACTCCGTGGATCGTGGTGTCGTCCAGGGCGTTGCGCAGCCGGTCGGGGTCCCTGGCGTCGGTGACCACGACCCAACCCGTGGCGTCCAGGACGCGAGCCAGCGCGAGACCGAGACCGGAGGAACCGCCGGTGATGAGTGCAGTGGGAGGAGCAGAAGTTGAGGTCATGGAGCCAGTGTTAAAGTTCAAGTTAACTTGAGATCAAGGGATGACCATGGATTCGCGTGAGTTGATGGATGTCGGCCAGGTGGCCACACGCAGCGGGTTCGCCGCGTCAGCCCTGCGCTTCTACGAGGCCCAGGGCCTGATCGAGGCGACCCGGACGCCGGGTGGACGACGCCAGTTCGAGCGCAGCGTGCTGCGACGGCTCGCGTTCATCCGGGCCGCGTCCAACATCGGGCTCACCCTCGAGGAGGTCCGTGAGGAGCTCGATCGGCTGCCCTCGGGGCGCGTCCCGACCAAGGCCGACTGGCAACGGATCTCGCGGCACTGGCGCCGTCGGCTCGACGACCAGATCGCCGCCCTGCAGCGCCTGCGCGACGGTCTTGACTCGTGCATCGGCTGCGGATGCCTGTCGTTGCAGCGCTGCCAGATGTCGAACCCCGACGACTGGATGGCGATGAGCAGCGATGCTCCCGGCGCTGCCAACCTGCCAGCACTGCTGCGACGACCGCACCAGTTCCGTGCCAGGGGAGATGCTGGCTAGCGACCCTGGTTGGCCACGGCCTCCGCGGCAGCAGCGGCCGCCTCCGGGTCGAGGTAGCGGCCGCCCTTCTCGACCGGGCGCATCTCGCCGTCGAGCTCGTAGACCAGCGGCATCCCCGTGGGGATGTTCAGCCCGGCGATCTTCTCGTCGCTGATCCCGTCCAGGTGCTTGACCAGGGCCCGCAGGCTGTTGCCGTGCGCGGCGATCAGCACCGTCTGGCCGCTCGCGATGTCAGGGACGATCGAGCCCTCCCAGTAGGGCAGGAAGCGCTTGATGACGTCCTTGAGGCACTCGGTGCGCGGCATCTCGGCGCCGAGGTCGGCGTAGCGCGGGTCACCGGCCTGCGACCACTGGTCGCTGTCGTCGATCGGCGGAGGGGGCACGTCGAAGGAGCGGCGCCAGGTCATGAACTGCTCCTCGCCGTACTCCTCGAGGGTCTGCTTCTTGTCCTTGCCCTGGAGCGCGCCGTAGTGCCGTTCGTTGAGCCGCCAGGATCGGCGTACGGGAATCCAGTGCCGGTCCGCCACGTCCAGCGAGAGGTGGGCCGAGGTGATCGCCCGCCGCAGCAGCGAGGTGTGCACGACGTCGGGCAGCAGCCCGGCCTCGACCAGCTGCTCGCCACCGGAGATCGCCTCGGCCCGGCCCTTCTCGGTCAGGGGTACGTCGACCCAGCCGGTGAACAGGTTCTTGGCGTTCCACTCACTCTCGCCGTGACGCAGCAGGATCAGGGTGTGGGTCGACTCGCTCATGGTGCCTCGGAGGGGGCCGCGGGCGGACGGGGAGTGGCAGGCTCGATGTCGGCGAACTCCTCGGCCCGGTCGACGACCGGCACGTTCACCGAGGTCTCCTGCCCGCTCTCGAAGGTCAGGACGAGCCGGATGAAGGCGCCCGGCGCGACCTGCTCACCGACGAGGCTGACGGCGCCGCTGTCGGCGAGGTTGACCAGGCCCTCGGGCCGGATCTCGATCGGGGCCGCCAGCTGGATCTCGGCGGCGCCCTCGTCCGCAGCCGCGATGGTGGTGAGGGTGTCGGGCTCCTCGAGGTCGCCGTTGACCAGCGAGGCGACGAAGGTGCCCCTCCCGTCGGTGGAGCTGACCACGACCGCACCGAGCACGTCGACGGTGCCGTCGCGGTCGTTGACGCCGACGGCAGGCTGGTAGATCTGGTCGGTCTGGTAGTTGCAGGCGCCCAGCGCCGGGACGAGGAGCAGCACGGCCAGGGAGGCGAGACGACGGCGTACGGGCGTCAACATGGCGATGCAGGTCCTCTCAGACGCCGTCGGACACTGGGTCCGGGGCGGTCAACACGAACGGGGTCGCTTGCGTCAGCGAGCCTATCGTTTCGCGCGGCCGGCGCGAGGTCTAGGTCGCGATCCCGACCGTGAGCGCCGAGTAGACGAGCGCAGCGAGCACGACGACCGTGGCCACGATGGTCATCACGAACAGCTTCGGGGCGCCGGTGTGGAGGGCGATCCGCAGCGGCAGGTGGCGTACGCCGGAGGTGTTGTCGACCACCAGGTCGGGCAACGACGTCAGGAAGTGCACCAGGAAGCCCAGCGCGGCGCAGAGCCACACGAAGCTCGTCAGCGGCGCGGAGCCGTCGGCCTCGCGGCCCCAGCCGCCGAGCGTGATGAACGGGGTCAGCAGCGCGAACGTGGCGGACCAGCCGACCCAGGAGAGCACCGTCCCGCGCAGCCACTTGTTGTGCACGAAGCCGACGGCAAGCGTCGAGAGCAGGAACAGCCCCGCCTCGGTGCCGTTCTGGAGCGACAACGGGATCACGAGGAGCAGGAGCACGGCGATCGCGAAGGTCACGTTGGTGGTCGGGATGAGCCCCTCGGCCACAGGCTTGCCCCTGGCGCCGGACATGCGGTCGACGTCGATGTCGAGAAGGTCGTTGACCAGCCCCATGATCATCTGCGCGACGAGCACGGCCAGCCCGGCGAGCACGACCTCGCGCGCCACCGGACCGGGCTCGGTGTGCCGACCGAGCAGCGAGACCAGCAGACCGACGACCACCGCGAAGGCCAGTGCCTGACGGGGGTGAACTGCCCGTAGCAGCGATCGAAACTGCCCCGGCGCCCGCACGGCCGTCTCTGTGCTCATGGGTCGCAGTATTGAGCATGCGCCCCGTCGGCGGGGGACGTTTGGGACACGCGGCCACCACGGTCCCGACCGTCCGCACCACACGAAATAGTGAGTTGTCAAGCCCTGATATGGCCTCTGACCTGCACAAACACCGGATAGTAGGGGTCGGCAACCGTGTTAGACTGAGGACCTCGAAAGGGGTTCACAGGAATATGACTTTCACTGTTGGCGAAACAGTCGTTTATCCAAATCATGGGGCAGCAGTCATCGAAGACATCGAGATGCGCACCATCAAGGGAGAAGAGAAGCAGTACCTGGTTCTTCGGATCGTCGCCCAACAGGACCTCGTCGTCCGGGTGCCGTCATGCAATCTCGACCTCGTGGGAGTCCGCGACGTCGTCGACAAGGCAGGCCTCGATCGCGTCTTCGACGTGCTGCGGGCTGTCGTGCCGGACGAGCCGACCAACTGGTCGCGCCGTTACAAGGCCAACCTGGAGAAGCTGCACTCCGGTGACGTGATGAAGGTGTCCGAGGTCGTGCGTGACCTCTGGCGTCGCGAGCGTGACCGTGGCCTCTCCGCCGGCGAGAAGCGGATGCTGGCGAAGGCTCGCCAGATCCTCGTCTCCGAGCTGGCGCTGGCCGAGCACACCAACGAGGACAAGGCCGAGGCCATCCTCGACGAGGTGCTCGCTTCCTGAACAGCCCTGACTCCACCGACTGGTGAGTCTCCGTCGAGCCCCCGTGACCTTGCGTCCGGGGGCTCGATGTCTGTCCGGGTGAGTGTGAAACTGTCACCCATGGACGAAACCCCCGACCCGCTCGGCGTCGTACCGATCGACGGGCGGGGGTCGCTGCCGTTCGCGCTGGTGCACGGGGAGTCGCTGGTGGCCGCGGCGTCCTGGGCGCTCACGACGGCCGGGGTGAAGCTGTTCGACTACGGCGTTCCGTTCGCCGGGGTGCAGGATGCCGGGGAGATGCTGGTGATCCACGACCCGCTGTGTCCGCTGACCCCCGTCTCCTTCATCGAGGAGGCGATCGAGGAGTCGCGGCAGACCGGCGCGGTCGTGGTCGGCGTCCGGCCGGTCACCGACACCGTCAAGGAGTACGACCCTTCGGCAGGCTCGGGGCCACCGCGCAGACTGGGCGCCACCCTCGACCGCGACGAGCTGATCTGCGTGACCTCGCCGGTCGTGCTGCCCGCCGGCGTCGTGGCCGCGCTCGACGAACTGGTCCTCGACGACCTCGCCGAGCTGGTGGCCGACCTGACCGGCCGCTTCCCGGTGCGCCACCTGCAGGCGCCTGCGCTGGGCAGGCGGATCGTGGACCAGGACGACCTCGACGTGCTCAGCGCGTTCAGCGCGAGCGACTGAGCAGGGTCTCGGCCAGGGACACGTCCTCGGCGAAGGTCACCTTCAGGTTGGCCGCGGTGCTCGCGACGCCCACCACCGCCACGTCGGCGTACCGCTCCAGACACGCAGCGGTGTCCGTCCCGACGAACCCCTCGGCTGCCGCGCGACGATGGGCGCTGAGCAGCTCGCGGGCACGGAAGGCCTGAGGTGTCTGTACGCCGACCAGCCCGCCGGGTGCGACCGAGCCGTCCCGGTGCGAGAGCCGCGGAGTCGGCAGCACCGGGATCGCGCCGCCGTGCTCGGCGGCGGCGTCGATGACCGTGCGCCACAGGGCCGCGGGTGCCAGCGGCCGCGCCGCGTCGTGGATCGCCACCACGTCGATCTCGCCGTCCTCGATGTCGGCGGCCAGGGTCCGCAGCGCCTGCCACTCGGACTCGTGCCGCTGCGGCCCGCCGTCGACCACCCACAGGTCGTGGGCACCGAGGTGCGGGGCGACGGCCTCGCTGACGGCGTCCCGGTCCTCGGTGCGTACGACGAGCACGATCCGGTGCACGCCGGTCACCTCCAGCACCGTCCGCACCGACCGGGCCAGGATCGAGATCCCGTCGATCGGCAGCAGCACCTTGTTGACCCCTGACCCCAGCCGGGTGCCTGACCCGGCAGCGAGGATCACCGCCGCTGCCTGGATGGTCATGGCGCTGAGTCTGCCGCAGTCAGTTGAGGTTGGCGTCCTCGGGCAGCGTGGCCAGCATCGACAGCGGCGAGGGCTGGCGTCGGAGCACGTCGCGCCACAGTCGGTCGGGGGTGCTGCTGAAGGCGTCGCTCTCGTGGGCGGGTACGACGTGCCAGCTGCCCTCGGCGATCTCGCCCGCGAGCTGGTCGGCGCCCCACCCGGTGTAGCCGGCGTACACGCGCAGGGCGGTGAGCCGGCCCAGGAAGTCGTCCGGCGAGCTGTCCAGGTCGACGATGCCGAGCGTCCCGGTCAGCGACCGCCAACCGGAGGGCAGGTCCGCGGTCGACCCCCTGAGCGACCCGACCGCCAGGGCTGCGTTCAGCTCGACCGGACCGCCGCGGAAGAGCACGTCCGGCTCACTGGACACGTCGCGCCAGCTCGCCAGCACCTCGCCGACCGGCACCTCCGAGGGCCGGTTGAGGATCACGCCGAGGCTCCCGTTCTCGTCGGCGTCGAGGAGCAGGAGCACACAGCGGGTGAAGTTGGGATCGAGCAGCGTCGCCGACGCGATCAACAAGGACCCCGGTGCCGGCTGCATGCTCCCCATCGTGACACCAGCGAGTCGAGCGGTCGACCAGGCACCCGGCGCGCGCACCCGCCGTACAGCTCACCCGCCGCGCAGCTCACCCGCCGTGCAGCAGGGCCGTGGCGATGGCAGCCAGCCCCTCACCGCGTCCGGTGAGGCCGAGGCCGTCGGTGGTGGTGGCGGTGAGGGAGACGCTGATGCCGTGCCGTTCGGTGATGCCTCGCTCGGCCTCCTCGCGGCGGGCCGCGAAACGCGGTCGGTTGCCGATCAGCTGGCAGGCGACGTTGCCGACCTCCCAACCCGCTTCCCGGACCCGCCTCAGGGTCTCCGCGAGCAGGTCGTGGCCGGGCGCGCCGTCCCACCGGGGGTCGGAGACGCCGAAGTTGCTGCCGAGGTCGCCGAGACCGGCCGCGGACAGCAACGAGTCACAGATCGCGTGCAGCACCACGTCCCCGTCGGAGTGGCCCTCGAGACCGAGTTCCTCCTCCGGCCAATCCAGTCCGGCCACCCGCATCGAACGACCAGGTGCCAGACGGTGGACGTCGGTGCCGATGCCGATGCGCTGGTTCACGAGCACGATCATGCCCCGGATCGGTGCCCGGATCGGTGCCCGACGCGGTGCCCGGCTCGGGGACCCGGTTGACCGCATGCGCGACGATGGAGGGGTGAGCCCGGAGATGAGCTCGGAGATGAGCCCGAATCGACGGGTGTTGGCGCTCGCGGGAGTGGTGGCCGCCGCGGCCGGCATCGTCCTGAGCGAGGCGGCGGCCAGTGCGCTGCGCGCCGAGACCTCCCCTGTCGAGGCCGTGGCCGCGGCCGTGCGGGACTTCACCCCCGGGCCGATCGCCCTCTTCCTGATCCACCTCGTCGGGTCCGCGGACAAGCCCCTGCTCCTGGCTGGCACGGCGTTGATCGTCCTGGGCATCTGTGGGTACGCCGCCTCCTGGATCCGTCGCTTCCCCCTCATCCCCGACCTCGTCTTCACTGCGCTCGCGGCGGTGGGCCTGCTGGCCATCCTGCGGCTGCCGCGTCCGGGCATCGGTTCCTCGTTGGCCCTGATGATCGGTTTCGTCACCTGGATCATCGCGCTGCGCCTGCTCACGGCGCCCCTGCTCGGCGAGGTGCCGGGTGAGGATGCCCCCGACTCCCGCCGGCGGGACTTCCTGATCCGGTCCGGAGGGGTGGTCGTCTTCGTCGGGCTGCTCGCCATCGCCGGCCGGGTCGCCGGCAGCGGCCGCGCCCACGTGGAGCAGGCCCGTCGCCTGCTGCGGCTGCCCGTGAAGCACGGCGTGGCCCCTCCCGGCGCCTCACTCGAAGTGGCCGGGATCGAGCCCTGGCGCACGCCCAACAAGGACTTCTACCAGATCCACACCACCCTGGCCCTGCCGTCGATCTCGCCGCCGGACTGGCAGCTGCGCATCCACGGGATGGTCGACCGCGAGCTGACGATCCGCTACCAGGACCTGATCGACCGAAACCTGACCGAGGCCTGGGTGACCCTGTGCTGCGTGTCCAACGAGGTCGGCGGCGACCTGATCGGCAACGCCTGGTGGTCCGGCGTACTGGTGCGGGAGCTCCTGGCCGAGGCCGGCGTCCAGACCGGTGCCAACGCAGTGCTGCAGACCTCGCACGACGGCTGGAACTGCGGGACGCCGCTCGCCGCCCTCACCGACGACCGCAACGCGATGCTCGCCGTGGCGATGAACGGGGCGCCGTTGCCGGTGGAGCACGGGTTCCCGGTGCGGATGGTGGTGCCCGGCCTCTACGGCTACGTCTCGGCGACCAAGTGGCTGGTCGACATCGAGGTCACCCGGTTCGACAAGATCGACGCCTACTGGACCGTGCGTGGCTGGTCGGAGAAGGGCCCGGTCAAGACCCAGTCGCGGGTCGACGTACCCCGCGACGGCGCTCAGGTGCCCGCCGGGAAGGTCCGCATCGGTGGCAGTGCGTGGGCACAGCACACCGGGATCGAGCGGGTCGAGTACCAGCTCGACGGCGCCGGCTGGCAGGACGCGCAGCTCGGGCGGGTGCCGCACGCCGACACCTGGGTGCAGTGGTCGGCCACGGTGGACGTCGAGCAGGGGGAGCACCTCCTCGCCGTACGAGCGACCGACAGCTCGGGCTACACCCAGACCTCGGTCCGCACCGACGTCGTCCCCGACGGCGCGTCGGGCTGGCACTCGATCGGGTTCGACGCGACAGAGGGGTGAGCGATGAGCGAGGACGCCGTTCCACAGAAGGGACCGCTGGTCGCAGCCCTGCTGCTGGGCGCAGGGGTCGCCGTCGCTCTGGGGGTCTACGGGCGGGTGCACGAGGGCAGCTATGACTCGTTGCCCTCCATGGGGTTCTCCACCGCCGGCACCTTCAAGGCGTGGGCGACCAGCGTGGTGCTGCTGCTGGCGCTGAGCCAGCTGGTCACCGCCCTGTGGCTCTATGGCCGGCTGCCGGGAGCCAGGCGGCCACCGCCCTGGCTGGGCACGGCCCACCGGGCCACCGGGACCCTCGCCCTCGTGCTGTCGCTGCCCGTCGCGGCGTTCTGCCTCTACGGTTTCGGGTTCTCACCCGAGCCGTTCCGCAGCCGGACGTTCGTGCACTCCGTGACCGGCTGCGTGCTGTACGGCGCCTTCGCGGCCAAGGTGCTGCTGGTGCGGAGCCAGCGGATCCCGGGGTGGGCCCTGCCGATGGTGGGCGGGCTGCTGCTGACGTCGGTGGCGGTGCTCTGGCAGACCGGGGCGGTGTGGTTCTTCGACGTCGAGGGCATCCACACCTGACCGACGCCCTAGCCTGACGCCATGGACGACTTCTCTGACCTGACAGGTGCCGCACTCGTGGTTGGCGGCAGCGGAAGCATCGGCCGGGCCGTCGTACGACTCCTCGCGCAGCGGGGCAGCGACGTCGCCCTCACCTGGCGTTCCGGCCAGGCAGCGGCCGAGCGGCTCGCCGACGAGGTCGCCTCCTACGGGGTCAGGGTCAGCACCCACCAGCTCGACGCCACCGACGCCGTGGGCTGCGCCCGGGTGGTCGGCGAGGTCGTGGAGCGCCGCGGCGGCGTACACACGCTGGTGCACGCGGCCGGGCCGCACGTGCCGATGACGCACCTGAGCAAGGTGGAGCCGGCCGTGATGACCGAACAGCTCGGGGTGGACGTCGGCGCGTTCTTCAACGTGATCCGGCCCGCGCTGCCCGCGCTGCGCCGGGCCGAGGGCAGCATCGTCGCGGTCACCACGGCGGCGACGACGAGGTTCCCGGTGCGCGACGGACTCTCATCGGCTCCCAAGGCTGCCGTCGAGGCGCTGGTGCGAGCGCTGGCGGTGGAGGAGGGTCGCTTCGGCGTCCGCGCGAACTGCGTGGGGCCGGGCATGCTCACCGACGGCATGGCCCAGCGGCTGATCCAGATCGGTGAGCTCGACGACCGCGCGCTCGAAGTGGCTCGTGGCAACATCCCGCTGCGCCGGTTCGGCATCGCCCACGACATCGCCGAGGCGGTCTGCTTCCTGGCCTCGCACCGGGCCGGGTTCGTGAGCGGCCAGAAGCTCGACGTGGACGGTGGCTACGGGGCCTGATTGGTGCTGACGGTTTTTCTGGTTAACCAGAAAAACCGTCAAAACCCAACGTTGCAACGTGGGTTAAGTGGCCGCATATCTGGTTAACCAGAAATACCACCATCCCTCACCAGTTCCGGTTGGCCCCCCGGGCGGGCAACGGGTGGGCGGCGTCGCGTACGACGTAGACGGTGCCGCTCGATTTGCGGAGCCAGGCTCGTTCGAACTGGCCGCGGTCGTAGGTGCGCCGGACCGAGGCGTTGCTCGGGGCCGCCGGGTCGTTGACCACCACGTCGCCGTTGGCGGTGAAGCCGACGATCACCACGAGGTGGCCCGCCGTGCCGCCGATCGGGGCGCCGCTGAGCTGGCCGTTCGAGAAGGTGATCGAGGCGACGAGCGGGATGCCCGCGTGGATGAACCGCTCGGCCTCGCGCAGGTTCGCCAGCCGGGTGACGAAGGCGTCGGTGGTCAGGTTCGCGGCGTACGCCGTGTTGAACGCCCAGTTGCCGGCGCCCCGGTAGCCGTAGTCGTAGACCACCCGGGCGACGTGGTCGACCCACGGGTCGGCGTACCTCTTGTCCACCCAGGCGTAGTTCGCGGCCGAGGGCAGGGCGCGGTAGTAGCCGAGCACCATCGAGAGCGACGTGGGCGAGCACCAGGCCTGGCCACCGCCGCCGAACTGGGGGTACTGGCCGCGGTGGGTCATCTGCGAGTAGCGCGGCACGTCGAGGGTCTTCGCGGGGATCAGCTTCGGGCTGGTCGCCGGGAGGGCGGTCACCGGCCGGCTGGCCACGGCCTGCACGGACCGCACGGTCGGGGTGGCCGTGCTGGCGGGCTTGCGGAGGAACAGGACTCGCAGCTGATAGCTGTTCAGGGTCACACCGGGTGCGGCGACGAGGGTGTCGGTGCTGACGCGGGCGACCGCGTCCTGCTGCGCGCTCCCGCTCGTACGACGAAAGCCGCCGTCGCGGGTCGTCCAGCTGCCCATCAGCTTCCAGGTGCTGAACCTGCCGGCCGTGCTCCGGGCGCGGGCCTGGATCTGCACCAGGGTGTTGGTGGGGGTGGCGATGTTCCACGTCGGCAGGAGCTGGGTGAACGCCTGTCCGGGCTGCACGTTCCACGAGGTCCAGCGCGCCCACGACCAGGTCGAGCCGGCATAGCTGAGGCGACCGCGCGGGGCCGCCAACGTCATCGAGCCGTTGGCGATCCGGACGCCCTCGGGGATGCCCGCGCGGAAGTTCGCGTCGGAGGTGATCGGACGGAAGGTGTGTGGCTGGGTGCTGGTCGGTGCGGTCAGACGGGCCCGTTCGGGAGTCAGCGGGTCGGTCAGGAAGACCCCGGCCAGCGCGAGCACGAGGAAGCCGACCGCGAGCGCCCGCAGGCGCAACGTCGACGAGAGGTGGGGAAGCACCCAGCCACGATAGACAACTTTCGTCACACAAGTAAGGTTTCGTCACAAAACGGCGCCCTTCGACTCCGCAGCACGCCGCCATCGCCGCGGTCAGGACGTCCTCTCCGGACCTCTAGGATTGCCGGGTGACCCTCCGCCTCTACGACACCGCAGCCCGCGCGGTCCGCGACTTCGTCCCCCTCGAGGAGGGCAAGGCGGGTCTCTACGTCTGTGGGCTGACCGTGCAGTCGGAGCCGCACGTCGGGCACGTGCGGTCGGCGGTCAACTTCGACGTGCTCAGGCGCTGGCTGCTGGCGCTCGGCTATGAGGTCACGTTCATCCGCAACATCACCGACATCGACGACAAGATCCTGATCAAGGCGGCCGAGCAGGGTCGCCCCTGGTACAACCTCGCCTACGCCATGAAGCGCGAGCTCGACCGGGCCTACGACGACCTGCACGTGCTGCCCCCGACCTACGAGCCGGCCGCGACCGGTCACGTGCCGGAGATGCTCGAGCTGATCGCGGTGCTGATCGACCGCGGCCACGCCTACGCTGCCGAGGACGGGTCCGGTGACGTCTACTTCGACGTGAAGTCCTGGTCGGCGTACGGCGAGCTGACCCACCAGGCGGTCGACGACATGGAGGCGGCAGCGGACGCGGACCCCCGTGGCAAGCGCGACCCCCGCGACTTCGCCCTGTGGAAGGGCCACAAGCAGAACGAGCCGGAGACGGCGTCCTGGGCCTCGCCGTGGGGACGCGGGCGTCCCGGCTGGCACATCGAGTGCTCGGCGATGGCCGAGAAGTACCTCGGCCAGGCGTTCGACATCCACGGCGGCGGGGTGGACCTGCGGTTCCCCCACCACGAGAACGAGCAGGCCCAGTCCCGGGCGGCCGGGCACCGGTTCGCGTCGTACTGGATGCACAACGCGTGGATCACCACGAGCGGCGAGAAGATGAGCAAGTCGCTCGGCAACTCGCTGCTCGTTCCCAACGTGCTCGAGCAGGTGCGCGGGATCGAGCTGCGCTACTACATGGTGGCCGCGCACTACCGCTCGCACGTCGAGTTCAGCTTCGAGGCACTCGCCGAGTCCGCGGCCGGGTTCCAGCGGATCGAGGGGTTCCTCGAGCGGGTGGGGGGCGCCCCAACTCCACAATTGTTGGATCGGGACGTCGAGAAGGCAGATTCGGACGTCACAAGCCAACATTTGTTGGATCCGGGCGCCCTCCCCACCCCCTTCACCACCGCCATGAACGACGACCTCGGCACCCCGGCCGCCGTCGGGGTGATCCACGACGTCGTGCGGGCCGGCAACACGGCGCTCGCCGAGGGCGACCACGAGGCTGCGGCCCGTCTGGCCGGGGAGGTGCGCGCGATGCTCGGCGTACTCGGGCTCGACCCCGCCGACGAGCACTGGAGCTCGGGCGCCACCAACGACCTCACCCCCGTCGTCGACGCCCTGGTCAAGGGGCTGCTCGAGCAGCGCGCCGAGGCCCGTGCCACCAAGGACTTCGCCACCGCCGACCTGATTCGCGACCAGATCAAGGCAGCCGGCGTCACGATCGAGGACACCCCGTCGGGGCCGAAGTGGAGCGTGTGACAAGCAATGCCAGGTAACAGCCAAAGAAGAGGCGCGATCAAGAAGACCGGCAAGGGCAACCCCACTGCGGGTTCCGGCGGCCGGGTGCGGCGCGGGCTGGAGGGCAAGGGTCCGACGCCGAAGGCCAAGGACCGGCCCTACCACAAGGCCCACAAGAAGACGAAGGACGACAAGGCCACCACGGGCCGTCCCCGTCGCGCCGCGCCGGGCAAGGGCTCGGGCAAGGGTTCCGGTGACCACGAGTGGATCGCCGGGCGCAACTCGGTGGTCGAGGCCCTGCGGGCCGGGCTGCCGGTCACCTCGGTGTACGTCGCCGAGGGGGCCGACCGCGACAGCCGCCTGCGTGAGGTCTTCTCGATCGCCGCCGACCAGCACATCTCGCTGCTGGAGGTCCCGAAGCCCGAGCTCGACCGGATGACCCAGGGGGCCGTGCACCAGGGGCTGGCCGCGCGGATCCCGACCTACGAGTACGCCGACCCCGACGACCTGCTCGACCTCGCGGCCGCCAACAACGAGTTGCCGCTGATCGTCGCGCTCGACTCGGTGACGGACCCCCGCAACCTCGGCGCCGTCGTACGCTCCGCCGCCGGCTTCGGTGCCCACGGCGTGGTGATCCCCGAACGCCGGGCCGCCGGGATGACCGCCAGCGCCTGGAAGACCTCGGCCGGTGCCGCTGCTCGGGTGCCCGTGGCGCAGGTGGTGAACCTGACCCGGCAGCTCAAGGCCTACCAGCAGGCGGGGTGCATGGTGATCGGCCTGGCCGCCGACGGTGACGTGTCGCTGGCCGACCTCGAGCTGGCCGACGGCCCACTGGTGATCGTGGTCGGGTCCGAGGGCAAGGGGCTCTCGCGGCTGGTGGCCGAGACTTGCGACCAGCTGGTGTCGATCCCGATGGCGAGCTCCCTGGAGTCCCTCAACGCCGGCGTGGCAGCCAGCGTCGCCCTCTATGCCGTGGCCCGCGAGCGGGCCACCTCCGGCTAGTGGCCATCGGGCGCCGGCGCACGGTCCGGGTCGGCGGCTTCCTGCTGGCCTTCCTCGCGGTTGCTGTTCCGTCGTGGTTGTTCCTGTTCACCCACTCCAGCGAGGAGGTGGTCTTCGCCAGCCACGACGCGAAGGTGCAGGCGAGCTTCGACGGCTGGGTCCGGCTCGACATGGGTCCCTACCTGCCCGACCTGCGGACCGCCACCGATGGACGGATCGGGGTCGCGGTCGTGATGGGCAAGACGACCGCCACGACGACCCCGGAGCTCGCCCAGCGTTATGCGGCCATCGCGGCCCGGCCGGAGGCGGAGGTGCGGCGGGTGGAGCAGGCGGTCGCGACGCTGGCCGTCGACGCTGTTCTCGGAGCGGTCGCGCTCGGCCTGGCACCGATCGCCCTCTGGCTCCTGGTCGGCACCCGTCGCCGGGCGCAGCTCTGGCGCCGGAGCGGGCGGCTGGCGCGGGACTGGCGGGTGGCGCTGGCGATGACTGCGGCCATTGCGCTGGTCCTGGTGCTGGTGCCGAAGCCCTGGGACCCCGAGGCAGACCGGGTGCAGCCCGACACGTGGATCCCGGTGCAGGACGCGGTCACCGACGTCACCGTGCCCCAGGGCCTGAACGGCTGGGAGATCCAGGGGGGGCTGGTCACCCAGGGCACCCGGCGGTTGCTGACCAGCCTGTTCGACACCTACGACCGCAGCAAGGTCTTCTACGCCGGGGTGATCGACCGGGTGGACGACATCGCCGACCTGCTGCGCCAGCCCGAGGAGAACGAGACGGTGGCGGTGCTGGTCAGCGACCGGCACGACAACATCGGCATGGACCCGGTCGTGCGTGCGGTGGCCGACGAGGCGGGAGCGACGGTGGTTCTCGATGCGGGGGACGACACCTCGACCGGCGAGACCTGGGAGGACTTCAGCCTGGACTCACTCGACTCCGCGTTCGAGGGGTACGACGCCAAGGTGGCCGTCTCCGGCAACCACGACCACGGCACCTTCGTGAGCCGGCATCTGTCCTCCCTCGGCTGGACCCACCTCGAGGGGAAACCGGTGACGGCCTTCGGCGACGTGCGGATCACCGGCGTGGACGACCCACGATCAAGCGGACTGGGCACGTGGCGTGACGAGACCGACCTCAGCTTCGCCGAGGTCGAGGAACGGATCGCCGAGGACGTGTGCGGGATGGACGAGGACGACGAACGGATCGCCACCCTGCTGGTCCACGACGCCAACCTCGGCCGCACCGCACTCGCCCGCGGATGCACCGACCTGGTGCTGGCCGGGCACGTGCACGCCCAGATCGGACCGAACCAGGTGGTCGGCGCCAACGCGAAGACCGGCTACACCTACACGAACGGGACGACCGGCGGCGCGGCGTACGCCATCGCGATCGGGAGCAAGCTGCGTCGAGCAGCGCAGTTCACCTTCGTCACCTACAGCGAGGGACGACCGGTCGGCATCCAGCCGGTCACGGTGCAGACGACCGGCGAGCTGTTGGTCGCCGACTACATCGAGCTCGACCTCGGCTGAGCGTTTTCCGGTCAGACCTACCGTGGAACCATCTCCCTCACGTCGGCCCTGCTCACGACCACCCTGCTGGTCGCCGTTGCTGGCTGCGCACGGATCGAGCCGCAGGAGCGAACGGACCCGGTGGCCGAGGCAACCGGGACACCGAGGCCGTCACTCCCATCAGGCAGCCCGGCGCAGGACCCGACCTCCGAGCCGGATCCACCAGCCCGGCCCGAGCCACGGCGCTCGTTCCTGACCATCCCGGCCCTGGGCCTGAGGGATGTGGTCGTGGAGCGCTACCGCGGCAGCCCCGACGACGGACCCGGGACGCGCATCCAGGACGGCGGCGCGATGGCCTCGCCGCGTGGGCCCGACGGCGGGGTCGGGCCGGGAGTGGTCGGCAACTACATCGTCACGGGGCACCGCACCTCCCACGGCGCACCGTTGGCGAACCTGCCCGGGCTCGAGGTCGGAGCCAGGGTGCTGGTGAGGAGCGGGGACCGCGAGTTCGTCTACCGGATCATCCGGACCCGGTCCACCTCGTTCCGCTCCGAGGCCTCACTCGCGCGGCAGTCCGCAGCCGTCCCCGGCCGACCCGGTCTCACGCCGGTGCGCCCGCTGCTGACCCTGTCCACGTGCGCCACCCCCGAGGACCATGCGGCTGGCAACTTCTGGGCCGACGAGTTCGACAACCCCGAGCACCGGATCGACAAGATCGGCGTGCTCACCCGGGTGCGGCCACTGGACTGAGCGAGGTCACCTACGATTGCGTCTCGGTGCCGCGCAGACTGCAGCGCGGCCGTGCCGGTGTAGCTCAGTTGGTAGAGCGCCTCACTTGTAATGAGGATGTCGCGGGTTCGACTCCTGTCACCGGCCCCAGGCGTGATCAGGCTCAGGTGCTGTCGTTCTGCTCGTCGCGACGGCCCACGACCCGCTCGACGACGCGGGTCACCGGAGCCTCGAAGTGATGGTCGAAGTTGCCGGTCAGGTCCTGGGTCACCTCGCCGTGCACCTCGCGGGCCAGCTGTTCCTGCCGTTGTCGGTTCTGGGCGCGCAGCAGGACCCGGTGCTCGTCCTTGAGGGCGCGGTACGTCGCCACGCACATGCCGATCATCACCAGGCTGAACGGCAGGGCGGTGATGATGGCGCCGGTCTGCAGCGCGGCGAGACCACCGGCGAGCAGGAGGGAGATGGCGACCACGCCTTCCAGTGAGGCCCACAGCACCCGGCTCCAGGTGGGCGGGTCCGGGTTGCCTCCCGAGGCCAGCATGTCGACGACCAGCGAGCCCGAGTCGGAGGAGGTCACGAAGAAGATGGTGACCAGGATGATCGCGCCGGCGGAGAGGATCACACCGCCAGGGAGCCCCTGGAGCAGGTCGAAGAGCACGTTCTGGCTGATCAGACTGCCGTCGTCCTCGAGCAGGTCACCTTCACTCATCTGCTGGAAGATGGCAGCTCCCCCGAGCACCGAGAACCACAAGAACGTCACCAGGGTCGGGACCAGCAGCACGCCAGCCACGAACTCGCGCACCGTGCGGCCGCGAGAGATCCTGGCGATGAACACCCCCACGAACGGCGCCCACGAGATCCACCAGCCCCAGTAGAACGTGGTCCACGAGCTCTGCCAGACCTGGCCGTCGTTGCCGGAGAAGGCGCTGGTGTCGAAGCTGAGCCTCAGCACGTTGGCGAAGTAGCCGCCGAGGTTCTGCACGAACTCGCGCAGGATGAAGAAGGTCTCGCCCAGGACCAGCACGGCCACCAGGAAGACTCCGGCGAGCACGAGGTTGGCGTTGGAGAGCCACTTGATGCCGCGGCCGACCCCGCTGACCACCGAGGCGATCGCAAAGCACGTGATCACGACGATCAGGCCGACCAGCAGCAGGTCGCTCGGCTCGTCGAAGACGCCGAGGTGCACCAGGCCGGCCGAGACCTGCTGGACCCCCAGCCCCAGTGAGGTGGCGACACCGGCGACGGTGCCGACGATGGCCGCCACGTCGATGACGTCGCCGAGCCGTCCGCGTACGCGCTTCTCGCCCAACAGCGGTTCCAGTGCCCAGCGGATGGACACCGGGCGGCCCTTGCGATGGATGGCATAGGCCAGCGACAGCCCGACCACGACGTAGATCGCCCAGGCGTGGAACCCCCAGTGCAGGAACACCTGGGACATCGCGGCAGAGGCCAGGTCGGCCTCAGAGCCCGTGACCCCGGGCTTGGGGCTGGTGAAGAACGTCAGCGGCTCAGCGGCGCCCCAGAACACCAGGCCGATCCCCATGCCGGCGGCGAAGAGCATCGAGAACCACGCCATCAGGCTGAACTCGGGCTCCTCGTCGTCCTGCCCCAAGGTGATGTCGCCGAACCGGCTGAAGCCCATCCAAAGAGAGAAGGCGACGAACCCTGCCACGACCAGGACGTAGTACCAGCCGAACTTGTCGACGATCCCGCTCTGGACCTTGGCCAGCAGCTCGCCGGTTCCCTCGGGGAAAGCCACCGCCAGCGCCGAGGCACCCACGATGATGATCAACGCCGGCCAGAAGACGCCGGGGGCGACCGAGGAGAACAAGGATGTCCGCGGCTCGGGCTCGGGAGCCTTGGCGTTGCTGGGTCTGCCCTTGGTCACGCTCATCGTCGTCGCCCTCTCGCCGTCCCGGATCTCTTGAGGCTAGAACCCCCCTCGGTGCGGCGGCAACCCTCGGGGCTCCCGGAGCCCGTCAGATCCGAACGTATGGCGGAGCCTCCCAACCCCGCCGATCATGGTCGGATCTTGTCGAGCCCGATCAGCTTGAAGTTCTGGTTCCCGGCCCTGCCGGGCGCGGTGTTCGAGTCGTCCTGGCACACGAACACTCCGTGGGGAAAGTCGGGGCCCAGGGGTTGAGCAGTCGCCGTGACGCCGTCGGTGTGTGAGCAACCGTCGGCGTCCTTGCCATCGACGATGCGGAAGGTGGAGCGGTAGGCGCCGGTCTCGCGGTCGAAGGTGGTGAAGTACGAGTCGTCCCCCTGGCCCTGGGAGGAGCTGATGAGGAGGCCGCTGCCGTCGCCGTCGTCGACCATGGTCACGCCCTCGATGTCCGCCATCTGGTGGCCTTCGGGTGCGAGCCCGTCGACCAGGGCGCGTTGCTCGCCGCCGGCCGGGTTGGCGTCGTACTTCCACAGTCCGACGTTCTCCTCGGAGATGTACAGCGCCTGGTGCTCGCTGTCGACGACGCAGCCCTCGGCCTCGGACCCGACCTTGAACTCGCGAACCAGATCCAGGGACAGTTCGCCCGATCCGTTGTCCTTCAGGGCGAACTGGCGGACCCCGCCGGAGATGAAGACCATGAACACCGAGAGCCCCGCGTCGGGACTGTTGTAGAGGCAGACACCTTCGCCTCCGCCGGTGTCCAGGGCGGCTCCGTCTGCGGTGATCGGGACGAGCTTGCGGGAGTCGTGGTCCACGGAGTAGAGCCGGAGACCGCTGTTGGCGACCGCGACGACGTCAGCGGGCCCACCGCTCAGGGGCACTCCCTGGCTGACGTCGATGTTGCCCCAGAACGTGGTGGGTGCCTGGATCCTCTGCACCAGGCTGCCGTCGAGGTTGTAGGTCTCCAGCGCCCCCTGCTTGTCGTTGCCCATCACCAGTGACCGGGAGGGGTCCGAGACGTTCACCCACAGCGCTGGGTCGTCGGCGGAGTCACCGGAATGTTGCATCGGTTGGGTCTCGGCGTCCGCGGTGGCCTCGATGGCGCCGGATGCGGCGGACTTCTCCTTCGTGGGTGACGCGGTCGAGTCCGGAGCGCGGTCGGCACCGCAGCCGGCGAGCAGCAGCAGCGCGGCCACGAGGGTCGTCGTCGCCTGCACGGTGCGTCGCCTCATGCGTCCCCGTCCCCCATCCCCATTCCCCGGGCCACGTGCGGCCAGCCCTGTCCTATCACGCTCCTCGGCGCTGGTGACTCTTGCCAGGTGCTGAGCCGACTGCTGGTCAGGTTGTCGTCAGGCAGACCCGCCGAGACTTCCGAGGTGACTCCTCGAACCCCCACCCTGTGCAGCAGCTGCCACCGCCTTGATCCCGATCGCCACCTCGAGCGGTGAGGCCCTCGAGGAGCGCGTCGGCGACCCGGGCCAGCACGCTCAGCTCGGCGACCAGCTGCTCTGGTTCGCGCTCCCCATGCTCGTCCTGGTCAGTCTGCTCGTGCTGTGGGACCACCGCCGACCGGCTGACGCGAACGCGAGCGGATCCGAGCGAAGGAACAGGACAACCCGTGGCCGGGCTCGAGAAGAACTGCCTAGTCTCGACCGCGTGACCACGGATGGAGCGCTCCGCCAGCCGCCAGCGGCCTGGACACCTTGGCGCACCGTGGTCGCGTTCGGGGTGGTCAGCCTCGCCGGCGACATGGTCTATGAGGGAATGCGCTCGGTTGCCGGGCCGTTCCTGGGGTCCCTTGGGGCATCCGCCCTGGTCGTCGGGC
The DNA here is from genome assembly GCA_963781335.1 of uncultured Actinomycetota bacterium. GTDB lineage: Bacteria > Actinomycetota > Actinomycetes > Propionibacteriales > Nocardioidaceae > Marmoricola. Next base: position 158,109 of record CAWAFS010000015.1, on the reverse strand, counting down.
TGATCACCGGCGCCGGTGAGGCGGCGGCACTGGTCCTGCGACTGTTCTCCGGGCCCCTTGCCGACCGCAGCGGTCGCTACTGGTCGCTGACCATTCTCGGCTACGCCATGACAGCAGTCTGCGTCCCTCTCCTGGCTGTGGCACCGTTCGTGGGCAGTGCCGGGCTGATGCTGGCCGCGGCCCTGATCCTGCTCGAACGCACCGGCAAGGCCATCCGAAGCCCGTCGAAGTCAGCGCTGCTCGCACGCGTTGCCGTCTCGGTCGGCAGGGGCCGCGGGTTCGCCGTTCACAAGGCGCTGGACCAGGTCGGCGCGTTCGCGGGCCCCCTCCTGGTCGCCGGGGTGATCGCCGTCACCGGTGCGCAGTGGCCGGCCTTCGCCGTGCTGGTCGTCCCCGGCGCCGCGTGCATGCTGCTGTTGTTCACCCTCAGACGCCACACGGGCGACACGGAGGCCGACAGCGGCGCCACGTCCACCCCTGCCGGGTGTTCAGCAGGGCCCGGCGCCGTCGCGGAGCCGCGAGCGCTGTCGGCAGCGTTCTACGCATTCGCGGTCTCGTGTGCCCTCGGCACCTTGGGCCTGATGACGTTCGGCGTCATCTCCTACCACCTCGTCGACGCGGGACTGGTCGGCACCGCAGTGGTGCCGCTGATCTACGCGGCAGCGATGGGGACCGAGGCCGTCGCAGCCCTCGTGACCGGGTTCGCCTACGACCGCTGGGGAGCATCCGTCCTCTACCTGCTGCCGGCCAGCATCATCGCCGTCCCCGCCCTCGCCCTGGCGAACACGCTCAGCGTGGTGATCGCCGGGGTGCTGCTGTGGGGTGCCGTGACCGGTGTGCAGGACTCCACGGTCAAGGCACTGGTGGCAGACCTGGTCCCGCCGCGTCGCCTCGCCACCGCCTACGGCGTGTTCGCAGCGTTCCAGGGCGTCGCCGCGCTGGTCGGCGGCACGCTGGCGGGCGGCCTCTACACCGAGCACCGAACCTTGCTGATCACGCTGGTCGCCCTGGCGCAGGTTCTCTCAGCAGTCCTGCTGGTGATCGCGCTGCGACGACGCGACCCCACCTGACGCGGTGAGGTCGGGCGCACGTCCTGGCGAGGCTTCGCGGTAGCAGACCGTGCTCACGGGGCCCGGCGGCCGGCCGGCTCCACGGCATACCAGTTGCCGCCGTTGAGGAAGACGTCGTGGCACTTCACCTCGCGCCTGTCCTCATGCGCGTAGAAGTACAGCGGATGTCCGCCGTAGGTGACCTGGGTGGCACCATCCCTGCGCACGGTGGTGCCGAGCAGGGGTCGCCGCACCCCGCGACCGGCCACGGGTGCACCGTCGGTGAGAACCGGCGGCCAGGCCTCGGCGCACGCGCCGTAGCAGCGCGGCTCGTCGGTCGTCTCGACCTCGAAGAGGTAGACGGCCTGTCCCGTTGCGTCGAACAGGACCGTGCCGAAGTCGCTTCCTGCGGAGATGAGAGTCGTGCCCTGCTCAGTCGGTTCGGCAGCCGGCGAACCTGACGGCGGGGCTGACGGCGGGGCTGACGGCGGGGCTGAGGGCACGTCCGTCGCGGCTCCGGTCGGACTCGAGGAGGCAGGACTGTCCTGGGCCGGGGCCGACTCGGTGTCCTGCGAGCATCCGGTCACCAGACCCAGCAAAAGGACTGCCGCCACGGTGCGAGTCCTCACGATGCCGCGTCCCGACAACGATCGATGCCGGCGAGCACCAGGCCGAGCCCGGTGCGGGTCTCGATCAACGCGAGCGACCACGGGTGGCGCACCAGGGACTCACGCACCGCGACAGCGAGCTGCGAGGGACACGGGGATGCTGGACATCCCTGCCAGTGTAGTCCTGACGTACTTAGTACGCCGAGCGGTCAACGGTGCTCTCTGAGCGACGAGGTCCCGGCGCTGACAGTCAGTTGCTGCTCAGCAGGATGCTGACGCTCGCTCCGCGTGAGCTGTCCCCGTTGGCGGTGGCGGTCAGCTCACCCTGGGGACCGGCGTTGACCGGGCCGTTGCTGTCGGCGACCAGGCCGATGGCGTGGGCGCTGCCCCCGTCCGAGGGCAGACCCGCCGCGCGCACGGCCACGTTCGCCGGCGCGGTGAACCCGGTCGTGGTGTTCGACCTGTCGGCCCAGTAGGTCACCAGCCAGCTCGTGCCCCCGGTGGCGGTGACGGCTGGGCTGGTGTGCGCAGCACCAGCCCCGTTGTCGATCTTGGAGGCGGTGCCGGCGATCGGCGTGGTGCCGTCCAGGCCGCGGTAGACCGCCACCGACAGGTCGACCTTGGTGGTGCTCGAAGAGGTGACGCTGACCCTGGCGGCCGCCACGTCCGCTGCGGTCGCCGTCTTCGTCCAGGCTCGGACAGCCATGGCGGAGCTGCCGTTCTTGCTCTCCAGGAGAGTCCAGCTGGCAGGTGCCGTGTGGGTCGGCGCGATGCTCGCCCCACCGAGGAAGAGCACCAGGGTGTCGCCGGCCTGGGTGCCGCTGGGGAACGTCACCGTGCGGGTGGTGGAGTTGCCGGCGTTCGACGCCGCGCCCACGAAGGTGATGTTGCTGACGGGGTCCGGGTCGGCGTCGGCCGGGTTGGCCGTGGTGGAGTCCGTGGCCGTGTGGTTGTTGCCGTCGTTCACGCTCAGGGTGACGGTCCTGGCGCCGGCCGTGGCGTAGGTGTGCGACGGGGTCCCGGACGTGGAGCTGTCACCGTCCCCGAAGTCCCAGCTGTAGCTCAGGGTGTCGCCGTCGGGGTCGGTCGACGTGGTGCCGGAGAACGTGCAGGTCAGTGCCGTGCAGCTGACCCCGGTGATGCGTGCGGTCGGCGCCGCGTTGGCGGGCGCGCTCGGGTCGAGCGTGACCGTGTCGGTGGCGGAGTGACCCTTGCCGTCGTCGACCGTCAGGGTGACGGTCCTGGCTCCCGCGTCCGCATAGACGTGCGTCGGGTTGGCCGTGGTGTCGTGCGCGGTGCCGTCGCCCCAGTTCCAGTCATAGGTCAGGGTGTCGTTGTCCGGGTCACTGGACGTCGACCCGTTGACGGTGCAGGACAGGCCGGCGCAGCTCGGGCTGGTGATCCGCGCCGTCGGCGCTGTGTTCGGCGGCGGGTCGCTCGGGGTGGCGGTCACCGTGTCGGTGCTGGTCGCGCCGCCGGGGTCGGTCACGGTCAGCGTGACGGTCTTGTCGCCCCCGGAGCCGAAGGTGTGCGACGCCGCGGCCGTGGTGGCGTGGGCCGTCCCGTCACCCCAGTTCCAGTCGTAGGTCAGCGGCTCGCCGTCCGGGTCGGTCGAGGTGCCCCCGTCGACCGAGCAGGTCAGCTGGGTGCAGCCCACCAGGGACGCGTGCGCCGCCGGGGTCTGGTTCGCCGGCGGCGGCGTACCGCCGGTCAGCAGCACGCTCATCGTCACGCCGACGGCACTGGCTTCCGAGGTGGCGTTCAGGCCGCCCTGACCACCGGCGTTGACCCGGCCGTTGCTGTCCATCACCAGCGAGGACATGTGGCTGGAGCCGCCGCCCGTGCCCTGGGACCGTGTGGTCTGGTTGGCCGGGCCGGTCCAGGCCGTGGCCGCCGTTGTCGAGTTCTTGTCGCTCCAGTAGCTGACCAGCCAGCCCTGGCCGTCGGGCGCGGTGACAGTCGGTGTCTGGTGCACGGGCGTCGCGGAGTTCTGCGTGGTGATGGCGGCGGCCGAGATCGCGGGCGAGCCGGGGCCTCGGTATGACGCCATGGTCGTGTCCGACCGGACGTAGTAGGCCGTGGCGTTGGCGTTCTTGCTGGTGATCGTCACCGACGTGCCGAGATCGGACTCGGTCGCCCTCTTCGTGAACAACTTGCCCACGAAGCTCGAGCCGTTCTCGGTCAGCGCCTGCTGCCAGCCCGAGGGGCCGGTGTAGACGGGACCGAGGGAGTTGCTGGAGAAGAACAGCAGCAGGGTGTCGCCGACCTTGGTGCCGGTGGGCACGGCCACGGTGTGGTTCGTGCGGTTGCCGCTGGTGGTGCTGCTCGCGACGAACGAGACGCTGTCCGCCACGTTGGTCGGGCTCGCCGTCCTGGTGACGCTCGCGGTCGCCCCCTTGTTGTCGGTGACGGTCAGGGTCACCGGACGGGCACCGTCGTCGGCGTAGGTGTGGGTCGTCGTGACACCCGTGCCGTGGGCGGTGCCGTCGCCGAAGTCCCAGTCATAGCTGAGCGCCCCGCCCTCGGGGTCGCTGGAGCCGCTGCCGTCGAAGGAGCACACGAGCCTGTCGCAGGAGATCGTCGCGGCCGCCAGCGGCGCCTCGTTGATCGGGGCCGGTGCGGCCTGGTAGGGGAACATCGCGCGCGAGGCCCAACCGGTGCCGGCACCGGTGAGCTGCACGATGGTGCCGGCAACCGGTGCGTTCGCGGCCTGGTTCCAGGTGGCGGAGTAGAGCGCGCCGGTCGTGGTCGCGTAGTAGAGCTTGCCGTTCGCCACGAACGCCCCGCGCACGGAGGACCAGGTGATGCCGGATGTCGTGGTGGAGAACCGCTGCTGGCCGACGATGCCGGACTCGACCTCGAAGCCGCGGCGGTAGAGGCCGGTCTGGCCGGACAGTGTGTAGTAGATGCGACCCTCGGCGTAGAAGAGGCTGGTGATCGCCTTCGCGTCGTTGTGCCAGTCGGTCTGGAACACCAGGGCGTCGGCGCTGTTCACCGCGCTGGCCGTTCCGTAGGTGGTGCCGTCGAAGGACATCTGCGACAGCGACCCGTCGGTGTTGGCCTTGTAGAGCACGCCGTTGGCCATGAAGGCGCCGGTGCTGGTGCCCCAGCCGGGGCCGGTGGGCGCGTTCACCGCCGCGGTCGCGGTGGTCCCGGTGAAGCTGCGCCGGGTCAGCTGGGTGGCGCCCGATGCGACCCGGAAGAGATCGGCCGGCAGCGTGTTCGACTGCTGCGGCGGAAGGGTGGCGCCTCCGGCGAGCGGCAGCACGGCGATCCGGGCGTGGTAGGTGTTCCCGGCGGTGTGCCCGATCAGTGTGGTGTCGGAGCCCACGTAGAGCCCGTCGCTGGTGGCGAGCATGTCCTGCACGCCGACGCCTCGTGCACGGGTGGGGTTCCAGGAGTAGGCCATTCCGTTGACCGGGTTCAGCGCGGCGATGCCTTCGCGACTCACCGCGCCCTGGTTGGCCACGTTCTTGCCGATCGGGTTGTTCTGCCAGCTCTGGTGACCGCCGGCGTAGACCACGTTGTCGGTGACCTCCACCGTCCAGGTGGTGTCGCCACCGGTGTAGGCGGTCCACGAGGCCACCGAGGCCGCAGCGCTGCTGCTGCTCTCGAAGCGGGCCACGACGTCGCAGCCGTTGCCGCCCGTGGCGCTGCTCATGCCGCCCCAGGCACCGCTGGTGGAGACCACGAAGAACTGGCCGTTGGGGGAGTACTCCACGTCGCTCATGTAGGTCTCGAAGTTGGACGAGCACGACGACGTGAAGAGGTTGGTGCTCCACGTCGACAGTGCGTACGCCGCTCCGGAGATGTCGAACTGGGCGATCTGCGACCGGGCCTGCCCGTTCACGCTGGTGAAGTTGCCGATCACCATCAGCCGCGTGTTGCTGGGGTTGGTCGAGATCTGCAGGGCGTTGGTCAGGTCCGAGGGGTTGGTGGTCAGGCTGCGGTGCGTGCCCGCCAGCACCCCGGTGAAGTAGCTGTCGTACTTCCCGGTGGTGGCGTTGAGCGTGCCCAGTGCCTTCTGGGCGACCCCGCCGAGGTGGGTGAACTTGCCGGCGACCCAGAGCCGGCTGCCGACGACCTCGAGGTCGCGGATGTCGCCACTGATGGTCGGCGGCGCGAAGGAGGTGTTGACCGCTCCGGTCGTCACGTCCGCCTTGAACAGCCGGCTGGGCATCGACTGCCCGGCCGCGGAGGTGAACCGGCCGGCGACGTACACCGACGTCCCGTCCGCGGCGGCCTGCACCTTGTAGACCGTGTTCGTCGGGTCCGGCGCGAACGTCGTCGAGATCTTGCCGGTGGTGGCGTCGAAGGCGAAGACGTTGAGGCGGGTCAGGACCGTGGAGGTGTTGTAGTTCTGCACCTGGGTGAACTGGCCACCGACGACGATCGTGTTGCCGACCTTGACGATCGAGTAGACCGTCCCGTCGAGGATGTTCGGTGCGTTCTTCCCGGGCTCGTCGTTGACGATCTTCCCGGTCTGGGGTGCTGGGTTGCCCGTGTCAGCTGCATTGGCGGTCATGGGTGCGAGGGACAGGCCGGCCGTCACCAAGAGGACAGGCAGCACCAGTGTGTAGAGCTTCCGCACTTCTGACCAACCCCCGTGGGAAGAATGTTCGGTGTCGCCCCATGCCCCACCGGATCGAAAGTATCTCCGAGAATGTGGGCAATCGTGCCTCGGGCGACGCTCCGGTCTGGTCCACTGCCAAGACGTGGACATCGTGCTTGACTCGGCGCGTGCTCGGACGACGTCTGCAAGGTCTGCTCGCGGCTGCCCTGGCGGCCGCGACGCTGGTGGCGTGTGCGGCGTCGGACGAGGGCAGACCAGCCGCAGACAGCCGGGTGGAGCCCCGAGAGCCGCTGATCTCCCCGGCGCGGCCGGAGCTCACGGAGCGGCCGCAGAAGCGCCCCAACGTGATGGTCATCGAGGCCGACGACATGCGCTGGGACGACCTGCGCTGGATGCCGCACGTGCGCAAGCTGCTGCTCCGCAAGGGCCTGAGCTTCGAGAACTCGTTCGCGCCCTACCCGTTGTGCTGCCCGTCCCGGGCCAGCTTCCTGTCCGGTCGCTACGCCCACAACCACCACGTCTACAGCCACGTGGACCCCTTCGGCTTCAATGCGTTCCGCGACAAGCGCACGATTGCCACGGTGCTGCAGCGGGCGGGCTACCGCACCGGCCTGGTCGGGAAGTACCTGAACGGCTACGGCGAGCAGCCGGTCCACGGCACCAGCCGGTCCTCGCTGACCTACGTCCCACCGGGCTGGAACCAGTGGCTCGCCGGGTCGGACCATGCGTGGAGCAGTGCAGACCCGTTCAGAGGGGGCACCTACGACTACTTCGACCTGGTGCAGAACGTGAACGGCCGGATCGTGAGCTCTCCGGGTCGTTACTCCACCGACGTCCTCGCCGAGCAGACGCGCTCGTTGGTGCAGCGGTTCGGCCGGCGGCCTGAGCCGTGGTTCATCTGGTGGACGCCGGTCGCCCCGCACCACGGATCACCCGTGGAGGCGGACGATCCGGGAACGACCCAGCGCACCGACGGGGGGTCGACCACGTGGGTGACCCCGGCGCGGCCCGACTGGGTCAAGGGCATGTTCGACACGAGGATCACCCACGGCTCGGGCACGCCGCCGGACGGCTCCGCGGAGGAGGACGTCTCCGACAAGCCGCGCTACCTCCGCAGGCTCACTGAGCTGACCCTCGCCGAGCGGGACGCGGTGGCCGAGGTGACCCGGCAGCGAGCGGAGTCCCTGTTCGTGCTCGACCGCCAGATCGGCAGGACCATCTCGGAGCTGAGCCGCACCGGACAGCTCGCCAACACCGTCATCATGTTCACCTCCGACAACGGCTACTACCTCGGCGAGCACCGCAAACGGCAGGGAAAGATCAACCTGCACGAGCCCTCACTGCGGGTGCCGCTGATCGTGGCCGGAGCCGGGGTCCCGCGTGGCCAGCGGTTCGACCCGGTGTCGACCGTGGACCTCGCACCGACGCTGGCGGCATACGCCGGAGTGCGGATGCCCGGGGCCGACGGTCGCGCGCTGAACCGCCTGATCGAGAAGGGTGACGAGGGCTGGAACCGGCCGGTCGTGACCGAGGGGATGATGCCCGAGGGTCGCTACGCCGAGCTGCACCGGCTCGGACCGAAGCCGCTGAACACCCGCGGGCTGCGGCTGGGCCGCTGGAAGATCACTCGCTACTCGACCGGCGAGATCGAGCTCTACGACCTCGACAAGGACCCGCTCGAGCTTCGGAACCTCGCCCGGGTTCGGGCCCACGCCGGCGTCCTCGCCGACCTCAAGGGCCTCTATCGGCGTTATGCGAACTGCCGCGGCGGGGCCTGCTCGGCCGAGCTGCCGACGGACTACCGCCTCAGCGCGGAGGAGTCGCGACGGATCACGCTGGCGCAGCAGAAGTCGACGCTGCGCTACTTCAACCGCTGAGCACCGTCAGTCCCAGACCAGGCACACCTTGCCCGCGCTGCCACCGTCGGCGATCTCGTACGCCGCACCGGCATCCGCCAGGCCGAAGCGGTGGGTGACGATCTGCTCGGGATGGAGGTCCCACCTGTCGAGCCGGTCGAGCAGCTCCACCATCCGCGGCACCGACGTGACCCAGGAGCCGACCAAGGTGACCTGCTTGTGGATCAGCTCCTGCGAGACGTCGATGGTGACCTCGCCTCCCTCGCCGACGAACGCGCAGCGGCCCCAGCGGGAGGTCGCCCGCACGGCGAGGGAACGCCCGGCAGCACTGCCCGAGCAGTCGACCGTGGTCGCGCACCCGGCGCCGCCGGTGAGCTCCTCGACGCGCTGGAGCGCACGGTCGTCGGCGAGCACGACATGGTCCACCAGGCCGAGTGCCTCGGCGAGCGCAGCGCGCTCCGGAACCGGCTCGACGCCGATCACCGGCCCGGCACCGAGCGCGCGGGCCAGCATGGCCGACGCGAGCCCGACCGGCCCCAGACCGGTCACCAGGATGCTGTCCGCTCCGGTCAGCTCGAGCCGCCGCAGGGCCTCCCACGCGGTGCCGAACCCACAGGAGACCAGGGCGCCGTCGACGAAGCTCAGCCGGTCCGGAAGCGTCAGGCAGCTGCGCTCCTCGGCGAGCAGGTAGTCGGCATGGCCGCCGTCACGCTGCCAGCCATGGGCCTGACGGCCGGGGTCGGTGCAGCCGATCTCGTAGCCGATGCGGCACTCCTGGCACTGGCCGCAGCCCACGATGTGGTAGACCACGACCCGGTCTCCGCGCGAGCGCCGACGGCAGTCCGGACCGACGGCGACCACCTCTCCACAGGGCTCGTGACCGGCGACCACGCCGCGGTAGGCCTCTGCCCCGTGGCCCAGGTGCTCGCGGTAGATGGCCCGGATGTCGCTGCCGCAGATCGACGACGCACGCATGGCGAGCAGCACCTGGCCGGGACCGGGTTCGGGCACCGGGACGCTCACGTGCTCGACGATGCTGTTGCCCGGAAGGACCACGCCACTCATCGCGCCACCTCATCACGCCCCTCATCACGCCGGCATCACCTCGGGCATCACCTCGGGGATCGTCAAGCCCGCGCCATGGCCTCGAGCGTCGCGCGGGCGCCGTGGGCGTGCAGCGAGTCCAGCGCGGCGAGGTAGGCCTCGGTGAACCTCGGCTGGTCCTGCAGGTCCGCGAACAGGTCCCGGTCCTCGAGGAAGGCGAGCGGCTCCTGGGCCTGGCGCCGGGCCCGTTCCATCACCTGGTCCCGCCGTCGGTCGACCACGACGATCGGTTGGCCCTCCTCGTCGACCCCCTCGGCGTAGCGCGCCCAGGCGGCCACCACGAGTGCGCAGCGACGCACCTCACCGTCGGTTGCGAGCTGGTGCTTGATCACCGGGACCAGCCACTTGGGGATGCGGTCGGAGCTCTCCGCGCACAGCCGCGCCAGGGTGTCCTTGATCTCGGGGTTGGCGAACCTGGCGATCAGCTGCTGCTTGTAGTCGTCGAGGTCCACGCCGGGGACGGGCTCGAGCGTCGGCGTCGCCTCGTGGTCCATGTAGCCGAGCAGGAAGCCGGTGAAGAGCGGGTCGCCGCAGACGTCGTGCGCGTAGCGGTAGCCGCTGAGGTAGCCGAGGTAGCACAGCGCCTGATGGCTCGCGTTGAGCAGCCGCAGTTTCATCAGCTCGTAGGGCTCCACGTCGTCGACGACCTGGACCCCGACCCGCTCGAACGCCGGTCGTCCCAGCGGGAAGGCGTCCTCGAGCGCCCACTGCGCGAAGGGTTCGCAGACCACCGGCCAGCCGTCGTCGACGCCGTAGTCCTTGGCCAGGAGGTCGCGGTCGGTGTCGGTCGTCACGGGGGTGATCCGGTCGACCATCGAGTTCGGGAAGGCGACGTGCTCCCCGATCCACGCGCCCAGTGCGGGATCGCGGAGGGTGGCGAACGCAGTGATCATGTCCCGGGCGACATGGCCGTTGCCCTGGATGTTGTCGCAGGACATCACCGCGAACGGCTCGGTCCCGGCGCTACGACGACGGGCCAGCGCCTCGGTGATGAACCCGAAGGCAGTGGTCGGGGAGCCCCCGTGCTCGAGGTCGGCACGGATGCCCGGGTCGCTGTCGTCGAAGGAGCCGTCCGCCTGGTTGACGTGGTAGCCGCCCTCGGTGATCGTCAGCGAGACGATCCTGGTGGCCGGGTCGGTCATCCGGTCCAGCACCGCCTCCGGGTCGTCGGCCGCGAAGAGGTAGTCCACGATCGACCCGATCACCCGAGGTTCCAGCGACCCGTCGAGCTGCTTGACCATCAAGGTGTAGAGGCAGTCCTGCGCCTGCATCACCTCGAGCATCGCCCGGTCCGGCGGCATCAGCCCGACTCCGGTGATGCCCCAGTCGGCGGCGCCACCCTCGTTGAGCAGGGCGTCGACATACATCGCCTCGTGGGCGCGGTGGAACCCACCGACGCCGAGGTGGACGATGCCGGAGCGCACCGCCTCACGGTCGTAGGACGGGACGGGGACACGGCTCGCGATCTCGGGAAGGGTCCCTTCCCTCAGCTCGGTCACTTGACCGCACCCAGGGAGAGCCCTCGGACGAGCTTGTCCTGGGCTGCGAAGCCGGCGATCAGCACCGGAAGCGAGACCAGCGTGGCGGCGGCACAGAGCTTCGCCAGGAACAGCCCCTGGCTGGAGATGAACCCGACCAGGAAGACCGGCGCCGTCGCGGACTGGACCGAGGTGAGGTTGACCGCGAACATGAACTCGTTCCAGCTGAAGATGAAGCAGATCAGGCTGGTTGCGGCGATGCCGGGACCGGCGATCGCGGCAATCGCGACTCTGCGTTGCTTGGACCTGGTGGTCATGGGATACCTCCGGTGTCGTCGTGAGGAGTTCTCACGAGTTGGTGGTGCTGAGTTGCTGGCTGAACAGGTTCGGTCGGATCGGCTGGGGAGGCCCCTCGGTGGCTAGGCGCGGATGACGTGCGGGCCCAGGACGCTGTAGCGGTGGGCGTCGGCGGCACTGACCCCGGTGTCGGTCACCAGTGCCTCGAAGTCGGGGATGTCGGCGAACCGGCAGAAGCTGGAGACGCCGAACTTGGTGTGCACGCCCACGAAGATCCGGCGTCTCGAGCTCGCCATGACCTGTGACTTGACCGCTGCCACGGCAGGGTCAGGTGTGGTCAGGCCGTGCTCGCGCGAGATCCCGTTGGCGCCGAGGAAGGCCAGGTCGATGACCAGCTCCTTGAGCATCCGGGTCGCCCAGTGGTCGACGGTGGCCATCGTGAGCCCACGCAGTCGCCCACCCAGCAGCACCACGGTGACGTTGGGATCGTTCGCCAGGCTGCTCGCGGCGAGCAGTGACGAGGTGACCACGGTGAGCTTGGCGCCCGGGAGCAGGTTCGCCGAGAGCGCCTCCGCGACCAGCTGTGGCGTCACGCCCTCGTCGATGTAGACCGACTCCGCGCCGGCGAGCCGGGCGGAGGCGGCCGCCGCGATCCGCCGCTTCTCCCCGACCATCGAGGTGGTGCGGTGCCTGAGGTCGCTCTCGTAGCCGACGCTCTCGACCGGGTGGGCACCGCCGTGCACCCGCTGGAGCACGCCACGGTCGGCGAGCAGCCGCAGGTCGCGGCGGACCGTCTCCGGGGCCACCTGCAGCTCCTCGGCCAGGGAGGCGACCTCGACCCGGCCGTCGTCGCGGGCCCGGGCCAGGATCTGCCGCTGGCGCTCGTCAGCCTCCATCAGATGCCCGCTCTCTAGAGCCCCGAGATCACCAGATGTGACCTCTGTCACGTCTCATTCTGCACCCGGGAACCTCGTGAACGCGAGCCCGAATGGGCGCAACCATTGGCCGATCGGTGCCCGGTTGGTCGCCCGGAATCTGCCCCTCAGGGGGATAATGCTGGTTCATTACGGAACCCGTGAACGGTAAATATGATTGTTTTGGGGATTCTGATGCCCGTATGGGCGACCGATCGTGCACGGCCCTTGCGGGCTCGGTCAGCGCATCCGGGTCGGCGTGAACCGTTCGGGCGGGTCGGCGATCAGGTCCTGCGCCGCGACCAGCTGGATCTCCCGGGTCCCGGCGTCCAGGGTCTTCTCCAGGATGCCGAAGACGGTGGAGGTCACCCGCTGCAGGGCCGTCTCGGCCGACCCGGTGCGGAGCAGGTGCGCCAGGAACACCGCTGCGGTCACGTCTCCGCAGCCGTTGGGGGCGATCGGCAGGAGCGGCGTACGGCACGACCAGGCGCCGTCCCCGGAGACCGCCACGACATCGACCGAGCCCTGCGGCGTCTCGTCGGTGAGCACGCTGGTGACCAGCACCGTCGACGGGCCGTCGGCGCGGACGGCGTCGACAGCATCGAGTACGTCGGACACGGTGCGCGTCTCGCGGCCGGAGAGGAAGTCGAGCTCGAAGTGGTTCGGGGTGATCACGTCCGCTGCCGGGACGACCTGGTCGCGCATGAACTCCGGGATCCCGGGTCGCACGAACATGCCGCGGCCCACGTCACCCATCACCGGGTCGCAGCAGTAGACGGCTGAGGGGTTGAGCTCCTTGACCCGGGCCACCGTCTCGAGCACCACGGCGCCCACCTCCTCTGCTCCCTGGTAGCCGCTCAGCACGGCGGCCACCCTCGCGAGCGCACCGCGTTCCTCGACCCCCTGGATCACCCCGCGCAGGTCCTCGGCGGAGAGCAGCGGGCCGCGCCACTCGCCATACCCGGTGTGGTTGGAGAAGTGCACCGTGTTCACGGCCCAGGCCTCGATGCCCAGCCGCTGGAGCGGGAAGACGGCCGCGCTGTTGCCCACGTGCCCGAAGGCGACCGACGACTGGATCGAGAGCAGTTCCATGGGCCTCATCTTGGCCCTCAATGTGTCTGGTCGGCCAAAATAGAACAGGTTATAGTTGCGGCGAACAGCACATTCCGAGGGTATGCCCGGACACTTTGACGACGAGGTTGTAGATGGCCAAGCGGGCGCCGTACACGAACGAAGCCGACTACGTCGTGATCGGGTCCGGCAGCGCCGGCGCCGCGGTCGCGGGGCGCCTGGCCCAGAGCGGCGCGAGCGTGATCCTGCTCGAGGCTGGCAAGAGCGACGAGAAGTTCCTGGTCAGGAAGCCCGGCATGATCGGCCCGATGCACGCCGAGCCGAAGCTCAAGGCGACGGTCGACTGGGGCTACTACTCCACGCCGCAGGAGCACCTGCTCAACCGCCGGATGCCGGTGCCGCGCGGCAAGGTGGTCGGCGGGTCGAGCTCGATCAACGGCATGGTCTACGTGCGCGGCAACCGCGCCAACTACGACTCCTGGGCCGCGCAGGGGAACACCGGTTGGGACGCCGACTCCGTGAACACCGCCTACCAGCGGATGGAGGACTTCGAGGACGGCGCAAACGACTACCGCGGGGCCGGCGGTCCGATCAGGATCACCCGCAACAAGACCCCCAAGGAGGGGACCCTCCAGTTCATCCAGGCCACCTCCGACGCGATCGGGGTGAAGATCCTCGACGACTACAACGCCGAGGAGCAGGAGGGCGTGGCCCGGATGCAGCAGAACGCTGCCGACGGCCTCCGCTACAGCGCCTCACGCGGCTACATCCACCATCTGGACGTCCCCTCGCTCGAGCTCCAGTCCGAGGTGCCTCGCGGCGGCGTACGCCTCCAAGGGCACGCCGTCCGGCGGGGTCAAGCAGTCAGGCGTGGGCGCCCGGCACGGCGACCAGGGCCTGCTGAAGTACACCGACGCGGTCAACCTCGCCGTGCTCAAGAAGCAGGTGCTCTCCGCCCCCCGCGACCAGCCCTTCGAGAAGCACGTCGACCAGACGCTGAAGGGGCTGGCGATGATGCGGCGGCTGGGGATCCGCTGAGGGGCGGTTTTTCTGGTTAACCAGAAAACCGGCCACTTACCCAACGTTGCAACGTTGGGATCTGACAGTTTTTCTGGTTAACCAGAAAAACCATCAGGCGACGACCAGCGACCGCTTCGACAACCCCATCCAGTAGCCGTCGATGACCTGGTCGCCCGGGCTCTCGGTGTCGGTGGCGGCGCCGAGCGTGACGAAGAGCGGGGTGTAGTGCTCGACCGTCGGGTGGGCGTAGGGCATGCCGGGCGCCTTGGTCCTGTACGCCGCCAGCTCGGCCACGTCACCGCGGGAGAGGGCATCGGCCGCCCACTGGTCGAAGTCGACCGACCAGCCCGGGGCCTTCGCCTCGATCCGGAACTCGGTGAGGAAGGGCAGGCCGTGGGTCAGGAAGCCCGAGCCGATGATCAGCACGCCCTCGTCGCGCAGCTCGCGCAACCGGCGCCCGAGCGCGAGCAGCTGGTAGGGGTCCTGCGTCGGCAGGGACATCTGCAAGACGGGGATGTCGGCTCGGGGATACATGATCTTCAGCGGCACCCAGGCGCCGTGGTCGAGGCCGCGGGAGGCGTGCTGGTGGACCCGTTCGGTGTCCGGCATCATCGCGATGATCCGCTGGGCGAGTGCGGTCGCGTCGGGGGTCCGGTAGGTCGTCTGGTAGTACCGCTCGGCGAAACCACCGAAGTCGTAGACCAGCTCCACGCCGGGTCCGCTGGCGGAGAGTGCCAGGGGAGCTGACTCCCAGTGGGCGCTGACGATCAGGATCGCCTGGGGGCGGGGGAGGTCGGCCGCCAGCGACGCGAGCTGCGCGGACCACACCGGGTCGTCGAGCAGGGGCGGTGCGCCGTGGCCGATGTAGAGGGCGGGCATCCGCGCGCTGGGGTTCATCGCTGCCTAACTAGTTGAAACCAAAACTATATCGTGGATTCAGGGCAGCCGCCAGTCCACCGGCGTACCCCCCTGCTCGACGAGCATCCGGTTCACCCGGCTGAACGGCTTGGACCCGAAGAAGCCGCCGTACGCGGACAGGGGACTGGGGTGCACCGACTCCACCCACGGGATCGGGGCGAGCTCCGGTTTGAGCGACTGGGCGTCGCGGCCCCACAGGATCGCGGTCAGCGGGGCGCCCTCCTTCGAGCGACGCGCCAGGGTCCGGATCGCCTGGTCGGTGACCGGCTCCCAACCACGGCCCCGGTGCGAGGCCGACCGGCCCGGCGTCACGGTGAGCGAGCGGTTCAGCAGCAGCACGCCGGCGTCCACCCACGGGGTCAGGTCACCGCTGGTGGGAGGAGGTACGCCGAGGTCGTCGACCAGCTCCTTGAAGATGTTGACCAGGCTCTTCGGCGGTGGGACCCCCGGTGCGACCGAGAAGCTGAGCCCGACCGGGTGGCCGGGGGTGGGGTAGGGGTCCTGCCCGACGACCAGCACCTTCACCTCCGACAACGGCCGGCTGAAGGCACGCAGCACGTGCTCGCCCGCGGGCAGGTAGTGGCGACCGGCCGCGTTCTCCGCACGCAGGAACCGACCCATGGTCGCGATCTGCTGGTCGACCGGCGCGAGCGCCTCGGCCCAGTCGGGAGCGACCAGCCCCTTCTCCACGAGTCCGGCCAGCGCGCTCATGGAGCCACCCTAGGGCTGGCGCCACTCACTCGAGAAAGGCCAGCAGGCTCTGGTTGAACTCGTCCTTGTGGCTGACGTTGAACCCGTGCGGGGCACCTTCGACGACCACCACCGTGCTGTCGGGGATCGCCGCAGCCGTCCGCTTGCCGGAGACCTCGAACGGCACGATCGCGTCGGAGTCGCCGTGGATGACCAGGGTCGGCACAGTGACCCGCTCGAGGTCGTTGCGGAAGTCGGTGCGCCCGAACGCCCCGATGCAGCCGACCAGGCCCGCGTCGTTCGCCTTGGCCTGAAGCGCCAGCGCGTCCTGGCGCTGCTGCTCGGTGACCTTGAGCTCGCCGGCTGCGGAGAAGAAGTTGGTGGTGAACCCGTCGAGGAAGCCCTCGCGGTCGGAGCTCGCGCCCTGCTCCATGCCCTCGACGTCCTCCTCGCCGAGACCGCCCTCGGGGTTGTCGTCGGTCTTCAGCAGGTATGGCGGGACCGCACCCGCGAACACGAGTGAGTGGATCCGGCCCTCGCCGTGACGCCCCACGTAGCGGGCGAGCTCGCCGCCGCCCATCGAGAATCCGACCAGGGTGACCTCGCTGAGGTCGAGGCCCTCGAGCAGGCCCGCGAGGTCCGCAGCGAAGGTGTCGTAGTCGTAGCCGTCATCGGGCTTGTCCGAGTCGCCGAAGCCGCGACGGTCATAGGTGATCACGCGGTGACCGGCCCCGGTCAGCGCAGGAACCTGCTCCGACCACGAGGCGCCACTCAGCGGCCAGCCGTGGACCAGGACGACGGGTCGGCCGTCGCCGCCGGAGTCGGTGTAGTTGAGGGAGATTCCGTTCGACTGCAGCTGCGGCATGACGCCACCCTTCTCGGTCGGGGTCGTTGCCACCTGCTTACCTCGCGGATGGTTGGCCAGGCGTTGGTCCGCTCACAGCGAGCCGGTCGGTCGCAGCAGCCGGTCGAGGAACGCCGTGAGCAGCGCCTCCCGGAGCGCGGGCGAGGCGAGGTCGAGGAGGGCGTTGATCTCGGCCATCGACTCCGGCAGGCCGACCCTGTCCTCGGGACCGCCCGCCATGCCCACCGCGGCCAGCAGCCCGTCGAAGTCGTCGTCAGTGAGGGCCGAAGGGTCCAGCGCCTGCACGAACTCCGCGATGTCCGGGTCGATCGCGATCGGTCCCCCCGAGACGGCCTGGTCCACGGCTTCGGCGAGGGCGACCAGGAACTCCTCCACATGGTCGGTGGTGGCGGCACTCAGGGAGAGGTGGATCGTCGGCTCACCGCCCGCGAAGGACAGCTGCGGCTGGACGTACCACCCGGCCCGGGTCATCGCGTCGGTGATCGTGAACACGTCGCAGGTGTCGTCGGTGGCGAACGCGACCAGCGTCGACTCAGGGGGTACGACGACCCGCAGCGCGCCCAGTCCGGAGAGCCCCTCCACCAGCCGGTCCACCCCGTCGAGCACCTGCTCGGTCAGCGCCAGGTAGCCGGCGTCGTCGATGGTGCTGACCACCGCCCACGCCCCGGCGAGTGGGCCGCCCGACTTGGTCGACTGCATCGTCGGGTTGAGCATCGTGTAGCCGGGCCACTGCGCGCTCGCGAAGAACTGCGGCCGGCGCAGCTCCGGCGTCCGGTGCAGCAGGATCGAGGTGCCCTTGGGGGCGTAGGCGTACTTGTGCAGGTCCACCGAGATGCTGGTGACCCCCTCCACCGCGAAGGTCCACGGCCGCACGGTCCGGCCGAGCCGGGCGGCGTACGGCAGCACCCACCCGCCGATGCAGGCATCCACGTGGCACCGGATCCCGCGCTCGGCCGCGGCGGCAGCGATCTCGGTGACCGGGTCCACCACCCCGTGGGCGTAGGACGGGGCGCTCGCCACCACCAGCACGGTCCGCTCGTCGATCGCGGCCGCCATCGAGGCGGGGACGGCGCGGAACTCCTCGTCGACGTCGACCATCACCGTCTCCACGCCGAAGTAGTGCGCGGCCTTGTGGAACGCCGCGTGCGCCGTCACCGGCAGCACCATCCGCGGTCGCTCGAGGTCGGGGCGAGAGTCCCGGGCTCCCTGCACCGCGAGCAGCACCGACTCGGTCCCTCCGGACGTGATCGTCCCGACCGTCGAGGAGGGCCCGTCGAGCAGTCGCGCCGCGAAACCGACGAGCTCGTTCTCCATCGTCAGCAGGCTCGGGAACGCCGTCGGGTCGAGCCCGTTGGACCCCGCGTAGGCAGCCACTGCCTCACGGCCCACCCGGTCGGCCTCCTCGAGGCCGGAGTCGTAGACGTAGGCGAGGGTGCGGCCCCCGGTCACCGGCACGTCGGCGGACTGCATGGCTCGCAGGCGAGCGAGGACGTCGTTCATGCCGCCACCCTCTCGACCACGTCGTGATCCAGGCTGTAGCGCGTCAGGAACACCAGGCTGAGCAGGATCAGCACTGCCGGGAGCAACGAGAACCCGAGCACGATCGCGGTCAGCGCGGAGTCGGGCTGGAACTGCGTCGACCAGTCGTCGGGCTGGTTGGCGGAGAGATAGCCGCCGGCAGCGAGCACGAGCGCGTAGACCGCCGGGCCGAGGGCGAGCCCGAGCGTCTCACCGGCCGTCCAGACACCGGTGTAGACGCCGACCCGGTTCTCGCCCGTCCGCCGTGCATCCACCGCCGCCGCGTCCGGCAGCATCGCCATCGGGAAGACCTGGGCGCCGGCATAGCCGACCCCGACGAGCGCCGTGGCGCCGTACACCCACCAGTGCGGGGCCGAGCGCGACCAGAGGAGCAGGACCCCCGCGACGGCCAGCACGAGTGACGACGCGACGTAGCCCGACTTCTTGCCGATCCGCTGGCCGATCGCGCTCCACACCGGTGTGAGGAGCAGCGCCGGCCCGACGAAGCACACGAACAGGATCGTGGTCGCGGCCTTGTCCGCGAGCACCCAGCGCGAGACGTAGGCGACGCCGGCCAGCATGGCGCCGATGGCCAGGGCCTGGACCACGAACGTCGAGAGCAGCAGCCGGAAGTCGCGAGCCCCCGCGACGATGCGGAGCTGCTCCCGCAGCGTGCCCGGCCCGGACGCGACCCGGCCGATCGGCGCGGACCGGGTGCCGACGTAGGCCCCCACCACACCGATCACGAGCAGCACGGCGACAGCCACCCCCATCACCCGATAGCCGGCACGTCCACCGAGCGCGTCCCGGATCGCCGGCGCAGTGGCCCCGCTGAGCATGATCGCCAGGGCCAGGATCGCCACCCGCCACGTCATCAGGCGGGTGCGCTCGTCGTAGGAGTCGGTGATCTCGGCCGGCATCGCGACGTAGGGGACCTGGAAGAAGGCGTACGCCGTCGCGCAGGCCACGAACATCACCAGCACCCACGCCGCGTCGAACACCTTGGAGCCCAGGTCGGGGGCCGCGAAGAGCAGCGCGAAGAAGAAGGCCAGCAGCAGCCCGGCCTTGAGCAGGAACGGCCGCCTCGGACCGCGAGGGTCGGTGGACCGGTCGCTGATCCCTCCGGCGATCGGGTTCAGGATCACGTCCCACGCCTTGGGCAGGAAGACGATCAACCCGGCGACCAGTGCGGCGATGCCGAGGGTGTCGGTCAGGTAGGGCAGCAGCATCAGTCCGGGCACCGTGCCGAAGGTGCCGGTGGCGACGGAGCCGAGGCCGTACCCGGCTCGAACACGGGTGGGCAGGGGTGCGGACATGTGCGAAATGTAGTGCCCGCCCCGACCTGTGGGGCGACAATCCCCCGCACGGACGAATCCCGTGACCCACGGTCGGGTCGCACGTTCGGGGCGCACGTTCGCGAGGGCTAGGACTTCGGCTCGGTCCGCAGCGTCTTCTCGATCAGCCCGGCGAGAGCGGCCTGTCCCGCCGGGAGGGGGTGCAGCGCTGCGCCGCGGCGGCTGCTGCCGATGCGGCCCTGGATCCACGGGTTCCGCGCGCAGACGTCGTGTCCGCGGGAAGCGGCGTAGAAGTCCACGAACTCCACTCCCGTCTCCTCGGCCGCAGCGCGCATCTCCTCGCGCAGTCGCAGGTTGATGTCGCGGAACGTGGCTCGGTCCTGGGGACGCATCCGCGGGAGCCGGGCACAGTCTCCGCTGGAGGGGAGGACCTTCGGATAGCTGATCAGCAGCACCCGCGCGGTCGGGGCCAGGTCCCTGATCTCGTCGAGCGTCTCGGCCAGGGGCACACGGAGGGCCTCGACGGTCCGGCGCAGGCTCTCGCGCTGGTCGTGGAGCGGGCAGATCCGGGGGGAGCGGCGGCATACGGTCGCCAGCCTGGCGAAGAGGTGCTGGTTGTTCGCGCCGATGCCCACGGTCACCAGGTCGGTGCCCTCCGAGAGCGCCTCGAGCTGGGGCGGCACCGTCATCCCGCGTGCCGTGACCTGGCTGCCCGACAGGTCCTTCGTCTGCGCTCCGCTGCAGGAGCGGTCCTGCAGGTCGTCGATGTGCAGGGCCGCGGCGACGAGCTTCGGGTAGTTGTTGCTGGACCGGTAGCAGCCGTAGGCCACGTCGGTGAGCGGCACGAACGGAGCGGCGGTGTAGGAGTCCCCCAGGGCGACGTAGTCGTGGTAGACCGGCCGCGCCGGGTCGCTGGCGCCGACGCTCCCGAGGAGGAGCACCAGGAGCACGGTGAGGAGGGCTGCGACGAGGCGCAGCGTCTGCTGAGGGGTCTGGGGTAGCGGCAGGTTCAAGGCTTGCGGGCGAGGTCGCGCGAGGGGGCCGAGGCGAACCTGCGGTTGGGGTTGGAGCCGATGGCCGAGCGGTCAGGAGCCACGTCGGCCACGGGCTTGGGCGTCCGGGGTGCGGGCTTCTTCCTGGGTACGACGGTCGTGGTCGGCTTCTTCTTCGCCGCCTTCTGGCCGGCGCGCTTGCGGGTCCGGGGGGTGGTCGTGCGGGCGTCGGGAGTGGAGTACTGCTCGATCCACTCGTCCATCGTCACCCAGGTGGTGGTCCGCGCCGCGCGGCCGGTGAGCATGCCGAGGTGTCCGCCCGGGACGATCTCGAACCGGACCTCGTGGGCGCCGGTGAGGAGGGGGACCAGCGCCTGGACCGCCTTGATCGGCGCGATGCCGTCGGTGTTCCCGCCGAAGATCAGCACCGGTGCCTTGATGTTCGCGACGTCGATCTCGTGCCCGGACAGGTCCACCCGGCCGGTCAGCAGCTGGTTGGCCTTCAGCATGCGGTGGTAGAGCTGCCCGAACGAGCGCCCGGGATAGGCGTGCATGTTGGCGGTGAACCGGTCCACCGCCTCGATCTGGGCCAGCCACTCGCTGTCGTCGAGGTGCTGCAGGATCGCCATCGGCTTGGTGAACATCTTGGTGCCGGAGCTGAGGATGAAGGCACGGCGAACGAGCGGCTTCGGGGCACCGCCGAGCAACCGGTAGAGCTGGGTGACCAGACCACCGTTGGTGAGCTTCAGGATCGGACGGATCGGCGCCACCATCGGCACCTGCTTCACATCGAACGGCGAGCCGACGACGGTCAGGGAGGCGATCGGCAGGTCGGGGGCATCGGCGGCGGACAGGGCGGCGAAGATGCCACCGAGGCTCCAGCCGATCACGTGCACCGGCCGTCCACCCGCGTGCTCGCTGACGCTCTTGATGGACTCGGGCAGGACCTCGTCGACCCAGTGCTCGAGCCCGAGCTTGCGGTTCTTGAAGGAGACCTCGCCGTACTCCACGAGGTAGGTGGGGCGGCCCCGTTGCACGAAGTGCTCGACCAGGGAGCAGCCGCGGCGCAGGTCGTAGCAGATCGCCGGGGCGGCGAGCGGGGTCACGAGCAGGATCGGGTCGCCGGTCTCACGGGTCCTCTTCTGCGGACGGTAGTGGTAGACCTCGCGCAAGGGTCCGTCGTCGATGAGCGTCCGGGGCATGGGTCGGAGGTCGGCCAGCCCGCCGTAGAGCACCATGTGCGCGACGTTGCCGGCGGCGGACGCGACCTGGTCCGGCTTGGGGATCAGATCCATGTTCGAAAATTACCAACTAACGGTGCTGGGGAATCACCCGACGGGTACCGGTCCGGTGCGTGGACATCACTGTAGGCGCGGGGTAGGACTGGCACATGAAACTCACCCGGGTGTTGGGCGGAGTGGGCGTGGCCCTCGGAGCGGTCGCGGCGCGTGACCTGGTGCAGAAGAAGCACGCCCTGATGCGCAACTTCCCGGTGATCGCGCACGCACGCTACTGGCTCGAGCACATCGGGCCGGAGCTGCGCCAGTACATCGTGACCAGCAACGACGAGGAACGCCCCTTCAGCCGCGACCAGCGCACCTGGATCTACGCGTCCTCGAAGCAGGAGAACAACTACTCCGGGTTCGGCACCGACAACGACGTCGAGCACCTGCCCGGCTACGCGATCATCAAGCACCGCACGTTTGCCGCGTCGCTGCCGCACGACCACGCCGAGACGACCGGGCTGCCGAGCGCCAAGGTTCTCGGGGCTGCCCGTGGTCGACGACAGGCGTTCCGCCCCGACTCGCTGGTCAACATCTCGGCGATGAGCTTCGGCTCGATGTCGGGGAACGCGATCCAGGCGCTCAACTCAGGGGCCAGGCAGGCCGGGTGCCTGCACAACACCGGCGAGGGAGGCCTGTCCACGCACCACCGCCAGGGCGGTGACATCGTGCTGCAGATCGGTACGGCGTACTTCGGCTGCCGCGACGAGCAGGGCAACTTCTCGTTGAGCAGGCTCAGGGAGGTCGTCGACTCGGCGCCGGTGCGGGCCATCGAGATCAAGCTGTCACAGGGAGCCAAGCCCGGGCTCGGCGGGCTGCTGCCTGCCGCGAAGGTGACCAGGGAGATCTCCGAGATCCGCGGGATCCCGATGGGCCGTGACTGCGCCAGCCCGTCGAGGCACAGCGCGTTCACCGACGAGGACAGCCTGCTCGACTTCGTCGAGCAGGTGGCCGCGGAGACCGGCCTGCCGGTCGGCATCAAGAGCGCGGTCGGCGAGATGAGCTTCTGGTACGAGCTCACCCGGTTGATGTCGAGCGGTGAACGGGGCGTCGACTTCGTCACGATCGATGGCGGCGAGGGCGGCACGGGTGCCTCGCCGCCGATCTTCGCCGACTCGATCGCGCTGCCCTTCCGGATGGGCTTCTCGCGTGTCTACGGGACCTTCGCCGAAGCAGGCCTCACCGATGCCGTGACCTTCGTCGGCTCCGGCAAGCTCGGCCTGCCGGACAATGCGGTGGTCGCGTTCGCGCTGGGCGCCGACATGGTCAACGTGGCTCGCGAGGCGATGATGTCGATCGGTTGCATCCAGTCGCAGAAGTGCCACACCGACCGGTGCCCGACCGGGGTGGCGACCCAGGACCCCTGGCTCGCGCACGGGCTGGACCCGGTCTCCAAGGCCGAGCGGTGCGCGCAGTACATCCGCACCTTCCGCAAGGAGCTGGTCAAGGTCTCCGAGGCGGTCGGCGTGGCGCACCCCGGCCTGATCACCGCCGAGGACGTCGACATCTTCCGCGGCGACTACGAGGCGCAGTCGCTGCGCACGGTCTACGGCTACAAGGACGGTTGGGGCACCCTCGGGCCGGAGGTCGCCGACGAGATCACGGACCTGATGCAGCCCGGTGGGATGCAGGCCGAGGGCGCCTCCATCGAGGCCGGCGAGGGCCAGAAGCCCCGGACCCGGGGGACCGACACCGGGGACTGACCTCAGAGCACCCGGTGCCCGTACATCTCCCCCAGGGGATCGGCGATCAGCTCGATCCGGGCGCCGTCGGGGTCCTGGAAGTAGACCGAGACGCCGCTGTGCACCTCGTGGGGCACGCCGGCCTCGTCGAGGCGTTCGACCAGTGTTCCCCAGCGGTCGGGGTCGACCGAGATCGCCACGTGGTGCAGGCCGCCGAGGACCTCGGCGTAGGCGCCGACGTCGAGGCCGGGGAAGTCGAAGAACGCCAGCAGGTTGCCGTTGCCGATGTCGAAGAAGAAGTGGGATGAACCCGGGTAGTCGCGGTTGTCGATCAGCTCGGTCAGCGGGAAGCCGAGCACGTCCTGGTAGAAGCGGACGGTCGCTTCCACATCGCTGCTGATCAACGCGGTGTGGTGCAGCCCCCGGGCCGACGACTCCGGGCGCTCCTCCTGTGGCCGGAGGTGCTGCTCACGGATCCGGTCGCGCTCGGCCTCGATCGCCTCGAGGTCCGGGGCGCCGGGTGACGGCTCGGTAGCACTCACGGGAGACTCCCAACTGGTCGGACCGGGCTCAGGACGACTTCGCCGGCCTGGTGTTCTTGGAGTGTGTCTCGGTGCCGGACAGCTGGTCCAGGAAGGTGGTCGCCCAATGGGCGACGTCGTTCTCCGAGACCGTCTTCCGCATCGCCCGCATGCGCCGGGTCAGGTCCTTGGGCTCGGCCTGGTGGGCCCGCAGCATCGTGGCCTTCATGCCGTTGATGTCGTAGGGGTTGACCAGGTAGGCCTGTCGAAGCTCGTCGGCGGCACCGGCGAACTCGGAGAGGACCAGGGCGCCGTCGTCGTCGTAGCGGCAGGCGACGTACTCCTTCGCGACGAGGTTCATCCCGTCGCGGAACGGCGTCACCACCATCACGTCGGCGGCACGGTAGAGCGCCGCCAGCTCCTCCCGCGGGAACGACGAGTGCAGGTAGGAGATCGCCGGTCGGCCGATGCGGCCGAGGTCGCCGTTGACGTGGCCGACCAGGCGGTCGATGTCGTCCCGGAGCTGGCGGTACTGGTCGACGCGTTCGCGCGACGGGGTGGCGACCTGCACGAAGACCACGTCCTCCACGGTGAAGTGGCCGTCGGCGATCAGCTCGCTGAAGGCGCGCAGCCGGGCGTAGATGCCCTTCGTGTAGTCGAGGCGGTCGATCCCCAGGAACACCTTCTTCGGGTCGCCCAGGTCGCGTCGGATCTGCTCCGCCCGCCTGACCACCGGCTCGGACCGGGCCAGCTCCTCGAAGCCGGCCGTGTCGATCGAGATCGGGAACGCCTTCGCCAGCACGACCCGCCCGTCGGGCAGGTAGACCGAGTCCCGGTGGGTCTTGTGCCCGACCCGCTGGCGGACCAGCCGGACGAAGTTCTGGGCGGCCCCCGAGAGCTGGAAGCCGACCAGGTCGGCCCCCAGCAGTCCTTCGAGGATCTGGCGTCGCCACGGCAGCTGGGAGAACAGCTCGGCAGGCGGGAACGGGATGTGCAGGTAGAAGCCGATCCGCAGGTCGGGTCGCAGCTCGCGCAGCATCGCCGGGACCAGCTGGAGCTGGTAGTCCTGCACCCAGACCGTGGCGCCCTCGGCGGCGAACCTGGCGGCGGCGTCGGCGAAGCGCTGGTTGACCTTGACGTAGGACTCCCACCACTCACGGTGGAAGGACGGCTTGGCCACGAGGTCGTGGTAGAGCGGCCACAGGGTGTCGTTGGAGAACCCCTCGTAGAAATCGGTGACCTCCTGCTCCGAGAGGGCGACCGGAACGAGCGTCAGACCCTCGTCCTCGAACGCCTCCGGCACCTCTCCGGTGTCACCCGGCCAGCCGATCCAGGCGCCGCTGTTCTCCCGCATCACCGGCTCCAGTGCCGACACCAGACCGCCGGGGGAGCGTCGCCAGGTGACCTGGCCGTCGTCGCCGACGACCCGGTCGACGGGCAGCCGGTTGGCCACGACGACGAGGTCCGCCCGTGCACGTTTCCTGCGGCTGGGACTCACGCGGCGACCCTATCCAAGGTAGGTGACGCCGATCTGCGCGCGGACGTCGTCCATCTGCCGCATCACCGAGATCGTCTGCGAGGCAGGCACCAGGTCGCTGGTCAGCGCTCCCGCCCGCAGGCAGCGCTGGACCTCGACGATCTCGTTGCCGTAGCCCCTTCCGACCAGCGGCTCGTCGACCTCGACCCACTCGCTGACCGGCTCGCCCGAGGCGTACGACGTCCAGTGCAGCCCCTGGGCGTGGTGGAAGCTGCGGGGCAGGTCGAAGTGGCCGACCTCGGTGGCGACCCACCCGATCCGGGGCGGCTGGGAGGTCATCGTCGCCGTCAGGGCAGCGGTCGCACCGCCCGCGTAGAGACCGGCGATCGCGATGTCGAGGTCGATGCCGCTCGCGGACCGGTTCGCCACCGCGGTCAGCCGTTCGGGCTCAC
This sequence comes from uncultured Actinomycetota bacterium, assembly GCA_963781335.1. Taxonomy (GTDB): domain Bacteria; phylum Actinomycetota; class Actinomycetes; order Propionibacteriales; family Nocardioidaceae; genus Marmoricola. The sequence goes on along the minus strand of CAWAFS010000015.1, from coordinate 132,446 downwards.
CGAGCACCAGCTGGGCGAAGGTCAGCGGGTAGACGCCCATGTCGAGGAGCGCGCCGGCTCCGAGTGTCGGGTCGAGCATCCGGTCGGCCGGGTCGGTCTCAACGAGCATGCCGATGCTGGCGTGGACCTGACGCGCCGTGCCGTGGGCACCACCGGCCAGCAGCTCGCGAAGCTTGCGGATCGAGGGGTTGCAGGCGGACCACATGGCCTCCATCAGGAACAGCCCACGATCGGCCGCTTCCTCGAAGAGGGCCTCGGTGGTGGCGGCGTCGAGGGTCATCGGCTTCTCACAGAGCACGTGCTTGCCGGCCGCGAGCGCCATCCGCACGTGCTCGTCGTGCAGTGAGTGGGGCGAGGCGACGTACACGACGTCGACCGCCGGATCGTGGAGCAGCTCCTCGTAGGAGCCGTAGGCGGCGCCGCCGAACTCCGCCGCGAAGGCCGCTGCCCGCTCCAGGCTCCGGGAGCCGGTGGCCACCAGCTCCGCATCCGGCACCAGGGCGAGGTCCGCGGCGAAGCTCCGGGCGATCCGTCCCGGCGCCAGCACTCCCCAGCGCATCGTGTCCATGGCGCCACCGTAGCCAGTCCGGTCCCGCCCGCGGGCCCGGGTGCAGCGGCACGCGCCACGCCGCCGACCAAATGACATCGTTGTATTTCCTCGCCTATGATGAGCCCGACAGCACCGCCGTTCCACGCCGAGGAGTCGCTCAGATGGTCGCCAGCCACGCGCTCAACAATCCGCAGCCGGAAGCCTCTGGCGAGCTGTCCGGGCGCGACGCAGCGATGCTCGACTTCGAGCGCCAGTGGTGGAAGTACGCCGGGGCCAAGGAGCAAGCGGTCCGCGAGAAGTTCGACATGTCCTCGACCCGCTACTACCAGGTGCTGAACGCGCTGATCGACCGTCCGGAGGCCCTGGCCCACGACCCGCTTCTCGTGCGTCGGCTCCGCCGGCTCCGTGCCACCCGCCAGCGTCAGCGCTCCGCGCGCCGGCTCGGCTTCGACCTCTCCGAGTGACGATGGTGCTCCCCACGCGCCTGCTGGCGCTCTGCATCTCCGCCGTCGCCGTCGCCGCGCTGGTCTTCGTCGCCAACGACCCGGACCAGGCCCCGGCCGACGACGCGGCCGCCCCTGCAGTCGGCCGGACCACGAGCGAGCCGTCGCCGACCCCGAGCAGCGCCCCGAGCACCACCACCGCGCCCGAGCCCAAGCCGATCAAGCGTCGCGAGGTGTTCGTGGAGGTCTTCAACAACACCCGCACCAAGGGCCTGGCCGGCGGCGTCGCCGACAAGGCGAAGGCCGCGGGGTGGAACGTCGTGGGCTCGGACAACTGGTACGGCACCGTCGACGGCACCTCGGTCTACTACCCGCCGCGACTGAAGGAGGCCGCCCGCGCACTGGGCCGCGACCTCGGGATCAAGCACGTCCGGCCGGCCGAGGAGCCGATGCGCTTCGACCGCGTCACCGTGATCCTCACCGACGACTACCGCTGAGGCCGTTCGACGCTGGTCGGTGACCGGTCCCCGGCCCGCTCGCACACCGCTGCCGCGGGACTGGAACAGTGGAGTCCATGGAGTTCGCCACGACCAGCGGTGAGCAGGAGTACGCCGCACTGGTGCGCGCGGCCGACGACCTGGTCGTCGGCTTCGACTTCGACGGCACCCTCGCTCCGATCGTGGAGGACCCGGAGAGGGCCCACATCCATCCCGACGCCGGCGAGGTGCTGGTCGCGTTGGCGCCCCAGGTGCGAGCGGTGGCCGTGATCACCGGACGCCCGGCGCGACAGGCGCTCGACCTCGGTGGTCTCGAGGAGGTCGGCAACGCCATCGGTGAGATCGGCCGGGAGCTGTTCGTGCTCGGGCAGTACGGCAACGAGCGATGGACCTCCACGGACCGGCGGGTGATCTCCCCCAAACCCCCACGAGGTCTGGCCACCTTCATGGGCGAGCTCCCGCGCCTGCTTCGCCGGGCCGACGCAGCCGACGCCTGGGTCGAGGAGAAGGGGCTCGCAGTCGCCGTGCACACGCGCCGCCTCAAGGACCCCGAGGGCGCGTTCGGCCGGCTGCTGCCGGTGCTCAGCGAGGCTGCCAAGGTCCATGACCTGGACGTGGAGCCGGGACGCTGGGTGATCGAGGTGCGCGCCCACGGGATGAACAAGGGTGCCGCGGTTCGGCGGCTCACCGAGGAGGTGGGCGCGAGGGCGTTCGTGTTCTGCGGTGACGACCTGGGTGACGTCGAGGCGTTCAAGGCCGTCGAGGAGCTGCGCGGACAGGACTTCCCGAGCCTGCTGGTGTGCTCGGCCTCCGAGGAGCAGAACGCCCTGGCGGAGATGGCCGACGTGGTGGTCGACGGCGTCGACGGCGTGCTCGACCTGGTGCGCGAGCTGACCGCCGACATCCGGTCGGCCCGCGCCTGAGCCACCTGCTCAGAACCGTGCGGGGTCGCTCTCCAGGGGCTCGGCGGCGTGGATCATCTGTTCCGGGGCCAGCGGTCTGCGGCTGGCCCAGAGGTAGTAGACGGCGCCCGGAACGACCAGCCCGACGATCCAGGAGATGTCCGCGCCGCCGAGGGCCTCGGTGACCGGGCCGGTGTAGAGCGACTGCGCCAGGAACGGGATCTGCACCAGCACTCCGCCGACGTACGTCGTGATCGCGATCATGTTCCAGCGTCCGTACCGCCCGTCCGGGTCGTAGAGCGCCGGGATGTCCACCTTCTCCTTGGAAACCAGGTAGTAGTCGGTGAGGTTGATCGCCGACCAGGGCGTGAACACCATCAGCAGGAGCAGCACGAAGTTCTTGAAGTTGTTGAGGAAGTCGGCGCTGGCCGCGAGCGCGATCACTGCGGCGACGAGCAGCATCGCGGTGACGAAGATGCCGCGCGCGGTCCTGCTCACCGCACGCCTGCCGGTGAAGGCGGTGACCGTGGTGGCGGCACACATGAAGCTGCCGTAGGCGTTCAGGCAGGTGACCGTCAGCTTGCCGACCACGATCAACGCGTAGACGAGGGCGCCGACCAGCGCCGGACCCGCCAGGTCGCCCAGCCAGCCCACCTGGTTGGAGAGGAACGCGTCGCCGGCGACGGCCGCGACCAGGACGCCGAAGGTCATCGAGAGCTGGGAGCCGAGCACGCTCCCGGCGAGGGTGGCGAGGAAGACCGAGCGGTCGGGCGTGTCCGCCGGCAGGTAGCGCGAGTAGTCGGCGACGTAGGGCCCGTAGGTGAGCTGCCAGCCTGCGCCCAGCGAGATCGCCAGCAGGAAGGTGGCCGTCTCGAACTGAGGACCCGCGACCGCTGCGCCGACGTCGTGCTGGGTGAACAACCGGACCGCGAGGTAGGCCAGGCCGACGACGCCGATCAGGCTGGCCACCTTGCCGACCGCGTGGATCAGCTCATAGCCGAAGATCGAGATGACCGCGACGAGCACCACGAACAGCAGGATGCCGATGACTGGCGCCTCGACGCCGAGCAGCTCGTTGATCGCCTGTCCTGAGAGCACCGTGCCGGTGGCGGTGAAGCCGAGGTACATCACGATCACGAGGACCAGCGGGATCGCTGCCCCGAGGACCCCGAACTGCGCGCGGCTGGAGATCATCTGGGGCAGCCCCAGCCGGGGGCCCTGGGCGGAGTGCAGCGCCATCACGACACCGCCGGCGAGGTTGCCGACGAGGAGACCGATGATCGCCCAGAGGGCGTCGGCCCCGAAGACCACGGCGAGCGCACCGTCGACGATCGCGGTGATCTGCAGGTTGGCGGCCATCCAGAGCGTGAACTGGTTGACCGGGGAGCCGTGCCGCTCGGTTGCGGGTACGACGTCGATGGACCGGCGTTCGACGGTCAGGGGGGTGGACGACATGGGGTCTCCTCTCAACGGTGTCTCCATCACACGACCCGAGGAGCTGCTCCCGGAACCCCCTCTGCTCGGCAGGGTTCTCGGATCCGAGACTCGGCGGAGACGTCGGTGAGACGGCCATCTCGCATGTCGGGATCGACGTGCACATTCTGAGACGACTACCTACGCTGGAGCACAGCTCATCGAGAGGGACTGAGGGAAACGGCCCGTTGAAGTCCCGGCAACCGCCACACCGAGCCTCCGATCTTTCGGATTCGTGTGGTGCGGTGCCAAATCCGTCTTGGCCCGAGAGTCGGGCCAGGGAAGATGAGAAGGAGGCCTCCTTTGAGCATCGCAACCGCCGAGTCGCCCGCCACCACCCCCGTGGTCCGTGAGGGTGCCTTCGGCAACGCCACCGGTCTCGCCTGCCGCGAGTGCGGCCACCAGGTCGAGCTGGGTCCGTTCTACGCCTGCACCGAGTGCTTCGGCCCGCTCGAGATCGCCTATGACTTCCCGGTGGTCACCCGCGGGCAGATCGAGGCCGGCCCCAGCAACATCTGGCGCTACAAGGCGCTGCTGCCGGTGCCCGACGACATCGAGCAGAGCCCCAACATGGAGCCGGGCTTCACCCGGCTGCTCAGGGCCGACAACCTGGGCCGCGAGCTGGGCATCGACAACCTGTGGGTCAAGGACGACTCGACCAACCCGACGAACTCCTTCAAGGACCGCGTCGTCGCCTGCGCGCTGAGCGCGGCGCGTGAGTTCCACAGCAAGGTCTTCGCGTGCCCCTCCACCGGCAACCTGGCCAACGCCGTCGCCGCGGCGGGTGCCCGCGCCGGCATCAAGACCGTCGTGTTCATCCCCTCGAACCTCGAGCAGCCCAAGAAGGTGAACTCGGCCGTCTACACCGAGAACCTCGTGGCGGTGAACGGCAACTACGACGACGTCAACCGGCTGGCCTCGGAGATCGCCGGCGAGGAGGAGGGCTGGGCGTTCGTGAACGTCAACGTGCGGCCCTACTACGCCGAGGGTTCCAAGACGCTGGGCTATGAGATCGCGGAGCAGCTCGGCTGGCGGCTGCCCGACCAGATCGTGATCCCCGTCGCCTCGGGGTCCCAGCTGACCAAGGTGCACAAGGCGTTCCAGGAGCTCGTCAAGCTCGGCCTCGTCGAGGACAAGCCCTACCGTGTCTTCGGCGCCCAGGCCACGGGCTGCTCCCCGGTCTCGGTCGCCTACAAGGCAGGCGTCGACGCGATCCGCCCGGTCAAGCCGGACACGATCGCCAAGAGCCTGGCGATCGGCAACCCGGCGGACGGCATCTACGTGCTCGACATCTGCCGCGAGACCGGCGGCGCCGTCGAGGACATCAGCGACGACCAGGTGCGGGAGGCGATCGTGCTGCTGGCCCGCACGGAGGGGATCTTCACCGAGACTGCGGGCGGCACCACCGTCGGCGTGCTCAAGAAGCTCGTCGAGTCCGGTCAGCTCGACACCAGCCTGGAGACGGTCGTGATCAACACCGGTCACGGGTTGAAGACGCTCGACGCGGTGGCAGACTCGGTCGGGCCGGCTGCCACGATCGAGCCGTCGTACGCCGCGTTCGTCGCCTCCGGCGTCGTCTGACCCTCGACCGCACCCTGCACCACCACTACCGACTCGAGGAGATTGCCATGAGCGTCCACGTCCGGATCCCCACCATCTTGCGCAGCTACACCGGTGGCGCCTCCGAGGTCACCGCCGAGGGCAGCACGCTCGCCGAGGTTCTCGACCACCTCGAGGCCAACCACAGCGGGATCAGGGCCCGGGTCCTCGATGACGGCGGCGAGATCCGGCGCTTCGTCAACGTCTACGTCGGAAACGACGACGTGCGCTTCATCGAGGGCCTCGGCAGCCCCACGCCCGAGGGCGTCCAGATCAGCATCATCCCGGCGGTCGCCGGGGGCTGACCGCTCAGGGGAGGTGGCCGGCCAGCCAGGGGTCGACCAGCCCGTGGAAGGCGTCGCCCTGCTCGCGGCGGATGCCGTGACCGGAGTCAGGAACGATGCGGACCGTGATCGCCCGGTTCTCGAGCGCGGCGATCTCCGCCAGCCGTGGCTCGGTCAGGATCACCTCGCGGTCTCCGGTCACGACCATGGTCGGCGGACGGATCGCCGCGGCGATCTCCTGCCAAGGGGTTCGCAGCACTCCGACTCCGGCGCGCACGAACTCCGGGTCCACGCTGGCCTTGGCCCGCGCCCAGGGCAGGTACTCGCTCTCCGGCCACGTCGGGTTGTCCAGCCGGCACCGGGCGACAGCCTGCGTCTCGTCGGCGGCCAGCTCCGTCACGGCCAGCACCCGGTCGCGGGTCAGCTGCTCCCGCCCGACGCCGGGGTCGAGCCAGACCGGGTCCTCGAGCACAGTTGCTCGCACCAGGTCGGGTCGCCGCGCTGTGAGGGCAGCGGCCAGCCCTCCGCCCATGGAATGGCCCATCACCAGCGCGGGACCGATGTCCTCGAGCAGCGGCACCAGTGGTGCGTACATGTGCTCGACGGGATCCTCGGACTCCAGCTGCGCCTGCGTGAACCTGGTGGAGCGGCCGTGGCCGAGCGCGTCCGGCGCCACGATGCGGTACGACGAACCGAGTCGGTGGGCCAGGTCGGCCCAGCACTCCCCGGAGTCGGTGATGCCGTGCAGGACCAGGAGTGCGGGCCGGGAGGGATCGCCGTACTCGTGCACCGCCAGCGGTCCGGCTCGTCGCATCATGGCGCTCAGCCTGCCACGGGCGACAACCGGCTGGACCCGTCCGGCAGACTGGCCCGATGCCCCGCAACGTCGCCACCACAGACCGCGTCGACCGTGACGGGATGCTCGAGTTCGTGCGCCCTCGGCACCACGCCACCTTGATGACCACGCGCAGGAACGGCCGGCCGCAGGCCTCGCCGGTGACCTGCGGCGTGGATCAGGAGGGTCGGGTCGTGATCTCGACCTACCCCCAGCGCGCCAAGGTGTCCAACCTGCGTCGCGACGCATCGGTGACGCTGCTGATCCACAGCGACGACTGGGACGGTCCCTACGTGCAGCTCGACGGCATCGCCGAGGTCATCGACCAGCCGGACGCCGTGGAGCCGCTGGTCGACTACTTCCGCAGCATCTCCGGAGAGCACCCCGACTGGGACGAGTACCGCCAGGCGATGCGTGAGCAGGGCAAGTCCCTGATCCGCGTGACCGTCGAGTCCTGGGGTCCGATCGCCACCGGCGGCTTCCCGCCCGAGCACGCGGGCTGAGGCGATGAACGAGAAGCGCCCGGTGGTGCTGCTGGCGACCTGGTCGGGGATGCCCGACGGCGAGGAGTGGACCGGCACCAGCCACCTGCCTGAGGCGTTCGCCGAGCGTGGCATCGACGCCCGCTGGGTGGTGTGGGACGACCCGGAGGTCGACTGGTCCGCGGGCCTGGTGGCCGTCCGCTCGACCTGGGACTACGAGTGGCGTCGCGAGGAGTTCCTGGACTGGGCACGCTCGCTCGCGTGGATGCTCAACTCGGCGGCGGTCTTCGCGTGGAACACCGACAAGTCCTACCTGGCGCGACTGGCAGCAACCGGTGTCCCCGTGGTTCCCACGATCGTCGTCGAGGGCGAGGACGCCCTCCCGGCAGCGATCGCAGAGGTCTCGACGGTGCGCGACGGCCAGCCCCGGGCCGTGGTGAAGCCGACGGTCGGTGCGGGTGGTCGAGGGCTCGTCCTATTTGATGGCAGGGGCGGTGGGCCGGCCGACCTCGACGAGTCCGCGCTCGGCCCCGGCCCGTGGGTGGTGCAGCCGCTGCTCGAATCCGTGCGCACCGAGGGCGAGACCTCGGTCTTCGTGCTCGACGGGCAGGTGGTCTCCCAGGCCCAGAAGGTCCCGGCCGCGGGCGAGATCCGGGTGCACGAGGCGTACGGCGGCACGACGGTCGCCGTCCCGCTCACCGACGAGGCGGCCGACCTGGCCCGTCGTGCGGTCGCGGCGGCCACCGAGCTGCTCGGGGAGACCCTCGACTACGCCAGGGTCGACCAGATGCGCCTCGCCGACGGGACCCTGGCCGTGAGCGAGCTCGAGGTCACCGAGCCCGGCCTCTACCTCGACGTCCTGCCCGGGAACGCCGGGCTGTTCGCCGACCTGGTTGCCGGGCGACTGCGCGGTCACTGAAGTTGCCGGCCCGCTCCGCACGTGAAAACCGGGGAAGGCGTTTGCACTCGTGGGGGTCGAGTGCTAAAAATGCAGTTGGCACTCTCCTTGTGAGAGTGACAGAAGCAGCACCGATCCATGGCCGTCTGAGTCGAGGCTCGAAGGCGCTGGCGGGAAGGGTCCGTCAGGTCAGCCCGGACCGTCCGTCGCGGGCGACGAAGCGGCCACCAAACTTTTGAGCGTGAGGAATCACCAGAAGCCATGCCGAAGCTGATTGCTTTCAACGAGGAGGCCCGCCGCGGGCTCGAGCGAGGAATGAACATTCTCGCCGACGCGGTCAAGGTCACGCTCGGTCCCAAGGGACGCAACGTCGTACTCGAGAAGAAGTGGGGAGCCCCCACCATCACCAACGATGGTGTGAGCATCGCCAAGGAGATCGAGCTGGAGGACCCCTACGAGAAGATCGGGGCCGAGCTCGTCAAGGAAGTTGCCAAGAAGACCGACGACGTCGCCGGTGACGGCACGACGACCGCCACCGTCCTGGCCCAGGCCATGGTGCGCGAGGGTCTGCGCAACGTGGCCGCCGGCGCCAACCCGATGGAGCTCAAGCGAGGCATCGAGAAGGCCGTCGAGGCCGTCTCCGCCCAGCTGCTCGGGATGGCGAAGGACGTCGAGACCAAGGAGCAGATCGCGGCCACCGCCTCGATCTCTGCCGCCGACAACACCGTCGGTGAGGCCATCGCCGAGGCGATGGACAAGGTCGGCAAGGAAGGCGTCATCACCGTCGAGGAGTCGAACACCTTCGGGCTCGACCTCGAGCTGACCGAGGGGATGCGGTTCGACAAGGGCTACATCTCCCAGTACTTCATGACCGACCCGGAGCGCATGGAGGCCGTCCTCGACGACCCCTACATCCTGATCGCGAACTCCAAGGTCTCCACGGTCAAGGACCTGCTGCCGCTTCTCGAGAAGGTCATGCAGAGCGGCAAGCCGCTGCTGATCATCGCCGAGGACATCGACGGTGAGGCCCTCTCGACGCTGGTCGTCAACAAGATCCGTGGCACCTTCAAGTCCGTCGCCGTCAAGGCTCCGGGCTTCGGTGACCGTCGCAAGGCGATGATGCAGGACATCGCGATCCTCACCGGTGGCCAGGTCATCTCCGAGGACGTCGGCCTCAAGCTGGAGTCGACCGGCATCGAGCTGCTCGGCCAGGCCCGCAAGGTCGTCGTGACCAAGGACGAGACCACCATCGTCGACGGTTCCGGTGATGCCGACCAGCTCGCCGGCCGCGTCAACCAGATCCGTGCCGAGATCGAGAAGAGCGACTCCGACTACGACCGCGAGAAGCTGCAGGAGCGCCTGGCCAAGCTGGCCGGCGGTGTTGCGGTCATCAAGGTCGGCGCCGCCACCGAGGTGGAGCTCAAGGAGCGCAAGCACCGCATCGAGGACGCCGTTCGCAACGCGAAGGCGGCCGTCGAAGAGGGCATCGTCGCCGGTGGCGGCGTGGCCCTGGTGCAGGCGGGTGTCAACGCGTTCGAGAAGCTCGAGCTCAAGGGCGACGAGGCCACTGGCGCGAACATCGTCAAGGTCGCGCTCGCGGCTCCGCTCAAGCAGATCGCGATCAACGCCGGTCTCGAGGGTGGTGTCGTGGCCGAGAAGGTCGCCGGCCTGCCGGTCGGTCACGGTCTCAACGCCGCGACCGGGGAGTACGGCGACATGCTCGCGTTCGGCATCCCGGACCCGGCCAAGGTGACGCGTTCGGCACTGCAGAACGCCGCCTCGATCGCCGCGCTGTTCCTCACCACCGAGGCAGTCATCGCCGACAAGCCGGAGAAGGCCGCCCCCATGGGTGGCGACCCGTCCGGCGGCATGGGCGGCATGGACTTCTGATCGGCCGATCCCCGAGCGAAGCGAGGGGAGCGAACAGCCGATCAGGTTGAGGGTCTCGGCTCCGACACGCGCGTCAGCGCGGGACGGAGCGAGACGTCTCGAAACCAAGTCGTCTGGTCGAAGACATGCGCAGCACCAACCGGAAGGGCCCTCGCTTCGGCGAGGGCCCTTTCCGCATCCCCAGATCCGCCCGAGGTTCTGCGTAACATCGGGGCCGCTCGGACCATTACGGGGTGTGATGCGAGAACTCAGCTCTGAGGCAGTGGCGTTCACGGCCTGCTGGCGCCGTGACGCACCGCGAGTGGCGGCCTACGCGCGCCGGCACGCCCCACGGGCCCGGGTCGAGGACATCGTGGCCGAGACCTTCGCGGTGGCCTGGCGTCGTTGGCACGACGTACCGGACCCGCAGCTGCCGTGGCTGATCGGCACCGCCCGCAACCTGTTGGCCGAGGACCGTCGGGCGCTCTCACGCGTCCAGAAGCTGCACGACCGGGTGGGGCTGCTCGAGGCGGTGACCCGCCACGACACCGAGGACGTCGCCGAGACTGCGTTCAGCCGGGAGCACGCGCTGCGCGCCCTGGCCGCGCTCACCGAGGATCAGCGCGAGGCGCTGCTGCTCGTCGCCTGGGACGGGCTCTGCATCGTCGAGGCCGCCGAGGTCCTCGGGCTGCGCCCTGGTGCTTTCAGGGCCCGGTTGCATCGCGGCCGGGCCGTGCTGGAGGCCGCGCTGGTGCGACAGGAGCGGCCCGAGGTGTGCACCACCCGAGCGTTGGTCGGCAAGAGCCTGGAGGGAGAGCGATGAGCACGAGCAACGACTGGGACCGCAGCACCGAGGAGTCGCTGAGGTCGGCGGGGCTGGCGCTCCTTCGGTCGCCGGCGCCTGTGCTCGACGACGAGTGGATGGGACGCACGCTGGAGGCCATCCTCGCGGAGGCCGCTCCGGAGCGGCCTCGCCCACGGCGCTGGCACCGGTTGGTGATCGGTGCGACCGTCGTGGTGGCAGCGACCGGGGGCGCTGCCGCCGCGACGGGCACGGTGCCTGACTTCGTGGAAGCACGCATGGGCTGGCTGAACCGGCACTCGCCGGAGTCCTCCCCGGACTCTCCGCCGGTGGTCTCGTTGGTCGCCGACGTCGCACTGCCGGGGAACGGGCGGTTCGCCGCCTGGCGGGGGATCGGGCAGGGCGAGATGTGCAGCGCGCAGGTCGACAACTGGAACGGGCGCGAGCGCTTCGCAGGGGGCAGCCTGGGGTGTGGCGAGCTCGACCCCGAGTCCGCTGACCGCGACCTGCAGCTCTTCAGCACCAGGTTCTCGCCCGATGCGAAGCGCGACTGGTTCTTCCCGGTGGTCTTCGGCGCGCCCGACGACAGGCAGCGAGACGTCTCGGTCACCCGCGTCCGCGTCCGCGGGATCCTCGTCGGCGGTGAGCAGTGGCAGCGGGAAGCGAGCCTCGACCCGGCGACGCGGGGTTTCGCGGTGGTGGTGCCGGGCGCGCGTCCGCGGGCGGCGGTGGAAGCGGCGTGGAACACACCTTCGGACGACGAGGTGTCCCCGTGGGATGCCGACGTACGCCGCGTGGTGCTCGACCTGCTCAATGACCAGGACCGGTTGGTGCGCAGCATCACCCTGTTCTCGCGCAGCTGAGCGCTGGTTCGCCGAACCCGTGAGTACGCTCGGCTCCTGACCACCGAGGAGATCCATGGCCCGCGACATGCGCGTGAGCGACAGCATCATCATCGAGCTCGATGCGGATTCGATCTACTCCCAGGTGGCCGACCCGATCCAGATGCCGCGCTGGAGCCCGGAGAACACCGGCGCCAGCGGTCCCACCGCCTCGGGACCACTGGAGGTCGGCGCGGTCTTCCACGGCAGCAACCGCCGCGGACGTGCCCGGTGGAGCACCGAGTGTGTCGTGACGGCGGCCGACCCGGGCCACAGGTTCGCCTTCGACGTGCGCAAGATCGGGCCGCGCACGCCGTTCATCCCCGGCCGGATCGCGTCCTGGGAATACACCTTCGAGTCGACCCACGGCGGCACCCTGGTCACCGAGACCTGGCGTGACCACCGTTCGAGCTGGCCCGACTGGGCGGCCGCGGTCTTCGACAAGGCTGCGACCGGTGGTCGACTGTTCTCTGACTTCCAGCGCCGCAACATTCAGCGCACCCTGGCCGCCATGAAGGCCGACTTCGAAGGTCAGGGCGACGAGGCGCGGTGAGCGTGTGACGCCGCCTCCCCTGCGCTACGGCTGGGTGGTGGTGGTGCTGTTCACGGTCTCGGGGGTCGTGCACCTGGTGCGACCAGGTCTCTTCACCCCGATGGTGCCGGACGTCCTGCCGGCCCACCGGCTCCTCGTCTACCTCTCCGGGGTGGCCGAGCTGATCTGTGCTGCGGGGCTGGTCTGGCGGCGTACCCGTCACGTCGCGGGGTGGGCCTCCGCGGCGCTGCTGGTGGCCGTGTTCCCGGCCAACGTCACGATGGCCGTCGACGCCTGGGGGGACTGGCGCGAGGGCGACGCAAGTGGCCGCTACGTCGCCGGGACGCTCATCCGGCTGCCGCTCCAGCTGCCGCTGATCTGGTGGGCGTGGCGGGTGACCCGGCAAGCAGGGCGACCAGCCCGGCCATCAGGACGAGCGCTCCCGCCGCGACGTTGACGAGCAGCGCAGCGCCCGGGGCGACCCGGTCCACCAGGAGACCGGCGACGGCCGCACCGGCCGCGACGCCGACGACGTTGGCCGTGCCCAACAGCGTCATCATCGTGGTGGCCCAGCCGGGGGGCGCTGAGCGCTCGGCCAGGGCGTAGGAGCTGACCAGCGCCGGAGCGAGTGCGACTCCCAGGAGCAGGCAACCGGCGGCCAGCAGGAGTGGCTGGTGGGCCAGGGAGCTCGCCACCCCGGCGACGGCGATCAGGGCCCCGGCGCCGGCGATGCGTGCCTCGTGCCGGAACAGCTGCGGCAGCCGGGTGGTGAGCAGGCCGGCGATCGCGGACCCGATGCCCATGGCGGCGTACACCGGTCCGGTCAGCTCGTCCGTGCCGGCCGTCGCCATTCGTGCGGCCACGCCGGTCTGGGTCGCGCCGAAGACGATGCCGACCCCGGCCATCGCCACCAGCAGGCAACCCACCTGGAGGAGTGGGAGGGGAGCACGTTCACGGTGCTCGTCGGGGCGGGTGCGGCTGCGCCCGGGCAGCGCGGTGCGGTGCAGCGCGAAGCCGGTCTGGGTGAGGGCCGCCAGCACGAGCGCAAGGACCAGGCCCACGGCCGGCTCGGTCAGAGCCGCGACGGTGCTGACCAGCACCGGACCGAGGACGAACGAGGACTCGTCCACGGCTCCCTCCCAGGCCATGGCGGTCGCGGTGAACTGCCGGCGGTCTCGGCGGGTGCGGGCGACGACCGCCCACCGGCTGCGAGCCATCGCGCCTGCCTGGGGGTTGGTCAGGCCGATCAGCACCGCGAGTCCCATCGTCACCGGCAGGACGTCTCCCGGGCCGAGGACCAGGAACGCGCCGAGGGCCAGCACCTGCACCGCCGTGACCAGTGCCCCCACGATGCGCTGGCCGAAGCGGTCGGCGGCCAGACCGACGAGAGAGCCACCGAGGCCGCCCCCCACGCTCAGGGCCGCGACCGCCAGCCCTCCGGTGGCGTAGGAGCCGCTCCGGTCAGCGACATAGAGCAGGATCCCGAGCGGGAGCATCGCGGTCGGCAACCGGGCGCCGACGGCGAGGAGCACGAACGGCCGGTCCATCGTGCCGAGCAGGGTGCGAAAGGAGGTGCGTCCCCGGTGCGGGGACAGGTCGGGCGTGGTCGGGGTCTGCATCGGGGTGCTCCGGGTGCGCTGAGTGCTGTGCGCGTCACCCCACCACTGACTCGCTGTACCCCTGTGCTGCCGGTGAGTTTACCCAGTCACGAGGGGTGCTGGCGACCCCGGCGGATCCGGACGGGTCCACCAGGCCAGTCTCCCGGAGGGAGGCAACCCTGGCTCAGAAGACGTTGAGGGGCCGGAACTGGACACTGATGCGAGGGCCGACCGGGCGGCTCGTCTTGGGTACGGCGTGCTGCCAGGTGCGCTGGCACGACCCGCCCATCACGATCAGGTCGCCGTGCCCCAGAGCGTGGCTGACCTCGGTGTGCCCACCCACGGGGCGCAGCTGCAGCTTGCGCGGCGAGCCGAAGGAGACGATCGCGACCATGGTGTCGTGTGACCTGCCGCGGCCGATGTTGTCACCGTGCCAGGTGACGGAGTCGTCCCCGTCGCGGTAGTAGCAGCAGCCGGCCGTCACGAACGACTCGCCGAGCTCCGGACGGTAGTGGGCGCTCAACGCATCGCGGGCCTCGCCCAGCGCCGGGTGCGGGAGCTGCTCGTCGACGCCGTAGGTGTGCAGCAACCGGGGAACGTCGACCACGTTGTCGTACATCGGGCGCTGCTCGGCGCGCCACGGGATGGTGGCGACCAGCTCGACGAACAGCTCGTCGGCCCCGGCGAACCAGCCCGGTAGGACGTCGACCCAGGCGCCGCTGGACAGCTCGGTGCGCCTGACCCTCCCGGCCAAGGTGCTCACGCCGATCTGGTCGACGCCGTCCTGAGCGGCGTCGAGGAGAGAGGGCTGGAACCCGGTCGACACCTGCCCGAGCCTAGCACCGGTTCGAACACCTGTGCGAGTCGCTCCCTGGTGGCGTGACGGCTCTGCTAGTCGATCCGGACATCGACGACACCGGCGACGGTCGACACGGCCGCGAGGGCGAGCGACCGGTCCTTGGCCTCGAGCGGGCCCTTGACCCGCACGTGCCCGTCGTCGACCCTGACCTGCCACTCGAGCTCGAGGCTGCGGAACATCCCGGCGAGCTCCTGCTGGATATCGGTGTCCGAACGCGCCATCGTGCGCACGATGTCGCGGCGGCTGACGATCCCCACCACCCGCCGGGAGGCGTCGACGACCGGCAGGCTCTTCACTCCGGTGGCGGTCATCACCTTCGTGACCTGGGCGACGTCCGTCTCCTCGGTGACCGTCAACGCAAGTGAGGTCATCAACGCTCCGACGGTCGCTCGCGTGTCGTCCTCAGGCTCGGTGGTGTGCGGGATCATCGTCGCGCGGGCATCGGGCAGGATCCGGCCGACGAGCAGGTCTGCCTCGCTCAGCACCCCGACGAGCACGGAATCCTCCGACACCACGGGCAGCATCGTGATCGAGTGCTGGTCGAGCAGCGCCAGCGCGTCCTTGACCGGGGTGTCCGCCCGGACGGTGACCGGCCTGCTCGTCATCACCTCTCGCACCAGCATGCCGCCGATCCTCCCACGGGTGTCCACGGTCTCAGGAGAGCGCGGAACCGATCGCGACGAAGGCAGTGGACGCCACCAGCAGGACGAGCAGCAGCGGCGCCACGAACCGGATGTACTCGTCGTAGCGCACCTTGGCCAGAGCGAGGCCACCCATGACGACCGCAGACGTGGGCGTGACCAGGTTGACGATCCCGGAGGCCGACTGGAAGGCGGTGATCACCATCGACCGGGGCACGTTGGCGAAGTCGGCCAGTGGCGCCAGGATCGGCATCGCCAGTGCGGCGTGACCAGAGGTCGACGGGACCAGGAACGCCAGCGGGACGTTGATCAGGAACATCAGCGCCCCGAACACACCGGACGAGGTGTTGTCGACGATGTTCTCCATCGAGTGCAGCACCGTGTCGGTGATCTGCGAGTTGTTCATGATCACGGTGACCCCACGAGCGAGCACGATGATCAGACCCACGCCGATGAAGTCACCGGCCCCGGTGACGAGCGTGTTCGTGAGCCCCTTCTCGCCGAGGCCGCCGACGAGGCCGACGACGAGCGACATCACGATGAACAGTGCCGCGAGCTCCGGGAAGTACCAGTCGAGCTGCCAGCCGAAGCTGTCCGCGTCGGGGCCGTTGACCACCTGGGCCCACGGGACGATCGCGAAGATCATGAACGCGAAGGTGAGTCCGACGATGGCGAGCACGGTCTTCTGCCGGCCGGTGAGGGCGGGCACTGTGCCGATCCCACGCGAGGCGATGTCCGCGTCGCCCGGCTGGGGGGTGGTCAGGGACTGCGACGGGTCGTTCCGGATCTTCCGTGCGTAGCGAAGCACGTAGAGCACCGCGACAGGCACCAGGACCGCGAACATCAACAGGCGCAAGCCGATGCCGTCGCCGATCGAGATGCCCGCTGCGTCCGAGGCCACTCCGGTGGCGAACGGGTTGACGGTCGAGGCGAGCACGCCGACGCCGGCGCCCACCAGGATGGTGGCCGCAGCGACCATCCGGTCGTAGCCCAGGCTGAGCATCAGCGGGACGACCAGCGCGTAGAACCCGAGGGTCTCCTCTGCCATGCCCTCGGTGGTGCCGCCGATGGAGAAGAGCACCATCAGGACCACGATGAGGACAGCGCCCTTGTTCCCGTAGCGCTCGGCGACATGGGCGATGCCGTTGTCGATGGCGCCCGTCTTCATCGACATCGTGATGAAGATGCCGATCGCGAGCACGAACACGAAGACGCCGGCGGCACCGAAGAGCTCGCCGGTCTCGTAGGGGCCGATGAAGCCGCCGTCGGAGGCCTTGACGCCGTAGAGCCCGTTGATGGGCGCCAGGAACAGCTGCATCAACCGGTCACCGAAGGACAGGCCGGCGTCGACGGCGCCATAGCTGCCGGGGACCGGCCCACCGGTCTTCTCGCTGATCTCGTAGGCCCCCGTCGGGACGATGAAGGCCAGCAGCCAGACGCCCACGGTGACGCCGAAGAGCACGGTGAAGGCACTGGGGAACCGGAACTTCCGCTGCCTCTTGCGCGAATCGTCCTTCGGTTCGGCAAGCGTGTGCGCAGTCATCGTGTCCCTCGATCGTTGAGTCGGGCCTCGTGTCCTGTTCAGCCAAGCAGTCAGAGCGCGCAGGCGACGCTGCCGGAAGGCTCCACCCTTCGGGACCTTCGGCCCCGACCGCGCGTGCAAGGGTGATGCCGTGCACGGACTACTTCTCGCTGCGGGTGCGGGCCGGCGCATGGGCACCCCGAAGGCACTCGTGCGTGACGGGGACGGGACCTCGTGGCTGGTGCGTTCGGTCTCGGCGCTCCGCGGGGGCGGCTGTGACCGGGTCCTGGTGGTGCTGGGCGCCGCGGCCGACGGCGCGCGGCCGCTGCTCGCGCCGTACGACGTCGACGTGGTCGTCGCCGAGGACTGGGACGAGGGCATGGGTGCCTCGCTGCGCGCGGGGCTCGGTGCACTCATGGGTGCGCTGCTGGGTGGCGAGGCCGTCGTGGTGAGCCTGGTGGACCTTCCCGACGTGGGTGCCGAGGTGATCGAGCGGCTGCTCGACCGTGAGGTCACGAGCGCCACGCTTGCCCGGGCGGCGTACGACGGGACGCCCGGCCACCCGGTCCTGATCGGCCGCGACCACTGGGCCGGAGTGATCGCAACCGCCCGTGGCGACCGGGGAGCGCGTGACTATCTCGCCGGGAGCGACGTCGAGCTGGTCGAGTGCGGTGATCTGGCGACGGGCAGGGACGTGGACACGACTCCAACCCGCGGCCAACCCGCCGCTGAGTAGCCTGCCCAGATGGAGCTCACTTCTCCGGAGTCGATCCGGGTTGCCCTGGAGGGCACCGGCTATCTCGCGGACGACGACCTGGCGACCGTGGTCTACCTCGCGCACGGCATGCAGCGTCCGCTGCTCCTGGAGGGCGAGCCCGGGACGGGGAAGACGGCTCTCGCGGAGGCGCTCGCCGAGCTGGCGGACGTGCCGCTCATCAGGCTGCAGTGCTATGAGGGGATCGATGCGACCCAGGCGCTCTACGACTGGGACTTCCCGCGCCAGATCCTGCACCTGCGCACCCTGGAGGCAGCGGTCTCGACCAGGCTCGACCAGGGGTCGGGGCTCGATGCCAACGAGGCGGAGAAGTCGCTGTTCGACGAGCGGTTCCTGCTCGCCCGCCCGGTGCTGCGTGCGCTGCGCGAGGCGCCGGCCGTGCTCCTGGTCGACGAGGTCGACCGGGCCGACGACGAGTTCGAGGCGTTCCTGCTCGAGGTGCTCTCCAGCTGGTCGGTGAGCATCCCCGAGCTCGGGACGGTCACCGCGGCCACGCCGCCCACCGTCGTACTCACCTCGAACCGCACTCGTGAGCTGCACGACGCCCTCAAGCGCCGCTGCCTCTACCACTGGATCGACCACCCGGGCCTGCAGCGCGAGGTCGCGATCGTCCGCAGCCGCGTGCCCGAGGTCAGCCAGCAGCTGGCGGAGCAGGTGGCCGGGGTGGTCCAGCAGCTCCGGGGTGCGGAGCTGCTCAAGCCCCCGGGTGTCGCCGAGACCCTTGACTGGGCCCGGGCGCTGCACCACCTCGGTGTGGAGGAGCTTGACCTGGAGACGGCGTCGCGGACGCTGGGCGCGGTCGTGAAGTATCGCGAGGACACCGACCGCGTGAAGCAGGCGCTCGATCGGATGCTGGCGCGATGACTGCGAAGACGCACGAGGCGGACGAGATCCTGCTCGGCTTCACCCGTGCCCTGCGAGCCGCCGGGCTCGGGGTCACGCACGACCGCGCCACCAGCTTCTTGCGGGCGGCCGCGATGGTCGGCGCGGACGACCCGGCCGCCACGTTCCGCGCCGGGCGGGCCACGCTGTGCGCGGGGCCGGATGACCTGGTCCGCTACGGCCAGGTCTTCGAGGCCTGGTTCGGGGTGCGCGAGCCGCTGCCGCGCACGGTCGCGCGCGAGAAGTCGCGTGAGATCAGCCCGCCCTTGCCGATGGGTGACTCCGGCGGGGCCGATGGGCCGGTCGACCCCGAGGTCGTGCACGCGGCCGCGAGCGACGTCGAGGTGCTCCGGCACCGTGACGTGGCGCAGCTCAAGCCCGACGAGAAGGCGCTGCTCGACGCGATGATCCGGGCGTTGCACCCGCGGCTCCCGCTACGTCGGGCCGGGCGGCGTACACCCTGGCGCCGTGGCGAGATCGACATGCACCGCACCCTGCGCACCACGCTGCGGCAGATGGGCGAGCCCGGCCGCGTCGAGCACCGGCGGCGGGGTACGACGGCGCGACGGGTGGTGCTGCTCGTGGACGTGTCCGCCTCGATGCGGCCCTATGCCGACGCGATCCTGCGGCTGGCCCACCTGGTCTCCACCGGGTCGACCACCGGCTCGACCACCGGTGAGCGCGGCTCGAAGGTCGAGGTGTTCACCCTCGGCACCCGACTGACCCGGATCACCCTGCCGCTGCGCACGGCCGACCCGGAGCGCGCGCTCGTGCGCGCCGGGGAGCAGGTCCCGGACTGGTCCGGGGGCACCCGGCTGGGCGAGACGCTGAAGGCTTTCCTGGACCGCTGGGGTGCCCGCGGAATGGCGCGCGGGGCCGTCGTTGTTGTGTTCAGTGACGGCTGGGAGCGCGGCGACGCCTCCGTGCTGGGCGAGCAGATGCAACGACTGCACCGGCTCGCCCACCGGGTGGTGTGGGTCAACCCCCACCGTGGGAAAGCGGGCTACGAGCCCGTCCAGCAGGGCATCGAGGCAGCCCTGCCGCACTGTGACGAGTTCGTCGCGGGCCACTCGCTGAGGGCCTTCGCCGAGGTGCTGGAGGTGGTGGGCCGTGCGTGAGGTGCTCAGCGAGCTCAGGCAGTGGTGGGAGGCCGGTGAGACCGTCGGTGTCGGCACCGTGGTCGCCACCTGGCGCTCCGCGCCGCGACCGGCCGGCGCCTCGATGCTCGTCGGCCCGGACGGATCCGCTGTCGGCTCGGTCTCCGGCGGCTGCGTCGAGGGCGCCGTCTATGAGCTGGGCCAGTCGGTCGTGGAGAGCGGCGCCCCCGTCCTGGAGCGCTACGGCGTCTCCGACGACGACGCCTTCGCGGTCGGCCTGACCTGCGGCGGCATCCTCGACGTCTACGTCGAGAAGGTGAACCAGGAGACCTTCCCCGAGCTCGGCGAGATCGCCGACGACATCGAGGCCGGCCGTCCCGTCGCCCTGGCCACCGTGATCGAGCACCCGGACCCGGCGTGGGTGGGCCGGCGGGTCGTCGTACACCCCGAGGACGCGATGGTCCGAGACGAAAGCGTCGTGCCAGGGCCTGATTCGCAACGGGAACGTCTCGGACTATCCGGCTCCGGCTCCCTGGGCAGCGACCGGGCGGACGCAGCGGTCTTCGACGACGCGCTCGGGCTGCTCGCGGCGGGCCACAACGCCACGCTCACCTACGGTCCCGACGGTGAACGTCGGGGGGAGGGGATGAGGGTCTTCGTCTGGGCGTTCGCTCCCGCACCGAGGATGCTGGTCTTCGGCGCCATCGACTTCGCGGCGGCCGTCGCGCGGATCGGTGCCTTCCTCGGCTACCACGTCACTGTCTGCGACGCCCGCCCGGTGTTCGCCACCAACAGCCGGTTCCCGCACGCGGACGAGGTGGTGGTCAAGTGGCCGCACAAGTACCTCGAGGAGGAGAGCGCAGCCGGACGGGTCGACGCCCGCACCGTGATCTGCGTGCTCACCCACGACCCGAAGTTCGACGTCCCTGTCCTGGAGCTGGCACTGCGGCTGCCCGAGGTCGCCTACATCGGAGCGATGGGCTCCCGCCGCACCCACGACGACCGCCTCGCCCGGCTGCGCGAAGCCGGGCTCACCGAGGACGAGCTCGCGCGGCTCTCCAGCCCGATCGGGCTCGACCTCGGAGCCCGCACGCCGGAGGAGACCGCCGTCAGCATCGCCGCCGAGATCATCGCCGGGCGCTGGGGCGGGACCGGTGACCGTCTCACCGCGACCGACGGCCGGATCCATGCCCACGCGGCACCCATGGTCACCCCACCAGCCCTCTCGGGCGGCGGGGGCTGACCGGTGCCGGGCGCGGCGCGCTTCCGGCACCGGGACGACCTGCTGCCGGGGGCCGTGGTGTCCGCATGCGCCTACGAGTCCAGCGGGCTGGAGGCAGGTGACCACCGAGGGCTCCCGTCGCCCTGGATCACGTTCATCGTCTCGGTCGGCGGACCGGTGCGGGTGTCCGGGACGGTCGCCGACGGGGACCGGTTCGACCCCGACCGCGCCACGTCGTACGACGTCATCGTCGCGGGCCTGCACCCGGTCGCGGCACGGGTGGAACAGCCGACCCGGCAGTGTGGCGTCCAGCTCGCGCTGCACCCGCTCGCCGCCCAGAGCCTGCTGGGCTGCCGGTCGGCGGAGCTGGTCGGCCCGGGGGACCACGGGCACGAGGTGCTGGGCAGGGTCGCGGATGATCTGCACGAGCTGGTGTCCTCCCGCGCCGGCACGCGGGACCGGCTGGACGTGGTCCAGGGGTGGCTGCGCGACCGGGTCGGCGATGCCGGGCAGACGTCGGTGCGGCCCGAGGTGGTCCACGCCTGGCAGCTGGTCCAGGCCGCCGGGGGGAGACTCAGGATCGCGGACCTGGCGCGAGCGGTGGCCCTGAGCCCACGCCAGCTGCGGGCGCTGATGGTCGCCGAGACCGGTCTTTCGCCCAAGCAGCTGTGTCGCCAGTTCCGCTTCGACAGCGTGATCGCGCACCTGTCCACGGGGTCGCAGGCCCTGGCGGAGGTCGCGGCGACGGTCGGCTACTCCGACCAGGCGCACCTGACCCGCGAGTTCCGGCAGATGGCCGGCTGCACCCCGTCACAGTGGCTGAGCGAGGAGCGCCGAAACATCCAAGACGGCGGACACCGCAACCGGCCAGACTGAGGCCATGACTGAGAATCTCTCTGCAGACAGCGGCGATCGCACACCCCCGCCCACCGTGTGGGGGACCTTCCAGGCCCGCGACGCCCACGCGATCATCGACTTCCTCGTCTCGCTCGGCTTCGAGAAGACCGCGGTCTACGAGGACCCGGACGATGCCAGGACCGTCATGCACTCCGAGCTCAACTGGCCCGAAGGCGGCGGCGTGATGTGCGGCAGCAAGACCTCGAAGCCGTGGAGCCAGGAGCCCGGGACGGCCGGCTTCTACGTGGTCACCGCCGACCCCCAGGGTGTCCATGACCGGGCAGTCGCGGCCGGCGCGGAGATCACCCGTGAGCTGAACTCGCCGCCCTATGGCGGGCTCGAGTTCGGGCTCCGCGACCCCGAGGGCAACCACTGGTCCTTCGGCAGCTACCGCGGGGAGCCTCGGTTGCCCTAGCGCTCCTCGGCGAGGTCCTTCTCGAGCGCCGCGCGGTCGTCCACGTCCGCGATCGGGACCGCCCCGGCGGCTGCCCACTCCCGGGCTGCCTCGCCGTGGCGATCGAGTGCGCGCAGCGCCCGTCCCGCGGCCTCGTGCGCCCAGGCCAGGTCGAAGTCCACCAGGCCGTGCTCGCGGCAGGTGGCCAGGCAGCGCTCGGCATGGCGCAACGATGCCTCGGGGCCGCCGGCGAGCAGGTGCACCTTCGCGAGCAGCCAGTCGGCCCGGGCCGCGTTCGCGGGACCGCCTCCCGCGGCCCGGTCCCAGTGGTACGCCGCGGCGTACGCCCGACGGAGCATTTCCTCGTCCTCGTCGGCGCTCCGCGCCGGCTGCTCGGCCAGCTCCCAGGTCGAGTTGTTCGCCTCGACGGCCTGCATCCGGTGCCACTCGCCGTCGGGGTCGATCGACCGGTCGGGGGTGTCCTCGTCGCCGAGGTCGGGCAGCGGGGCACCGGTCTCGAGGAGGGACTTCAGACAGTCCAGGATCCAGACCCAGCCGTGCTCGACGCTCGCCCACGTCCGCGGGCTCTGCGCGAGGTCGGCGTGCACCACCCGCAGCCGGGTCAGGCCCTCGCCGGCCGACTCGACGTGCCACTCCACCCGGCTGACCGGCTCGGCGGCCAGCTCCGCGTCGTACAGCGTGTGCCAGGTCAGGACCAGGCGCCGCGGTGGCTCGAGCACCTCGACCTCGCCTTCGACCTGCGGGGAGCCGTCCAGCCGCGAGGTCCGGTAGGGCTCGCCCTGCACCGGTGGCCGGTCGAAGGCGGTCCCGTGGAAGTACTGGCGGGTGAACGCCGGATCGATGATCGCAGCCCACACGGCCTCGGGCTCGGCGCGGATGTAGACCTCGTACTGGTGGCGGGCCGGGGGCATGTCGTCTCCTCCTTGCTTCGGCGCTGCTCGTCAGCCGGTCTCGAGCCCGGTCTCGAGCCCGGTCGGGAGATCTGTCTCGAGGCCAGTGCGCAGCCCGACCATGGCGTGCGTGAACGGCTGGGCGTACTTGCTGATCCACCGGTCGGCGACCATCCCGATCGGCACCGGGTTGAGGTGGTGCAGCTTGGACCGACCGGACCGCTGCGTCGTGATCAGCCCGGCGTCCTCGAGTACGCCGAGGTGCTTGGTCACGCCGAACCGCGTCATGCCGGGCACCCGCGCACACAGCTCGCCCGCGGTCTGGGCGTCCGAGGCGAACAGGGCGTCCAGCAGCAGCCGCCGGGTCGGGTCGGCCAGAGCGCGGAACACCGCGTCCATCTCGTCGGCTGGCTGGGTCACACGGATCATGATAGGTGACCATCTGGTCACCTGTCCAGAGCGGCTGGGCCGTGTGCTCGGGCCAGTGCTTGCGCCGATGCGCGACGATGGACCCGTGGGCATGCGAGTCGTCGGTGCGGTTGTCGCCATGGTGCTGCTGGTCAGCGCGTGCGCGAGCGGTGACGACCCGCCCTCCGCGTCCGGGTCGGCCCCCTCACCGCGCGGGAGCCCCACCCCGAACCCGACCCCTTCCGCGTCGCCGTCCCAGGACCCGGCTGGTGAGGACCTGCCGCCCGTCGGCGACCAGGTGTCGCTGGCCGCGCTGATGCGCGAGGACCTCCGTGGCGGCCGGATCCGCCTCGGCCGACAGATTCTCGCGAACGAGGCCTACACCCGGCACGAGGTCACCTATCCGAGTGGCGACGTGACCGTGTCCGGCGTGCTGCTGCGTCCGCGTGGCCGGGGCCCGTTCCCCGCCGTGGTGCTCAACCACGGCTACATCGAGCCGTCGATCTACGTGACCGGTCAGGGCCTGATGCGCGAGCAGGACCACCTCGCTCGGGCTGGCTTCGTCGTCCTGCACACCGACTACCGCGGGCATGCCGGCTCCGACCCCGCCTCGGAGCGGAGCCGGGAGACTCGTCTGGGCTACACGCGGGACACGATCAACGCGGTGCAGTCGGTGAAGAAGCAGTCCTACGTCGACCCTGGGCGCGTCGCGATGCTCGGCCGGTCGATGGGCGGTGGGGTCACCTACAACGCCATCGTCGCGAAGCCCGGGCTGGTGCGTGCAGCCGTCGTGTTCGCCCCGGTCAGCTCCGACTTCGTCGACAACTTCAACCGCTGGACGGTGGCCGAGCGCCCCGAGGCCGCTGCCGCGACGTACCGACGCTGGGGGACCCCCGAGGACGAACCCGAGTTCTACGCCGGTCTCTCCGCCCGCACCTACTTCGACCGGATCACCGAGCCCGTGCTGATCCACCACGGCACCCTGGACGAGTCCTGCCCGGTCAGGTGGTCGCGGACGACCCAGCGGCTGCTGCGCGGTGCCGGCGTGGATTCCACGCTGGAGATCTACCGCGGGGAGCAGCACGCGTTCGGACCGCAGTGGCCGCTGTCGATGGAGCGGACGGTGCGCTTCCTCAGGCGTGAGCTGCGCGGCTGACCCACCAGTCGGGAGGCTCCCTGTTGCCCGCTGGACCCGCGGGCTAACGTGGCGGCAGTCACACCAGGAGCCCCGCCATGACAAGCCAGAGCAACGAGCTGCACAGCCGTCGACTGGACGCCGTGCGTGCCTGGACCAGCTTCGTCGAGCGCGGTGACGGCGCCGAGGGCGTGGTCAGGCCGGAGATCCTGCGCTCGTGGGAGCGCTCCGCGCCGGCCGTCGGCATCGACGTCTCCGAGGCACCGCTCGCCGACGAGTCCGACACCGCTGCCATCTGGAACGGCTCACCGCTGCAGATCGGGGTGGAGCGGGTCGAGTCCGAGCTGCGGCGTACGGCGGAGGACGGTGACCTGGTCGTCGCCGTCACCGACGCGGAGACCCGGATCCTGTGGACCTACGGCGGCCGGGTGATGCGGCGCAAGGCCGAGGCCGTCAACTTCGTCCCCGGCGGACGGTGGGACGACACCAGCGTGGGCACCAACGCGCTCGACCTCGCCACCCGGCACGACGCCCCCTCGATGGTGTTCAGCGCCGAGCACTATGCGCAGGTGGTGCACAACTGGGTGTGCTGGGCGGCCCCCGTCCACGACCCGGTGAGCGGTGAGCAGATCGGCGTGATCGACCTCTCCACCACCTGGGACCGGACCCACCCGATCGGGCTGGCCACGGCGCGGGTGATGGCCCGGTTGATCGAGACCGCGATGCCCGCCTCGCAGCACCATCCGGGCGCGGTCGGGCAGAGCACCTCGCCCGTGGACGGGCTCGACCTGACGCTGCTCGGCGCTGCGGAGGCCCACCTCGACGGCAGTCGCCTGCTGCTCAACCGCCGCCAGACCGAGATCCTGGCGCTGCTCGCGCTGCACCCGTCCGGGCTCTCGCTCGAGCAGCTGCACGCGCAGCTCTACGGCGACCAGGCGATCACCTTCTCCACGCTCAAGGCCGAGGTCTCCCACCTGCGCAGCGCCCTGCACGGGCAGCTCACGTCGCGCCCCTACCGCCTGACCATGCCGGTGCGCATCGACGTCAACGAGGTGCTCCGGCTGCTGCGCAGCGGCCAGGTCCGAGCGGCGGTGGCGGCGTACGGCGGGGACCTGATGCCGGGCACCGAGTCCCCGACCCTCGTCGAGCTCGCGGACTACGTGGCGGTCGCGCTGCGCGAGGCTCTGCTCGCCGACCCGCAACCACAGGCTGTGGCTCGCTACACCGCGCTCGCGCCCTATGACACCGAGGTGATGGAGGTCTGCCTCGCCGTCATGGGCGACCAGGCCCACCCGGCGAAGGCGCTGCTCAAGGGGCGCCTGGCGGTCGCCCGCCGCTGAGCCGTTGGTGCAGACGGTCCTTGATCTGCTCGGGGGTGAGCTCGGACCGCTTGCGCTGGTCGCGGGCGATGACGACTCCTGTGGCGGCCACGCCGGCCAGACCGGCGAGTCCGAGTGCCTTCCAGATCTTCACAGGGAGAGAATCCCACGGTGAGGGACGCAAGCACGATCAGCCTGGACCAGGCAGTCGACCTCACCCGCACCGGTGACCTGTGGCTGTTTCGCGGTGACTCGGCCGCCGACCGGACGATCCGGGCCCTCACCAACGCGCCCGTCAACCATGTCGGGATGGCCGTCGTGCTCGAGGACCTGCCGCCGCTGATGTGGCACGCGGAGCTCGGCAAGGGGCTGCTCGACGTGTGGACCGGGACGCACCACCGGGGTGTCCAGCTGCACGACCTGCGGGAGGCGGTCGAGCAGTGGTCCGGCCGCTACCGGCAGCGGGCCTGGCTGCGCCAGCTCACGGCCGACATCACGGTGGAGCGCGAGGCGGCGCTGCTCACCACGATCGCGCGCCTCGACGGCACTCCCTTCCCGGCCACCGCTGCTCTCGTCGGCCGGTGGGCCCGTGGACGTGCCCACCGGGCGGCCGGGGTCGAGGTGACCTACTGCGCGGAGGTGGTGGCGGCGACGTACACCGCGATGGGCCTGCTCCCCGCAGACCTGCCCACCAACTACTACGACCCCGGCACGTTCTGGTCCGGTGACGACCTCGAGCTCCTCGACGCAGCCGCGCTCTCGGCCGAGATCCGCGTGGCGGTCTGAGGCCAGGGTCTCGACGGTCCGCTCGCTCCGCTCGTTGCTCGACCACCTTCGGATCCGGACACCCCGGATGACAGGATGACCGACATGTCTCTGGACCTCAGCTCAGACGTCGTCGCCCTGACCGAGGCGGTGGTCGACATCGAGTCGGTGAGCCGCAACGAGCAGGTGCTGGCCGATGCCATCGAGCAGGCTCTCGCGGGTATCTCGCACCTCGAGGTGACCCGCATCGGCAACTCGCTGGTCGCGCGGACGAACCTCGGTCGCGGGGAGCGCGTGGTCATCGCGGGGCACATCGACACCGTGCCGCTGAACCGAAACCTGCCCGTGCGCAACGACGGGGACCGGCTGCACGGTCTCGGCACCTGCGACATGAAGGGCGGCGTGGCGGTGGCGCTGCGGCTGGCCCACTCGGTGCCGGAGCCCAACCGCGACGTGACGTTCGTGTTCTACGAGGCCGAGGAGATCGACGACGTCTACAACGGGCTCGGGATCATCGCCCAGCAGCGCCCGGACCTGGTCGAGGCCGACTTCGCGATCCTGATGGAGCCCAGCGACGCGGTGGTCGAGGCCGGTTGCCAGGGCACGCTCCGGGTCGACGTCACCGTCCGCGGCGAGCGCGCCCACTCCGCGCGTTCCTGGCGGGGGGTCAACGCGATCCACAGGGCCTCCGAGATCCTCCACCGCCTCAACGAGTACGACGCCCGCACGCCGGTCATCGACGGGCTGGAGTACCACGAGGGCCTCAACGCCGTGCTGGTCAGCGGCGGCGTCGCCACCAACGTGCTGCCCGACGAGTGCGTCGTCACCGTCAACTACCGGTTCGCGCCCGACCGTTCGGAGTCGGAGGCGCTGGTGTTCGTCAAGGAGTTCTTCGACGGTTTCGAGGTCGAGGTCACCGACTCCGCACCGGGAGCGCTCCCCGGCCTCGGCGTACCCGCCGCGAAGGCCTTCATCGACTCGGTCGGCGGGACCGTCAACCCGAAGTTCGGCTGGACCGACGTGGCCAGGTTCACCGGCCTGGGCATCCCGGCGGTCAACTACGGACCCGGCGACCCGATGCTGGCGCACAAGCAGGAGGAGTTCGTGCCGATCGAGCAGCTGCACACGTGCGAGGCCACCCTCCGGACGTGGCTGGGTGGTGACGCGTGACCGACGCTGAGATGCCGACTGCGCGCGGCGAGAAGCTCAAGGGCCCCACGGTCCTGCGCGGCTCGCAGGTCGACCTCACGACCACCGACCAGCGGCTGCTCGACTCCCGAGGCCCCAGCGACTGGGTGCACACCGACCCGTGGCGGGTGCTGCGCATCCAGGCGGAGTTCGTCGAGGGCTTCGGCGCTCTCGCCGAGCTGGGCTCCGCGGTCGCGGTCTTCGGCTCGGCCCGCACGCCTCCCGAGGATCCCAACTACGCCGACGCCGAGCGGCTGGGCCGTGGCCTGGCCGACGCCGGGTTCGCGGTGATCACCGGTGGTGGCCCCGGGACGATGGAGGCGGCGAACAAGGGCGCCAGCCAGGCGGGCGGAGTCAGCGTCGGCCTGGGCATCGAGCTGCCCTTCGAGTCGGGACTCAACGAGTGGGTGAACGTGGGGGTGAACTTCCGCTACTTCTTCGCCCGCAAGACCATGTTCGTGAAGTACTCCAGCGGCTTCATCGCCCTCCCCGGCGGGCTGGGCACCTTCGACGAGCTCTTCGAGGCGCTCACGCTCGTGCAGACCCAGAAGGTCACCTCGTTCCCCGTCGTGCTCGTCGGGAGGGCCTACTGGAGCGGTCTGCTCGAGTGGCTGCGCGGCACCGTCCTCACCGCAGGGAACATCTCCGAGTCCGACTTCGACATGCTCTCGATCACCGACGACGTCGACGAGGCGGTCGAGATCATGACCAGGGAGATCGCGGACCGGTGACCTGGTTCTTCGCGGTGCTGGTCGTGCTGCTCATCGGTGCCGTGGCGGTGGTGGCTGCCGGACGAGGAGGTTCCCTCGGCCCGTCGTACGACGACCGGGCCGATGTGCGCCTCCCCGCCGACCGACCGGTCACCGGCTCAGACTTGCGAGCGCTGCGCTTCAACACGGCCGTGCGGGGCTATCGCGCGGACGAGGTGGACGCGCTGGTCGAGCGGTTGGCCCGGCAGCTCGATGACGAGGACGGATCCCGTCCCAGTGAGGCAGACTGACGCGCATGATCTGGCGCAAGGCCCTCCTGCTGGCCCTTCCTGGCGTGCTGCTGACGGGGGCATCGCCGGTCGTCGCCGACGCCGCAGCGGCGAGGTCGACCGTGACCGAGGTGCGCACGATCGGGAAGACCGTCCAGGGCCGCAGCATCGTGGCCTGGCGACTCGGTGACCCGACGTCGAGCCGCAAGGTGGTCGTGCTCGCGGCCATGCACGGCAACGAGCGAGGACCGTCGCGGATCCTCTACAACCTGCGCGACGGCCGGCCGATCACGGGTGCCGACATCTGGGTGGTGCCGCAGTACAACCGGGACGGCGTGGTCCGTCGTACCCGCCAGAACGCCCACGGCGTCGACCTGAACCGCAACTACCCACGCGGCTGGAAGCGGCTGACCGGCACCTACAACTCGGGGCCGCGCCCGGCCTCGGAGCCGGAGACCCAGGCCGTGATGGCCTTCCTCGAGGCGGTGCGCCCGGCCTACGTGGTCAGCTTCCACCAACCGCTCAAGGGAGTCGGGCGGGCCGGCTCCAAGGGGACCGCGTTCGTAGCACGGCTGCACCGTGGCCTGCGCCTGCCGGTCAAGTCGTTCAACTGCTCCGGCGCCTGTCACGGGACGATGACCGAGTGGTTCAACGCCAGCTTCGGCGGCGTGGCCGTGACCGTGGAGTACGGCCGCGGACTCAGCCGCAAGCAGGCGACGCGCACCGGGCCAGGCGGGTTGCTCAGGGCGGTCGGCGCCCGCCGCTGACCACCGCCGCTCGGACTACCTGCCGGTGAAGCTCGGCTTCTCCTTGTTCACGAAGGAGCCCACCGCGTTGTGGTGGTCCTCGGTGGAGCCGGTGAGCGTCATCATCGACGCCTCGAACTCCAGGGAGTCGACGAAGTCGTGCCCGCCGGAGTACTCCACCGCGCGCCTGATCGCGCCGAAGGCCACGGTCGGTCCGCTGGCCAGCCGCCTGGCCAGCGAGGCGACCTCGCCGTCGAGCTGGTCGGTGTCGACGACCTTCGTCGCGAGGCCGAGCTCCAGCGACTCCGCGGAGTCGATCGTGCGCGGGAAGTAGAGCAGCTCGATCGCCTTGGCCCGCCCGACCAGACGGGGGAGGGTCCAGGACGAGCCGGTGTCACAGGACAGCGCCACTCCGGCGAAGGCGAAGTTGAACCCCGCTGACTCGGTCATGATCCGGAAGTCGCAGGCGAAGGCGAGGCTCGCGCCTGCCCCAGCGGCGACGCCGTTGACGGCGGCGATCACCGGCTTGGGCATCGTCGCCAGGGCCGTCACGATCGGGTTGTAGTGCTCCTCGACGGTGCTGAACAACGCCGTGGCGTCGGAGCTCTGCAGGATCGTGATGTGCTCCTTGAGGTCCTGGCCGACGCAGAAGGCCCGCCCGCTCCCGGTCAGCACCACGCACCGCACCGACTCGTCCTGCGCGGCCGCGCGAACTGCCTGGAGCAGGGCCTCCTTGGTGGCGATGTCGAGGCCGTTCATGGCGTCGGGCCGGTTGAGAGCGATCGTCGCGACGCCGTCGGCGACGTCGTAGCGCACGGGATCGGTCATGGTGCTCTCCTCATCCTCGGGGGTCCTCCGGGGCTGCCACGAAAACGGGCGCCAGGGCTGCTGTGCGAGAGAGTCTGCCCCATGGAATCGGTCGTGTGGTCGGGAGACTTCCTGCATGGGGAATAATGGGTCGGAGTTGGGCGCGTCCTGCGCACGGATTAGATGGGGAAGAGGTGTGCACATGGCGGCCATGAAGCCGCGGACGGGTGACGGCCCGCTCGAAGTCACCAAGGAGGGTCGAGGCATCGTGATGAGGGTTCCCCTCGAAGGCGGTGGTCGGCTCGTGGTGGAGCTCAACAAGGACGAGGCAACCGCCCTGGGCGATGCACTCAAGGACGTGGTCGGCTGAGGCCGATCCCCGAAAGCGTTGAGGCCCCCGCATTCCCTGATGGGAGTGCGGGGGCCCTCCGTTGTGGTCGGTTAGGGTCTGGGGCGTGTCACTCCCACCGCAGGTTTCCCCGCCCAGGTTCGCGCTCAGCGACGTTGCCCCCTCGAGGCTGGTGGGGGTCGATGTCGTCGCGGTGCCGGTGCTCCCGGCCGGGGACGGCGTCGCGCTCGGTCCCGGCGCCGCGGAGCTGACCGACGACCTGGGGCTCGACCTGCTCGAGGTGCTCGAGAGCACCGGGGCGACCGGTGAGACCGGAGAGGTGACCGAGCTCCCCGCCGTACGCACCGCGGACCTGGCCAACCCCGCCCTCACCCGCGTCCTGATGGTCGGCGTCGGCGACGCCACCACGACTGACCTGCGCCGTGCGGGCGCCGCGGTGGCACGCCGTACGACGGACGCGGATGCGGTCGCCTCCTCAGTCGCGGCCGTCGGTGACGGAGCCGCGATGTCGGCCTTCGTGGAGGGCGCCACCCTCGGGTCGTTCGGCTTCTCGATGCACCGCGACGGTCCCCGGACCCGCCCGGTCGGCAGCATCGTGCTCTGCCTCACCGCGGACGACGAGGAGCAGACGGCGCTGCTTCGTCGCGCGGTCGCCGTCGCCGGCGCCGGGTGGCAGTCCCGGTTGCTGGCGAGCGTGCCGTCGAACATCAAGACCCCTGCCTGGCTGGCCGAGCAGGCGGTGACGGCCGCGGAGGCGGCCGGCCTCAAGGCCACCGTCCTCGACGAGGTCGAGCTGGCAGAGCGGGGCTTCGGCGGGATCGTCGGCGTCGGACAGGCGGCAGATGCTCCGCCGCGCTTCGTCCAGCTCGAGTACAAGCCGAGCCGCAGGACGTCACGGGGCCGCAAGGCGCGCCACGTCGTGCTCGTCGGCAAGGGGATCACCTTCGACAGCGGCGGACTCTCCATCAAGCCCGGCCAGTCGATGGTGACGATGAAGCGCGACATGACCGGCGCCGCCGTGGTCGCCGCGGTGATGGCCGCGCTGCCCGAGATCGACTGCCCGGTGCGGGTCACCGGTCTGCTGCCGATGGCCGAGAACGCCGTGAGCGGCAACGCGATGCGCCCCGGCGACGTGATCACCCAGTACGGCGGGCGCACCACCGAGGTCACCAACACCGATGCCGAGGGCCGGCTCGTGCTCGCCGACGGGCTTGCCTACGCGCTGGACAAGCTCGACCCCGACGTCCTCGTGGACATCGCCACGCTCACCGGTGGCGTCAAGGTCGCGCTCGGCCAGCACACGGCCGGGCTGTTCGCCAGCGACGACGCGCTCGCGGGTCTGCTCGACGCCTCGGGACACCGGGCAGGTGAGCCGCTGTGGCGGATGCCGTTGAGCGAGGAGTACGAGCACAAGCTCTCCTCGAAGACCGCCGACGCCGACAACGCGCCCGGTGGCCCGCCCGCGATCATGGCGGCGCTGTTCCTCCAGCACTTCACCGGCGGCCTGCCCTGGGCGCACCTGGACATCGCGTCGGTCGGGGACGCCCCCAAGGAGCAGTTCGAGTGGACCGAGGGTCCGACGGGCTTCGGTGCCCGGTTGCTGCTCGACTGGCTCGGCCAGCCCGAACCCCTCGCCGGTGTGCCGACCTGATCAGGCTTCGGGCGTCCAGACCTTCTTGGCCACCAGCAGGCCGTCGCCCACGGGCAGCAGCACCGGCACCAGGGAGTCGTGCTCGCGCACGGTGGTGCACAGCTCGCGGATCGCGACCGTCTCGGCGTCGCGCTGGGCCGGGTCGGCCACCCGGTCGTGCCACAGGGCGTTGTCGAAGGCCACCACGCCGCCCGGACGGAGCAGCCTCAGCGCCTCGGTGAGGTAGTCGGAGTACTCGTGCTTGTCGCCGTCGCAGAAGACCAGGTCGTAGTGGCCGTCGGTGAGGCGCGGGATGACCTCGAGCGCCGCCCCGGGGATCAACCGGAAGCGCTGCGAGGCGATGCCGTCCTCGGCGAAGCCCTGCTTGGCGAGCCGCTGGTGCTCGGCCTGGGTGTCGACGGTGGTCAGGACGCCGTCGGGACGCATGCCGCGGAGCAGCCAGAGCCCCGAGACCCCGGTCCCGGTGCCGATCTCGACGACGGCGCGTGCCTCGAGGACGGAGGCCAGGAAGTGCAGCGCGGCGCCGCCTCCGGAGCCGATCGGGATGACACCGACCTCTTCGGAGCGCGCCCGGGCGCTGGCCAGGACCTCGTCCTCGGCGACGAACTCCTCGGCGTAGGTCCAGCTCGCGGGCTTCATTGGCGTGACGATGTCGATCTCCTGACGTGCGTTGGCGATGGGTCGGACCCTACCCTTCGAGGCGCTCGCGGGAACAAAGCGCACCGGTCGGCTCGTTGCTGTGATCGTGAGGGGAAAACGTTGTGTCGGTTGCTGGCATCTGCTCAGCCGCGTCTCAGGGAACCTCCCTAGCGTGGTGACATGGTGAACCCCTCCCACGACCCCGCCTCCGAGCAGTCGCTCAGCACCGTCGGCACCCCCTCGACCGAGACGCCGGGCTGGGAGCAGATCGTCACCGACCACTCGGCCCGGGTCTACCGGCTTGCCTACCGGCTGACCGGCAACCGCCACGACGCCGAGGACCTCACCCAGGAAGTGTTCGTGCGGGTGTTCCGCTCCCTGCACACCTACACGCCCGGCACGATGGAGGGCTGGCTGCACCGGATCACCACCAACCTGTTCCTCGACCAGGCCCGTCGCAAGCAGCGGATCCGCTTCGACGCGCTCAGCGACGAGGCTGCCGGGCGACTGCCGAGCAAGCTGCCCACCCCGGACGTCGCCCAGCTGGACCGGACGTTCGACGCCGACGTCGAGGCCGCGCTCGCCTCGCTCGCCCCGGACTTCCGTGCCGCCGTGGTGCTCTGCGATGTCGAGGGCCTCACCTACGAGGAGATCGCCGACGTGCTCGACCTCAAGCTCGGCACCGTCCGCTCCCGGATCCACCGAGGCCGCGCCCAGCTGCGCTCCGCCCTCGCGCACCGTGCCCCCCGACCGGGCCGCACCCGCTTCGCCGGTCCCCTGATCGGACCGGGCCTCGCCGGACAGGTGCGGTGATGTTGTCACTGAGCGGTCACATCGGCACGAAGGCATCGGCCCTGGTCGACGGCCAGCTCCCCGCCGCAGAGGCGGAGCGGGCGTGGTCGCACGTGCTCACCTGCCCCGGTTGTCGCCGCCTGGTGGAGCACGAGGGATGGGTCAAGCGCAAGCTCGGCTCGCTCTCCGCACCCGGTGAGGTCGACCCGCCGCCGCAGCTGCTCGGGTCCCTGTACGCCGTCGACGCCTGGGCGGCCGTGGACCAGATCGAGCAGCAGTCGAGGCGCCGTCGTACGACTGTGGCGGTCATGGGCGGCGGTGCCGTCGGCGCCTGTGTGCTCGGGCTGCTGACCGTGACCGGCGGACCCGCGGGTCGCACCGAGGTCCCGACCTCTCCCGCGATGATCCGCGGCGACCAGGCCCGCCAGCCGGCCGGTTCACCGACCGGTGCCGAGACCAACAGGACCGCGGTCTTTCCCCGTAGGTCAAGATAGGCCTTGTGAGCCACGACGACCCGAGCGAGCCGACGACACCCTTGCCGATGGGTCACCAGCAGAACCCCTACCCGCCGCCGTACCCGTCGCCACCCCCGTTCGGTGACCAGCTGGGGGCCCCGTTCGGGACCCCAGTGGGGAACCAGCCCTATCCGGTCGCCGACCCCGAGCCGCGCGCCAAGGCGCCTGCCTGGATCTGGCCGGCCGTCTCGGTGATCGCGCTCGTCCTGGGACTCAGTGGCGGCGCCCTCGCCGGCGCCCTGGTCGCCGGTGAGTCCGGCGGCTCCACCGACGTGCTGCGCGTGGAGCGTCGTACGGCGCCCCCGCTGCCCGCCGACAACGTCAGCATCGCCTCCGTCGCGGAGAAGGTGCTGCCGAGCACCGTGCAGATCCTCGCGGAGTACGACGGCAAGGCGCAGGGCGCGACCGGGTCCGGCTTCGTGCTCGACGACCAGGGACACGTCATCACCAACAACCACGTGGTCGCCGAGGCCGACGAGGGCAACGGACTGATCGAGATCATCGACCAGGACGGCAACCACCTCAAGGCCACGGTCGTCGGCCGCAGCACCGTCTACGACATCGCGGTGCTGAGGTCCGAGGCGGCCAAGAAGCTCACGCCGGCAGCGATCGGCTCAGCCGACCAGATGCGCGTCGGTGAGACGGTCGTCGCGATCGGCTCGCCGCTGGGCCTGTCCGCGACGGTGACGGCGGGCATCGTGAGTGCCGTCAACCGCCCGGTGACCACGGGCGAGGGCGAGAACGACAACTCCTACATCAACGCCGTGCAGACCGATGCAGCGATCAACCCGGGCAACTCCGGGGGGCCGCTGGTCAACCTCCAGGGCGAGGTCGTCGGGGTCAACTCCGCCATCGCCTCGCTCGGGTCGCAGATCGCCTCGGACCAGGGCGGCAACATCGGCGTGGGCTTCGCGATCCCGATCGAGCAGGTCCAGGTCACCGCGGCGCAGATCCTGCGCACGGGCGAGGCGCAGTACCCGGTCATCGGGGCCAACGTGCGCGGCACCGAGAAGCTCGACGGCGCCAAGGTCGAGTCGATCTCGCCCGGGACGCCGGCCGCGGCCGCAGACCTCAAGGTCGGGGACGTGATTCGCAGGGTCGACGGCAAGCCGGTGACCGGTTCGATCGACCTCGTCGTCGCGATCCGCTCGCACGTCCCCGGCGAGAAGGTCACCCTGCTGGTCGAGCGAGGGAAGAAGACCTTCGAGGTCAAGGTCGGCCTGGACGCCAAGACCGGCTGAGCGACCCATCGACGGGTCCCGGCTGGTGGCCGAGCCTCAGTCCTGCTGGAGCTCCAGGGGTGCCAGGGTGCCCAGCGACTCGGCCACCACGATCGCGTCGTCGCCCTCGGCCAGCCGGAAGTCGGTCGGCGGGTTGACCTGCGCGTGCCCGTTGCGACCGATGGCCAGCAGGGTTGCGGCGTGCTCGCCGCGCAGCTTGGTCGAGAGCTCGTCGACCGAGAGGCCGATGAAGTGGGGCGGCAGCGAGACCCGGTAGAGCTCGGATCCGTCGCCCCCGGAGACGATGTCCGTCACGATCTCGGCCAGGCCCGGGTAGAGCGAGGAGCGGGCCAGCAGCCGCGAGGAGATGCGTGAGGTCACCAGGATCTCGTCGGCGTTCGCGCGGCGGAAGTGGTCGACGTGCTGGGGGTTGTTCACCTCGACGACGGTGCGCACCTGCGGCGCGATCGCCTCGATGGCCATCACGGTGAGGATCGACCGCATGTCGGCCTCGTTGCTGGCATCGGCGGGACACACCACCGCGGCCATCGCCTCGGTGATGCCGGTGCGGCGCAGGTCGTCGACGCTGGTCACGTCACCGCTGACGAAGTAGACCTCGTTGCCGGCCGGGTTCTTGTCGGACTCGTGGATCACCACGATCTTGCGCTCGTAGTCGTCGCCGTTCAGCTCGTTGACGAGCTCGCGCGCCGTGGGGTTCCACCCGCAGACGACGATGTGGTCGCGATATCCGGATGCACCCATGCCCTGGCCTTCCTTGAGGATGAAGTCGATCACGAAGCCCACCAGTGCACCGGTGATCGAGGCGACGATGGCGACCCCGAACAGGACGAGCAGCCAGGAGATGACGAAGCCTCCCGGCGAGGTGACGTACGACGCGTCGCCCGACCCCATCACCGTCGTCACGCCCCAGTAGAAGCTGGTGCCCAGGGAGGAGAAGAACTCACCCACACCGTCGCGGGGCCCCTCGATCAGCGTCACGAGGACCGCGGCCATCATCACGATCCCGAAGAGACCCCCGAAGAGCCTGAGGAAGAACCCGCGGTCGACGTTGTGGGTGAGCCGGTCGATGTGGAACGCGACCCGGCGCAACATGGGTGCGGCGAAGGTGAGCCCTACGATGCGCGAGACGAGACGCCTCATGACGCCCCCCTCGGCGACAAATCCCCTGGCTCGAGACCGATGCTCGGCGTGGGGATGATCGCACAGCGTCCGATTGGCCCGCCATAGTCCGGTCGACCCGGTCCGTACCAGTTCGTGCACCGTCAGGGAGCTGGCGCCAGGGGTGGGTCAGGTCGCCTCTGCGTCGTAGGGCGGTCGCTCGTCGTGCCCGAGGACCTCGAACGCCGGGAGCGGGTCGACGGCATCGAAGTCGTCGTCCTCCATCGCCTCGAGGATGTGCTTGCGGATCGCCTGGCGAGGGTCGAGGTCGGCCAGCCGGAGGTCGGCGTACTCCGGACCGAGCTCCTCGCGCAGCTGCGCCTGCGCGGTCTGGCTGAGGTTGCGCAGCGTGCGCACGAACTTCCCGGCCTGCCGGGCGAACTCGGGAAGGCGCTCGGGACCGAACACGACGACAGCGATGACGATGATCACCATCAGCTCCGGCAGCCCGATCCCGAACACCTCAGGTCAGCCCTTCGCGGTGGGACTCAACCCGAGCTGCATGCCGGCGAGGCCCCGGCCACGGCCGGAGAGGCCGCGGGCGATCTCGGTGAGCACCAGTGCTCCCGGCGCGGTCGGGTCCGACTCGACGATCGGCTTGCCGGTGTCGCCTCCCTCGCGCAGGCTCACGTCGATCGGGATCTCACCGAGGACCGGGACGTCGTAGCCGAACCGGCCGCCGAGCGTGGCCGCGACCCGGGCGCCGCCACCGGAACCGAAGATCTCGAGCCGGTGCTCGACCCCGCAGTGCGGGCAGGGCAGGAAGGACATGTTCTCCACGACGCCGATGACCCGCTGGTGCATCATCGAGGCCATCGTGCCGGCGCGTTCGGCGACCTCGGTGGCCGCATCCTGGGGCGTGGTCACCACGATCACCTCGGCGCTGGGCAGGTGCTGGCCGAGCGAGATCGCCACGTCACCGGTGCCGGGCGGAAGGTCGAGGAGCAGGACGTCGAGGTCGCCCCAGTAGACGTCGGAGAGCATCTGCACGAGCGCCCGGTCGAGCATCGGGCCACGCCAGGCGACGACCTGGTCGCGGCGGGGCTTGAGCATGCCGATGCTGATCACCGAGACCCCGCTCGGGGTGGGCACGGGCATGATCAGGTCCTCGACCTGGGTCGGCCTGGTGTCGGCCACACCGAGCATCGCCGGCACCGAGTGGCCGTAGATGTCGGCGTCGACGATGCCCACCTTCAGGCCCTGCTTGGCCATCGCGATCGCGAGGTTGACGGTGACCGAGGACTTCCCGACACCACCCTTCCCGGAGGCGATGGCGTAGACCTTGGTGAGCGAGTCGGGCTGGGCGAAGGGGATCTCGCGCTGGGCCTGGCCGCCGCGGAGCATCTCCTGCAGGCCCGCACGCTGCTCGGCGGTCATCACGCCGAGCACCACCTCGACGCCGGTCACGTGCTCGACCTGCGACACCGCGGCGGTGACCTCCTTGGTGATGGTGTCCTTCATCGGGCACCCGGAGACGGTGAGCAGGACCGTGACGGAGACCATGCCGGTGTCGTCGACGTCGATGTTCTCGACCATGCCGAGGTCGGTGATCGGGCGCTTGATCTCGGGGTCGTTGACCCGAGCCAGCGCAGCCTGAATCCGGTCGATATCAGGGGAAGTCATGGCACCAGCGTACGTGGGGTCACGAGGCCTCGCCCCCGTGGTCGTGCCCGTGCTCGGGGGAGTCCTCGTCCTCCTCGTCCTCGCCGAGCTCCTCGATCAGGTTCCGCAGCTCCGAGCGCAGGAAGTCACGAGTGGCGACCTCCCCGAGCGCCATCCGGAGCGAGGCGACCTCGCGGGCCAGGAACTCCATGTCGGCGTGTGCGCGCGCGTTGGCCTGTCGGTCCTGCTCGTTGATCACCCGGTCGCGAACCTCCTGGCGGTTCTGGGCCAGCAGGATCAGCGGAGCGGCGTACGACGCCTGCAGGCTGAGCATCAGGGTGAGGAAGATGAACGGGTAGTCGTCCCAGCGCAGGTCCTCGGGC
The DNA here is from genome assembly GCA_963781335.1 of uncultured Actinomycetota bacterium. Lineage (GTDB taxonomy): Bacteria > Actinomycetota > Actinomycetes > Propionibacteriales > Nocardioidaceae > Marmoricola. Next base: position 93,924 of record CAWAFS010000015.1, on the reverse strand, counting down.
GCCACGAGGTTGTAGACGAACCAGACGATCACGAACAGGGTCATGTAGATCAGGAAGCGGGCGGTGCCCATGTAGCGGGCGAACTGCTCGGCGAAGATGCCGAACGCGTCCTGCCGCACGGCCGGGCGGCGGACCAGGCTGCGGCGGAGCTCGCGCGGGGTGTCCAGACGAGCGGCCAGCCGGGCGCGCTCCTCGGCGGTGGACTTGTCGCGGCGGCGGGCCAGCGGCTCGATCCGGGCGCCCAGTCGCTTGTCCAGCCGCCGCTCCGACTTGCGCTGCGGTCTCCTCTCGGGCTTGTCCATGCTGCTCACCCCCTGCCCAGCTTGCGGTCGCGCCAGCCGTCGGGCAGCAGGTGGTCCAGCAGGTCGTCGACGGTCACCGTGCCGAGCAGCCGCCCGTCCTCGTCCACGACCGGTGCGGCCACCAGGTTGTAGGTCGCCAGGAACATCGAGACGTCCTCGAGCGTGGCGGCCGGACGCAGGAAGTCGATGCCGGTGTCGAGCACCCCGGCCACCAGGGTGGAAGGGGGCTCCCGCAGCAGTCGCTGGATGTGGGCGACCCCGAGCAGCCTGCCGGTCGGGGTCTCCAGCGGGGGCCGGCACACGTGCACGATCGCGGCCAGGGACGGGGTCAGGTCCTCGTTGCGGACGTGGGCGAGCGCTTCGGCGACGGTGGCGTCTGGCGGCAGGATGATCGGCTCCGGCGTCATCATGCCGCCGGCGGTCTCCTCGCCGTAGACCATCAGCCGCCGGACCTCGGCCGCGTCCTCGGTGTCCATCAGCCCGAGCAGCGTCTGCGCGGTCTCCGGCGGCAGGTCCGCGATCAGGTCGGCGGCGTCGTCGGCGGACATCTCCTCCAGGATGTCGGCCGCCCGCTCGGAGTCGAGATGCTCCAGGATCTCGACCTGGTCCTCCTCGGGGAGCTCCTCGAGCACGTGCGCGAGCCGCTCGTCGCTCAGGCCGGCCACCACCTGGGCGCGTCGCTCGGGCGGCAGCTCGTGGATCACGTTGGCGGCGTCGGCGGGGCGCAGGTCGGACAGGGACGCGATCAGGTGCTCTGCGCCCTGGTTGTCCTGGCGCTGGTGCAGTCCCTCGACGTCGTCCCACTCCACGACGTGGGTCTGCGGCCGGCGGCGGAACCCCTTGCCGCCCTCGGTGAGGGCGACCCGGGAGAGCACCCAGTCACGGGTGCGGGCCTGCTCCATGGCCACGTCGAAGACGACCCCCTCGATCCCGCTGCTGCGCACCTTCACCTGGCGATCGAGCATCTGCCCCACGACCAGCGTCTCGGTGGAGCGCTTCTCGAAGCGGCGCATGTTCAGCAGCCCGGTCGTGATCACCTGGCCCGGGTCGATGTTGGTCACCCGCGTCATCGGCGCGAAGATCTGTCGGCGACCGAACACCTCGACGACCAGACCGACCACCCGCGGCTGCCGTACGTCGGCCCGGAGCACCACGACCACGTCCCGGACCTTGCCCACCTGATCGCCCTGGGGGTCGAACACCGGCAGTCCGGCCAGCCGGGCCGCGAAGACGCGGGTGGGTGTGGTGCTCACTCGGGGTCCCCGCGGAGGCGTGAGCGAAGCGAGCGGCTTCGGGGGGTGTAGGTCACGCTCGGAACCCTAGTCGTAGGTAGGCTCAGCAATCGTTCGTTCGGCACCGAGCAACCAAGGAGTTCGTCAGTGGCCAAGCAGGTCGTCATTCTTGCTGCGGGACTCGGTACTCGCCTCGGCAAGCCGCACCCCAAGCCACTCACTCCGCTGCGCTCGGGCGAGAGCATCATGCGCCGTGCGGTCAACGCGTTGCGCACCGCCTACGGGGCGGACGTGTTCGTCACCGCCGTGGTCGGGTTCAAGCTCGACCTGGTGATCGAGGCGATGCCTGACATCTCCTTCGTCTACAACGAGGTCTACGACTCCACCAACACCTCCAAGAGCCTGCTCAAGGCGTTGACGCTCTCGCAGCCGGGCGGGGTGCTCTGGCTCAACGGCGACGTTGTCTTCGACCCGCGCGTGCTGCCGCTGATCCAGGAGCACATCGAGACCGGTCGCAGCTTCGTCTGCGTGAACACCGAGTCGGTGGCCGAGGAGGAGGTGAAGTACACCCTCGACGACGACGGCTACATCAAGGAGCTGTCCAAGTCAGTCGTCGGAGGTCTCGGTGAGGCCGTGGGGATCAACTTCATCGCGGCCGACGACAAGACGACGCTGATCAGCAGGCTGGCCGAGGTCGAGGACCAGGACTACTTCGAGCGTGGCATCGAGCTGGGCATCGAGCAGGACGGGCTCCGCGTCGAGGCACTCGACATCTCCCAGTTCCACATCGTCGAGGTCGACTTCGACGAGGACCTGACTCGAGCCAACGAGTTCGTCGGGGACTGAGCTGCGTGGCCGGCACAGTGAGGGCGGTCGACGACGCCGGCGTGCACCTGAGCGCCGGTGAGGACACCGTGGTCGACGTGCTCTTCGACGGTCGGCGGATCTGGTCGTTCTGGACCGTCCGCGACACCGAGGACGGCCTCGCAGCCTGGCCGCGCATGCTCCGGCGGTTCCTGGACGGCACCACCAGGGTCACTGTGGTGGAGCATCTCTCGGGCTCGGTGGTGTTCGAGGCCGACGTCGCTCTCGGTTCCGGCGAGGGGTCGATCGCGGTGGTCGACGCCGAGGGGCGACCCCTAGGCCTGGACAAGTCGAACCGGATCGTCACCACCTTCGAGACCCGCGACGCCCAGCACACCAAGCCGCTCCTGGACTCCACCGAGCGCCTGCTCGATGAGCTCCGTGACGCAGGAGTGGCTGCCTTTCCGGCGTACGGCACCCTGCTGGGGGCGGTGCGTGAACAGGACTTCATCGGCCACGACAGCGACGTGGACCTGGCCTACGTGAGCCGGGAGAAGCACCCGCTCGACGTCGCCCGCGAGTCGTTCCGGTTGCAGCGCCACCTCAAGGAGCGGGGCTATGCCGTGGACCGCTACAGCGCCGCGGCCCTGAAGGTGGACGTGGTCGAGGCCGACGGCACGGTGCGCGGGCTCGACGTCTTCGGTGGCTACTTCCTCGACGGCCGGCTCTACCTGATGGGCGAGATCGGCCTGGAGTTCGAGGAGGAGTGGATCTTCCCGCTCGGCACCTGCACGCTCGCCGGCCGCACCCTGCCCGCGCCGGCGATGCCCGAGAAGCTGCTCGAGGCGACCTACGGACCGGGCTGGAAGGTCCCCGACCCCGCGTTCCACTTCGAGACCCCGCGGACGACGTACCGCCGGCTCAACGGCTGGTTCCGCGGCAACCGGATCTTCCGCAACGAGTGGGACGCCCGCTACAGCGGTGGTGTGCGCGACAAGGTCCCCGGCGGTGGGCCGAGTTCGCTGGCGCAGTTCGTGCTCGAGCAGGAGGGGGACATCGACCTGCTCGTCGACCTCGGGGCGGGTCGCGGCGGCGATGCCCTGTGGTTCGCGCGGCAGGGCGTCTCGACGATCACCCTCGACTATGCGCACGGCGCCAGCAACGGCGTACGGCGAGTGGCCGCGCAGGAGGGGCTGGACCTCGACACCTCGTGGGTCAACCTGCACGAGCTGAGGTCGGTCCTCGCCCAGGGGGCGCGGATCGCCCGCCGCCAGGGCAATGTCGTCCTGATGGCCCGGCACCTCGTCGACTCCACCGACGCCCGGGGCCTCCAGTCGCTGGTGCGACTGGCCCGGATGGCACTGGCCCCGAAGGCACTCGTGCAGGGCGGGCGGCTCTACCTCGAGCTGGACCTCCTGCGTCCGGGCGAGCGCTACGTCCCGTCCGGCCGTCGCGACATCGTCCGGCCCAAGGACCTCGACGGCGTCGTGGCGGCGCTGACCGCCGGTGGAGCGGTTATCGTGCACAGCACGCAGACAGAAGACAAGCGGGGGTCCGGAGAAGCCGAGCGCCCGGTCGCACGATTGGTGGCGCAGTGGCAGCAGTGACAGGCGGCTCGTCGAGAGCCAGCTTCAAGAGCCGGACGGTCGAGCGACTCGCGCGCGCTGTCGCCGGTGATCGTCTCGACCAGCTCCAGCAGCGGCTCGACGACCTCGAGGCCGAGGTCCAGGAGTGTCGCCAGCTGAACATCCGGTTGGCCGAGGTCACCGACCTCGTGGAGCAGCTGTTGCTGCCCATGGCGGCCCGGGACGAGGAGCAGATCGCCGCGGCCGTCGAGAAGTACTCCCGGACGGTCTGAGGCTGGTCGAGGGATGGCATCGCGGGTCTTCCTGCACATCGGGCTCCCCAAGACCGCCACGACGTACCTGCAGACGATCTGGTGGGCCAATCGCGAGGCGCTCGAGGTGCAGGGGCTGCGGCTGCCGGGCGAAGCACGTCACGACCACCTCTGGGCCTCCAGGATCGTGCGGGAGGACCCCGGGTTCGAGAAGGCCAACGAGCATCGGCGGGGGGCCTGGCAGCGGCTGCGCACCGATGTCTCGGACTGGCCCGGCACCGCACTGATCAGCCACGAGTTCTTCGCCGCCGCCTCGGCGGAGCAGGCCGCCGGGATGGTCGAGGCGCTGGCTCCGGCCGAGGTCCACCTCGTCGTCACCGGCCGCGAGCCGCTGGGGCTGTTCACGGCCAGCTGGCAGGAGAGCATCAAGAACCGGGACGTCACGCTGATGGCGGACTACAGCCGCACGGAGTCCGAGGAGGCCACCGCCGTCTGGAACTGGCGCACGCTGGACATCCGCCGCGTGCTCGAACGCTGGTCGCCGGCGTTCCCGGTCGAGCACGTGCACGTGCTCCCGCTGCCGGGACGGGAGGCCCCGCGGCGCGAGATCTGGGACCGGTTCGCCGGGCTGGTCGGTGTCGACCCGGACTCGGTCGACCTGAGCGAGGGCTTCGCGAACGCGTCGATGGGCGTGGCCGAGGCGGAGACGCTTCGGCGGATCAACTACCACCTGGGGTCCTTCAGCTCCGCGATCGAACGCGGCACCTACATCCGCAGCTTCCTGGCCGACGAGCGGTTGGTGCCGCGCGGCGGCGATGGGTTCTGGCCCGGCGAGGAGCGAGCGGCGGAGATCCGGGCCCGGGGGCGCGCCGCGGTCGACTACATCGTCGATCAGGGGTTCCACGTGATCGGGGAGCTCGACTCCCTGCTCGTCCCCCAGCACCTGCCCGAGAGGCGGGTTCCGGAGTCGGTCACCGACAGCGAGGTCGCCGAGGTGGCTGTGGAGCTGGTGGCCCGGATGCTGCACGACGTCCGGGACCTGAGGCACGAGCGCCGGCACCTGCGCGCCGAGCTGGCCGGGGCTCGGGAGCGGGAGGACCCGGGGCTCCGCGTCGGCCTCTCCAGGAAGTTCCCGGTGCTCCGGCACGTGCTGCTCCGTGGCAAGCACCGGCCGGACCCGACGTGAGGTTACTCATGGTGACGGGGCGCGGGGTGGCCCGTAGCCTTGCGCAGAATCCCCTCCAGCCGTAAAGGACCCATCGCATGCCTCGCCTGTGTGAAACCGAAGGTCTGACGGACATCCAGGAAGAGATCATCGGCGCTGTCCGGCAGTTCGTCGAGACGAAGATCCTTCCGGTGGCCACCGAGCTCGAGCATGCTGACGAGTACCCGACAGAAATCGTGGAGGGTCTCAAGGAGCTCGGCATCTTCGGGCTGATGATCCCCGAGGAGTACGGCGGTCTGGGCGAGTCGCTGCTGACCTACGCCCTCGCGGTCGAGGAGATCGCCCGCGGGTGGATGAGCGTCTCGGGGGTGATCAACACGCACTTCATCGTGGCCTACATGCTGATGCAGCACGGCACCGATGAGCAGAAGCAGAAGTACCTGCCGAGGATGGCCACCGGCGAGGTGCGTGGGTCGTTCTCGATGTCGGAGCCCTCGCTGGGCTCGGACGTCTCGGCGATCAAGACCAAGGCCGTCGCTGTCGGGGGGGACACGGGGGGCGGAGCCCCCCGTGAGTACTCGATCACCGGCCAGAAGATGTGGCTGACCAACGGTGGCACCTCGAACCTGGTGGCTGTGCTGGTGAAGACCGAGGAGGGTGCGGACTCGGTCTACAAGAACATGACGACGTTCCTGGTGGAGAAGGAGCCGGGCTTCGGGGAGACCGCCCAGGGCGTGACCGTGCCGGGCAAGATCGACAAGATGGGCTACAAGGGTGTCGAGACGACCGAGCTGATCCTGGAGGGGCACCAGATCTCCGCGGACCAGGTCCTCGGCGGGGCGCCGGGCCAGGGTTTCTACCAGATGATGGACGGGGTCGAGGTAGGCCGGGTCAACGTCGCCGCCCGGGCCACCGGGGTGGCCAACCGGGCCTTCGAGCTCGGCATCTCCTATGCCCAGCAGCGCGAGACCTTCGGCAAGCCGATCGCGCAGCACCAGGCGGTGCTGTTCCAGCTCGCGGAGATGGCCACCAAGGTCGAGACGGCGCACGCGATGATGGTCCGCGCGGCCAGGATGAAGGACCGCGGGGAGCGCAACGACGTCGAGTCCGGGATGGCGAAGTACCTCGCCGCGGAGTACTGCAACGAGGTCGTCGAGCAGTCCTTCCGGATCCACGGCGGCTACGGCTACTCCAAGGAGTACGAGATCGAGCGCCTCTACCGCGAGGCCGCGTTCCTGCTGATCGGTGAGGGCACCGCCGAGATCCAGAAGATGATCATCGGCCGCAGCCTGCTCAAGGAGTACAAGCTCAAGACCTGAGCAGCCATCGGGCAGCCATCGGGCGCCGGAAGTCCCGTACCGGGCTCGTCACAGCGCGCGCGCCGGGGCAGGATGGGGCGATGGAGACGATGCGCGCCTCGGTGCTGACGGGGCCCCAGACGATCGAGCTGATGGAGCGACCGGTCCCGGAGCCTGCCGCTGACGAGGTGCTGGTCCGGGTCGGTTCGGTGGGTGTGTGCGGCTCGGACGTGCACTACTACGCGCACGGCCGGATCGGGACCATGGTGGTCGAGGGTCCGCTGGTCCTCGGCCACGAGGTGGGCGGCACCGTCGTCGCGGTGGGCGAGGCAGTGGACCCGACCCGGGTCGGTCAGCGCGTCGCCCTGGAGCCGCAGCGTCCCTGCCGCCGCTGCCGCCAGTGCAAGACCGGGCACCTGAACCTGTGCCCGGACATGGAGTTCTTCGCGACGCCGCCGATCGACGGTGCGTTCTGTGACTACGTGACCCTCCCTGCGGACTTCGCGCACGTCGTGCCCGACTCGCTCTCGGACGCCGCAGCCGGCCTCATCGAGCCGCTGTCGGTCGGGATCTGGGCCAACCGCAAGGGCGGGACGGCAGCCGGCAGTCGCGTGTTCATCACGGGAGCCGGGCCGATCGGCGCGATGGTGGCGCTCTCCGCGCGAGCCATGGGTGCCACCGAGATCATCGTCTCCGATCCCGTCGAGTCGCGGCGCACGAGGATCACCGAGCTGGCCTCAGCACGAGTCGTCGACCCGGTCGCCGGCTTCGACCCGGCCGAGATCGAGGCGGACGTGTTCCTCGAGTGCTCCGGTGCCACCCCGGCCCTGCTCGACGGGTTGAAGGCGCTGCGTCCGGGCGGTGCCGCCGTGATGGTGGGCCACGGCGAGGAGCACGTGACCCTGCCGGTGCAGGACATCCAGGTGCGCGAGCTGACGCTGACCGGGATCTTCCGCTACGTCGACACCTGGCCGGTCGCGATCTCGCTGGCGGCCTCGGGGGTGGTCGACCTGGACTCGCTGGTCACCGCGAGCTTCGGCCTGGACGACGTGGAGGCTGCGCTCAATGCCGACGCGGACCCGATGAGCATGAAGTCCGTGGTCGTCGTGAACGGGGACGACTGATGCCGAACCCGTTCAGCCTCGAGGGCCGCACCGCCATGGTCACCGGCGCCAACCGCGGGCTCGGCCGTGCCTTCGCGGAGGCGATCGCCGATGCCGGCGCGGACGTCGTGGTCGTGGGCAGGCACGAGGACCGCAACCGTGAGGCTGCCGACGCGATCGCCCAGCGGACGGGACGTCGTACGACGGTCGCCACCGGCGACGTCTCGGACCGGGACGACGTGCACCGCATCGTGGACGAGACGATCGCGGCGCACGGTCGGATCGACGTGCTCGTGAACAACGCCGGCATCTGCTTCCACCGGCCGGCGCTCGAGGTGCCCGACGAGGAGTTCGCGGAGGTCTTCGACGTCAACGTCACCGGGCTGTGGCGGATGTCGAAGGCGGTCGCCCCCGCGATGATCGAGGCCGGCGGTGGCTCGATCGTGAACGTGGGATCGATTTCCGCGATGATCGTCAACCGACCGCAGTGGCAGCCGGCGTACAACGCCTCCAAGGCCGCCGTCCACCAGCTCACCAAGTCGCTCGCGGCGGAGTGGGCGCCGCACCACATCCGGGTGAACGCGATCGCCCCGGGCTACGTGAAGACCGAGATGGCCCCGGTCGACGAGCCGCAGTTCCGGCAGCACTGGATCGAGGACGCACCCATGCGGCGCTACGCGACCCCCGAGGAGATCGCCCCCAGCGTGGTCTACCTGGCCAGTGACGCTGCGTCGTTCACGACCGGTGCGGTGCTGGTCACCGACGGCGGCTACACGCTGCACTGAAACCCGGGGTCAGAACGGCGTGCCGATGCGGATCAGGTTGCCGCTGCGGTCGACGACGGCGAACTCCAGCACGTCGTAGTCGGCGCTCACCGGGGCGACGATCCGGCTCCCCGTCGGGGGATCATGGACGACGAGGGCTGCCCATTCGTCGTAGAGGGCCTGCGCATCGTCCACGAAGCAGTAGCAGCTCGCTGCCGTGGTCAGCGGGTCGACTCCGGGCTCCGAGTAGAAGTGCAGCTCGATCCCACCCCGGCCGATGATCAGGTAGTCCCACTGCTGCGGGGGAGCGCCACGGTTCTCGAAGCCGAGCCGCTCGTAGAAGGCGAGCGTCTCGTCGAGGTCTCGGCTCGGCAGGATGGGCACGGAACGCTCGCTCATCCCCCAAGGGTAGTGAGCCTGGCTTGACTTGCTGAACTTGCTCGAGGGCCTCCGAGGCCCACGCCAGCGGCCCCGACCCAGTTTCGCCGTTCAGGATGTCCGCGGCCGCCGAGAGATCGGCATGACCGTGTATTGGTGGCCCGTCGGGCTGGTCCAGGTGTAGTGACCGTTGTCGAGTCGCTTGTAGATCCAGGTGGAGTGCGTCTTCACGCGATGGTGGGTCCGGCACAACGGAGCCAGGTTGGCGAGGTTCGTCTGGCCCGGCGGCCCGCCGTCCTCCATCGGGAGGTATTCGGTGACGTGGTCGAGGTCGCAGGACCGCGAGTCGCGACCGCAACCGGGGAAGATGCAGTGGCTGTCGCGGATCAGGACGGCATCGCGCATCGCCTCGGGCGGGTCGTGCTGGTCGACCGCGTTCGTGGAGCCGAGGTCGATCACGGGGCGCAGGGTGATCCTGCCGCCAGCGGCGGCGCTCCTGGCCAGCCAGTCGGTGAGCAGTCGGGTGGTCGCGGCGCCGAGCTTCTCGACCGCGACCGCGCCGGTGCCACCCTCAGCGTCGGCGGCGAGGTCGTCGAGGTTGAGGTGGAGGTAGAGGTTCGTGACGCCGGGCTGCTTGCCCGGTGCGCCTTCCCGGCCGGACATCAGGTCGAGGGCGTGCTGGGGGTCGGCGAGGATCCCTGCAGCGCGAGCACGGCGGGTGTCGAGAGCGTCGGTGTCGCCGAGGTTCTTCAGGTCGGCGGCAATCCTGGTCACCGTGGCGTCGAGGAGCTCGGCGTCGGGAGTGTCCAGGGTCATGATCAGGTCGGTGGTGGCCGGACTGCCGTTGCGACGGAGCCAGACGCCGCGCCGGGCGAGGGCCTCCTCCTCGTCTGCGACGGCGCGGTCGGGATCGAAGTAGAGCCGCGCTTCCTGGACCAGCCGGGGGATGTCGACCTGGCTGAGCTTGTCCGGTGTGGCGCAGATCAACCGGTCGGCGAACGCGGCGGCCTCCATCGAGAGGTCGCGGGTGTGCTGGGCGACCAGTCGGGCCCGCCACGCTGGGACCTTGCCGTCGCGGGTCAGGTCCCACAGCCGGGGGAGACGGTGACGCAGCTCCAGGGCGTCACCGATGCGTTGCCTGGCTGCGTCGAGGGAGATCCCCAGGGCGGCACCGAGGTCCGCAGGCGCGAACTCGGCCACCCATGGCGCGCCCGGACCGGCGAGCGGGGTGACGGTCTCGTCGTGCAGGTTCGGCTCGCCCCAGTGTGCGGGGAGCTGGTTGGTCGGACAGGGGTGCAGCCGAGCCCAGGTCAGCGCCAGGTCCAGCTGCTCGAAGGCCGCTGCCTGCTCGGCCTCGGCGGCCGCGCGGATGCGGTCGATCACCTCGTGCGGGGTGAGGGGCGGTGCCGTGGCCATGGAAGAATTCTAGGCTGAACCACCGACAGTTTCGATAGGCAGTTCGAATATGTGGAAAAGAATCTCGCCGAGCCGACGTGCCAGCGGGCGTTCAGTGGGTCAGCTTGAGGCCGACCACGCAGCCGATCAGGCCCACGATGAGGAGTACTTTCACCACGCTCACCGACTCCGACCCGGTGACCATCCCGAAGGCGACGGTCAGCGCCGCCCCGATCCCGACCCACACGGCATAGGCGGTCCCGATCGGGAGACTTCGCATCGCGTAGGCGAGACCGCCCATGCTGAGCACCAGGCCGACCAGGAAGACCAGCGACGGGGTGAGCCTCGAGAACCCCTCCGACTTGCCGAGGGCCACCGCCCACACGGCCTCGAGGACACCTGAGACAACGAGCACGAACCACGCCATGACGAACCTCCACGAGGCCGTCTTGTCGCGTTCCGGGTACGGCTCCCTCGTCCGGCGAGCCTCGTCGGCTCGTTGCCCAAGGGTCGCACACGCCGAGGCGCTCAGGAGCCCGGCAGGACGTCCTTGACCGCGTCGACCACCTTGGCCATCACCGGGCGGGCGTCGCCGCCGTCTGTCCAGGCGGGGTCCTGCGGCAGCGGGCCCATCGGGTCGGCCTCCTCGGGGGCGGACGCTCGCGGGGCCAGCGCCCGGCGGAACGACTCGTCCAGTCCCAGGAGCCGGTGCCCCTCGGGCATCAGCTGCGCCAGGAAGTCGTCGTCCCCGGCGACCATGTCGTGCTGGAGGCTCTCGACGAGCGCCTCGACCGTGGGTCGGGGCACGTCGGTGAGGCTCCCGACCAGGGTGCCGACGAGGGCTGTCGGCAGGAACGGGACCTCGACCTGAGGGCGCTGGAGGTCGGCGTGCGAGGTGTAGGCGTCGAGCAGCGCGCCATAGCGCAGCCGGTCGGGGCCGCCCACGTCGAATTGGCGCGAGGGGCCGTCGTACTCCAGGGCGCCGACCAGTGCCTCGAGCACGTCGACGACCGCGATCGGCTGCACCATGGAGTCCATCCAGGTCGGCACGGTGTGCACCGGCATCCGTTCGCTGACCTGACGGATGATCTCGAACGAGGTGGACCCACTGCCGATGAGCACGGCAGCGCGGAGCACCACCGTGGTCGCTGCCCCGTCGCTGAGGATCCGCTCCACCTCGCGGCGGGACTCGATGTGCTCGGAGAGCTCGTCGGCGTCGTCGACGTCCGGGACGACGCCGGAGAGATAGACGATCCGGCCGACGCCGTGTACCCGCACGCCGTTCGCGAGGTTGTTCGCTGCCTGGCGATCAGTGGTGGCGAAGTCGTCGCCGCCCATCCCGTGGATCAGGTAGTAGACCGCATCCACGCTCTCGCAGGCGGCCGCGACCTGGTCGGCGTCGAGCGCGTCCATGACGACCGTCTCGACTCGTGACCCCCACCACGGCTGCTCGCGATCGGGGTTGCTGGTGGTGGTGCGGACGTCGTGGCCGCGCTCGAGCAACCGGGGCACCAGTCGACCCCCGACGTAGCCGGTCGCACCGGTCACCAGGATCTTCAACTGGTCCTCAGCTCTTCAGGGGTCGGGCGCGGTCCGGGCCGCGGACGAGACCGGCCTGAGCCGACTCTCACAGGATCGCCACGAGAGCCTACTGTGTGGCTCCATGGGGCAGCGGGTGATCCTCCACGTCGGGGCGATGAAGTCGGGGACCAGCTATCTCCAGGCGTTGCTGTTCGCGAACCAGGCGGAGCTCGCCGCACGCGGCGTGCTGGTCCCGGGAGTGACGTGGAGCGACCAGGTGCGTGCGGCGCAGGACGTGCTCGGGCTCGCGTCGGCGAGGACGGGTGACATCAGCGGGTCCTGGGACCGGATGGTCGAGGAGATCGCGGCGTACGACGGCACGGCGGTCGTCTCGATGGAGTTCCTCGGCACCGCCCCACCGGCAGTGATCGAGCGCATCGCCGGCCAGTGGGACGACCTGACCGTGGTGATCAGCGCCCGTGACCTCAACCGGGGTCTGGCCTCCATGTGGCAGGAGACGGTGCAGAACGGCCGGTCGTGGACCTTCGCCGACTACCTGGCCGGTGCACGCGACTCCCGGCCGAGGCCGGAGCGTCGGGCCGAGGAGGTGACGACGGCCGGGAAGACCTTCTGGCGACAGCAGAACGTGGTCCGGCTGAGCCGCAACTGGTCGGCCGCCGACGCGCGCGTCGTACTCCTCACGGTGCCGCCTCCTGGCGCTCCGAAGGACGTGCTGCGTGACCGCTTCCTGTCCCTCGTGGGCGCCACGGGTGCCGGCTTGGTCGCCGCGCCCGAGGCCAACGAGTCGATCGGTGCCTCCTCGGCGATGGTGCTGCGCTGCGTCAACGAGCTCCTGGAGGAAGCGGGGTTGCCCTCGCCGGCGGGCCAGCACCTGCGCAAGACCGTGCTGGCCAAGGCGGTGATGGCGGCCCGCCGCGCCTCGGAACCGGCGATCGGCCTGCCGGTCGCAGCCTGGGTCGAGGCGCACGCCGCCACGATGGTCGCCAGGCTCCAGGATCTCGGCGTCGAGCTGGTGGGCGAGTGGAGCGACCTCGCGCCCGTCGACGTGCCCGGTGTGGACCCGGCAACGATCGACGGAGCCGAGATCGCAGCGGCCGCCTGCGCTGCTCTCGCTGGGCTCCTGGCGCAGCAGATCAGGCAATGAGGCACACGGACGCGTTCCGGCTGCAGGCGCGATCGTGTGCCGAGCTCGGCTCGCCGATGTACGCCGAGCTGCTGGAGCGCCTCGCCGATGACCTCGAGGCCGGCGGGCCGACGGCGGAGGTGCTCGAGGACCACGAGGACGACCCGGGACGCTCGGCGTTGGCGCTCCGGCTGCTGGGCAGCGTGCACCGGCTGGTGCTCGAGCGCCGGGCGGGTGCACTGGCGGCGTACTACCCGAGTGTCGGCGGGACCTGGGAGCCCCGAGGTGGCGTCGGTGCGTTCCTCGGACTGCTGGGCAGCGAGCCGGACCTGGCCAGGGGATGGCTCGACCGCCCACCCCAGACCAACGAGGTGGGGCGGTCCGCGGCGCTGATGGGCGGGCTGCTGCACCTGCCCACCACCGAGCGGGGGTCTGTGCGGCTCCACGAGATCGGCTCCTCCGGCGGCCTGAACCTGCTGGCCGACCAGTTCGAGTTCGTCGACACCGCCGGGGAGCCGTTCGGCCGCCGGCGCTCACCGGTCCGGCTGGAGCCCGCCTGGTCGGCTGCGCCGCTCGCGCGGTGGTCAGGGCTGCGGTTCGACCATCGAAGCGGCTGCGACACCCGGCCCGTCGACGTCTCCACGACGCAGGGCCGGCTCACCCTGACGGCCTACGTCTGGCCCGACCAGACCGCACGGCTCGAGCGTCTCCGCGGCGCCCTCGCCCTGGCCGGCGACCACCCTCTGGTGGTGCGACGCCTCGGCGCCGCGGACTTCGTCGACCGGATCACCTTGCACGACGCCGCTACGACCGTGCTGTGGCACAGCGTGATGTGGCAGTACCTGCCGGTCCCGGAGCAGGAGCGGGTCTCGGCCCGGATCCAGGAGCTGGGTGACCGGGCGACGGAGGGCTCGCGGTTCGCGCACCTCTTCCTCGAGCCGACCATCCGGACCGACGAAGCCGGGCACGAGTACCTGGTGGTGCTCACCACGTGGCCGGGCGGCGAGCGCCGGATCCTGGGGCAAGCCGCTCCGCACGGGCTCCCTGTCACCTGGGAGTCCGACACCCCCTAAACGGCTCGACCCTGTGGTGGGCCCGTGCGAAGGTGTGGGTCCTGAAGGTCGAGCACGGGAGGAACGGCGATGGCGCAGGACACCGAGGGCCAGGACACCGGGGGCCAGGACACCGGGGGCCAGGACAACGAGGACATCAAGGCGAAGATGCGCGAGGCGCTCGACCGCAAGCAGTCCAACGACCGTGGTGTCCCCCAGGACGGCCCGGTCAAGGAGAAGGCGCACGGGTCCGAGGTGACCGGTGGTGCCGGCCCGAAGATGCACCGTCGCAAGGCCGGCGGCGGGGGTTCCTGACCCCGTCCGCGTTGGCAGCGTGCGGCGAGGAGACATCCTCACGCGATGGCCTATGCTCCCCGTGTGGCGAAGCGGGTGGTGCTCCACATCGGAGCGATGAAGTCCGGAACCAGCTTCATCCAGAACGTCCTGGACAGCAACCGGGCGCTGCTCAAGGAGCACGACATCCTCTTCGCCTGTGAGCGTTGGCGGGGTCAGGTGCTCGCCGTCAAGGAGCTCAGTGAGAACGGCGGCGTCGGCCAGGAACCGATCAGTCCCGACGGCCCCTGGCGACGGCTCGTCGACGAGGTCGACGCCTGGCCCGGCACCGCGATCATCTCGATGGAGTTCCTGGCGCCGCGGGCGCTGCAGAAGATCGCGATCATCCAGGACGCCTTCGCTGCCGCGGACCTGCAGGTGGTGCTCACCGCTCGCGACCTGGCCCGCTCGCTGCCGGCCATGTGGACTGAGTCGGTGCAGAACCGCGGCGTGCGCACCTGGGAGGAGTTCCTCGTCTCCGTGCGCAGCCAGGACGTGAGCCAGAAGCCCGGGCGCTGGTTCTGGAAGCACCAGCGCATCTCCGAGATCGCTGCCCGGTGGGCCGGCGCCGTGGGCCGCGAGCACTTCACGCTGGTCACCGTCCCACCCAAGGGGGCCCCGCCGGGCGTGCTGTGGCAGCGGTTCGCCACCGTCGCCGGGATCCCCGACGACCTCTGCGACACCGACGTGCGGAGCAACCCCGGGATCGACGCCGCCTCGGCGATGGTCCTGCGCGAGCTCAACGAGCGCCTGGCCGGGGAGGACTTCAGCCGGCAGGACTACGAGTGGATCGTCAAGGGTGACCTGGCCAAGCGGGGGCTGGTCAAGCGCGGCCGCGAGACCGTCCCGTTGGGGATGAGCGAGCGGTGGGTACGCCGCGTCTCGAGAAAGGAGGTGGGCAGGCTGCGCAAGCTGCGCCTGCGCGTGGTCGGGGACATCGCCGAGCTCGAGTCGGAGCCCGTCCCCGGCGTGCACACCCAGAAGGTGACCGCCGACCAGCAGCTCGAGGCCGCCCTCGACGGCATGGCTCACCTGGTCGTCCAGCAGGCCGAGCGGGGACGACGAGGACGAGGGGCCGACGTGCCGGACGACGAGACGACCCCGTGAGCGGCGTACGCCGACTGCTGCGGCGCAAGCCCGACCCGACGCCACCGGAGCGGGTGGCCGACGAGCCACTGCGCATCGCGGCGATCACGTTCTGCCGCGACGAGGGCAGGATGCTGCCGCTCTGGATCAAGTACTACGGCGGGCAGCTCGGCGTGGACAACCTCTATGTCGTCGACGACAACTCCGAGGACGGTTCGACCGAGGACCTGCCGTGCGACGTGCTGCACATTCCCCCGATCCGCGGCGGAAAGTTCAACAGCACCCGGATGGCGATGGTGGGGAACCTCGGACGCTCGCTGCTCCAGCTCTACGACGTGGTGATGTTCTGCGACACCGACGAGTTCATCGTCCCCGACCCCGACAGGCATGCCGGGCTGAGGGCCTACATCGAGACCAGGACCGCCGAGGGCCTGACGGCCGTGGGATCCCTCGGGTTCAACGTGGTGCACAACGTCGGGACCGAGCCGCCGCTCGACCTGGACCAGCCGCTGCTCGGCCAGCGGCAGCTCGCCAAGTTCCTGCCGCTGATGTGCAAGCCGGCCATCAAGTGGGTCCCCGGGCACTGGAGCGCAGGGACCCACGGCGTCCGCACGCCCTACCAGGTGGACCCCGATCTGTGGATGTTCCACATGAAGTTCGGCGACCGCGACCTGCTGCAGGACGCCGCTGACCACCGGCTGCGCATGGTCGAGGCCGACGGCCGTTCCCGGGACACCCAGTGGCGCCAGGGTGGGGACACCCTCGTCGAACAGCTCGAACGCATCACCGAGGGTGCGGACCCCGAGCAGATCCCCGACTTCGTGCCGCCGACCGGGGAGAAGCTTGCCGCGCTGGTCGTCGAGGAGCCGGCCGGCAACTGGCGAGCGCCCAAGGGCAGCCAGATGACCCTGATGGACAAGCGACCGCTGGTGCGGATCCCGCAACGCTTCCACGGCCTCGTCTAGGGTCTAGGGCGCGTCCGCGAAGAGCTCCTTCTCGCTGTAGCGCTCCCCGATGCTCAGGTCGTACTGGATCATCCGGTAGTCCGCGAGCACCTTCTTGGCCTCCGGCGAGAGGTCCTTCGGCTTGACCTGCTGGTTCTGCGCGTTGATCGCGAAGCCGCCGTCCATCGCCGGGACCTGCTTGTCGAGCGCGTCGAGCAGGGCGTAGTAGGGCGGGACCGGCACCTGCAGGGCGTTGAACAGCTTGGGCAGGAACTGCGTCGGGCTGGTGGTCGGCAGGTCGGTGTGGGGGAGCGTCTTCTGGTTGCTCCAGATCAGGAACGGCGTCTGGTGCGAGGTCAGGTGACCCTCGCGCTTCTGCAGGTCCTGCGGGTAGACCTGCGCCGGCAGGTGGTCGCCGTAGAAGATCACGGCCGTCGGCTCGGGTTCCTTCTTCAGGTCTGCGAGGAAGTTGGTCAGGGCCTCGTCGGTGCGACTCAGGCCACGGGCGTACTGGCCGGCCAGCGCGGCGTACTTCGGTGACAGGCCCGTGGGGTTGATCGGGTCGTCGTACTGCCCCCCGTAGGGCATGTGGTTCTGCATGCTGATCAGGTGCAGCAGCAGCGGCTCGTCGTGGTCCTGGATCTGGTTGAGCGTCTCCTTGAACAGGGACTTGTCGTCGATGAAGCGGCCGCCGCCACGACCCTTCTCGGTCATCTGGTCCTTGGTGATGAAGTCCTTGAAGCCGAAGCTCTTGTAGACGTCGGGGCGTTTGTACATCCGCGGCGAGAACGGGTGCACGGCGATGGCAGTGTGGCCACGCTCGGTGAACCACTCGACCGCCGACGGGTACTTCTCGAAGCGTGGCACCAGCTGTTCGTACGGCGTCGCGAGCTGCGGCTTGAACTGGCTCAGGGACTGGCCGGTCAACAGCTCGAACTCGACGTTGGCCGTCCCGCCACCGAAGCCGGGGGCGAGCATCCGCCCGGAGACGGTCTGGTCCATCAGGGCCGTGATCCGGGGGATCGGGTTCGTCGGGAACGTCACCGTCTTGAGCCAGCTGGGGTCGGTGAAGCTCTCGGAGAGGACGATCACCACGTTGGTCTTGTCCAGGGTGGCCGTTCGGCCCGCGTTCAGCTGCTCGGCCTGCGCGCGGTAGCGCGCCGCGATCTCGTCGACGGCCTTCTTCGAGTAGCCGGCGGGTTCCGCCATCGCCGTCACGTGCATGTTGAAGAGCAGTCCCGGGACGAAACCGTTGCGCTGGTAGTTGATCCGCTGGTCCCAGTAGCGCCATCGCAGCCCGGTCGAGTCGAACGCCGAGCGCCAGGTGTTGCCGGGCTCGTTGAAGTTGCCGGCCATGTGCAGCAGCCCGAGGCACAGCAGCACCACCAGGACCCGGCTGAGGCGCAGGGCCGTCAGGCCACGGCTGGAGAGGCCCTTGCCCACGCCCGGGAACACCTTGGCGACCAGCCAGCCGAAGAGTGCTGCCAGGGCGACCACCGCCACCAGCCCGAGGGCTCCGAGCAGGAGCTGGGACCTCGGAACCATGTCGAACAGGAAGCTGGGCTGGCGCAGGTAGACGCCGTCGCTGGGAAACAGGGGGTCGTTGCGCAGGTCCAGCTTGGTGAGGTTCACCGCTCCGATGAACGCGGTCAGGGCGGTGACCACGCCCAGGGACACCCAGAGCCGACCGACCAGGGCCACCACGAGCAGCACCACGACCCAGACCACCAGGACGCTCTGCAGCATGGCGGGGTTCTCGAAGCTGCGGTGACGCAACGCGGCCAGCGGGGCGGGGTGGTTGGAGGCGTCGAGCACCAGCACGACGAGGAGGGCCCAGAGCGCCGTCAGGGCGACGGCCACCGCGAGGGTGAGGATCTGGCGGGCCGTGGACGTGCTCCGGCCGGGTGACTCAGGGGTGTCCTCGTCCTGGGTAGCCGGCTCGTCCGCGGCGCGCGTGCGCAAGCCGAGCATGAGTCGGAGCATACGTCGGAGGTCACAGCATCCCGGGCCACGAATCGCGCACCCGCGTGCCGTGGCAGACTTCTGAGCGGTCAGACAACCAACAGCGGGGAGTGCGCGGGATGCAGTTCGGTCGCAGCTATGAGGAGTTCGAGGTCGGTGCGACCTACAAGCACTGGCCCGGCAAGACGGTCACCGAGTTCGACGACCACATGTTCTGCCTGCTGACGATGAACCACCACCCGCTCCACCTCGACTCGAACTACGCCGAGAAGACCACCCAGTTCGGCAAGAACGTGGTGGTGGGCAACTACGTCTACTCGATCCTGCTCGGGATGAGCGTGCCGGACATCTCCGGCAAGGCGATCGCCAACCTCGAGGTCGAGTCGCTACGCCACGTCGCGCCGACCTTCCACGGCGACACCCTCTACGGCGAGACGACGGTTCTCGACAAGACCGAGAGCAAGAGCAAGGACGACCGGGGCGTCGTCCACGTCGAGACGATCGGCTACAACCAGGACGGGAAGGTCGTGTGCCTCTTCCGTCGCAAGGTGATGGTGCCCAAGGACAGCTACCTCACCGAACGCGGCGGGGAGCAGCCCGGTCGTCCGGTCCCGCAGCCGGACAAGAACTGGCCCGGTCCCACCGGGCAGTGACGGGTTCTCCATGAGCGCACAGGACGCCGACGAGGGCGAGCTCTGGATCATCCGCCACGGCGAGACCGAGTGGAGCCGCGACGGTCTGCACACCTCGCACACCGAGCTGGAGCTCACTGCCGAGGGCGAGCAGGTGGCCCGTCGGCTGGCGGAGCGGCTGGAGGGCGTGGAGTTCGACCTCGTGCTGTCCAGTCCGCGGGTCCGGGCCCGTCGTACGGCCGAGCTGGCGGGGTTCACCGACGTGGACCTCGAGGACGACCTCACCGAGTGGGACTACGGCGACTACGAGGGCCGCACCACCCCTGAGATCCGCGAGGAGGTCCCCGGCTGGACCGTGTGGTCGCACCCGAGCCCCGGCGGGGAGAGCGCCGAGGAGGTCTCCCGCAGGCTGGACCGTGTCGTGGCCAGGGTGCGCGCCCACGGGGGCCGCGTGCTGGTGTTCAGCCACGGCCACGCCTCGCGGGCGCTGGCGGCGCGGTGGCTCGACCAGCCCGTCCAGGAGGGGCGGCTGTTCAAGCTCGACACCGCGACGATCTCGGTGCTCGGCTACGAGCGCGGGTCTCCGGCCGTGGCGCGCTGGAACTCCTGACCCCTATTCTCATCCCGTGCCGCTCGCCGCGTCGTGTCCGCGCTGCACCTCCCCGGTCACCGGTGAGGGCGTCTCGTTCGCGTGCTCGGTGCACGGACCGATCGAGCCGCTGTGGCGTCCGGTCCTGGCGGACTACGACTCCTTCGCCGAGCTGGTCGGTCGCAGCGACGAGCTGCCCACCTATTTGCCCTGGCCGATGAGCCCCGGGTGGTCGATCGCCGACTTCGGCTGCGTCGGGGACCCCGGACACGTGCGCGCCACCGTCACCACCACCGTCGGAACCAGCGACCTCGACGGCGAGGTCGAGGTCACCATCGTCTCGGAGGAGCCGGGCGTCGGTCTGGGGGCGCGCTGCGCCGGCACGGCGTACGACGACCCGGGACCGCAGATCAGCAACGGACCACCCGCCATCCATGTCCGGGCCGGGGGCCGCAGCGTCCCGCTCTGGCTGGTCGACCACTCCCACGACCGGGCCCACGACGGAGCCGACGACGGAGCCGACGACGGAGCCGACGACGGGGCCCACCACGGGGCCGACGCGGCGCCCGAGGAAGCCCCGGACAGCAGCCCGGGCACCCGCTCGGGCGGTGTCCTGGGCGACGACGGTCTCCTCGCCCGGGCCGTGTTCGCCGGGGAGGCCGACGGACGCTGGCTGTGGCTGGTGATGAAGCCGGCGTCGGCCGCGCTGCTGCTCCACGACGACTGGCTGCTGGCCGACGTGACGGGCTTCGGCCCGGAGGCGCTGGAGATGCCGTTCGGGGGCCCGCGACCCGCCTGGTGAGCCGGTCGGGAAGACGCGCGGTCCGACGCGACGGGACGTGCGCGGCGCGGGGCGCGTCGTACGGCACAATGTGCCCTGATGACCAGTCCCCACGTCCTTGCCGTCGCCAACCAGAAGGGCGGCGTCGCCAAGACGACCACCGTTGCCTCGCTCGGTGCTGCCCTGGCCGAGCAGGGCCAGAAGGTTCTCCTGGTCGATCTCGACCCGCAGGCGTGCCTCACCTTCAGCCTGGGCATCGACCCCGAGGACCTCGACGTCTCGATCCACCACGTGCTGACCAAGGGCCTCGACCCGTCCGAGGCGATCATCGAGACCGATGACGGGGTCGACCTGCTGCCCGCGACGATCGAGCTCGCCCGCGCGGAGGCGGACCTGCTCACCCGCACCGGCCGCGAGTACGTCATCCGGACGGCCGTCGAGGACACCGAGGGCTATGACTGGGTGCTGCTCGACTGCCCGCCCTCGCTCGGTGTGCTCACCGTCGCCGCGCTCACAGCCGCCACTGGCGTGCTGATCCCGCTGCAGTGCGAGACGCTCTCCCACCGCGGTGTCGGACAGCTGCTGGACACCGTGCACGACGTGAAGCGGTTCACCAACCGTGAGCTCGAGGTGTGGGGCGTGCTGCCGACGTTGTACGACGGTCGCACCAACCACGCGCGTGCCGTGCTGGAGACGATCTCCGAGACCTACGACCTCGACGTGATCGAGCCGGCGATCCCCAAGTCGATCCGGTTCGCCGAGGCGCCGGCAGCAGGACGTTCGATCCTGAAGACCTCGCGCAGCAACAAGGGAGCGCAGGCCTACCGCGACGTCGCGACCGGTCTGCTGAACAGGGCCTGAGCGTTGACCAGGACACGGCCCCGCTACGCACGTCTGGCAGCGGCCGGGTCCTCGATGGTGGTCACGCTCGTCGCGCTTCTCGGCGGGGTCGGGGTGCTGCCCTCGGGCGGGCGGGCCGACGCGGCCACGACCGCCGGCCGGTCAGGCTCCGTGGGGACGTTGGCCAACCTCGTGATCCCCGACGCGGGACCGTCGGTGACCCCGGAGCAGACCCCGGAGCAGACCCCGGACGACAGACCCCGGAGAAGACCCAGGAGCCCACCGCGCGGGGCACGCAGCTCCTGCCCGGCGCGTCCCTGGAGATCCCCGACCAGACCGGCACCGGCAAGCGGGTCGTCTTCGACATCAGCGACCAGCGGGTGTGGCTGGTCGACCCGGACTCCAGCGGGAACGACCTGGTGCTGCGCAGCTACCTGGTCTCCGGAAGCGTCACGGACAACCTGTCCCCGGGCAGCTTCGAGGTGTTCTCGCGCTCCCGCTGGGCGGTCGGCATCGATGACTCCGGGGTGATGGAGTACTTCGTGCGGTTCACGCGTGGGGCCAACGCGGCCATCGGGTTCCACGGCATCCCGACCAAGCAGGGCCGCCCGCTGCAGACCACGGCACAGCTCGGCACGCCCCAGAGCCATGGCTGCATCCGGCAGGCGCTGCCGGACGCGAAGGTGCTGTGGGACTTCGCGCCCGTGGGCACGAAGGTGGTGGTCACGGCCTAGCAGGCCGTGACCGACGCGATCAGCTGTTCTCGCCGGCAGCAGCAGGCTTGCCGCCACGGGTGCGGCTGCGGCTGCGGTTGCGCTTCTTGGTGGGACGGTCACCGGAGCTCTCGCTGGCGGGGGCCGCCTGACGGCTCTCGCCGCCGGAGTCCTTGGAACCGCCCTGGCTGCGGCCACGACCGCCGCCACCCTGGCTGCGTCCGTCGCCACGGCCATCTCCGCGGCCGCCCTGGCTGCGGCCGCCGCCGCGACCGTCGGTGCGGGGCTTGCGCTCGATGACGACCTGACCCTCGGGGATGATGCGTCCCTTGACGCCCGGGGCGATGCCCTGGTCGTGCAGGAAGTGCTCGGAGCTGGAGTAGGTCTCCTGCGGGTCGTCGAAGGGCAGGTCGTGGGCCTTGTTGATCATCTTCCAGCGGTGCAGGTCTGCCCAGTCGACGAAGGTGATCGCGATGCCGGTCGCGCCCGCGCGGCCCGTGCGGCCGATGCGGTGCAGGTAGATCTTCTCGTCCTCGGGGCAGGTGTAGTTGACCACGTGGGTCACGCCGGTGACGTCGATGCCGCGGGCGGCGACGTCCGTGGCGACGAGCACCTGGAGCTTGCCGTCGCGGAACTTGGTGAGCGCCTTCTCGCGAGCGGCCTGGGCCATGTCACCGTGCAGGGGCGCCGAGTTGAAGCCGCGCTCCTCGAGGTCGTCGGCGATGCGCTGCGCCTGGCGCTTGGTGCGGGTGAACACGATCATCAGGTCGGCGCCTTCGGCCTGCAGGAGGCGGCCGATCATCTCGGGCTTGTCGAGATCGTGCGCCTGGTAGATGAACTGGGCGGTCGCCGGGACCATCTGGTCGTCCTCGGCGGACTCGGCCCGGATGTTCATCGGGTGGCGCATGTGGGTGCGGGCCAGCGACACGATCGCGGCCGGCATGGTGGCCGAGAACAGCATCGTCTGGCGAGTCTCCGGGGTCTGCCTGAGCAGGCGCTCCACGTCGGGCAGGAAGCCCAGGTCGAGCATCTCGTCGGCCTCGTCGAGGACCAGCGACTTCACGTGCGAGATGTCGAGTGCCCGGCGGTTCATCAGGTCGATCAGGCGGCCGGGCGTACCGACCACGACCTCGACGCCTGCGGCCAGCGCGTCGAGCTGGCCCTCGTAGGGCACGCCACCGTAGACGGTGAGGACGCGGATGCCGCGGTCCTTGCCGGCCATGGTGAGGTCCTTGCTGACCTGCAGCGCGAGCTCACGGGTGGGGGCGACGATCAGCGCCTGGGGCTTGCCGGGGGCAGCCAGGTCGTTGAAGTCCGGGTCGTGCTGGGCGACCGAGCGCTGCAGCACCGGGATGCCGAACGCGAGCGTCTTGCCCGTGCCCGTGCGGGCCTGGCCGATCAGGTCGGTGCCCATCAGGGCGACCGAGAGGGTCATCTCCTGGATGGGGAAGGGGGTGACGATGTTGGCGCGCTCGAGCGCGTCGGCGATTTCGGGGAGTACCCCGAGCTCTCTGAAGGTAGTCAGGATCTTGCCTGTTCTGTGCTGACTCGCAGAGGAGTCGATGGGTTCAAGTCTGGAATGTCCTGCCGCTGGCGAGCCGCCCACAGTGTCGTTCAAGGGGGCATCAAGCCCGCGGTCAACCGTCAGTCTATCGGTAGGCTGCCGACATGACCGATTCCTCGCCTCCGGAGCCCGCCGTACCCCCCACCGGAGAGCAGGATTCCGTCGCTTTCGAGGATCCCGCCTACCGCGCCGCCGTGGTGGACCTGCTCGGTGCGATCACCTATGGCGAGATCTCCGCGTTCGAGCGGCTCACCGACGACGCGAAGCTCGCCACCCAGCTGCCGGACAAGCTGGCGCTCGCCAAGATGGCCACCGTCCAGTTCGGCCACGTGGAGCCCCTGCTCGAGCGCATCTCGACGCTCGGCGTGGACCCGATGGAGGCGATGGCCCCGTTCGTGAAGCCGTTCGACGTCTTCCACACCGCCACCGCGCCGAGCGACTGGCTCGAGGGCCTGATCAAGGCCTATGTCGGGGACGGGCTCGCGGCCGACTTCTACGTCGAGATCGCCCAGTTCCTCGACTCCGGCACCCGCCAGCTGATCGTCGACTCGCTGGCCGACGCCGGCCACGCCGACTTCGTGGTGGACCGCGTGCGCCGGGCCATCGAGGAGGACCACCGGGTGGGCGGGCGCCTGGCCCTGTGGGGTCGCCGGCTGATGGGGGAGGCCCTCTCCCAGGCCCAGCGCGTCGCGGCCGAGCGGGACTCGCTTGCCGGTCTGCTCGCCGGCGGGGTCGACCGCCCCGGGATGGACCTCGCCGCCCTGTCCCGGATGTTCGGCCGGCTCACCGAGAACCACGCCAAGAGAATGGCGGAGCTCGGACTCGCCTCCTGACCTCGGCTCGATCATCCCGCCGCGCTCGGTCGAGACGGCCGGGTGCCTCGGCTCCGGCGCGGTCGCGCTGGGCCTCGGCACCGGCGCCCAGGTGCAGAACCTCGTGCTCGTCGTGCAGAACAGCGTCGACGTGACCGACGTGGGAGCGGCCAGCGGCACGGTCAGCTTCTTCAGGTCTGCGTCAGGAGCGGAAGCCGACCTGTCCGCTCACGCTGGTCGAGATGTCGACGTAGGCGAGCTTCTCGCCGGGTATGACGATCCGTCGCCCCTTGCTGTCGGCGAGGGTGAGGACTCCGCCGTCCTTGAGGGCAGCCGAGACGGCCTTCTCGATGCCGTCGGCGTCGAGGGTCGTGTCGATGGTCAGCTCGCGGGAGGCGTTCTGCACGCCGATCTTGACCTCCATCGGGAGGACCTCCTAGGTGGACTTGGATCTTGCTCTACGAAGAACTCTGTCAGGCACCGCCTGGCCGGGATCAGGCACCCGCCCACTGCGGTGTGGTCCCGTGGTCAGCGGTGCTCGTCGGTGCGGGGATAGCCACGGATGCCGCGCCAGGCCAACCCGGAGACCAGCGCAGCGGCCTGGGCCCGGTCGATCGTGCCGCCCTCGGTGAGCCAGAACCGCGCGCTGACCTGTCCCATTCCCACCAGCGACACGGCCAGCAGCTGCGACTGCTCCTCGGGCAACCCGGTGTCGTCGGCGATCACGTGGGCGATCAGCTTGGCGCACTCGACGGTCACCCGGTCGACCCTGGCCCGCACGGCCGGCTCGTTGGTCAGGTCGGACTCGAAGACCAGCCGGAACGCGCCCTCGGCGCTCGAGACGTAGTCGTAGAAGGCGTGCATGGTGGCCGTCACGCGGAGCTTGTTGTCCTCGGTCGACTCCAGGGCCCTCGCGCAGCTGGAGATGATCGTGTCGCAGGACTGGTCGAGCAGCGCGACATACAGGTCGAGCTTGCCGGGGAAGTGCTGGTAGAGCACCGGCTTGGAGACACCGGCGCGCTCTGCGATGTCGTCCATGGCGGCCGCGTGGTAGCCCTGCGCGACGAACACCTCCAACGCTGCCGTGAGCAGCTGGGCCCGACGAGCGCGTCGCGGCAGGCGCACGCTCCTGGGCGCAGGGCTGCTCTCCGTGACGCTGGCGGAGCCCTGGGATGCGCCGGGATCGAAGCGGTCGGCGGTCCTGCCACGCTGCCGGGGCTCATCAGTCGTACTCACGTGCCGAAGCCTACAAGCAGCGGCTCCTGCCCCTGTCCGCATGGCGGGCAGTCCCCAGGCCCCCACGGGGTGCGGGGGAACATGAGGGGGAACATCACCGGGTGCGGCGGTGTTCTGCAGAGACCGCCCCGCCTGGTCATTCGAGGACAGCACCCACATGGGGCACACAGACGAGGAGAGCAAGCCGTGTCACTTCCCGCACTGGTCGCGCCAGCCCCCGAGCTGACCATTGACGAGGTACGCCGCTACAGCCGGCACCTGATCATCCCCGACGTCGGCATGACCGGCCAGAAGCGGCTGAAGAACGCCCGGGTGCTCGTCATCGGCGCCGGCGGACTCGGCAGCCCCGCGCTGCTCTACCTCGCGGCGGCCGGAGTGGGCACGCTCGGCATCGCGGAGTTCGACGAGGTCGACGAGTCGAACCTGCAGCGCCAGATCATCCACGGGCAGTCCGACATCGGGAAGTCCAAGGCGCTCTCCGCCAAGGAGTCGATCGCGGAGGCCAACCCCCTCGTCGAGGTGATCCTGCACGAGGAGCGTCTCGACAACGACAACGTCCTCGAGGTCTTCAAGGGCTACGACCTGATCGTCGACGGCACCGACAACTTCGCCACGCGCTACATGGTCAACGACGCGGCGTACTTCCTGGACATCCCCTACGTCTGGGGCTCGATCTACCGCTTCGACGGGCAGGCCAGCGTGTTCTGGCCGACCCTGACCAACGAGGACGGCTCCAGCGCGGACGCACCGTGCTACCGCTGCCTCTACCCCGAGCCCCCGCCGCCGGGCATGGTGCCGAGCTGCGCCGAGGGCGGCGTCCTGGGCGTGCTCTGCGCCGCCATCGGCTCGATCCAGGTGAACGAGGCGATCAAGCTGCTGGCCGGCATCGGCGACCCCGCCGTCGGCAAGCTGGTGATCTATGACGCCCTCGAGCTCGAGTGGCGCACGCTGAAGGTGCGCAAGGACCCCAACTGCGCTCTGTGCGGTGAGAACGCGACCGTCACCGAGCTGATCGACTACGAGGCCTTCTGCGGCGCCGTCTCCGAGGAGGCCAACGAGGCTGCGGCCGGCTCCACGATCTCGGTGACCACGCTGGAGCACATGCTCAAGGAGCGTGACGAGGGCAGCCGGGACTTCGTCCTGGTCGACGTGCGCGAGCAGAACGAGTACGAGATCAACAAGATCCCGGGCTCGGTGCTGATCCCCAAGGGTGAGTTCCTCAACGGAAGTGCCTTCGAGCAGCTGCCCCAGGACACGCCGGTCGTGCTGCACTGCAAGTCCGGTGTGCGGTCGGCCGAGGCGCTGGCCGTGCTCAAGGGCGCCGGCTACTCCGACGCCGTGCACGTGGGCGGAGGAGTGGTGGCCTGGGTCAACCAGGTCGACCCGTCGCAGCCGTCGTACTAGGAGAGAGACGCGGGTCCGGGGCGTAACCCGGACGGGTCGGGCGCGTTGAGCACTCACAACGCTCACTCGACCTGACCCGGAAGGCATCTCTTCATGCGTCTGTCCCGCACTCTCCTCGCAACCGCGGCCTCTGCGGTGCTCGCTGCTGCGAGCCTTGCCACCTCCACGACCGCCGCGGAGGCGGCGCCTTCCTGGGCGCCGGCCGACACGGCCCCGATCCACCCCGGAACGATGATGTACACCGACGGCGCCCAGTGCACCGGCAACTTCGTGTTCACCGACGCCTCCGGCAGTGTCTACGTCGGCTACGCCGCGCACTGCGCCGGCAAGGGCGCGGCCACCGACACCAACGGCTGCGACCAGGCCTCGGTGCCGCTGGGCACCCGGGTCACCTTCACCAACGACGGCAACCTGGCCTCCGAGGGCACCCCCGTCGGTCACGGCACGCTCGCCTACAGCTCGTGGATCACCGAGAACCAGATCGGGACCACTGACGCCAACACCTGCGCCTACAACGACTTCGCGCTGGTCAAGGTCGACGCTGCCGACGTCTCGAAGGTGAACCCCTCGGTTCCCTTCTGGGGCGGCCCCACCGGCATCGACACCGACGGCACCAAGGCCGGCGACCGGGTGTGGACCTACGGCAACTCCAGCCTCCGGGCCGGCGTCGAGCCGCTGTCCCCGCACACCGGCATCAGCCTGGGCGACGACGCCGCCGACGGCGGCTGGAC
Source organism: uncultured Actinomycetota bacterium (assembly GCA_963781335.1). Lineage (GTDB taxonomy): Bacteria > Actinomycetota > Actinomycetes > Propionibacteriales > Nocardioidaceae > Marmoricola. Next base: position 66,302 of record CAWAFS010000015.1, on the reverse strand, counting down.
CCACCCCCTCTACACCGTGACCCCAGGCATCCCGGGTGACTCGGGCTCGGGCTTCCTGTCCGCGGGCGGCAAGGCCGTCGGCACCCTCTCGACGCTGGGCCTCGCACCGCTCCCGGCCTCGAACAACATCGGTGACCTGGCCAGGGAGCTCGCCTTCGCCCAGGCCAACTCCGGCATCTCCGGCCTGACCCTGGTCAACGGCACCGAGCCGTTCGACCCCATCCTCTGACGGGTACGCCGCGGGAGCACCAAGCGACGCCCCATCCACTCCACACGGAGCGGGTGGGGCGTCGTCCTTTCCCTCCCACACCGCCGACCCGTCGCATCTGAAAGTTTCAGATGCGACGGGTCGGCGGAATGGTTCTGTCACCATGGACGGCGTGGATCCGGAGGAGTACGTCGAGGCGGTGCTGGTGGTCGTCGAGCGGATCCCGGCCGGACGGGTCTGCACCTACGGCGCCATCGCCGGGCACGTCGGGTCGGGGGGGCCGCGCAACGTGGGCCGGGTGATGTCCCAGTTCGGCGGACCGGTTCCGTGGTGGCGCGTCGTACGTGCGGACGGGTCGTTGCCCTCCTGCCACGACGACGAGGCCCTGGCCCACCACCTCGACGAGGGGACACCCCTGCGCCCGTCGGGCCGGGTGCACATGGCGGCCGCGTTCTGGCAGCCCTGAGCCGAGCTGCCGATGGGACCTGCCGTTCCGGGGTGTCGGCGCAGGATGTTTGGCTGTCGGCATGAGACACGGAACGAACGGGCCGGCCCATGCGCTGGTCCGGCCGTCTCCGGGTCCTGTGCCGGCCCCGCTGCTGGACGAGGCGCAGCAGGCCGTGGTGGACCACGCGGGAGGCCCGCTGCTGGTGCTCGCCGGGCCGGGCACGGGCAAGACGACCACCCTGGTGGAGGCGATCGTCGACCGCATCGAGAACCGCGGTGCCGCCCCCGAGTCGGTCCTCGCGCTGACCTTCAGCCGCAAGGCGGCCGAGCAGCTCCGTGACCGGGTCGCCGCGCGTCTGGGACGGACCACCTCGACGACGATGTGCTCGACCTTCCACTCCTTCGCCTACGGGCTGATCCGGAAGTACTCACCGCCCGATCTCTACGCGGGGCCGCTGCGCCTGCTCAGCGCGCCGGAGCAGGACGTCGTGCTTCGTCAGCTGATGGACCACAGCCCGGAGGCGGTCCGGTGGCCGGAGTCGCTCGAGCGGGCCTCCCGGACCCGGGGCTTCGCCCATGAGGTCGCCGCCGTGCTGGGCCGCGCGCGGGAGAAGGGGCTCGAGCCGGACGCGCTGCGTCGCCTGGGCTCGGAGCACGACCTGCCCGAGTTCGTCGCCGCTGGATGGTTCCTCGAGCAGTACCTCCAGAACCTCGACGACCAGAGCGCCACGGACTACGCCGACCTGATCCGGCGCGCCGTCATCGAGGCAGTCGACCACCAGGCCGAGCTGCGCACCCAGCTCGCCCACGTCTTCGTCGACGAGTACCAGGACACCGACCCCGGTCAGGTCCGACTGCTCCGCGCGCTGGCCGGCGCCGGCGCCAACCTGACCGTGGTGGGCGACCCGCACCAGTCCATCTACGCGTTCCGGGGTGCCGAGGTGCGCGGCATCCTGGACTTCCCCGACCAGTTCCGGCACGGAGACGGGCGGCCGGGGGACGTTCTCGCGCTGTCCCGCGTCCGTCGCTTCGGGCCGCGGGTGCTCGTCGCCAGCCAACGGGTGGCCGCCCGGATCCCGTTGACCGGAAGCATCGATGGCAGCGCCCGGGCGTCGTTCACCCACCCGGAGTCAGCGGTGACCGGCGGGCGCGACCGGGTCGAGGTGATCACCTACGACACGGAGCGGGCCGAGGTCGAGCGGGTGGCCGACCTGTTGCGCCGCGCCCACCTCGAGGACGGAGTTCCGTGGTCCCAGATGGCGGTGCTGGTCCGGTCCGGACGCGCCTCCATCCCGGTGCTCCGGCGCGGGCTGGCCGGCGCAGGCGTGCCGGTCGAGGTGGCCAGCGACGAGACCCCGCTCGTGCGTGAGCCGGCGGTCCGGCCACTGCTCGACGCCCTCCGCGCCGTGGTGAACCTCGACAACGACGACCCGGACCATCCTGACCACCTCGACCCGGTCGCGGCCGAGGGCTTGCTGGTCTCGCCGATGGTCGGGCTCGATGCCACGGACGTGCGAGCGCTGTCGCGCGCCCTGCGCGAACGCGACAAGCGCCTGGCCCTGGCGGAGGGACGGTCTCCGCGGCCCTCGCCCCAGCTGCTGCGAGAGGCGGTGCTGGGAGGAGGTCAGCTCCTCGCGGGAGCCGACGCAGCCGACTCGGTCGTGAAGCGGGTGGCGGCGCTCTCCGGGCTGCTGCACACGGCCCGCACGATCCTGGACGGCGGGAGCACGGTCGAGGAGGTGCTGTGGACCCTGTGGGCCGGCACCAGCTGGCCCGAGCACCTGCGCACCCGGACCCGCCGCGGAGGCGCCACCGCACGGTTGGCCAACCGCGACCTCGACGCCATCTGCGCGCTGTTCGAGACAGCCGCCAGGGCGGAGGAGCAGGTCGGCCACAAGCCGGTCGGCGAGTTCCTCGAGACCCTCGAGGCGCAGGAGATCCCGGCCGACACCCTCGCCGATCGCGGCATCCACGGCGAGTCGGTGCGGCTGCTCACCGCGCACCGTTCCAAGGGGCTCGAGTGGCGGGTGGTGGTGGTCGCGCACGTGCAGGAGACGGCCTGGCCCGACCTGAGACGACGCACGAGCCTGCTGCAGGCCGACCGCATCGGCGCGGAGAAGTACGCCGTGCCGGTGATCCAGCCCGAGACCACCACCCGCGAGCTGCTCGCCGAGGAACGGCGGCTCTTCTACGTCGCCTGCACGCGCGCCCGCGAGCGCCTGGTCGTCACGGCGGTGGCCTCTCCCGACGACGAGGGCGAGCAGCCCTCCCGCTTCCTGCGCGAGCTGGGCATCGACGTGCGTCACGAGCAGGGGCGGCCACCGCGCCCGCTCTCCCTGCTGGGGCTGGTCAGCGAGCTGCGGCGCACGGCGTCCGACCCGGGCTCCAGCTCCTCGGTGCGCCAGGCAGCGGTGCAACGCCTGGCCCGCCTGGCCGCCGAGCGTCGCCCCGACGGCCGCGCCCTGGTGCCGGCCGCAGACCCGGCCACCTGGTGGGGCACCCGCGACCTGAGCCACGCCGACCAGCCGGTGCGCCCGGCCGACGCGCCCCTCGAGCTGTCGGCCAGCGCCCTGGCCGGTCTGGTCGAGTGCCCGGCCAAGTGGTTCCTCGAGCGTGAGGCCGGCGGCGCAGCAAGGTCCAGCCAGGCTCAGGGGTTCGGCAACCTGGTGCACGCGATCGCCGACCGGGTCGCCAAGGGTGAGCTGGGCGCCGGACCCGGAGCGGTGGACGAGCTGATGGTGCTCGTCGACGACGTCTGGGACCAGCTCGGCTTCCGCACGCCGTGGTCCCGCGGACGCGAGCACGAGGAGGTGCGCAAGGCCCTCACCCGGTTCGTCACCTGGCACAGCCGGCCGGGCGCACGCACCGTGCTGGCCACCGAGCAGGACATGCGGGCCGAGGTCACGCTGCCTGACGGCCAGCGCGTCGTCCTGCGGGGGTACGCCGACCGGCTCGAGATCGACGACGCCGGGCGGGTCGTGGTGGTGGACCTCAAGACGGGAAAGTACCCGCCGGGCAGGATCGAGGAGAACCCCCAGCTCGGCCTCTACCAGCACGCCGTGGACCACGGCGGGGTGGAGGACCTCGTGGCGGACGCGACCTCCGGTGGCGCCGAGCTGTGGCAGCTGCGCAAGGACGTCAAGGGTGAGCTCAAGGTGCAGGAGCAGAAGCCGCAGGTGCCCGATGACGAGGGACTGCGTCCCGTGGAGCGTCAGCTGATCCGGGCAGCCACCGCGCTGCGCCTCGAGGAGTTCCCCGCCCGGCCCGAGCGGTCCCGCTGCGAGCGGTGCCAGTTCGCGACCTTCTGCCCCGCCCAGGTCGCCGGGTCGGTGCTGTCGTGAGCGGCGGGCTCGTCAACAGCGGGGCCACCCGGATCCGCCTGGACAGCCCCGCTGACCTCCAGCAGCTGATGGGCACCTCCTACCGGGTGAGCGAGCAGCAGTGGACCGCGATCAGCGCCCCGCTCGAGCCCGCCGTGGTGATCGCCGGTGCGGGATCGGGCAAGACCTCGGTGATGGCCGCGCGCGTCGTCTACCTCGTCGCGACCGGTCAGGTGCAGGCCGACCAGGTGCTCGGGCTCACCTTCACCACCAAGGCGACCGCCGAGCTCGCCTCCCGGGTTCGTGAGGCCCTGGTCGCGGCAGGACTCGACGAGGGCAGCGCGGGGCAGCCCTCCGACGAGCTTCCCGAGCGGGTCGAGCCGATGGTGGTGACCTACAACGCCTACGCCGCGGCCCTGCTCACCGAGCACGGACTGCGCATCGGCCACGAGCCGGACACCCGGGTGATGGCCGACGCCTCCCGCTACCAGGTGGCCGCACGCGCGATCGAGCGCCACACGGGGGCCGTGGAGCTGCTCAGCGAGCACCCGAAGACCGCCATCGACTACCTGCTCGGTCTCGACGCCGAGCTCAACGAGCACCTCGTCACCGTCGACCAGGTGCGAGCCTTCCACGCGGCCGCGCGGCCCGAGTTCGAGGCCGCACTGGTCACCTCGCGGGCCAAGGCCGACATCGCCAAGGCGATCGCGAAGATGGCCGAGCGCGAAGAGGTGCTCGACCTGGTCGGGGGCTATCGCGCGCTCAAGGCGCAGTTCGGCCTGATGGACTTCTCCGACCAGATCGCGCTGGCGGCCGAGCTCGCGCGGACCCAGCCGGAGGTCGGGCGGCTCGAGCGTGCCAAGTACCGCGTGGTGCTGCTCGACGAGTACCAGGACACCTCGGTGGCCCAGGCCCAGCTGCTCAGCTCGCTCTTCTCGGGGCGCGACCAGGCGACCGGCCGAGGACATGCGGTGACGGCGGTTGGCGATCCCAACCAGGCGATCTACGGCTGGCGGGGGGCGTCGGTGTCCAACATCCTCAACTTCGGGTCGTTCTTCCCCTCCGCGGACGGCACCGCGGTGCCGTCGTACTCCCTCACGGTGAACCGGCGCTCGGACTCCCGCATCCTCGACGTCGCCAACGCGCTGGCCCGGCCGCTCTACGCCGGGTTCGACCAGGTCCGGCCGCTGCTGGCGAAGGCAGGAGCTGCCGAGGGAGCGGTGCACGCGATCGTGCACGAGACCTACCACGACGAGCTCGACTGGCTGGCCGGCCAGGTGCTGAGCAGCCACGCCGCCATGGCCGAGCCACGGTGGAGCGAGGTCGGCGTGCTCACCCGCGACAACAACCACGCCGCCGACGTCTTCGACGCGCTGACCTCGCAGGAGATCCCGGTCGAGATCGTCGGTCTCAAGGGTCTGATGCGGCTCCCCGAGGTCTCCGAGGTCGTCTCCACGCTCGCGCTGCTGCAGGACCTGACCGCCAACGCCGACCTGCTCAACCTGCTCAACGGTCCCCGGTGGGCCATCGGCCCGCGCGATCTCGCCCTGCTGGGCAAGCGGGCTCGCGCCCTGACCGGGCTGAAGCTGCGCGAGGACGGCATCTCGGTCGCCGACGAGCTCCAGCGAGCCGTGGAGGGGGCCGACCCGACCGAGGTGTTGTCGATCAACGACGCGCTCGCGGATCCCGGTGACCTGCCCTACTCCGAGGAGGCCCGCACCCGGTTCGCGTTGCTCTCCGAGGAGCTGCGCCAGCTGCGCACCCACGCCGGAGAGCCGCTGCTCGACCTGGTCCGACGCATCATCGACGTCACGGGCATCGATGTCGAGCTGGCGTCGTCGGTGTCGCTGGCCGCGGCCGCCCGACGCGACAACCTCGACCTGTTCGTCAAGGCGGTCGCCGACTTCCAGGCGATCGACGGGCGCGTGACCCTGGCCTCGCTGCTGGCCTGGCTGGACGCGGAGGACGAGATGGGCAGCGGCCTCGACCAGGCCACTCCCTCGGAGGCCGACTCGGTCAAGCTGCTCACCGTCCACCGGGCCAAGGGCCTGGAGTGGTCCTCGGTGTTCCTGGTCGGCGTGTGCGCCGAGAAGTTCCCGGTCACCACCGCTCGGAGCCAGTGGACGACAGTGTCCAGAGTGCTGCCCGCGCCGTTGAGGGGTGACGCCGCCGACGTGCCCCAGCTTCGTGGCTACGACAAGCCCGCCATCGACGAGCTCAAGGCTGCTGCCAAGGCACACCAGGGCCTGGAGGAGCTGCGGCTGGGCTACGTGGCGTTCACCCGGGCCAAGCACGAGCTGTGGGTCTCGGCCTACCAGTGGAGTCCCACCAGGCAGAAGCCGCTCGCCCCCTCGCCCTACCTGGAGACGGTGCGCGAGGCGCTCGCCGGCTGGGGAGTGGAGCCGGACGCCTGGCCGCCCCCGCCGGAGGAGGGAACCCCCAACCCGCTGCAGGAGAACCCGCCGTCCTCGCCCTGGCCGACGCCGGCACGCACCGAGGAGCACGAGCGCCGGCTGGTCTCGGCGGCGATGGTCCGTGAGGCCATGGTGCGCGAGGACGGCTCGGGCGTCGAGGAGCTGGATCTCGTCGAGAGCTCCACGTTCGCCCAGTGGGACGAGGAGCTCGAGCGACTCCTGCTCGAGGCCCGTGCCGACCGCTCCGGCGTGGTCGAGGTCCCGATGCCGACGAGCCTGTCGGCGACGGCGATGGCGCGGTTGCGCGACGACCCCGAGCAGTTCGCCAGCGAGCTGGCGCGGCCGATGCCGCGTCAACCCTCGCCCGCCGCACGCTTCGGCACCCGGTTCCACACGTGGGTGGAGGCCCGTTTCGGCCAGCAGTCGCTGCTCGATCCCGACGATCTGCCGGGCCGCGGCGACCTCGGCATCGACGACGAGGACGAGTTGCAGGAGCTGATCGCCACGTTCGAATCAGGTCCGTTCGCCGAGCGCGTGCCCGCCGCCGTCGAGCCGCCATTCGCCCTCGTACTGGCCGGCCAGGTCGTGCGCGGCCGCATCGACGCCGTCTACGCCGAGCCGGACGGCGGCTGGCTGGTGGTGGACTGGAAGACCAGCAGGACCCAGTCCGCTGACCCTCTCCAGCTCTCGATCTACCGCCTGGCCTGGGCCGAGCTGATGGGGGTGCCGCCCGCGTCGGTGCGAGCAGCGTTCCACTACGTGCGCTCCGGGGAGACGGTCGAGGTGGCGGACCTGGCCGATCGTCAAGCCCTGGAGCGGATCCTGCTCCCGGATGTCGATCTCGGTGCAGCCCGGTAACGGGTGTTATCTCCGTATACCGTGCAAATCACATGAAATACCAGCAATACTCTCCGTAGGCGCTGCGCGGGGCGGCTCGAGGGGGGCACAGTGTTCGGATCCACGATGTTGCTGACGATCGGGCAGGCGCTCGATCGCGCGATGGAGGAGGAGATGACCGTCCGGATGCACATCGGCGGCGACTGGATCACCGGTCGCGTGCTGACCTGCGACGCCCAGGCCATCGCGGTGCTCGAGACCAACGGCGATCTCTGTGTGATCCGCAAGGACACCATCGGCTGTGTCCGGATGCCCTCGCAGGCCCACGCCGAGCACGTCTCCAACCAGCCTGCCCGCGAGGCCGGGCCGGGGCCCGGCGTCCTGCAGAGCGCCGAGACGGTTGACGCCTGACGCGCTCAGGAGACGGCGAGCGCCGCGGACAGGGCGATGTCGACCATCGGCTCGAAGGTCTGCTCGCGCTCCTGTGACGTGGTCTCCTCGCCCGTGACGATGTGGTCGCTCACGGTGCAGATCGTCAGCGCCTGGCGGTCGTAGGAGGCCGCCAGCGTGTAGAGCGCGCAGGCCTCCATCTCCACCGCGAGCACTCCGTGCTCGACCAGCGGCTTCGTCAGCTCCGGCCGCGGCGAGTAGAACGAGTCGCTCGAGAAGATCAGCCCGACGTGCGCCGTGACGTCCTCGCGCTCGGTGGCAGCGGCGTGGGCGGCATGCAGCAGGCCGAAGTCGGCGATGGCCGCGTAGTCGAGACCATGGAACCGGAGCCGGTTCACCGAGGAGTCCGTGCACGCGCCCGCGGCGATCACCAGGTCCCGGACGGCGAGCTTCTCGGTGAGTGCCCCACACGAGCCGACCCGGATGACGCGGCGTACGTCGTAGTCCTGGAACAGCTCGTTGACGTAGATCGACATCGACGGCTGGCCCATTCCGGAGCCCTGCACGGAGACCTGCTCGCCGTGCCAGGTGCCGGTGAAGCCGTACATGCCGCGGACCTCGCTGTAGCAGGTCGCGTCGTCGAGGAACGTCTCTGCGATCCACTTCGCCCGCAACGGGTCCCCGGGGAGGAGCACCGTGGGTGCGATCTGGCCGGGCTCGGCGCCGATGTGGGTACTCATGTGGCAACACCCTAGGACTAATCTCGCGAGCATGGACCCCTGCACCCCGCTCGAACCGCTGACCCTGCCGGCCGCGTCCGGGGCCTGGCTGTCGTGGGTGAACGGCCGGGGTGCAACCGGGCTGAGCGACGCGGGCAACGACGTGGCTGCCCTGAAGAGCATGTCCCCCGGGGACGGCTCGATCCTGCAGGTGTGGAACGACGTGCAGATCGCGCTCTCCGGCGTGTTCGCGGTGAGCTCGCTGATGAGCGTCGTACACCCCGACGCTGCGGTGATGGAGGCCGCCGAGGCCTACGAGATCGAGGCCCGGAGGTTCCGGACCGATCTCTACCTCGACGCCGAGGTCTTCGCCCAGATGTCCTCGCTGGAGGGGATGGCGCTGGGCGCCGGCGCAGCACGGATGCTCGAGGACACCCTGCTCGCCTTCCGGCGCGCGGGGGTCGACCGCGACCACGAGACCCGCGAGCGCCTGCGGGACCTGAACCGGCGGGAGAGCCAGCTGTCGCAGACGTTCTCACGCGGTATCCGCGACGGACGGCAGACCACCGCCCTCCCGGCAGCCTCCCTGTCCGGGCTGCCCGCCGACTATGTGGCCGAGCACCCGGTGGACGCCGACGGGCAGGTCGAGATCAGCACGGACTACCCCGACACCCTTCCGTTCCTGACCCATGCCCGCGATCCCGAGATGCGCCGGATGGTCGCGCGCTCGTTCCTCAACCTCGCCTGGCCGGAGAACGAGCCGGTGCTGGCCGAGCTCCTGCAGGTGCGCGAGGAGACGGCACACCTGCTGGGCTACGCCGACTGGCCGAGCTATGACGCCGAGGTCAAGATGATCGGTGAGGGTCCGAGGATCCCCGAGTTCATCGACGAGATCACCAAGGCCTCCGACGCCGCCGGACGTGCCGAGATCGAGGAGCTGCTCGTCCATGCGGCCGCCGAGGGCGAGGACGTCATCGACTTCTCCAACTGGCGCCACCACGTCGAGGCGCTCAAGCGCGACCGCTACGGCGTCGACTCACAAGAGGTCCGCCGCTACTTCGACGCCCGCAAGGTCCGCCAGGGTCTGCTCGACGTGACGGGCCGCCTCTTCGGTCTGGTCTACACGCCAGTGCACACTCCGACCTGGCACGACGAGGTGGTGTCCTACGACGTGGCGCTGGGGGAGAACCGGCAGCGGATCGGTCGGATCCACCTCGACCTGCACCCGCGAGCCCGCAAGTACAACCACGCCGCCCAGTTCACCCTGGTGCCCGGCGTCCTGGGTCGTCAGCTGCCGGAAGGAGTGCTGGTCTGCAACTTCTCGCGCGGGCTGATGGACCTTGACCACGTGGTGACGCTCTTCCACGAGTTCGGCCACCTGATGCACCACGTCCTCGCTGGACGCCACGAGTGGGTGCGCTTCTCCGGCGTCGCCACGGAGTGGGACTTCGTGGAGGCTCCCTCGCAGATGCTCGAGGAGTGGGCCTGGGACCCCGGAGTGCTGCGCGGCTTCGCGACCGACGCCGAGGGCACCCCGATCCCGGAGGACCTGGTGGTCCGGATGCGTGCCGCCGAGGAGTTCGGCAAGGCCTTCCTGGCCCGCACCCAGATGGCGTACGCCGCGATCTCCTACTGGTTCCACCAGGCGCGGCCCGCCGACCTGACCGCCGGGCTGCAGGACCAGATGTTGCGCTACAGCCTCGTCTCCCTGCTGCCGGACACCCACTTCCACACCGGGTTCGGACACCTCGAGGGCTACACCTCGGCGTACTACACCTACATGTGGAGCCTGGTGATCGCGAAGGACATGTTCTCCGCGTTCGACCCCGACAACCTGTTCGCCCCAGAGGTGGCGCACCGCTACCGCGACACAGTGCTGGCCGCGGGCGGCTCCCGGGATGCTGCAGACCTGGTCGAGGACTTCCTCGGCCGGCCCTACGACAACCGGGCCTTCACGGCCTGGCTCGAGACGGCGCCGGAGGAGGCACGTTGAACGACCGGCGGTCCGGGTTGCTCCCGCACGTCGCGCTCTCCCAGCACGCGCACGACCGGCACGGTCTGAACCGCACCGACCGGGCGTGGCTCGACGAGCGGTGGGCGGATCAGGCAACACGCGTGCTGGTGATCGCCGGTGCCCGCCTGCGGCCGGTCGACGGTCGGATCTCCTGGGTCTCACCCGGCGAGGCGCCTGACGGGCTGCGTGTGCTCCTCGGGGAACGTGACGGCGTGCAGCACTTCGCGGTCATCGTCGACCCGTCCGAGGCGCCCGGCAACCGCGACGAGTGGGTGGTGCTCCGCGCCATCGTGCAGTCCCTCGCCGACCAGGACCTGGTGGACGCGCCCCTGGTCCTGCACGCGATCGGCATGGCCGAGTGGCACTGGTCGACGCGACACTGTCCCCGGTGCGGTGGGCGTCTCGAGTCGCACCAGGCCGGGCACGTGCTCCGGTGCACCGACTGCGGCAAGGACCAGTTCCCCCGCTCGGACCCCGCCGTGATCATGGTGGTCACCGACGGCGAGCCCGGTGCCCCCGGCGAGCGGGCCCTGCTCGGGCGCAGCCCCGCCTGGCCCGAGGGTCGTTACTCCACGCTGGCCGGTTTCGTCGAGCCGGGCGAGACGATGGAGGACGCCGTGCGCCGCGAGGTGCAGGAGGAGACCGGCGTCGTCGTGGGCGAGGTCACCTACTTCGACAGCCAGCCGTGGCCGCTGCCGGCGAGCCTGATGGTCGGGTTCACCGCTCGCGCGACCCAGACCGACATCGACGTCGACGGCTCCGAGATCGAGGCCGCGCAGTGGTTCACCCGCGAGGAGATGCGCACCGAGGCCGAGTCGGGTCGCCTGGTGCTGCCCGGCGGAGTCTCGATCTCCCGCTCCCTCATCGAGAGCTGGTACGGCGGACCACTCCCCGGGCGTTGGTGAGTGCGCGATGCGACTCGTGATCGAGGGGTGGAACCTCCCGGGACGCGACTGCGGCCCCTACCGGGACATCCATGTGGGGACCCAGATCCGTCGCGAGCCCGCCGAGCTGGTGCCCGCTGACGCCGCCTCGGCCAGGTGGGATCTCGACATCGAGGTCGTCGATCGCGACGGGGCCCCCGACTTCCGGGGACCCGCGGTCCAGGGCAAACGGGGCGAGCGGTTCGTCTACCTCACCTGGGGTGAGCTCCGGGACGGGACCTTCACGATGTTCCGCCGTGCGAAGCTGATGCTGCTCGACGTACCCGACCTCGGCGGCCCCACCGTCACCGCTCGTGTCGATCTGACCGACGAGCACGGGATGCCTCGCTGTGCGCGACTGCGGCCTCCGGCGCTCGCCTGGTCCTGAGCACCGCTCAGAGGGTGGCGAGCTTGCCCTTGACCTGCGCCATCGAAGGGTTGGTGTGGGCGGTGCCGTCGCTGAACACCAGCGTCGGCACGGTCTGGTTGCCGTTGTTGGCCGACATCACGATCTGGACCGCTGTGGGGTCCTGCTCGATGTCGACGACGTCGTAGACGATGCCCTCCCGGTCCAGCTGGCTCTTCAGCCGGTGGCAGTACCCGCACCAGGGGGTGGTGTACATCGTGAAGCTGGTCTTGGTTTCCACCACTGTGGACTCCTGTGTCACTGAGTGTCCTCTCTCGCGTCTACGCTCGTCTTCGGTCCAACGCACAAGGGACGGAGAACATTTCCGATGCACCCCGACGAGCTGCTGAACGCTCTCGACCCGGAGCAGCGCGAGGTCGCCCTGGCCCTCCGTGGACCCGTCCGCGTGCTGGCGGGTGCCGGCACCGGGAAGACCCGTGCCATCACGCACCGGATCGCCTACGGGGTGGCCTCGGGGGTCTACAACCCGATGGAAGTGCTGGCCGTGACATTCACCACCCGGGCGGCGGGGGAGATGCGCACCCGCCTGCGGTCGATGGGTGCCTCCGCCGTGCAGGCCCGCACCTTCCACTCCGCGGCGCTGCGCCAGGTGCGCTACTTCTGGCCCAAGGTCTACGGCGGCCAGCCGCCCGAGCTGACCGCCTCCAAGATCCCGATCGTGGCCGGCGCTGCGCGTCGCAACCGGGTCGAGGTCAACCAGGCGACGCTGCGAGACCTGGCCAGCGAGATCGAGTGGGCCAAGGTGAGCAACGTCAGGCCCGACGACTACGAGCGCGTCGCACCGGGGCGGGGTCGTGAGGTCAGTGGTCTCGACGCGGCGACGGTCGCGCGCGTCTTCGGCAGCTATGAGGAGCTCAAGCGGGACCAGGGGCGGATGGACATGGAGGACGTCCTGCTGATCGGTGCCGCACTGCTCAGCGAGGACGAGCGGGTCGCCGCCGAGGTGCGTCGCCAGTACAAGTGGTTCACGGTCGACGAGTTCCAGGACGTCAGCCCGATCCAGTCGGCGCTGCTCGACCTGTGGCTCGGTGGCCGCGACGAGATCTGTGTGGTCGGCGACCCTGCCCAGACGATCTACTCCTTCGCCGGAGCCCGGGCCTCCTACCTGAGCGAGTTCCCGGCGAAGTTTGCCGGCACCGCGAGCATCGAGCTCGTCCGCAACTATCGCTCCACTCCGCAGGTGATCGAAGCAGCCAACACGCTGTTGAAGGGGTCCACCACCACGAGCGTGCTGTTGCGTTCCCAGCGGGACGCCGGGGCGCAGGTCACCTGGCGCGAGGCCCCCGACGAGGTCGCCGAGGCGGAGGCCGTGGCGGAGCAGGTCAACCAGCTGCACCGGCAAGGGGTGCCACTGCGCGAGATGGCCGTGCTCTTCCGGATCAATGCGCAGTCCGAGGCCTTTGAGGAGGCACTCACCGCTCGCGGCCTCGCCTACGTCGTGCGTGGCGCGGCCCGGTTCTTCGAGCGCCAGGAGGTGCGACAGGCCCTGGCCCTGATGCGCGGCCAGCTGCGCGCGGGAGCCGAGGACTCGGACGAGGTGGTCGACCAGGTCCGGGCCGTGCTCACCGGCATGGGGTGGTCCGCCGACGCGCCCACCGTCCGTGGCCAGGCACGCGACCGGTGGGAGTCGCTTCAGGCACTGGTCTCCCAGGCCACGACCTACGCGGCTGCCCAGAGCACTGCGGGGACGGCTGCCGATCCCGAGCCCAGCCTGGCCGGCTTCGTCGCCGAGCTCGACCGCCGAGCGCACGAGCAGCACGCGCCGGTCGCGGAGGGCGTCACGCTGGCCACCCTGCACGCGGCCAAGGGCCTCGAGTGGGACGCGGTCTTCCTGTGTGGCATGCAGGAGGGCTCGATGCCGATCACCTACGCCGACACCCCTGCCGCGGTCGAGGAGGAGCGTCGGCTGCTCTACGTCGGCGTGACCCGCGCGCGCGAGCACCTGTGGGTCTCGTGGTCACTCGCCCGCAACCCCGGCGGGCAGGCCCGCCGCAGGCCGTCCCGGTTCCTCGCCGGGCTGCGTCCGGAGTCGGCCACTGATCGGGCCGATGCCGCGGGACCTGCACGTGGTGCTCGTCGCAGGGGCAAGAAGGCAGCGGTGTGCAAGCAGTGCCAGAAGCCACTCGCGAGCTCGCGTGAACGCAATCGCGGCTACTGCCAGGACTGTCCGGTGCCCTACGACGAGGAGCTGTTCGAGCTGCTGCGCACCTGGCGCAAGGAGCAGGCAGACGCGCAGAGCGTTCCGGCGTTCGTGGTGTTCTCCGACGCCACCCTCGAGGCGCTCGCGGAGGTCAAGCCCACCGACAGGCGGGGCCTGCAGTCGATCAGCGGCATCGGCAAGACCAAGCTGGACCGCTACGCCGACGAGCTGCTCGCCCTCCTCCAGTGATCTAGCCCGCGGCGGGCTTGCGCAGCGGCGTCAACCTGCCTCGCACAGGCGAGTTTGCGCCCTTTCAAAGAAATCTGCGGAAAATCATTTGCGCGGCTGTTCGGCACCGGCGTAGCGTGCTTCTCATTCGCCCAGCAGGCCCTTGGGGTCCCGGCAGTCACGAAGGAGGTGCGACATGGAGATGAACATCAACGCCAACGCGGCCGCGCAGCGGTCTGCCTTCGTCGCGCCCACCCTCAGTGGTGCCCGGGGAGGACTCTGCCCGCAGATCGGCTTCCGCCGCGTGGACGAGCACACCCAGGTCACCTACAAGGACATCCTCTTGGCCGCTGGCGACGCCGGCATGGCCACGGGTCACCGCCCCTGGAGACATCTGATCACCTGAGCCCATTTCGCTCACACGTCAGCCTCCAGGCCGCGGACACCCGACAAGGGATCCGCGGCCTTTGTGTTTCCCCGAGAAGTTCCCCAACGACTTTGAACCAGGACAGAGATCACAAGGAGGTGACACGGAATGCGCATCAGCGCTGTCCACCAGGAGGGCATCGACGAGGCGGAATTGCCGTGCCGGAGCGAGGATCCGGAGCTGTACTTCGCCGAGTCGCCCAGCGACGTCGAAGTTGCGAAGGCGATGTGCCAGGCATGCCCGGTCCGGGCCGAGTGCCTCGCCGGCGCTCTCGAGCGGCGCGAGCCGTGGGGCGTCTGGGGTGGTGAGCTGTTCCTCTCCGGAGTGGTGATCCCCCGCAAGCGGCCCCGCGGTCGGCCCCGGAAGAACCAGGGCGGTGACGTCGCCGCAGTGTGTGTCCCCGCGACCAGCGCAGCCGTGACGGCTGCATGAACCGATGACCAGAAACCATTCAAGAACGGAGTACGACGATGATGAGCTTCGCCTCCATCGACCTGGCCCGCGCCAACCACGCGGCGTTCCTGGTCGAGGCCGAGCAGAGCCACCGCGCCGGTCGCGCCGCTGCTGCCCGTCGGCTGCAGCGCAGGGCAGTGCGTCTGTCCGCAAGGGCCGAGCGGGTCTCCCGCCGGGCCGAGCGGGTAGCTGCCCAGGCGCGTCTCAACGTGGCCCGTGCCCTGTAGGACTGCCGGGCACGGATCCGCGACACTCGACCGCCACCAGGAACTGAGCCCCGGGAACAGAGAAGGTTCCCGGGGCTCAGCCATGCCCGGGTCACGCGGTTCGGCCTATCGTGGACGGGTGATCACCTGTTCGTTCTGCGGAACCGTGGTCGACTCCGACACGGCGCCGATCACCTGGACCTCAGCTGTCGAGAACGGCAAGGCCCGCTGGTACTGCGACGACTGCTCCCGCACCCACCTGCGCGCCATGGAGAGCAAGCTCGACTCCGAGTGGTGGTGAGCCCGGCAACGTCGCGCTGTGTCAGTCGGCGAACCCGGGCAGCGACTCCGCCAGCACCTGACGGAACGGCACCCTGGCCTCGAGCTGGCTCAGCACACCAACGCCTCCGGCGAACGTCCGGTGGATCAGCATGTAGGCCGGCGGCAGGTTCAGCCTCAGCATCACCGGGTAGGCCTCGCCGCGAGGATCGTTGATGCGGCGGAACTGCGCCTGCATCCAGGACCGAGAGAAGTGGAACTCCTCCACGCTCGCCGGCTCGATGAACGGGCCGAGGTAGGCGCGCAGCTGGTCGGCGTCGATGTTGATCCGCTCGCGGATGAAGCCCTCGTCGCGCAGCGCGGTGACGAGCTGTTCGTAGTCCTCCATCGTCGCGATCCGGATCAGTGCTCCGAGCGACCGAGGGAGCTCCCGCTCGGGAAGCCGGGCCACCGCGCCGAAGTCGAGCACGCCGAGTCGCCCGGGACTGCCGTCCGCCTGGGGAAGCAAGCGGAAGTTCCCCGGGTGCGGGTCGGCGTGCAGCATGCCCGTGCGGCCGGGAGCCTCGAACATGAACCGCAGGAAGTGGTAGCCGTAGTGGTCCCGCTCCGCCTGGGTGCCGGCGCGGATGGTGTGGGCGAGGGAGTTCGTGCTCTGCATCCACTCGGTGACCAGGACCGTGCCGGCCGAGGCCACCACGTCAGGAACCACGATGTCGGGGTCGTCGCGGAACTCGAGCGCAAACCCCCGCTGGGCCTCCGCCTCGAGCTGGTAGTCCAGCTCCTCGACCGTCCGTGCCTGCAGCTCGGCGATCAGCGGCTTGATGTCCAGCCCGGGCACGAGCGGACCGAGGCCGCGGACCACCCGCGCCAGCTGGCGCAGGTCCGAGGTGAGCGCCTCGGCTGCGCCGGGGTACTGCACCTTGACCGCCACCTGGCGGCCGTCTGCCCACCGGCCGCGGTGCACCTGCCCGATCGACGCGGCCGCGGCCGGAACCGGGTCCAGCTCGACGAGGTGGTCCTTCCAGTCGGCGCCCAGCTCGCGCGCCAGGATCTCCCGCACGGTCATGGTCGGCATCGGCGGCGCGGAGTCCTGCAGCTTGGTCAGGTTCTCGCGGTACGGCGCCGCGAGCTCGTCGGGCAACGCCGCCTCGAAGATCGACATGGCCTGGCCGAACTTCATCGCTCCGCCCTTGAGCTCGCCCAGGGTGCGGAAGAGCTGCTCGGCGGTGCGCTGCTGGACGTCGCTGAGCACGGACTCGGCGGAGGCGCCCCCGATCCGCCTGCCCAGTCCGAGCGCGGTGCGACCGGCGTACCCCAGCGGCAGCGCAGCGAGTTTCGCGGTGCGGGCCGCGGCCTTGCGGGGAAGATCGCTCACACGAGCCCCCGGCACCAGGTGCGAGTCATGCGTCCATGGTGCCCGACGGCCGGGCATTCTCCCTCCGGATCACCCATTTCCGGCACCCGATCAGTGCAGGACGACGCTGAAGCTGACTCCGCGGCTGGAGGGGGAGTTGGCCTGGGCGGTGAGGCCGCCGGTGTTTCCGGTGAGGTTGCTGTTGCTGTCGGTGAGCAGTCCGGACATGTGTCCTGATCCTGAGTGGGACAGGGTGTTGCGCACGGTCTGGGAGGCGGGGGCGGTCCATCCGCTGGTGGCGGAGGACTCGTCGGCCCAGTAGGTGACCAGCCAGTTGTTCCCGGCTGGGGCGGTGAGGGTGGGTGAGGTGTGTGCGCCGTTGGTCGCGTCCTGGCCCGAGGCCGATGCGGCCACCGGGTCGGTGGCGTCGGTGCCGCGGTAGGCCGTGATCGTGATCTGCGACTTGGCGTAGCTGGAGGAGGTGACCTGGACCGTGGCGCCGGCGGCTGCGTCGGCGGCGGTGGCCACCTTGGAGTAGGCCAGGCCGGTGGTGCCGGCGCCGCTGGCGTCGCCCAGCTCGGTCCACCCGGCCGGACCGGTGTAGGTGGGGTTCGTGGTGTTGGCGGAGAAGAACAGCACCAGGGCGTCGCCGGGCTCGACGGGTCCGGGGATGCTCACGATGTGGTTCTGCCGGTTGCCGACCGTGGAGTCGGCACCGACGAACTGGAGCGGGCTGGCCACGTCGGAGGGGTTGATGTTCTGCTCGGCCTCGTCGGAGGCGTCGTCGTCGTCGGTCACGGTGAGGGTCACCGTGCGTGGGCCCGAGGTGGTGTAGGTGTGGGTGGCGTTGGCTCCCGAGGCCGAGTCGGTCGCGCCGTCGCCGAAGTCCCACAGGTAGGTCTCGATCGTGCCGTCCGGGTCCTCGGAGTCGGTGCCGTCGAAGGTGCACTCGAGCTGGTCACACTGCACCGAGAGGGCGGCGACCGGTGCCTGGTTGGCTGGTGGCTCGATTGGCCCGGTCGGGTTGATGCTGCGGGTGACGGTGGCGGAGGCGTCGTCGTCGTCGGTCACGGTCAGGGTCACGGTGCGTGGACCGGGGCTGGGGTAGGTGTGGGTGGTGGTCTCACCGGTGCCGCTCTGGTTCGGGTCACCGAAGCTCCACGCCCAGGAGTCGATCTGACCGTCGGGGTCATCGGAGTCCGAGCCGTCGAAGGTGCAGGTCAGCTCCTGGCAGGTCACGGTCGCATCAGCGATCGGCGCCTGGTTGGTCGGCGGCGGTGCGGTGCCACCACCAGTCAGGACGACGCTGAAGCTGACTCCGCGGCTGGAGGGGGAGTTGGCCTGGGCGGTGAGGCCGCCGGTGTTTCCGGTGAGGTTGCTGTTGCTGTCGGTGAGCAGTCCGGACATGTGTGCTGATCCTGAGTGGGACAGGGTGTTGCGCACGGTCTGGGAGGCGGGGGCGGTCCATCCGCTGGTGGCGGAGGACTCGTCGGCCCAGTAGGTGACCAGCCAGTTGTTCCCGGCTGGGGCGGTGAGGGTGGGTGAGGTGTGTGCGCCGTTGGTCGCGTCCTGGCCCGAGGCCGATGCGGCCACCGGGTCGGTGGCGTCGGTGCCGCGGTAGGCCGTGATCGTGATCTGCGACTTGGCGTAGCTGGAGGAGGTGACCTGGACCGTGGCGCCGGCGGCTGCGTCGGCGGCGGTGGCCACCTTGGAGTAGGCCAGGCCGGTGGTGCCGGCGCCGCTGGCGTCGCCCAGCTCGGTCCACCCGGCCGGACCGGTGTAGGTGGGGTTCGTGGTGTTGGCGGAGAAGAACAGCACCAGGGCGTCGCCGGGCTCGACGGGTCCGGGGATGCTCACGATGTGGTTCTGCCGGTTGCCGACCGTGGAGTCGGCACCGACGAACTGGAGCGGGCTGGCCACGTCGGAGGGGTTGATGTTCTGCTCGGCCTCGTCGGAGGCGTCGTCGTCGTCGGTCACGGTGAGGGTCACCGTGCGTGGGCCCGAGGTGGTGTAGGTGTGGGTGGCGTTGGCTCCCGAGGCCGAGTCGGTCGCGCCGTCGCCGAAGTCCCACAGGTAGGTCTCGATCGTGCCGTCCGGGTCCTCGGAGTCGGTGCCGTCGAAGGTGCACTCGAGCTGGTCACACTGCACCGAGAGGGCGGCGACCGGTGCCTGGTTGGCTGGTGGCTCGATTGGCCCGGTCGGGTTGATGCTGCGGGTGACGGTGGCGGAGGCGTCGTCGTCGTCGGTCACGGTCAGGGTCACGGTGCGTGGACCGGGGCTGGGGTAGGTGTGGGTGGTGGTCTCACCGGTGCCGCTCTGGTTCGGGTCACCGAAGCTCCACGCCCAGGAGTCGATCTGACCGTCGGGGTCATCGGAGTCCGAGCCGTCGAAGGTGCAGGTCAGCTCCTGGCAGGTCACGGTCGCATCAGCGATCGGCGCCTGGTTGGTCGGCGGCGTGGCCACGCCGCCGAAGGCGAACAGCGCGCGGGAGCTCCAGCCGGTGCCGGCGGTCAGCACCTGCTGGGAGGTGCCGGCCACGGGACCGCGGCCCGACCAGTCCGCGCGGAACAGCTGGCCGCTGGTGTTGGAGTAGTAGAAGGTGTCGTTGGCGACGAACGCTCCGCGGATGGTGGTGTAGTTGATCCCGCTGACGGCGGGCACGGTGAACCGCTGCTGGCCGACGATGTCGCTCTCGGGCTCGAAACCACGCCGGAACATGGTCGTCTGTCCGGAGCGGGTGAAGTACATCTCGCCGTTGTAGAAGAACAGGGAGGTGAGCGAGGGCACGTCGGTGTTGTGCCAGTCGGTCTGGACGACCAGCTGGTCCGCCGTGTCCACGGTCGACGGGACGCCGTAGGCGGTTCCGTCGAACGTCCGCTTGGTCACCTGTCCGTTGCTCGCGGCGGAGTAGAGCACTCCGTTGGACATGAACGCGCCGACGGTGGTGCCCCAGGACGGCGCGTTCGTCGGGGTCGTGGTGGCTGGGACCGGAGGAGTCGAAGTCGTGCCGTTGAAGTCACGCCTGTTCAGCAGGGAGCCGGCGGTGCTGACGTTGTAGATCGTGGCGGGCAGTGTCGGATTGCTCATCACGGGCAGGGTCTTGCCGCCTGCGAGGGGCATCAGGGCGATGTTGCTGTGGAACTCATAGGCGCCGATGCGGTCGGTGTCGGAGCCGACCCACAGACCCTGGCTGGTCGCGAGCATGTCCTGGACCCCGACTCCTCGGGTGCGGGTCGGGTTCCAGGACCACGCCATCCCGTTGACCGCGTTCAGCGCGGCGATGCCGGGCCGCGAGACCGCGCCCTGAGCAGCCCGGTTGGCTCCGATCGGGTTGTTCTGCCAGCTCTGGTGGCCGCCGGCGTACACCACGTTGTCGGTGACCTCGACCGTCCAGGTCGAGTCACCTCCGGTGTAGGCCGTCCAGGTGGCCACGGAGAGCGAGGAAGTGCTGCTGCTCTCGAACCTGGCGACCACGTCGCAGCCGTTCCCGCCGTAGGCGCTGCTCATCCCGCCCCAGGCAGCAGTCGTCGAGACGACGAAGAACTGGCCGTTGGGCGAGAACTCCACGTCGGTCATGATGGTCTCGAAGTTGCGTGAGCACGACGACGTGAACAGGGTCGTGTACCACGGCGCGAGGGCGTAGGAGCCGGTGCCGGTGAGGTCGAACTGGACGATCTGCGAGCGGGTCACGCCGTTGACGCTGGTGAAGTTGCCCACTGCGACCAGGCGGTTGTTGGCCGGGTCGCTGGAGATCTGCAGGACGTTGGTGCGGTCACCGGTGTAGACGGCCGGGTCGCGGTGGGTGCCGGCGAAGACGCCGGTGAAGTAGCTGTCCCTGGTCCCGGTGGTGGCGTTGATGGTGCCGAGCGCCTTCTGGGCCACTCCTCCGATGTGGGTGAACTTGCCGGCCACCCAGAGCCGGTTGTCGATGACCTCGAGGTCCCGGATGTCGCCGGTGAACGTCGCCGGCCGGAATACCGGGTCTCGTGTGCCCTGGGCCACGTTGGCCTTGAACAACCTGCTGGGCATCGAGAGCCCGAAGGCGGAGCTGAACCGGCCACCGGCATAGACCGACACCCCATCCGCGGCCGCCTGGACCTTGTAGACGGTGTTGTTGGGGTTGGGCACGAACGTGTTGCTGATGACACCGGTGGTTGCGTTGAACGCGACCAGGTTGTTGCGGGTCAGGACCGTGGTGCTGGTGGCGCTCCGGACCTGGGAGAAGCTGCCGCCGACGACCACCATGTCGCCGACCTGGACGATCGAGTAGACGGTGCCGTCGAGGATGTGGGGCGTGAAGTTCGCCGGGTCGTCGCTGACGATCATCCCGGTCTGCGGGTCCGAGTTGCCCACTGAGGCAGCGGTCCCGGGTGCTGCCGGCACCAGGACCAGCAGGACGCTCACCACAGCAACGCAGATCAGCGCGGAGAACTGGCGCACCCCTACCCCCAGAAAACACACACATCGAAAAAACAAGAAACACACACACATGGGCCGCCCGAGCCGTGAGCCGATTATCCGTACCGCCGAATGGCATCACGAGCGGAATCCCGCTCCGTGGTCGTTATGCGGCGGATCATCCGAGGTGGTCTAGAAGGCGACTCGTCCGAAAAGTGGATGTGTTGGACAACCGGGCCCGGCGATCACCTGAAGGGGTATGCCACCTGTTCGCCATCGACGGGCCAGCAGCAGCCGCACTGTGGATGTCGTGACCAGGTCTGCTCGGTGCGCTGCGTCGTTGACCGGCCCAGAAGGACCGTCCGCGACCAGGTCGAGGGCTCGCGCCCGGTGACGTGTGCGACCACGTCGCGCACGGCCCACGCAAGCGCGAACGAGGAGAGGGCCGGGTCGAGGTCGGGCATCCCGTCGGGTCGCGACCGGGCCGTGGCCCGGATGTAGCGCGCAGTCACCGCGACGTGGTCGGGATCGCGCACGCTGAGGTGGGCGTCGACGCAGCGCAGGCAGGCGGTCACACCGGGTGTCACGAACGGACCGATCACGGCACCACCGTCCACCAGGCGTACGACGAGATGGGTGGTCCTGCTCCGGATCAAGGGGTCGAGCCGGTTCCGGTCCAGCTCGCCGACGTTGAGGACGAGGACCATCTGGGCCCGGTCGATCGAGGGCGTGACCGCGATGCCAGAGGCCTGGAGCAGCCCGCTGGGCTCGGGGAGCCCCGGTATCTCCAGCCGACCGAGGACGGCCACGCCCGGTCGGACTGGTGGAGGTAAGGGGTCCCACACCAGAGCGCCGTGGCGATCAAGATGATCGAGGACCGAGGCGTTGTCCGGGTCGGCGCCGACAGGGCCGCCCTCGACGAGAGCCGCGAGCGTCAGCTCCACGTCCTCGGTGCGGGGGAGGAGCACCATCGGTTCGGCGTACAGGCCGACCTGGACGAGGTCGCGGCCCCGCCTGACCACCCGCAGGCCGGGAGCCAGGCGGGCTCGCGACACGTGGGGCTCCATGCCGGGACGCTAGGCCCGGGTCAGCGCCAGCGCGAACGGCAATCCACAGCCGGGACACTGGGGGACGACACTGGGGGACGACGACGGCGGGACTCCTCGTGGAGGAGTCCCGCCGTCGTCGTCTTGATGACAGGCCCTGGTGAGGGGCCCGATCGACCTGCTGTGGGTCAGGCCTTGCCGAGGATGCGGTTCAGGTTCGTGCCGCAGACCGGGCAGACCCCCTTGGCCATCCGGGTGCCCTTGTCGTTGACCTTGACCTCGCCCGAGGCCTCGCGCTTGGCCTTGCACTTCACGCAGTAGAACTCGCCGCTCCAGGTTTCCGCCATGACGGCCTCCTCATCGTTGATCTGGTCGTCCCCGCGGGAGCGTTCGGGGAAACCCGCCGGGGGTTCGTGATCGAACCTCGTTTGACCCTAGACCACGCTCAGGCTCAATCCCCGCAGGGGAGGGGTCGGGCATCAGGCGTGTCCTGCAGCGGTAATCTCCGCTCATGTCAGCTGATCCGGACCCGCGACGTCCCTTCGAGCACCTGCGCCTGGAACGTCCGGCCTCCGGCGTGGTCCGACTGGTCCTCGACAACCCTGCCCAGCGCAACGCCATGTCGGAGGAGATGACCGCATCCTGGGTGGCGGCGGTGGACGAGCTGGCCGGCGACCGGTCGGTGCGCGTCGTGGTGGTCACGGGCGAGGGGGCGGCCTTCTGCTCGGGTGGCAACACCGGGTGGATCGCGAGTGAGCCGGAGGCCGAGGTCGACCACCTGCGCACCCGGATGATGGCGTTCTACCGGGCCTGGCTCTCGATCAGGAAGCTGGAGGTGCCCACCATCGCCGCCGTCAACGGGCACGCGATCGGTGCCGGCCTGTGCCTGGCGCTCGCGTGCGACATCCGCTACGCGGCCGAGGGGGCCAAGCTGGGTGCGCCGTTCGTCAAGCTGGGGATGAACCCGGGGATGGCTGCGACCTACCTGCTGCCGAACGCCGTCGGGGAGGCCAACGCGCGGGAGCTGTTGCTGACGGGGCGCACCGTGGAGGCCGAGGAGGCGCGCCAGCTGGGGCTGGTCTCGCGAGTGTTCACCGCGGAGGAGTTCGACGACCGCGTCGACGAGATCGCGATCGGGATAGCCGCCACCGCGCCGATCCCGAGCCGCTACACCAAGGTGGCACTCCGCGACGGCGGCCACCAGGACTTCGAGTCGTGCGTGCAGTGGGAGGCGCTGGCGCAGCCGGTCACGCTCGCGACCGCCGACCTGCAGGAGGGCATCGCAGCTGCCCGCGAGAAGCGGAGCGCCGAGTTCCGCGGCGTGTAGGGGCAACGCCTAGTCGAGCGCCCGCGGACGGTGACCGTTGGTCCCCGTCTGTTCGAGGATCAACCTCAGTCGGGGGACCAGGGTGTTCACCAGGTCAGCCTTCTCCAGGTAGCCGTGGGCACCGGCGTTGAGGGCACCTCGCCCGGCCGTCGCGAACGGGTAGCCGGAGAGCATCACGACCACCGCCTCCGGCGCCGCCTCGCGAATGAGCGGGAGTGCCTGCATGCCGTCCATCACCGGCATCGCGATGTCGAGCAGCACGACATCGGGCTGACTGTCCCTGGCCACGTCGACGGCCTGGCGCCCCTCGGTCGCCGTGGCGACGACACGCCAGCCGGGGGACCGGTCGATCACCAGGCCGATCAGGAGACGCAGGTCCTCGGAGTCATCGACGACCATCACGTGGAGGTCGTCGGTCATGGCGCCTCGGGTTCAGTCTGCGCTGGTGTCCTGCGCACGGCGGTGCCCGGCTGGACCTGGTGGTCGACGGCGAGCTCACCGATCCAGCGCCGTGCCTGGCCGGAGGTGCTCGCGATCGCCGCCCTCGCCTCGGCGTAGCGCTCCAGGTCGAGAGCCATCTCGGCCGTCACCAGCCCCTGCACGATGGTGTCGTTGACCTCGCGAGCGACTCGCTGCCGCTCGGCCTGGGCGGCATCCTCGGCCAGCTGGCGCTCGACCTGCTTCTGCATGGTGAGGTCGGTGAAGACCAGGCACCGGACCACCACGCCTTCGAGGTCGAGGGCCGTGGACGCGACGAGGACGGGGACGTGGTCCCCGTCGGTGGCCGCGATGGTGAGCTCGGTACGCCTGGTCTCCGTCGCCTGGGCCTCGAGAAGTTCGCGGAGAGCTGCCTGGTGCTCCTGGCCGACGTAGTCCGTGATGTCGCGGCCAACCATGGTGTCGCGCTCGATGCCGATGAACTGGGCCAGTCGCGGGTTCGCGAACAGGACGACCCCGCGCTCGGAGACGGTCGCAGCGCCTTCCCCCATCCGCTCCACGATCACCCGGTAGGGCCGGTCCGCATTGGTGAGGGTGTAGACCTGCTCGTTCTCGGGGGCGCCCAGCACGACCGCGTCGACGCCGCCGTTGCTGATGGCCGTCAGGGCCTCCTGGAGGTAGGCGATCTGCTCGACGAGGTCCGCGAGATCCGGGTCCTCCGAGTCGGCCCGTTCGACTGCCTCGGAGGGAACGTGGGCCTTCATGGCGTCCTTTCCTTGCCCAGAGGCGATGCCGCATCGCGCGGCCAGTTGACGATCCTCGGGCCGAGGTCGAGAGCCGAGCGCACCCGCGCCAGGTCGGTCAGGTTGCCCACGAGGTGCCGCGGCTGTCCCGGCGTCCGCTTGACCAGGGTCGGCAGGGCCAGGATGTGGTCGCGCTTGACCAGTGCGGGGTGGTCGGCAGCGTTGACCACGCTCAGGTCGGCGAGACCGGCCAGGTCCTCGTCACAGATCCGCCGGATCGCGACGATGGCCTCGGCCGACCGGGGCGAGGCCCCGCTGACGTAAAGGGTCAGCGTCCACCTCGTCTCCGCGACGGTACTCATGACGGGCGCACCTCCACCGGCCGCACCTGCAGCCCGACGAGCACACGGGCGGTGTCGGAGAGGTCACCGATGATCTTCCGGATGGGCTCGGGGAGCCTGCGGACCAGCGTGGGCAGCGCGACGATCTCATCGCCGCGGGCCAGGGCCGGGTTCACCAGGAGGTCGATCACCTCGACCCGGTAGCGGCCGGCGAGGTGCTCGTCGCAGACCTTGCGCAGGTTGTCCAGGGCCCGGACCGAGCGGGGCGACTGCCCTGCGACATAGAGCCGCAGCTGATAGATCTCCGGGACGCCGCCCGCCGCCGCCGAAGGCTCCACGGGCGCCATCTCGTCAGTGGTCATGTGACGGCCGGCCGGGGGTGGTGACTTCCGGCCGGTCACCTGATCGCTCGCGGCCCTGCGAGGCCCGGACCGCGATGCCGGAGGCCCTGCCCTCTGCCTCGGAGGCCACGAACCGCTCGAACTCGGCCGTCTCGGCAGTCAGCTGTGCCTGCAACGCTGCGATCTGGGCCTCGAGCGCGGCCGACCGCTGCACCAGCTCCTGGTGGCGGCGTTCGGTCTCGTCCGCACGCGTCGCCTGCGCCAGCTGTTCCCAGGAGACCTGTTCGACCCGCTCCGAGCCGGTGAGCACCCCGTTGGGACCCACGTAGACGTCGAGCAGGTCCGCGCCGTGGTCCGAGAGGACGAACTCGCGAACCTGGTTGGAGTGCGCCGAGCCGCGGCTCTTGATCACGAACATCAGCCGGTTGCGCTCTCCATTGCTCTCGTCGTTGCGGACCAGCAGCCAGGTATCGACCAACGAGGAGACGTCCACCTCGCTCGACTCGTGGCTCAACCCGTGCGTCAGGGTGGTCATCACGGTGGTGATCCCGCGGCCCTTGAGCAGGTCCAGGTCGCGCGAGATCGCCGACGTCGTCTCGCTGCGGGCACCCGCATGAGTGAGGCTGGCGACGGCGTCCAGCACCACGAGCTGCGGTTCGGACTCGTCGAGGAGACGGTGCAGCATCGCGAGGTGCTCCTCGTACCCGAACGCTGTGGGCCGGACAGCCTCGAGCTGCAGCAGCCCGGCGTCCACCCATCGCTGCAGGTCCACGCCGATCGAGCGCATGTTGCGCATGAGCTGCTGCGGTGACTCCTCGAAGGAGAAGAACAGGGCACGTTCGCCACGAGCGCAGGCGGCGTCGACCATGATCGCGCCGAGGCTGGTCTTCCCGGTCCCGGCGGTCCCGCTGATCATCACCGACGAGCCCCGGTAGACCCCACCCGAGAGCATCTCGTCCAGACGGTCCACTCCGGTCGAGACCCGCTCGTCCGAGGCCTCGTAGGTCAGACCGACCGAGGTGATCGGCACCACCACCAGGCCCCTCTCGGTGATCAGGAAGGGGTATTCGTTGGTGCCGTGCAGCGACCCGCGGTACTTGACCACGCGCAGCCGCCTGGTGGAGATCTCGTCGTGCACGCGGTGGTCCAGCGTGACCACGCAGTCGGAGACGTATTCCTCGATGCCGAACCGGGTCAGGTCGCCCTGCTTCCCGCGTTCGCCGGTGATGACGACGGTCAACCCGCGGTCCTTGAGCCACCGGAACAGCCGGCCGAGCTCGCCGCGGATGATCGCCTCGTTGGGCAGCGCGCTGAACAGCAGCTCGATGGTGTCGAGCACCACCCGCTTGGCGCCCACTGACTCAACTGCGCTCGCCAGCCGGATGAAGAGGCCTTCGAGGTCGAAGTCGCCGGTTTCGACGATCTCCGACGGGTCGATACGGAACGCGTCGATGGCGAGCAGGCGGTCACGCTCGAGCTGCTCGAGGTCGAAGCCCAGGGACGCCACGTTCGTGGCCAGGTCCCCCGGCCCCTCCTCGAAGGCCAGCAGGACGCCCGGCTCGCCGTGGTCCCGGGCGCCTCGGACCAGGAACTCGATCCCGAACAGGGTCTTGCCCGCACCGGCGGCCCCGGTCACCAGGGTCGGTCGGCCCCGCGGCAGGCCGCCTCCGGTGATCTCGTCGAAGCCCTTGATGCCGGTGGGCACCTTCTCGGGCCCCGCGAGCACGCGCGGAGCACCGCCCACCGGCACCCTCGTCGTCGTGTCGAGATCCAGGTTCACCCCCGCAGTCTCCACCGACATCCCGGCTTTTGGGGCTTCTTCGACCAGACATGTCTGGGGAATCCGGCAAAACGGAAAAGAGGGCCCCCGGTGAGCCACTCCTGCGTTTGCCTTCCCCTTGCGAACGCCTGAGCGCTCAACGAGGGCCCTTGTGCGCGGCAAGGGTAGTGAGGCAACCCGGCGGGGTCAACGGCCGGTACAGAACGAGAGTCAGGACGGTTACGCACCGGCTGTGGATAACCCTGTGGACAACGTGTGGACGACCGGCCCTGTGCTGTGGATCACAGTGGGCCAGCCAGAATGGTGTCGTGAGCCCAGCAGACGACCCGACCACAGCCGACGACGCGGCAGGTGCCTACACCCGGGGCCCGGTCGCGGCGCTGCGCAGAATCGCGTTCCTCCTCGAACGCAGCCGCGCCGAGACCTACAAGGTCAAGGCGTTCCGAGCCGCGGCCGACACGATCCTGCCGCTCGGTGACGAGGTGGCTGAACGGGTGCGGTCCGGGACCCTGCGCAAGCTCCCTGGCATCGGGGCCTCCACCGCTGAGGTGGTCGAGGCGGCCGTCGAGGGGCGTACGCCGGACCGGCTGGCCAAGCTCGAGCGGGAGACCGCGGGTCCCCTCGTCGAGGGCGGCGAGGCGATCCGCAGCCGGCTGCGCGGCGACCTGCACTCCCACAGCGACTGGTCCGACGGTGGGTCACCCATCGAGGAGATGGCCTTCACCGCGATGGAGCTCGGCCACGAGTACCTCGTGCTGACCGACCACTCGCCCCGGCTCACGGTCGCCAACGGACTCTCGGTGGCACGCCTGACCCGTCAGCTCGAGGTCGTCGAGGCGGTCAACGAGCACCTCGCCACCGGGCGCGACGACGACGGCAGCGGCTTCAGGCTGCTCAAGGGCATCGAGGTGGACATCCTCGACGACGGCTCGCTGGACCAGACCGAGGAGATGCTCGGGCGGCTCGACGTACGTGTTGCCTCGGTGCACTCCAAGCTGGCCATGGAGGCCTCCGCGATGACTCGACGGATGGTCGCCGCCGTGCACAACCCGTTCGCGAACGTCCTGGGCCACTGCACCGGGCGGCTGGTCACCGGCAACCGCGGGACGCGCAAGCAGTCGGAGTTCGATGCCGACGCCGTCTTCGAGGCATGCCGGGAGACCGGCACCGCCGTCGAGATCAACTCCCGTCCCGAGCGTCGCGACCCGCCCACCGAGCTCCTGCAGCGCGCCATCGACCTCGGGTGCCTGTTCTCCATCGACAGCGATGCGCACGCGCCCGGCCAGCTGGACTTCCTGTCCTACGGTGCCGCCCGTGCCGAGCAGCTCGGCCTGGACCCGGACCGGATCGTGAACACCTGGCCGGTGGACCGACTGCTGGAGTGGGCCCGCCCCTGACCGCTTGTGGTCTCGCTGGTGAGCCGATGACCGGGATTGTCGACCGGGATTGTTGACCGGGATTCTGGGCGGGATTCTGGGCGGGATTCTGGGCGGCAATGGCGATCCTTGTCGGCGCATCGGGCTATTTTCGATCCATGCCCGATCTTGTGGACGCGACGGTGGCCGGCCCACCGGTCGAGGTGCGACGCTCCCGCCGACGCAAGCGCACCGTGTCGGCCTACCGCCGCGACGGCAAGGTCATCGTGATGATCCCCGACCGGTTCACCCGCGCCGAGGAGGCCGAGTGGGTCACGACCATGCTCGACCGGCTCGAGCGGTCCGAGAAGCGGCGGCGACGCACCGACGACCAGCTGGTCCGGCGTGCCAGGGAGCTGTGCCGGGAGTTCCTCCACGACAAGGTCGAGCCGACCTCGGTGCGCTGGGTCGACAACATGACCACCCGCTGGGGGTCGTGCACCACGACCAGCGGGGAGATCCGTCTCTCCGATCGGCTGCAGCCGATGCCGGCGTGGGTCGTCGACTACGTCCTGCTCCATGAGCTCGCCCACCTGATCGAGCCGAGCCACAACCGGCGCTTCTGGCACTGGGTGGACCGTTACCCCAGGGCGGAGCGGGCCAAGGGCTACCTCGAGGGCGTGGCGCACGCCATGGCCCTCGATCTCGAGCCCTGCCCCGAACCGGGCTGACCGGCCAGAGTCGCTGTCAGCGACTCAGGGCCAGCCCGATCATCTCGACCATGTCGGGGTCGTCCGTGGGCAGCTCGTCGACCGGCCACCAGCGCACCTCCAGCGACTCCTCGCTGACCACCGGCTGGACGCCAGCGGCGTGCATCGCCAGGAACCGCACGTCGAGATGGTCCACCGGTCCTCGTGGGTCGCAGAACTCCACCACGTGTCGCGAGAGGTGCAGCGGCTCCGCCTCGACCACCAGACCCGGTAGGCCGGACTCCTCGGTCGCCTCCCTGCGGGCGGCTCCGGCCAGGGTCACGTCGGCGGGTTCGAGGTGGCCGCCGAAGTGGAACCAGCGCCTGGCCTTGCGGTGCAGGTTGAGCAGCACGTGGCGCCGGTCGTGGCTGAGCACCAGGGCCCCGGTGGTCAGGTGTGCCGGGAAGCAGCTGCGCTGGTCTCCGTCGTCGTGCGCGCCGAGGTGCTCGACGTACGACGCGCGGAGGTGCTCCTGCTCCTCGGTCGGTGCCTGCCAGTGGCTGAGCACGTCGAGTGCCTCGGCGTGCAGGCTCACTCCTGGTCGGGCTCCCCGCCAGGCTCCCCGCCGGACTCCCCGCCGGACTCCCCGCCGGACTCCTTGTCGAGGAGCTGGCCGATGGCCTTGTCGAAGTCCTCGTCACTGAGCTCGTCGACCTCGGGCAGGTCCTCCCGGAACCCGAGCGGGTCGTCGAGGTCCGCCGGGGTCGGCAGCAGGTCAGGGTGCGCCCACACGGCGTCGCGCGCCTCCTTGCCCTGACGCGAGCGCAGCGAGCCCCACAGGGTCGAGGCGTCGCGCAGCCTGCGCGGCCGGAGCTCCAGCCCGACCAGGGCGGCGAACGTCTCCTCGGCGGGTCCACCCGCGGCGCGACGGCGGCGGATCGCCTCCTGCATCTTGCCTGCAGCAGGCATCCGCTCGGCAGTGGCCTGACTGACCACCTCGTCGACCCAGCCCTCGACCAGCGCCAGGGTCGTCTCCAGGCGGGAGAGGGCTGCGGTCTGCTCGGGGGTCTGCTGCGGCTCGAACAGGCCGCCCTGGAGGGCTTCCTGGATCCCCTCGAGGTTGCTCGGGTCGAGCTGGCCCATGGCCTGCTCGATGCCCGACATGTCGATGGTCACCCCGCGGCCGAAGTCCTCCACCGAGGAGATCAGGTGCTGGCGCAGCCACGGGACGTGGGCGAACAGCCGTTGGTGGGCGGCCTCGCGCAGTGAGAGGTAGAGCAGCACGTCGTCGGCCGAGACGTCGAGCCCCTCGGCGAACTCCTTGATGTTGTGCGGCACCAGGGCGGCCTTGCCCGCGGGCCCGAGCGGCAGGCCGACGTCGCTGGCGGTGAGCACCTCGCCGGCCAGACCGCCGAGGGCGGCCCCGACCTGGCTGCCGAACATGGCGCCTCCGGCCTTGCCGAGCATGCCGATGAGCGGCCCGGCCATGGCACGGGCCTCCTCGGGCATGGCCTTGCCCATCGCGGCGACGACGTGTTCGGCCACGGGCTCGACGAGGACGCGCCACACGTCGGTGGTCTGCTCGATCCACTCGGCGCGGCTCCAGGCGGCGGTGGTGGTCACACCGGAGGGGAGCACGGTCGCGTCGTCGAGCCAGTGGTCGGCGAGCCGGATGGCGTCGGCGACGCGGGTCTGGTCATTGCGGTCGGGGCTCGGGTCAGGCTCCTGGGCCGAGGTACGCCGGGCGATGTCGGTCGCGAGGGCCCAGTTCACCGGACCGTCGTAGGGCGCCATCATGGCTTGCATCTGGCCCATCAGGCCGGACAGGTCGGGCATCCCGGCACCACCCTGCCCACCGGTTCCGCCGAGTCCACCAGGGCCGCCGGTTCCACCGAGCGCGTTGAAGATCTGCTCGAAGGGGGTCCCCTTGAAGGGGTTGTTGTCGTCCGGTCGGTCGTCCATGCCCTCCAAATTACCCGTGACGACCAATCGCGTCTCCACCCCCTGCCCAGCTGGTCGTAGGCTCGCCGAGTGACAGCGACGACCACTCCGGGACTGCCGGCCGCGATCAGGCTGCTCGAGCTGCGTGACGTGCCCCTCGACACCGCCGAGGTGCTGGCCGCCGTCGACGACCCCGCGGCGGGGGGAGTGAACCTGTTCGTGGGGGTGGTCCGTGACCATGACCGTGGCGAGACGGTCGACCACCTCGACTACACCGCGCACCCGACCGCCCTGCAGCGGCTCGAGGAGGTGGCCGCCGGCGTCGCCGAGGAGTTCGAGGTGATCGCCCTCGCTGCCGTGCACCGGACCGGGCACCTCGAGATCGGTGACATCGCCGTGCTCGTCGCTGCCTCGGCGGCGCACCGCGGCCAGGCCTACGACGCCTCCCGCGCGCTGATCGACCGGCTGAAGGCCACCGTCCCGGTCTGGAAGCACCAGGTCTTCGACGACGGCCGCGAGGAGTGGGTCAACTCTCCGTAGGCACGTAGATGTTGTCGTGCGCCACGAAGAAGGCGGACCGCTCCTCAGCGGTCATCTGCCGCCCCTCCGCGAGCTCCAGCAGTCCTTCGAAGTACCCCTCGCGCGGAGCTCCCGGCGTGAACAGCAGCAGCATCGACGCGGGTTCGTCGGTGTGGTTCTTGAAGCTGTGCAGCCCGCCCGGCGGCACGTGGAGATGGTCGCCGGAGGTCGCGTCCACGGTCTTCTCGCCGTCGCCGAGCGTGACGGTCCCGGACAGGACGAAGAAGGTCTCGCTGATCGTGCGGTGGAAGTGCAGGTCGGGTCCACCCGGTCCCGGCCCCATGTTCCAGCGGTAGAGGCCGAAGGCGCCGTCGGTCGAGGCGCCGGTGGCGAGGTAGTCGACGGTGGTGCCGTTGGGGTAGCTGAGGTCCGGAGGGGTGCCGGTCGGCCGGAACCGGGCGGTGACCTCGCCCGCCTCCCCGTGGTAGACCGCGTCGGGGTAGCTCATCCGACGATGATGCACCTGACATCACCCGTTCCGTGCACCATCGGGCACCGAAGGTGTGTTGCTGGCCGGTGCACCCGCTGCCCGTCGGCATCATGGAGGCGTGGAGATCCTGCTGTGGTGGCTTCCGCCCGCCATCGTGACGTCGGTCGCGATGCTGTGGGTCAGCTGGCTGGGGCGCGCCCGTGACCTCAGCCCGGACCGGTCCGACGCGGCGCAGGAGCGGTTCGCGGCCGCGATCATGCGGGACCTGCCCAGCGAGGTCACCAGTCGGGTGAGCGCTCCGCGCCCCCTGCGCGAGCGCAGCACCGGGATCGCCGTACGTCCCTCGCAGAAGCCGGTCGAGCCGCGGGACGAGCCGCGACGCTCGGCCTGAGGAGCGACCGGCCGCGGGCAGAGGAGTTTTCTCGCAGTGAGAGGGTGGCGCCATGACCAGCCCCTCGGACGCTCGCTGATGAAGCGCGCGACGTGGGCCGGGCTGCTGGCCGTCGCCATGGTGATCGGGCTCTCCTACTTCGCGCTGGGCAAGCCTGTCCCCTACGTGACGTTCGCGCCCGGGCCGACGGTCAACGTGCTCGGCAAGTACGACAAGGTGGACATCATCACCGTCTCCGGGCGGCAGTCCTACCGCGACGACGGCGGTCTGCGGCTGACCACGGTGATCCCGAGCGGACCGGACAAGGTCAAGGACAAGGTCAGCGTCCTGCAGCTGGTCACCGCCTGGCTGGACCCGGACCGGTCGGTCTACCCCCGAGCCGCGATCTACCCCGAGACTGCGACGAAGCAGAGTGTCAAGCAGGAGTCAGCGGCCCAGATGACCTCCTCCCAGGACGACGCGGTGGCGGCAGCGCTCGGGGCACTGGACATCGCCTTCAAGACCGGCGTCCGGATCTCCCAGGTCGAGAAGGGCGGACCGGCCGACGGCAAGCTGAGAGCCGGCGACGTCGTGCTGTCGGTCGACGGCAAGGAGGTCCAGGCGCTGGAGCCGATGACCCGCTACATCCGTCGCCAGCCGATCGGTTCCGAGGTCGCCTTCGAGGTGAGGCGCAAGGAGAAGGTGCTGGAGCGCACCCTCACCACCACGACCTCGACCGTCGAGGCGACGGACAGCGCGGTCCGGGTCGGTATCGAGCCGTGCTGCCACGAGTTCCCGTTCGACGTCGACCTCAACCTCGACGAGAACATCGGCGGACCCTCGGGTGGGCTGATGTTCGCCCTGGGCATCTACGACGTGCTGACGCCCGGCTCGCTGACCGACGGGAAGGTCATCGCCGGAACCGGTGAGATCGACGCCCAGGGCAACGTCGGACCGATCGGTGGCATCCAGCAGAAGCTGGTCGGTGCGCAGTCCGACGGAGCCCGGTTGTTCCTGGTCCCGGCTGACAACTGCGCCGAGGCCGTCGACGGGCACTACGACCCGGACAAGATGCGGCTGGTCAGGGTGACCACCCTCGAGGAGGCCCTCGGGGACGTCAAGGCCTGGGTCGAGAACCCGGACGCGAAGCTGGCGAGGTGCACCAGATGAGTCCCGAGGAGGCGACCGCCCTCGCCGATGCCGTCCGGGAGGTCGAGGCGCACTCCGCTCGTTCCGGGTGGGACCAGCCGGCACAGCTGTTCGCGCTGGTGGAGACCTCGGACCTGCTGCAACGTGAACCGCACCTGGCCGAGCTGCTGGGGGTGCAGGAGCAGGACCAGGGCCTGACTCCCGTGGAGCAGGAGACCACCTCCGAGACCCTCGATGAGCTGCTCGCGAGCATCGTCTGGCCGCCCGAGGTGGCTGGGTGCGCGGTGGTGGTGGAAGCCCTGACCGTGCCACCGGACTCTGGACCGGTCCCCGCCGGGGCCGAGGCCGCCGCGGAGTACGCCGCAGCTCACCCCGACCGCCAGGAAGCACGCATCGTGGCCGGTGCCCTCCGCACCGGCGAGAGCTTCTGCGCCATCCGCCAGCGAGCCCATGACGAGGACGACATGGTGCTCACCGGGCCGGATCTTGTGCCCGCCCTTCTACAGTTGTTGCACACCACCCTCGAACCAGATGTCGGAGACCCCCGAGACGATGAGTGACTTCTTCTCAGAAGGACCCGCTGGCGCCCCTGCCGGCGGCGGACCCGAAGGCCGGCCGCCCGCACCGGCCGCGCGCGGCCCGCGTCGTCCCCGGCCGCTCCTGCTCACGGTCATCGTGGTCGGCGTCGTCGTCGTGGGCTTCTCGCTGTTCGCGGGCATCTGGACCGACAAGCTCTGGTTCAGCAGCATCGGATTCAGCGAGGTCTTCCGCAAGCTGCTCTGGACCCGGGTGCTGCTGTTCGTGGCGTTCGGCGGGTTCATGGCCCTCGTCGTGGGCGTCAACCTGTTCCTCGCGTTCCGGCTGCGCCCGATGTTCCGCCCACACTCGCCGGAGCAGGCCAACCTGGAGCGCTACCGCGAGGTCGTCACCCCGATGCGGCGGCTGCTGCTGGTCGGCGTCAGCGTGATCTTCGGCATCTTCGCCGGAGTCTCCGCGACCGGGAAGTGGCGCACCTTCCTGCTCTGGAGCAACAGGGAGGACTTCGGCAAGGCCGACCCCTACTTCGAGAAGGACATCGGGTTCTACGTCTTCAGCCTGCCGTGGCTGCACTTCCTGGTCGACTTCGCGATGACAGCGGTGTTCACCGCCCTGCTGCTCGCCGCGGTCGTGCACTACCTCTACGGCGGCATCCGGCTGCAGTCCGCGACCGACAAGGTCTCCGGGGCGGCGCAGGCACAGCTCTCCGCGCTGTTCGGGGTGTTCCTGCTCCTCAAGGGACTCGACTACTGGCTGGACCGGTTCGACCTCACCTCGCAGACCGGTGGCCTGGTCACCGGCATGACCTACACCCGCGACCACGCGGTGCTGCCTTCGAAGAACATCCTGATGTTCATCGCGGTGATCTGTGCGGTGCTGTTCTTCGCCAACATCCTGCGTCGCACCTGGCTGCTGCCCGGTGTCGGCCTCGCCCTGTTCGCGGTCTCCGCGGTCCTGCTCGGTGCGGTGTGGCCGGGCCTGATGCAGCGGTTCCAGGTCAAGCCCGACGAGCCGGACAAGGAGGCGTCGTACATCAGCAAGAACATCCAGGCCACCAGGTCCGCCTTCGGGCTCGAGGACACCTCGGTCAGGAACTACGACGCCCAGACGAAGCTGTCCCAGGCCCAGCTCAGCACCGACGCCGCCTCGCTGCCGGGCATCCGCCTGGTCGACCCGCAGCTGGTCTCGCGGACCTTCGAGCAGCTCCAGCAGGTCCGTGGCTACTACAGCGTCCCGGACGTGCTCGACGTCGACCGCTATCCGGTCAACGGCCAGGAGCGCGACGTCGTCATCGCAGCGCGGGAGATGCACCTCGAGGGTCTGCCGGACGCGCAGAAGAAGTGGGCCAACGAGAAGACGGT
The DNA here is from genome assembly GCA_963781335.1 of uncultured Actinomycetota bacterium. Classification (GTDB taxonomy): domain Bacteria; phylum Actinomycetota; class Actinomycetes; order Propionibacteriales; family Nocardioidaceae; genus Marmoricola. The sequence goes on along the minus strand of CAWAFS010000015.1, from coordinate 30,691 downwards.
CTACACCCACGGCTACGGACTGATCGCGGCCTTCGGCAACCAGCGCAACACCAACGACCAGCCGGTGGGTAACGACGGTGAGCCGGTGTGGGCCGAGGAGGACCTGCCGCCCAGGGGATCGATCAGCAACGCGGCCGGCGATGAGGGTTACCGTCCGCAGATCTACTTCGGCGAGCAGAGCCCGCCCTACTCCATCGTCGGCAAGGGCCCCGGTGGCAAGGACATCGAGCTCGACATCCCGCAGGGTGACGGCGACCCGGGCCAGTCGAAGACCAACACCTACGAAGGCAAGGACGGCGTCGGGGTCGGCAACATCTTCCGCAAGCTGCTCTATGCCGTGCACTTCGGCGACGCCAACATCGTGCTGTCCTCGCGGGTGAACGAGAACAGCAAGATCCTCTACGACCGCACTCCTCGTGAGCGGGTGCAGAAGGTGGCGCCCTGGCTGACCGTCGACTCCGACGCGTTGCCCGCCGTGGTCGACGGCAAGATCGTGTGGATCCTCGACGGCTACACCACCAGCGACAAGTACCCGCTGTCGGAGAAGAAGTCGCTGCAGGAGATGACCTCGGACGCGGTCAACCCGCGCTCGGCCTACGCCACCTTGCCGACCGACCAGATCAACTACATGAACAACGCGGTCAAGGCCACGGTCGACGCGTACGACGGCACCGTGACCCTCTACGAGTGGGACACCGCGGACCCGATCCTCAAGGTGTGGAAGAAGGCCTTCCCGGGCGTGGTGGAGAACAAGTCCGAGATCCCGCAGGCCCTGCTCGAGCACCTGCGCTACCCCGAGGACCTCTTCAAGGTGCAGCGGGAGATGCTCGCGTCCTACCACGTGCTCGACCCGAAGACCTTCTACGAGGGCAACGACAAGTGGGACGTCCCGCAGGACACCTCGGAGTCGACCCGCAAGCAGCCGCCCTACCGACTCTCGGTGGCGACCACCACGGGCGACGTGCCGGAGTTCTCGCTGACCAGTGTCTTCGTCCCGCAGAAGAAGCAGAACCTGGCCGCCTACATGTCGGTCGGGGCGGATGCCGCGAAGCCGGACACCTACGGGAAGTTCCAGATCCTGAGGCTGCCCGACAACACCCAGGTCCCTGGCCCGGGGCAGATCGCCAACCAGTTCCAGCGCGACGACAAGGTCGCGCAGCAGCTGCTCGCCTTCAAGCGCGCGGACGTCACGGCGGAGTACGGCAACCTGCTGACCCTCCCGGTCGGCAACGGGCTGCTCTACGTGCAGCCGCTCTACACCGTGCGTGAGGGTGGGGCGGGCAACTACCCCGGCCTGACCTTCGTGCTGGTCTCCTTCGGCAAGGAGGTCGGCATCGGGCCGACGCTCGCGGCCGCGCTGCAGGACGTGGTCTCGCGCGCGGCGGGCGATGGTTCCACGCCGATCGACTCGGGTGGCACCCCGGCACCCGACGCCGGCGACGGGGACACCCAGGACCTTCCGGTGGCAGCCCTGCGGCTGCTGGAGCAGGCTGACCGCAAGTTCACCGAGGCCGACACGGCACTCAAGGCCGGCGACCTGGAGGGTTACGCCAAGGCCGTCGACGAGGCCAGGGCCCTGGTCCAGCGGGCCCTGAGCGCCGAGCCGCCCAAGGGCGGCTGAACCCGGAAGCTCAGCCGTGGGGGAGCGCGGGCTCCCCCGGCTGGGACTCTCCGCGGTCCCGGGCCAGCTCGGCGAGCCTGGCCAGTGCCTTCGGGAAGATCTCGGCGGGCGGGGTGACCAGGCCGGCCCCGACCTGGCCCACTCCGGCCAGTCGACCGGCCATGCCGGTGTTGATCTGGGGGAGGATCCCGGTCCGGCACACGCGGGACACGTCGATACCGCTCGGCACCCCCTGGAACTCCAGGGCCGGCACGGACCAGCGTGGGTTCTCGCCGAGGGTGATCTCGTGCATCCGCCGGGTGGTGGCGAGCGCGTCAGGGACCGAGCCGCCGACGAGGCGCACGATCGCGGGCGCGGTGGCCATCGCGAACCCGCCGATGCCGGCGGTCTCGGTGATCGCCGAGTCGCCGATGTCCGGGTTGGCGTCGTCCGGCCCGTAGTCACCGAGGTAGAGGCCGTCGGCCACCTCGGCCGGTCCGGTGAACCACTCGTCTCCCGTCCCGGCCGTCTGGATCCCGAACTCGGTGCCGTTGCGTGACATCGCCACGACCATCGTCGAGCCGATGGTTGCCCGCGCCGCGTCGAGCGCGAGCTTGCAGGCCGGCATCGCGAGGTTGAGGAAGAAGTGGTCGTTGCCGCCCACGAACCGCAGGCCAGCGGCCACGTCGGCCGCGCCCATCCCACTGGTGACCATCGCCGGCCCGAGGTCGCGCAGCAACATCAGGGTGCCGGCGCGGTTGCGGTTGTGGGCCTCGTCGCCCATCTGCAGCATCTGGGTGAGGATCCCGGTGACGTCGACAGGTCCGGCGTCCTTGACCGTCGCCCGGACGGCCTGTTGCAGGAGCGGGCCGAGGACCTCGCTCATCCACCGCAACCGGGCGAGAACCTCGGGTCCGTAGGCGCCGTAGCGCAGCACCTTGCCCAGGCCCTCGTTGAGCGAGCAGTGGGTACGACGCCCGGTCGCCGGGTCCTCCAGGACGAACATCCACATGCTCGGCGTCACGACACCGGCCATCGGGCCGACGGTGCTGCGGTGGTGGCACGGCTCCAGGGAGACCGACGCGCCCGACTCGAAGAGGGCCACCGCGTCCTCCGGCTCGTCGACCAGGCCCTCCAGCGCGGCGCCGCCCATCAGCGCACCACGAAGAGGACCGGAGGCCGTCGCCCACTGGATCGGCGGCCCGGCGTGCAGGAACTCCCCGCGGTGCAGGCCGAGCACCTCGGAGGCCGGCGCGACGTCGACGAGCAGCGCTGTCGTGCCCAGCAGGGCGGACAGGGCACGCGTGTTCGCGTCCCGGCGCAGCGGGTCGGCTGCCAGGGTGGCGAGATCATCCTCGGTTCCCGGCATCGGGGGGCGCCAGTCGACCCTGGTCACCTCGACGGCCTGGGCCGAGACCGCCTCGGCGAGGAGGCCGGCTCCGACGTTGACGACGTGCCCGACCTGGTGACCGGTCATGACGGCCCTCCCACCAGCTCGACGGCTCGCCGGGTGGCCCCGGCGTTGGAGAGGTGCACCTCGGCGCCGGCATCGACCAGCAACCGCACCTGCCGGGCCAGGTCCTGAGGATCTGCCCGGGTGCCGACCACGGTCACGACCACCGGCTGGCGGATCGACTCGATCACGCTGGCGAGTGCGGAGGCCGGGTCGGGCTCGGCGCCATGGCCCAGCACCACGTCGAGCAGGATCACCGCGGTCTCCTCCTCGGCGGCCGCCTTTGCGAGGTGCTCCAGGCGCAGCGTGGGGTCGATCATCGGGTGCGCCCGGCCCGCGGTCAGCGCGTCGTCGCCGAAGTCGACCATGGTGTGCTGCGCCGGGGCCGAGTGGTGTGGGTCCAGCGTGAGGTGCGCCTCCAGGGGGATGTTGCTGTGCACCGGGCCGAGCCGGTCCGCGGCGACCAGCATCGCCTCGTCGCACAACGTGCCGCCCACGAACAGGCCGCGCAGCCAGCGGCCGCCACTCGTGGTCAGCGGCGCTGTCGGGGCGATCACCGGCCAGGTCGGGACCTCCCGGCCGAGTCGAACCAGCACGGACTCGACCGCGGCGGTGAGGTCTGGTCGTCCCGGACCGAGCAGGGCCAGCTCGACCGGCGTCGAGAGCTCCGCCGTCCGCGACCTGACCTTCTCGGCGACTTCCTCGGCCGGTGGCTTGGAGACCATCACGATCAGCTCCACGCCGGGATCTGCGTCGAGCCGGTCCAGTGCGGCGAGGGCCGAGACCCCACCGACCGCGGCGGAGAGGTCGCGCCCGCCGACGCCGAGCGCGGACCTCACTCCCACGCCGGCGTGGTCGAGCAGGGCGAGCAGCTGCTGGCACCCGGTGCCGGAGGCGGCAACGATGCCCAGCGGTCCGGGCCGCACGGTGTTGGCGAAGCCGAGTCCGATGCCGTCCACCACCGCCGTGCCGCAGTCGGGGCCCATCACCAGCAGCCCGCGCTCGGACGCGACGCGCTTGAGCTCCACCTCCTGCCCGACCGGCACGTTGTCGCTGAAGACCATCACGTCGCAGCCGGCGTCGAGGGCATCCATCGCCTCCACCATCGCGTGCGCACCCGGCACGGAGACGAGCACGATCCCGTCCGTCACTCCGCGCAGGGCGGTGGCGGTGGTCCGTGGTGGTGCCAGGTCGCGGGTGCCGCCCGGCGTCCTGTTCACCTCGAGCAGTGCGGCGTCGACGCCGGCCAGGGCCGTGTCGAGACCCTCGACGTCGTCGAGGCGCAGGGCCACCACCAGGTCGTTGGGCGTGGCCCCCGGCGGCACCTCGAAGCCCATCTGGGTCAGCACCTCGAGGTTGAGGGTGGTGGCCATCGCCACCTGGGCGGCGGTGACACCGGCAATGCCCTGCACGGTCCGGCTGACCTGGAGGAGCGTGACCGAGTCGGCGTACGCCCCCGGGCGGAGCTCGACGTGCGCGAAGCCGCTGCTCACGCCGCACCCCTGTCCGACGCCCCGACCGATGCGCCCAGCTCGGCGGCGGCCCAGGCAGCGCCCTCGAGGAGCCCGGCGCCGGTCGAGTGACCGACGGCCAGCAGGTTCCTCTCGGCGGCTGCCTGTCCGTCGGTCCCGAGCGCCGCGACGTACGCCGCGAACTGCGGCACCACCTCGCCGCGCATCGCGCAGTCGAGCAGCGTCGCCGACAGCAACGTGGTGTGCGCGCTCCTCGCCCTCACCGCATCGTCGAGGCCCGGGGTGGGGACCCCTGCGGCCCGGTGCAGCGCCAGCCAGCCGCAGAGCACGTCGTCACCACGTGGCGTCAGTCCGTCGCCGGCACCCACCAGGCCGGCGACGTCCTGCGCGGTCAGCGGTGCCGGCTCGGACGGGTCGGCTGCTCGACGCGGGCCCACGGACGGCACCGCCACGTCGCGCAGCCTGCCGATCACCAGCGGGACCCCGGAGAGGTGCAGCACGCCGTCCCGGACGTGGGCCGGACCTGCCCCGAGCTTCTCGAGGTCGTCGCTGCGGGTGCCGAGAGCACAGGGCACCTGGGTGGCGTGCCGGTCGACGACCCCGACGCACCAGCCGCCCACCTCGACGTAGACGGCATGGGCGCCGCGATGGACGACCCGGACGGGACCCGACGGCGCAGCGCAGAGCCGGTCTCGGACGCGGGGCGGCGCGCTCACAGGGATCGCGAGAGGGATCACGACACCGACGCTAGACCGTCGGAGGTGGACTGCACCACGCGAGCCGTGTCCCAACTGTTGTCAGCCGCAGCGGCGTTCCTTCCACCGCCAGCGCCAGCGGCGCTGTGTGATGTCAGCAGGTCGTGGTTCCCGGAACCACCGAGCGATGAGGAGTGCTGCCATGGCATCGATGTTCAAGTGGGACGTGGTCCATCCTGCGCCGGGTGAGGCCGTCGCGCCGCACCAGCGCCTGACCTGGGGCCGAACGGCCGGGCTCGGCGCCCAGCACGTGGTCGCCATGTTCGGCGCGACGTTCGTGTTCCCGATCGTCATGGGTCTCGACCCGAACCTCGCGATCATGTTCTCCGGGATCTGCACGATCCTGTTCCTGGTGATCTGCAGCAACAAGGTCCCGAGCTATCTGGGCACCAGCGCGTCGTTCGTGGCGAGTGTCGCCGCGATCCGGGCACAGGGCGGTGACTCCTCGCACGTCACCGGGGCGATCATGGTCGCCGGCGTCGTGCTGCTGCTGGTGGGCGTGCTCGTGCACTTCTCCGGCTCGGGACTGATCCACACGATCCTGCCGCCCGCAGTCACCGGCGCCGTGGTCATGCTGATCGGCTTCAACCTCGCTCCCGTGGTCGCCCAGATCTACTGGCCGCAGGACCAGTGGGTGGCGCTGCTGACCGCCACCTTCATGGTCTGTGCCGCGGTCCTGTTCCCCGGCTTCTGGTCGCGGATCGCGGTGTTCCTGGCGCTGATCTTCGGCTACCTGCTCTCCTGGCTCTTCGACGTGGTCCTCGGGCAGATCAACTCGCCGAACTCGCTGAACAACTTCACCGAGGAGAACCACGACCGGGTCACCTGGGCCGGGGTGCAGGCGGCCGACTGGATCGGCTTCCCCAGCGGCACTCTGGCTGACGGCGTCTCAGCCGTGCACGGGCCGAGCTTCTCGCTCACCTTCGTCCTCCTGGTCCTGCCCGGCGTGATCGCCCTCGTCGCGGAGAACACCGGACACGTCAAGGCGGTCGCCGAGATGACGGGGGAGGACCTCGACCCCTACATGGGCAGGGCCATCGGCGCCGACGGGTTCGCGACGGCGCTCGCCTCGGCGTTCGGCGGATCGCCGACCACGACGTACGCCGAGAACATCGGGGTCATGGGTGCCACGCGCGTCTACTCCACGGCGGCGTACTACGTCGCCGCGGCTGTGGCGATCCTGCTCGGGCTGTGCCCCAAGTTCGGGGCGATCGTCAGCGCGACGCCGGGTGGTGTTCTCGGCGGGATCACCGTGGTGCTGTACGGCATGATCGGACTCGTGGGAGCCAAGATCTGGGTCGAGAACCGGGTGGACTTCGGCAGTCCGGTCAACCTGGTCGGGCTTGCGGCGGGCCTGGTCGCGGGCATCGGCGGTGTGACCCTGCAGTTCACCGACGACTTCGAGCTGAGCGGCATCGCGCTGGGCACGATCCTGGTGATCGTCTACTACCACCTGGTGGCTCGAGGACATGCCTCCGGCAGTGACCGTGGCGCCGACGAGGTGACCAAGGCCCTGTGAAGCCGGCACCGTTCGACTACCTCCGACCGGGGTCGCTCGCCGAAGCGGCAGCGGCCCTGGCGGAGGAGCCGGACGCCAAGGTGCTGGCCGGGGGACAGAGCCTGGTGCCGCTGCTGTCCATGCGGCTCGCGGCGCCCAGCCTGCTGGTGGACATCAACGCGGTGCCCGATCTCGCCGGCATCGAGGCGACCGGGGCCGGGGTGCGGATCGGGGCCCTGGCCCGGCACGCCGAGGTCCTCGCCTCCGCGGAGGTACGCCGGGTGCAGCCGCTGGTGTCCCTCGCGCTGGCCCACGTCGCCCACGGCACGATCCGCAACCGGGGCACGACCGTCGGCTCGATCGTGCACGCCGACTCGGCAGCCGAGATGCCGGTGGTGCTCGCGTTGCTGGGCGGCTCGGTGGACGTGGTCTCCAGCGCGGGGACGCGCACCATCAGGGCGGCCGACCTCTTCGTCGGGCCGCTCGAGACCACGCTGCGTCACGACGAGATCGCGGTCTCGGCGTTCTTTCCCGCCCTCGAGGAGGGGACGGGGGTCGCCTTCGAGGAGATCGCGCGCCGCCACGGGGACTACGCCCTGTGCGGCGTGGCGGCCATGGTCCGGGTCTCCGGTGGCGACATCGTCGCCGCGAGTGCCGGGTATCTCTCGGTCAACGAGGTCCCGACGGTGGTCGACCTCACCCCCGCACTCGAAGCCGGGCTCGACGACTCGGCTCTCGCAGCGGCGGGCGACCTTGCTCTGGGCTCGCTCGAACCGGCCGGCGACATCCACGCCTCGGCCGACTACCGGGCCCACCTGGTGCGGGTGCTGACGTCCAGGGTGCTGCGCTCGGCCCACGACGATGCGGTGCGGAGGGCGCGATGAGCGAGCACCTGCACGACGTACGCCTCGTCGTGAACGGCGCGGCCCGCGATCTCTCGGTACCGGCACGCCGGCTGCTGTCCGACGCACTGCGTCACGACCTGGGACTCACCGGCACGCACGTCGGCTGCGAGCACGGGGTGTGCGGCGCGTGCACGGTCCTGGTGGACGGTCGACCCGTGCGGTCGTGCCTGATGTTCGCGGTCTCGGCGGTGGACACGGAGATCACCACCGTCGAGGGCCTGACCAACGAGGACGGGACCCTCGGCCACGTCCAGCAGGCGTTCCTCGAGTGCCACGGGCTCCAGTGCGGCTTCTGCACGCCCGGCTTCCTGACCACGATCACCGCCGGACTGCGGGAGAATCCTCAGCCCACGCGGGAGGAGGCGAAGCAGATGATCGCCGGGAACCTGTGCCGGTGCACGGGCTACCAGAACATCGTCAGCGCCGTCGAGCGCGCTGCCGACCTGGCCGCTGGCTCGTCCGGTGGTGACGGCACGTGACGACCAAGCTCTTCGGGGCCCGCGTCCAGCGGGTCGAGGACCAGCGCTTCCTCCGCGGCGGGGGCCGCTACACCGACGACGTCGCCGTCTCGCCGGACACGCTGCACGCCGCCGTGCTGCGATCGCCGCATGCCCATGCGCGCATCGTGGACATCGACGTGGAGCAGGTCCTCGACCTCGACGGCGTGCACGCGGTGTGGACCTACGACGACCTCACCGGCCCGATGGCCGAGCCGCTCCCGCTGCTGATCCCGCACCCGGACCTGACCCAGGGCCGCACGCAGTACGCACTGGCCAGGGACGAGGTGAACCACGTCGGCGAGGCGGTCGCGTTCGTGGTGGCGGACGACCGCTACGTCGCGGAGGACGCCGTCGACCGGATCCGGGTGACCTACGAGCTGCTCGAACCCGTCGTCGGGATCGCGAGTGCGCGCGCGGCCGAGAGGCTCGTCCATCACGACGTCCCGGGCAACATCGGGGCCCGGTCGGAGCAACACGTCGGCGACGCCCCGGCGGCCGTCGCTGCCGCACCACACCGCCTCGAGCTCGACCTGACCATCGAGCGCAGCGCCTCGATGCCGCTCGAGGGCCGTGGCACGGTGGCCCGCTGGGACGCCGACATCGACCGCCTGCAGGTGTGGACCTCGACGCAGACCTCGACCGGTGTCCGGGCCGCGGTCGCGGTCAAGCTGGGCCTCGACCTGGGGCAGGTCGACGTGATCACCCCGGACGTCGGCGGCGGCTTCGGCGTGAAGATCAACCATCCCTGGCCCGAGGAGCTCCTGGTCCCGCTCGCGGCCCGGGCACTCGGCCGGACGGTCAAGTTCACCGAGGATCGGCGCGAGCACTTCATCTCCTCAGCCCACGAACGCGGACAGGTGCACCACGTCGAGGTGGGGTTCGACGACGAGGGCCGGCTGCTCGGCCTGGACGTGCAGTTCTGGCACGACCACGGCGCCTACACGCCGTACGGCCTGATCGTCCCGATCATCACCTCGACCCAGCTGCTCGGGCCCTACAAGCCCCGGAGCTACCGCGTGGTCTTCGAGTCGCTCTACACCAACACCGTGATGGTCACCCCCTACCGAGGGGCCGGACGACCGCAGGGCTGCTACGTCATGGAGCGCACGATGGACGCGATCGCGGCCTTCCTGGGCAAGGACCGCGCCGAGGTCCGTGCGGTCAACTTCATCCAGCCCGAGGAGTTCCCCTACGACCACGGGCTGATCTTCCAGGACGGACGGGAGCTGGAGTACGACTCCGGGGACTACCCGGCGCTCCTGGAGAAGATCAAGGCACTCGTCGGCTGGGAGGAGTTCCCCGCCTTCCGGGACGAGATGGCAGCGCTCGGGCGCCGCGTCGGGATCGGCCTGGCCTGCTATGTCGAGGGCACCGGCGTCGGTCCCTACGAGGGCGCGCACGTGCACATCGAGACCTCCGGCAAGGTGAAGGTCGCGACCGGGCTGACCACCCAGGGGCAGGGCCACGCCACCGTCTTCGCGCAGCTGGTCGCCGACGAGCTCGGCTGCCGCTTCGAGGACGTCGAGGTGGTCACCGGTGACACCCGCCGGATGCCGTACGCCGTGGGCACCTTCGCCTCCCGCGCCGCGGTGATGAGTGGCTCCGCGATCCACCTGGCGGCGAGACGAGCCAGGGAGAAGGTGCTCCGGATCGCCTCCGAGGCGCTCGAGGTCGACGCAGGCGACCTGGAGATCGTCGACGGGGTGGTCGGGGTGAAGGGTGCGCCCGGGGTGACGATCGACCTGGGCACCGTCTCGGTGCTCTCCAACCCGCTGCGCTACGCCTTCGACGAGGCGTCGAAGGCGGCGACCCAGTTCTCGGTCGGTGACCCCGGCAAGCCTCCGGTCGCCGAGGACGACGAGCCTGGCCTGGAGGGCCGCGACTTCTACTCGCCCGAGCGGGCGACCTTCGCCGCGGGGATGCACGCGGTCATCATCGAGACCGACCCGGAGACGGCCGAGATCACGATCCTGAAGTACGCCGTGGTGCACGACTGCGGTCACCTGATCAACCCGATGATCGTCGAGGGCCAGATCCACGGCGGCGTCGCCCAGGGTGTGGGCGGCGCGCTCTACGAGCGGATGGCCTACGACGAGAACGGCCAGCTCCAGAACGCCTCGTTCATGGATTTCCTGATGCCCTACGTCACCGAGGTCCCGGACACCATCGACATCGACCACCTCGAGACGCCCTCGCCCCTGAACCCGCTGGGGATCAAGGGAGCGGGTGAGGCGGGGGTGATCCCGTCCGCGGCGCTGTTCGCGGCCGCGATCGAGGACGCCGAGAGGCTGTCCTCGTCGGGGCTGGCGATCACCGCGATGCCGATCTCGCCCTCCGAGCTGTTCGAGCTGCGGGCACTGCACCACCCTGGCACCGTCCCCCTGGAGGAGGCCTGATGAGGTTCACCGGCGAATCCGTCCTGCACGCGCCCGTCGACCGGGTCTGGGACGCGCTGCTCGACCCGACGGTGCTGGTCCGGACGATCCCGGGCTGCGAGCGGCTCGAGTCGGCCGGCGAGAACGCCTACTCGATGACCGTGACGGCCGGTGTCGCCACGATCCGAGGCACCTACACGGGGACCTGCGCGCTCTCCGGCCTGGTGCCGCACCAGGCCCTGGTGCTGAAGCTCCAGGGCTCAGGTGCCCCCGGCACCGTCGACACCGAGGTGCACGTCGACTTCAGCGACGGCGGCGACGGCACCACCGCGGTCGCCTATGTGGCCGAGGCCGTCGTCGGCGGCATGGTCGGTGGAGTGGGCCAGCGGATGCTCACCAGCGTGTCCCGGCGGATGGCCAGCGAGTTCTTCGGCAACGTCGATGCCGTGCTGACCGGGACCGAGTCGAGACCCGAGGTCGGGGTCTCCGCCCGCGCGTCCGGCCAGGGTCAGGTCTTCACCGCCCCGGCCGCACCGATCGGACAGGTGCCCGTCAGCCAGGACTTCATCAAGGGGGTCGCCGTCGGTGCCGGGCTGGTGCTGCTCGGCGTGGCTGCCGGAGTCGTCCTGGGAGGGCGACGCCGGTGACGGCCGACCTCACGGTCGAGTCGACCGCCCGCGAGATGGCGCTGGCGGTCCGGGAACGCCGGATCTCCGCCCGTGAGCTGCTCGACCTGCACCTGTCCCGGATCGCCGAGCGCAACCCGCGGCTGAACGCGATCGTCTCGCTCGACGAGGAGCGGGCCGGCGATGGCGCCGCCGCCGCCGACGAGCGCCTAGCGGCCGGGGCGGAGACGGGTCCGCTGCACGGGATCCCGTTCGCGTTCAAGGACACCCACGCGGTCGCGGGCTGGCCCACGACGTACGGCTCACCGCTGTTCGCCGAGCACGTGCCCGAGACCGACGAGCTGCTCGTCGAACGCGTGCGCGGGGCCGGGGTCGTGGTGATCGGCAGGACCAACGTGCCCGAGTTCGCCGCCGGATCGCACACCTTCAACACCGTGTTCGGGACCACCCGGAACCCCGTCGACCCGAGCCGGTCGGCCGGCGGGTCCAGCGGGGGAGCGGCGTGCGCTCTCGCCTCCGGGATGGTGCCGCTGGCCGACGGCTCGGACATGGGCGGCTCGCTGCGCAACCCGGCCTCGTTCTGCGGGGTGGTCGGCCTGCGCCCCTCGCTCGGGCGGGTGCCCGAGTGGCCGCTGTACAACCAGTGGGAGAGCACGTCGGTGGGTGGCCCGCTGGCCCGCAACGTCGGCGACCTCGCGCTGCTGCTCTCAGTGCTGGCCGGTCCGGACCCGCGGGCACCGCAGGCGCTCGGCGACCCGGGTGCGTCGTTCGCGCCGCCGGTCTCGGGATCGCTGGCCGGAGTCCGCGTCGCCCTGTCGGTCGACCTCGGCGGCGCCTTCGAGGTGGACCACGAGGTCGCCGGTGTCGTGGAGGCGTCGGCCACGGCCTTCACGGCGGGCGGTGCGTCGGTGAGCGCGGCGTACCCCGACCTGTCCGAGGCCGACGACGCCTTCCGCACCCTGCGAGCCTGGCACCTGCACGCGAAGCTCGGCGCACTGCTCGCGGCGAATCCCGGGGCCTTCAAGGAGTCGCTCGCGGAGAACATCCGGCTCGGCGAGGCGCTCACCGGCGCTGACGTGGCCCGCGGCTACACCAAGCGGACCGCGCTCTCGGAGCGGATGCGCGAGTTCTTCACCACCTACGACGTGCTGGTGCTGCCGGTCTCGCAGGTGCCGCCGTTCCCGGCCGACCAGGAGTTCCCCAGCGAGATCAACGGCCAGCCGATGGTCGGCTACCTCGACTGGATGCGCTCGGCCTACTTCATCAGCGCGACCGGCTGCCCGGCGATCTCGGTGCCGGCGGGGCACACGGCCGACGGGCTGCCGGTCGGGGTGCAGATCGTCGGGCCGCACGGCTCGGAGAAGCGCCTGCTCGAGGTCGCCGCGGGGTTCGAGGCCGGGTGCTCCTCGGCCTAGAGTCGTCGGTGTGACCGAGCGACTCGTCCTCGACGCCCTGGACCAGCGCATCCTGGGCAGCCTGCTGGAGAAGCAGACCACCGTCCCGGACACCTACCCCTTGACGGCGAACGCCCTCCGGTCCGCGTGCAACCAGACGAGCAGCAGGGACCCGGTGCTCGATCTCGACCTCGACACGGTCGAGCGCACGGCCCGCTCCCTCAAGGACCGCGGACTGCTGCGGATCGTGTGGGCGGTCACGGGTCGGCGGACGCTGAAGTACCACCAGATCCTCGACGAGCAGCTCGCGCTGGAACCGGACGAGCGTGCTGTGCTCATCGTGCTCCTGCTCCGCGGCGAACAGGCACCGGGCGAGCTGCGCACGCGCACCGAACGGCTGCACGGCTTCGCCGACCGGGACGAGGTCGAGGCCTGCCTGCGCCGGATGGCGGAGCGCGAGGTGCCGCTCGTGCGCGAGCTCGAGCGCCGCCCCGGTCAGCACGACCAGCGCTGGGTGCACCTGCTCGGCCCGGTCCCGGGGGGAGTGCCCGGTGAGGGAGCCACCTGAGGTCACCCCTGACGGCAGGTATCTCCTCATCGACGGTCGGCGCTGGCGGGCCACTGACCCGGACATCCCGGAGGAGCGCCGCGAAGAGCTCACGCGGGTGCTGATGGCCTGGCGCCGCGAGGTGCGCCGCACCCGGGGCACCGAGGAGGAGGCTGCGAGCCGAGCAGGGGTGCAGGCCGCGAAGGTCGCGCTGGGGGAGCGCGGCACCCCGTGGTGGGAGCAGACGGACCATGAGCGACGGGCCCGTTGGGGTGCCGAGGTGCCGGTCCCGACGACGGGGAGGTGAGCCGTCCGGGACCGCGGTGTCAGGGGTGAAGGCCTTTCTCCGAGCGATCTCGCATGCTGAGCAAAACCGCAGGTCATGGGTGGCGGTGGAGACTCGGCAGGTACGCCGCGACGCGCGTTCGGACCTGCGCCACGCGCAGCGACTCGAGCACCACGACGTCCTGTCCGCGGCGATGGGCGTCGGTCGGGTCAACCTCGCGCAGTCGCGCGCGATCGTCTCCGCGTTGGATCGGCTGCCCCGCACCGGCGCCTACGCGGTGACCGCCGAGCAACGCCTTGCGGCGCAGACCATCTGGTCGAGCTCGCGGCGCACCACGACGCCCAGGAGCTGCGGATCCTGGGCCGCCGGGTCTTCGAGGTCATCGCGCCCGAGGTCGCCGAGCAGTTCGAGGGCAGGGTCCTGGAGCGTGAGGAGGCCGAGGCGCTGCGCCGCACCACGCTGTCGATGTGGGAGGACGACGAAGGCACCTGCCACGGCCGGTTCCGCATCCCCACGTTGCACGGACAGATGCTGACCGAGATGATCCTCGCCCTGGCCTCCCCCAGCCGCACCAGCATCCAACGCGCCGCCGAAGGCACGGTCCACTTGGACCGGGACTCCGGGATCGACCCCGACCTTGCACGCCCAAGCCATGCGCCTCGCGATGAGCGTCCGCGACGGCGGCTGCACCACCAGGGGCTGCCAAGCCGCACCCGGGATGTGCCACGCCCACCACGACCACCCCTGGTCACACCGAGGCAAGACCAACGTCGCCACCGGACGGCTCCTGTGCCCGCACCACCACCGCCGGGTCCACGACCCGACCTATGACACGCGACATCACCCCGACGGCACGATCAGCTTCCACCGACGCGAGTGACGAGTCTCGTTGCGATAGCACCGGGCCGACTGTCTGAGATCCAGACAAGTCCCGACGGTCATTCCACCCAGATAGACGCAGCGAGTTTGATCTGGGCCGCGGCCGGCACGTGGCTCGGTTGCCGAGACCACTCATGTCGATCAAGTCTTGGGTGCGGCGTCTGGCGCAGCAGCGCGGTATTCCTGTGCGATCTCAGTTGCCGGATGCCACATGATGTCGGGGAACCGAGCGAGGAGGGCGGACGCGTCGGCGGCCATGTCGGTGGTGTCCATGATGAGGGCCGCCTGTGTCTGCCTGGCAAATGCTGGTGCCCAGGGCGGGAGAATCGTGGAGAGGAACCGGAGCGCGCCGCGCGGGACGTGGCGGGCTCTGCTCGCGCCGAGGTGGAACGCCAGTTGCTCCATCGTCAGGTTGACCGGACCCGGGACGTCGAGGGTCTGGGCGCGTAGCGCTGCTTCGGTGAAGGCGCGCTCGACCAGAGTGGCTACGTCTTGGACCGATACGAAGTTGATGGGGTTGTCAGCTCGGCCGAGGACGAGCGCCGGACCGCCCGATGCGAGCTTGGCGCCGACGATGTCCATCCAGGTCTCGACGAAGGACGACGGCCGAAGCACAGTCCAGGACAGCGGACTGGCGTGGAGGGCTTGCTCGGCGGCGTACTTCGCGCGGTGCAGCGACATCGGATGATCGGGGCGGGCGTCGAGCACGGAGAGCAGCACGAAGTGTTCCACGCCGGCGTCGACTGCGGCGCGGACGAGGTTGCGGTTGCCTTGATGGTCGATCTCCTCAGGACCCGCGCCGCGACCCCCAAGGAAGCCGTGCACCGCAGAGACCACGCCCAAAGCACCCTTCAGCGCGGAAGCCAGAGTGGATGGGTTCCGAACATCGCCCACCGCGACCTGGACGCCGGGACCCGCGAGATGACCGGCATCCCGGGTCAGCACCCTTACCTCCCGGCCCGCGGCGGTCAGCCGCGCGACGGTTTCGCGGCCCAACGCGCCGGTTCCGCCCGCAACGAGGATCATGGCGGGGGCGACTTCATCGCTCGTTCGATCGCGCTGTTTACGTCGCCGCTCGCCTGTTCGACCGGCTCCAGATAGAACCTGGCCCAGGCGATGCGGTCCTCGGGGACTCCGAAGATGATGACGCCCGCCATCGCATGGGGTGATCCGTCACGCCTGGTCCCGCTCATCTCCCACTCGGTCCAGACGGAGGGGCCGTCGACAATGCTCGCGGTCACCCGGGCGGTGATGTCCGGAACACCTGCGAGGATCGAGGTCCAATTGCTGCGGACTTGGTCGCGCCCACGGAAGCTGCGCTGTGGATGGGCCGGGGTCTCGTTGAAGTATTCCGCCGCGAAGCAGTCGACGAGCGCGTCGATGTCATGGTCGTTGGTCGCGGTCACGAGCCGGGCGACCACCGCGAGCGAGTCGGACATTGATCTCACCACTAACTGATACAGTCGCCAGCATTTGATCCATAAGACTGGAACGGAATACCGTGGAAGTCAAGACCAAACGGCGCTACAACGCCACTCGCCGCCGCGCACAAGCCGCAAACACGCAAAACACGATCCTCGACGTCGCGCGCCGAGAGTTCCTCGAGCACGGCTACGCGGTGACCACCGTGGCGCACATCGCCGCCGAGGCGGATACCTCCGTTGAAACCGTCTACAAGGCTTTCGGTGGCAAGTCCGGCCTGGTGCGTGCGCTCTGGGAGCGCGGACTGGGCGGCCGAGGTGACGTTTCTGCACCGGAGCGCTCTGACCTGATGAGCTCGACCGAGACCGACCCGGTGCGCGTTCTTCAGGGGTGGGGGAACTTCACCACAGAGCTCGCGCCCGACGTGGCCCCGATCATTCTGCTCGTCCGCGGGGCTGCCGCGACCGACCCAGACATGGCGACGCTCTTCGCGGAGGCCGAAGCCAAGCGCCGCAGCCGGATGCGTCACAACGCCCGCCGTCTCCAGCAGCGCGGCTGGCTGCGACCTGGGATCAGCCTCGCCCAGGCCACCGACATCCTGTGGACCTACAGCTCGGCGGAGCTCTACGACCTGCTTGTGCTCAAGTCAGGCTGGCCGGCCAAGCGGTACGGCGAGTTCATCGGCAGCGCCCTGATCGCGGCCCTGATTCCTCCCGAGAGGACGACCGGCCACTTCAACTAGCGACGCTCCTATGCTTCGTCAAGCAGTTGTGGCCGCGCTTTCGAGTAGGCGATAGAGGTCGCGGGCGACGTAGCGGGCAAGGCAGCGTTTGATCTCTCGGCCGGTCTTGCCTTCGGCGGTGCGGCGGGCGACGTAGTCGCGGGTGGCTTGCTGGTACTGGATCCGGCTCTGGACCACGGTGTGCAGTGCGTTGTTGAGCTGGCGGTCGCCGTAGCGGTTGAGCCGATAGCGGGTGGTGACTTGGCCACTGTTCGCCGGGATCGGTGCCACGCCGGCGAGCATCGCGAACGCCGCCTCGGAGTGGATACGGCCGGGGTGGGACCAGGCGCACAACACCGTCGCGGCCACGATCGGTCCGACGCCGAACTCCTCGAGCAGGTCAGGGCGCCAGCTGCGGATGATGGCCACGATCGCCTTCTGCAGCTCCCGTGCCTCTTTCAGCATCGCGTGCGCGCGACGAGCCAAGGTCCGCAGCGCCACCACGGTGCTGGTCGTCTCGGTGTCCCAGGAGGCGTGCACTCGCAGGTTCGCGGCGGTGTTGAGCATCGCGGCAAGCTTCTGGCCGCGGAACCTGACTCGGATGGGTTCGGGTGCTGCGATGACCAGGCTGAAGACCTGCTGCTGGGCCTCGGTGGAGGCATTGATCGCGGAGCGGCGAGCAGCCAGAAGCACCGACAGTGCTTGGCGTTCGCCCCCGGTGCGGGGAGTTCCCAACCGCGGTCGAGCCATCGCTTCACGTGCAGCGCGGATCGCATCGAGCGGATCGGACTTCGCGCCGTTGCGACGCGCGGCCCGCTTCGGGCGGTCCAGCTCGATGACGATCTCCGAGGACTCCAGCAGGTGACGACTCAGACCGGCGCCGTGACCACCGGTCCCTTCGATCGCCCAGGCCCGCAACGTCGCGTGGTTGTTGGCGAACTCCACCAGCTCGGCATAGCCCTCGGCTGTCGCCTCGACGGTGATCTCGTCGAGGACACCACCAGTCGCAGCATCGACCACGGCCGCGGAGTGGGTATGGACGTGGGTGTCGACGCCGATGACGACATCGACCACCTCGCGCAGATCGGTCAGACTGTTCATGCGTTCTCTCCTTCGCCGGACGGGACGTGGTTCCGGTCCGGGACGGAGGCTCGGCAGGACTGTGATGAGACACGCCAGGCGCGGCTAACGCCAGGTGGTCAAGCTCCTGATCAGGCCAGCTCCTCCAACCGGGCCGGGGCCGGTAACCACGAGCGGACAGGTCGCAGCAAGGCACGAAAGCCAGTCTTTCCGGGGGTCACACCCGCGGTCACCAACCCACAGCCCAGCACCATCAGGCTGCGTTGGCGATCCTCACAGTCTTTCCGCCGCCTGTCGGGCGTGCGGACCGGAAGGGGTCCATCGTTGCTCGTCGCTCTCTGTAGCGCCGGCGGCGTCAGTGCCGGCTCCGCTATTGCGGGGCCGGCGCTCCCTCAGCATGTCGGTGCTCGCTGATAGAAATCAGTGCATGTCCCAGAGTCGTCGACGGCCATTTCAGTTGGCCCCGTGGACGAGCTCGCTCATCGGCAATTTCAATTGGACGGGCTTGGGTGACGACCCGCTCAATGACATGAAGGTGTTCGCTGGCGCAACGGACTCCGGCGAGCTTCAGCAGCTCCTGCATTCGCAAGTCGCGATCGAGGTTCGCACGATGCTGGAGGCCATCCAGGAACTCGACGCGTTCGACGTAATCGAGCTGGTTCGCCTTCGAGAAATACCCATCGTGCCGGTCGCAGCACTTGTTCATGGGCACGATGGAAACGGTGCCGCAATCGATCTTGTGACGCTCGTCTGCTTGGCGCGATCCGCGCGCATGGTTGGCCAGCGGTCCCGCGGCGAGACCGAACCGCACATGGTCGTCAGCGACCTTCACTCGCGATCCACACGGCTGCTTCGTCTCGCCACCTTTATGCACACGGCCGCCGCTGACGCCGGCGATCCCCTCGCACGTCTCGCGTCCGAATACCAGTCCTATCTCGTCGGTGTACGGACGCTTCAGTACGAGTCCGTTCAGGAGAAGGCAGACGCTGACCTTTTCGACCGACCAGAGATTGATGCGATGTTGCTGAGATGTCTTGGTTTCACCTACGGCGACTTCAAGGCAGTCCGAACCGGCATCCAGGAGCGCTACAGCAGGATCCTCACCGCACTTCGCGACGACACTGGCGATCTAGTGATCCGATGCCAAGCCGAGGCACGGGAGCCGACGTCCGAGGAACTTGTTGGCTTCCGCG
Source organism: uncultured Actinomycetota bacterium (assembly GCA_963781335.1). Taxonomy (GTDB): domain Bacteria; phylum Actinomycetota; class Actinomycetes; order Propionibacteriales; family Nocardioidaceae; genus Marmoricola. The sequence goes on along the minus strand of CAWAFS010000015.1, from coordinate 11,985 downwards.
CGTCCATGTCGGCATTCATGTTCCTGCCCGGCGACCGGGCCGCGTTCTCCGCGGCCGACGTCGCACAAGAGTCCTTGATTGACATATCTCGCGTGGGAGCGGTGCTCGACGCGTTCAGTCTCGAGTTCAGCGAGGCCACGGATGCGGCTGCGGTCGTGAAGGCGTTCCTACGCGGTGTGAACCCCCTGCAGAAGAGATGCCTCGTTAAGGACGCGAGCGGGAACTACCTGATGGCCGGTGGCCAGATCGGCACTGACTCTTTTCGGATGATGGCAGAAGCGGCATTGAAGCCTGATACCAAGACGTGGAGGCGCTACGACCGCATCCGTGCCGAGGTCACCGAACGGATGGCATGGGAGGCCGTCGGTCGTGTACTAAAGACCCCGGTGGCTTATGCGAATCTGAAGTACCTCGCTCCGAAGGAGGGCGCTCCACCGGAGGCGCTCAACGGTTCGTGTGAGACCCCGAAGGTGACAGGGAACCAGACCGAATGCGACGGACTCTTCCTCATCGACGACGTCGCGATCTGTGTCGAGGTGAAGGGCCGAACGATTGCTGAGCCGGCTCGTCGTGGCGATCGGGCCCGTCTCTCCACCGAGATTAAGGCGACCTTCGGCGATGGCGCCCGGCAGGCCAGACGCCTCGAGGACCTCATCCTGTCGAACCATGGCCTGTGGCGCGAGGACGGGACATGGCTCGACCTCAACGGAGTGATGGAGGTCCGATCGATCGTCGTCGGCCTAGACTTCTTCGGTCCGCTGGCTGTGGCGCTCGGCGACCTAAAGCGAGCCGGGCATCTCGGTGACGGCTCCCTGCCCTGGATCGCATCTCTGCACGATCTTGAGGTGATCAGCCTGGTCATCGATCGCCCGGCGGAGTTCCTGCTCTACCTGCGCAGGCGCACGGACTCCGGTGTGGCGACCCACTACCGAGGAGCTGACGAACTGGACCTGTTCATGCTCTTCCTTGACGGTGGGCTATACGTCGAGGAGGACCCGGAGGAGGTTCGTCGCCTCCACCCGACTGCTGGCCCGGCCAGGGACCGCGATCGTAACCGTCACCTGCAGGACGCGCGCCCTACCGTCGTTGGCACGCATACGGATCCGCTGGACGCATGGATGTACCGCCGTGAAGGCAGCAGCCCTTACGAGATTGACAAGCCCGCGTTCAACACGCATCCAGCAGCACAAGCGATCGTCGACTTCCTCGAGGACGGTCGGAAGCCGGGTTGGTTTCGCTTTGGCGCCGATCTGCTGGGGCTAGCGGGAACGGCACAGAAGAAGCTCGGCGATCACCTTCACCATCTCGTGGAACAGACCAGGTCAGACAACTGCTGGCAGAGCTTGGTCCAGGGATACGCAGGCATGTGGGGCTATCCGACGCTGTTCGCGGGGTCCGCGCCCCCAAGTCACACGCGTCGGGAGTCGGCACTGAAACTCCGCTCGTACATGGCTGCGAAGAAGCACCAGCTGGGATCGGACCGCAGCCTCGGTCTCCTCATCGACAACAGCCACGAGATCGTCGAGGTCATGTACATGAACGCACCCGTGGTCGTCGACCCGGAGCTCGATGCATTGGGCGAGATCGTCGGCCTACGCTCCGTGAGCGAATCGAACCGTCCGATCCCGCCGTCTGCGCGACGTCCTACCCGTCGCCCACGAGGCAAGCGCTCGAGGGGTGGCAATCGTTAAAGCCTTTCCCCGCGCGGCTTGCTCATCTCGATACGTAGTACCGCGGCTGGCTGATCCCGATGTGCGAGGGCGTCGGAGCGTGAGCCTCCGCGCCGAAGACCAGAACGGCGAGGCCACGCGCCGTCGCTCGGGTGACTCGACTGCCACCGCGTCTCTGCGGTGCCGCTCTGATCGATCGGCGGCCACGGGGTCAATCGACCAGCTTGGGGCGCGATTCGGTCGACCGGACCTACCGCGACCCCCGCGCTCAAACGTGCGTCTATCCGCCGCCTGTGGGGCGCGATGGAACCGTCCGACTTTGCTTGTTATGCACGTGATCTTCCAGAACATTTCGACCAGCCGTTGTGGCTACCTGTCGATGGAGCTGGAGGCCCCGTGATGTCCGTGCCTGATCCCTGTTTGATGCGCCTGCGAGGACCGTCCGGTGAGCCGTTGGTGCGGCTCGGGATGCCGCTGGTCGATGACTATCTGGAGTTCCTGGAGGGACGCGCTCGTCCGAACACGGTGCTGGCTGCCGCCTATGACCTGCGGGTGTTCTTCACCGTTGTCGCCAAGCCTCCGGCCGAGGTGGTGCCGGGTGACGTCTTGGGGTTCATCACCGCGCAGCGCACCGGGCGCAGCGGTGAGCGAGTGCTCCAACCAGTGCAGGAACCCAAGGGTGTTGCGACCAGCACGGTCGCGCGGAGGCTCTCCACGATCTCGGGGTTCTTCGCCTATCTGCAGGTTCGTGGCGACATCACCACGAACCCGGTCCCGCGTGGTCTTCCGACCAGGCGGGAGCGGTCGCGTCCGGGCCAGGGGGTGCCGCTGACCAGGCGCACCCGGACGCTGCCGCAGATCCTGACCCCCGAGGAGGTCGACGCCCTGAGCGCGGCTCTGCGCACCCACCGTGACCGGGCGATGGTGGCCTTGATGGTGCTCGGCGGGCTGCGCAGGTGCGAGGTCCTCGGCCTGCGGATCGAGGACCTCCGGGTCGCTGAACGTCGGGTGTTCATCGCTGAGGGCAAGGGCGGCCACCAGCGGCTGGTTCCGGTCTCGGTCCGGTTCTTCACCGCGGTCGCTGCCTACTTCGAGACCGAGCGCCCCGCCGGTGCTCCGACCGACCGGGTCTTCGTCGTGCTGAAGGGACCCAACCACGGCAACCCGCTCTCGGTGCGCGGACTCGACGACATCCTCGCCGCCGCGAAGCGCCGTGCCGGCCTGGCCCACGCGACCTGCCACGAACTGCGGCACACCTGTTTGACCCGGCTCCGTGAGGCCGGGATGGCCCTGGAGGCGATCCAGGCCCAGGCCGGGCACGCCTCGATCGAGTCCACCCGGATCTACCTGCACCTGGCCGATGACTGGCTCGCCTCCCAGTACCGCAAGGCCGCCGAAGTCATCGACGCCCAGGTCTTCAACCAGGTCGCTGCGCTGACCGGAGCCTGCGATGAGCGCGCCGTCGCTGCTGCCGACCTGGGAGCAGCTCGCCGCACGTCCGCAGATCGTGGACACGATGCGCCGCTATCTCGAGCAGATCGCCTGCGTGCTCCGTCCGGGCAGCGTGATCGGCGTCGACCAGGCGCTGCGCGCCTTCGCCGCTTCCTCCTCGAGACCGCACCCGAGGTCACCTCCACCGCCCAGGTCACCCGCCGCCACATCGAGAACTTCAAGCCCTGGCTGGCCAAACGTCCCGGACAGAACAAGCCGCGGGTGAGCACCGCGACCTTGGCCCACCGGCTCGGGACACTGCGGATGTTCTTCGTCCGCATCGAGGAGTGGGGCTGGGACCAGGCACCACCGCGGGTGCCGATGTTCCCTGGCGATCTGCCCCGCCAGGACCACCCGTTGCCCAAGGCTCTCGACGACGCTGCTGCCGCGCAGCTCCTCCGCGCCGCTCACAACGACAAGAGGCTCCTGGTCCGGGTCACCGTCGAGGTGCTGCTGCGCACCGGACTCCGCGTTGGTGAGTTCACCGCCCTCACCGCGGACGCGGTGGTCCAGATCGGGGCCGGCCCCTGGCTGCACGTCCCGGTCGGCAAGCTCCGCGAGGATCGCTACCTGCCCCTGCACCCCCAGCTGGTCGACCTGATCGCCGACTACCGCCGCCTCCACGTCCCAGCCGGGCATCCGCTGCTGCTGCCCCGCGAGAACGGCCGCCCTCTGGACCGGCACACCGTGACCCGGTTCATCAACAAAGCCGGCGCGGCAGCCGGCCTGCCGCACATGCACCCCCACCAGCTGCGCCACACCCTGGCCACCCAGGCCATCAACCGTGGCATGTCGCTCGAAGCGATCGCCGCGATGTTCGGCCACCGCAGCATGGACATGACGCTGCGCTACGCCAAGATCGCCAACCGCACCGTGGCTGATGAGTACTTCGCGGTCACCGACCAGGTCGACGCCCTCTACGCCCAGGCAGCTCCGCTGCCCGCCGACGCCATCGGACCCAACATGGCCAGACTCCGCCGAGAGCACCACCGGCACCTCGGCAACGGCTACTGCACCCGACCACCCGAGCTCGACTGCGCCTTCGAGTCCATCTGCGAAACCTGCACGTTCTTCCAGACCAGCATCGAGTTCCGACCCACCCTCCAGGCCCAGCACGACGACGCCGCAGCCAAGGGCCAAGACCACCGAGCCGACCTCTTCGGCCAGCTCCTCACCAGCCTCCCGAACGGCGAAGCATCATGAACAGCCCCGCCCCAGATCACGTGCATAATGCCGATGTGCGGGCATGTGACGTTGGTTGGGACTATTACTGGCGAACGCGTCCTCGCGTCATCGAGTGCGGACCTGCGGTGGTGTTCATGCGCTCGCGGAGGAGTGCGGGAACAACTGGGAGAGGGACTAGACGATGTTCGCGGCGGGGTGCCTCAGCGCGGGCATTCGACGTAGGAATCTGGCCACCAGCCGTCTTCGCGTTTGGTGACTTTGAAGACTCGCGTCGGTTCGCCGTAGCCCGCCAATCCGAGGACTGTGGCGGTGGTTCCGCGACGAATTGGGGCATGGGTGTGCGCTGAGCATGTTGTCCTCAATGGGTGGGGCGGTCTCGTCACTGTCCCGGGTGGTGATGGCACAGCGCTGTCCATAGCGAAAAAGTGATGAGGACTTCGGTGTCTGCGTTGAGAGTGAGGTCTTGTTGGCAGGAGTCGGTGGGAGGGTCAAGTTCGTCGCAGGAACCGCTACAGGGTCGCACTGCCCCCTCGATGGTGGATCGTCGTTGTAAATCCGGTTTTCATGCAGTGCCTCCATCCGATGCCTGGGCGCGAGCGACAAGCACGTGGGTGCGCATCGGGTACGCCAGCACGCCGTCGATCACGTAAGGCTGCAACGCCTCGCGCACGTCCCGCACGAAGCGCTCCCGCGCGTCTGCCGACAGCTTCGCTACCGCATGCCGCGTGGACGGCGAGCCACGCGTCATGCCTTCCAGAAACGATTGTATGGAACCGAACTGCGAGACGCCCTCCTCGGTTCTGAGCTCGATGCCTGCGAAGCCAGCCTGCGCGGCCGTCGCGCGAATCTCTTCCGTATCCGAGAACGAGCAGGCGCGCTTTGCCGGTGCCGCATCGACCCCGAGCCGTTCGAGCCCCTGCACGACCACGTGATGTCCCTTGTTAGATTCCAGCGGTCCCCAGAAGCTCGCAACGAGCCTTCCCGAAGGCTTCAGCACGCGGCGTATCTCCGCAAAACCTTTCAGCCGGTCCGGAAAGAACTGCAGCCCCTGCAGACACAGCGCGAGATCGAACACGTCGCTTTCGAGCGGCATCTCCAGCGCGCTCGCACAATGCCACTCCATCGGCGTCTCACCGCCGCGTGAAAGCTGCCGCGCGAGCTCGATCACGCCGGGATCGATGTCAATGCCAACGGCCCTGCCCGTCGGCCCGACGTGTGCCGCCGCGAGCCTTGCGCCGATGCCAGTGCCGCATGCGACATCCAGCACATGCTCGCCGGCCTTCGGTGCAGCGAGCCCCACCTGGAGCTCCGTCCAGTGCCGAAACATGCCCGGCACCAGGTGCTGCTCGTAGGCTTCCGCAACTGTCGTATCGATTGATTTCTCTGACGCCAATTTCGAGATCCTATTTCTTTTCCGCACAGCTTAAGGTTGGTTCGCGTCGCGCGCGCGATCGAAATCAGAATATCCGCATCCGAAGGCGGCAGCTCGATGTTGGGTGATGTCGGTGACCCATAGCTCGTTGGGCCGGAGCCGGTGGAACTTACTCGATCAATGCGGTCCTGCTTGACTCACTTGGGTGGTCACCAGTGGTAGGGCAACGCCAGTGAGTCGCCGCAGTCTCTGCCAACGGCAGCAGTCGCCGGGCGACGTCCGACGGTCCGAAGCGGCTTTTGGACGCTGTCGATGGCCCCGTTCGGGCCACCGGAGCCATGACAGCGGCTCAGCCGTTGGGCAGTCATGAGTGCACTCTCCCTCGCGGATTCGAGCGCACGCTTCTGCCGCAGATAGCGTAACCGGACTTCCCGAGATCCGGTCAGGCCACGCGGGCCTGAAACTGCCTACGAGCAGGAGGCTGGTCGCGCCCTTCGCCAGATCGTCGGTCTTCCCTCTTGGACGGGCTGCTGAAGGCGCCACTCATTGCGCCCGTGGCGCGGGGCCTCGGGTTCGCGCTCGGCTGGGGACGAGGGTTCAGTCCTCGTCCTCGGGCCCGGGCGCCCTCTTCTCTTCCGGGATGCCGGTGCCTGGCCTCCGCTGAGGGTCGTCCTGGGTCCCCGCGGCTACCAGCGGCTCGCTGTTGCTCACCCGATCAGACAAGCACAGCGCCAGGTGGACGTCGAGACGGCACGCTTCCCCCAGCTGACTGCACGGGTGAGGTTGCGAGGCGAAGCTGGTCGTCTACCGGCTGATCGTGCGCGGCGGCGGCAGGTCTTGTCGTGCTTCTGGGATACCAGTACGAGGACGTCGTGGCGGGTCCTCTTGTTCCTCGGTGCCCGGAGGCGGGTCGGTTTCACTCATGGGTCAGCCAAGCACAGCGGCGAGGACCAAGAGAAATACCTCGACGCCGAGCATTAAGGTGGCGAGGAGGAACAGCTCGTTGAGCCGCTTCATCGTGCTGGCGTTCGCGCGGCGGTACTCGGCGAAGTCCATGAAGGTGTTGTAGACGAGGTCAGTGCCGTTCTCTGCGGCTTTGTAGTGTTGGTACAGCTTGGCAGCGTCGAGCTCGAAGGTGAACGTTCGTGGTCTGAGGATGGACAGGCACGCTCCGCCGACCCAGAGGAACGCGACACCGGCGGCGGAGAGCAGCCCCGGTTGGTTGCCGTTGCCAAGAGCGCCGGAGAGACTGACCGCGACTCCGGACAGGCCGACGAGGCCGCTAGCTCGTTGCCGGATCCCGTTGAAGTCCGCACGCTGCCCGTCGATCGAGCGGCGGGCCTCTTCCAGGACGAGGTCCAGGCCCTTAGGCCACTCGCGTTGATCTTGGTCCGCATTGATGTAGATGTCCATGCCGGGAATGTACGGCCGCCGACGGCCCGATCGACTTCACGTGCCCGGATGGCACGTCGCGAAAGCACTCCATGACCAGCATCCGCCCCGACGCGAGTCTCGGCGCCCGAGATTTGGCCGGGCGCACTCAGCCGCGATCCGGGCGCTCGAAGACCTGCGACGCTCCTATGCTTCGTCAAGCCGCCGCGGCCCCGCTTTCAAGTAGGCGATAGAGGTCGCGGGCGACGTAGCGGGCAAGGCAGCGTTTGATCTCTCGGCCGGTCTTGCCTTCGGCAGTGCGGCGAGCGACGTAGTCGCGGGTGGCTGGCTGGTACTGGATCCGGCTCTGGACCACGGTGTGCAGTGCGTTGTTGAGCTGGCGGTCGCCGTAACGGTTGAGCCGATAGCGGGTGGTGACTTGGCCGCTGTTCGCCGGGATCGGTGCCACGCCGGCGAGCATCGCGAACGCCGCCTCGGAGTGGATGCGGCCGGGGTGGGACCAGGCGCACAACACCGTCGCGGCGACGATCGGTCCGACGCCGAACTCCTCGAGCAGGTCAGGGCGCCAGCTGCGGATGATGGCCACCATCGCCTTCTGCAGCTCCCGTGCCTCCTTCAGCATCGCGTGCGCGCGACGAGCCAAGGTCCGCAGCGCCACCACCGTGCTGGTCGTCTCGGTGTCCCAGGAGGCGTGCACCCGCAGGTTCGCGGCGGTGTTGAGCATCGCGGCAAGCTTCTGGCCGCGGAACCTGACTCGGATGGGTTCGGGTGCTGCGATGACCAGGCTGAAGACCTGCTGCTGGGCCTCGGTGGAGGCATTGATCGCGGAGCGGCGAGCAGCCAAAAGCACTGACAGTGCTTGGCGTTCGCCACCGGCGCGGGGCGTTCCCAACCGCGGTCGAGCCATCGCTTCACGTGCAGCGCGGATCGCATCGAGCGGATCGGTCTTCGCGCCGTTGCGACGCGCAGCCCGCTTCGGGCGGTCCAACTCGATGACGATCTCCGATGACTCCAGCAGGTGACGACTCAGACCGGCGCCGTGACCGCCGGTTCCCTCGATCGCCCAGGCCCGCAGCATCGGGTGGTTGTTGGCGAACTCCACCAGCTCGGCATAGCCCTGCGGCTGTCGCCTCGACGGTGATCTCGTCGAGGACCCCACCAGTCGCAGCATCGACCACGGCCGCGGAGTGGGTGTGGACGTGGGTGTCGACGCCGATGACGACATCGACCACCTCGCGCAGATCGGTCAGACTGTTCATGCGTTCTCTCCTTCGCCGGACGGGACGTGGTTCCGGTCCGGGACGGAGGCTCGGCAGGACTGTGATGAGACACATCCGGCGCCGCTAACGCCAGGTGGTCAAGCTCCTGATCAGGCCAGCTCCTCCAACCGGGCCGGGGCCGGTGACCACGAGCGGACAGGTCGCAGCAAGGCACGAAAGCCAGTCTTTCCGGGGGTCACACCCGCGGTCACCAACCCACAGCCCAGCACCATCAGGCTGCGTTGGCGATCCTCACAGTCTTACCGCCGCCTATCGGCGTCGACGGCGCGTCAGACCCAGCCGATTAGCCGCCAGGTTGGCCGGTGTCCTCGCGCGCCGGTCACCCTCTGGGAGACAATGACCGTGGAGCAGCCATCGTCCGTCGTTGCCCGGTGGTGGCCGCCGGTGAATCGGGTGATGTCGAGGCGTTCGATGACCTCTTGCATGTTGACGTCGTGGTCCATGCCCCGCGGGGGCTCTCAACTGAGGACCTCGAAGCAGAGAAGCAGGTGTGGCGCGACGCCGTGACCGCCATGCCCGACCTCCGCCACGAGGTTCAGGGAGTCGCGGCTCAAGGGAACGTGGAAATGGCGCGTGTCGTAGTGACCGGGACCCTCAACCGCGACTTCGCCGGGGTCTCAGGAGGCGGCAGGTCCTATCGCATGGACCAAGCGGTCATATGCCATCTTGACGGCGGCAAGATCGTCGAAGCGTGGGAGATCGCAGACGTTGGCTCGTTGGACGACTAGTGAGTGACTGACCGGGCGGCATCGCACGGTCAGGCGGCGATCCGCGACCTGGGAAAGTGCGTCACACGGCCGCAAATGGCCTGCGGCTCGCGGCCCGTGTCGTACCGCCTGTTGAAGGCATGGATCTGAGCGTTTGGATGGGCACTAATCGATCCGATGAAGAGTGCTTCAGCTCCGCCCTGTCGCTGAACCGCGACAATGGGGTGATCCCCCGGTCCGCCAGGTGGAGATCGTCAGTGGATAGTCGTGCCTCGTGGTGGTGTCTCGCCGCAGCGTGCGTCGATGGCAGCCATGGCCGCCGGGGTGGGTTCGGGGATTGGCTCATGCGCTGTCTTGTCTCCGACCTCGCGCAGCGCCGCCGCAACCTCTTTCCCCAATCCTTCCCACGTGATCCCTTCTAGTCGTATGGCTACGTCACCGGTGAAGATGTCGACTTCGTAGCCAGTTTCAACCGGCACCGCGCCCCCGCGGACGGCCGGCAGCCGCCGTCGGCACTTATCGACAGCGGCGAACGGGTGGTCCCACCTCACGATCTGCAGTTCGAGCTCTGCCCCGCAGGTGCCCGAGAAGAATCCGCAGGTGGACCCGTAGCTGACATAGAGCGTGTCGTCAGGGCCAAGAGGCTTGTCACTCTCATCCCCCGTCTCGCTGCCAGCGGCAAAGGTGCCGGCATCTTCCAGATCCCACCCGTTGAAGCTACGGCCCAGGTAGTAGATCCGGTTCGGGGCGGACCCGGCTTCGATGGCGGACAGAGCGGTCTCGGCGTCTGGGGCGGGGTCCGGTCTGACGAGGTGGACAGCGAACGTGCCGGCGAGCACCAACGCGACCGCCGTCGGGAAGCCCGCTGCCCACCAAGCCCAGGCGCCTTGGCGCGTCAAGCCGAGCCATGCAGCCGGAGCGAAAACCGCCAACACCCACACCGCCAGCAGTGCCCAGGGCGTCTCACCATCCGTGAGAAGACCGCCGACCGTAACCAGGATTGAGACGGCCACGACGAGCGCCCATATAACGCACGTGAGCACACCCAGTGCCAGCATGGCGCCGTTGCGCCACGGAGCGCGTCTTCTCGCTTCTTCAGTCGATCTGAGGTTAGTCATGGCCAGCAGCCCCTCAACGCAAGTATGCGCCCTGGCGGCGGGCCTGTCTCGTCCCGCAGCATTCCCCCGCGAGTCGGCGCACCAGACGTGCGCTCATCAGCGTGAGGCGTTCTGCGTCAACTGCTGGGTGGCGGGGTCCCTGGCTCGTTGTCGGTCCCTGCATAGCGGTAACGGAGCTGGTGCTCGGCAGCGTGTGATCGGGTTGTGGCGACAACGAGCCGGGGCGGCCTGTGATGAGCGACGAGATACCTAGGGTTCTCAATGCCGCGGAAGGCTCGCCCCGACCCAGCTGGTGGACGCGCGACGCGTCAGCTCAGGCGGCGACCTCCGTGAGTGTCGTCGGCTTGTGGCGGGTGCCGTGGGTGGCGATGTCGGGGTCCCAGGCCTGGCCGGTGGTGATGACGGCATGGAGCTGGCGCAGGATCGCACCGGCCAGGACGGTCTGGGCCTGGGTCGGCTTGAGCTTGTTGGTCTCTCGGGTGGTCAGGTGCCGGTAGCGCTCGGCATAGACGGGGTTGCTCTTCACCGCACCCCAGACCGCTCGCCAGGCCGCGGTCCGTAGGTGTGGTCGGCCGGCCCCGCTGAGGCGGGCGCGTCCGGCGAAGGTCCCGGACATGCGTTGGCGTGGTGCCAGACCGGCGTGCTTGACCACCGCGCGGGAGCTGGTGAAGCGGCGCAGGTCGCCGGTCTCGGCGAGGATCGCAGCAGCCCCGACCGGGGAGAGACCCTTAATCGAGCAGGCCAGCTCGGTGAGCTCCAGGTCGTCGAGAACCGCGACCATCCGGACTTCGGTGTCAGCAAGTTTCGCGCGGGCGGTGTCCCAGTCCTCGAGGCACCAGCTGATGCGTTCGAAGGCACCCAGGCGATGTGCGAACACCCCGGCGGGGTCTGCCATGGCGGTATAGAGGCTGCGCAGGATCCGCAGGCAGGGACGGATCCTCCCGCGACGAATGAGCTCTTTGCGGACCGCGTGCTCGAACCGGGCCGGTCCCAGCCTGCGGGTGCGGGTGAAGTCGCCGCCATCGCGGGTCATGAGCACGTGCATCGCAGCCACCCAGGTGTGGGACTTGAACGGCTGCCGGGCAGTGGTGATGGCGGCTGGCCACACGCACTCGAGGAGGTCGCGGATCTGCTGGACGCAGGAGACGTGCTCGTCGAGGAGCTGCTCGCGACGGTTTCCGAGGTGACGCAGCCGGCCCCAGGTCTCATCGACGGGTTCGGGCAGGTAGCAGCGCAGCTGTGCGGTCAGCCGGGCGATCAGCACCGCGTCCTTGTCGTCGGTCTTGTCGGTGGTCAGGTCCTCGTCCTTGCGGGCCCCGGAGGTCAGCACCGGCTGCACGCAGACGAACGACATGTCCCGTTCGGCAGCCAGCTGTCCCAGCACCCGCCACCGATGCCCGGTGGGTTCACAGGCCACCGTGGCCCCGGCATAGCCGGCCCGGGTGCTGTGCTCGAGAGCCCAGTCCAGCGCGGCCCCGAGGTCCCAGGCCTTGCACCGGAACGTGCGTCGGGCCAAGACCTTGGAGTCGTGATCGGTCACGACCACCATCTGCTTGCGTTCGGCCAGATCGATCCCGACGATCGCGTTCGTCACCGGCACCGCTGCCCGCAGCCTCTTGAGCCGTGCGTTCCTGTTGCGATCACCCCTGGAAACACCACTACCGTTGTTCATGAACGTCCTCCTGTCTGCGATGGGACACCAAGCCCGACAAGCGCATCAGGAGGACGTTCCCAACGCCAGACCGAAGACGCTCAACGTCTTCCTATGCC
>CAWAFS010000014.1:0-16719 GCA_963781335.1 uncultured Actinomycetota bacterium | reverse complement strand
CGGAATGATGCGGGTCCTTGGGGGCTCAGTCAAGGAATCCTGGTCATCCCTCGACCCCAGTCCGCCGGCAACTTGTGCTGTCGGTATCCAGCGCATGACAGATGATTTAGTGGGCGAATGTCGGCTAGCGAGTCTCGCAAGCAACCCTGGCAGTTTCCGTGAGGGGTAATTCCGGTGTGTCGCTCCCGACAGCGCTCAACGGAAGTCGCGCGAGCGGGAGGGTGCCGACATGGTGAAGCGTTCGAACCAATCGGCCCGAGCCCGGTTCCCCCTGGGTGCCCTGGGTGCCATGGGTGGTACATATTGGCACAATGCAACATTGGCTAACCTATTCGACGAGCTTCTCGGGGGAACGTTGCCCATGGACAGCACCGACCACGAGGCCCGTATCGGCGTGCGGGGATTCATGAAGCGACCCGCACGGGCCAAGACGGCTGACACGTCCGCGTTGAGCGCGAAACACGCCCGTCGGGTATCGGCGCTGGTGCTGTCGATGGTGCTGATGGTGCTGATGGGCTGCGGACAGGACAAGCCCAAGGCTGGCGCCTCGGTGCCCAGCAAGTCGACGGCCCCAGCACCAGTTGCGACCGCGCAAACCCCTGAACCGCCACCACGAGGATGTGCAATCCTTAAACGGAAGGCGATGCGCCAGGGAGCCGACTTAGCGCGGTTATACTTTATGGCGGGCGTCGAGTACGAGGGCACGGTGGTCATGAGCCGTTTCTGTCCGAAATTGGTGATTCGGCTTGCGCGCGCAGCGCACGGCGATGGTGAAACCCCACCAGGACCGAACAGCCCGCTTCCCTATCCTGACCCGACCGACGCGACCGACGCGACCGACACGACCGACACGACCGACACGGATGCTCAGCAGCATTACGCCTGGGATCCGGCTCATTGTGACAACTTCAGGAAACTGGCGTTCACCGGTGGCTATTCGCTAGCCCAGAGTAAGCGGATGTACGAGTTGGCAGATAGCATGTGCGGTCCTGAGTAATCATTCCTGCATTTGCGGATCGGGCTTGTTCCGAGCCCACTGCTTCCGCAGGCGGTGAGCCAGTCGGTCATGTGAGCAGGAGAATCGCGTGGTTCGTGGGTGTTGCGTGCGCTCTAGACAGCAGAGCGCGAGCTCGACGCCGTTGCATGCCTGCGAGGAAAGCGGGTACGCCCTGACTCAGGCTGAGGTTTGAGGTCGGACTCGAACTCAGCCACCATGGCCAGCACGTTGATCAGCAGTCGGCCGACAGCGTCGGTGGGGTCGTAGACGGATCCGCCCAGGCTCAGACTGACCCGGCGAGGTGGTGAGTTCCTCGGCGATCGGCCGCGCTGATGTCGCTGTATGTTGAGGCTGGTTTCGGGTGCTGGGCGGAAGGACATCCACGATGGCTGGGACCGGTTCGGACAATCTCCTGCGGTGGCCGCGTCCTGGCACTTATCGGGTCGACCCGATTCGGTCGAGCATCCGCTACACCGGACGGCATATGTTCGGACTGGGCGCTGTCCAGGCGACCTTTGCCGTTAGCGCTGGCGCGATCACGGTCGCCGAATCGAGTTCCGCCTCGGAGGTACGATTAAGCGTCGACCCGGCGACGTTCACCTCGGACAAGGCGCGGCGAGACAAGCACGTCAAGTCCAAGGCGCTGCTCGACGTCGAGCAATATCCGGAGATCACGTTTCGCAGCCATGCCATACGGGCGGAGGGTGACCCTTGGCGGGTGGTCGGCGACGTCACCGCGCACGGCAGCACCCAACCGGTCGAGATCACCGTCGACCGAGCTACCACTTCCGGGACCGACGTCATGGTTCACGCATTCGCACAGCTCGATCGGTACGCCTTCGGCGTGACTGGGGTCAAAGGCATGGCCGGCCGGCACCTAACCCTCGAGTTCGATCTCATCGCCGTGGCAGCGCCTGTTAGCGGCCAGTAGCGGGATCCGCTTGTGGTCGCTGGAGTGTCAGACTGGTGTGGGTGGATGCCGTCGACGATGCTTTCGCCGCCGTACCGCGCGAGGGTTTCCTGTCGCGGCGCGAGCGCCGTCGGGCCTCCCACGACGGGCCGCTACCGATCGGTCATGGCCAGACGAACTCCCAGCCGCGCACTGTTGCGGCCATGCTGCGGCTGCTCGAGGTCCGTCCAGGAGATCGGGTGCTCGACGTTGGCGCTGGCTCGGGCTGGACCACCGGGCTGCTCGCCCACCTAACCGGTCCCGATGGGCTCGTCGTCGGGACCGAGATCGTCCCGGAGCTGGTCGAGGTCGGTCGCGCGAACCTGGCCGGCTCTTTCGGGGCCGGGCGGCGCTGGGCCCGGATCGAGAGGGCAGACCCGGACGCAGTTGGCTGGGCGGTTGAAGCGCCGTACGACCGGGTGTTGGTCTCGGCCCAGGCACGGAAGCTGCCGACGGCCCTTTTGGAGCAGCTCGAGGTATGCGGTCAGATGGTGCTGCCGGTCAACGGGACCATGCTGCTGGTGCGCCGTGACGCTGAAGGCGTCGAGGTCACGGAGCACGGGCCCTATCGCTTCGTTCCGCTGCTCTGATCGGTCGTGCTGAGCCGAGAAATCGTTCTCCTGCCGTCCCGGTGCCGGAACGACTTCCGGCGACATCTGAAGCAGTTCGACGATGCCGCGGCGAGTGTCCGTCATCCCCAGAAGGGGATCCCCTACGGGCCCGTTCCCGCAATCTCGGCCAGGCGCTTGGAAGCACGCTTGGCGACGGACTTGCGTCCGTCCTGACGCAGTCGCTCGAGCTCGGTCGCAAGCCAGCCAGCCAGGGCCGTGTCGCGGAGGGCCCACTTGGTCAGGACATCCATAGTCACGTTCAGGACGATCCAGTCCCTCGAGCTTGTCAGGTTCCGCTTTAGCAACTCGGTGGCTCGATGAGCCTGGTCGGCCGAAAGGCCGCTACGAAGATGGTGAAGCATCTGAGCGACGTGCCACTGGACCGAGGGTTGCTCGATCTGTCCCAGGTCGTTGCACAGGCGGTCGACATACGCCACGAACCATCCCGGCTGCTCGCGGCAGACCTTCTCCAGCGCGTCGCCAACGCGCATGCGCACGACCTCGTCCGGGTCGGCAATGGTCGCGAACAACTCCTCCAGCCGAGCAGGATGGGCCAGCACGAGGCCAACCACCTCCTCGGTCCGGCCGAGGGAGTTGGGGTGGCCACCCATGAGCATGTCGGCGAACGGCTCGGGCACTCGACGAGCATCGCACGCCCGAGCCGCTTTTGGCACAAGAGGCAAGCGGACCACTTCCGACGCCGCGGCTTCTCAGCGAGACGCCCTTGTTCCGTAGCAACATCCTTCAACGAGCCAGACCTTGCAGGAGGAAGTACGCAGTTTGTCGTTTGCAGTGGGCGACCGCACGTCCATCCGAGTCAGATCCGCCGGGCAGGCGGCAAGACTCTACGAACGCGGCTTGGGCGGGTTTGCCGCGAGACCGCGGTCGACCCACAGGCGCAGGGCGCGCTCATCAATCAGGGCGTCGTCGCCGACGTTGACCCAGGAGTCCGAGACTGCGTCGCGCATTGTCATCGGCTCGACATGATCGAGCTCGACTAGCTCGGGAAACGCATCATGCCCGACCTTGACCAGCAGTCCCTGGCCGCTCACGCAGCAGGCCATCCGGCCCTCCACCATGAAGGCCAGGCCGCCGAACATCTTCTTCTCCGCCTCGACCTGGCCGCTGAGCAGGTCGCGGACCCGCCCTGCCAGTCGCTCGTCGTATGCCATCCACAGATTCTGAAGGGTGCCACCGACGCGCTGTCGGACAGGTCGAGCACAGCGGTCGAACGACGACGGACTCCAGCGGCCTGAGGACCCTCATCCCGACGCCACAAGCCCCTCCGACGACCTCTCGCCGATACCGGATGAGGAACCTGCTGCGGAGCAAGATCAGCACCGATGAGCTGCCGTCCGCCGTAGCTCAGATGATCACCGATAGTGGATCCTTCATCGGCACTGCGTCGGGGTGCTTCTTCGACGATGTCGAAGCCTGTGCACCGGTCCATCGTGAACCACCTCGAGGCGGTCGCGCCATGCTTGCGGACACTGGCTCAGTCACTGCGCTGAACGCAGAGCTACGAGCGGCCCTCATTCATGTCAAGCAGCCTCGCCGAACCGGTGCCGTCACGGATACCAGTCAGATCGCATGATCACCGTACGTACTCGTAGCCCTTATGAATGTGTCGAACCAGGTGGTAGTCGACTCCGACTCGGTGCACGCCGTTGATCCGCTGTGAGATCGTCGATCAGAACTCGCTTGCCCTCGGCGAGGCCGAGCCGTTGGCGGTGTCCCACCGCGATGGCGATGACTTGGGCGACGCGGGCGGCGGTCAGGTGCCGAACCGCGACCGCCTCCAACGCCCGCCGCAGGCCGCGTCGCGACAGCTTCGCACGCGGCTCGGCGCGCGGAGCTCGGCGCGGGTGGCATGAGCTCGTACCTGCCCGGGTGGCACCACCCCGGACACGTCCTCGTGGTCCAAGTCATACAGCTCCTCGCCCTCGCCGGCCTCGCACTGGAACGCGCACCGACATCCGGTCACTCCATCGTCCTCCGCGCTGAGCGCCGCACAGCTGGCCGGGTGCTCAAGTTCGACCAGATCGCCGACGTCCTCGGGGCACGGTTCGCAGTCCCAAAGGAGCCCGCACACTCCGAGCATCCCGGGCCGGGAAGGGGCGGTTGGCGGGGTCGTGGACCAGGACTATGTGACCGTCGCGGATCTCGGTGCTGCTCATGGAGGGCATTGGCGGCGCGGCAAGCTGAACCGCAGGGGACCTGCGGCGCGACCTCAGCGTGGGTGGCCGTGACCCCGGCGGTCCGGCTGCGGCCAGGGTGGGCAAGGGATCCGGCGGTCGCCGAGCGCGCGACGGTGCGCGAGCCAGCGGGCGTAGGTCCACGTCCAGGAGAAGTCCGGGCACGGCAGCTGGTCGAGCTGGCGGCGATGGTAGGCCACCTGCGGGTACACCTGGCGGATCGCGCTCGCGCGGGTCGCGACCTCCAGCAGAGGCCAGTCGACCCACCATTCGGGCCACCCCCGAGCGGACGCTTCGGCTGCGAGGAGGCCGCTCTGGATGGTGTCGATGCTGGCGGTGAGCTCCACCAGTCCAACGAAGTGCGCGGCGAGATCGGAGCGTTCCCCGATCTGGAGGGTCGGGTCGCGACGCACCGGTGGAAGGCGAGCGAGCAGCACGCGGCGGGAGGTGTAGCTGTCATCGATGTCGTTGGTGCCGCGCTGATACGGGGTCGATGTCCAGCCCTCGGTCAGCTCGAGGTGGCCGGCAGCGGCCAGCCGACGGGCGGCACGTCGCCCGGCACTGTGATGGAACCGCTGCTCGACGTCGGCGCCACGGGCGCGGCGCTGCTCGGCCATGAATGCCTCGATGCCAGCCGGACGGGGTGGCGGCGAGGTCACCGCACGAACCGCGACCCATTGCGCGCTGGGGCCGCTGGGATGGTCAGGGAGCAGCGCCTCGGAGAGCTCACGGAGCAACGACCGCTCGATGACACCGAAACCGCGAGACATCGGATAAGTGTCGCAGGATCTCGCTGTTCCCCCGTGGAAGCGGCCGGACACTGGACGTAGTCGAACAGACTGTCGGCCCCATCCGCGGCAACGGATGAGGCCGACCAAGCGCTACCCCAGCCCACGTGAACGAACCAAGGAGCAATGATGAGTGTAGACCGCCCTGAGCGTTCTGACGTCCCCGATCCGCACCACCGGAGTCGCCCACCCTCTGATGCCGCACGGTGGGCGTTGGCGGTGGCAACCGCAGCAGGGGTGCTCGTCGGGGTGGTGACCGGTGAGGCCGAGGTGGGTGCCGAGGTGTTCCTTGCCGTTCTCGCGGCGCTGCGGCCCGCCGACCGCGCTTGACCCGCACCTGATCTCAGTGTCGGCATCGACCGGAGTTCCGCTAAGGGGTTCGCTGGTCAGCGCCCGAGCGCCTTGCGCAGTCCCGCGCACGCGGCACCGGGTGGCAGGCTGCCGCAGTGGTGCAGCGGCTGCGTGCTCACGTCCTTCACCGTAGGTGCCGGGAAGGGCCACGGCGGCACCTTCCCAGGCCTGCCGCAGCGAACGAACGACCGGCCCCCTCATCTTTCGATGTAGTCCCTAAAGCCGATGCTCTTGGGGTTTGCCGACGCCTTCCCCGAGCGCTGCTGGTTCTTGTGGCTGGCGCTCGGCGCTGCATGGAACCTGCAGTAGACCGTCCCGTCAGCGGCCGCCAAGCCACATCAGTCTGGAGAGCTCGATCGCCTCGTCTCGGGTCATCCGTTCGTCGACCAGTCGGCGGAGTTCCTTCGCCCTCTCCTCAGCAGCTGTCCGGTCAACAGGGTCAAGCTCGCGTCCGTCCACGAGAAGGCGGTCGTGTCCGCAAAGCCTCGTGGGAACGGAGTTGAGAAGAATCTTCCGCAGGTCCTGAGGTTCGAGGTCGCCTGGCTCCTCGACGCCGTCAGTTCCGTCGTTGTCACCCCGGTCGGACTGGTCGTACCGGAAGTCTGTCAGGCCTGAGAGCGTGAGATCGACGTTCGGACAGCCCGCTATCACCAATTCGGTCAGGTCGGACGCAACCTCCACGAGGGCGGAGACGTCGACGAGAGCCGGACATTCCGAGATGGTCAAACTCCTAAGGTGTGGCAAGGTTTGAATGCCTTCGCACGAGGTCAGCGCGGACGAAGCCGCGACCGACACGATCTCCAAGGCCTGGCAGCTTTCGATAAGCAGGAAGTCCTCCAGACCGCCGGCGACCATGGACAGCGACTGCAGCCGCGGCAGCTTCAGCTCGAAGCCTGACAAGCCGACGTCGGTCAGGTCCAGGTGATGGAGCAAGTCTAGGTCGTTGAGGCTCTCGTATTGCGTGTGACCGCCGGAGAGGCCCAGACGCTCGAGGCCGGTGCCGCGGGCCAAAGCGCGAACGAGGGTGTCCCAACCCGCGGAATGTCGGACCGTGCTTTCCGTCCTAACGAGTCGCAGCGTCGGCGGAAGGTGCATTCCTGGTGGCAGTTCACTTGCCGTCGAAAGGTCTGCGTCCACCAGGGTGACCGACCTCGCGTCGGGAAAATACTGCGCGACGGACGCGATGTCTGATGCCGATCCGTTGCGAATGTGAACGGACTCGATGGTACGGCGCAGTGGGCGCAATTGCAGTCGATGCCCATGGTCGGACGTCAACGCCGAAGTCGAGATGGAGGAACACTTGCGCTGTTGGTGGGAGCTGGTCGATGCGATGGATGAGTCTGGTGTTGGTCAGGTGTAGCGGGTAGGCCTTTGCGCCGTGGTCGGACGCGAGGTCGAGCAGCGTGTGCGCATACTCGAGCGATGCCCAGACATTCACGCCAGCGAGCAGTTGCCAGGCGTGCGCGGAGGCTGCTTCGCCCAAGGCGGTCAAGGTCCCGATTGCGTGGGGTGTCCCGATCAGGATCAGCGCATCGATGGCTCGTGCCCGGTCCTCGACGTCCGCGCTGGTCAGGCTGGGGCGAAGGTAGGAGACCGCCAGGTCGCCCAGCTCGCTCAGGGGCTCAACGAGATGCTGGATCGAGGCGGGATCAGCTGGTCACTCGCGCGCCGCACGAGGTCGCTGTCCACCCGATCGGTTCCGTGCGCTAGGGCCAGGACGGCCGCTGCGGGGAGGGTGGATCCCGCTGGCACCGACCCCACGAGATCGACCAATTGGGCGCGGTCATCTGCGCTGAGGATGTGGGCGACCCAGATGACGATCGGCACGCGGAACGTGCCACGCGGGACCCGAACGCTCAGGGTGATCGTCGTGTGTCGAAGAGAGCGAGCCGTGAGGATAGGCGGGGTCTTCGGGATTAGCTGAAGTACGCGACCTGCGCGAATGGTCAGCCCTGACCCTCGCTGCGACCCCCGTTGCTTCCAAGGTATAACCGATCGGGGGGCTTGCCGCAAGGGCCCGGTGTTCCCTCAGAATCAGCCGCTGGACTGGGCATCGGGCACCCGCTGAAGGAGGATTCATGCACGACGTGATCATCGTGGGCGGTGGGCCGACCGGGATGATGCTCGCCAGCGAGCTGCGGCTGCACGACATCGACACCCTCGTTCTGGAGCGGGACGCTGAGCCGACGAGGATGGTGCGGTCGCTCGGACTGCACATGCGAAGCATCGAGATCATGGCGATGCGCGGACTGCTCGACCGCTTCCTCGACCAGGGGCAGATCTACCCGCTCGGCGGCATGTTCGCCGGCATCACCAAGCCACTTCCCCGCGAACTTGAGTCGCGTCACGCGCACATCCTCGGCATCCCGCAGCCCACCACCGATCGATTGTTGGCCGATCGCGCCGTCGAACTCGGCGCCGAGGTCCGGCGCGAGTGCGACGTCGTCGGAGTCAACCAAGACGATGAGGATGTCACCGTCGAACTCGCCGACGGAACCCGCCTGCGAGCGGCGTACGTCGTCGGGTGCGACGGCGGGCGCAGCACAATTCGACGGCGGCTCGGCATCGACTTCTCCGGGGAGCCACCGCGGCAGGAGTGGCTGCTCGTCGAGGCCGAGGTCGACGCGACCGAGGACCAGCTAGCTAACGCCAGGGCAGCGGGCAAGCCGCGGGGACTCATGTTCGGGCCGGCGCCGCACGAAGCAGGGGTGCAGCGCTTCGTCATGACGACCGAGGCGCCCGTCGAGGACCGCAGCATCCCGCCCACGCTGCAGGAGTTCCTCCAGCGCCTCCGCGATATAACAGGCACCGACCTTGGCATCAACGTGGCCCGCTCGGTGTCCCGGTTCGGTGACGGCACGCGTCTGGCCGAGCGCTACCGCGTCGATCGCATCTTTCTTGCTGGCGACGCTGCCCACGTGCACGCCCCCGTGGGCGGGCAGGGCCTCAACCTCGGCCTCCAGGACGCCGTCAACCTCGGCTGGAAGCTCGTCGGGGCCCTCCGCGGCTGGGGGTCTCACGGACTGCTCGAAACCTACGAGACCGAGCGACGACCCGTGGCCGAAGACACGCTCGCCAGCACGCGGGCGCAGAGCGAACTGGTGTGGCCCAATGGTGACGTGTCGGCGGTGCGGCGGCTGCTTGAGGAACTCATGGAGATCAACCAGGTCAACCTCTCCCTCACCGAGAAGACCACCGGCACGGGCATCCGCTACGACTGCGGTGACGGTCACGACCTCCTCGGCAAGCGGATGCCGGACGTCGAGCTGGAAGGCAGCTGGCTCTACGACCGGATGCACCGCGGGCGCGGGGTGCTCCTCGACCGCAAGGGGGTGCTCACGGTAGACGGCTGGGGCGATCGGGTGGACGTGGTCTCGCAACGGCTCGCTGGCCGCGGCCAGCACCAACACTCAGCAGAGTCGACCTTGATTCGCCCGGATGGGCACGTGGCGTGGGTCGGCGAAGACCAGAAGGAGCTCGGCGCCGCCTTGATTCGATGGTTCGGAGCAAGCGCAACCTGACGCGAGTTTAGGGTTTGGCTAGCCCAGGCGGGGCTCCTGGCGTCGAGAGGGCCGCCGGTATCGCGAGACATGGGTACCCCACAAGCCGAACGGCACGCGGAGCGTGCCACAAAGGGAACCCGCCACGGTGACGGCGGTCTTAGGCAACGACCGAGATGCGCTGTGTCCGCAACACCCGTCCGGTGATGTTCCCGGGACGGGGGCGTGATCCGGGCGCGTCATTGTGGGCTGCCCCGGCTCAGGCGCCTGCTGCGGCCTGCCGAGTGCGCGCCTGCGCCGCTGAGCCACGGCGGCGAAGCGGTTCCCGGGCCGTCCTCCTTCGCACCACCGCATGAAGTTGCGAGGAGATGGTCAAAGTCCGAGGTCGCGACTAGAGGTGGTCTGCAGGGCCTGGACGGGGCGGATGTAGCGCTCGATGAGGACGTCGATGCGCCGGTGGCGGGTCTGCGCGGCGATCCGGTCGACGCCGATGCCGGCGAGTGCGGCGCTGGTGGCGTGGCCGGCGCGCAGTGAGTGCCCGGTGATCCGTTCGGGCGACAGGCCGGCGGCTCGGGCACGGTCCTTGACGATGTTGGAGACGGCGTTGCCGGAGATCGGCTCGAGCGAGGTGAGTCCAGGACGCATGCTGGTAAACACCGGCCCGGCGGCCGTGCCCCGGACGGCGAGCCAAGCGTCCAGGGCGGCGATGGGGTCGGTGAGGGCGTGTTGGCCGTGGGCGATGCCGACGACCTGGCCGCGACGTTCGGGGTCGGTCTTGGAGCGGCGTAGGTGGAGCAGGAGGCCTGCGGGTTTGGCCTCGATGTCATCGACGGTGAGGGCGGCGAGCTCGGAGCGTCGCAGCGCGCCGGCGAAGCCGACCAGGATCAGGGCGGCGTCGCGGAGGCCTCGTGGGGTGGTGCGGTCGATCGTGGTGACGATCTGGCGCAGGTCGGCCACGCTGAGCGGCCGGGCCGGACGGCGGGGTGCGGTGCCGATGATGCGGCGTAGGCCGCGGCGGACCTGGCGGACCGCGTCTTGGTCGATCGGGTCGGGCAGGCCATGGCTGCGGTGCTGGTGGCCGATCGCCGCGCAGGCCGCGTCGATGGTGGCCAGCGAGACGCCTTGTTCGGCGCGCTCGGTGAGGTAGGCGCACACCGCGGCGGCCTCGGCCGGGAACGGCATCAGTCCGCGTCCGGCGCTCCAGCGGACCCACTGCCTCCAGGCCTGGGCGTAGGCCTTGCGGGTGGTCTCGGCGTGGCTCGCGGCCATCGCGGCCGCGACGCGTCTCGCGTCGTCGTCAGTGAGGTGCTCCCAGGTGTCGGCGGGGGTGTCGGCGGGGGTGTCGAGGGCCGGCAGGCGATCGGAGATGGGTGGAGAGATGGTCATCGCAGGGTTGTAGCGGGTGCTGCGGGGTCGGTCTCCTCCGCGGTACCAGCCGACCCGTGCCGTCCGGCGGGGCGCCGGGGCAGCGGCGATAAGCGAGAATGAATGGAGAGGTGCCACTCCGTCCTCCTGTTTAAGGACGGCGGGCACGACCCCTGACCAGCGGGTTTGGTGGAGCTGAGGGGATTCGAACCCCTGACCTTCTCTGATGGACGGGCCGTGGGGATCGCTCGATTCCCTCGTCCCATCTCGGCCGAACTCGCTCAATCTTCAACCCTGCAACGGATCGCGTCGATTGTTGCCCTGAACGTTACCTGGTCGTCCCGGCTGGCCTCGACCATTCTCGGAGAGACTTTCCGCTGAGTTTTCGGTACGCATGGGAACCGAAGGGACGGTGTGCGCGGGTGAACCATCCCCTTCGTCGATGAGCCATGCGATTCATCCAGCTGTTCATGCTCGCGTTCATCGTGATGCTCATCGTCGACCTCATCAACATCAACGTCTACTTCGACGTCGGCGACGACTGACTCGACTGACTACCAGAGGGCGACGTCGGAGAACCGACTGCCTGGGAGAGCCTGGATGGCAGCAATGACGACGCCCCGGTCACCTGGACCGCAGGCAAGGAGTCGGCGGTCCCCGGCGTCGGGCTCCCCGAGGAATCCGAAGCGGTTTCGCAGGTCGGCCGCCAGTTTGCTCAGGTCCGGCGCGGGAGTCGCGAGTACGCCGATGCTCTCGTCGTCGAACTCCTTCAAGCTGCGCGGACGCAGCCAGCTGTCGAGGTTTAGGACGTCGGCGCCGGGCGGGCCGACCCAGCTGACTGACGGCGCGCTCAGTCCATGCGCATCAACCCAGCACTTCAAGATTGCGAGCCGTCGAACCAGAGCACGGTCGAACTGGGAATGTGGGCTCGTGGTCGCGACCCACACCAAGTCGTACACGTCCCGGGCCGGGGTAAGCCGGTTCAAGCGCGCAACCTTCTCTGCGATGTTCTCCTCCAGTGCCATGACCGGAACCGAATCTGGAACGTCGTACGCCTTGTGAACCGGAAGCCTCACCCAGGGTCTCTCGACAGGGTCGAGCCACACCGGCGGGCCGACATCGAGCTTCGTCGTCAACGCACCGGGCGGTCCGAACGGCGTCTCGTACAGAACCGTCGGCCGCTCGCGGCGCAGCTCCACGGTGTAGGTGAACCCATCGACACTCGTGCCGTTGATGGTGTTGGTCAGGAGCTCCTGAATGACGGCCCGGTCCTCCCCAGCCTTGAGCAGAGAGAAGTCGAGGTCGGTACTGAACCTGCCGGCGTTCCCGGCATACACCTTCCGCAACGCGGTCCCGCCCTTGAACACCAGATGCTCGAACATGCCTGCGCCGACAAGATGACCGAGAAGGAGGTCTTGGGCGATGTCGATCAGTGCCGCCGACCGACCCAACGGACCGTTCGGCGTATGTCGCGCAAGAAGACCGACTGTCAACGACATCGCGGACCCCCCTTTCGGCTAGTCAGGAGCTCCGCTGCGACGCAGCAGAAGGGGCCCTCAAGACGGTGTCTGCGATGTTCCACCGTGCGTCGTAGTGCACCTTGCCCTCGCGCGGACCGAACCGAATGGTTCCGGCCGGCCGGACCACGCCCAAGTCAGCCAGGTGCAGGTGATTGGTGCCCTGGCCTTCGAGCAGGTAACCCAACCGCGCGCGGGTGGAGCCCGAACGCGACCGAATCTCCGTGGCCAGTTCTTCCGCGGAGGTTCCGGCGACGAGGTCAGGAAGGGCCTCCACGAACACCGTCCAACTGCGCACATCCGTGGGCCGCGATGCCAGGTGCACGAGCAGGCTCGCCGGCCGCTGCACTGGGACGCTCTCGAGCATCTCCGGCTCCAGTTCGGCGTCGAAACGAACGACTCGGTATGCGCTTGAGAGCGCCTTCGGCACCCTGACCGCGGGTGGCACCGAAAGCTCGTGCTTGTTCGGCGCCCGGTCTGAGAACCCGCGCAACCAAACCGCGCTATGCAGGCACACCGCAATGCGAGTCGTAGCGGCGCGCTGAGGCTCGTTTGCGAGGTGTGCGCGCAGGTCAACGAACGGATCGCCGTGACCGTACGGGCCAGCGTGCGCGCCTGGAGCGAACTCGTACACTCCGCGCTGGGCGGTCTCCAACAGCCATCCCCGCTCGCGCAGCCGCCGAGCAACTTCGACCGGGCCCGTCCGGATTGCGCGCCGCTGGAGGATGTCAGCAAGGTCTTTGAGGGTGACCACGACCGGCTGGTGGAGTTCCAGTTCCTCGACAACCTTTGCCAGAGCAGGGCCAAGCGTGCGGGTATCAGTCATGGTCGACGCCCCTCCTTCTGTCAGTCGCGTCATTAGAAACACGGAATCTGTGTTTTTGATGACGCGCATGACAGTAACGAGACTGACGAGTTACTGTCAACAACAACATCAAACACACCATTACGGTGTTTTTGTTGTGCCAAGTGACAGTGGCTGGCGTAGGCGTGCTCGCGCCGTTACGACGTAGTCGGCACCTAGCTTGACTCCGGAGCCTTGGCCGCGGCTGACGAGCCGATGGGCGCCCGCCGGGGTGTCGTGAGCAGTGTCCATTCATAGCCCGAGGTCGCGGCTGGAGGTGGTGGCGAGCGCTTCGAGGGGTCGGATGTAGCGGTTGACGAGGACGGTGAGGTCCTTGTGTCGGGTCTGCGCGGCGATCCGGGCGAGCGGGACGCCGCCGAGGGCGGCGGTGGTGGCGTGTCCGGCGCGCAACGAGTGCGCGGTGATGCGGGTGCCGTCGAGGCCGGCCTCGATGGCTCGGGCGCGGAGCATCCGGGCGATGGCGTCGCCGGAGAGCGGCCTGAGGCTGATCCGGCTGCGGAAGAGCCGGGTGAACAGTGGTCCCGGTTCGTGGCCGCGCAGGGTGCGCCAGGCGGCCAGGGCAGCGATCGGGTCGGTCGTGGGCCGTTGGCCGCGGGCGATGGCCACGATCTGGCCGTGACGTTCCTGATCGGTCTTCGAGGTACAGATGTTGATCAGGAGCCCGGTGGGCTGTTCGCGGAGGTCGAGGAGGGTGAGGGCGGTCAGCTCGGAGCGGCGCATCGCGGAGGCGTAGCCGAGGAGGATGATCGCGGCGTCGCGGATGCCGAGCGGCGTGGTGCGGTCGAGGTGGTCGACGATCTGGCGGATCTCGACGGTCGACAGTGCGCGGGCCAGGCGGCGGGGTGCGGTGCCGTAGGTGCGGCGCAGGCCGAGGCGGACCTGGCGGACGGTTTCGGAGGCGACCGGGTCGGGCAGCTCGTTGGTCCGGTGGACGTGCCGGATCGCGGTGCAGGCCAGGTCGAGGCTGCCCATCGCGATCCCGGCGTCGGCGCGTTCGGTGAGGTAGGCGCACAGGGCGGCCGGGTCGCCGGGCAGCGGGGCCAGCCCGCGGCTGGTGCACCAGCGGGCCCACTGGCCCCAGGTGTAGGCGTAGATCCGGCGGGTGGACTCGGTGCGGGCGGCCGCGATGGCGGCGGCGATCCGGTCGGCGTCGGCCTCGGTCAGAGCGGACGGCAGGTCGACCTGCAGTGGTGGCGGGTTCCTCGGCAGCAGGTAGCGCGCAGATGTGGTCATCCCGGTCGTATAGCGGCGCACCTGCTCGGTGAGCCAGCGCTGGCTACTCACCGCCGCGCGTCACCCCGTCGTCCAGGTAGCAAAATTCTGACTAAATGCTGAGAGGCCATGCTCGTCTCCTATTTCAGGATCCGGGCAGGGCCTCTGACCAGCGGGTTTGGTGGAGCTGAGGGGATTCGAACCCCTGACCTTCTCATTGCGAACGAGACGCGCTACCAACTGCGCCACAGCCCCAAGCGAGGGAAACGCTAGCACCGGGACTCGCGGAGTCCCCAATCGGATCGGACCCGGCGCGTGGTCAGGAGCCGGTGGCGCGGCGGCGGTCCGCCTCGGCCTCGGCCTCGGCGGCCGCGGGTGGCCTTGTCGGCCTGCTCGGCCTCGCGGGCGATGGCGCTGTCGATCTCGCGACCGGCCGGAGGTCCAGACGCCGGTGGAGTCGAGGTCGATGGTGCGGACGCTGCGGCGGGCGGCGGGCTCCTTGGTGACGTACGTCGGCAGGGTGACCGGGACGGGGTCCCAGCCGACGCGGACCGGCTCGGCCTCCTCGACGCTCGCCGTGACGGGCGGCGATCTCCTCGGTGAGCGGGCCGTCGTCCTCGACGGGCTCCGGCGCTGCGGGGTGCGCCGGGGAGGCGGACGACCGGGCGGCGGGCACCGCGCTCGGCGCTCACCATCAGCCGGCAGGCCACCAGCCAGGCCACGAGCAGAGCGCCCGGGATCGCCAGGTAGGGCCAGGCGACCACGGCGAACGCGGCGAGGGTGGCGACGACGAGGTTGGCGAGCACGACCGTGCCCAGCACCCGGCGGCGACGACGGGCGGCGCGCGCGGTGGAGCGGCGTACGGGGGTGGTGACGGTGACCTCGACCGGGACCTCGACGGCCTCGGTGGTGACCGACGTACCGGAGGCAGCGGCGGCGTGGACCGGCGGCACCGGCGGGGCGGCCGGGCACGACGAGCCGCGCGGTGCGGCCGTCGACGGGCTCACGGCGTGGCCAGCACGCGCATCGGCTGGAGAAGCGGTCGACCGTGCGGTTGCGCTGATCCTCCTCGTGGTGCTTGAGCGCCTTGGGGATCAGATAGGCGGCCCAGGCCACCGCCAGGGCTACGAAGATCAGTGCGCTCAGGTCCACGCCCCGAAGGTTAGGAGCGATAGCGCAGGTGGGTCGGATGTCTACCCGTGTGTCGCAAATTGCTGTTGGTGCTCGTGGGGTTTCGGGGCCGGGTGGGAAGTCCCCAACGATCTGCACGCGGGAAGCTCGGATCTGCGTGCAGATGTCGGGGACTATCCCGGGAGGCGAGCCAGCAGCCGTCAGGGACCTCCTCGCGGGTGATGGCGTAGAGGCGGTGGTCGCGCCAGTCGCCGTCGATGTGGAGGAAGCGGGGGGCGTAGCCGACCTCGTGGAAGCCGAGCTTCTCCACGACGCGCAGGGAGTTGGTGTTCTCGGGGCGGATCGCGACCTCGATCCGGTGCAGGCCGCCGGCGGTGAAGCAGTGGTCGACGGCCATCGCGAGGGCGCGCGGGATGACCCCCCGACCGGCGTACCGCTGGTCGATCCAGTAGCCGGCCGAGGCGAACTGCGCCGAGCCGCGCACGATGTTGTTGATCGTCAGCTGCCCGGCGAACTCGCCGTCGACCTCGACCGCGAAGGGGTACGTCGTCCCGGCGCGGGCGGCGCGGCGCATCCGGCGCACCAGGCCGCGGAACGTCGCGCTGCGGCCGTCGGACCCGGGCGGGACGGTGGCGTCCCAGCGGCTCAGCCACGCGGTGTTGCTGCGGCGCGAGTCACGCCAGGCGCGGGCGTCGGAGTAGGTGAGCGGCCGCAGGGTGACGACCGGGTCGGTGCCGGAGGAGATCCGCGTCGGCCAGCCGGGGCCGACCCGCTCAATGATCGCTCCCGACGACCTGCTCGACCGCGTGCACGAGGATCGGGCGCAGCACCTCGAGACCGTCCTTCACTCCCCGCGCGACCCCGGCAGGTTGACCACCAGGCAGCTGCCGACGACCCCAGCGAGGCCGCGCGAGAGCACCGCCGTCGGCACCCCTGCGCCACCCCGGCGGCGCGGATCGCCTCGGCGATGCCCGGCACCTCGAAGTCGAGGAGCGCGCGGGTCACCTCGGGGGTGCGGTCGGTGGGGGTCAGGCCGGTGCCGCCCGTGGTCAGCACGGCCCGCGCCCCGGCGGTGGCGGCGCGGCGATCGCCTGTCCGACCGGCTCGCCGTCCGGCACGACCACGGGCGCCTCGACCAGGAAGCCGAGCTCGCGCAGGAAGTCGACGATCAACGGTCCTGTCGTGTCCTCGTAGACCCCGGCCGCGGCCCAGGTTGGAGGCCACCACGACCTCGCCCC
>CAWAFS010000013.1:0-13610 GCA_963781335.1 uncultured Actinomycetota bacterium | reverse complement strand
ACCTCCAGGACCGCACGGTGCTCCTCGTGCTGGACAACCTGGAGCAGATCGTCGACGCCGAGCAGGTGGTCGCCGAGCTCCTCAGCCACGCGCCCGGGGCCCAGGTGCTCACGACCTCCCGGCGTTCCCTGCACCTGGTCGACGAGCACGTCTTCCCGGTCGAGCCGCTCTCCCTGCCGTCCTCGGGCAGGAGCGACCCGGCGGCTGCGCACGAGTCGGCCGCCGTCGAGCTGTTCGTCCGCCGTGCCGCGATGGTCCAGCCCCACTTCTCCCTCACTGCCGCCAACGCCGCCGACGTCGTGGACCTCTGCCGCCACCTCGACGGCCTGCCGCTCGCGATCGAGCTCACGGCTGCCCGGTCGCGACTGCTGAGT
Organism: uncultured Actinomycetota bacterium; assembly: GCA_963781335.1. GTDB lineage: Bacteria > Actinomycetota > Actinomycetes > Propionibacteriales > Nocardioidaceae > Marmoricola. The sequence goes on along the minus strand of CAWAFS010000013.1, from coordinate 13,236 downwards.
CCGCGCGCCATGCTGCGCCGCATCGAGCAGCACGACGGCGGCCTGCCCGGTCCTGCCGACCGGACCGAGCGTCAGCGCACCGTCTCGGCCACCGTGGCCTGGAGCTACGAGCTGCTCGACGAGGCCGACCAACGGGTGTTCCGGCGACTCGGGATCTTCGCCCATCGGGTCGACCTGGAGGCGGTGGAGTCGGTGGCCGGCTTGAGGACCGCGACCCGCTCGACACCGTCGCCCACCTGGTCGACGTCAGCCTGCTCGACGTGGCCGAGGGGCCGGAACGGCGAACCGAGGGTCGCGATGCTCGAGACCGTCCGCAGGTTCGCGCGGGCCCAGCTGCAGGAGTCCGGTGAGGAGGACCCGGTCCGGCTGCGGCACGCCCGGTGGTGCGCCCAGGTCGCGGCCGAGGTCGCCACGTCGCTGCTCGGGACCAGCCAGATGAAGGCGCTGGACCGGATCGAGACCGTCGAGCAGGACATCCGCGCGGCTCTCGATTGGTGCCTGGTCGCACCGCCCGCCGGATCCGCGGAGGCTCGGCAGTGCGGTTACGCCCTGCTGCACTCGATGAGCCGCTACTGGTACCGCTTCGGCTACGTCGCCGAGGGCACGGGGTGGCACGAGCGCGGACTCAGGGTCCTCGACCTCGACGACCTCGGCGACGGCGCCGCGAAGGTCGACGCCCTGCACGGTGCAGGCATCCTCCTGCTCCAGCAGAACCAGGTGTCCCTGGGCGGGGCCGTGCTGCAGCGGGCACTGGACGCGGCCCGGCGGATGGGGGACCTCGACCTCGAGGCTCGCGAGTCCAACAGCCTCGGCATCGCCCGTCGTGAGAGCGGCGACGCCGACGGCGCGCGCGCCCTGATGGAACGCAGCCTCGAGATCGCCCAGCAGATCGGCAGCCTCAAGCGCACGGCGACCGCGCTGGTCAACGTCGTCCACGTCCTGATGGACGTCGGCGACTTCCCGGCCGCGGTGGAGATGGGGCGGCGCGCCGTGGCGGCTGATCGGGAGATCGGAGACCCCTGGGGCCTGGCGATCAGCGAGTGCAACCTGGCCTTCGCGCTGCTCAACGCGGAGGGGCCGGACGCGGCCTACGAGCAGCTGCGCAGGGTGGCGCCCGGCGCGGTCGCCCTCGCCGACGCCGAGCTCACGATCGAGATCATCGAGGACTTCGCTGCGATCTGGGCTGCCAAGGGCGACGATGCCCGCGCGGCTCGGCTCCTCGGTGCCACCGACACCCTGCGCGAGGCCGCGGCCATCCCCCGCACAGGGCCGGACGAGGCGCACCTCGAGCGCTGCCTGGCGCCCGCGCGGGGCCGCCTGAGCCCTCGGGAGTGGGAGCGCCACTACGACGCCGGGGCGGCCCTCGGGATCGAGGACGCCCTCGCTGAGGGGATGGCACGCCAGGAGGTCGGCCACGAGGTGAGCCAGGAGTGACCAGGAGGGCGGCGCGCTGCCCGCCGGAGTCCGCATCCCGATCCGTCAGGTCGTCCGACGGCGGTCAGAGGCTCGGGCGGGTGGGCCCACCGCCTCTCGCGGGTGATCCATCGGACCCACCTGCCCGCTTCCGTCCAGGTACCGCGCGGCGCGCTAACGGAGGTGGAGCCGGTAACGCGTCGGCTCGTCCCTCTTCTCGACCACTTCGAAACGGCCCACCGCCCCCTCGAACTGACGCGTACCTCCGGTGATCGGCAGGCTCGGGTTCCGCCCGCCGCTGCCGCGCCGGAAGACGACGAAGCCCTGGGCGCTGAGGTCCCCGCGCCGGTAGAAGTGCATGGCCACGGCACACTGCGCGTCGAAGCGCTCGCGGGCGACTCGCTTGATGTCGCACTTGCCCGCGTCGCGTCCGACCGCCTCGCCGTGTCGGAACAACCGCTCGGCGAACTGAAACGAGTCGCCGGCGCTCGGGCCGCGAGGTCCTACGTCGGTGAAGTGGTGCGAAATCGTCCGGGCGGTCACCTGGAACGAGGTTGCCGCCGCCCCCGCGTTGGCCGGCGCCGGCGCCGCCACCAGAGCTGCTCCGAGCGCAAGCGCAACCAAACTCTGCACTGTCTGCCCCATCTTCGTCCCCCTTGGTCGCCACCCCGAGAACGCGCGAGCCCCCGCTCGCGTCACTTCTGGCCTACCGCTGAGCGCGGCGCTTCGTCCAGAGCAATCTAGGGTGGTCTAGACCGGGCCGATCCGCGAGCAGCTTGCCCCAGGCGGGCGGTCGATTGTCGGTCAAGGACGCCACCCGGTGCACGCTGGTAGCCATCGGGTCCGGGACGAGGGGTGGCTGGAGGTGAGCGAGGTCCACGGCATGCCACCTGCGGTCCGTCTGCGGAGGGTGGAGGACGCGGATCTCGACGTGTTCTTCGACCACCAGGCAGATCCGCAGTCCGTCGAGCTTGCTGCGTTTCCGGCACGCGACAAGGAGCACTTCGCGGCGCACTGGGTGAGGATCCGTGCCGACCAGACGACGATCGTGCGCACGGTCGTCGTGGACGGCGAGGTGGCGGGCAACCTCGGCAGCTGGACGGACGAGGGGCAGCAGCTCCTCGGTTACTGGATCGGACGTGAGCACTGGGGCCGCGGCGTCGCGACGCAGGCGCTCGCCCGGTTCCTGGACGATGTGCCGACCCGGCCGCTGTACGCCCAGGTCGCGGCGCACAACGTGGGCTCGATCCGCGTCCTGGAGAAGTGCGGTTTCCAGCGCTACCACGTGCAGGCGGCACCTTCTCCTGTGCCCGACGACGGCATCGAGGAGCTCAGCTTCGTGCTGGATGGGTGAGGCCCGCAGCACACGCCCTTGCGGAGCACGAGCCGCCTGGGCATGCCGTGCGAGGCGTCGAGGATCGAACGCACCAGTCCTCCGACCTGGCCGCCCGCCTCGCCGCCGTCACCGTCGACGCAGACGCTGGGCCGCCGTCGTTCGAACGTCAGTCCCGCCGTCCACGTCGACGGGCCGGGGCTCGCGCTCGTGCGCGCGCTGTGGTCGGGCCCAGCACCTCGCAGCCTCTACCGCTCATAGCGAGGCGCGCGTACCTTGTCGTTGTCGTCGGGCCGCGAGGCCGGGAAGGGGAGCCGATGCCCTCATCAGGTGGTACCGACCCCGCCCGGACCCTCCATCGGCGCACGTGCGGTCGCACCAGTCCACGCTGCGTCGCAGCGGCCGTTGGCGTGCTCCTCGTCCTGGTGGTGGCTGCGGCCCCGGCCACAGCTGAGAAGGTTGACGTCCGCGACCACCGACACGACGTCTGGGACCCGCACTACACCGACGAGGGCACACCGACGGAGTGGGAGAAGATCGGCGACGCCGTCAACGCCAACCTGCTCTCGGTCACGACGCGCCACCAACCTCGACGGATCGTGGTCGTGTCGCACTACACCGACCTGGCGCGCAACGACGAGGTTGCATTTGGCTACCTGACGCACCGTCTCCGGCTCGACGGCGGCGCCGGTGGCGGCCGCATCGATGCGCGCATCCACTGGGGTATGGGAAGGCGTGGGCTCGACCTGACCGACGCGCGCACCCACGACAGCGTCGAGTGCGACGCCGACACACTGGCGATCGACTATCGCGCCGAGACGGTCAAGGCGTCGATCCCCCGCTCCTGCTTGCGCTGGCCCGACACGGTCGCCATCAGCACGCGCGCGCAAGCCGAGATCCCCGACGCTGAGCACTACGTCGACGCCGGGGCGGCCCGGACACGGCCAGGGCCGTTGGACACAGGAGCTCAGCCGGGGCTGATCCCCGTGGTGCCGCACTACGGCGCGCGGGGACGCGGGTGTGGGGCGGGTGGGGCTCGAACCCACGACCCAAGGAGTCGTTCTGGGGCCCCTCATCGTAGGTCAGCAACGGTACTTCTACGCCTGAAAGCCCATGGTTGAGCCGGTTTGAGATCACGGCAGAACAGCGCCGATCAGATCAAAGTGGGGAACAGCGTGGGGAATGAGCGCGGAGGGGTGCTGGCTGAGCATGCTTCGACCCGGCGGTAGCCCGGACCGTCGACACCGACGTCGCGACCGTCCAAGCCCGGGCAGACCCATAGCGAAAACTGCTATAGTCGCCATGTGACGAGCCGGAGTGAGGTGCTGCGAGAGGTGATGCTCGAAACGGGCACCACCCAGTCCGGCCTGTCCCGGCTCAGCGGCGTGCGTCAGCCGAGCATCAGTGGCTTCCTGTCCGAGAAGGTCGAGATCAGCGACGATCAGCTCAACCGGTTGCTGTCCTGCATGGGCTTCCAGCTCGAGGTCGTACGACGTCCCGTCGTCCCCCAGCTGACGCGTTCGGAGCGCCGCTCGTGGCAGCTGCACCGGCGGCTCTCGACCCTCCTCAGTCACCAGAGCCTCAAGGATTGGCAGCCGAAGATCGAGCGCAACCTCGACCGCCTCGACCGCGGCGTGACCGGCCAGCCGCACGAGCGGAATGTCGGCCGCTGGCGGCACCTGGTGGTCCGCGGCGACGTGCCCGGCCTGCACCGTGTCCTGACCGGCCTCGACCGCGACTCCATCGAGATGCGTGAGGTCTCCCCCATGTCCGGGCTGCTCACTGACGAGCAGCGCCGCGACGTTCTAGAGCTCGCAGGCTGATGCGGCGAGACCAGCTGGAACACGCGATCCGCACGGCCTGCCAGATCATCCAACAGCTTTGCAAGATCCGTTGTGGAACAGCTCAGACGTGCGAAGTAGCGCGTATGGTGGGTCTCATGACGCTACATAACGAGGAGCCAAAGGCCGAGGTGGGTGTGCGTGAGCTGCACGACCAGCTCAGCCGCTACCTTCACCACGTCAGTTCCGGGGCTGAGGTCGTCGTGACAGTGCGTGGACGTCGTGTCGCGCGCTTGTCGGGAGTCGGGGTAACGGACCCGTTGGCGGATCTGCGTGCACGCGGACTCGTCCTCGACCCGCAGCACACGCGGCGCCCCATGGCGGGGCATGCGCGACTCGCAGCCGTCGGCAGCGTCTCTGATCTGGTGAGCGAGCAGAGGCGCTGATCGTCTACCTGGACACCTCGGCGCTGGTCAAGCTGGTGTTCGACGAACCGGGGTCGCAGCTGGCCGCGGAGTTGTGGGATCGCGCCGAATCCGTGGTGTCGAGCGAGTTGATCTATCCCGAGGCTCGAGCGGCAATAGCGGCTGCCCATCGACAGGGTCGGATTGACGCGGACACGCTGCGAAGCGCTGTCGACACGATCGACGCCCTCTGCTCCCAGCTGAGCATCCTGGGTCTCGACCACGAGTTGGCACACACCGCAGGCGAGCTCGCGGAAACCCACGGTCTACGCGGCTACGACGCTGTTCACCTGGCAACCGCGTTAGGTGCCGACTCCGACTCGCTCCTCCTCGCTACCTGGGATCGTGAATTGGCCCGCGGTGCGATCGAAGCAGGATGCAGCGTCTCACCGCCGCCAACCGCTTGGCGTCCATGACTCGTCACCGCAAGCGGATGGTCACGCGGGATGCCCCTTTGCTCCGGCTCCGGCGATTGCGCCTGGCCGCTCACCTCCCGTCACTGCCCGTCCTGCTAGAGGGAGTCCTCGAACGCGTTTCAGTACTTCGCCAAGCACACATCGCGGTACAACGCCGGGTAGTCCTGCACCACGGCGAGCCGATTGGTTAACGAGGTGACCACCGGCTGCAGCCGCTGCTCGGGCGACAGCCCGCCGGTCAGTTGGGCGTTGATCGAGGTGACCCACCCCTGCTGGGTCGGAGACCCGCTCATCCCAGTCGACAGCAGGGAGCAGACGGTGCGAGCCACGGCCTGCTCGTCGCTGTGGCCCTTGGCGATCTGCTGAAGCGCGCTGCGGGCGGCGTTGAAAGCGTCGGGTAGCACCGAGACGTCGAACACGCCGAACGACTTGGCGGCCAGGCCTGGCGAGAACTCCCGCTCGACAACCCGCAGACCTCCGGTGAGGTGGCACCGAATGCGAGGGCGGCTGCGGCACCTGTCGAAGCGCCTGCCCGGGTTCCTTGCCTCTCCTGGGCCGGCGGTCCTGGCGCTCGAGTCTTGGAAGTGCTCGGCCTGCGACGAGTACGGTGTGTTTGTCCGTGGCCCGGCAGAGCACTTCTGAAGACTGGCCCGAACCAACTGATGTGCTTGTGCATCAGACCGTGTACATGCAACCGATCTTGGGCAGGGACAGCAGATGCGATTACTCGTTTGCGCGACACTCGTAGCAACCTCGGCCACGTTCGTCGCGGCCACTCACAGTCCGGCGACCGCCTCAGCGGCGGCTCAGGCGGGTCCAGTGCGGTGCCACGGGGTGAAGGCCACCATCGTTGGAACGCAGGGCGCAGACCGCCTGGTCGGTACGCCTGGGCGAGACGTGATCGTGGGTCGGGGTGGGGCTGACGTGATCCTCGGTCTGAGCGGCAATGACCACCTGTGCGGTGGTGCCGGAAACGATCGCATCAAGGGCGGAGCCGGTCGCGACACGATCGACGGTGGGGGTGGCAATGACCGCGCTGAGGGCAACAAGGGCATGGACTCGTTCGCAGGTGATGGTCGCGATGGCGGCGACGGCCAGGACGTCTACAACGGTGGACCCGACAAGGATCGGTTCAAGATCACCAGCCAGGGGAGTGACCGCATCGTTGCGGGGGGTGGCAACGATCGGGTGACCCTGTTCGGTGACACAGAAGGGCTGCGTGCGTATGGCGGCTCAGGCGACGACTTCTTCAAGGTCCACACGACCGAAACGGTCAAGATCGCAGGCGGATCAGGTCGCGACAGCATCGCGATCAGCGCCTACAGCGAAACCCCTGGCCAACGCGTCACCGTCGACTACAGGGTTGGTCAGATCACGACGAGCAACGACGCTGCGGTCGTCTCGGTCAGCGGCATCGAAGCCACCGACGTGCTGGCTCCGCCGCTGATGGAAACCCTCGCGGCCTACTTCTACGGCACCTCGGGCAACGACCAGATCACCGTAAGGAGTGAGAGCCTTCTCCCGCTGGTGGCGTTCGGATACCGCGGCAACGATGTGTTCGAAGGCACCGATGGTGACGACACCCTCGACGGCGGCGCGGGCAACGACAAGGCGAACGGCGAAGCTGGCACCGACTCGTGTGTCGCTATCGAAAGGTCTAGGAACTGCGAAGACGCCGACCGAGGCAGGTGAAGCACCTAGGAGCGACCCCCGTCCGTCCTGATCACGGGGTTCTTCCCTACTCCGCCAGGTGCCTCGTGCGGTTCCCTTGCGTCAAGTCCTCCTGACGCTGGGACTCCTGACGGGTCGAGCGGAGGGCTCTCAGTCACTCGCGATCCCTGCGTGCTTGGTGTCTTGTGGCGTTCGTGCCTTCTTGACGTCCGACGTCCTACACGGACGACCGTCGATACTCGACGCAATTGGCGAGTTGGCAATTCGTGTCACCTGGGTGTCCAACTTGCGGGGTGCGGCCTGGGTCGCCGACGATGGGTGGCGCCGCATTCGGACTTGGTTTCAGCGCGCCTGATCAGACCTCGTCCGCTGAAAGCCGAACCCCCTGCAGTGACGACCGGACCGGTCGACACGCCGAGCGCAGGATGGCCGTATGGGGAACCGGTCGCGGGACCGATGCAGGTCAGTAGGTGTGCGGAGCCTGCCCGTCCCAGAACACCCGTCCGGACGAGAGTCCCGCGATGGTCCGTCATCCGGCACGCCAGGCTTGGCCCGAGGACAGCCACGATTGATCACGCCATGTCGATCATGTCGATCAATCCAAACCGCCCAACGTCCTCGACATCTCCTAAAGCAGGACAGCTCGACTGACGACCAGTGACGGACCCAGAATCCGCACCGCCGCACGCGCCTTGAGGCCTTCTCAATCGAGCGGCACGCATGCTACGAAGGTTCGTAGGTCGGTCCGCCCTTCGGGGTGGGCCGAGCTTCATTTCAAGGCTAAGTGACGACCAGTGACGGGCGGTGAGCAGGCCGGTGCATGGCGGGGTGAAGTTCTACCGCGGCTCCCCTGGTGCGGCCCGCACCTACGTCGAGGCCGACCGCTCACGCGTCGATGACTACTACCTCGCCGAGGGCACCGGCCTCGCGACCAGGTACGTCGCCGGCACGACCACCGAGACGACCACCGAGACGATTGACGGCCAGGAACTCAGGGGGGAACGCGGGGAGGAACGTGGGCCGGTCGCGGTCAGGCACGCAGGAATGCTCGACGGTGATGCTTACGAGCAGTGGGTCGGCGGCTATGACACGACTCGTCGGGCGAAGGGCCACCTGCGCACCGATGAGCACGGCCTGAGGTTCGTCGAGGTCGTGATCAACGGGCCGAAGACCTGGTCACTCGCAGCAGCACTGCATCCAGCGGTCGCCGAGGCCTACGACGCCGCCCAGGAACGCGCAGCCGGCGAGATCATCGGGTGGTTGGCCGAGCACGTCACCACCCGGGTAGGTCCACGGGGTAGGCAGGTGCAGGTCCCGGTCGATGAGATCGAGGCCGCGTTGGTACGGCACTACACCTCCCGCGCCGGGGACCCGCATCGGCACCTGCACGTGCAGATCAATGCCCGCGTCCGAGCCGGCGGCCGGTGGCGAGGGCTGCACTCGGTCGGTGTCGTCGACTCCATCGAAGCCATCAACGGAATCGGTCACGCCGCGGTCATGTGCGACCCCCAGCTCCGCGAGTCGCTTGCCACGCACGGCTACACCCTCGACCCGGCCACCGGAGATGTGCGCGAGCTCGCACCGTTCGCGGGCGAGTTCTCCGCTAGGGCGTCGCAGATCGCCAGGAACGTCGACCGCTACGAAGCCGAGTGGCGCGGCGAACATCCCGGCCAGGAGCCGGGCCCGAAGCTACGCCGCACCTGGGACCGCCGCGCCTGGTCCCAAGCGCGACCCGACAAGGTCGTACCCGCCGACGGTGAGCAGCTCGCACGTAGGTGGGTCTCCGAGCTGCATGACCTCGGATTCACCACACCTACCGCGCCTACTGTGTTGGTGCCGACGGCGGTGGGGCGGCTCAACCGCGACGCCGTCAGCCAGCTCGCGCTCTCACGCCTGGGTGCACGGCGGTCGTCTTGGAACGCTGCCGACATCCGCGGCGAGGTCGAGAAGATCATCGCCTCCCTCGACGTCGTGGTAGACCCGGTCGTGCGGCGGGAGCTGGCCGAGGACCTCACCGCCCGCACCGTCGTGGCGTGCACCCCGCTCCTCGAACGCTACGACGTGCCCGGGCACGTCCGCGCGCTGACCTCCCAGCACGTCCTCGCGGTCGAGGGCGACCTGGTCGACCGGCTCGCCGCACGCGCCACCACCCCGGGCGACCACAGCACGGTCGGTCCAGTGGTGGCCCGGACCCGGCTCGACCCAGCCCAACAGCGCACCGTCGCCGCACTCACCGGCACCGCACAGCTGGTCGTGGTCGAAGGGGCCGCCGGCGCAGGGAAGACCACCACCCTCGCCGCCGCTCGCGACGTCCTCGAGATGAGCTACCACCGCGTCCTCGTCGCGACCCCGACCCTCAAGGCCGCCCAGGTCGCCGGCGACGAGCTCGGCACCCCAGCGTGCTCAGCCGCCTGGCTGGTTCACCAGCACGGGTTCCGCTGGGACGCCGACGGCCAATGGACCCGCCTCACAGTCAACCGCAACGAGCTCGACATCGAAGCGCGGCTCTCGCCCGGGGACCTGCTGCTCGTCGACGAGGCCGGGATGCTCGACCAGAGCACCGCAGCGGCCCTCCTCACCGTCGCCGACGAGACACAAGCCCGGGTCGCGTTCGTCGGCGACCGTCACCAGCTCCCCGCCGTCGGCCGCGGCGGCGTCCTCGACCACGCCACCAGATGGGCTCACCCCGACAACCAGATCACCCTCGACGCCATCCACCGGTTCGCCGACCCCGACTTCGCCGAACTCACGTTGAAGATGCGCACCGGACTCGAGGCAGGCGAGGTCTTCGACAAGCTCCTCGAGCGCGGTGACGTCGTCATTCACCCCACTGACGTCGAACGCCTCGCCGCAGTCGCACAACTCGCAGCCGATTCGCCCTGTGATCTCGTCGTCGCTGACACCCGCGGGCAGGTCACCGCGCTCAACGCAACGATCCGCGACTACCGCGTCTGCGGCGACGACGACCAAGCAAGGCCGACGATCACAACCGACAACGGCGATCAGGTCGCCGTCGGGGACCGCATCGCGACCCGTCGCAACGACCGCGACCTCGACGTCGCCAACCGCGACCAATGGACCATCACCGCGATCGACCACAACGGCGACCTCACCCTCGACGGCCGACGAGGCACCCGCACCCTCCCCGCCGACTACGCCCGCCGACATGTCGAGCTCGCCTACGCCACCACCGCCCACGGCGCCCAGGGCGAGACCGTCAACGCATCCCAGGTCCTCCTCAGCGAGACCACCGGTGCCGCCTCGGCCTACGTCGGCATGACCCGCGGCCGCCACCACAACACCGCCCACCTCGTCGCCGACACCATCGCAGACGCCCGGACGCAGTGGGTCGAGACCTTCAACCGCGACCGGGCCGACCTCGGACCCGACCACGCCCGCGAAACCGCCACCGAGGCCATCGACCGGTACGGACCCCTCGCCCGACCTCCGGAAACGCCGGCAGAGCCATTCCCCCGGCGACCGGAGCGACCGCCGATCCCGGGACCTGCACCCGCTCCCGGGCCTTGCATCGGTCGCTGACACCCACGTACCAGCTCGACCCCGGCCAGCACGGCGCACCCGCTACTCCCAGCCCAGGTGAAGTCATCGACCGTCATTTGATCGCCGGGAGCCCCATGTGCGCCTTAGGAGAAGTGAGAGGACTTCTGTCCACCAACTCCTGGAAGGCGAACTATGACAACCGACCACCAACCGATGCGCAGCCCCGATGGCGACAGCCGAGGCGTCGAGCTGAGCGACTGCGCTCGCCAGGCAGAGAACGCGGTCCGTCGACTCGCCCACCTCACGATCGGACCCAGCCTCACACCAGCCGAGGTCGACGACGTCCTCGGCCACCTCGCCGAGACGGTCGCCGCACTCCCCCAGGTCGCAGCCCAGCTCGGCGGCATCCTCGACCGATCCCGAGACACCCACCTCCTCGTGATGGACGGCATGACCACCACCACCGACCCGGACCTCGCCATCGACACTGCCCGGCTCCACCTCGACGAACTCCGAGGCCCGGCCCTCCAGACCTACCGCCAGCTCAACACCGCCCGCAACGAAGTCGCGCACATCAGCGCGACGGCACTCGACTACGACCTCGACACCCCTGACATCAATTCGCGACCTGGCGCCGGGGTTCGCCAGCCGCGCCCCGAGGACCGCCAGTCGCCCCCGGTCTCCGGCCCGGGACCCAGCGGACCCACCCGCTGACGGGCGGCATCCGACCATGCAGCCCGTGCGCCCCATCCACGTCCCCGAGGAATGGCACGACCACGACCTCCTCACCTTCGAGCAGTTCTGCGACCTCGTGAACATCCCGGTCCGCACCGTCCGCGACTGGCGACGACGCCGGATCGGACCTCGCTGGACCAAGCTCGAGGGCACGGGCCGGCTCTACATCGCCGTCATCGAGGTCCGACGGTTCCTTCGCACCACCACCAACACCCACCGACAGACCCCAACAGACCGCTGCCAGCCGGAGGACAAGACGTCATGACCCAGCCCGAGTCTGCCGCCCGCGAAGCGGCACACCGCGACCTTCTCACCCCTACTCAGCTAGCCGACCGATGGGGAGTCACCACCGGACACCTCGCCAACCTCCGCCACCACGGCGAAGGCATCAGCTACCTCAAGCTCGGCAGCCGCGTCGCCTACCGCTTCGCAGACGTCGTCGCGTACGAGAACCAGCACTACGTCTCGGTCGACTGAGTCATCCACAGCCCGCGGTCTGCCGACGGTTGTCCACAGGCCGACGCTGCCCGACTCGCAAAGCTCTCGTACCTCGCACCATTTGAACTGTTCCCTACACCGGAGAGTGATGCCGCATGGCCCGTGACACGACTACCCCGTACGAATTGGGGAGGATCACGGTGCGCCCGCACCCCACGTTGCTTGGCCACCAGCAAGCACGTGGCTACTACAGGGACCGACGCGACGTCCGCCGGGAGGCAACCGCCTCGGGTGCGTCGAACGCCGCGGCGACTCGAGCGCTCAAAGCGAAGGTCGCGGCAGCCGAGAAGGAACACGTGGGAGGTACGGCTGAGCTGAACCACAAGACGCGCCTCGATGTGGCAGCTGACCTGTGGCTCGTGCGAAAGCGTGGCCAGCGCAAGCGCGGCGGTGGCGCGCTCTCTCCGACGACGATTGCCGACTACCAGGGCTACATCAACCGGGTGATCAAGGGAACGCCACTCGCAGCGATGTCCGTTGGCCAGGTCAACTCCGTCGCTGTGATCGAAGGGTGGCTGACCGACGTGGCCAACACACGCGGCAACGTCGCTGCGCAACAGTCTCGGAAGGTGCTCAGCGGAATCCTGGACCTCGCAGAACGAGTCGAAGCGATCCCCGCCAGCGTCATGCGCCGAGTGCAGCTGCCGGCCGCCGCACCCGGCACCGAGGGTGACCGGTCGTGCCGGGACCCCGAGGACTGCGACTTCAACTGTGGTGGACGCCATCTCGACACCAAACGCGCCTTCACCGCCGCCGAGATGAAGCGCGTGCAGACCAACGCCGACGCCTCGACCGCAGATGTAGGAGATCTCGTCGCGTTCCTGTTCGGCACCGGGGCTCGCATATCCGAAGCCCTACGGAACACCGCATGGTCCGATGTCGACCTCGATGCCCAGAGCGTCCACGTGCGCGGTACGAAGACGCGTCACGCCGACCGCGTGCTCGCGCTCAGCGACGGCCTGACCGAACGGCTCCGCGATCGCGCCATCACTTACGGGACGAACGGGCAGGTGTTCGGCACAACTCGGTTCGCAGTCAGTCGAGACGGAGCCAATGTCCTGGGGCGGCCGCGCAACCGCCAGAACGTGCTCAAGGCGCTCCGGAAGGTCCTGGCAGTCTCGGAAACGCGATGGGCGGGGTCTCACTCGTTTCGACGAACCGTCGCGACCTGGATGGACGCGGCGGGCGCCCCGTTGGCCGAGATCGGTGCACAGCTCGGCCACGGCGACCTGAACGTCACAGCGCACTACCTAGGACGAACGACCGCCCCCACACGCGCCGCCAGCATCATGATCCTCGACTGGACCGCCACTCCAAGTGGGGAATAGGTGGGGAGCGATGCACGATCAAGCTGCAATCGGTGCCGACGATTTCGTAAACCTGCAGGCCAGAAGCCTGCTGCGTGGGGCGGGTGGGGCTCGAAC
>CAWAFS010000012.1:0-184841 GCA_963781335.1 uncultured Actinomycetota bacterium | reverse complement strand
GGTGAAACATTAGGGGCCCGCCGAGCGCCCGTCAAATCGGCTCCGAGTGGCCCCGGTCACACGGGCTGTTCACGCAGGTCAGGAGGGTCTCCTGCGACGAATCCCCTGTCAGGACAGGCGATTCCTGCTGTGTCAGGCAGTGTGGGGCACCCACTGAGCCGCATCGACTCGACCAGCTCGGTGCCCAGCTCGGCCAGGGCTCGACCGACACCGGCGGCTCCGCCTGCGGCCAGCGCGTGGAACAGCGGCCTGCCGACGAACGCCGCATCCGCCCCCAGGGCAAGGGCCAGCAGCACGTGCAGGCCCGAGCGGACGCCACCGTCGACGTACACCTGCGTGGCCCGGCCCACCGCCGAGCGAACCGCCGCGACGCACGTGGCGGTGGCCACGACCTGGTCGAGCTGACGGCCACCGTGGTTGGAGATCCAGACCGCGCTCGCACCGGCAGCGGCGCAACGACTGGCGTCGTCGGCACGCAGGACGCCCTTGACCACGACCGGGAGGCCGGTGGTGGTCGCCAGCCAGCTGAGGTCGTCCGGTCCGAGGTCCATCGCCTTGACACGGTCGGTCGGTTCGAGGCGAGCGGTGCCGGCGGCGTTGGCTCCTACCCACGTGGGGTGGGCCGTCTCCCACACGCGCGGTCCATCAGCCAGCGGATACCGCGTGCCGACGATCGGGGTGTCTGCGGTCAGCACCACGGCGGAGGCGCCGGCAGCGGTTGCCGACTCGAGCACACCCAGCGACTCGCCGCGGTCCTGGGCGAGGTAGATCTGCAACCACCACGTGACACCCGTGGCAGCGATCTCAGCGAACGTGCTGCCCGCGTTGCTGGAGAGGACCAGCGGCACGCCGGCCGCAGCAGCAGCGCGTGCCATCGCCACCTCCCCCTCCGGGTCGGCAGCCCGCTGCAGCGTCATCGGGGCGATGCCCAGGGGCAGCTCGAACGTCCTGCCGAGGAGGTCCGTGGACGTCGTGACGTGCCGGACGTCCCGCAGGATCCTGGGCGCGACCCTGAGCGACTGCCAGGCCGCCACCGCCTCACCGGCCGTGATCTCCTCGCGCGCCCCCTCTGCGATGTAGCGGAAGACGGGTCCTGGCAGCACGTCGCGCGCGAGTGACTCCACCTGGTCGAGCCAGCGCTCGGAACTGGTCACCGTCATCTGACCACCCTCATCTGACCGCCCTCATCTGACCGTGGTCATCAGCTCAGCGCATCTCCACTCCAGCAAGATTCTTCTTGCCGCGCCGCAGCACCAGCCAGCTCCCGTCGATCAGGTCTGCGTCACCAGGGACATGCTCCACGTCGGTGATCCGCTCGTTGTTCAGGTAGGCACCGCCCTCGGCGATGGTCCGCCGTGCCTCGCCCTTGCTCTTCACCAGGCCGGTGTCCACCAGCAGGTCGACCACCGCCGTACCGCGCACCGCGTGTGTCGACCCGGCCTCCCTCAAGGCGGCCGCGAGCGTCTCTCCGCGCAGCTCGCGCAGGTCCCCGCTGCCGAACAGGGCGGCCGCAGCGGCCTTGGCGTGCTCTGTCTCCTCGACGCCGTGCACCAGCGTGGTCACCTCGTCGGCGAGCGCCTTCTGCCCCAGTCGGAGGAACGGCTTCTCCGCGGTCCTCGCCTCGAGATCCTCGATCTCCTCGCGGGACAGGAAGGTGAAGATGCGCAGCAGCTCTCCGACCTTCTCGTCCTCGACGTTGAGCCAGAACTGGTGGAAGGCGTAGGGCGACATCATCTCCTGGTCGAGCCACAACGCCCCGCCCTCGGTCTTGCCGTACTTGGTGCCGTCGGTCTTCGTCACGAGCGGCGTCGCGAAGGCATGTGCCTTGCCACCGACCGCACGCCTGATCAGCTCGACGCCACCGGTGAGGTTGCCCCACTGGTCGCTGCCGCCGAACTGCAGGCGCACGCCGTGGTCGCGGTAGAGGTTCAGGAAGTCCATCGACTGCAGAAGCACATAGCTGAACTCGGTGTAGCTGATGCCGGCCTCGAGCCGGCTCTTCACCACGTCACGCGCCAGCATCCGGTTGACCGGGAAGTGCTTGCCGACCTCGCGCAGGAAGTCGATGGTCGAGAGGCTCGCCGTCCAGTCGTAGTTGTTCACCATCGTGGCCCCGTTGGGTCCCTCGAAGTCGAGGTAGGGCTCGATCTGCCGGTGGACCTTCTCCACCCACTCCTTGACCGTGTCCAGGGAGTTCAGGCTGCGCTCACCGGACTCGCGGGGGTCACCGATCATCCCGGTGGCGCCGCCGACCAGTGCGTACGGCGTGTGCCCGGCCAGCTGCAGCCGCTTGGCCGTGACGATCTGCACGAGGTTGCCGAGGTGCAGGCTCGGCGCGGTGGGGTCGAAGCCGACGTAGAACCGGACAGGTTGCTCGGCCAGCGTCGAACGCAGCGCGTCCAGGTCGGTCGAGTGCGCGACCAGGCCACGCCACTCGAGGTCGTCGAGCAGGTGTGGGTCGACGGTCACGGTGTCCACTCTGGATCTCGACCGGACTTGCCGAGCGCCCTGGCGAAGGCAGGGGCCTCCTCGGACACCTCGACCTCGGGGCCGAAGGCACCCTGGGAACGACCCTGCTCCCCGATGACCTCGAGGATCTCGAGAGCGCGTTCGGCGGCCTCTTCGGTGTAGTCCACGTCCTGGCCGGTCCCCCGGGCCAGGTCCCACCCGTGCAGCATCACCTCGACATACCCCATGTCACCGACCATCTGCCGGGGCAGTGCCCCGTCCATCGCGTCGCCCTCCCAGGCGGTGGGCTGGCTCCAGGCGTCGGCGAACCCGGTGAGCTTCTCCCCCAGGTCGTCGCGCCACTGCTCGCGGATGTTCTCGCCGTTGATGCCCCAGGGGTCCTCCGGGTCCAGGGGCTCGGACGCGCCCACCCGCCGCATGGCCTCGACGGTGCCGAGCATGTGGTTGGCAACGGTGCGCACGTCGAAGTCCGCGCAGGGAGTCGGCTTGTCCATCTCCATCGGAGAGACGCCGTGGATGACGGGCTGGAGGCTGGCAACGACGCTGTACAGGTGGTCCCGGGTGGCCATGGTGAGCCTTTCGATCGGAGTTGGTGGTGAGGTTACCCATCCCGGGGCATCAGCACGGCCTGGGTCTGGGTTGTACGCAGCACCGCACGGCCCTGAGCGTCCTCGACCTGGGTCTCGGCCACGATCGTGCTGCGCCCACGGTGGACGAGGCGTCCGGTGGCGGTGACCGTGCCCTCACGTACGGCGCGCAGGAAGACGCTGCTCGAGGAGATGGTGGACGTGGCGGCACCCTCGGGAAGGTTCAGGAACGCCACGGTTCCACCGATGGTGTCGGCCAGCGACATCAGCGCGCCTCCGTGCATGGCGCCCCCGGTGGTCGTGGTCTGGGGCGCCCAGTCCATCGTGGCGACCACCTCTTCGGGTGAGGCCGTCGTGAGCTGCATGTCGAGGTGCGCGGCGTACGGCATGAGCTTGCGCATGTTCTCCGTGGTCAGGTCCATGTCCCAGTTCTAGCGAACTCGGTGACTGCTGTCTGTCTCGGCTCGCGGGTCGGTGGTCGGGTGCAGTCCGCCTACGGCAGTAGGTGCGCGGCTCTGCGTCGGCTCGCCAGCGGCAACGCGGTCGATCTACGCCCGCGGCCGGCGCTTTCGGGCCTTGGCCGGCACGTAGCGGCTCACGGTGGGGTCACCGGTGACCCAGAAGCGCCACGGGCGCTCGGCGGCAAGGCGCAGGCCCACGCGCGGCCCGGTGCTGACCTGCGGGGATGGTGCGTCGAGCTCGATCCGGTCGCGCAGGTCGAGCCCGTTGTCGGTGCGGTCGATCCCCATCGCCTTGCACAGCCGGCCAGGTCCCCGGGCGAGGTCGCGATCGGTGGAGCCCGGACGTCGCTCGCGCGCGGTGGCGGCCCCGGCGATGACCTCGCCCGCGCGCAGCAGGATCGCGCTGGCCTCCCCTTCGGGGCCACAGGCGACGTTGCAGCAGTGGTGCATCCCGTAGGTGAAGTAGACGTAGAGGTGACCCGGCGGACCGAACATGACCGCGTTGCGGTCGGTGCGGCCGATGTGGGCGTGCGAGCCGGGGTCGTGTGCCCCGTCGTACGCCTCGACCTCGGTGAGCCGGACCGTGACGCCGCCGTGGCTGAAGGTCGCGCCGAGCAGCCGCGGAGCTGCCTCGAGCACCGGCCACTCGAGGACCTCGAGCAGGGTCAGGCCAGCCATGAGCGATGGTCGGCGACCGCTGCCCGGAGCTCGGTGAGCTGCTCGGCGACCCGGTCGGGAGCGGTTCCGCCCCGCCCGTTCCGGGAGGAGACCGAGCCCTGGGCGGTGAGCACCTCGCGCACCTCAGGCGTGAGACGTGCATCGATCTCGGCGAACTGGTCGTCGGTGAGCTCGTCGAGCTCGATGCCGAGCTCCTCGCAGCGACGTACGCAGGCACCCGCGAGCTCGTGGGCCACCCGGAAGGGCACGCCCTGGCGCACCAGCCACTCGGCGACGTCGGTGGCCAGCGAGAATCCCTGCGGCGCCAGCTCCGCCATCCGGTCGGTGTCGAAGCGGAGCGTGGCGACCTGGCCGGTGAACGCGGGCAACAGCACCTCGAGGGTGTCGACGGAGTCGAAGACCGGCTCCTTGTCCTCCTGCAGGTCGCGGTTGTAGGCCAGCGGGAGCGCCTTGAGCGTGGCCAGCAGGCCGGTGAGGTTGCCGATCAGCCGCCCGGACTTGCCGCGCGCCAGCTCGGCGATGTCGGGGTTCTTCTTCTGCGGCATGATGCTCGACCCCGTCGAGAAGCCGTCGTCGAGCGCGACGAAGCCGAACTCGCGGGTGGCCCACACGATGATCTCCTCGGCCTGCCGGCTGACGTCGATGCCGATCATCGCGGTGACGAAGGCGAACTCGGCCACGAAGTCGCGCGACGCCGTGCCGTCGATCGAGTTGGGCGTGCTCCCCGTGAAACCGAGGTCGCGGGCGACGGCCTCGGGGTCGAGGCCGAGGCTGGAGCCCGCGAGCGCACCGGAGCCGTACGGCGAGCCGGAGGCGACCCGCGCATCCCAGTCCCGGAGGCGCTCGACGTCACGCAGCAACGGCCAGGCGTGGGCCATCAGGTGGTGGCTGAGCAGCACCGGCTGGGCGTGCTGGAGGTGCGTGCGGCCCGGCATGATCGCGCCCTGGTGTCGCTCTGCCTGCGCGGCGAGGGCGTCGACGAGGTCGAGCACAAGGCTCGCGACCGTCCGGCCGTGGTCGCGGAGGAACACCGTGAAGAGGGTGGCTATCTGGTCGTTGCGGCTGCGGCCCGCGCGCAGCTTGCCGCCGAGGTCCGGGCCGAGCAGGGTGACGAGCGCACCTTCGAGGGCGCCGTGGACGTCCTCGTCGGACTCCTGCGGCCGCAGCTCCCCGGACTCCACCCGTCGGTCGAGCTCGTCGATGCCGGCGAGGAGTCCGTCGCGCTCCTCCTCGGAGAGCAGCCCGGCCCGGTGCAGCGCGCGGGTGTGCGCCCGGGACCCGTCGAGGTCGTAGCTCGCCAGCCGCCAGTCGAAGTGGGTGCTGCGCGAGAGCGCCTCGAGCTCCGGGCTCGGTCCGCCGGCGAAGCGGCCGCCCCAGAGCGCACCCGCGTTGGTGCCACTGTTCTCGGTCATGGTGCCTTTCGTAGCAGGGGGGTGGTGTGGTGGTTCCGCTCCGGCGGCCGAGCCCCACATTTGTTGGGTCGAGACGTCCGGATCGCCGATCTCGACGTCCCGCGCCAACATTTGTGGGGTTGGGACCCCGTGCGGTGGTCAGTCGGTGCCGATCTCCATCGCGACGTGGTCGAGGGCGAGGTCGCTCTCGTCTCCCTCGGCGGCAGGGTTGCTGGCGATGCGGTCTGCGCCGCCCTGCTCGATCTCGCCGAACAGGGTGCCGTTCTCGACCAGCACCTGCCCCTGGTCCAGCGGCTGGGCTGCGTAGGCCTCGAGCTTCGAGCGCGAGTCGGCGATGTCGAGGTTGCGCATCGTGAGCTGGCCGATCCGGTCGGTCGGACCGAAGGCGGCGTGCTCGGTGCGCTCCATCGAAAGCTTGTCCGGGTGGTAGGAGAAGGCGGGCCCGTCCGTGCGCAGGATCGTGTAGTCCTCGCCGCGCCTGAGCCGCAGCGTCACCTCACCTGTCACCAGGGACGCGATCCAGCGCTGGATCGCCTCGCGCATCATCAGCGCCTGCGGGTCGAGCCACCGGCCCTCGTAGAGCAGACGCCCGAGGCGCCGGCCCTCGGCGTAGTAGTTGGCGACGGTGTCCTCGTTGTGCACGGCGTTCAGGATCCGCTCGTAGGCGATCCAGAGCAGCGCCATCGCCGGTGCCTCGTAGATGCCGCGCGACTTGGCCTCGATGATCCGGTTCTCGATCTGGTCGGACATGCCGAGCCCGTGACGTCCACCGATGGAGTTCGCCTCGTGGACCAGGGCCACCGGGTCGTCGTACGACGTGCCGTTGATCGCCACCGGTCGGCCCGCCCGGAAGCGGATGGTGACGTCCTCGGTCTCGATGTGGAGGTCGGGGTCCCAGAACTTCACGCCCATGATCGGCTCGACGGCCTCGAGGGACACGTCGAGGTGCTCGAGGGTCTTGGCCTCGTGGGTGGCGCCCCAGATGTTGGCGTCGGTGGAGTAGGCCTTCTCCGAGCTGTCGCGGTAGGGCAGGTTGTGCTCGGTGAGCCACTGGCTCATCTCGGCGCGACCACCGAGCTCGTGGACGAAGTCGGCGTCCAGCCACGGCTTGTAGATGCGCAGCTCGGGGTTGGCGAGCAGGCCGTAGCGGTAGAACCGCTCGATGTCGTTGCCCTTGAACGTCGAGCCGTCGCCCCAGATGTCGACGCCGTCCTCGTGCATCGCACGGACCAGCATCGTGCCGGTGACGGCACGGCCGAGCGGCGTGGTGTTGAAGTAGGCGCGGCCGCCGGAGCGGATGTGGAAGGCGCCGCAGGCCAGTGCCGCGAGACCCTCCTCCACGAGGGCGTGCCTGCAGTCCACCGATCGTGCGATGTCGGCGCCATAGAGCAGAGCACGGTCCGGCACGCCGGCGATGTCGGGCTCGTCGTACTGCCCGAGGTCGGCGGTGTAGGTGCAGGGGATCGCGCCCTTGTCGCGCATCCAGGCCACGGCCACCGAGGTGTCCAGTCCGCCGGAGAAAGCGATGCCGACCCGTTCGCCGGTGGGAAGTGCGGTCAGGACCTTGCTCATGTGTGTTGCTCCTCAAGTCTTCGTTCAGGCTGATGGTGGCGAGGCGTGGTCTCGACTGACCGCTCGCTTCGCTCGCTGCTCGACCACCTAGCTGGGTGTCGGGCTGTTCGGGGCGGCCGCGCTGGGCGGCTCGATTCGGCTGGTGCCGTTGGCCAGATCGAGGAAGCGCTGCTCGAGTGCCGCACCCCCGGCCGGGTCGCGGGCGATCACCAGCACGGTGTCGTCGCCGGCGATGGTGCCGAGCACGTCCCCGAGCTCGGCCCGGTCCATCGCCACGGCCAGGAAGTTGGCCGCGCCGGGTGGCGTGCGCAGCACGACGAGGTTGGCCGAGGAGTCCGCGGACACCACCAGCTCGGCACAGAGCCGCGAAAGGCGTGCCTCGCTGGCGGCTGACTCGCGGCCGACGGTCGGGGTGCGGTCACCGCCCTCGGCAGGTACGGCGTAGACCAGGGCCCCACTCGCCGAGCGCACCTTCACGGCGTCGAGCTCGACGAGGTCCCGCGACAGCGTTGCCTGGGTGACCGACAAGCCGTCGGCGGTGAGCTGGTCGGCCAGCTCTGACTGCGAGCGCACCTGACCGGTCTCGAGCAGCTCGATGATCCGTTGCTGGCGAGCGCCTTTGGTGACGGGGATGTGGGAATGTCCGGGCGGATGCACCGATGTGTTCTGGGTCATCCCACACCTCCCTCGAGCAGCCAGACCATGACGGCCTTCTGGACATGGCGACGGTTCTCGGCCTCGTCCCAGACCACGCTCCGGGGTCCGTCGATCACCTCGGTGGTGATCTCCTTGCCCCGGTGCGCCGGCAGGCAGTGCAGCACGATCGCGTCCTCGGTGGCGACGGCCAGGAGTGCGTCGTTGAGCTGCCAGGGGCCGAAAACGTCGGCGGCTCTCGCGCCCGACTCGGCTTCACGGCCCATCGACACCCAGGTATCGGTGGCGACGACGTCGGCCCCGGTGGCAGCCTCGATCGCGTCGACCACGTAGGCCGCGGACCCGCCGGTGCTGCTGGCGATCTGCTGCGCTCGTTCCAGCACAGCCCGGTCTGGCCGGTGGGCCTCAGGTCCGCTGACCCGCACGTGCATCCCCGCAGTCGCTCCTGCGAGGAGGTAGCTGTGTCCCATGTTGCACGCGGCATCGCCGACGAAGGTGAGCACCTGGCCGGCCAGCTCGCCACGGTGCTCGCGGACGGTCAACAGGTCGGCCAGCGCCTGACAGGGGTGGAACTCGTCGGTGAGCGCGTTGACGACGGGTACGCCGGCGTGGCGGGCCATCTCCTCGAGCCGCTCCTGCTCGTGGGTGCGCCAGACCACCAGGGAGGCCTGCCGCCCGAGCACCCGCGCCGTGTCCGACACGGACTCCCGGACACCGATCTGCGCGAGCGAGCCGTCGATGATCATCGGGAAGCCGCCGAGCTCGGCGATGCCCGACGCGAACGAGGCCTGGGTGCGCAGGGTGGGCTTGTCGAACAGCACAGCCACGGTGCGGGGACCGGCCAGCGCCTTCTCGTCGTACGGCGAGGCCTTGAGCACTGCGGCCAGCTCGAGCACCCTCGCCTGCTGCTCGGGGTCGAGGTCGTCGTCGCGCAGGAAGTGACGCGTCATGGCGAAGCCTGGTAGGCGGCATCGAGGAGGCCCGGCCACGCGGTCAGGAAGGAGTCGGCCTGGGTCTCGGTGAGCACCAGTGGCGGGGCGAGCCGGATGCGCTCCGGGGTCGGGTTGTTGATGATGAAGCCGGCGTCGAGGGCGGCTGCCGTGACCTGGGCGGAGAGCGGGCGGTCCAGGTCCAGGCCGATCAGCAGGCCGGCACCGCGCACCTCGGTGACGCGGTCGTCCTTCACCAGCCCGTCACGAAGGTGCTGGCCGAGCGTGGTGACGTGGTCGAGCAGACCGTCCTCCTCGATGGTCTCGATGACCGCGAGCGCCGCCGCTGCGGCCACCGGGTTGCCGCCGAACGTGGTGCCGTGGTTGCCGGGGGCGAGCAGGTCGGCCGCTTCGCCGGTGGCGATGCAGGCACCGATCGGGAAGCCTCCGGCGAGCCCCTTGGCGACCGTGACGATGTCGGCGACCGCGTCCTGCCTGGCGGCCACGACGGGATTCTGGTGGGCGTACCACGATCCGGTGCGACCGATGCCCGTCTGGATCTCGTCCAGCCACAGCAGTGCACCGTGCTGGCGGGTGATCTCGCGAGCCTGGTGCAGGTAGGGCAGCGGTGGCGCGACCACGCCGGCCTCGCCCTGCAGGGGCTCGAGGATGACCGCGGCGGTGCGGTCGGTCACCGCGTCGGCGAGGGCAGCGGCATCGCCGTACGGGACGAACTCGACATCGCCCGGCAGCGGCTCGAACGGCTCGCGGTAGGCAGCCTTCGAGGTCAGCGCCAGGGCCCCCATCGTGCGTCCGTGGAACGAGCCCTCGGTCGCGACGAGGTGGGTGCGCCCGGTCCTGCGGGTGAGCTTGAGCGCGGCCTCGTTGGCCTCCGTGCCGGAGTTGGCGAAGAAGACCTTCCCGGGCGTGCCGAGCAGGTCGAGCAGACGCTCCGCGAGCTGGATCTGCGGCTCGGTGGCGAAGAAGTTCGAGACGTGGCCGAGGGTCTGCAGCTGTGCGGTCACGGCCTGGACCAGCACGGGATGGGCATGGCCCAGGGAGTTGACGGCAATGCCGCCGAGCAGGTCGAGGTACTGCTTGCCGGAGTCGTCCCAGACCTGGGATCCCTCGCCACGGGTCAGCACCAGCTTGGGCGGACCGAAGGTGTTCATCAGGGACTCGGCGTAGCGCGCCTTGAGGTCGCCCATGGTCAGTCCTTCCGTTCGCCGGTCGCGTAGGCCTTGCGCAGCTTGGTCTCCACACCGGGCAGGACCTGGGTGCCCACGCCCTCGGCGGTGAACAGCTCGAGCAGCACCGAGTGGGGTTCGCGCCCGTCCACCACGGTGGCCCGCGGCACACCGCCCGTGACGGCGTCGTAGCAGGCCCGCATCTTCGGGACCATGCCGCTGTCCAGGCTGGGCATCAGCTCGGCCAGCGCCTCCGGGCTGATCTCCTGGATCACGTCGTCGCTGTCCGGCCAGTCGCGGTAGAGACCCTCGACGTCGGTGAGCACCATCAGCTTCTCTGCCCCGAGGGCGATCGCCAGCGCGGCGGCCGCAGTGTCGGCGTTGACGTTGTGCACCAGGCCGTCGCGGTCGGGGGCAACGCTGGAGATCACCGGGATCCGCCCGGCGTGGACGAGGTCCTCGACCGCCTCCGGGCGCACGTGGTCCACCTCGCCGACCAGGCCGAGGTCGACCTCCTCGCCGTCGATGACGGTGTTCGTCGCCTTGGCGGTGAACAGGCCGGCGTCCTCGCCGGACAGCCCGACCGCGATGTGCCCGTGGCGGTTGATCAGCCCGACCAGCTCACGCTGCACCTGGCCGACCAGCACCATCCGGACCACGTCCATCGCCTCCGGCGTGGTCACCCGAAGGCCACCCTTGAACTCCGACTCGATGCCGAGCTTGTCCAGCATCTTCGAGATCTGTGGACCGCCCCCGTGCACCACGACCGGCTTGAAGCCGGCGAAGCGGAGGAACGCGATGTCCTCGGCGAACGCCTCCTTCAGCGTGTCGTCGATCATGGCGTTGCCGCCGTACTTCACCACGACGACCTTGCCGTGGTACTTCATCAGCCACGGCAGGGCGTTGGCGAGGGTCTCGGCGGGGTGGGTGGAGGGCCGTTCGTTGTCGCTCATTCGGTGACTCTCATGAGGAGTACGCGCTGTTCTCGTGGACGTAGGCGTGCGTCAGGTCGTTGGTCCAGATGGTGGCCCGTTCGGTTCCGGCCTTGAGGTCGATGGTCACGCTGACCTCCCGGTCGCTCAGGTCGACTCCGGCCGGGTCCTCCGCCGGCGTGGACTTGCGGCACACCCAGACGCCGTTCATCGCAACGTCGAGGTCAGCCGGGTCGAAGGCCGCCTGCGTCGTGCCGATGCTGGCCAGCACACGCCCCCAGTTCGGGTCCTTGCCGAAGACGGCGGCCTTGAACAGGTTGCTGCGGGCGACACTGCGGCCGACCTCGAGCGCCTCCTCCTGGGAAGCCGCGTGCAGCACGGTGATGGCGATCTCGTGGTCGGCGCCCTCGGCGTCCTTGAGCAGCTGCATCGTGAGGTCGGTGCAGGCCTGGGTCAGCGCCTCGGTGAAGTCGTCGATGCCCGGAGTGACCCCGCTGGCACCGCTGGCCATGACCGTGACGGTGTCGTTGGTGGACATGCAGCCGTCAGCGTCGAGCCGGTCGAAGCTGACCCGGGTCGCGGCACGCAGGGCCCTGTCGAGCTCGGCGGCGGGCACCTCGGCATCCGTCGTGAGCACGACGAGCATGGTCGCCAGCTGGGGCGCCAGCATCCCGGCACCCTTGGCCATGCCACCGATCGACCAGCCCCCACCCCCCGGGCCCTCGACCACGACCTCCTTGCGCACCGAGTCGGTGGTCATGATCGCCTCAGCGGCGTCCTCGCCGGCGTCATCGGCGAGACCGGCGAGGCAGTCGTCGACCCCTTCGAGGAGATTCGCACGGGGGTTGCTCAGACCGATCAGGCCGGTGGAGCAGACGACCACGTCGAGGGCGCCGATCCCGAGGCCCTCGGCCACGCGCTCTGCCACGGCGTGCGTGGTCTGGAAGCCCTCCGCGCCGGTGTAGCAGTTGGCGCCGCCGGAGTTGAGCACGACAGCACGCACGATGCCGTCCTTGACGACCTCCTGGCTCCAGAGGATCGGGTTGGCCTTGCACCGGTTGGCGGTGAACACCGACGCGGAGTCGTAGGTGGGGCCCGAGTTGACGACCAGCGCCACGTCCTTGCCGCCGCTGTTCTTCAGGCCTGCTTCGACACCGGCTGCGCTGAAGCCGGCGGGGTGGGTCACGCTCATGAGTTCTTCTGCTCCTGGGGTCTGGACTGATTGCTCGCTGCGCTCGCTGCTCGACCTCCTCGCTCCTCGCGGACAGGAACGGCGAGGGCGACCTCGTGGCCCGATCGTCGCCACTCCTGCGCCGCACGGTCGGCATCGTTGATGGGCACCAGCACCCAGTCGGTGTCGAAGGTGGAGATGGTGAAGACACTGATCTCGGCAGCAGCCAGGGGCAGCAGGAGCGTCGAGAGCACCCCGGTCAGCGCGAAGTCGAGCGGTCCCTTCACCGCGAACGCGGTGAACGGACCCGCCTGCTTGGCCTTCTTCGGCACGCTGCGCATCGCGCAGACCACGCTGGTCTCGAGCGCTGTCGCGGTGATCGAGAACAGCGAGGACGACTCGGCCCAGCCGGGCACCTCGGCGCCCGGTCCGAGGCGGACGACGGCGAGCTTCTCCGGGAACTGCTCGAGCGTGAACGGCTGGAGGACGTCGCTCTCGGTGACGGGCTCGTTCACCGGGTCCGTCGCGGGATCACTCATGGCGCCAACCCGACGGTGGAGAGGCCGGCCTGCTCGGGCAGGCCGAGCGCGAGGTTCATGCACTGCACGGCCGCTCCCCCGGTGCCCTTGGCCAGGTTGTCGACCGCACCGACAGCGACCATGCGGTCGGCTGCCTCGTCGCGCGTCACCTGCAGGTGCACGCTGTTGGAGCCGATGACCGACTTCGTGGCGGGCCACAGGCCCTCGGGCAGGAGGTGCACGAACGGCTCCTCGGCGTAGGCCTTGTCGTAGGCGGCACGCAGGTCGTCGGCGGTGACGCCGTCCTGCACCGTCGCGCTCGCGTGCGCCAGGATGCCGCGAGGCATCGGCACCAGCACCGGTGTGAAGCTGACCCGCACGTCGCTCTCGGTCATCCGACGCAGGTTCTGCAGGATCTCGGGCGTGTGCCGGTGCACCCCGCCGACGCCGTACGCCGAGGCGGAGCCCATCACCTCGCTGCCGAGCAGGTTCGTCTTCAGAGCCTTGCCGGCGCCACTGGTCCCGGAGACGGCCACCACGACCAGGTCGTCGGCATGCACCAGTCCGGCGGCCACCGCCGGTGCCAGCACCAGCGTCGAGACCGTCGGGTAGCAGCCGGGCACCGCGATCCGGCGGGCCCCGTTGAGCTGCTCGCGCTGGCCCGGCAGCTCGGGCAGCCCGTAGGGCCACGAGCCGGCGTGGTCCGAGCCGTAGAACTTCTCCCAGTCCTCGGCGTCGGTGAGGCGGAAGTCGGCCCCGCAGTCGATCACCACGGTGTCCTCGCCGAGCTGCTCGGCGACGGGGCCCGACTGTCCGTGCGGCAGCGCGAGGAAGACGACGTCGTGTCCGGCCAGGGTCTCGGCCGTGGTCTCCTCCAGCACCCGGTCGGCCAGCGGGACCAGATGTGGCTGCAGGACACCGAGGCGCTCTCCGGCGTTCGAGCCGCCGGTCAGCGCGCCGATGACGACGTCGGGATGGCCGAGCAGCAGCCGCAGCACCTCACCCCCGGCGTACCCGCTCGCTCCGGCAACGGCAACGCGTATCGAGGACATGTGCATGACTATACAGATCAATGCATGGCCGGTCGAACGGGGTGGTCACTGGCCGTTCGTGGGGAGACGATGATGCCAGCACTCGGAGGTGGGACATGTCGCAGGTGTGGCAGCACGGCGGGGCGTACGAGCGCTTCATGGGCCGGTGGAGCCGGCTCGTCGCGCCGAGGTTTCTGGACTGGCTGGCGATGCCGGACGGACTCCGGTGGGCCGATGTCGGCTGCGGGAGCGGCGCGCTGACGGCCTCGATCCTGCGGCAGACCTCTCCCGCTTCGGTCCTCGGTGTGGACCCGGCGGCCGCCCAGGTCGAGGAGGCCGCCCGGCTGGTCGAGGACCGTCGGGTGCGGTTCGTGTGCGGTGGGGCCGGCGACCTGGGGCGCGGCACCCACGACGTGGTCGTCTCCGGGCTGGTCCTGAACTTCGTGGACGACCCTGCTGCCACCGTCACCACGATGGCTTCCGCGGCTCCCGGAGGCACCGTCGCTGCCTACGTCTGGGACTACTCGGGCGGCATGCAGATGCTGCGCAGGTTCTGGGACGTGGCCGTGGCCATCGACCCGGCGGTGGGCGCGCTCAACGAGGGACACCGGTTCGAGCTGGCCCGACCGGAGACGCTGCTCGAGATCTGGGCGGAGGCGGCCCTGGAGCAGATCGTGACGACTGCCATCACCGTCCCGACGGTGTTCGCGGACTTCTCCGACTTCTGGGCGCCTTTCCTCGGCGGGCAGGGCCCGGCCCCGGCATACGTCGCCTCGCTGGACCAGACGGCGCGCGAGAACCTGCGCCTGGAGCTCCTGGACACGCTTCCGGTCGAGGTTGACGGCACCATCCGGCTCACGGCGCGGGCGTGGGCCGTGCGCGGGCGCGCGTCCTGAGCCGGAGGGTCAGCTGGCCTCGAACTCGACGAGCCTGTCCCAGTGCTCGCCGTCCATCTTCACGTTGCGCACGAGCGGTGTCTCCTGCACGTACTGCGGCAGGTCCGCCTGCCCCTGCTTGAAGTGCGCACTGTTCACGTGCGCGACGGCCGCGTCGTCGTCCCGGAAAGCCTCGATCAGCACGTAGCGGTTGGGGTCCTCGACGCTGCGTGACCACTCGAAGAACAAATTGCCGTCCTCGGCACGGGTGTTCTCGGTGTAGCTCTTCGTCAGCTCGGGCCAGTTGTCGGCGTGCTGGGGCTTCACGTTCCACTTGACGCAGATGAAGATCATGTCGGCTCCTCGGTGCTCGGGGTCGGGGCAGGACGGGCGCGATGCTGCCACCCGGACGCGGACGCGGCCAGCGTGGTTGTCATCCCGTGAGAAACGCCGTCCTTGCGTGGATCCCTAACCTGTGGGCATGAGCACCGCCGACTCGGAGACCTGGGCCAGGGAGGCCGAGGGTGCCCGACCCGGATCGGTCCACCGGACCCTGGACATCCTCGAGGTGGTGGCCGCCCGCGGCGGCGCCTCGGCCAAGGAGATCTCGGACGCCACCGGGCTGCCACTGCCCACGGTCTACCGGCTCGCCCGTGAGTTGCTCGACAGCGACTACCTCGTCCACATCCGGGAGGAGAAACGCTTCGAGCTCGGCTACAAGCTCCACCAGCTGGGGGTCTCCCTGCACCAGCAGATCGGGGTCCCCCGCGACGTGCGTGTCGAGATCAGCGCGCTGCACGAGCGTCTGGCCCTGGCGGCGTACTTCGCGGTGCACCGTGGCTCGCAGATCGTGGTGGTATTCACCGCAGACTCCCCCAGGGCGCCGCGGCTGCAGCCGATCAACTTCGGCTTCCACGAGGCGCCGCACGCCCACGCCCTCGGCAAGATCCTGCTGGCCAGCATGGAGCCCGACCAGCGGCTGCGGCACCTCGACGACGAGCCGATGCCACGGTTCGGCCCGGGGACCATCACCCGCCATGACGAGCTCCTCGCGCAGCTCGAGGTGGTCGCCGACCGCGGCGTCGCGTGGGAGCACGGCGAGTTCCAACCCGGCGCCACCTGCGTCGCGGCCGCGGTCCGCGGCGGGAATGGCGCGCTGATCGGGTCGGTGGCCGTCTCCGGGGGCGACGCACGGATGGCCGAGGCGCCGACAGAGATCGAGGCCGCCCTGCGCACCACCGCGTCACGGGTCAGCCGGTTCTACCGCTCCGGGCACACCCGCACGACCTGAGCCGCTCGTTCTCACCGGTCGATAAACGTCCTTGGCCGCAGGCCCTCCCGGTTCCTAACGTGGCGCTCGTCACATCGTCGCGCCACCACCTGGAGCACCCATGGTCGACCCCTCCGAACCCACGATCTCCCCCGCCGCGCGCAGCGCCCTGGTGCGCCTGCTGCGTGTCGCCTACCCCCATGACCGGTTCCCCGACGGGCCCTACGAGCGAACGGCCGACGAGATCGTCAGCCAGCTCGACGCCTCGCTGTGGCACCGCCTCGTGCTCACGCAGGGCCTCGAGAGCCTCGACAGTGCGGCCGGCGGGAGCTTCGCCGACCTCGACGACCAGTCCGCGCTCGACCTGCTGCGCTCGCTGGAGGACGCGGAGTTCTTCCGTTTCGTGCGCGGCGTCGCCGTACTCACCTTCTACAACGACCACGAGACCTGGGACCTGCTCGGCTACGAGGGAGAGTCCTTCACCAAGGGTGGGTACATCGACCGCGGCTTCGACGACCTCGACTGGCTGCCCAGTCCCCGCATCGAGGAGTACGACGGCCCCGAGCAGCTCATCGAGGTCGCGCCCGACGACGAGCTCACCACCAGCGGAAGGACCTCGCGATGAGCACCTCGAAGAAGCAGTCTCTCGGCAAGCAGATCGGGCACGACGAGGAGGTCGTGGTCGTCATCGGCTCCGGCGCGGGTGGCGGAACGGTCGCGCACGAGCTCGCCACTAGCGGCATCCGCTGCGTCGTGCTCGAGGCCGGCCCGTGGCTGATGCCCGAGGACTACGAGAACGATGAGTGGGCGTCCTTCAACCAGATGGCCTGGCTCGACAACCGCACGGCGTCCGGTCCCTACCGGGTGGCCCGGGACTTCCCGAACCTGCCGGCGTGGATCGTGAAGGCGGTCGGCGGCTCCACCACCCACTGGTCCGGCGCCACCCCGCGGTTCCGCGAGTACGAGTTCAAAACGCGCAGCTACTACGGCGGTCTCGAAGGGGCCAACCTGCTCGACTGGCCGATCACGCTGGCCGACCTGGCGCCGTACTACGACCAGGCAGAGATCGCGATCGGCTCCACCCACCGCCACGGCCGCCCGGCGCTGCCTGCGAACAACAACTACAAGGTCTTCGCCAACGGCGCGGAGAAGGTCGGCTACAAGTTCTACGCGACGGGTCCCTACGGCACCAACGCCGAGCCGTACGACGGACGGCCCGCCTCGATCCAGGACGGGTTCAACTTCCAGGGCGACAAGCACACCTCGAAGTGGAGCACCGCCGTCCGCGAGATCCCCCGTGCCATCGAGTCCGGCAACTGCGAGCTGCGGCCGGACTCCCAGGCAGTGCAGATCACCCACGACGCCTCGGGCCGGGCCAACGCGGTGATCTACCTCGACAAGGACGGCAACCTGCACCGTCAGGCCGCCAAGGTGGTCTGCGTGGCAGGCAACTCCATCGAGTCGCCCCGGCTGCTGCTGATGAGCGCCACCTCGCTGCACCCCGACGGCCTGGCGAACTCCTCGGGCCAGGTGGGACGCAACTACATGCGGCACACCACCGGCTCGGTCTACGCACGCTTCGAGCAGCCGGTGCACATGTATCGCGGCGAGACCATGGCCGGCATCGTCGCCGACGAGGCCCGCCTGGACTCCTCGCGTGGCTTCCTCGGTGGCTACTACCTGGAGACCCTGTCGCTGGGGCCTGCGTTCCTGGCGGCGTTCGCGGACCCGGGCGCCTGGGGACCGGACTACACGGCAGTCCTCGACGCCTATGAGAACACCGCCGGGATGTGGGTGGTCGGGGAGGACATGCCCCAGGAGACCAACCGGGTCACGTTGAACCCGGCGGCCAAGGACCAGTGGGGCCTGCCCGCACCCGACGTGCGCTTCGCGGACCACGCCAACGACGTGGCGATGCGCGAGCACGGCTACTCTCGGGCCGACATGCTCTACGAGGCCGTCGGTGCCACCGCCACCCACCACACCCCGCCCTACCCGGCGACGCACAACCTCGGCACCTGCCGGATGAGCGCGCGGCCCGAGGACGGCGTCGTGGACCACTGGGGCGAGGCGCACGACGTGCCAGGGCTGTTCGTCAGCGACGGCTCGGTGATGACCACCGGCGCGGCGGCGAACCCGACGCTCACCATCGTGGCCCTCGCCATCCGGCAGGCGGAGCACATCGCCGAGCAGCTGGGTGGGTCCGGCTCCTGAGCGGCCACGGGGACGCACACCAGTCCGAGCTCGCAGCGGTTCTCGGGACCGCGCTGGGCGGCTCGGACTGCGGGGTGAGCGGGCGTGCCCTCGACCTGCTCGCGCACGCGCACGACGCCTCCCACTACCTGCTGCATCCGCAAGCCCTGGTGACGCCGACGAACGTCGCCGACGTAGCGGAGGTGATGCGGGCCTGCGGGCGCCTGGGCGTCCCCCTGACCTTCCGCGGAGGCGGCACCTCGCTGTCCGGACAGGCCCTGAGCGACTCCGTGCTGGTCGACACCCGGGAAGGCTTCACGCAGGTCGAGGTGCTCGACGACGGACGCAGGGTGCGCGTCGAACCGGGCGTCACCGTTCGTGCGGTCAACGCCCGGCTCGCACCGCACGGACGCAAGCTCGGCCCGGACCCGGCCAGCGAGATCGCCTGCACCCTTGGGGGCGTGATCGCCAACAACTCCTCGGGGATGCAGTGCGGCACCGAGCTGAACACCTACCGGACCATCGAGTCGATGGTGATCGTGCTGCCCTCGGGCACCGTGGTGGACTCGGCCGCGCCCGGGGCCACTCACCGGCTCGCCCAGCTGGAGCCGGACCTGCACCGGGGGCTGGCCGAGCTCCGTGACCGCATCCGCAACGACCCGGCCTCGGTGGCGACCCTCGAGCGTTTGTTCGCCCTGAAGAACACGATGGGCTACGGGCTGAACGCCTTCCTCGACCACGACGACCCGCTGCAGATCCTGGTCCGGCTGATGGTCGGCAGCGAGGGCACGCTGGGCTTCGTCGCCTCCGCCGTCTTCCGGACCGTCGAGGTGCTCCCACGCGCGGCGACGGGGTTGCTGGTCTTCGACGACCTCGCCCGGGCCTCCGAGTCGGTGCCCGCCGTGCTCGAGACCGGCGTGGCCACCGCTGAGCTGCTCGACGCCGCGTCGCTACGCGTCGCCCAGGAGGATCCCGGGTGCCCCGGACAGATCCGGCGTCTCGACGTACGACGTCACGCCGCGTTGCTCGTCGAGCTGCAGGCCGAGACCGACGAGGAGCTCGACGGCAAGCGTGCGGACGCGGGAACCGCGATGGAGCAGCTTCCCCTCTCCATCTCTGCAGAGCTGACCGCGGACGCCGGCGAGCGAGCGAGCCTGTGGCGCACCCGGAAGGGGCTCTACAGCGCAGTCGCCGGGGCACGGCCCGCCGGGACGAGCGCGCTGCTGGAGGACGTGGCGGTGCCGGTCGCGAGCCTCGGCGAGATGTGCCACGGGCTCACCGCGATGATGGACGACCACGGCTACGAGGGCTCGGTGATCTTCGGCCACGCGCGCGACGGCAACCTGCACTTCATGCTCAACGAGCGCTTCGACGACCCGGCGCTGCTGCGTCGCTACGAGACGTTCACCAACGACATGGTCGACCTGGTGCTGGGACTGGGCGGCACCCTCAAGGCCGAGCACGGGACCGGCCGGATCATGGCGCCGTTCGTGGAGCGGCAGTACGGCGCTGCGCTGACCCGGTCGATGCGCGACCTGAAGACCTTGGTCGATCCGGCTGGGATGCTGAACCCCGGCTCCGTGCTCACCGACGACCCGACTGCCTGGCTGAGCAACCTCAAGACCACGCTGCCGGTCGAGGAAGAGGTGGACCGCTGCGTGGAGTGCGGGTTCTGCGAGCCCGTGTGCCCGTCGCGGTCACTCACGACGACCCCACGTCAGCGGATCGTGCTCCGCCGCGAGATGGCCCACGCACAGGCCCGCGGTGACACCGCACTGGTCGAGGAGCTCCGCCGCGACTTCGAGTACGACGGCGTGCAGACCTGCGCCGTCGACGGGATGTGCGCGACCGCCTGCCCGGTGCTGATCAACACCGGCGATCTCGTGCGCCGACTGCGTGCGGCCACGGAGAGCCCGACCGGCAGCCGGGTCTGGTCCTTCGCGGCCGACCACTGGTCCGCTGCGACCCGGGCCGCTTCAGCGGCGCTGACGGCCGCCGATCGTGTCCCCGCCGCGGTGCCGGTCGCCCTGTCCCGGTTGGGTCGGGGCATGAAGGGCGCCGAGCAGGTGCCGCTCTACAGCCCCGGTCTCGGACGCGGCGGCGGCCGACGGGGCCAGGTCACCGACCCGGCCGCGGAGGCCGTCTTCTTCACGGCGTGCGTGGGAACCATGTTCGGCGGCGGCGTGAGCGCTGCCCTGAGAGCGCTGTGCGGACGTGCGGGAGTGCGACTGCGGACGCCTGGGCAGGTCGACGACCTCTGCTGTGGGACGCCCTGGAAGTCCAAGGGTCATCTCGACGGCTATGCACGGATGTCGGAGCGGGTGCGGTCCTCGGTGCTCGCCGCCACCGAGAACGGCCGGCTGCCGCTGGTGGTCGACGCGAGTTCCTGCACGGAGGGGCTGGTGCAGATGCTCGCCGGATCCCCGGTCGAGGTGGTCGACGCGACCCAGTTCGTCGCCCAGCAGGTGCTTCCCGGCCTGACCCTCACGACCCCGGTGTCGGCGGTGGTGGTGCACCCGACCTGTTCGAGCACTGCAGTCGGCAGCACGGACGCGCTCGTGCAGGTCGCCAGGTTCCTCTCGGACGACGTCACCGTCCCGGTCACGTGGGGGTGCTGCGGCTTCGCAGGGGATCGCGGCCTGCTGCATCCCGAGCTCACAGCCTCCGCGACCGCGCCCGAGGCGGCAGAGGTGGCAGCGCTGGGTGCGCCGGCCGGGACGGCGTACGTCTCGAGCAACCGCACCTGCGAGATCGGGATGACCCGAGCCACCGGTCGGGACTACCGGCACGTGCTCGAGGTCCTCGAGGAGGCGACCCGCTGACGCGGCCCGGGACGTCGGTCAGCGCTGCTGGGCGCCGTGGCGTTGCTCGGCGAGGGCGACCGCCGCATCCCGGGCGGCAGCGGTCTCGGCCTCGGTCAGGGTCCGGTCCGGTGCCCGGAAGCGGAGCGCGAACGCGAGCGACTTGCGGCCGGCACCGGCCTGCTCCCCGGTGTAGACGTCGAAGAGACGCACCGACTCGCACAGCGGACCGGCACCCTCACGCAGCGTCGCCGCGAGCTCCTCGGCCGGCAGGCTCTCGGCCACCACCAGGGCGACGTCCTCCTTGGCGACCGGGTAGGTGGCGAGGTCCGGAGCGGACGGCACCGTCTCGGCTCGGGCCAGGAGAGCGTCCAGGTCCAGCTCTGCGACGGCGGTGCGTGCGGGCACTCCGAACGCCCGGCAGACCTTCGGATGGAGCTCGCCGGCATGACCGACCGGGGTCTGGCCGACCAGCAGCTGCGCACAGCGACCCGGGTGCCACGGGGCGACGCTCGACGACCGCACGGTGAGCTCCAGACCGAGCGTGGAGGCGACGGTGCGGGCCGTCTCGATCACGTCGTTCCAGCCGGCCGGGCGACCCTTGCCCCACCAGCCTCGTCGGTCGCGGTCGCCGCAGACGGCGAAGGCGAGGTGCAGCGGCTGGTCGGGAAGGCCCTTGTCCAGGTCGTCCCACTCCCCCTCGGTCGGACGACGGTC
Organism: uncultured Actinomycetota bacterium; assembly: GCA_963781335.1. GTDB lineage: Bacteria > Actinomycetota > Actinomycetes > Propionibacteriales > Nocardioidaceae > Marmoricola. Next base: position 163,384 of record CAWAFS010000012.1, on the reverse strand, counting down.
GACCGGCAGGATCCGAGTGCCCTCACCGGAGTGCGGCAGCGTGACCGGCGCCGCCTCGAACAGGGCCAGGTCGCTGGTGCCACGGCTCACGTTGCGAGCGACGGTGCGGAGCAGACCGGGCAGCAGCGTCGAGGTCATCAGCGGCTCTTCGTTGCTGAGCGGGTTCGCCAGCCGGAGCGCCGTACGACGGGAGTCGGCGGCCTCGAGACCGAGGCGGTCGAAGTCGACCTCCCCGACGAAGGGGAAGCTGAGCACCTCGACGTAGCCGTCTCCGGCCAGGGTGCGGCCGACACGACGCCGCATCGCCTGGGTGGGAGTGAGGCCGAGACCGGACGGGGCCGTGGGCAGCACGCTCGGGACATTCTCGTAGCCGACGATCCGCGCGACCTCCTCGACCAGGTCGAAGGGATCCACGAGGTCGGGCCGCCATGGAGGCACCAGCGAGTCCAGCGTGTCGGCGGCCGCTGCGACCTCGCAGCCGACGGCCTCGAGGTTGGCGATCGTGGTGTGGGAGGCGATGTCCATCCCGGTGATCCGCGCCGGCAGGTCGATCGGGATCGTGATCGTGGGCGGCTCAGGTGCCTGCCCCACGACCGTGACGCCGGGCTCGATGGTGCCGCCGCCGTGCTCTGCGAGCAGCTCGGCCACCCGTTGTGCAGCGGCCTCGCAGATCGTCGGGTCGACACCCCGCTCGTTGCGCTTGCCGGCCTCGGAGGTGAGCTTGTGACGCCGCCCTGTGCGGAACATCGACCGCGCGTCCCAGTGCGCCGCCTCGATCAGCAGGCGCGTGGTGGTGCCGGACATCTCCGTGGTCTCGCCGCCCATCACGCCGCCCAGGCCGATGATTCCGGAGTCGTCGGTCACGACGAGGTCCTCCGCAGAGAGGGCGCGGTCGTTGCCGTCGAGCGTGGTCAGGCGCTCGCCCTGCGCGGCTCGGCGGACGCGGATCGGGCCGGCGAGCTTGTCGGCGTCGTAGCCGTGGATCGGGCGGCCCATCTCGAACATCACGTAGTTGGTCACGTCGACGGCGAGCGAGATGGGACGTTGTCCGGAGAGCAGCAACCGTCGGGCCATCCACGAGGGCGTGGCGGCCGTGGGGTCGAACCCGGTCACGGTCCTGGCCACGAACACGGGACAGCCGGCGGGGTCGTCGATGACGACCGGGTAGCCCTCCGAGTCGGCGGCCGGGATCTCGCGGTCGGCCGGGTCGTGGAAGGCGACGCCGTACGCCAGGGCGGCCTCGCGCGCTACGCCGCGCAAGGACAGGGCGTAGGCACGGTCGGGGTTGATCTCGAACTCGATCACCTCGTCGCGCAGGTGCAGCAGCTCGAAGACGTCCTCGCCGGGCTCTCCGGCGTCGGCAGGTAGCACGATGATCCCATCGTGGTCCTCGCCGAGGCCGAGCTCCTTGGCCGAGCAGATCATGCCCGCGGAGACGTGGCCGTAGGTCTTGCGGGCGGAGATCTCGAAGCCCCCGGGCAGCACGCCACCTGGGAGCACGACCACCACCAGGTCGCCGGGGGCGAAGTTGTGGGCGCCACAGACGATGCCGACGCCTTCGCCGGGGTCTGTACCGAACTGACGCGACATCTCCTCCCCAGCATCAACTTTGCACCAGTTGATGGTCTTGCCGTTCGTCTGCGGCTCGGCCTCCATCGTCAGCACCCGCCCGATCACCAAGGGTCCGACGATGTCGTGGCCGGGCCGCTCGATCGCCTCGAGCTTGAGCCCGAGCGCGGTCAGCCTGGCGGCGAGGTCCTCGACGGTGAGGTCGGCCGGGAGGTCGGCGTACTCCCGGATCCAGGAGACGGGGGCTTTCATCAGATCTCCGATCCGAAGGCTGTGCTGAAGCGGACATCGCCCTCGAACATGTCGCGCATGTCCGCGACCCCGTGGCGGAACATCAGGGTGCGGTCGATGCCCATCCCGAACGCGAAGCCGGTGTAGTGCTCGTTGTCGATGCCGCAGGCGGTCAGCACGCGCGGGTTGACCACACCGCAGCCACCCCACTCGATCCAGCCCTCGCCCCTGCAGGTGCGGCAGTCCGAGACGGCCGGGGTCTGACCCCGGCACACGAAGCAGCGGAGGTCCACCTCCGCGCTCGGCTCGGTGAACGGGAAGTACGACGGCCTGAACCGGGTGTCGATGCCGGGGCCGAAGATGGCCTCGGCGAAGTGGTCCAGCGCGCCCTTCAGGTGGGCCATGCTGATGCCCCGGTCGATGACGAGTCCCTCGACCTGGTGGAACATCGGGCTGTGCGTGGCGTCGTACTCGTCGGTGCGGAAGACGCGGCCGGGACAGACGACGTAGATCGGCGGCTCGCGGGTGAGCATGGTCCGCGCCTGCACCGGTGAGGTGTGCGTGCGCAGGACGAGGTGGTGCTCGGGGGGCTCGGTCCAGAAGGTGTCCTGCATCGTGCGGGCAGGGTGGTCAGGCCCGAGGTTGAGCGCGTCGAAGTTCAGCCACTCCGCCTCGACGAGAGGCCCCTCGGCCACCTCCCAGCCCATCGCGACGAACACGTCGGCGATGCGCTCGGAGAGCATCGTGATCGGGTGCCGGGCGCCCACCGTGGTGCGGTCCCAGGGCAGGGTGACGTCGACGGCCTCCTCGACGAGCATCCGCTGCTCGGCCTCGACCTCCAGCTCGGCCTGGCGCGCGGCGAGCGCCTGGCTCACCGCACCGCGCGCCTGGCCGACCCGCCGGCCGGTGTCCTTGCGAGCCTGCGGCGGCAACGCGCCGATCTCGCGGTTGGCGAGGGCGAGGGGCGACCGGTCACCGGCGTGTTCGGACCGGACCCGCTTGAGTGCCTGCAGGTCGGCGGCGCCCGCGATCGCAGCGAGCGCGTCCTCGCGCATCGCGGTCACGTGCTCCTCGTCGAGCGGGGTCACCTGGACCGGGTCGTACTCGGAGTTGGGGCCCGACATCGTTGCCTCTCGTTGCGGTGCACGAACCGTGCGCGGGCCAGTCTAGGAAGTGCTGTCGGCTTGCGGCCAACCGGTTTGCCGCCCGGACCGGATAGTCCGAGACGTTTCGGTCGTCCAGAGGCCAGTTTCTCGACGGTTGCGTCTCGGACTATCCGGTTCCTCGCGAGATCAGCGGCGGTCGGTGGAGGGCCAGCGGATGTCGAGGCGGGCTCCGCCGGTGGACGAGTCGCCGATCAGCACCTCGCCGCCGTGGACGCGGACGAGGCCGTTGACGATGTACATCCCCAGCCCGGTGCCGCCACGGACGCCGTGCTTCCAGAACTTCGTGAAGACCCGCGCCCGGATCTCCTCGGCGATCCCGTCGCCGTCATCGTCCACGCGGATCAGCACCCCGGCGAACGGCTCGTCGACCGGCTCGACACTCACCCGAACGACCCCGTCCCCGTGCCGGATGGCGTTGTCCACCACGTTGGTGACCACCTGGGTGAGCTTGTCGGGGTCGGCGAAGAGCTGCGGCAGCTCTTCGGCGTACGACGACTCGATCTGTCGGTGGGTCCCCACGCGGACCGACTCCACGCACCGCTCCACCACGGCCCGCGTGTCCACCGGGCGGGGGTAGAGCGGCAGCCGGCCGGTGTCGATCCGGGCCACGTCGAGCAGTTCGGTGATCAACCGGGAGAGGCGCTCGGAGTCGGAGTGCACCGTGGTGAGCATCAGCTTCTTCTGCTCGTCGTTGAGCCGGTCCCACTTGCTCAGCAGGGTCGAGACGAAGCCCTTGACGCCGGTGAGTGGCGAGCGCAGCTCGTGGGCGACGGTGGCCACCAGGTCGGAGCGGTCGCGGTCGAGTCGCGCGCGGCCACGTCCGGAGCGGATGACCAGGGCCACGCTCGACACCGGCCCGAACCTGCCGGCCCGGTTGATCCGTCCGGCCACCAGGACCTCGGTGCCCTCGGAGGTGAGCCAGGACTGCTCGGTCAGACCGACGCGGCTGCCGAGGCCGTCATACGGCTTGTTGGAGTCATACCAGGCACAGCTCTCCTGGTCCTGCAGCGCGATCACGTCGCGAAGGTGGTGCCCGGGGATCGCGGCGGAGCCGAGGAGGCGTCGAGCGATCTGGTTCACCACGGTGACGATCCCGTCGGCGTCCGAGACCACGACCCCGTCGGGGAGCGTGTCGAGCAGCGAGACGGCTTCAGGATCCACGGCGCCAGCGTAGGTCACCCGCGCGGCACGACGACCTCGCTGCAGCCCGCGGCGCGCGGCATCGCGAAGTCGGCCAGCGCGTCGACGGACCGGGCACGGGCCAGGTTCCACCCGTTCCAGCCGTCCCTGGTCGGCGACGGGTCGTTCAGGGCGCAGGCGGCCTGCTCTGGTGGAAGCTTCGCCAGCGTCGGGGCCGCGTCCTCACTGAGCCCGCGGAGGTAGGACCAGTCGACCTTGCCCGTGGACTCGTAGCGGTCGATGTTGTGCTGCGCGATCCACGCATCGGGGTTCGCGAGCGCCAGGCCCAGCAGCAGCGTCGCACCCGACAGCAGCGCCATCCGCGGGAGCCACCAGCCACGCAGCCTGATCCCGGCGACGAGCACGGCGATCACCACCAGTCCCAGCCATCCCTCGAACACGTCCACCAGCAGCCTCAGCCGGGTGAAGCCGTAGGCGTCCTGGTAGAGGTCCATCCGGTGCAGGGCGGAGGCCACCACGACCAGGGTGAGCACGCAGAGCGCGCCCAGCGAGACGCGCAGCCACCACTTGTCGGCAGGGGTGTCCCCGGCCTTGCGCGACGCAGCCCAGACGACGAGCAGCATCAGCGCCGTCGCGAAGGTCAGCTGCGCGAAGCCCTGGTGGACGTAGTCGGCGTAGGTGAGGCCGGTGGCGTCGCGGATGTAGTCGTGCCCGCCGAGGAACGCAGCGGTCTGCGCCGCCAGGAAGAGCGCGAAGACCGCGTCGACGAGCAGCACCGGCGCCAGCCACTCGAAGCGGTGCTGCGCGGGTCGGCGGACGCCGGAGGTCTCGACGGTGGGCGGGTTCAGGGACAGGTACGCCGCGGCGAGCACCACCCCGGTCACAGCGACCGCGACGAACGCCCGCAGCACCACGCCTTCCTCGAGGTCGGGCAGGACCAGGCTCAGCCAGTGCCCCACGATCGCGTCGCCGGTGGCGAACAGCACCCCGAAGACGAGCAGCGCCAGCCCGGAGAGGATCACGGTGCGGACCACGGCAGCGCTGTTGTTTCCCCCACCCAGGGCCCTGAAGGTGCGCCCCAGCCACGGGAGTCCGCGCAGCCCGGCGAACGGCCAGGCCATCGCGCTGAGCACCATGCCGACGGCGGAGCGGCCGTTCGTCAGTGCCGCGGTGGTGAGCAGCGCGCTGGTCATCAGGCCGAGCACGACCATCCACTCGGCGTCCCGCAGCGTGACCAGGAGCGCGAACCCGACACAGAGTGCGGCGCACGCCCAGGTGAACGGGCTCCGGCGGTGCCGGCTCACCCAGAGCACCAGCAGGCCGGAGGCCAGGAGCACCAACGTGGCCGCGAGGCCGGCGTTGGCATAAGGGAGGGTCAGACCGGCGAACAGCCCGATGACGGCGCAGGCGAGCAGGACCTCTCGCCGGGCAGGGGTGCCGGTGTCGGGCCAGGCCGGCCCGAAGGCGGTGTCGACGACGGACGTGGTTCCGAGCCCGGTCGGTGCGGTCATCGGGTGGGCCGGGACCGGAGCCGGTCCTGGAGTGGCGGTGGGCGGGTTCATCGCATGGGTCCTCTCGCTGGAGCTCGAAGGAAGATCAGGTTGGTCAGTCCCCTGGGGAAGGTCGACCCGGAAGCGGGCTCCGGACTCCCCCGGGACCGGGTCGACCAGACCGATCCGACCCCCGTGCAGATCGGTCACCCAGCGGGCGATGGCGAGGCCGAGGCCGGTGCCGCCACCTCCGTGATCCTGGAGGGTGCCGAACCGCACGAAGACGCGCTCGCGATCCTCGGGCGCTATTCCGGCACCCTCGTCGGAGACCTCGAGGCGGACCGCTCCCCCGACGCCGGCCGCCCAGACCCGCACCACCCCGCCGACCGGGCTGTGCCTCGCGGCGTTGTCGAGCAGGTTGGCCAGCAGCTGGTGCAGACGTCGTCGATCGGCGTGGACGAGCAGGCCGACCGGCTCGATGCGCACCTCGAAGGACACCTCGCGCATCCCGGCACCCGCCTCGGTGACGGCTTCGTCGACCAGCTCGGTGACGGACAGGTCCGTGCGGTCCAACGGGACCACGCCGGCGTCGACCCGCGAGAGGTCCAGGAGGTCGCTGACCAGCGTGCTCAACCTCTGGGCCTGGCCCAGCGCCACCCGGATCGTCGCGGGATCCGGCTCGGTCACCCGGTCGTCGAGGTTCTCCAGCACGGCGACCAGCGCCGTGAGCGGCGTACGCAGCTCGTGCGAGACGCTGGCGACCAGGTCCCGCCGCTGACGGTCGACCGTCGCGAGGTCCGCGGCCATCCGGTTGAAGGCACGGGCCAGCTCGCCGACCTCGTCGGTCGAGGAGGTGTCCACCCGGACCGCGTAGTCGCCTGCCGCCATCCGGCGAGCCGCCTGCGTCATCTGCCGCAGCGGCGAGGTCATCCCGACCGCCAGCAGCTGGGTGACACCGAGGGCCAGCAGCACCGTGACCGGGATGCTCAGGCCGGCCGGGACCGCGCCGGCGCCCAGCGTCGCGAGCACGGCGGCCACCAGCACGCTGGCCACGACGAGCAGGCCGAGCTTGACCTTGATCGAGGTGACCTGCTCCAGCGGTCTTCGGGTACCGCTCATCAGAGGTCCTCGAGCGCGTAGCCGACGCCGTGCACCGTGCGCACCCGCTCGGCGCCGATCTTCGAGCGCAGCGCCTTGACGTGACTGTCGACAGTGCGCGTCGCCCCCGCCCCGCCGTCCCAGCCCCAGACGTCTGCGAGCAGCCGCTCCCGGGTGAGCACATGTCCGGGCGCGGACGCCAGGGCGCACAGGAGGTCGAACTCGGTCGGTGTGAGGTGCACCTCGGTCTCCTGGAGCCAGGTCCGTCGGGCACCCACGTCGAGCCGGAGAGCTCCCAGCGTCACCACCCCCCGCGGCTGAGCCGCAGCTTCCCGAACGAGCTGCTCGGCTCGCTCCACCCGCCGCAGCAGGGCGGCCACCCGGGCCACCAGCTCGCGCATCCGGAACGGCTTGGTCAGGTAGTCGTCCGCGCCGACGCCCAGACCGACGAGCACGTCGGCCTCGTCGTCGCGGGCAGTGAGCATCAGCACCGGCACCGGGCGCTGCTGCTGGATCCGTCGGCACACCTCCAACCCGTCGAAGCCGGGCAGCATCACGTCGAGCACGACCAGGTCAGGCTGGTGCTGCTCGTAGGCCGCGACCGCTCCCGGCCCGTCGTACGCCGAGACGACCGCGTGTCCCTCGGCCCGCAGGCGGTCACCTACCGCCTGGTTGATCAGCGGCTCGTCCTCGACCACGAGCACGGTCGTCGCAGGTGTACCCGGGGAGTCCATGTCTGGAGCGTAGGAGCGCCGGGCGCCGGGACGGGTGCGCGCAACGTGAAGGTTGTGTGCAGATCGTGACGACGTAGAGTCCCGGCATGGCTCGCCAGGCCCGCGTCGCCGACGCGCACCGGATCGCTGCCGCCATGCCGCACGTCAACAAGATCGACGGCACCTTGGGCAACCCGGTCTACCAGGTCGGGCAGAAGTCGTTCGTGTTCTTCCGCAACCCGAGGGCCGACGCGTTCGACGCGGAGACCGGGGAGCGCTACGACGACGTGATCGTCATCTGGGTCGCCTCCGAGGACGACAAGCAAGCCCTTGTCCTGGACCCGAGCACGCCCTACTTCACGACGCCGCACTTCGACGGCCACCCGTCGGTGCTGCTCCGGGGCTGCCGGATCGGCGAGATCGACGTGGACGAGCTCACCGAGCTGATCCAGGACGCGTGGCTCGCCCAGGCTTCCCGGCGTCGCGCGGAGACCTGGTTGGCCGGGCGGGTCTGACCCGGGTCAGCCGTGGGCGGCCCGCGCGCTCGCGTAGAGGCAGATCGCCGCCGCCGTGGACAGGTTCAGGCTCTCGGCCCGGCCGGGGATCGGGATCGACACCCGGTGGTCGGCCAGGGCAGCGAGGTCCTCGGGCAGCCCCCTGGCCTCGTTGCCGAACAGCCACGCGACCGGCCGGTCGAGCAGACCGGCGGTCTCGGCCTCGAAGAGGTCGGTCTCCCCGGCACCGTCGGCCGCAAGCACCACGAAACCGGCCGACCGTGCCTGGCGCACGCACTCAGCCGGGTCGGCGACCAGTGCCAACGGGAGGTGCCACAGGCTGCCGACGGTCGCCCGCACGGTCTTGTCGTTGTAGGGGTCGACGCTGTGCCCGGCCAGCACCACGCCGCGGGCACCCACGGCGTCGGCGGTCCGGATCACGGTGCCGGCGTTGCCGGGGTCACGGACGTCGGCGCAGATCACGAGGGTCGGCGACCCGACGAGCGGAGGGGCGAGCACGTCGTCGAGGGTCACGTCGAGGAACCGGCACACCGCGACGATCCCCTGAGGGGCGACCGCTCCACTGAGCGCCGCGATGGCACCGTCGTCGGCTGACATCCACGGGATGCCTGCGTCGTCGACGGCCTTGCGGAGGGCGGCGTACTGCTCGGTCGCAGCTGCGGTGGCGAACACCTCGACGACCCCTGCGCGATGGTGCAGCGCTTCGGTCAGCGCCTTCGCACCCTCGGCGAGGAACATCCGCTCCTGCGCCCGGGAATTGCGACGGGCGAGTCTCCGTGCCGTCTTGACGCGACCACTCTTCGCGGAGAGTGGTCGCTCGGCAGAGAGACTCGCCATCGTCAGGGTTCCGACTCCAGGACCCCAGGACGTCATCGGGATGGTGGGTTGAAGACCACGTCTCGGATGACGCAAAGGGCGCCTCGGGGGTCGGGTCAGGCCGAAGCCGGGGCGTTGACGTCCTCGGGCAGGTTGGCCTTGGCCGTCTCGACGAGAGCCACGAAGGCCGGGACGTCGTTGACGGCCAGCTCGGCCAGGATCTTGCGGTCGACCTCGACACCCGCGGCCTTGAGGCCCTGGATGAAGCGGTTGTAGGTCAGGCCGTTGGCGCGCGCGCCGGCGTTGATGCGCTGGATCCACAGCTTGCGGAAGTCGCCCTTGCGCTTCTTGCGGTCGTTGTAGCTGTAGACCAGCGAGTGGGTGACCTGCTCCTTGGCCTTGCGGTAGAGACGCGAGCGCTGACCCCGGTAGCCGGAGGCGCGCTCGAGGATCACCCGGCGCTTCTTGTGGGCGTTTACTGCCCGCTTGACGCGTGCCATTTCAGTACTCCTTCAAGTTTCAGCGTGGACGACGAATAATCGCGACCACCCGGATGCGGAACATCCGGTGTGACAGGGGGTGGGCCGAGATCTGGCCCGGTGTGGGCGGGTGACTTACAGGCCGAGCAGCTTCTTCGCGCGCGGCACGTCGGCCTTGGCGACCTCGGTGGTGCCCGACATCCGGCGCGTGACCTTGGAGGACTTCTTCTCCAGGTTGTGGCGCAGGCCCGTCTTCTGGCGACGGATCTTGCCGCTACCGGTCACGCGGAAGCGCTTGGAGGCACCGGAGTGCGTCTTGTTCTTCGGCATCTGTATTCCTTTTCTCTCTACGCTTCGATTTCGGGGTCTAGGTTCTCGGATCGACCGCGTTCCTTCTTCGGCGAGGGGACCGGGTGCGCTGCCTTGAGCTCGGCTCGCTCTGCCTCACGCTCGGCTTCACGCTCGGCGGCGCGGGCGTCACGCTCGGCCTTCACCTCGGCCTTGGCCTCGGACTTCTTCTTGTGCGGTCCGATCACCATGGTCATGTTGCGGCCGTCCTGCTTGGGCGAGGACTCGACGAAGCCAAGCTCGGTCACGTCCTCGGCGAGACGCTGCAGCAGCCTGTACCCGAGCTCGGGACGGTGCTGCTCGCGACCGCGGAACATGATCGTGATCTTGACCTTGTCGCCCGACCGGAGGAACCGCACGACGTGACCCTTCTTGGTCTCGTAGTCGTGCTGGTCGATCTTCGGGCGGAGCTTCATTTCCTTGATGACGGTGTTGGTCTGGTTGCGACGGGCTTCACGGGCCTTCTGCGCGTTCTCGTACTTGAACTTGCCGTAGTCCATGAGCTTGCAGACCGGGGGACGACCCATGGGAGCGATCTCGACGAGGTCGAGGTCAGCCTCCTGGGCCAGGCGCAGCGCGTCGCTCGTGGAGACGATGCCGACGGTTTCGCCGTTGGGGCCAACGAGCCGGACTTCCGGTACCCGGATCCGATCGTTGATTCGCAGCTCGGTGCTGATGGGTCCTCCTGTGTTGGAACGATGGGATGACCACCGCAAGAACCCCGAGGTGCGACTCAGAAATACGACAGGGCTTCCGCGCAACGCACGGAAGCCCCTGTCGTCGAGCTGGTATGACGGCGTACGTCACCCTGCCCGTTGACCAGACCCGACGACCTGATCGTGCAACGGTCGATGCGGGTGGGAGGAGGCCTCCGCTTGTCGGATCAACCACGCCCTTGCGGGAACGACTGATCGGTCACGCACAAGGTTACAAGCCGCGGCCCCCGATTGCACATCGGGAGGCATCGCGTCGGCTCAGCCGGCAGGTCTCGCCCACCCCCAGCGGTCGCCGTCCAGCGCGACCAGTCGGTGACCGGCGGCCAGGGACTCGAGGTCCTGACCCTCCACCACGAACATGACCGGCCCGGCCACATCCAGCAGCAGCGCCGGGGCCTGGTCGTGGAGCGCAGCCTGGGCGGCCTGTCGTGCCGTCACCGGGACCGGCCGGGCCGCTTGGTCCCACCGGCCCATGCTCGTCGATCCGGTGAAGGCGAGCAGGGCGGTGCGTCCGTCCCGCCCGGTCATCAGCACCGCAGCCATGTCACTGGTCTTGTCGCGCGCCAGCCCCTGCTCGTCGTGGTCCACCTCACCGAGCACGGCCACCACCGGCACGAGCACCCGTGCATCCTGGAGCACGGCGAGCACCGCTGGGTGCCCACGCGCCTCCGGCGCCACGTCGTATGCCGCGAGGGCGGCCTCCACGTCCGGGTCAGCCGCACCGTCGTCGCCGGCGAAACCTGGGTCGGGGAGGGAGCGCGTCATGGTGGTCAGTGATCCTTCCAGACCGCCTTCGCCGGACCTCCGTAGGCTGGACCCATGCCCCTCGCCGCCAACGTCACCATCGACGACACCACCTGGGCCGCCCTTGCACTCGTGCTGACCGTTCTCGGCGCCGGCTACACCTGGATCTCCTGGCGACGCCGCGGCGCGGCGGCCGCGCTCCGCGGGCTGGCCTGGACCCTGATCCCGATCGCCGCGTGGCTCACCGGCACCCTGCGGCTGGCGGCCAACATCCTCGAGGACGTGATCGACTGGGGCGCCAAGCTGGTCTTCTCCCCCGTCGTGTGGCTGGGCATCATCGTGGCCGTGGTCGCCGGGTTGCTCTGGCTGGCCTCCGGTGTGATGCGCGCCCGCGGGATCGGCGTACGCGGACAGGGACCGGAGGTCTCCCGCAGACGGGCCAGGAAGGTCGCAGCGGCCCAGACCGGGAACCAGACCGGCAAACAGGCCGGCAAACAGGCCGGCAAGCAGACGGCCAAGCAGCCGGCGAAGCGCCCGGACGACGACATCGAGGGCATGGACGACGTCGAGGCCATCTTGAAGAAGTACGGCATCTAGTCACATGACCACCGGGCCCGCCAGCGGTGATGCCGCGCGCCACCAGCTCGCCCGTCGGCTGAACGCAGCGGTCGCGGGGCTCGAGGACCCTGCTACCCCGATGGTGGTGGTCGACCTGGACGCCTTCGACGCCAATGCCGCCGACCTCGTGCGCCGAGCCGCCGGAAAGCCGGTGCGGGTGGCCTCGAAGTCACTGCGCGTCCCCGCCCTCGTGCGGCGTGCGCTCGCCGTGCCCGGGTTCTCCGGGGTGCTCGCCTACTCCCTGCGCGAGGCGCTGTGGCTGGTGGGCGAGGGCGTCGACGACGTGCTGATGGCCTACCCCACGGTTGATCGCGGCGCGCTGGGCCGGCTGGTGGCTGACGAGCAGGCACGGTCGCGGATCACCCTGATGGTCGACTCGCCAGCGCACCTGTCGCTGGTCGAGGCCAGCACCGATGACGTGGGCGGTGTGCGGGTCGCGATCGACGTCGACGCGGGTCTGCGCCTGGGCCGCTCCCACGTCGGCCCCAAGCGCTCTCCGCTCCACGACGCGGTCGAGGTCGTCGGCTTCGCCCAGGAGGTGGTGGACCGCGGGTTCTCCCTGGTCGGCGTGATGACCTACGAGGGCCAGGTGGCCGGGGTCCCGGACGACGTACCCAACCAGCGAGCCCGCTCGCTCGTCGTGCGCAAGCTGAAGACGGCTTCCGTCGCGCAGCTCGAGGAGCGACGGGCGCTGATCGCCCGCAACCTGAAGGAGATCGTCGAGCTCGAGTTCTGGAACGCAGGCGGGTCGGGCAGTGTCGAGTCGACCGTGGCTGACCCGGTGGTGACCGAGGTCGCGGCCGGGTCCGGGCTGCTGGTGCCCGGGCTCTTCGACCACTACGAGAGCTTCGAGCCCCGGCCGGCGGCCTACTTCGGCGTCCCGGTCGTACGCCGTCCCGGCGGCGGGCTGGCCACCGTCGCCGGCGGAGGCTTCATCGCGAGCGGGGCCAGCGGCAAGGACCGCCTGCCCATTCCCTGGGCACCGCCCGACCTGCACCTGACGGGCCTCGAGGGCGCGGGTGAGGTGCAGACCCCGCTCACCGGATCCGGTGCGCGGATGCTGCAGATCGGCGACTGGGTCTGGTTCCGGCACGCCAAGTCCGGTGAGCTCGCGGAGCACACCAACCTCGTGCACCTGCTGGCCGGCGACGCGATCGCCGAGACCGTGCGCTCCTACCGCGGGCTCGGCCTGGCCTGGTGAACCCGAGCCCGGCCCTGGTGCTCCAGCTGGCCCTCGAGCGCGACCCCACGCTCGGTGGGGGCCGCCTGATCTGCCTCGACGGCGCGGCCGGCTCCGGCAAGACGACCTGGGCGGCGGCCATCGCAGCTCTGGCACCCGGCTCGGCAGTGGTCCACATGGACGACCTGTTCCCCGGGTGGTCGGGCCTCCCCCGGGTCGACGAGCAGCTGGACGGCCTGCTCACGCCGCTGGCCGAGGGGCGGCCGGGCACCTACCGGCGCTACGACTGGCTCGCCGGCGAGTTCGCCGAGATCGTGACGGTGGAGCCGGTCCCCCTGCTCCTGGTCGAGGGCGTCGGCAGTGGCGCGTCCCGCTTCGGTGCGCTGCAGACGGTGCTTCTCTGGGTCGAGGCGCCGCATGACCTGCGGAGGCAGCGGGGCATCGAGCGGGACGGCGATGCCTTCGCGCCTCACTGGGAGCAGTGGGCCGTCGACGAGGCGGAGCTGTTCGCCAGGGAAGACACGCGGGAGCGGGCGGATGTCGTCCTCGACGGCACCCGCCCGCTGCGCTGACCGTCCTCAGGCGGGTTGCAGCTCGCGCCGCGCAGACCGCCTGCCGGCGACCCGGTGGCCGGCTTCGACCAGGGCGAACCCGACGCCGAAGATGCCGAGCGTCACCAGCCCGTAGGAGAGCGGGAACTCGCCGACCACGAAGGCGGGGTTCGCCGACCTCGGCTGCATCGCTTCGAGCATCAGGTACAGCGTCTGGAACGTGAACGCCCACAGGTAGGCCACGGCGTAGACGGTGTTCGCCGCCAGGCGAGAAGGCAGCCCGAAGCCCACCGGGAGCGCGAGCAGGAGCGTGACGACGGCGATCATCGGAGACCCCGTCAGTCCACGACCGGCGCAGGCCGCCGGTCACCGGAGAACATCAGGACCAGGGCTGCCAACGTCAACACGGTCAAGCCTGCGACCAGGATCTTGATGACGGCAGGCACATCGACGAACAGGGCCGGCAACGCCGTCACGAGGGTGATGACGAGGCACGTGGCCGCCACCCGCATTGCCGTGCTGCTGCCGCTGCGCCAGGCGATCACCACGGCCACGAGCGCGATGACACCGCAGACGGTGTCCGCGAGCAGCACCACCAGTGGCGGTCCCACCTCACCGTCCGGTGATGGCATCAGGACGCTGGGCACGTTGACCAGGCCGATCAGCCCGGCGATGACCAGGCCGATCCTGTTTCTGGTGGTCAGGATCGGTCGGGACTGCCGGATGCTGGTGGTGCTCATGACATCTACCTCCATGGGTCGAGCGGACGCCTCACCATCGGCCGTCGGCTGTTCCCTGCGACAGGTGCGTGCTTCCTGCACATGTTCCTCGCTCGGCCCGGGCATGTCAGGAAGAACTTCCCGGGCGCCGGGAGACCATCGACCGCGATGATGGGCAGATGACCCTCCGGATCCTGCTGGCCGACGACCACCCGGTGGTCCGCGCCGGCCTGCGGGCGCTGATCGGGACCATCGACGACCTCGACGTCGTCGGCGAGGCCTCTGACGGCGAGGAGGCACTCCGCGAGACGCTGCTCCTGCGTCCCGACGTCGTGCTCATGGACGTGCGGATGGAGGGGGTGGACGGCGTCGAGGCGACGAGACGGATCCGCGCGGCGGTGCCGGAGACCGCAGTGCTGATGCTGACGATGTACGACGACGACGCCACTGTGTTCACCGCGATGCAGGCCGGCGCGCGCGGTTATCTGCTCAAGGGAGCAGCCCAGGGCGAGATCGTGAACGCGATCCGCGCTGTGGCCGCCGGACAGGCGATCTTCGGACCCGCCGTCGCGGCGCGCATGCTCGGCTACTTCGCGGCGCCTCCCGTCGCGGCGGACGTGCCGTTCCCGACGCTCACCCCTCGAGAGCGCGACATCCTCGACCTGCTTGCCGGAGGGCGACGCACGGCCGCGATCGCGGACGAGCTCTTCCTCTCCCCCAAGACCGTGAGCAACCACCTCACCAGCATCTTCACCAAGCTCGAGGTCGCGGACCGCACGGCGGCCATCATCCGTGCTCGCGAAGGTGGCCTCGGGCGGGACCAGTGATGTCCCTGCACGCGGCCGCACTCGGGGCGGTGGCACTTTCCCAGCTGGTGCCGGCGCTGGGGCTGCTCCGTGCCCGACGGGCGCGGCTGGCGTCCTTGGCGATGATCGCAACCTCGCTCGCGCTGCTGGTGGGTGTGGTGCTCGACACCGCTGCAGGTCAGACCAGCCCGCAACGAGCGTGGCTGGCCGCGGCCCTCCTGTTCGGACCGTTGTCCCTCGTGCTCTACCCGGTGGCGAGGTGGCGGGATCCCGGCGACTTCCTGGCCGTCGTCACTGTGGTCGCGGCCGGGTCCCTCGTCACGATCGTGCCCCAGACCGCCGAGGCGATGACTCTGGTCGTCGTCCTGATCGGGCTTCCGGCCCACATCTGGTGGCGGTTGGAGCGGGCGCAGACCGATGAGCGCCGGGCCCTGACCTGGATGGCTCTCGCCGCCGGCAGCAGC
The DNA here is from genome assembly GCA_963781335.1 of uncultured Actinomycetota bacterium. Lineage (GTDB taxonomy): Bacteria > Actinomycetota > Actinomycetes > Propionibacteriales > Nocardioidaceae > Marmoricola. Next base: position 148,021 of record CAWAFS010000012.1, on the reverse strand, counting down.
ACACTGCTCGCAGGACTGGTCGCCTTTGCCGCCGGCGACTCCATCGGGTCGGTCACAGCGGAGGCGTTCTTCGTGGTGGTCGGACCGGCCATGTACGTCGGTCTGGCCCGCCCTGATCTCGCTGACGCTCGCGCGTTGATCGTGCCCGTCGTCACCTACCTCGCCACCGCGGTCGCGTACCTCGCGCTGTTCATCGGCGCGGCTGCGACCATCGAGGAGCTCGGCGACGGAGCGACCCCGACGGTGGCGGTGCTCGGTCTCGTCGCCACCGTGCTCGCCACCACGTTCCATCCGACGCAGGTGCTGTTGCGCGGCGTGGTGGACGAGCTGTTGTTCGGCGTACGCCCTGACCCGCTGGATGCCGCTGGTCTGGTCTCGGGCCGCATCGGCGAGGACCCGATCGTGGCGCTTCGGGCGATCCGGGAGGCGCTCGTGCTGCCGTACGCCGCCCTGCGTGTCGACGGCGAGGTGACGGTCGCCTCCGGGACCCGCGCCACCGATACCGAGGTTCGGACCCTGCCGCCCACGGCGGGTGGGTCTCTCGAGCTGGAGGTCGGCCTCCGGCCGGGAGAGCTGGGGTTGTCGGCCGCCGACCGGCAGGTGCTCGACATCGCGACGCCGCTGCTCGCCCAGTCGATCCGCGCCAGCGCGCTCGCGGCCGACCTCCAGCAGTCACGACAGCAGACGATCGCCGCTCGGGAGGAGGAACGCCGCCGGCTGCGGCGCGACCTGCACGACGGCCTCGGTCCACGTCTGACCGGCATCGCCTTCACGGCTGACGCAGCCCGGAACCTCGCCCGGTCCGATCCTCCGGCCGCGGAGCGACTGCTCGAGACGCTGCGCGCGGAGACGACGGCAGCGATCGAGTCGATCCGTGAGCTCGTCTATGCGATGCGTCCACCGGCGCTGGACGAGCTCGGACTGGCTGCCGCCGTCACGCAGGCGGCCCAGTCCATCCGCGTGCGTACGGGCGAGCTGCTGCGGACAGTGGTGCGGGTGGACGGCAGCGACCGGCTCCCCGCTGCGGTGGAGGTTGCGGCGTACCGCATCGCCGTCGAGGCCCTGACCAACATCGCCCGGCACACGGACAGCACCGAGGCGACCGTGGTGCTGGCGCAGGCGGGATCAACCCTGACCGTGGAGGTGACCGACCGGGCCCCCCGGACAGGTACCTGGCATCCAGGTGTGGGGCTGAGCTCGATGCGCGAGCGCGCCGAGGAGCTCGGCGGCAGCCTGGTGGCCGGGAGCACCGCGACGGGAGGCCGCGTGCGCGCCGAGCTACCGCTGGCTCAGTCCACGAGCCGGTAGTTGATCCAGCGCATCGTGGTCCGGTAGCCGGCCCGCTCGTAGATCGCCAGCGCGCCGGTGGGGTTCTCGGAGTCGACGTCGAGCGAGGACAGGTCGAAGCCTGCCTCGCGGTAGCGGTGGAGCGCGCTCTGCAGCAGCAGGCTGGCGAGTCCCCGGCGGCGGTGCCCGGGGATGGTGCCCAGCTTCGCGACGTACGCGTCACGCTTCCCGGTGACCTCCCGAGCCGCGTCGAACTCGCTGGTCTGGATGTACGCCGCGACGGCGCCCGAGCGGTCCCGCAGGACCAGGCTGAGCTCGGGACGGAGGTTGCGGCTGCCGGAGACCCACTGACGCCACATCTCCACCCCCCAGGGGGTGAAGCCGTAGTGGCCGACGAAGGCCATGTTGTGCGCCGACCGCAGCTCCTCCGGGTCGACACCCACCCAGGTCGAGAGGGTGTGGCCCTCAGGCACAGCAGGCGCATCGGTGCCCACGCCCTCGGTGTGCAGGTCGGCCGCCATCAGGAACGACCAGCGTTCCGGTCGGAGCCCGACCTTCGCGAACACCGACTCAAGGTCGCTGATCGCCGAGGGTCCGCTGCCCGTGATCACCGGGGTGAGGCCGCGCTCCCGGGCGTACTCGTGGGCACGCGCCACCATCAGGGGTACGACGTGTGAGCCAATCCCGGTCCGACGGTGCTCGGGGTGGACCACACCGTCGATGCCCAGGCTGACCTTCCCGTCGTCCGGCTCGCGGGGCATCAGGCGGGTCTGGCCGACCACCTGCCCGTCGCGTTCGACGAGCAGCCAGTCGCGGGCGAGGTCGATCATCGGGTTCTCGATCTCCTCGACGACGTCCTCGACGGAGTAGTGCTCCTCGGTGTGGTCCACGCTCTCGGCCGCGGCCAGCAGGTCGTTGACGGCACTCGCGTCGTCGCGGGTCATCGGCCGGGTCGAGAAGTCGCTCACGCCACGGATCGTAGGACCGGCCGGGGTGATCCGGCACCTCCTTTTTCGGCGAGGGCCGACCGGCGGCGGGCTAGAGGTGGGTGTTGGCCGCGATCGTGGCGCGGATCTCGCGTACGGCTCTGCGAGCCCTTTCGCCGTCGGAGCCCTGCACGCCGATCAACGAGATCGTGGAGCCGTCGGAGAGGTCGAGGGTCCCCCAGGGCGCACCCCGTCTCAGCGAGACGCCGACCACCTGGGACCACTCGTAGGTCCGCCTGCGGTAGCCGTTGACGACGGTGAGCGTCTGCGTGGTCGCGGTCACCCGCGAGCGCACGAGCGCGTTCCACGCGCCGAACAGCATCAGGGCGATCGCGACCAGCGTGGCGCGCTGGAAGGTGGTGAACTGGCTGCGCGTCTCGCCACCCAGGCCGATCCAGACCGCCGCGACCAGAGCCAGCAGCATGCCGCCGAGAACCCACACCGCCAGCCGGACGCCGAGCGGCCGCCAGGTGTGCGGCAGGGCCGGCACGGAGGTGGGACGTGGTTCAGAGTCGGCAGGCATGGATGTCGGTCAGCAGGATGGCCCGCGCGCCGATCTCGTAGAGGTCGTCCATCAGCCGTTGGGCCCCGTCACGGGGCACCATCGCACGCACGGCCACCCAGCCGTCGCGATGCAACGGCGAGATCGTCGGGCCCTCGAGTCCCGGGGTGAGCGCCACGGCTGCCTCGACGGCCGACTGGGGGCAGTCGTAGTCCATCATCACGTAGCTCCGGGCCACCAGCACGCCGTCGAGCCGGCGCTTGAAGATCCTCAAGCCCGCCGGCTCCTCGGTTCCGGCGCGGGTGATCAGCACCGCCTCGGACTCGAGGATCACCTCGCCGATGACCTCGAGGCCGGCGGCCTTCATCGTGCTCCCGGTCTCGACGACGTCCGCGATCACGTCGGCGACGCCGAGCTGGATGCTGGTCTCGACGGCGCCGTCGAGGCGGATCACCTCGGCCTCGATCCCGCGCTCCTCGAGATGGCGGCGCACGACACCGACGTAGGACGTGGCGATGCGCTTGCCGGCCAGGTCGGCGAGCGAACCGAGTGTCCCGGGAGGGGCTGCGAAACGGAAGGACGACCGGCCGAACCCGAGCTGGCGGGCCTCGTCGGCCTTGGCTCCGGAGTCCAGCAGCAGGTCACGGCCGGTGATCCCGACGTCCAGCGTGCCCTCGCCCACGTAGAGCGCGATGTCGCGCGGGCGCAGGTAGAAGAACTCGACACCGTTGACCGTGTCGAGGAGGGACAACTCCTTGGAGTCGGTGCGCTGCCGGTAGCCCGCCTCGCGCAGGATCTCCGAGGCCGACGCGGACAACGAGCCCTTGTTGGGGATGGCGATCCGCAGGAGCGGCTGGTCTGAGCCGTTGGTCGAGCCTGCCTCTTCGTTGGTTGAGCTTGTCGAAACCATGTGTCCTCAGAGGTGTGCGTAGACGTCGTCGAGCGAGATTCCGGCGGCGAGCATCAGCACCTGTGCGTGGTAGAGCAGCTGGCTGATCTCCTCGGCCGCCCGCTCATGGCCCTCCCACTCGGCGGCCATCCAGGACTCGGCAGCCTCCTCGACCAGCTTCTTGCCGATCGCGTGCACGCCGGCGTCGAGCGCCTGAACCGTCCCGGAACCCTCCGGACGGGTCACGGCCTTCTCGCTCAGCTCGACCCAGAGCTCCTCGAACGTCTTCACGGGGTCAGCGTAGATCGTCGGGTCCGGCGACCCGGCGCAAGGTCTGCGCGGTGAGAAGTGCGGCGGCGGTGGCCTCGTAGCCCTTGCTCTCCACGCTGCCCTCGAGGCCGGCCCGGTCGAGGGCCTGCTGCTCGGTGTCACAGGTGAGCAGCCCGAACCCGATCGGGACCCCCGTGTCGAGGGCCACGCGGTTGAGGCCGTCGGTGGCGGCGGAGCAGACGTAGTCGAAGTGTGGCGTGCCACCCCGGATGACCACGCCGAGGGCGACGACGGCGTCGTACCCCCTCCTGGCGAGTGCCTGCGCCGCCACGGGAAGCTCGAAGGACCCGGGCACCCGAACGATCTCGAACGATCCGACCTGGTAGGCCCCGATCGCCTCACGCGCACCGGCCACCAGGCCACCCATGACCTGCTCGTGCCAGCTCGCGGCCACCACCGCCAGCCTCAGGTCGCTGCAGTCGACGGGGTCGTCGAGGGGACTGCCGTCGCCGCTCACAGGTCCACCCCTTCCGGCGCAGGGAGTCCTGCATGGTGGCTCTCCAGGTCCGCGAGGTGGTGACCCATCCGGTCGCGCTTGGTCATCAGGTAGGCGAGGTTGTGGTCGTTGGGCCGTGGCGTCAGGGCCACTCGCTCGGTGACCGTTATCCCGTAGGACTCCAGGCTCGAGGTCTTGTCGGGGTTGTTGGTCAGCAGCCGCACCGAGGTGACGCCGAGGTCGCGGAGCACCTGGGTGGCAGCACCGTAGTGCCGTGCGTCGGCTGGCAGGCCGAGGTCGAGGTTGGCGTCCACCGTGTCCCGGCCGCCGTCCTGGAGCTGGTAGGCCTGCAGCTTCGCGAGCAGGCCGATCCCCCGCCCCTCGTGGCCGCGCAGGTAGACCACCACGCCGCGCCCCTCCCCGACGATCAGGTCCATCGCCTCGTCGAGCTGGGGCCCGCAGTCGCACCGCTCGGAGCCGAAGACGTCCCCGGTGAGGCACTCGCTGTGGACCCTGGTGAGCACCGGGGTCCCGTCGCGGAGAGCGGCCGGGTCGCCGTACACCAGGGCCACGTGCTCGGATCCGTCCACCGTGATCCGGTAGCCGAACGCGGTGAACTGACCGTGCCGGGTCGGCAGCACGGTCTCGGCCAGGCGCTGGACGTGGGTCTCGTAGCGGCGGCGGTGGTGCACCATCTGCTCGATCGAGACCATCTTCAGCCCGTGCTCGTCGCAGAACTCGCGGATCTCCGGCGCCCGCTTCATCGACCCGTCGTCGTTCACGATCTCGACGAGCACCCCGGCCGGCGTCAGCCCGGCCATCCGGGCCAGGTCGACCGCGGCCTCGGTGTGGCCGCGACGGTTCAGCACCCCACCCTCGCGGTAGCGCAACGGGAACACGTGGCCGGGACGGGTGAGCTCCCACGGCTCGGTGGCGGAGTCGGCCAGCACCCGGGCGGTGTGCGCACGGTCCACGGCCGAGATGCCGGTGGTGACGCCGTCGCGGGCGTCCACCGAGATCGTGTACGCCGTCCGCAGCTTGTCCTTGTTGTGCGGCGTCATCAACGGGATCTCCAGCCGGTCGAGCATCTCGGCCGGCATCGGCACACAGATGACCCCGCTGGAGTGGCGGATCGTGAACGCCATCAGCTCCGGTGTCGCCTTGCTGGCGGCGAAGATGATGTCGCCCTCGTTCTCGCGGTCCTCGTCGTCGACCACGACGACGGCCTCACCCGCGGCGATGGCGGCAATGGCCTCCTCCACCGTGTCCAGACGGATCCTGCCCTCATCGGGTGCGTCGGTCTCGCTCACAGCTTCACCATCTTCTCGACGTACTTCGCGATCACGTCCACCTCGAGGTTGACGACATCGCCGGGTTGCTTGAAGCCCAACGTGGTGCGGGCCAGTGTCTCGGGGATCAGGCTGACCGTGAAGCTGGCCCCGGTGCTCGAGCCCGTCGAGACCTCGACCACGGTCAGGGAGATCCCGTCGACGGTGATGGAGCCCTTCGCCACGAGGTAGCGCTCCAGGTCGCTCGGCAGGGAGATCTCGACCAGCTCCCAGTGCTCGCTCGGCGTGCGACGCAGCACAGTTCCGGTGCCGTCCACATGACCCTGCACGATGTGGCCGCCGAGCCGGGTGGTCGGGGTGACGGCGCGTTCGAGGTTGACCCGGGCGTCGGGAGCGAGGGCGCCGAGCGAGGTCTTCGCGAGCGTCTCGTGCATCACGTCGGCGGTGAAGGACTCCCCACGCCGGGCGGCGACGGTGAGGCAGCAGCCGTTGACCGAGATCGAGTCGCCCAGGCCGGCGTCGCTGGTGACCAGCGGCCCGCGGATGGTCAGGCGGATCGCGTCGCCCTGGTCTTCCAGCGAGTCCACGGTGCCGAGCTCCTCGACGATGCCGGTGAACATCTCAGTTCCTCTCCTGGTGCTCGGGCGCGGCGCGAACCGCAGGGTCATCCGGACATTCGTCTCGGCGGCGTCACCGACGGTCGTGACATCGGCGATCTGCAGCCGACGTGCGTCAGCGATCGTGGTGATGCCCAGGTCCCCGACGGCGCTGGTCCCGGCGCCGAGCAGGGCCGGCGCGAGGTAGGCGACGACCTCGTCGACCAGTCCGGCCCGCACGAAGGCAGCGGCGAGGTGCGGGCCGCCTTCGAGGAACACGTGCTGGCGGTCGCGTGCGTGCAGCAGGGCCAGCGCCTGGGCGGGGTCGCGGGTCTGCAGGCGCAATGTCTCCGCGCGGTCGTTGAGCACTCGCCTGTCCGGAGCGATCTCACGCAGGCCCATCACGGCCCGCAGTGGCTGGTGAGCGACCGCCGCGTCGTACTCGTCGCGCACGGTGAGCTCGGGGTCGTCGGCCTCGACCGTCCCGGTGCCGACCAGCAGCACGTCGCACTGCGAGCGCAGGCGGTGACTGTCCACGCGTGCGGCACGGGAGCTGACCCACCGGCTGGAACCGTCGGCTGCCGCGCTGCGACCGTCCAGGGTGGCGGCGAACTTCCAGGTCACGAACGGCCGGTGGTGCTCCATCGCGAACGTCCAGGCCCGGTTGAGCGCCCGAGCCTCGCGCTCCATCAGCCCGAACTCGACGACGACGCCCGCGCCACGCAGGGCGGTCTCGCCTCCCAGCGCGACCGGGTTGGGGTCGGGCTGGGCGAACACCACGCGGGACACCCCCGCCTCGAGGAGCGCCTGCGAGCAGGGTCCCGTGCGGCCGGTGTGGTGGCACGGCTCGAGCGTGACCACCGCGGTCGCTCCGCGCGCGTCCGGGCCGGCCTCGGCCAGGGCTGCCGCCTCGGCGTGCGGGGTGCCGGCGCCCCGGTGGTAGCCCTCGGCGATCTCGGTGCCGTCGGGGCCGAGCAGCACGCAGCCCACCCGCGGGTTCGGGCCGAGGGGTACGCCGGGAGTGCTCGCCAGCTCGAGCGCACGACGCATCGCGCGCTGCTCTGCCGGGGAGAAACTCATCGTCCTGTCCTCACGTGGTCCACGCGGACCCCGGGGACAGGACGGCTCACGACATCGCGTCGCGGACCACCTGCGTGCGCTTCTCATCCGGACTTTGACCGTCGGTCCAGGAGTTCCACCTGGTCAACCGGCCACCTTGCGGCGACCGGGTCGCGGACTGTCACCGCCGGTGCGGAGTTTCACCGCCCCCAGAGCACGCGAGCTCATCACTCGTCAGCAGAAGTCTGCCACAGCTCCGGCTGCCGGAACCGGTGACCTGCCTCACGGTCCGCCGCACCAGCTAGTGGAAGCTCTCCGGCAGGATCGTCGGCCTGGTCTCGCCGTAGAGCCACTGGTCGAAGAAGTCGCGGAGCAGCGCGCGGTCCGCCCTGGCCAGCCCCGAGCGGGCCACCGCGAACCCGATGAACTGCCGGGTCGAGATGTTGCCGTGCTCGAACCGCCCCGTGAGGTCCTTGACGAACCTGAAGAAGACGGCGTCGCCCACGATCTCGCGGAAGCCCTGCACGGTCATCGCGCCCCGGTCATAGGTCGGGAAGGACGCGAACATGTTGGTCGGGTCGCCGTCCAGGACCGCAGGCGCTATTTCCCAGTCCTCAGCGGGGGTGGTGGCGTAGAGGTCGTCGAACAGGACGGCCGGGTCGTCGCCGCCGTTCTCGCGGAACTGCCACCACCACTGGGACCAGTTCGCCCAGCCTTCGTTGAACCAGATGTCGCTCCAGCTCGCCAGTGTGACGCTGTTGCCGACCCACTGGTGAGCCAGCTCGTGCAGCTGCGTCCCGATGTTGATCGACGGGTTGCCACTGGTGAACCCGCCTGCGTAGTGGGGCTTGGTCTGCACCTCGAGCGCGTAACCCACCCCCGCAGCTCGGTCGGCGACGGCGCCGGTGGAGTCGAACGGGTATCGCCCGAACAGGTTGCTCAGGAAGTTGACCTGGCCGGGTGCCCGGTCCAGCGACGCCTGGATCGCCGCCTTCTGGCTCGGCGTGGCACTGCTGTCGATGGCGTTGTAGACCCGCAGGTTCCGACCGGTCGAGGTCTCGGTCATCGTGCCCGTGACGTAGTCGAAGTCGCCGACCGTTGCCGTGGTCAGGTAGGTCGCGGTCGGGTCGTCCTCGGTCCAGCGCCAGGTCGTGGTGCCGTCACGGTGGCGCGTGCGCGAGGCGAGCTCGCCGACCCCCAGCGCGGTCTTCGAGCTCGGCACGGTGATGCGCGTGTCGAAGGTGGCCTTGTCGGTCGGGTAGTTGTTGGACGGGAACCAGCTCTGCGCCCCCATCGGCTCGTTGACCACGAACGAGCCGTCGCAGGTCTGCGGCACGGCCAGCGGGTAGCAGGCCCGGATCCAGCCCTCGGAGGACGTGTCGGGATCGGTGATCTGCACCGGGATGCCTCGGTAGCTCACCACCACCGTGAACCCGCGTCCCGCCTTGGGCCGGGTGGAGGGGTGGGGGCTGACGACCAGCTTCCGCGGCTGGGTGACCTCTGGGTCGTTGCTCAGCCGCGGGGTCGCGTCCTCGAAGCGGAAGTGTGCACGACGCCCACTGACCGTCACCCGGGTCACCTCGAGGTCGTCCTGGAAGTCGAGGCTGAACGACGAGAGGCTCGAGGTCGCCCTGGCGCGGATCGTCGTCCGGGCGGAGTCGAACCGGTTGGCCTCCGGGTCGTAGTCGAGCTCGATCCGGTAGTGCTTCGCGTCGTAACCGCCGTTGCCGAGCTGGGGGAGCAGGGGGTCTCCCAGCGACCGAGAGCCGGCAACGGGTGTGCCCCGGCCGGGGGGCGCCGCCTGCGCTGCGCCTGCGACCGGGACGCCCAGCAGCGCCAGCACGAGCAGGGTTCCGGTCAGCTTTCCACGCATCGTCACCATCACGTCGTCGTACCACCGATCCTCGACGCCCGGTAGGGCCGCCGCGGTGCGTCCTAGGCCGGTGGAGGTCGGGGGTTGCCAGCGGGGTGGACCTTGATGTCACACCCGCGCCGTCCGGCGGGTCTCCCCGTCAAAGACCCGTCACGTGCAGGAGGAAGTCATGACCACCACCCCGGCGTCCACTCCCACCAGGGCCGGCACCGCTCGCGTCCCGCTCGAGCACCCCGGCAGCATGCTCGCCCGCCTCATGAGCCTCTGGACGCGGCGCAGGTACGGCCAGGAGATGGACCCGATGCTCGCGCTTCTGCATCAACCCAAGGTGATGACCTCGGTCGCCAGGTTCGAGCTGGGCGTCGCGAAGTGGTCCCGGCTCGACCGTGACCTCAAGGAGCTGGCCTCCCTGGCGGTCGCCTCCCAGATCGGCTGCAGCTGGTGCGTGGACTTCGGCTACTACGTGTCGCGGACGAACGGCATGGACGCCGCCAAGCTGGAGCAGGTCGCGGACTGGCGATCCAGCACGCTCTACACCACGTTGGAGCGCGCTGTGCTGGAGTACGCCGAGGCGATGACCGCCACACCTCCGGTGGTGACCGACGAGATGGTGGCCGCGCTCCGCCCCGACCTGGACGACGCGCAGATCGTCGAGCTGACTGAGATGATCTCGGTGGAGAACCTCCGCTCCCGGACGAACTTCGCCCTGGGACTGACCAGCCAGGGCTTCAAGAGCCAGTGCGACCTGCCAACGCAGTGAGCCCAGAGACAGACCCAGAGGTGAGCGCGATGAGCTCGGCGGCCGACCCGACCGAGGTGTTCGAGGAGCACCGATCGACGCTGATCGGTGCGGCGTACCGCATCCTGAGCAGCCGGGTCGAGGCCGAGGACGTCGTCCAGGACACCTGGATCCGGTGGGCCGGTGTCGACCACGCCAGCATCGACCATCCGCGGGCGTTCCTGCTCACGGTGACCACCCGGCTGGCCCTGAACCGGCTTCGCCAGCTCGCCACCCGGCGAGAGAGCTATGTCGGTCCGTGGCTGCCGGAACCAGTGGCCACCGACCCGCGGGCCGACGGGGCGCGCACCGCCCAGCTCGCCGACGAGGTCTCGATGGCGATGCTGATCGTGCTGGAGTCCCTGACTCCGCTCGAGCGCGCAGCGTTCGTGCTCACCGAGGTGTTCGGCATGTCCGCGCCCGAGGTGGGTGAGGCGCTCGACCGCAACCCGGCTGCGGTGCGCCAGCTGGTGCACCGCGCGCGTTCGCACGTGGAGGCGCGTCGGCCGCGGCAGGTGGTCGACTCCGCCCGTCACCGTGAGATCACCGAGCAGTTCATGGCGGCTGCTGCCGGTGGGGACGTGGCTTCGTTGATGGAGCTGCTGGCACCCGACGTCGTCCTGGTCACCGACGGCGGCGGCCTCAGGCGGGCAGCGCTGCGTCCGATCAACGGCGCCGGAAAGGTGCTGCGTTTCCTGGCCGCCACGTTGGCCAAACCCGAGAACGCCCAGATGAGCGCCGAGCTGCGGCTGGTCAACGGCGAGACGGCCATCGTCGCCACCACGCCGGAGGGCATCGACGCGGTCTTCTTCGTGACCGTCGAGGACGACCGGATCATTGCCCTGCACGGCATCCGGAACCCGGAGAAGCTCGCAGCCGTCTAGTGCCGCAGAGGGAATGGCCGTGACCGCGCCGCGGGTCCGAGGAAGCGGGACGGGTAGCTTCCTCGGACCCGCGGACGGAGCTCAGCGAACGGCTGCGGCGGCAGCCACCACGTCGACCAGGCCGTAGCCCTTGTCGACGCTGGTGGTGCCGAGCGGGCCGTTCTCGTAGGGCGCGCCGTCGGCGTACTTGTAGGCGGTGGTCTTCAGCGCGTTCTCGACCTGTGCCGGCGTGGCCGAGGGGTTGGCCTGGAACAGCTGCGCCACGATGCCGGCGATGTGCGGTGCGGCCATCGAGGTGCCGCTGATCGTGTTGAACGTGCCGATGTCCAGCGGGCCGGGACCGTTCCTCGGGTCCAGGCCCGTCGAGCAGATCGCCAGGTAGAGGCGGCACGAGGAGGTGATGTTCTCGCCCGGGGCGGAGATGTCGGGGTAGGTCGACTGGTCACCGGTCTTGCCGCGCGAGGAGAACTCGGAGACCTTGCCGTCGCGGGTGCCGTTGTCGAGGTCGAAGTAGGACGCGACGGAGATGACGCCGGGCGTCGGGTCCATGCCCGGAGGGTTGGACAGGGTGGCCGAGCCGTCGCCGCCGTCGTTGCCGTTGGCCCACACGGTGAGCACACCCTCGGCCGCGAGCTCACGCTGCAGCTTGACCGTGGCCGACTGCGGGTCGAACTCGCCACCCCCCGAGGGGCCGTAGGAGTTGTTGGACACCTTGATCGGCGGACAGGTGGTGGCGGACACGCCGGCACCGCACGGGGCCCGGTGGTTCTCGAGCACCCAGTTCAGTGCCGCGTCGGCGCCGAGGATGACGATTCCTGCACCGGTCGAGAGCGAGACCAGCTTGGCGCCGGGTGCGGCTCCCTGCAGCTTCTCGCCCGAGGAGAGCGTCGTCGGGCGACCGGCCACGATCCCGTTGACGTGGGTGCCGTGTCCGCCGATCGACAGGGTGTCGGTGTCGACGACGTTGGGCACCTTCTGCACCGAGCAGAGTGACTCGGTGGGGTCGCACAGGGTCTTCAGGTTGGCGACCACGACGTCGCTGCCGTCGGCCTCCTTGAGATAGGGGTGGGTCGGGTCGACGCCGGAGTCGATCACGGCGACGGAGACTCCCTTGCCGGTGAGCTTGGTGCCGTCGGCGCCGGTCACGCTCTGGGTCGCCTCGAGGCCGCGCGTGGCGGTGTTCGAGGTCTCCTGGAAGAACTCGATCGGCTGAGCGGCGCCCTCGACGTACTCGACGCCGGCCTGGGTGCGCAGGTTCTGGATCTGGGCCCTGGTGCCGCGTGCACCGACGACGTCGATCTTGCGGAACGTCACCGTCCTGGTCATCCCGGCGGCAGTCACGGCGCGGGTTGCGTCGCCGATGGTGGCGCCGTGCACCAGCACGGTGGTCTTCCCGGTCAGCTTGGTCAGCTGCTTGCTCAGGAACGGCGAGACGGCGGCCTGATCAGGTGCCGCACTCGCCGGGGTCGGGGCCGCGAGGCCCATCGCCAGGACGACAGCCGCCGAGGCGGCCAGGGTGGTCGGGATACGCAGTCGCACTCAGGTTCTCCTTGCCCAGGCCGTCCACCGTCGGTCGGCTCTGGACGCATCAACGACGCGGATCGCCTCGGGTCACGCTCCACGAGGGGACAAACCGGATGCCGGTCACCCGCTGCCGGGTGGTTCACGACTCCTGACCGGCGCGGGCGCGCAGCTGCTGGACCATCGCGTCGGGATCCTCGGCGGAGTAGACGGCCGAGCCTGCGACGAACACGTCGGCCCCGGCCTCGGCGCACCGTCCGATGGTCTCCAGCGAGATCCCGCCGTCCACCTGGAGCCACACCTCGAGGCCCGATGCGGAGATCAGCTCCCGGGCACGGCGGATCTTGGGCAGGCACAGGTCCAGGAACTTCTGGCCGCCGAAGCCGGGCTCGACGGTCATCACGAGCAGCATGTCGAGCTCGCCGAGCATGTCGGCGTAGGGCTCGATCGGGGTGGCCGGCTTCAGTGCCATCGCTGCCCTGACGCCCTTGGCCCGCAGCTCGCGCGCCAGCCTCACCGGCGCGGCCGCCGCCTCGGCGTGGAAGGTGACGGACCGGGCGCCGGCCTCGGCGTACGCCGGGGCCCAGCGGTCCGGATCCTCGATCATCAGGTGCGCGTCGAGCGGCAGGTCGGTCGACCTGGCCAGGCTCTCGAAGACGGGCAGGCCGATCGTCAGGTTGGGCACGAAGTGGTTGTCCATCACGTCGATGTGCACCCAGTCGGCGCTCGGGATGCGGCCGACCTCGTCGGCGAGGCGGGACAGGTCGGCGTTCAGGATGCTCGGCGTGATCTGGATACCCATGGTGGGTTGATCCTAGGGCGAGCCTCCAGCGTCGTCAGCGCACGCGACGGAGCAGCGCCATGAACATCGCATCAGTTCCGTGCCGGTGGGGCCAGAGCTGGACGGCTCCGCGCAGATGGGCCGACTCGGCATCGTCCGCCTCCGGTGTCAGGGCGAGCACGGACTCCAGCTGCGCGTCGGCGCGCGCGGCCAGGACGGCCTCGACCACCCCGGCCGTCTCCTCGACCACGGGTGAACAGGTCGCGTAGAGCACCACTCCCCCGGGCCGCACCGAGTCCAGGGCGCTGGTCAGCAGGGCGACCTGGAGCGGCACCAGTCCCTCGATGTCCGCGCGGGACCGGCGCCAGCGGCTCTCCGGCCGTCGGCGCAGCGCCCCGAGCCCCGAGCACGGCGCGTCGACCAGCACGCGGTCGAACTGCTCGTCGTGCCAGGGCGGTCGCAGTCCGTCACCGGTCACCACGTCGCCAGCCACGGCGCGCATCGCCTGCGCGACCAGCTTCGCGCGGTGCGGCTGTCGCTCGTTGGCGAGCAGTCGCGCGCCGCGCTCGGTCGCGAGCGCGGCCAGGAGGGCCGCCTTCCCGCCCGGGCCGGCACACAGGTCGAGCCAGCGCTCGTCGCGGCCCTCGATCCTCGCCCGACCGAGCGCCAGGCCGACCAGCTGGGAACCGGCGTCCTGGACGCCGGCGCGGCCGTCACGGACGGCCGGCACGTCCCCGGGGTCACCGGAGTCCATCTCGACGGCGAGCGGTGAGATCGCGAGCGTGCCTCCGACGCCGGTCGAGCTCAGCTCCTCGACGGTGGACAAGCCGGGCCGGGCGACCAGGGTGACCCGAGGGCGTTCGTTGTCCGCGCCGAGGAGGGCGTCCAGCTCGTCCTGGCGGTCCAGCGCGAGAGCCAGCGCCTCGACGATCCACTCCGGGTGGGAGTGGCGCACCGCCGGCGTCGCCTCGAGGGTGTCCATCCAGGTGCCGAGGTCGTGCCCGGCGATCTTGCGCATCACGGCGTTGGTGAAGCCGGCCGGCTGGTGCCCGACCCGGGCGCGCACCAGCTCCACGGTGCTCGCCACCGCGGCGTGGTCGGGGACCCGCATGGCGAGCAGCTGGTGGGCGCCGAGGCGCAGCGCGTCGCGCACGGCGGCGTCAGGGCTCCGGCCGGCGAGATGGTCGATGATCGCGTCGTAGCTGCCCTGGCCACGGAGCGTGCCGCCGACCAGCTCGGTGGCAAAGGCTGCGTCGCGCCCTCCGATCTCACGCTCACGCAGGAGCTGGGGCAGGACGAGATTGGCGTAGGCGTCGTTCTCGCGGACCGCCGCCAGCACGTCGTACGCCGCGAGCCGGGCCTGGTCCACCTTCGGCCGGTCAGGGAGCTTCTTCGGCCCCCGGCTCATCCGAGGAACTCGCGGACCAGCTTCTTCGGCGCGGTGGCCAGCCACGCGTCCGTGATCACCTCGGCCAGCTCGGCGCGGGTGATCTCCCCCAGGCGCGACTGCTGCACCAGCACGGCGTTGAACCCCTTGAAATGGTCGATGGTGAAGAACGGGCCGGCCGCGTCGACCAGGGCCTGCTTGTCCTCGGGCCCGGCGGTCCGGATCACCAGGAGGTCGTCGTACTCCTCCCCCGTCTCCGGGTCGATGGCGCTCTTGTGCGGCTTGCGGTGGAGCACGAATCCACGACCCTTGTCACCCTGGTGCCGCAACGGCACCAGCCAGGTGGGCACGTCCCCCCAGGAAGTGCCGAACCACGTCTCCGGCAGCCCGCGACAGATCTCGTCGACGTCCTCGGGTCGTGCCCGGGGAGGAGCGGTGGGTGCCATGCGGGCGAGGCTACTCGCCGAGACGGGCGGTGGAGTCGAGGCGGGCACCGCGTGCCCAGTCCGCGGCGTCCATCTCCTTGCGGCCGTGCGGTGTGACCCGCCCCAGCTGGACGGGCCCGCTGGCGGTGCCCACGAAGACCGCGTTGCGGGTGACCTCGAGCCGTCCAGGATCCAGCCGTTCGCGCCCGACCGGCCGGGCCGGGCCGAGCTTGATCCGGGTGCCCTCGAACGTCGACCATGCTCCGGGGTCGGGGGTGCAGGCGCGGACGCGGCGGTCGACCGCGACCGCCGGCTCGGCCCAGTCGACGCGGGCGTCCTCGACGGCGATCTTCGGTGCGAAGCTCACTGCGTCGGTCGGTTGCTCCCGGGCCTCGAGCGTGCCGTCCTCGATGCCGTCGAGGGTCTGCACGAGCAGCCCGGCACCACCTTGTGCCAACCGGTCCAGCAGGTCGCCTGCGGTGTCCTCGGGCCGGATGGTCTGCGTCATCAGACCGAACGTCGGCCCGGCGTCGAGCTCCTTGACGATGCGGAAGGTGGTCGCGCCGGACACCTCGTCCCCCGACCAGATGGCGTGCTGCACCGGCGCGGCGCCGCGCCACGCGGGCAGCACCGAGAAGTGCAGGTTGACCCACCCGTGCCCAGGGATGTCCAAAGCGGACTGTGGCAGCAGGGCACCGTAGGCAACCACCGGGCAACAGTCAGGGCGGAGCTCGCGAAGCGCCTTTTGGAAGTCCGGATCTCGCGGGTGACCCGGCTTGAGCACGGGGACACCGAGCTCCTCCGCGCGCAGCCCCACCGGGGAGGCGAGCAGCTTCCGGCCACGACCGGAGGGCGCGTCCGGCCTGGTGACCACGCCGACCAGCTCGTGCCGACTGGCGGCCACGGCTTCCAGCGCCGGGACCGCAACCTCCGGGGTGCCGGCGAAGACGAGCCTCATCAGATCCCGAGACCGTTGGTGGCGTGGGGCGAGATCTTCACCTGGGGGGTGGTCTGGCCGAACCACTCCGCCTCGCGGATGTACTTCATCGCCTCCTTGCGGGCCTCCCGGTCCAGCCGGTCGATGAACAGGATCCCGTCGAGGTGGTCGGTCTCGTGCTGGATGGCTCGCGAGAGCATCTCGGTGCCCTCGATGGTCACCGGCTCGCCGTACATGTCGAACCCGCGGGCGACCACTGAGAGCGCCCGCTTGCAGTCGATCCGCAGCTCGGGGATCGACAGGCAACCTTCCGGGCCGTCCTGGAGGTCCTCGGACAGGGTCAGGTCGGGGTTCACCAGGTGGCCGAGCTCGCCGTCGACGTACCAGGTGAAGACGCGCAGCCCGACACCCAGCTGCGGCGCAGCCAGGCCGGCACCGGGGGCCTCGAGCATGGTCTCGGTCAGGTCCGCCACGAGAGTGCGCAGCTCCTTGTCGAAGTCGACGACCGCCTGGGCCGGCGTACGCAGCACCGGGTCGCCGAAGAGCCGGATCGGCCTGATGGACACGTGCAGTGCTCCTTCGTGGGTTGAACCTGTCGATCTCGTCGGTCGAGCCTGTCGAGCCGGTCGGTCGAGCCTGTCGAGACCAGAGTCTAGGAGCGACGCGCTCACGACCCACCCTCGGTCGGCCTTGGTGGGTCCGCGCAGGAGCTCGCGGCGACCTGACGCGAGCTCACCCCAGCTCGGCCGGGTCGACCTCGATGCGCACGTGCGGCAGCTTGCGCGTGGAGCGTTGGGCCTGCAGGTCGCCCAGGGCCGAGGAGAGGGCCGCGCCCGAGCTTCGTGGCACGCGTACGACGTAGCGGACCGCCTCCTCGGCGAGGGCCTCGCGTGGCGCCTCGACCGGGACCGGTCCCAGCACTTCCGCCCCCGCGGGGAGCCGGAGGGCCGCGACGGCCTGCTCGAGGTCGTCCGGCCCGCCGGTGATCGTGGCCACCCGGGAGGCCGGCGGGAGATGCGCCGACTGGCGCTCGTCGATCTCCCGTCTGGCGAGACCGGCCGGGTCCCACCGGAGCAGCGCCTGGAGGCCTGGATGGCTCGCGTCCCCGATCGCCAGCACTCGCCCGCCCTCGTCGGCGCGGCGAACGAGCGCGGCGGCGTTGGCCCAGCGACGCACGGCCTCCTCGGTCGCGCGCAGGTCCGACCGGGCGAGCAGCAGCCAGGTGTCCATCAGCAGGACCGCCGCGTAGCCACCGACCGCGACCGGTTCTGCTCCGGGTGTGGCGACCACGATCGCCGGCGTGGCCTCGACGGTCGCGAGCACCCGGTCCCCCGACGAGGAGGTGCGGACCGGCACTCCCGGCACGGCACGGCCCAGCTCCTCGGCCGTGCGGGCGTCACCGAGCACCGGCGCACGCAGTCCCTGTCCCCCGCACTCCACGCACCGCCAGCCAGGGGTCCGGGTGGCGCACCACGCGCACTCGGGAGGGCGTGACGGTCCCCGGAGCCGCAGGGGTCCACGGCAGACGGCGCACTGGGCCGGCGTACGGCAGCGCTCGCAGGCGAGCCGGGTCGCGTAGCCGGCGCGGGGAGTCTGCACGAGCACCGGGCCGTCGTGCACCGCGTCCCTGACCAGGTTGAGCGCCTCGCTGGGCAGCCGGGCGGAGCGCGCCCCGGGGTCCCGCGCGAGGTCGCGGTCGGAGTCACCCGTGAGACCGACCGAGATGCGCGCCCGGACGACGTCGCGGGGCGCCACGACCTCGCTCGCCCAGCCCGTCCGGACGAGGTATTCCGACTCGACACTGCGCGCGTGTGCCGCCAGGAGCGCGGCGCACCCGGTCTCCTGGGCGCGCATGAGCAGCACCTCGCGGGCATGCGGGTAGGGCGCCCGCGGCTCGTCGTGGAGGTCGTCGCCGTCGTCCCAGATCGCCACCAGGCCGAGATCCTGGACCGGCGCGAACGCAGCGGCCCGGGTGCCGATGACGATGCGCACGGCGCCACGGCTGATCGCGAGGAAGGCGCGGTAGCGCTTCGCCGGGCCCGAGTCGGCCGCGAGCACGACATGTCGGCCCACGCCCAGGCGCCCGGTCAGGGCGGCGTCGAGACGACCGACGTCGCGATGGTCCGGGACGCACACCAGCGCCCCGCGGCCCGCGGTTGCCGTCGCCACCACGGCCTCCGCCAGCAGGCCGGCCCAGTCGTCACCGGGGACGACCGTCCAGACAGCGCGGGGCGAGGCCCCCGACGCAAGGCGCTCGAGGAACGACTCTCCCGCTGGGTAGTGACCGAACGGGTCCGGGCATCGCTGGGCCGAGACGTCGAGCGCCTGCTCGACGGGCTCCTTCTCCACGGTCGCGTGCCTGGGCGGCACCGCCATCCGGAGCACGTCTGACCTCGTGCCGGCGTACCGCTTGGCCACGGCCCCGGTCAGCGCGGCCACGTCCGGAGTCAGCACGCGCTCGGCGCTGACCAGGCGGCGCAGGGGCTGGAGCCGGCCGGTGTGCGTGGTCGTCGCGGAGCGCTCGATCACGAACCCGTCGACGTCCTGGCCGGCGAAGCGCACCTTGACCCGCACCCCTGGCTGCGCGTCGGCGGACATCGTCTCCGGCACGGCGTAGTCGAAGGGCCGGTCGAGGTGCGCGAGCGCGACGTCCACGAGCACCCGGGCGACGGGGTCGACCTCGGCCACGGGGACCGGCTTCTTCTCCTTAGGTGGCCCGGACTTCCTCGCCACGGCCTTGACCCGCTCGGGCGCCGGGAGCAGCGCCGACTGCTCCTCGTCTCCCGTCGTCACACGCGCATGCTTTCACCTGGGGGCGACAGGGTGCCTCTGCAGGTTTCACCGGCCGACCGGTGAAACTGGACGTGGTGCACCGAAACTTCGGTGGACAAGCGCAGGTTTCCCCGGCCGACCGGGGAAACCGCCGCCGCTCTCAGTGTCCCTTCGGCAGCTCGTACGCCCGTCCGTCGAGCTTGTGGGTCGGCTTGATCTTCAGGGCCTTCAGGATCGTCGGCATGATGTCGACGGACCGCATCTCGGCCTTGAGGTCCTTGGACCCGACCCCGCCGCCGGCGAAGACGATCGGGATGTCCTGGGCGCGGCGTTGGATGCCGCCGTGGTCGCCGGCGACGGAGTACGTCGTGTCGTCGACCAGCGTCGCGATCACGTCCGCGCCGTGCCTGGCAGCCGTCGTGTCGAGCAGCTCCTGGGACTTGGACCTGAACCAGGCACGCTCCGCCCGCGAGGGCATCCGGTCCCAGCGCACCCGCGAGGCCAGGTCGAAGTGGCGCTTGTCGGCACTCCGCCTCCAGACCGCCGAGACGCCGGGCATCTTCGCCATCACTCCGACGGCCTGCCTGACCTTCGCCGCTGACTGGTCCTTCAGCCAGGCCCGCACCATGGAGTCGGAGTAGGTCATCGCGACGTTGCCGGTGTCCACCAGCGGCTGCAGCGCCGGCTGCGGGTCCAGGTACTCGTCGTTCTCCATCGTGCCGTAGTACCAGTTGTAGAAACCCTGGCCGTCGGCGTCGACACCGTGGAAGTCGCGGCCCGGCACCGAGCCGTGGTCCGAGGTGAGCACGACGAGGGTGTCGTCGAGCTCGCCGGTCCTGCGCAGGTGCCCCACGACCTTGCCGACCTGGGCGTCGGCGACCTTGGCCGAGGCCTCCATGTGGGTCATCGGGACAGCGCCACCGGGGTCGTCGATGCTGCCCCACATGTGCGCCGCCTTGTCGACGCCGGGAAGGGTGACGAAGACGCCGCTCCACTTCTTCTCGTTCTTCATGGTGGCGATCGCGGCATCCGCGGCCCAGACGTCCCCGCCCTCGTGCATCGGGTCGAACCCGACCGTGTAACGGTTCATGTCCAGCGGGTAGAGCCAGGCGGGCGAGATCCCCGTGTCGTACTTCTCCGCCGAGGCGGAGTCGACGTAGAAGCGTCCGCAGGCGGGAGCCGAGAGGTACGCCGGCACGCCGATGCCGGCCGGGCCACGCCAGGTGTTGTCCACGGTCGCGTCGCCGTCGCAGTCGAAGCTGCGGCCGGAGAAGGTGACCGTCCGGTCGGCGTGCTCGCCACCGAGTCCCCACGCGGCGTACGTCTTCGGGCTGATCGCGACCACGGTGGACCTGGGACTCTTCGCGTGGAGGTACTCGGCGAGCTTCGGGTAGCCCGCCGCTTTCTGCAGCGGGAACATCTGCTCGGAGCCGAAGTTGCTGGTCAGCCACATGCCGGTGCCGTTGGTGGCCTGGTCGGCGAGGATCCCGTCGACGTCGCGGTAGCCCTCATCGGTCCAGCCCTGATTCTTGGGCAGGGCACCCGTGGTGATCACGTTGTGGGTCACCACCGTCACAGCCCCGAGGTGGCCGAGGTAGCTGTTCGGTGCGTCTGCGCCGCTCTTCATCAGCGCCTGGACGTGGCGCATCTTGTACTTCTCGACGATCTCCTTGGACAAGCCGTCGACGACGATCACGACGACCTTGCTCGGCGTGCGCGCCTTCGGCGGTCCCGAGCTGCCGGCGCTCGCGGAGGTCCCGGCGAGACCGACGACGACCATCGAGATCGCCAGGAGTGCAAGGACGAGGCGTGGAGCACGACGCATGGAAGACCTCCGGATCCGGCCCCGACCGACGCCTGTGCGTCGGCGCAGGGTTCGGCGAAACTAGCACCGACGTTCGGCCTGCGGAGCGCCCGTCTAGCCCGGTCCGGCGGGTGCGTGGTTCTTCTGGTCGACCAGAAGATGTGGGAATCAGACCCCGGCAGCGGACTTCAGCTTCTCCGCACGGTCGGTCCGCTCCCAGGTGAAGTCGGGCAGCTCGCGCCCGAAGTGGCCGTACGCCGCGGTCTGGGCATAGATCGGCCGCAGCAGGTCGAGGTCGCGGATGATCGCAGCAGGGCGGAGGTCGAAGACCTCGAGGACTGCCTTCTGGATCACCTCGTCCGCGACCACGCCGGTGCCGAAGGTCTGCACGAAGACCCCGACCGGCTGGGCCTTGCCGATGGCGTAGGCGACCTGGACCTCGGCTCGGCGGGCGAGCCCGGCGGCGACGATGTTCTTGGCCACCCAGCGCATGGCGTACGCCGCGGAGCGGTCCACCTTGGAGGGGTCCTTGCCGGAGAACGCGCCACCACCGTGGCGAGCCATGCCGCCGTAGGTGTCGACGATGATCTTGCGACCGGTCAGGCCGGCGTCGCCCATCGGGCCACCGACCACGAACACGCCGGTCGGGTTCACCAGCAGGCGGTAGTCCTCGGAGGGGATGTCGAAGCTGCCGAGCACGTGGTCGATCACGTGCTTCTTGATGTCGGCCTCGAGCGTCTCGAGCGTGGTCTCCTCGGCGTGCTGGGTGGACAGCACGACCGTGTCGACGCGGACGGGGTTCTCCTGCTCGTCGTACTCGATGGTGACCTGGGTCTTGCCGTCGGGACGGAGATAGGCCATCGTGCCGTCCTTGCGGACCTCCGTGAGCCGCTCGGCGAGACGGTGCGCGATCGTGATCGGCAGCGGCATCAGCTCGGGGGTGTCGTCGGAGGCGTAGCCGAACATCAGGCCCTGGTCACCGGCGCCCTGCATGTCGAGCTCGTCGACCGAGGATCCGACCCGGGCCTCGTGGCCCTGGTCCACGCCGGCGGCGATGTCGGCGGACTGGCCGCCGATGGCCACCTGCACGCCGCACGACTTGCCGTCGAACCCCTTGCGCGAGGAGTCGTAGCCGATCTCCAGGATCTTCTTGCGCACCAGCTCCGCGACCGGCGCGTAGGCGTTGGTGCGGACCTCGCCCGCCACGACGACGAGGCCGGTGGTGAGCAGCGTCTCGACCGCAACGCGGAGGTTCTGCTTGTCGGAGTCGTGCGCGAGCAGGTAGTCGAGGACCGTGTCGCTGATCGCGTCGGCGATCTTGTCCGGGTGACCCTCGGTCACGGACTCGGAGGTGAAGAGGCGTCCGGTCACAGTGGTGTTCTCCTACGCGGTGGGCCAGGTGTGGACATCGGTGTGGATATCGGTCTGGGTATCAGTCTGGGTGTACGACGGGCCGGGATCGGCCGGGGCCGAGCCTAACCGACTGTCCCATGGGGTGAACGCAGGTCTCAGTCCGTGTCTTGCGGATCGACGCCCGACAACAGGCCGAGCACCCGGTCCCAGATCACGTGCGCGAGCGCCGCCTTGGAGCCGAGAGGCACCCTCACCGCGCTCCCGCTGGCGGCGAGCACGACGGCCTCGTTGTCCTCGGACCCGAACACCGCACCGCCACCGACGTCGTTGACGACGAGCAGGTCGCACCCCTTGCGGGCGAGCTTGGCCCGCGCGTGCTCCATCACGGTGCCGGTCTCGTCCCCGGTCTCGGCGGCGAAGCCGACCACCACGATGTGGTCGTTGGGTCTCTCCCTGGCCAGGCCGGCCAGGATGTCGGGGTTCTGGGCCAGCCGGATCTCCGGTGAGCTGCCGTCCTCGGACTTCTTGATCTTGCTGGTGGAGTGCTCGATCGGGCGGAAGTCGGCCGGCGCGGCTGCCATCACCACGGCATCGGCGGCTGCGGAGGCCTCGAGCACGTGTTCCTGCAGCTGGGCGGTCGTCTCCACCCTGACCACCTTGACCCCGGCGGGGTCCGGGAGGGTCACGTTGGCGGCGACGAGGGTGACCTCGGCGCCGCGGGCTGCCGCCGTACGGGCCAGGGCGTAGCCCTGGAGCCCGGAGGACCGGTTGCCGATGAAACGGACCGGGTCGAGGTACTCGCGGGTGCCACCGGCCGAGACCACGACTCGCCTGCCGGCCAGGTCCTGCACGGTCGCGCCGCCGTGGTCCTCCCCGCGGGCGAGGAGGTCGGTCGCGAGGGCGAAGATCTCCTCCGGGTCCGGCAGCCGTCCCTTGCCGGTGTCGGCGCCGGTCAACCGGCCCTCGGCGGGCTCGATCACGATCACGCCCCGCGAGCGAAGGGTGGCGACGTTGGCCCGCGTGGCCGGGTGCTCCCACATCTCGGTGTGCATGGCCGGTGCGAACACGACCGGGCAGCGCGCCGTGAGCAGGGTGTTGGTGAGCAGGTCGTCGGCCAGGCCGTGAGCCGCCTTGGCCATCAGGTCAGCCGTCGCGGGAGCGACCACGACGAGCGCCGCCTCCTGGCCGATGCGCACGTGCGGGACCTCGTGGACCGACGACCACACGTCGGTGCTGACCGGCTTTCCGGACAGTGCCGCCCACGTGGGAGCGCCGACGAACTCGAGCGCTGCGGCCGTCGGGACGACGGTCACGTCGTGACCGGACTCGGTGAACCGGCGCAGCAGCTCACACGCCTTGTAGGCAGCAATCCCACCGCTCACGCCGAGAACGACCCTTCGAGGAGGTTGCTGCGCGGCCACCTCCGGGCGAGCGCCTTCCACGACGGTCTGCGTGCTACTCGGCGACTGGGTCTGCGGCGGGCTTCTGCGGTGCGGGGACGGCAGCGGCGAGC
The DNA here is from genome assembly GCA_963781335.1 of uncultured Actinomycetota bacterium. GTDB lineage: Bacteria > Actinomycetota > Actinomycetes > Propionibacteriales > Nocardioidaceae > Marmoricola. The sequence goes on along the minus strand of CAWAFS010000012.1, from coordinate 124,619 downwards.
GCCTCGGCGGCGATCTCGTCGGGGTCGATGTCCTCACAGGTGAGCAGGTCCTCGTTGATCTCGCGCAGCGCGATGGACAACGGCTTCTCCTGCACGTGGGTGTCCACGAGCGGCCCGACGTACTCCAGCAGGCCCTCGCCGAGCTGGGAGTAGTAGGCGTTGATCTGGCGTGCACGCTTGGCGCTGTAGAGCACCAGCTTGTACTTGGAGTCGGTCTTGGTCAGCAGGTCGTCGATCGGGGGATTGGTGATTCCCTCGGCAACTGGCTGGGCACCGGACGCGCTCATTGAGCCTCACTAACGAAGATTGGTTCTGCCAACGACGGTCTCCCAGACGCCTGGGGATCCGTTCACTGCCTGGGGGACGCCCCGGACCGCATCAACTCTACCAATTCCTCACCAGCATCGTGAATCTGGCGGTTCACGACCGTGACGTTGAACTCGGGCTCGGCCGCCAGCTCACCCCGGGCGGTCTCGAGCCGCAGCTCCCGCTCGGCGGCGTCCTCGGTGCCGCGGCCGACCAGGCGCCGGACCAGCTCCTCCCACGACGGCGGGGCCAGGAAGACGAAGAATGCCTCGGGCATCCGCTCGCGGACCTGCCGCGCACCCTGCAGATCGATCTCGAGCAGCGCCGGCCGGCCCTCGGTGAGGGCCTCCTCGACCGGGCGACGAGGGGTGCCGTAGCGGGCCCCGCGATGCACGACGGCCCACTCCAGCAGCTCCTCGCCGGCAACCATCCGGTCGAACTCGTCCTCGGAGACGAAGTGGTAGTGCACCCCGTCCTGCTCCCCCGGCCGGCGGCGCCGGGTGGTCGCGGAGACCGAGATCCAGATCTCTGGGTGGTGTTCACGCACCCAGGCAGTGAGAGTGCCCTTGCCCACGGCGGTGGGACCGGCGAGAACCGTCAGCCGGGACGCTGCCTGAGATCTTGGGGGAGAATCTGGGGGAAGTGGCACCTCGTCACTCGGACGCGGAGAACTCGTCGACGAGCGCGGCGACCTGCTTGGCGCCGAGTCCGCGCACCCGGCGCGTCTCGGAGATCTTCAGCTTCTCCATCACCTGCTGCGCCCGGACCTTGCCGATGCCGGGCATCGACTGGAGCAGCTCCTTGACGCGCATCTTGCCGATGACCTCGTTGGTCCGGCTCTCCTCGACCACCTCCGCCAGGGTCGCACCTGAGTGCTTGAGCCGATTCTTGACCTCCGCTCGCTCACGGCGGGAAGCGGCTGCCTTGTCGAGAGCAGCCTGGCGCTGCTCGGGCGTGAGGGGTGGCAAGGCCACTGAGGATTCCTCGACTTCCTGCTCGACTGCTTCGAGCGGGTGGGGAACGTCTGTCGTGCTGTTTCCGGTCACCGGCAATCTAGCGACGCCCTGGCGGCACCTGCAACGCGAGGGGTCCCTATTCAGTCCCCCCGAGACCAACGTCACCACGGTCGCTCACCGCGAAACACCGCGTGACGGCCCTGGATCAGATCCCGAGATTGATCTTGCAGACGTCGCGGGCCTGCTGCTCGATGCCCGAGGAGGCCTGGACCACCTCGTCGGCGCCGATCTGGCCGGCCGCGTCCGCGATCGCCTTCTGGTCGGTGACGCTCAGCCCGGCAGGCGGCTTGCCGTCCTCGAAGTCGGCCGGCTTCACACCGGCCCTGCTGATCGCGTCGTCGAGGCCGTCGAGGGCGCGGATCAGGGTCTCCCACTCGTCCGCGAGGTCGTCGGGGGCCTTCTCGGCCAGGTCGCGCAGCATCGGCAGGCCGTCCAGCAGGGCGGACGGTGAGCCGGAGGCGAGCATGTCGGCGATCTCGTTGCGCTGCTCCTCCAGCGCGTCGCAATAGCTCGCGCCACCGCACCCGGTCAGGGGCAGGAGGACCGCGACGGCGAGCGCCGCCACTGCCCTGCGTCTGCGCCCGTCACTGGGCCCGTCACTGGGCCCGTCACTGGGCCCGTCACTGGGCCCTGGCGCTTCCGGACCTGGGCCTCATCGCCCGCCCCGGAGTGCGATGAAAGCGTCCAGCGACCGCTCGACCGCTGCATGCAGCGCACCGGCGTCGGGACCCGCCGACAGGATCTCGCGTGAGCTCGACGGCAGCACCAGGTCGATCACGTCACCGAAGATGCGGCGTACGTCGTCCGCGGTGCCGCCCTGGGCACCGATGCCGGGAACCAGCAGCGGCCCGTTCACGGCAAGGTCCTCGGTGGTGTCCACGATCGTCGCACCGACCACCGCTCCGAAGGAGCCCATCGGTGCGACACCATCGTTGAGCGTGCGCAGCTCGCCGAGGACGGTTCCGGCGACGGTCTGGCCGGCCGCAGTGCGGGCGTGCTGGAACACAGGTGCTTCGGGGTTCGAGGTCAGCGCGAGGACGAACAGGCCCTTGTCGTGCTCGCGGGCGGTCTCGATCATCGGCGCCAGGCTCCCGAAGCCGAGATAGGGCGTGGCCGTGATCGCATCCACGGCCATCGGGGACCTCGGGTCCAGGTAGGCCTCGGCATAAGCCTGGGCCGTCGACCCGATGTCTCCCCGCTTCACGTCCAGCACGACGAGGGCACCAGCCTCGCGCGAGATCTCGACGACCTGCTCGAGCACGGCGATCCCACGCGACCCGAACCGCTCGAAGAACGCCGACTGGGGCTTGACCGCGGCGACCTGGGGTGCCAGGGCCTCGGCTGCCCCGAGGGCGAACTTCTCCAGTCCGTTGACCGAGTCGGTGAGCCCCCAGGAGTCGAGCAGCCCGGGGTGGGGGTCGATGCCCGCGCACAGGGGTCCGCGACCGTCCATGGCCCTCCGGAGCCGAGCTCCGAAGGTCCCCGAACCACGCACCGCTGACTCACTCATGGCTGCCTCTCCGATGCCGCGAGCCGCGAGTTCAGCTGCGCGTTGATCCTGGCCGGCCACCCGGGGCCCTCGTAGACGAACGCGGTGTAGGCCTGCAGCAGGTCGGCACCCGCTTCCAGCCGCTGGACGGCGTCCTGCGGGGTCGCGATCCCCCCGACCCCGATCAGGGTGAGGTCAGGCCCCACCCGGTCGCGGAGCATTCGGATCACCTCGGCTGCCCGCGCGCGCACCGGCGGCCCGGAGAGCCCGCCTCCACCGGCGGACTCGATCTGCGCACTGGTCGAGGCCAGCCCGGCCCGCGAGATCGTGGTGTTGGTCGCGACGATGCCGTCCAGCCCGAGGCTGACGACCAGGTCGGCCACCGCCAGGACGTCGTCGTCGCCGAGGTCCGGGGCGATCTTCACGAGCAGCGGAACGTGGCCGCCGGTGACGTCGTCCGCGCGACGACGGACCGCTCGCAGCAGGGGCTCGAGCCGATCGACCGCCTGCAGGTCGCGCAGCCCGGGCGTGTTCGGCGAGGAGACGTTCACGACCAGGTAGTCCGCGTACGGAGCGAGCAGCGAGGCGCTCTTCTCGTAGTCCCGGACCGCCTCGTCGTCCGGGACGACCTTGGTCTTCCCGATGTTGATCCCCAGCGGCGCCCCCGCAGACCGGCCGGTGCGGTCGGGGCGCCGGGCGGCCAGCCGGCGGGCGACCACCTCGGCTCCATCGTTGTTGAACCCCATCCGGTTCACGATCGCGCGGTCGGCGGGCAGCCGGGCGAGCCGTGGCTTGGGGTTGCCCGGCTGGGGCTCACCGGTGACGGTGCCGATCTCGACGTACCCGAAGCCCAGGCTCGCGAGCGCGTCGATGCCGACGCCGTTCTTGTCGAAGCCCGCCGCGAGCCCGAGCAGCCCGGGGAACTCGAGCCCCATCACCCGGCGGGTGTGGCCGGCGCTTCCGATCGTCGGGCGGACCTTGCCCAGCCTGCCCCCGACCAGCCGGGTCACCGGGTGTGCCGCCCTGATCGCACGGAAGGCGAGGTGGTGCGCCCGCTCCGGGTCGGTCCTGGTCAGCACCCGGTCGAAGAGCTCTCGATAAGCCCGCAACTCAGGCGTCCGGCTTCCCGTGACTGCCCGCCGACTGCTGGTCCAGGGGGCGCGACCAGTCCTGCAGCGAGCGCACCCCGATGTCGGCTGCGCGCATCGCCTCGATCCCCTGCACTGCAGCCCCGAGGCCCTGGACGGTGGTGATGCAGGGAATGTTGTGCAGGATGGCCGCGGTTCGGATCTCGTAGCCGTCGAGCCGTGGCGACCCGCCGCTGGTGGTGCCGTGCGGGGTGTTGACGATCAGGTTGACCTCGCCGGCCAGGATCCTGGCGACGATGTTCTTGTCACCGTCGGGTCCGTCACCCTCACTGTGCTTGCGTACGACGGTCGCCGAGACGCCGTTGCGCCGCAGCACCTCGGCGGTCCCGACGGTGGCGAGGATCTCGTAGCCGAGGTCGGCCAGCCGCTTGACCGGGAAGATCATGCTGCGCTTGTCCCGGTTGGCCATCGAGACGAAGACCTTCCCGCGCAACGGCAGTGGGCCGTACGCCGCGGTCTGTGCCTTGGCGAAGGCCTTGCCGAAGTCGGCGTCGAAGCCCATCACCTCGCCGGTCGAACGCATCTCCGGGCCGAGCACCGCGTCCACGGTCTTGCCGTCGATGGTCTTGAACCGGTTGAACGGCATCACGGCCTCCTTGACCGCGATCGGGGCGTCGCCGGGCAGGTCTCCCCCGTCGCCCCCGGCAGCGAGAACGCCCTCGGCCCGCAGCGCGGCGATCGTCTCCCCCAGCATGATCCGCGCAGCGGCCTTGGCCAGTGGTCGCGCGGTCGCCTTGGAGACGAACGGCACCGTCCGGCTCGCCCGCGGGTTGGCCTCCAGGACGTAGAGCACGTCCGAGCCGAGCGCGAACTGGATGTTGAGCAGCCCGAGCACCCCCACCCCCCGCGCGATCGCCTCGGTCGCGTCGCGGATCCGGCCGATCTCCTCCTTGCCGAGGGTGATCGGCGGGAGGGCGCAGGAGGAGTCACCGGAGTGGATGCCGGCCTCCTCGATGTGCTCCATCACGCCGCCGAGGTAGAGATCGGTGCCGTCGTAGAGCGCGTCGACGTCGATCTCCACGGCGTCGTCGATGAACCGGTCGACGAGCACCGGGTGCTCCGGACTGATCTCGGTGGCCCGCTGGATGTAGCCGGCGAGCGACTCGTCGCCGTAGACGATCTCCATGCCGCGGCCGCCCAGCACGTAGGACGGGCGCACCAGGACCGGGAACCCGATCCGGGCCGCGATCTCCTGCGCCTCGGCGAAGGAGGTGGCCATCCCGTGCGCCGGTGCGGTGAGCCCGGCCTCCGCCAGGACCCGCCCGAAGGCGCCTCGCTCCTCGGCCAGGTGGATCGCGGACGGCGAGGTCCCGACGATCCGCACCCCGGCGTCCTCGAGTCCCTGGGCCAGCCCGAGCGGGGTCTGCCCGCCCAGCTGGCAGATCACCCCGGCGATCGGGCCGGCCTTGGTCTCGGCGTGCACGATCTCCAGGACGTCCTCGAGGGTGAGCGGCTCGAAGTAGAGGCGGTCGGAGGTGTCGTAGTCGGTCGAGACGGTCTCGGGGTTGCAGTTGACCATCACGGTCTCGTAGCCGGCCTCGTGCAGCGCCATGCTGGCATGCACGCAGGAGTAGTCGAACTCGATCCCCTGCCCGATCCGGTTGGGACCCGACCCGAGGATGATCACCGCCTCCCTGACCCGCGGCTCCACCTCGGTCTCCTCGTCGTAGGAGCTGTAGTGGTAGGGCGTACGCGCGGCGAACTCGGCCGCGCACGTGTCCACCGTCTTGAACACGGGTCGCACGCCGAGGGCGTGCCGCACCCCGCGCACCACGTCCTCCTTCATGTCGCGGATCCGCCCGAGCTGGGCGTCGGAGAAGCCGTGCCGCTTGGCCCGCCGCAACAGCGACGGGGTCAGCTCCTCGGCGGCGATCACGTCCTGGGCGATCTCGTTGATCAGGCACAGCTGGTCGACGAACCACGGGTCGATCCCGGTGACCTCGTGGACCTCCTGCGCGGTGGCCCCGGCGCGCAGTGCGTCCATCACCTCGCGGAGCCGGCCGTCATGCGGGGTGCGGATCTGCTCCAGCAGGGTGGCCTTGTCCAGCTCGACCTGGCGGTGGCTCCAGTCGAAGATCGCCTTCTTGTCCTCCAGCGAGCGCAGCGCCTTCTGCAGCGCCTCGGTGAAGTTGCGCCCGATCGCCATCGCCTCACCCACCGACTTCATGTGCGTGGTCAGCGTCGGGTCGGCCAGCGGGAACTTCTCGAACGCGAACCGCGGCACCTTCACGACCACGTAGTCCAGTGTCGGCTCGAAGGCCGCCGGGGTGCTCTGCCCGTTCTCGCGGGTGGTGATGTCGTTGGGGATCTCGTCCAGCGTGTAGCCGATCGCGACCTTCGCGGCGATCTTGGCGATCGGGAACCCGGTCGCCTTCGAGGCGAGCGCGCTGGACCGCGACACCCGCGGGTTCATCTCGATCACCACGACCCGGCCGTCGGCGGGGTTGACCGCGAACTGGATGTTGCAGCCACCGGTGTCCACCCCCACCAGCCGGATGATGCCGATCGAGAGGTCGCGCAGGTGCTGGTACTCGCGGTCGGTCAGCGTCATCGCCGGGGCGACGGTGATCGAGTCGCCGGTGTGCACGCCCATCGGGTCGAGGTTCTCGATCGAGCACACGATCACCACGTTGTCGGCGGTGTCGCGCATGACCTCGAGCTCGTACTCCTTCCAGCCGATGATCGACTCCTCCAGGAGCACCTCGGTGGTCGGGCTCGCCGCCAGCCCGGCGCCGGCCATCCGGGCCAGGTCGTCCTCGTCGTAGGCCATCCCGGAGCCGGTGCCACCCATCGTGAAGCTGGGCCGCACGACCATCGGCCAGCCGAGGTCCTTGGACGCCTCGAAGCAGTCCTCGAGGGTGTGGCACACGACCGAGCGCGCACACTCTCCCCCGAGCTCCTCGACGATGGCCTTGAACGACTCGCGGTTCTCGCCGCGGTTGATCGCCTCGATGCTGGCGCCGATCAGCTCCACGCCGTACTTCTCCAGGACGCCGAGCCGGTCGAGGTCCATGGCGGTGTTCAGCGCCGTCTGCCCACCCAGCGTGGCCAGCAACGCGTCGGGGCGCTCCTTCTCGATCACCTTCTCGACGTACTCCGCGGTGATCGGCTCGACGTAGGTCGCGTCCGCGAACTCGGGGTCGGTCATGATCGTGGCCGGGTTGGAGTTGACCAGGATGACCCGCAGCCCTTCCGCCATCAGCACCCGGCAGGCCTGCGTGCCCGAGTAGTCGAACTCGCACGCCTGCCCGATCACGATGGGACCGGAGCCGATGACGAGCACGCTCTGGATGTCGGTGCGCTTCGGCATCAGACGGCGCCTTCCATGAGGTCGATGAACCGGTCGAAGAGGTAGGCCGCATCGTGTGGGCCCGCGGCCGCCTCCGGGTGGTACTGCACCGAGAAGCTCTTCAGTCGTCCCTCGGCGTCGCGGAGCTCGAGGCCCTCGACGACGTCGTCGTTGAGGCACACGTGGCTCACGGTCGCGGTTCCGTAGGGCGTCTCGGTGGAGCTCTCGAGCGGGGCGTCGACCGCGAACCCGTGGTTGTGGGCCGTGACCTCGACCTTCCCGGTCGTCCGGTCCATCACCGGCTGGTTGATCCCCCGGTGGCCGTACTTCAGCTTGTAGGTGCCGAACCCGAGGGCGCGACCGAAGAGCTGGTTGCCGAAGCAGATCCCGAAGTAGGGCAACCCACGCTCCAGGGCTCCCTGCAGCAGCGCGATCTGGTGAGTCGTGGCTGACGGGTCACCCGGGCCGTTGGAGAAGAACAGGCCGTCCGCCCCCGTGGCGAGGACGTCCTCCAGGGACGAGGTGGCCGGCAGCACGTGGACCTCGATGCCGCGCTCGGCCATCATCCGCGGGGTGTTGGCCTTGATGCCGAGGTCGACCGCGGCCACGGTGAAGAGCTTCTCGCCGATCGCCGGCACGGCGTAGGCCTCGGTCGTGGTCACCTCGTCGGCGAGCTCGGCGCCGGCCATCGGCGCCGACTGCCTGACCCGGGCCAGCAGGGCGTCGGCGTCGGCCGCGCCCAAGGAGCTGCCGGACGAGATGCCCACGCGCATGGCCCCGCGCTCACGCAGGTGGCGGGTCAGCGCGCGCGTGTCGATGCCGCTGATGCCGACCACGCCCTGGTCGCGGAGCTCATCGTCCAGCGTGCGGACCGAGCGCCAGCTGGAAGGCACCCGCGCGGGATCGCGTACGACGTACCCGCTGACCCAGATGCGACGTGACTCCGGGTCCTCGTCGTTCATGCCGGTGTTGCCGATGTGCGGGCTGGTCATCACCACGACCTGCCGGTGGTAGGACGGGTCCGTGAGCGTCTCCTGGTAGCCGGTCATCCCCGTGGAGAACACCGCCTCGCCGAACGTCTCCCCGGTCGCGCCGTAGGAATCGCCCCGGAACACCCGACCGTCCTCGAGGACGAGGATCGCCTCGACCGTGGTCGAGCCGCCTGCGATGGTTGAGCCTGTCGAAACCACTACCTACCCCCAGCTGACTTGCGCGACATCTTCGAGATGGTCCGGACCCACAAGGCGGGATCGGGCGGCTTGGCCTCACCCTTGATCTTCTTTCCCGGCTCGAGACGGAACCCGGTCCGCCAGCGGTGCTCGCCGTGCTCCCAACGCACCACCAGCAGCGACTCCACAGTCTTGCCACCGAACTCCCCCGCGGACGTGGCCCCTCGCAGCGCGGCCACCGGGATCCTGAAGGAACCCGCCATGCGCACCACGTCGAGGGCCTCCTCGGAGAGGTTCAGGCGCGACGAGCTCCTGGCCGAGAGGGTCTGTCCGACGACCTTGTCTCCCGCCTCCGTGACGGTGCCGAGGTAGCGCGCCGGCGACTGGAGCCGTGGGGTGGGGAGGTCAGCGATGGCCGGGACCGGCGTCAGGCCGGGGATCCCGCGCTCCCCGGAGCGCCTTCGGAACAGCCCCATTCAGACCAGGCCCCCGTCCAGGACGGTGGGCACCCCGCGCAGCACGGTGGCGACCACCGCGCCGGTCAGCTTCCGGTCGTGCCACGGGTTGTTGCGCGACAGCGAGGCCGAGGTCGACCGGTCGACCACCACGACGGCGGCCGGGTCGACGAGCGTGATGTTGGCCGGCTGGCCCGTGGCGAGCGTGCCTCCGTGACCGGCCAGACCCGCGATGCGTGCCGGGTTCTGCGACATCACCCTGGCCACGTCGCCCCAGGAGATGGCACCGGACCCGACCATCACGTCGCTGACCACCGAGAGCGCGGTCTCCAGGCCGAGCATGCCGAAGGCTGCGTCGACGAAGGCGTGCTCCTTGTCGTGCCGGGCGTGCGGCGCGTGATCGGTGGCGACGGCGTCGATGGTGCCATCGGCGAGCGCGTCCCGCAGCGCGGCGACGTCCTCGTCCGGGCGCAGCGGCGGGTTCACCTTGTAGACGGGGTCGTAGCCCGAGAGCAGGTCCGTGGTCAGCAGCAGGTGGTGCGGGGTCACCTCGGCGGTGACGTCGATGCCCTGCGCCTTGGCCCACCGGATCACCTCGACCGACCCCGCGGTGGAGACGTGGGCGACGTGCACCCGGCTGTTGGTGTGCCGCGCGAGCATCACGTCGCGGGCGACGATCGTCTCCTCGGCGATGCCGGGCCACCCGGGCAGCCCGAGGCGACCGGACAGCTCGCCCTCGTGGCAGCAGGCGGTGGGCCCGGCGAGGTCGGGGTCCTGTGAGTGCTGGGAGATGACCCCGCCGAAGGCGCGGATGTATTCCAGCGCACGTCGCATCACCCGCGGGTCGTGCACGCACTTGCCGTCGTCGGAGAAGACCCGCACCCTGGCCCGTGAACGTGCCATCAGGCCGAGCTCGGCCAGCTCCTGCCCGCCCAGCCCACGGGTCACGGCCCCGACCGGCTGCACGTCGACCAGCCCTGCCAGCCGGCCGAGGTCGAGAATGCGTTCGGCCGCCTCGGCGGTATCGGTGACCGGCGAGGTGTTGGCCATCGCGAGCACCGCGGTGAAGCCACCCAGCGCCGCGGCCCTCGAGCCGGTGAGCACCGTCTCGGCGTCCTCGCGACCCGGCTCACGCAGGTGGGTGTGCAGGTCGACCAGACCGGGCAGGGCGACGAGGCCGTCGGCGTCGATCACCCGGGCGCCCTTCGGCTGCTCGGCGACCAGCACCCCGTTGTCGACATACAGGTCCCCGGCGTGCTCGCCCAGGAGCGAGGCCCCCTTGATGCTCAGTCCTTGCGTGGGGGAACTCATGACGCACTCCCTTCTCCGGCCAGCAGGTGGTAGAGCACCGACATCCTGACCGCGACCCCGGCCGACACCTGGTCGAGCACCGCCGACTGGGCCGCGTCGGCAGCGTCGGCGGCGATCTCGAGACCCCGGTTCATCGGTCCGGGGTGGCAGATCGGCGCGTCGGGCCGGAGCACCGCGAGGCGCTCGCGGGTCAGCCCGTAGCCCACGGTGTACTCACGGGCACTGGGGAAGTAGCCACCGCTCATCCGCTCCCGCTGCACGCGCAGCATCATCACCGCGTCGGCCTCGGGCAGCACCTCGTCGAGATCGTACGTCGCCTCGAACCCGGCGTCCTTGGACCAGGCGGTCACCCCGGCTGGCATCAGCGTGGGCGGAGCCACCACGGTCACCCTGGCGCCGAGCTTGGTCAGCAGCAGGACGTTGCTGCGGAAGACCCGGCTGTGGGTCAGGTCGCCGACGAGCACGACGTGCTTGTCCTCCAGCGTGCCCATCCGGCGCTGGAGCGTGTAGGCGTCGAGCAGTGCCTGGGTGGGGTGCTCGTGCATCCCGTCGCCGGCGTTGATCACGACGGCTTCGGTCCACTGGCTCACCTGCTGGGCCGACCCGCTGGCTCCGTGCCGGATCACCAGCCCGTCGACCCCCATGGCGGCGACGGTCAGCACGGTGTCGCGCAGGCTCTCGCCCTTGCTGACGCTCGAACCCTTCGCCGAGACGTTGATGACGTCGGCAGAGAGCCACTTGCCAGCGATCTCGAAGGACGACCGGGTCCGGGTGGAGTCCTCGAAGAAGAGGTTCACGACCGTGCGGCCGCGCAACGCGGGAAGCTTCTTGACCGACCGGTTCTGCACGTCGTGCATCTCGGCTGCCGTGTCGAACAGCGCCACCACGTCGTCCACGCCGAGGTCGTCGATGGAGAGCAGGTGCTTGTTCATGCGGTTTCTCCCATGGGGGCGATCCGGACCTCGTCGTACCCGTCGGACTCCTCGAGACGCACCATCACGCGCTCGGTGCGTGAACTGGGCAGGTTCTTCCCGACGTGGTCGGCGCGGATCGGCAGCTGACGGTGCCCGCGGTCCACGAGCACGGCCAGCCGGACGGTCTCAGGCCGGCCGAGGTCGTTCATCGCGTCCAGTGCGGCGCGGACGGTCCGGCCGGAGAACAGCACGTCGTCCACGAGGACCACCACCTTTCCGTCGACACCCCCTGGCGGCATCACCGTGTGGTGCGGTCCGCGCGCGGGCTGCTTGCGCAGGTCGTCGCGGTACATCGTGATGTCGAGCGTGCCGAGGGGGACCTGCTCGCCCTCCACCTTGGCGATGCGCTCGGAGATGCGCCGGGCGAGATGGACGCCGCGGGTGGGGATCCCCAGCAGGACGAGGTCCTCGAGACCCTTGTTGCGTTCGAGGATCTCGTGCGAGATGCGGGTCAGTGCCCGGGAGATGTCACGGGCGTCGAGGACGGCGCGTCCATCGGGTGCTGCGCCGGCTGGACCATCGGACGGGCGAACGCCTGACGGATCGCCTGGGGCTGTCGGAACAGATGCGGATTGGGCAGGAACCACCGGCACCGGACCTCCTTCTCCGCCTCACAGGACGGCTCGTTAAAGGATGTCGATCGCGGTGAGACTAGCAGCCGGACAGATCCGCGCCAGCATTCACCGCGGCAGTTCGTCGACCTAGGGTGGCGGGCATGGCGACCGGCACCCATGACCACTCCGACGACCCGCGCAACTCAGGCATCAAGATCTGGGTCAACGGCGAGCTGCTGCCCCGGGAACGAGCCATGGTCTCGGTCTTCGACTCGGGCTTCGTGCTCGGGGACGGGGTCTGGGAGGGGCTCCGGGTCAGTGGCGGCCATCCTGCGTTCCTCGAGCTGCACCTCGACCGGCTCGAGGAGGGCGCGCGGGCATTGATGCTCGACGTCGGGCTGAGCCGCGAGGAGCTGAGCGAGGCGATCTACGCGACGCTCCGGGCCAACACCATGGTCGAGGGCGTGCACGTGCGTCTGATGGTGACACGCGGCGTGAAGTCCACGCCCTATCAGGACCCGCGCATGACCATCGGCCCCGCCACCGTGGTGATCATCGCCGAGCACAAGGAGCCTCTCCCGAGCACGGTCACCGAGGGCATCACCCTGTTCACCACCCACGTGCGACGCGCCACCCCGGACACCCTGGACCCCAAGCTGAACGCGCACAGCAAGCTCAACGACATCCAGGCATGCATCCAGGCCTACACGGCCGGCGCGGACGAGGCCCTGATGCTCGACCCGCACGGGTTCGTGGCGACCTGCAACAGCACCCACTTCTTCATCGTCACCCGCGGCGGTGAGGTCTGGACCTCCGACGGCCGGTTCTGCCTCGGCGGCATCACCCGTGCCAACGTCCTCGAGGTGTGCCGGGCCAACGGGATCCCTGCGCGGGAGACCACGTTCAGCCTCACCGACGTCTACAACGCGAGCGAGGCGTTCGTGACCGGGACCTTCGCCGGCGTGGTGCCCGTGCGGGTGGTCGACGGACGCACCATCGGGTCCGGTGCCCGCGGTCCGGTCGTGACCCGACTGCAGGAGCTCTACCAGCAGCACGTATGCGACGACATCGACCGACGGGAGGCACGATGACCGTCCGCGTGGCCGTGTGGTCGGGGCCGCGCAACATCTCGACCGCGATGATGCGCGCGTGGGAGAACCGCCCCGACACGGTCGTCGTCGACGAGCCGTTCTACGCCGCCTACCTGGTGCGAACCGGGCTCGACCACCCTGGCCGCGCGGAGGTGATCGCCTCCCAGCCCACGGACCCGGAGGTGGTCGTGCGGACCCTGACCACGGAGCAGAGCGCGCCGGTGCACTACTCCAAACAGATGACCCACCACGTCGCCGAGGACATGTCGCTGGCCTGGACGGCGACCTTGCGAAACGTCCTGCTCATCCGCGACCCGAGCGAGGTGGTCGCCTCATACGTGCGTTCGCGCGAGTCCTGTGAGCCCGAGGACATCGGCCTGCTGCAGCAGGTGCCGCTCCACGAGGCGCTCCCGGAGGGCACGCCTGTGATCGACGCCGGCGACTTCCTCCGCGAGCCGGAGCTCCATCTGCGATGGCTGTGCGACTGGGTGGGCATCGCCTTCACCGACCGGATGCTGCACTGGCCCGCGGGGACCCGGGACTCCGACGGTGTGTGGGCGCCCCACTGGTACGACGCCGTGGCCCGCTCCACCGGGTTCGAGGAGTGGCGCCCGCGCACCGTCGAGCTGAACCAGCACGACGCCGCCGTCGCCAACACCTGTCGTCCGGCGTACGACGAGCTGCACGCGCGGCGTCTGGTGCTCTGAGCTCAGCCGATCTGGCCGAGCGCGTCCTCGATGGCGCGGTGGAAGGTGGGGTAGGCGTAGATCATCGATCGCAACGTCTCGGTCGGCACCTCGGCGTGGATCGCGGTGGTGACCAGTCCCAGCATCTCCCCTCCGCTGGGCCCGACCGTCGTGGCCCCGACGAGCACCCCCCGGTCGGCGTCCTCGACCAGTTTCACCAACCCCTCCGCCTTGGCGATCCAGCCGCGAGTCGAGGAGGCCAGGTCGGTCTGCCCGACCCGGACCGTGAGGCCGGCGTCGCGCGCCTGCTGCTCGGTCATGCCGACCGATCCGACCTCGGGGTCGGTGAAGGTGACCCGCGGGACTGCCCGGTAGTCCGCGGGTGGTCCGTCCTGACCCAGGATGTCGCGGACGCAGACCGCAGACTGGTACATCGACATGTGCGTGAACGCACCCTTGCCGGTGACGTCCCCGATGGCCCAGATCCCCTCGCGCGCGCGCATGCGGTCGTCGACCTCGACCCCCCTCGCGGCTGGATCCAGCCCGACGGTCTCCAGGCCCAGATCGGCCAGGTTGGGCCGCCGTCCGGCCGCCACGAGCAGCTTCTCGGCGTCGAGACTCTGCCCGTCCACGACCACTCGGAAGCGACCGTCCTCGTAGGCGACCGAGTCGATGCTCACCCCGGTGAGCACCTGGATGCCCTCCTTCGCGAAGACGTCGGCGACCAGAGCACTTGCCTCCGGCTCCTCGGGAGCCAGGATCCGGTCCGCGAGATCCAGCACGGTCACGCGGCTGCCGAAGCGCGAGACCGCCTGCGCGATCTCGGCCCCGATGGCTCCACCGCCGATCACGATCAGCGAGCCCGGCACCGACTCGATCCGCACCACCTCGCGGTTGGTCCAGTAGGGCGTCCCCTCGAGCCCCTCGATCGGGGGAAGCGCCGGCGCGGTTCCCGGGTTGAGCACCACTCCGCGGGAGGCCTCGTACCGTTCGCCGTCCACCTCGACCGCACGCCCACCGACCAGTCGCGCATGACCTCGCACGAACCGCACCCCGGCCTGCTCGAGGCGGTCGACCGCGACCTGGTCGTCCCAGTCGTCGGTCGCCTCGTCGCGGATCCGGGTCGCCACCGTGCCCCAGTCGGGCTGCACGTCCGCGGCACCGGCGAGACCAGAGATGCGGGCCGCCTCGGCCAGGGCGTCGCTCGCGCGGATCATCATCTTGCTCGGGATGCAGCCGTAGTAGGGGCACTCACCCCCGACGAGACGCTCGTCCACCCCCACCACCGAGAGCCCGGCCCTGGCCAGCTCGGTCGCCGTCGCCTCGCCCCCGGGGCCGAGGCCGATCACCACCACGTCACAGCTAGTCGTCATGGGCACCATCCAAGCATCGCCGTCCCGGACCGGGGGTCGCGTGGAGTCTGCTCAGGACGACTCGACGGTGGTGACGAGCGCCGTCACCGAGGGGCGTCGCGGGGTCGACCCGAAGCCGAAGGCCGGGTCCGGGGACACCGGAGCCAGCGAGCCGAGGTCGGTGCCGGCCCAGGACCCGGACAGTCCGCTGATCCGGTGCAGGTCGGTGGCGCCGTAGTACTCGCGGCGTCCGTTGCCCGCGGTCCCCCTGGTGCGTACGCCGCGCAGGAGCACCCGAGCGACCGGGTCGGTCAACCTCGCCCAGGCGGGGGCCGTGGCCAACCGACGCGGCACCAGTCGCAGCAGCCACCCGAGCGGCAGCCTGCTGCCGGCGACGAGGGTCAGATCGAGACCCGGGGCGATGACGTGCTGCCCGTCCGCGCGGTCCAGCACGCTCACGGGACCGATCTCGACCCGGTCGAAGCGGTAGGTCGAGGAGACGAACTCGGCCACCTCCTGGCTGGGCGCGAGCAGCACCCGGGTGCCGTCGGGCTCGGCCAGCATCACGTCGGCGAACGTCCCGAGTGGGGACTCCTCCCACCTCCCGACCACCACGCGCACACCACTCGTGGACCCGAGGCCGGTGATGGAGCCGGTGAACCGGTCGCGACGTGCGGACGCACGGCGCGGGATCTCGGAGTGGCTCACGTCGGCGATGCTAGCGACCGGCGAGAAGCGACCGGGGCCCGAGCCGGACGGTCGGCTCAGTTGACCTGACGCAGCCTGCCTCGGACTTCCGGGGGGGTCCAGCTCGCGAGCATCTCGGACAGACGGGAGGCAGGCACCGGCCGGCCGAGCCAGTAGCCCTGTGCCACGTCACAGCCGAGCTCGTGGAGCTGGGCAAAGGCCTCCCTGTCCTCGACCCCCTCGGCGACCACGCGGTGACCGAGCCGGTGACCGAGATCCACGATCGCACCCACCACTGCCTGGGCGGCCGGGTCCGGGAACGAGGCGACGAAGCTCTGGTCGATCTTCACTTCGTCGACCGGGAGTCGCTGAAGATAGGCCAGGGAGGAGTAGCCGGTCCCCAGGTCGTCCACCGACAACCGGATGCCAAGGCCACTGAGGGTGTGCAGAGCGGCCATGGCCCGGTGCGGGTCCTGCATCAGGCTGGTCTCGGTGATCTCGAGGGTCAGGTCCCCGGCCAGCACCCCCGCGTACACCAGGGCGCGTGAGACCGAGTCGACGAAGCCGGGCTCCAGGAGGCTGCGCGGCGAGATGTTCACGGCGACACCGAACGGGCTGCCGAGCGCCTTCTGCCAGGCCGCACAGTCGCGCAGCGCAGTGCGGAGCACCAGCATGGTCAGCGGGGTGATCAAGGAGCTGTGCTCGGCCAGGGGGATGAACTCGTCCGGGCCAACAGCGCCGTGCGTGGGATGGACCCACCGGGCCAGGGCTTCGACACCGAGCATCCGGCCGGTCGCCAGATCCACCTTGGGCTGGTAGTGCACTTCCAGGGCGCTGGTGGCGACGGCGCTGCGCAGGTCTGCCAGCAACCCCAGCTTCGAGGCGTCCTGCTGGTCGAGCTCGGGGCGGAACACCTCCACCCCGGTGCGGTGAGTCTTGGCTGCATGCATCGCGAGATCGGCCCAGCGAAGCGCAGTGCCGCTGTCGGCTCCCTTCGGTGCCACAGCGACCCCCATGCTCACCCCGACCCCGACCGGGATGCCGTCGAGGTCGAACGGGCGCTCGAGAGCCTCCTGGAGAAGGGAGGCACTGGTGGTCGCCCGGAGGTCGTCGCAGCCGGGGAGCACGACCGCGAACTCGTCTGCACCGCAGTGGGCCACCAGCGCCTCGTCGCCCACCGACTCGACCAGGCGCTCCGCGACCAGGTACAGCAGCCGGTCGCCGACCTCGGTGCCGAGCGTGTCGTTGACCTCCTTGAACCGGTCCAGGTCGAGCAGCAGCAAGGACACGCCACCCTGGGCGAGTGCCTCGTTGATCCGGATGCCGAGCAGCCTGCGGTTGGCCAGGCCGGTGAGCTCGTCGTACATCGCCAGGCGCTCACGCTCCTTGGCCTGCGCGATGATCTGGTGGGCACGCAGCGCGTTGTCGATGGCCACTGCGGCGTGGTTGGCCAGCGCGCTGAGCTGCCTCAGGTCGGCGCCGGTGAAGGTCTCTACGTCGCCGAGCTTGTCGGCGACCACCAGGCTCCCGACCGCCCGGCCCTCGCTGCGCAGTGGCACCAACGCACAGTCCTTGACCGCTAGGCGCTCCAGCAGCACCTGCAGGTGCGGCTCACGCGGCCGGCGAGGCACCAGCAGGGGCTCGCTCAGCTGTTGACGGGAGTCCCCCTCCGACCTGTCCCCAGCGAGGTCGGACAGGTCGCCCGACAGGGCAGAGACCAGCACGGAACGACCCACGGAGAGGTCCGGACCGTCGAGACACCAGTCTCGGGTGGACCCGTCCTCGTGGTGCAGCCGGAGATGTGCCGACGCGACCTCGAACGACTCGCGCACCTGGACCAGCACGGTCCGCACCACGGCATCGAGCTCCACCTCGCGCCCCACGAGCTCGGTGAAACGGTTGACGTGCTCGAGGCTTTCCGAGCGCTGCCTGACGCCCTCGTAGGAGCGGTACGCGAACAGCAGCACCGAGCCGAGGACTGCCAGCAGCCAGCCCGCGCGCCAGTCGGCGGCCAGGATGTAGACCGCCACCAGGGCGAAGCAGGCGTTGGCCACGTCGCCAAGCTGCCCGAGACCGAGCACGGCACGGAACACGTTGGGCATGTCGCCCGTCGCGATCGTGATCACGATGCTGACCATCACCGAGCTCAAGGTGCTGATCAGGAGGGCCGTGGCCAGGGTGGCCAACCATCCCCTCGGCCCCAGCGGGTCGGCAACGCCCAGCACCAGGTGCCACACGGTCACGGCCACTGCGGTCTCCAGCGCGAACAGGGCACAGTTGAAGGCCAGCTTCTGGGGCGCCTTCTGCTTCACGACGAAGGCGAGCAGGGAGCCCAGCACGCGGGCAGCAACCAACAGATCCGGACGCACGAAGTACAGGCCGACCACGAGTGGGAGCTCCATCATGGAGAAGGCGTAGGCCTCCCGCCCCAGTCGGACGTGCACCGGAAGCAGCTCCGCGGCCATGAAGGCGACGGCCACAGCCAGTGGCCACGTCCAGGACCCGGCCCGGGCGTCGCTCACGAGCGGGAGCACGCCGAACACGTGCACCGCGGTGGCGGCGAGGGCCAGCACGACGATGAACCCCCAGATGGCCCGGTCGCGTCCCGGCGTCATCTGCTGCTCATCGCGGGCTCGAACCCGCTCGGTTCACGGCCACTACGCCCAGCTCCGCCCAGCCCAGCTGCGCCCGGCCCACGAGCGGCCGGCCCAGTCGTCCCCGGCCCACGAGCGGCCAGCCCAGCTGCGCCCGGCCCACGAGCGGCCGGCCCAGTCGTCCCCGGCCCACGAGCGCCCGGCCCACGAACGGCCCTCCCACGACGAGCCGGCCCACGAAGAGCCGCACCAGCAGCTCGAGGTCCAGTCACGGCCGTTCCACTTGCCGCCCACCCAGGATCCCTGGACGCTGCTGGCGCTGGCCCACTTGGCGGCGTTCCAGGGTCCCAGGATGTCGCGCTCACCTCTCAGCTCGACATCACCGTCGGCGACGTGCGAGGTGCCGCGCGCGGCTTCGAGGGAACCAGTGCCCTGGGACGGGGCGTACAGCTGCACGGCGGACGGGGCGGTGCCCCTGGCAGCGGCGGCCACGTTGATCGCACCAGCACCACGTCCGGCGGCGTCCGCCAACGGCATGGCCGAGGCGGTCCCTCGCAGCAGCGCCTTGACCTGGTCCGGGGTGAGTTCCGGACGGTGCTGGAGCAGGAGGGCCACCGCGCCTGACACCACCGCGGCCGACTGCGAGGTGCCGCTGCCCTTGAACAGCGCGCTGCCGGAGCGGGCGCCGGGGTGCGCGGAGTCGAGGTAGGCGCCCGGGTCGCGGAGGGACACGATCGACCGACCGGGGGCGGTCACGTCCACACGTCGACTGGCGTCACCCCGGCTGGAGAAGGCGGGAACGACGTCGTCGGTCGCGGCACTGGTGCCGCGTGTGTCCGAGGAGCCGACGGTGATGACGAAAGGGTCGTAGGCGGGGTTGTTCAACCGGGCTGCGTCCGACCCGTTGTTGCCGGCCGAGACGACCACCACGATGCCGGCTCGCCACGCGTTCTCGACGGCGTGCGTGAGCGGGTCGACCCGGTAGTCCTGGGTTCCATCGGTGCCGTAGGAGAGGTTGAGCACCCGGATCGGCTTCCTGGGGTTGTCGTTGCGGTGCTCCACGACCCAGTCGATGGCGGCGACGACCTGCGAGACGTCAGCCGCGCCGTCGCTGGCTGCCACCTTCAGGCTGGTCAGCTGTGCGTCGGGCGCGACCCCCTGGAACTTGTCGAGGTCCAGCAAGCCACGGGGCGTGCGTCCGGCGATGATCCCTGCCATGTGGGTTCCGTGGCCGAACGTGTCGAGATGCCGGAGCTGCGGCGACTGGCTCTCGAACGAGAGGTCGGCTCCGTTGGTCACGTTGCCCGAGGTGAGACCGGGGACGGGAACGACGCCGGTGTCCACCAGAGCGACGCCGATGCCTGCTCCGGTGTAGCCCCGGGTCCAGAGAGCGTCCGCACCGATCGCCGAACGGACCTCACTCATCGAGGTGGCCGTGCCGTCGTAGAGCCACCCCGTGGGAACCAGGTCGCCGGTGATCGCAGTAACGGCCCCGAGCACGGGGTCCAGGACGGTTCCCAGCACGGGCTGCACGGGATCGAGCAGACCCGCATGTGCGGGGGCGGGCGAGAGGGTGGCGGCGAGAGCCGCGACACCGAACGCGGCAACGATCCTGCGTGCTGCTGTGGGTGACATCCGGCCCATCTCCTGACAAAGGGCGCTTTGGGTGCCCTTCCCCTTGTTGGAATACCAACAAGACAAGATTATTCGCCCATAACGGACTTGTCGTGCACAGCGCTGATCCGGTCTAGTCCGCGGGCAAGGACGTCACCGAACTGCTGTTCGGGGAGATTCCATGTGCTAGCGCCGGGCCCGCGTTCGCGCCGGCCGGAGGCGGCGCAACGGGTCAGCACGGGTTCACCGGTCGAGGTGCCTGGCCCGGGCGAAGCAGAACAGCCCGTAGCTGGCGATGCCCACACCCATCGCGATCAGCAGGTAGGGACCGAACGGCTGCTCGAGGACCTTCTGCAGCGCTTGGTCCAGCCCTCCCGACTCCTCGGCGTCGTGGGTTGCCCCGGCGTAGCAGAACAGCCCGCCGACGATCGCGAGCGCGACGCCCTTGGCGACGTAGCCGAGCTTGCCGAGCATCAGGTAGCCGGCACCGCTCCATCCGACCTTCCCCTCCGCGTCGAGGTTCTCGGCGAACTTCTCGGTCCAGCCGCGCCGGACCAGGGCCGCGGCGTACCCCACGACGGCCAGGCCGACAGCGACCACGATCCATTGACCGCCCGGAAGGCCCATCAGCTTCGCGGTCATCCCCTGCGATCCACCGCCGGAGCCGCCGGAGCCGATCGCCACGTTCAGCGCGGTGAGACCCAGGGCGCCGTAGATGGCCGCCTTGAGCACCGAGCCCAACCGCTTGCGGAGTCGGGTGGCGTCGCGCTCCTCGCGGTGCCCGAAGGCCGCCTCGATCAGCCGCCACACCACCAGGAGCAACATGCCGATGGCGACGGCCCACACCAGGGTCCCGCCGAAGGGTTGCTGGGACAGCTCACTCAACGCACCCTTGGCGCTGGCCTCCCCCTCACGGTCACCGAGGGCGAGCTGTACGGCGAGCCAGCCGATCAGCAGGTGCACCAGGCCGTAGGCCACCAGGCCGACCCGGACGGCATGATCCAGCCAGTCGCTCTGCTCGGCCTCTCTTCCGACCCGCTCGGTGTCGCTCACTGCGCGAACACCAGTTCCTTGAACCACGACTCGAGGACGTAGTCGGTCTTCCAGCCCATCGCGAAGTAGAGGCCGTCGGCGCCGGTCGGCGAGTCGGCGTCGACCTCGAGGCCGACGCGGTCGCGGCCCCGCTCGGCAGCGTCGGCGATCACGGCGTGCAGCAGCGCCTTGGCCACACCCCGGCCGCGTGCGTGGCGGTGTACGCCGATGTACTCGATGTAGCTTCCCGCGTGGCCAGCGGCGTTCTCCCCCAGCACCGTGCCGACCAGGGCACCCGCGGCGAGTGGCTCACCGTCGTCTCCCTCGACGAACGCGAGCCACCAATGGTCCCAACGATGACCAGGGTCCTCGCGGAGGCGCTGCACGAACTCGGGGAAGCTCTCCCGGTAGGAGTTGAAGTGGTCCGCGAAGGACGCCTCGAGCATCTCGTGCACGAGGTGCAGGTCACCGGCGACGGGGAGCCCGTTCTCGTGGCTGGCGACGCGGCGGATGGTGACCCCCTCGCGGGGAGCCGGGAGCGACGTCGCCTCATCCGGGGTGACGGGGCGGGTCATCTGCGGCCAGGTGCGGCGCTTGGAGTAGCCCGCCTCGGCCAGCCACTGCTGCTGGACGGTGTCCTCGGCGAACGGGCTGGCGTCCAGCCTGGTCTCCGTCGCCCCGCGCAGGGCGGAGATCTCGCGCGCCTGCCCCTCGGCCCAGGCGTAGAGCCCGGCGGCGATGGCAGTCGCCTCGACGACCGACCGGTCGAGGTACAGGGCGACCATGGTGCGCCTCGCGGCCCGGTCGTGCACGCTCATCCAGCCACGGGGGCAGCCATCGGGGTCGACAGCCAGCAGCTGACGCCGGGTCCAGGAGGCCGGGCCGGCCACCTCGGACTCGATGGCCTCGCGGTTCACGGAGGCCGAGCCGGTCTGCGCCAGCCGGTCTGCCCCACGAAGCTCGACGAGCACGTCGAGATCGGCGAGCGTGGGGATCCGGACGGTCCATCCGTGCGGGAAACCAGCCGGAATGGGGACGGGTGCCTGCTCGGGGTCGGAAGTCACGCACCCATCCTGCCGGACTCGCCAGCTCAGGGGGCCAACGATTCGCGGTCCCGGACGATGTTTCCCAGCACCCCGTTCACGAAGGCCGGCGATTCGTCGGTGGACAGGTCGCGCACCAGGTTCAAGGCCTCTGAGACCGCGACCGCACTGGGGACGTCGTCGACGTAGAGCACCTCGAAGGTCGCCATCCGCAGCACGTTGCGGTCCACGGCCGGCATCCGGTCCAGGCTCCAGCCCTGGGCGTAGGTGGAGATCACCTCGTCCAGACGTTCGCGGTGCTCGGTCACGCCCTGGACGAGCACCACGGTGTAGTCGTTGATCGGTCCGGCGTTCGACTGCTGCTCCAGCGCCTCGTCGGTCGAGCGGTTACGCATCTCTGAGGCGTAGAGCAGGTCGAGGGCGCGCTTGCGCGCCTTGGATCGGGCGCTCATCGGGTCCCCCCGACGCGACCACGTGGCGACGGCATCAGTTGCTGACGCGGCCCAGGTACGACGAGTCCCGGGTGTCGACCTTGATCCGCTCGCCAGTGGTGATGAACAACGGCACGTTGATCTGGTGCCCGGTCTCGAGGGTGGCCGGCTTGGTGCCGCCGGTGGAGCGGTCCCCCTGCAACCCGGGCTCGGTGTACTTGACCTCGAGCTCGACCGAGGCCGGGAGCTCGATGTAGAGCACGGCCCCCTCGTTGGTGGCGACCATCGCCTCCTGGTTCTCGAGCATGAAGTTCGTGGCATCGCCCACGACCTCCGGGGGAACCTCGAGCTGCTCGTAGGTGCCGGTGTCCATGAACACGAACGAGGTGCCGTCGTTGTAGAGGTACTGCATCGTCCGCTTGTCGACGTTGGCGATCTCGACCTTGACGTCTGCATTGAACGTCTTATCCACCGTCTTGCCCGAGCTGATGCTCCGCAGCTTGCTGCGCACGACCGCGCCGCCCTTGCCCGGCTTGTGGTGCTGGAACCACATGACCTGCCAGAGCTGGCCGTCGAGGTTGAGCACCATGCCGTTCTTCAGGTCGTTCGTCGTTGCCATCCGGTAATCGCGCCTTCGCAGATCGGGGTCTGGTTGCCTCGTGCCCGCCTGAGCGGGCACAGCGGCTGAGTCTAACGGCCCGCAGCTCCTCCCCCGTCAGGTGCTACTGAGGATCAGGCCTGACGTCGGCACCCCGGTGCCTGCGGTGACGAGGACGTGGTGAGCGTCCTCGACCTGGTTGACGGCGTGCCTGCCCTTGAACACGCAGGGCGGTCAGCTGGGCGAGGCCTACGTCCACGGCATGAACGGCATCGCCGAGGCCGAACGGCAGATCCGCGCGCATCAGCACGTACGGCGTGAAGTGTGGTCGTGGAGCACCGCCGTGGCGATGTCCTGGTGCAGGAGACCGGACTGGCGCCACAGCTCGCGCGCGACGGCGCCGTCGCTCTCCGGGCAGCAGTCGAGCAGGCACAGCGGGTCGGCCACGGCCACGGTGCCGAGGTCGGCCGAGGTCGCGCCCTACTCGTGCATGTAGCGGCACGCCTGCATCGCCACCGTCGCAGCCGGCGTGGGCAGCCGTGCGGGTAGGACCAGGACCACCACGTCGGCGACGCCGGTCGCGACCGCGCTCGCCGCCTGCTGGACCGTCGCACAGGTGGCGCCGCCGCCACAGCTCATCCTGCTGTAGAAGCGCAGGTCGCCAATGCCGAGCTCGCGGGCGAGGGCGATCTCCGAGCTGCTGTCCATCGTGAACGTGACCAGCCCGTCGACGTCCGACGGGGCCAGCCCGGCATCTGCCAGCGCGGCCAGCGTGGCCTCGCAGGACAGCTGGAGCTCGGAGCGGCCCAACTCCTTGGAGAAATCGGTCGCGCGCGCCGGATATCCGGAGTCCCGATGTTCCACCGCAAGCTCAAGCAAGGCCCGCTCGGCATCGAGACCCCCGAGGCGTTCCACGGGCCGATTCTAGGTACATTTCCAGAACACGTTCTACTTTTGGACGGTCACGCATGCCACACCTAGATGTCCGTGACCCCGCAGTAACCTGCACGTCATGCCCTATCGCCGTCGCCAGATCGTCGCCGCCGCGCTCACCGCCAACGCACTGCGTCCCGTGCGTGGGCGCGCCGCCCAGATCCCGGCGTTCTTCGCGGGGTGGCTGGTCGGCGAGCTCGCCCCGCAGCTGCTGGCCGCGACCTTGGTGGACTCCGTGAGCGAGCTGACCGTACGCCGCAGGCGCACCGGCCACGCCAGCAGGAGCGGACTCGCCCTGGCAGCTGTCACCGCTGGCGGGCTGACCTACCTGATCGCGAACGCGAACCGCACCGCCAGCCACGTCGAGACCAACCTGCGCGACGGTCTGGGCGAGGACTACCTCGAAGAGCTGGAGGAGCCGCCTGAAGCGGAGGACCTGAGAACCCGCGTGCGCGAGCTGGCCCGCCCTTTCAAGATGGCCAAGCCCGACGTGGAGGTCATCCGCGACATCAACTACACCGCGGGCGGCAAGCGTGCCCGGCTCGACATCTACCGCCCGCACGGCGTCGACCTCGAGAACGCACCGGTCCTGGTGCAGGTTCACGGTGGCGGCTGGACGATCGGCACCAAGGAGCATCAGGGCCTCCTCCTGATGAACCGGATGGCACAGCGGGGCTGGATCTGTGTCGCCATGAACTACCGGCTGGCGCCGAAGCATCCGTTCCCGGCGCACATCATCGACGTGAAGAAGGCGATCGCCTGGACGCGGGAGAACATCGCCGCCTACGGCGGGGACCCGTCGTACCTCGTCATCACCGGGGGCAGCGCCGGTGGCCACCTGGCTGCCCTGGCTGCCCTCACCCCGGACGAGCCGGAGTACCAGCCCGGCTTCGAGAGTGCGGACACCAGCGTCGCCGGCTGCGTCCCGTTCTACGGCGTCTACGACCTGGCGGGTCTCACCGGGGAGAAGTCGGCGGTGATGATGCGCGACTACTTCCTCGGCCCGCGCGTGTTCAAGAAGAACCCGGCCACCGATCTCGAGGACTTCGTCAAGGCTTCGCCGCTGGCCCGGGTCTCCACCGACGCACCCGACTTCTTCGTGCTGCACGGTGCCAACGACTCGCTGGTCGACGTCCGCCAGGCTCGCGCCTTCGTGGAGAAGCTGCGGGCGGAGTCGACATCGACCGTCACCTACGCCGAGTTCCCCGGGACGCAGCACGCCTTCGAGGTGTTCGGCTCGATCCGCAGCCACCACGCGATCAGGGCCGTCGAGCGCTGGCTGCTGCACCACCGCGCGCGCTGGGCGAGCGCGCAGACCGAGCGGGCCTCAGCCGCGGGGTAGTCCCAGGATCCGCTCGCCGGCCACGTTGCGCAGCACCTGAGTGGTGCCGCCGGCGATCGAGAGACACCTGGTCAACAGCTGCTCGTGCAACGACTGCCTCGCGAGGTCGTCGCCGCTGAACAGCCGGTCACCGAGGAGGGTGACGACCAGCTCGGCCGAGTCCTGACGGCTACGTACGCCGACCAGCTTGGCCACACTCGACTCCGGGCCTGGCGCCTGCCCGGCCGACGGCAACCCGATCCTCGGTACCCCAGAGCACGCCGACCCGTCGCATCTGAAAGCAGCGCTCTTTCAGATGCGACGGGTCGGCGGTGGGTTTTCTTTCAGATGCGACGGGTCGGCGGGAGGGGGAGCACCTAGGCTGCCGCCCGTGACGCAGCTCCCCGAAGACCTCCTCGCCCATGCCTGCTCGGCCAAGGGGTTCATGCCCGAGGACGAGGGCGACTTCCTGTTCGCGACCGCCATCGAGCACCTCGATGCCGGACCCGGCCTGGAGGTCGGCACCTACTGCGGGAAGTCGGCGATCTACCTCGGCGCCGCGGCCCGCGCGGCTGGCAGCGTGCTGTTCACCCTGGACCACCACCGGGGCTCGGAGGAGAACCAGGCCGGCTGGGAGCACCACGACCCCACCCTGGTCAACGCCGAGCTCGGGGTGATGGACACCCTCCCGGTGTTCCGACGCACCATCGCACTGGCCGGCCTCGAGGACGAGGTGGTGGCGGTCGTCGGACGATCGACCACGGTCGCAGCTCACTGGCGCACGCCGTTGTCGCTGCTGTTCATCGACGGTGGCCATGCTGAGAAGGCCGCACAGAGCGACTACTCCGGTTTCGCCCACTGGGTGCTGCCGGGTGGCGCGCTGGTGATCCACGACGTCTTCGAGCGTGCCGAGGACGGCGGACAGGCGCCGTTCCACATCTGGCAGCGCGCGGTCGCGAGCGGTGCCTTCGAGCCGGCCGGGACGGTGGGCTCGATGCGGGTGCTGACCCGGGTCTCAGGCGCGGCGGGAGAGCACGTCGGCTGAGGCCTCATCCGAGCGGTGCTCGGCGCAGCCGCACTCCAGCCCGATCTCCTGGAACGGCGTGGCCAGCGTCTCGCCTCGCATGATCCCCGAGGCGGGCGAGGTGCGGGAGAGCTCGTCGGCCGCCAGGATCACGGCGGCAGCCGTGTAGGTCGTCTGCTCCCCCGGCCAGTTCACGTCGTCGGGGAAGACGTAACCGGTCCAGTAGCTGCCGTTCTCGTGCCGCAGGTGCTGCATGTCGGCGTACAGCTGGAGCGCGCGAGGGTGGTCGTCGAGACAGTCCAGCGCCATCACCAGCTCGCAGGTCTCTGCGCCGGTCACCCAAGGGTTGGCGTCGACACACCGGATCCCGAGGCCGGGCTCGACGAAGGTCTCCCAGCGCGACTCGATCAGCTCGATCCCGGCCTGGCCGCGGACGGCGCCACCGAGCACCGGGTAGTACCAGTCCATCGAGAACGTGGACTTGTCCAGGAACCGGTCGCGGTGCTCACGCACGGCGTGACCGAGACGTCCGCCGGCCAGCTCCCACTCCGGCTGGGCGTCCCCCACCAACTCGGCGATCGCCACCCCTGCCCGCAGCGACTGGTAGATGCTCGAGGACCCGGCCAGCAGCGCATCCCGGTTGACCCTGGCAGGACCGTGCTCGTCCCACTCCTGGGACCAGGCGATCCCGCCGAAGGGCAGCTGCATGCCGACCACGAAGTCCAGCGCCCGGCGTACGGTCGGCCAGAGCCGCTCCACGAAGGCCAGGTCGCGCCGCAGCAGCCAGTGGTGCCACACGCCGACCGCGAGGTAGGCGGACATGTTGGTCTCGCCGCTGGGGTCCTCCACGACGCCGGCGACGATCCTCATCGCCCAGGTCCCGTCGTGACGCTGGTGGCGCACGCACCAGTCGTACGCCGCCTCGGCCGCCTCCACCTGACCGGCAACCAGCATCGCCATCGCGGCCTCGACGTGGTTCCAGACGTCGACGTGCTCGCCGACGGTCCAGGGCACGGCACCGTCCGGCTCCTGCATCGCGGCGATCGAGGCGGCGGTCTGCGCCACCTGGGCGCTGGTCAGCACTCCCGTCACGGACGGGATGTCATGGGCGCCCTGCTCCCGCGGGCTCATGCGGGCTTGCGGAGATAGAGCACCATGCTCTTGCCGATCAACGGATTGAGCACCTTCTCCGCGCCGCGGGTCAGCGTGCTCCAGCGCGGCGCCCGCATGATGTCCCAGACCAGGACCTGGTGATAGGCCTTCACGAGCCGGTTGTCGTCGTTCGTGACCCCGACGGCGCACTTGAGCCACCAGTAGGGGGAGTGCAGGCCGTGGGCGTGGTCCTTGCCCTCGAAGACCATGCCGGCATTGACGAGCTTGCCGACCAGCTCCTTGTCGGAGTAGATCCGGATGTGTCCCCCCGGGACGTTGTGGTAGTCCTCAGAGAGCTTCCAGCAGACCATCTCCGGGAGCCAACGCGGCACCGTGACCGCCATCGTGCCGCCCGGGCGCAACACCCGGACGAGCTCCTCGATCGCCTGGATGTCGGCGGGGATGTGCTCGAGCACCTCGGAGGCGACCACCCGGTCGAACTCGCCGTCGGCGAACGGCAGGGCCAGCGCGTCTCCCTCCTTGATGTCGGCCTCGGCTCCTTCGGGGACCTCACCGGCCTCCTTCATCGCACCGAACAGCTCCAGCACCTGGGCCAGCTCGTCGCCATCCTGGTCGAACGCGATCACGTCGGCGCCACGGCGGTACATCTCGAAGGCGTGACGGCCCGCTCCGCAGCCCATGTCGATGACGCGGTCACCCGGCCGCAGGCCGAGTCGGTGGAAGTCAACGGTCAGCACTGGTGGTCTCCTCGGTGCTCGGAACGGTGTCGGCGGATGAGTTGGAGCTGCGTGCGATGACTTCGGCGTACGCCGTGGCAGTGGCCGCGGCGACCGCGTGCCAGGTGAACAGCTCGAGGACCCGTCGGCGACCCGCCCGGCCCATGCGCGCGCGGCGGTCGGGGTCGTCGAGCATGGCCGCTATCGCGGTCGCGAGCTCGCCGACGTCTCCCGGCGGGACGAGGTCGGCGCACTCGCCGTCCGGCCCCACCACCTCGGGGATCGCGCCGGCGCGGCTGACGACCAGGGGGGTCTCACAGGCCATCAGCTCGGCTGTGGGCAGCGAGAAGCCCTCGTAGAGCGAGGGCACGCAGGCGATCTCGGCGGAGCCCATCAGCGTGGCCAGCTCGGGGTCGCTGATGCCACTGACGAACCTGACGTGCCCGGAGATGCCGAGCCGGTCGATCAGCTTCTCCGTGCGGCCACCCGGGGTGGGCCTGGTCACCAGCACCAGCTCGAGGTCACGTTCGGTGCGCAGCTTCGCGAACGCCTCGAGCAGGGTGGCGATGCCCTTCATGGGCGCGTCCGCGCTGGCCATTGCCACCAGCCGGCCGGGCACCCGGGGCTGGGTCGGCGGACCGAACACCTCGTCGACACCGAGCGGAATGACCTGGAGCTCGGCCGGGTCCACACCGAAGTCGGTGATGATGTCGCGCCGGCTGGACTCGGACACCGTCAGGATCTTGCCGACCCGACGGGCGACCTTGCCCTGCATCTTCAAGAAGCCGTACCACCGACGCAGGGTGAGCCTCTTGCGACGCGTGGTTGCTGCCTCGATGTCGATCCGGCGGTCGAAGGTGATCGGGTGATGGATGCTGGTGATCAGCGGGAACCCCATCTCGGCGATCTCGAGCATCCCGTAGCCGAGCACCTGGTTGTCGTGGACGATGTCGAACTCCCCCAACCGGTCGCGCAGCAGACGGGCGGCGCGCCTGGAGAAGGTCTTCGGCTCGGGGAAGCCGGCCGTCCACATGGTCAGCACCTCCTCCACGTCGATCAGGTCGCGGATCTCCGAGGGCCACGGCGTACGGAAGGGGTCGGGCTCGCGGTAGAGGTCGAGGCTGGGCACCTTGGTCAGGGTCACGCCCTCGTCGAGCTCGGGATAGGGCTGGCCGGAGAAGACCTCGACGGAGTGTCCGAGAGCGACCAGCTCGCGGCTGAGGTGCCGGAGGTAGACGCCCTGGCCGCCGCAGTGCGGCTTGCTCCGGTAGGACAAGAGTGCGATGCGCAAGAGGCGCCTTCCTGGTTCGATTCCGGTGGGGGCGCCGGAGCGGGACCTCCAGTTCGTAACTGGAACGTGTTTCTATTATGCCGGACCCCACTGTTAGCCTGTTGCCGCAGGTCCGAAGGCCAAGTCTCCGGGTCGGCGCCGAAGAAATCACGTCCGGGAGGTTGAGATCTTGGCCACCGTGAGCTCACTCACCTATGAGGATCTCGGGTCTGCCGCGCAGCGTGACCGCCGACGGCGGATTCTCGACGCCACCACCTCCCTGGCCTCCAAGGGCGGGTTCGAGGCCGTCCAGATGCGCGCGGTCGCGGAGTCGGCCGATGTCGCCCTCGGCACGCTATACCGTTACTTCCCCTCGAAGATCCACCTGCTTGTCTCCGCGCTGGCCCGCCAGTTCGAGGAGACCGACGTCAGCCTGGGCCGGCGTCCCATCCCGGGCGAGGACCCTGCCGACCGGGTCACCTACGTGCTCACCCGGGCCACTCGCGGCTTGCAGCGCGAGCCCCACCTGACCGAGGCGCTGACACGCGCGTTCATGTTCGCCGACGCCAGTGTCGCCGGCGAGATCCACGTGGTCGGGCTGAGGCTCACCACGATGCTCAACCGCGCCCTGCAGGGTGACCAGTACGTCGAAGGCGCCGAGCCGACCGATCACGAGATCGCCGTCGCCCGCGTGATCAGCGACGTCTGGCTGGCCTCGCTCGTCGCGTGGGTGACCGGGCGCATCACGGCCGAGCAGGTCACCGAGCACCTCGAGACCGCGGTCAAGCTGATCCTGCGCTGACCGGTCACCCACCGAAGGCGTGTGTGGCCGTGGCGCGACCGTCGACGGCGAGTTCCGCCCCGGTGACGAAGCTCGACTCGTCGCTGGCCGGATAGACGTAGGCCGGTGCGATGTCCGCAGGCTGACCGACCCGTTTGAGCGCCACCTTGCCGGCCCCGAACTCCAACGCGGCGTCGCCGCCGTGCACCCGCGTCATCGGGGTGTCGATCATGCCCGGGTGCACCGAGTTCACCCGGATCCCCGTGGGTCCGAGCTCCATGGCGGCGGACTTGGTCATCCCGCGGATGGCGAACTTGGTCGCGGTGTACGCCGTGCAGAACGCCATCCCGGCCAGCCCCTCGATCGAGGAAGCGTTCACGATCGAGCCGCCGCCGTGCTTCCGCATGGTCCGGACCACCGACTGCATCCCCAGGAAGCAGCCGAGCTGGTTGACCCGGAACAGCAGCTCGAACTCCTCGGCCGGCATCTTCTCGACCTCGCCGAAGCGGAGGATGCCGGCGTTGTTGACCAGCACGTTGACCGGCCCGAACCGTTCGTTGGCCTCCTCGACCAGTGCCGTCCACGATGCTTCGTCGCTGACGTCGTGCAGCCGGAAGTACGCCGCGTCCGCACGGACGGCGTTCAGCTCCTCGGCCAGCGCCAGCCCGGCCTCCTCGGCGATGTCCGCGATCACGACCTGGGCGCCCTCCTCGACGAAGGCACGGGCGATGGCCGCCCCCTGGCCCTGGGCAGCGCCGGTGACGATGGCGCGCTTGCCGCTGAGTCTGTTCACGGTTGCTCCTGGTGCGCCAGCTGCATGATCGAGTCGGCAGAGAAGCCGATCTCGGGGTCCCGGTCGGCGAAGTAGCCACCGAGGGTCGAGTCGAGCGAGTCGAGGTCCCACGTGTCGCCGGTGGCGTCGAACCGCTGCTCGACGACGGGCGCGGCAAGCAGGGCGACCATCCCGCCGTACACCACGAAGACCTGGCCGGTGATCCGCGCGGCCGCGGGAGAGGCCAGGTAGGCGACCAGCGGGGCCACGTGCTCCGGCGAGTAGGGGTCGATCGCCTGGCCGGACTCGCCAGAGATGGGCTCAGGGCCGAAGACCTGTGCGGTCATCGCCGTGCGTGCCCGTGGGCAGATCGCGTTGGCGCGTACGCCGATCCGGGACAGGCCGCGGGCTGTCGTGAGCGTCAGTGCCGTGATCCCCGCCTTCGCCGCGGCGTAGTTGGCCTGCCCGGGAGACCCGGTGAGGAAGGCCTCGGAGGCGGTGTTCACGACGGCGGCGTCGACCGGCTCCCCGGTCTCCTTGAAGCGTCCGCGCCAGTACGACGCCGCGTTGCGTGAGAGCAGGAAGTGACCACGCAGGTGCACCTGGACGACGAGGTCGAACTCCTCGTCGGTCATGTTGAACAGCATCTTGTCGCGGGTGATGCCAGCGTTGTTCACCACGATGTCGAGGCCACCGAGCTTGCTCGCGGCCGCCTGCAGGATCGCCTCGGCGGTGGCGCTCTCCCCCACGTCCCCGGTGACGACCAACGCCTCGACACCGATGCCGCGGATCTCCTCCGCGGCGTCCTCGGCGGCACCCGGGAGGTCGTTGAGCACCACGTTGGCGCCTGCCCGCGCCAGCGCCACGGCCTCCGCTCGTCCGAGCCCGGCGCCGGCCCCGGTGACGACCGCTACCCGGCCCTCGAGGGACAGCTCACTATTCTGCGCACTGTTCTGGGCATGGCGGGCCGGGCTCCTGTTCGCTGGGCTGAGGTTGTGGTGCGCGGGAGAAGCTCGGAGCGACTACTCCTCGACCAGGCTGATCGCCGACTTCGGGCAGGACGCGACGGCCTGCTCGACGACGGCCAGATGTTCCTCCGAGACGCCCTCGTGCAGGATCTGCAGGTAGTCGTCGTCGTCGACCTGGAAGTGGTCAGGAGCCAGCGCCTCGCACATGGCGTTGGCCTCACACAGGTCGAAGTCGACCTTGATCTTCTTCATGCTTCCTCCATCACAACCTCTAGGAACCCTCGGACGAGTGGCCGGGGAAGATGTGGGCGTCCGGGTCCACCTGCACCGCCGCGTTGTTCACGGCCGTGGCGACCTCGCCGAACCCGACGGCGATCAGTCGCACCTTGCCGGAGTACTCCGTGATGTCGCCGGCGGCGAAGACCCGCGGCAGGTTGGTCCGCATCGTGGTGTCCACGCGGATGTGGCGCTTCTCGAACTCGAGTCCCCACTCCTGCATCGCGCTGAGATCGGCGATGAAACCGAGGGCAGCGACGACGCTCTGCGCCGGCCGGACCAGCACCTCGCCGTCGGCCCTGGTGATCTCGACGCTCTCGACATGGCCGTCGCCGTTGAGCGCGGTCACCTGAGCCTTGGTGATCACCTCGGTGCTGCCCGCCAGCACGGCATCGACGGTGGCCTGGTGCGCGCGGAACTGGTCGCGTCGGTGCACCAGGGTGATCGAGGAGGCGATCGGCTCGAGGTGGTGGGCCCAGTCGAAGGCGCTGTCCCCGCCGCCGACGATCACCACGTCGCGGCCGGCGTACTCCGCGAACGACGGCACGAAGAAGACCAGCCCGCGATCCTCCCAGCCGTCGCCCGCTGGCAGCGCCCGCGGGGTGAACTTGCCGATGCCGGCCGTGATGACCATGACCTTGGCGCGTACGACGGTCCCGTCGTCGAGCCCCATCGTCACCGCGTCGTCACCGGCAGTGAGAGAGGTGGCCGTGCGCCCGAGTAGGTAGTTCGGCTTGGCGCTGGCCGCCTGCTCGACCAGCTGCTCGACGAGCTCGCGACCCTTGACGTTCGGGAAGCCCGCAACGTCCAGGATCGCCTTCTCGGGATAGAGCGCCGAGACCTGGCCGCCGAGCTCGGGCAACGAGTCGACCACCGTGACGCTCATGCCGCGGAAGCCGGAGTAGTAGGCACCGAAGAGGCCAGAGGGCCCGGCTCCGATGATCAGCAGGTCGGTGTCCACCTCGGACACCGCGGCCCGATCACCCACCGCGTCCTCCATCGCACAACCTTTCCCCGGAAACTGGAACGTGTTCTAGTTTATCAGAACGCATCCATCTTGGACACGCGCCAGTCTCCACCATCGCGCGTCAATGTCACGCGCACCCGGTTCTGGTCCAGTCGCTGGTTGCCGGAGCCCTTGGCGGTGGTGACCTGGTTCACGAACACCAGGGCCTGCACCTTCTTCTCGCTCGCAGAGATGATCGAGGTCGCGACCACCTGGGCGGTGAGCTTGACCTGGTTCTTGACCGTCTGCGCCTTCACGTTGCCCATCGCCCTGGCGTACTCCGCGCGGAAGGTCGGTGCCAGCACCGCCTCGGCCGCCTTCATGTCCGCGTCGAGGGTCTTCCAGTCATAGGACAGCACCTTCGTCGTCAGCGTGGAGGCCGCGGTCATGCCCGCGTCCCTGGCCTCGGCGGACGTGATCGCGCCGCTGGGTGCCACGCCGTCCTCCGGGTTCTCGCTGCGCCACCAGGCATAGCCCGCGACGCCACCGAGCACGAGGCACAGGGCCAGCAGGATCCCGAGCAGCCGTGAGCTCGCCAGGAACGGGACCCGAGCTGACGGCGGCTCCTCGGTCCAGGACTCCGTTGCCACCTCGCCCGGGTCCGCCGGCGGCTCGGGCAGGTCGCTCTGGCAGTAGCGGCACCTGACGGCCGCTGCCTTGATGATCTCGGCGCAGTAGGGGCAGACCTTCTCGTCGCCCTGCGGTGTCTGGCTCGTCATCAGTTCACGAACTGCAGGTCGGAGGTGAGCCACTTCTCACCCTGGCGAACCATGGTCAGCTTGAACCGGTAGTACCTCGGCTGTGGCTTGCCCTTGGTGGACTTGTTGCTCACCTGGGAGTCGGCGGCGACGAACACGATGGCGTCGGTGTCGTCGATGTCACCGACACCGACCGAGAGGACCTTGCCGGTGGACATCGCCTGGGCGTCCTGCGCCGAGGCCTTCAGGGTCACCTTGGCCTGGGAGTACTGCTCCTTGAACGTGCCTGCGGACCCGGCGATGACCTTGGCGATCAGCGGGTCCATGTTCTTGTAGTCGACGGTGAGGAACGCTTGGGTCTCGGTGCTGGCTGCCTTCGTGACCGCGTCGTAGCGCCTCGACAGGGTCTCGGCGCGCGACTCCCCCGGGGTCGCCGAGGCGCCGTTGGCAAACCACACCACCGAGGCGGCGACCAGGGCCAGGACCACGACCATCAGCACGAGGTTGACGGTGCGCCACGAGGTGCCCCCAGGTCCTGCAGATCCTCCTGAGCCGGTCGAAGGGTCGAGAGCAGGATCAGTCACCCTTTACCACCGGTTACCACCGGTCGGGTCAGCATCCACTTCCACGACTCGTCTCCAAACACCGTTCGCAGTCCTCCTGAGGAACCCAAGGTCACGGACTGTCCGTTGCCGGCATCAGCCTCACCAGTCAGTGCATCGTACGGCGATACGCGATAGCTCTTGCCGGCTGAGCTGGCCGATCCGAAGCTCGGGGCGTAGTTCGTGCCGCGCTGGGCCTTGCTCATGTCCAGGCACTTGGTCGCAAACACCTCCTTGTCGGACTCGTCCGAGCCGGGCCGCCACTGAGAGCTGGGGAGGTAGCCGTGAAGACCGCCTTGGTGACGTCCACGACCATCGCCGTAGCCTCCCCGGGGCCACGGAGGATCGACGCAGCAGTAACGCCCATCGTTTCCTCCCTGGAGCCCTGGATCGGGCAGTCCCCCCGACGGACCACCCCCGCGGCCGCCCAAATTTAGAACGTGTTCTCGTTTTAGGCAATAGAGGCATCCGCTTTCGGGACTGAGAAACGATCACTCGCGACGAAAGTCACGACAGTGCTGTCACCAGGTGCGGCTCTAGACTCCGCCGGGTGAGCGAATCGACGCTAGTGCCCCACAGGTGGCCCCAGGTCTTCCGACACCCGTCCGCCCTGCTGCTCATGGCCCAGCTGCTGACGGTTCTGGCCTACCCGTTCCTGGACACCTCCCGGGCCGGATCCGCGGTGCTCGGCGTGTTCTCGATGATTGCCGTGGGCCTGGCCCTGTGGGTGGTGCGGAGCACCCCCGCCCTGACCTTCATCGCCGTCGCGCTCGGCGTACCGGCGCTGGCCATGACGGTGCTGGCGGCAGCGATCCCGGATGAGACCTGGGTGGTCCTGACCAGCGCGCTGCTGCATGCGCCGTTCTTCCTCTACGTCTTCTACGGGACGATCCGCTACGTCTTCCACGACGACAAGGTGACCACTGACGAGCTCTACGCGATCGGCGCCGCCTTCACGGTGCTCGCCTGGGGGTTCGCGTACGTCTACATGGCCGTCGAGATCCTCTGGCCGGGGTCGATCGAGCCTCTCAGCGACGGTTCGGGTCGGTTCTTCGACCTCCTCTTCTTCTCCTTCGCCAACCTGACCAGCGTCGGGCTCTCCGACATCCTGCCGACCGCGAGCCATGTCCGGTCAGTGGTGATCCTGGAGCAGGTCGGTGGGGTCCTGTACGTCGCGATGGCGGTCTCCAGGCTGGTGGCGATGACCGTCCACAACCGGCGGGCATGAGCCCGGCAGTTCAGCCGATCGCTGACTGGGGCACTGCTGCCTGCTGCTGGAGGATCAGGGCGCGGGTGCGCCGCCGGTAGCGCCACATCTGCACCAGGCCAACCGTCCACAGGACGTACTGCACGCTCATCGCCCAGCGGAAGGCCTCGGGGGTGTAGTCGGTGCCGCCTCCTGGCGTCCGCCAGTCGAGCACGAGGCCGATCGCGACCACCAGGCACAGGGTCGCGTAGAACCCGGCCTGGTTGATGATGCCAGTGGCGCTGGCCAGCCGGTGGGCCGGATTGGAGGTCCGACCGAGATCGAAGCCGACCAGCGAGGCAGGACCGCCCAGCCCCACGACCACGGCCAGCAACACCAGCAGGGCGAGCGGAGCGTCTCCCGGCCAGGCCAGGACGAGGGTCCAGACGACCACGATGGCGACCACGATCGAGATCACGGTCGTCGAGCGGTGCCAGGGGTGGTTGCCGACGATCCAGCCCAGGACCGGACCACTGAGCATGATCGCCACCACGATCACGGTGAGCAGGAGCCCGGCCGTGGCAGGCGAGCGGCCCTCGCCGCGCACGAAGTAGGGAAAGCCCCAGAGCAGGCTGAGCATGGTGGCACTGAACTGCGAGGTGAAGTGCATCCAGAACCCCAGCCGGGTGCCGGGCTGGGCCCATGAGGCTGCCAGGCTCTCGCGGATCCAGTGCAGGGAGAGTCGAGCCCCCCGGACGTTCCTCCCGGCCGGTGCGTCATGGAGCAGCAGCGCGGCGGCAACGGTCAGGACCAGGCCGAGCGAGGCTGCGCCGAGGTAGGCCCTGGTCCAGCCGAGGTGACTCAGCGCCCAGGTCATCGGGACCGCGGCGCCGATCGCCCCGACCTGACCGAGGGTGCCGGTGAGCTGGGTGATCAGCGGGATCCGTCGGTCAGGGAACCAGCTGCTGACCAGGCGGAGGACGCAGATGAACGTCATCGCGTCGCCCACCCCGACGATCGCTCGTGCGGCCAGCGCGAGCGGGAACACCTCGGCCACGGCGAAGACGCCCTGCGCCAGGGTCATCAGCACCGTGCCGACGAGGAGCACGCTGCGCGGACCGAACCGGTCCACCAGCAGCCCGACCGGGATCTGCATGCCCGCATAGACCAGCAGCTGGAGCATGGTGAAGGCGGCCAGCTGGGTGGCGGAGATGCCGAAGCGGTCGCTCGCGACCAGGCCGGCGACACCGAGCGAGGACCGGTGGAAGACCGCGAGCACGTAGACCAGCAGGCCGACCGTCCACACCACCCATGCCCCGCGAAGGCCGGTCGGAATGGGGGCGGCGGTCACTTCCGCGATTTTACGCGGTGTCACCGGGCGCCGGCCCGCGCCCGCTCTCAGTCGAGACAGAACTCGTTGCCCTCGGGGTCCGCCATGACGACGTGGCCGGCACTCATCTCGATGCCGGGCTCGAAGCGCTGAAGCCGGGTGGCGCCGAGCGCGACCAGCCGATCCGCCTCGGCCTCGAGGGCAGCCATCCGCTCGTCGCCCTCCACGCCCGGCGCCGCGCGGACGTCGAGATGCACCCGGTTCTTCGCGCTCTTGCCTTCGGGCACCTGCTGGAAGAAGAGGCGTGGGCCCTCGCCGTCCACGGGAACGGCAGCCGACCGGGTGTTGCGCTCCCCCTCCGGCACCCCGACGCTGTCCAGGAACGCCTCCCAGGTGTCGAACCCGGGCGGGGGTGGCTGCAGCTGGTAGCCGAGGGCCTCGACCCAGAACTGGCACAGCGCGCTCGGGTCGGCGCAGTCGAAGGTGATCTGGACTTCCCGGTGTGCGCGGGTGCTCATGAGCGTCGTCCGGTGCGTGCGATGGCAAGGCGGAGGAGGGAAGGCGGGCTAACAGCGAAGCGCCCGTCGACCGACGACAACGCCGCCAGCGTGCGTGTCCGGATGGCGCTCATTTGGTGGCCTCCATCATTTGGCGCAACTCCTTCTTCAGATCGGAGATCTCGTCGCGCAGCCGCGCCGCCAGCTCGAACTGGAGCTCTGCCGCCGCGTTGTGCATCTGGGTGGACAGCTGCTGGACGAGCTCGGCCAGGTCACTCGAGGGGATCCCGGCAGTGTCAGGGAGCCGCTCGTGCATCTTCGACAGGCCCGGGACCGGGGCCTTCCTGCTCCGGTCACCCCGTGCCCCGGTGCCCTGCCAGGTCTCGAGCAGGGCGGCCGTGTCCTCGTCGTCGCGGGCCAGCATGTCGGTGATATCGGCGATCTTCTTGCGCAGCGGCTGCGGGTCGACCCCGTGCAGCGTGTTGTAGGCGACCTGCTTCTCGCGGCGCCGGTTGGTCTCGTCGATCGCCATCTCCATCGAGGGCGTCATCCGGTCGGCGTACATCACGACCTGACCCGAGACGTTGCGGGCCGCCCGGCCGATCGTCTGGATCAGGGACTTGTCGGAGCGGAGGAAGCCCTCCTTGTCGGCGTCCAGGATCGCCACCAGGGAGACCTCGGGGAGGTCGAGGCCCTCACGGAGCAGGTTGATGCCCACGAGCACGTCGTACTCCCCCAGCCGCAGGTCGCGCAACAGCTCGATGCGCTTGAGCGTGTCCACCTCGGAGTGCAGATAACGGGTGCGCACGCCGTTCTCGAGCAGGTAGTCGGTGAGGTCCTCCGACATCTTCTTGGTCAGGGTGGTCACCAGCACGCGCTCGTTGCGCTCCACCCGCACGCCGATCTCGTGCATCAGGTCGTCGATCTGGCCCTTGGTGGACTTGACCACGACCTCGGGGTCGATCAGCCCGGTCGGCCGGATGATCTGCTCGACCACGTTGTCGATGCCGCCGCCCTTGCTGATCTCGTATTTCCCGGGGGTGGCGGAGAGGTAGATCGTCTGGCCGATCCGGTCGACGAACTCCTCCCACTTGAGTGGGCGGTTGTCCATCGCGCTCGGCAGCCGGAAGCCGTGGTCGACCAGGTTGCGCTTGCGCGACATGTCACCTTCGTACATCCCACCGATCTGCGGGACGGCGACGTGCGACTCGTCGACGACCAGCACGAAGTCCTCGGGGAAGTAGTCGAGCAGGCAGTTCGGGGCACTTCCACGGCTCCGGCCGTCGATGTGCATCGAGTAGTTCTCGATGCCCGAGCAGGAGCCGACCTGGCGCATCATCTCCACGTCGTAGGTGGTGCGCATCCGTAGGCGCTGGGCCTCGAGCAGCTTGCCCTGCCTCTCGAACGAGGCGAGCTGGTCCTCCAGCTCGGTCTCGATCCCGGCGATGGCGCGTTCCATCCGGGCCGGCCCTGCGACGTAGTGCGTGGCCGGGAAGACGTAGAGCTCGTTGTCGTCGGTGATCACCTCGCCGGTCACGGGGTGAAGTGTCATCAGCCGCTCGATCTCGTCGCCGAAGAACTCCACCCGGACGGCGTGCTCCTCGTAGACCGGGAAGATCTCGAGGGTGTCGCCCCGGACCCGGAAGGTCCCCCGCGTGAACGACAGGTCGTTGCGGGTGTACTGGATCTCCACCAGCCGGCGCAGCACCCCGTCCCGGTCCATCTCCTGGCCGACCTTGAGGCGGAGCATCCGGTCGACGTATTCCTGAGGGGTGCCGAGGCCGTAGATGCAGGACACCGTGGAGACCACGATGACGTCGCGCCGGGTCAGCAGCGAGTTGGTCGCGGAGTGCCTCAGCCGCTCCACCTCCTCGTTGATCGAGGAGTCCTTCTCGATGTAGGTGTCCGTCTGCGGGACGTAGGCCTCCGGCTGGTAGTAGTCGTAGTAGGAGACGAAGTATTCGACCGCGTTCTCCGGGAACAGCATCCGCAGCTCGTTGGCGAACTGGGCGGCGAGCGTCTTGTTGGGCTGCATCACCAGCATCGGCCGCTGGAGCTTCTCGGCCACCCACGCGACGGTCGCGGTCTTGCCGGTGCCGGTCGCACCCAGCAGGACCACGTCCTTCTCGCCGCCCTCGATCCGCTTGGTGATCTCGGCGATCGCGGTCGGCTGGTCGCCGGAGGGGATGTAGTCGGACTGCACGTCGAAGGGCGCCACCCGGCGCTCGAGATCGGTGACTGGACGCATGCGCCGAGCCTACGTCCGGGCACCGACAGCCGAGCTCGCGAGGCTGTCGCGGGCGAGGAGGTTGAGGAGTGTCGGCCCGGACCGACGGAGGAGGGCCGCAACCACGAGCGTCTCCCGCACTCTGGTTGGATGGCCGGGTGCCAACCCGCCATCCCCTCGTCAACCTGCGACATCCGGTGGCGCAAGCCCTCAAGCGAGGCATGTTCACCGTCTTCGGCATCCCGTTGCTGGTCGCCATCGCGATGAGCCTGGTGGACTCCTATCGCCGCCGGGGCAAGAAGCCGAAGCCGTTCCCGACGCGGACGGCCCAGCAGACGCCGGTGGGTGGCGGCACCGTCACGACGTACACCTTCGGCCAGGACCTGTACGACGACATGCTCGCTGCCATCGAGGGAGCGCAGAAGCAGGTCCTGTTCGAGACCTACATCTGGAAGGGCGACGCGGTCGGCCAGCGCTTCAAGAAGGCGATCATCGACGCTGCCGACCGCGGTGTGGAGGTCCGGGTCATCTACGACTCGTTCGCCAACATCGTGGTGCGCCCGCCGTTCAAGCACTTCCCGTCGAACGTGAAGGTTCTGGCCTTCCCGGTCTACTCGGCGGGCTGGCGGTTCTTCGACCTTCGCCGCTACGGCAGGGACCACCGCAAGATCCTCGTCGTGGACGACAAGGTCGGCTTCGTCGGCGGCTACAACATCGGCTCCCCCTACGCCACCGAGTGGCGCGACACCCACTGCCGGATCACCGGTCCGGGCGTCTGGGACCTGGCGCGTGCCTTCGCCGACTTCTGGAACCTGCACCGTGACAAGCGGTTCCGGCGCAGCGAGCCGCCGATGCTGCTGTCGACCACGTCGAGCTGGGAGCCCCGGATCCGGGTGCACCGGAACGTTCCGAGACTGTGGATGTTCCCGATCCGCGGGATGTATCTCGAGGCGATCAACCGGGCCCAGCGCAACGTGTGGATGACCCACGCCTACTTCATCCCCGACGAGGGCTTCGTCGACTCGCTCGTGGGCGCCGCCCGCCGTGGCGTCGACGTACGCCTCCTGCTGCCGGCGAAGTCGAACCACATCGTGGCCGACTGGATCTCGCGGGGCTACTTCCGCCGGATGCTGGACGCGAACATCGCGATCCACCGCTTCCGGGACGCGATGGTGCACGCCAAGACAGCCACGATCGACGGCAGCTGGACCACGATCGGCACCGCCAACGTCGACCGGCTCTCGATGAGCGGCAACTACGAGATCAACGTCGAGATCATCGACGCCGCGCTGGCCGAGGAGATGGAACGCATCTTCGAGACCGACCTCACCAACGCCCTGCCGCTGACCCTCGCGGAGTGGGAGGCGAGGGACGTCTACAGCCGGTTCACGGAGATGATCCTGAAGCCGCTGCGTCCCTTGTTGTAGGGCTCTGGCTGCACGACGCCATCCGCCGGCCCGACCCCGGCTTGTCCTCGGCCGCCGGGCGGGCGAATACTGGCTCGCGAACGCGTACTTCAGACTGATCCCGTTGCCCGGAGGCCCACATGACGACCGAAACCACCGCACCCACGAGCCTCGTCGGAGGCCCGGACCTTCCACAGGAGCGTCGCGTGGTCACCGAGATCCCCGGGCCCCGCTCACGTGAGCTCCAGGAACGGCGTACTGCTGCCGTCGCCTCGGGCGTGGGCAGCGTCCTCCCGGTCTACGTCGCTGCTGCGGGCGGCGGGGTCATCGTCGACGTCGACGGGAACTCGCTGATCGACCTCTCCAGCGGCATCGCGGTCGTCAGCGTCGGCAACAGCGCACCCGAGGTCGTCCGCCGGGTGAGCGAGCAGGTGGCCTCCTTCACGCACACGTGCTTCATGGTCGCCCCCTACGAGGGCTACCTGGAGGTGTGTGAGGCGCTGGCCCGACTCACTCCCGGTGACCATGCCAAGAAGGCCGCACTGTTCAACTCAGGCGCCGAGGCCGTCGAGAACGCCGTCAAGATCGCCCGTGCCCACACCGGTCGCGACGCGGTCGCCGTGTTCGACCACGCCTACCACGGCCGCACGAACCTGACGATGGCCATGACCTCGAAGAACATGCCCTACAAGCACGGCTTCGGTCCGTTCGCCGGCGAGGTCTACCGGGCGCCGATGTCCTACCCGTTCCGCGAGGCCTCTGACGTGACCGGGGCCCAGGCCGCGGCCCGTGCCATCGACGTGATCGAGAAGCAGGTCGGCGCCGACAACCTGGCCTGCGTGGTGATCGAGCCGGTTCTCGGCGAGGGCGGGTTCATCGTGCCGGCGGAGGGATTCCTGCCTGCGATCGCGCAATGGTGCCGTGAGAACGGCGTCGTGTTCGTCGCCGACGAGATCCAGTCCGGCATGTGCCGGACCGGCGCCTGGTTCGCGTGCGAGCACGAGGGTGTCGTACCCGACCTGGTGACCGTGGCCAAGGGAATGGCCGGTGGGCTGCCGCTC
This sequence comes from uncultured Actinomycetota bacterium, assembly GCA_963781335.1. Lineage (GTDB taxonomy): Bacteria > Actinomycetota > Actinomycetes > Propionibacteriales > Nocardioidaceae > Marmoricola. The sequence goes on along the minus strand of CAWAFS010000012.1, from coordinate 82,593 downwards.
GCCGGGGTGGTCGGCCGCGCCGAGATGATGGACGCACCTCACGCGGGCGGGCTAGGCGGGACCTACGGCGGCAACCCGGTCGCCTGCGCCGCAGCACTCGGCGCCATCGCGACGATGGAGCAGCTCGACCTGAACGCGGCAGCGCGACAGATCGGGGAGGTGATGGGCGGTCGGCTGCGGGCCCTCGCGGACAAGGTGCCCGCCATCGGCGATGTCCGCGGTCGTGGGGCCATGATGGCGGTCGAGCTGGTGAAGCCAGGCACGAAGGAGCCCGACGCGGCCCTCGCCGGCAAGATCAGCGCGGCCTGTCACCAGGCGGGCGTGCTCACGCTGACCTGCGGCACCTACGGGAACGTGCTGCGGTTCCTGCCGTCACTCGTGATGCCGGGGCACCTGCTCGACGAGGCGCTCGGTGTGATCGAGGAGGTCACCCTCGGCCTGGTCTGACAGCCGCTGCCGCGGCAGCGTCGGTCGGGTTGTTCCGGGTTCGTCCTCCCGCAGCCCCCAAGGGCTGCCGTAGGCGGTGAGCAGCTCGAGGAACGGGCTCGCGTCAAAGGCCTCGGGACCGAGCACCCCGGTGCCGGACCACACTCCCGTGGCGAGCAGCTCGAGAGCCACCACGGGGTTCACGGCCGTCTGCCAGACGACGCACTGGTGGCCGTACTCGCGCATCGACCACTCGTTGTCGACCACGTGGAACAAGTAGGTGGATCGGGGCAGCCCGTCCTTGCCCTTGCCTGTCACCCACAGACCGGCGCAGGTCTTGCCCGTCATCGCCTCCCCCAGGGTGGCCGGGTCGGGGAGGCAGGCGGCGACCACGTCCCTGGGGCTGACCTCTCCGCCGGAGACCCGCACCTTGTCGGTCCTGTCGAGCCCGAGCTTGTGCAGGGTCCTGAGCACCTCGATGAACTCGTTGCCCAGGCCGTACTTGAAGGTCGCGCGCCTGCAGTCGACCCAGCGGGGCATGAGGAGCACCTCCTCGTGCTCGACGTTCACGCACTCCACCGGGCCGATCCCCTCAGGGAACTCGAAGACCTCGGGCTCGCTGAACGGAGGCGTCGTGAACCAGCCGCCCTCAGGATTGGACGGGGTCCTCTCCCAGATCACGGGCGGGTTCAGGCACTCCTCGATCGTGGTCCAGATCGAGAACGACGGAGCGAAGTCATACCCGTCGACCACGAGGTTCGCGCCGTCACGCACACCGAGCTCGTCGATCTCGGAGAACAGGTGATCGGCGGCGTAGCGCGCGAAGACGTCGGAGAGTCCCGGCTCGACACCCATCCCGACGAGCGCGAGCCGTCCTGCGGACTCCCAGTCGTGCGCCACCGCGAACTGCTCGTCACCGAGCTTCACGCCCACCTCGGAGTACGGCGCCTCGGGATGTGGCTTCGACAGGGACATCGCCATGTCGAGGTAGTCCGCTCCACCGGCGTGGGCGCCATCGAAGATCGGCATCACGAACCGCGGATCGACGGCGTTCATCACGTGGGTGATCTCGTGCTCGCGGACCAGTGCCTGCACCGACCCGGCGTCGGAGGCGTCCACCTGCGCGGCGATGAACCGGCCGTCGTCGAGAGCCTCGACGGCCTTCTGCGACCTCGTCACGTCGTAGTCCGCCACCACGCACAGCTCGAAGAAGTCGCGTCGTGCGGCAATCGCCGTGAACGCCGAGCCGACGCCCCCGGCACCGACCAGCAGGATTCTCATCGCGTCACTCACCGATGTAGGACATCACGTGCTTGATCCGCGTGTAGTCCTCCAGTCCGTACATGGAGAGGTCCTTGCCGTAGCCGGAGTGCTTGAAGCCGCCGTGTGGCATCTCCGAGACGAACGGGATGTGGGTGTTGATCCACACGGCGCCGAAGTCGAGCTTGCGCGACATCCGCATCGCACGCGCGTGGTCCTTGGTCCACACGCTGGAGGCCAGGGCGTACTGGACGCCGTTGGCCCAGCTCAGCGCCTCGGCCTCGTCGGAGAACCTCTGCACCGTGATGACGGGGCCGAAGATCTCGGTCTGGATCTGCTCGTCAGCCTGCTGGAGGCCGGAGAGCACGGTCGGGGTGTAGAAGTACCCGCGCTCGCCCTGGCGGGAGCCCCCGGTCTCCACCGTGGCGTGGTCGGGCAGCCGGTCGACCATCCCACTGACCCGATCCAACTGGTCCGCGTTGTTCAGCGGGCCGTAGAGGACGTCCTCGTCGTCGGGCATGCCGGTCCTGATCCCCCGGGCCGCCTCGGTCAGCGCCGCCACGAAGTCGTCGTGCACCCCGGGACCGGCGAGCACCCGGGTCGCGGCCGTGCAGTCCTGGCCGGCGTTGAAGTAGCCGGCCTCGGCGATCCCCTGCGCCGCCTTCTCGATGTCGGCGTCGTCGAAGACGATGACCGGCGCCTTGCCGCCCAGCTCGAGATGCACCTTCTTCAGATCGGAAGCCGCGGACCTCGCGACCTCCATCCCCGCGCGGACCGAGCCGGTGATCGCCACCATCTGAGGGGTCGGGTGCTCCACCAGGGCACGGCCGGTGTCGCGGTCCCCGCACACCACGTTGAACACGCCCGGCGGGAGGAACTCCTGGCAGAGCTCGGCGAACAGCGTGGTCGAGGCTGGCGTGGTGTCGCTGGGCTTCAGTACGACGGTGTTGCCGGCGGCCAGCGCCGGGGCCACCTTCCAGATCATCATCAGCAGGGGGTAGTTCCACGGGGTCACCTGGCCGACGACCCCGATCGGCTCGCGGCGCACGAACGAGGTGTGGTCCTCCAGGTACTCACCGGCCGAGCGACCCTCGAGGACGCGGGACGCTCCGGCGAAGAACCTGAAGTGGTCAGAGGCGTAGGGCATCTCCTCGGACATGGTCAGGGCCAGCGGCTTGCCGGTGTCCTTGGACTCGACGCCGTTGATCTCCTCCGCCCTCGCATCGACCGCTTCGGCGATCTTGAGCAGCGCACTCGCCCGGTCCCGCGGGGTGGACCCACCCCAGCCCTCGAAGGCGGCCTCCGCCGCGGCGTACGCCCGGTCGAGGTCTTCTGGCCCCGACATCGGCGCGGTCGCGTAGACCTCGCCGGTGGTGGGGTCGATGACGTCGTAGGACTCCCCCGACACCGCGTCGACGAGCTCGCCATTGACCACATTGCGGAACCTGGTGTCAGCCATGCGGCGAGCGTAGTCATCACACAACGGAATCGGTAGGCCTGTCGTCGATCAACCATCGATTTCATCAAACAAACCGCCGATCTACCCCTGAATCGTTTGCCAGCGCACTGGGTCACGGGGCAGACTGTGGGCTTTCCGATGACCGAACACCGAGGTGCTCCGAAGATGAACGAACCCAGCTCCGACGAGTCCCGCCAGCGTGCCGCCAAGGATCACCTCTGGATGCACTTCACGCGGCACTCCTCCTACGACAAGAACGACGTCCCCACCATCGTGCGCGGCGACGGCGTGCACATCTGGGACTCGAACGGCAACCGCTGCATCGACGGGTTGGCCGGACTGTTCGTGGTCCAGGCTGGACACGGCCGCACCGAGCTGGCCGAGGCGGCCGCGAAGCAGGCCGCCGAGCTGGCGTTCTTCCCGCTCTGGTCCTACGCCCACCCGGGGGCGATCGACCTGGCGGAGCGGGTCGCCGGCTACGCGCCCGGCGACTTGAACCGGGTGTTCTTCACCACCGGTGGCGGCGAGGCTGTCGAGTCGGCGTGGAAGCTGGCCAAGCAGTACTTCAAGCTCACCGGCAAGCCCACCAAGCACAAGGTGATCAGCCGTGCGATCGCCTACCACGGCACCCCGCAGGGCGCGCTCTCGATCACCGGACTGCCCGGCATGAAGGCGCCGTTCGAGCCTTTGGTTCCCTCCACCTTCCGGGTGCCGAACACCAACTTCTATCGCGCGTCGGAGACGTCCTACCTCGGCCCGGACGACGAGCACGCCTTCGGCCAGTGGGCCGCCAACCGGATCGCCGAGGCCATCGAGTTCGAGGGTCCCGACACGGTGGCCGCGGTCTTCCTCGAGCCGGTGCAGAACTCCGGCGGCTGTTTCCCGCCGCCCCCCGGCTACTTCGAGCGGGTCCGCGAGATCTGCGACGAGTACGACGTGCTGCTGGTCTCCGACGAGGTCATCTGCGCCTTCGGGCGGCTGGGCCACATGTTCGCCGCGGAGCGCTACGGCTACCAGCCGGACATCATCACCTGCGCGAAGGGCCTGACCTCCGGCTACTCGCCGCTCGGCGCGATGGTCGCCACCGACCGGTTGTTCGAGCCGTTCGCCAAGGGCGACAACTCCTTCGCCCACGGCTACACCTTCGGCGGCCACCCTGTCTCCACCGCCGTCGCCATGGCCAACCTCGACATCTTCGAGCGCGAGCAGCTCAACGAGCACGTGCTCGAGACGGAGGGCGACTTCCGCGCGACGCTGGAGAAGCTGAACGACCTACCGATCGTGGGCGACATCCGGGGCGACGGATACTTCTACGGCATCGAGCTGGTGAAGGACCAGAAGACCAAGGAGACGTTCAGCGACGACGAGTGCGAGCGTCTGCTCCGTGGGTTCCTCTCGGGCGCGCTGTTCGAGGCCGGCCTCTACTGCCGTGCTGACGACCGCGGGGACCCGGTCATCCAGCTCGCTCCGCCCCTCGTCGCCGACCAGGCGATCTTCGACGAGATCGAGTCCATCCTGCGCGACGTACTCACCAGGGCCTGGGACCAGCTCTGAGCTGGCGACTCACGTCCGACAGGGCGCGATCACCCGGCTGACCCGCTTCTGGTCGACGTCCGGGTCGTTCAGCTCTGCGACGGTGAACGCACGGACCAGCCGGTCCGAGCTGCACCGAGCCGCCGAGGTGGTGAAGCCGGCCTCCACCAGGGTCGACGACAGGTAGGTGCGGCTGATCGCGGCCGTGACCGCCTCCTGCGAGTTGCCGGTGGCGACCGCGGTCGCCTTCGTTCCCGGGTCACACGACTCGAAGACCAGCATCGAGCCGTCACGACGGACACTGGCCGGCCCCGCGGGCACGCGTTTCACCCAGGCGGTCAGGGCCGCCTGCATCTGGTCGAGGTCACCAGCGCTGTCGCCCTCGTAGTGCACCCTCACGCAGCTGACCTCGTCCCGCTCATAGGCGACGTAGGCATCCCCGCCCCAGCCGTCGGCGGCCGCGAGGGCCTGCCTGGCGGGGATGCGCTCGGCGAGCACGAGCAGCCAGGAGATCGCACCGAAGGGTCCGTCGTCGAACTCCTTCTCGTCCTCGGCCAGAGCCGGCTCGACCACCTCGACCGGCACCTGCTCGTCCTCCACCAGGGTCCAGGGGTCCAGCTGGTGCTCGTCGGTGGTGGGCGGCGACCCGAACAGCTTGTCCACCTCCCGCTCCCCGCCCTGCTGCACGGCGATCTGCAGCAGCGCCTCGCCGAAGAGGTACGGCGAGGAGATCAGCGTCTGCAGGACGGCAGGAATGTCCTCTGCGTCCTTCCCGAACCCCTCTGACTGCTCGGCCTCGGACTCCTCGAGCGCCTTCTGGTCCTTCTCGCCCAGTCCCTCGGCCCAGGCCGACTCGATCCGGCTCGCATCGCCCTCGACGAGGGCCTCGAAGCCGCTGGAGGCCGCAGAGTCGTCGGCCTTCTCCAGCTTGTCCTGCCGTTCCTCGAGGTCGTAGTGCTGGTCCTGCAGGGCGTGGGTCAGCTCGTGCACGAGCGTGGACCGGACCGCGGGAGTGAGCTTCGTCCCGCGGATCCTGATCTGTTCGTCGTCGTCGGAGTAGTAGCCGAGGATGCCTGCGCCCTGAAGCTCGTTCATGGTGTCGAACAGGTCGAGCTCGCCCTCGATCAGACCGAGGGCGCGCAACATTCCGGTGCTGTGCTCGATCTCCTCGCGGTCCTTCTCGGAGAGGTCCTCCTTGTCAGTGGTGACCTGCTTCTTGAAGTCCTTCACCGGGAGGAAGTCGACGTGGATCGGGTGCTTGAACTCGAGGTCACGCTCCTGCTCCACGAAGTCGACGTACTTCTGCACCCTGCCGTCCCAGGCGTCGGGGTAACCGGCACTGTCGTCACGGAGCCAGAGCACGCCGGCAGCGACCGACGCGGCCAGGAGCAGGACGAGCGCGAGCAGCACGAACGGCCGCCGCCGCCGACGTGGCACGGGGTCGATGGTCCCCCGGTCGGGTTCGGGGGGCGGGCTCGAGCTGCCGTCTCCGAGAAGGTCACTCACGCGGGGAGCCTAGTCCGCGGTCCGCAGGAGCCTGCGCGGAGCAGTCACTCCTGCGGCGGGTCCTCACCGACCAGTCCGTCGACGGCCTCCCGGAACAGGTCTGCATGACCCACATGGCGGGCGTACTCGTCATGCAGGTCGACCAGCATGCGGCGCAGGTTCGGTGGCGTTCCGTCGCCGAAGGTGAGCGCCGCCAGCCGATCCAGGCCGCCGTCGGCCAGTGCCGCGGCGGTGGCGGTCCTCGAGCGTTCCACGGCAGTGCGCCACAGGTCGTAGAGCTCCTCGGGTGAGTCCTCGGACGCCGTGCGCCACTCGAAGTCCGGGTCCTCTCCCGGGTTGATCGAGTCCCACGGCGGCGCCGGCCGCCGCCCGGTCACCGCCAGGGCCATCGTCCGCTCCTCCACACCCGCCATGTGCTTGACCAGCCCGCCGATGGTCATCGCGCTCGGCGGGTGCGGCGCTCGGAGTGCCGCTTCGTCGAGCCCGCCCACCTTCCAGGCGAACTGGGCCCGTGACCGTTCCAGTGCGAACAGCAGCATCTCGACCTCGTCGGGAGTGATCGACGGTTCAGCGATCGAGGTGTCCAGCCGGAGGTTCTGAGAGCCGTCGTGGGAGGTGTCCTGAGTCATGACGCAGACACTAGGGTTCGTTCCGGACGTTCTACTTCCGGATCTTGGGAGGAATTGTGGGCGAAGTGAGCCCGACCGCCCGTGCACTGCTGGCCCTCGACCTGATCCAGCGCAGCCCGGGGATCACCGCCGAGCAGCTCGCCGAGAAGCTCGGCGTCTCCGAGCGCGCGGCCCGACGCTATGTCGGCATCCTGCGCGAGGCGGCGATCCCGGTCGAGTCGGTGCGCGGCCCCTACGGCGGCTACAGCGTCGGCCGCGGACTTCGGCTCCCTCCGCTGGTCTTCAGCGCCAGCGAGGCCCTGGGCCTGGTGATGGCCGTGCTCGACGGCCACCACGACGCCGGTGACCCCAGTGACCCGGTCGGCAGCGCGTTGGGCAAGATCGTGCGAGCTCTCCCCGAACCGGTGGCGGCGCAGGCCGAGGTCGTACGCCGGACGGCCGCCCCCGCTCCTGACCGTGCCGCCGCCCGACCCGACTCGGGTCTCACCACGACCCTGGTGCAGGCGTGCTCCCAGCACCGGCTGATGCGCTTGGACTACCGCTCCGAAGCCGGGTCGGAATGGGTGGTCGAGGTGGAGCCATGGGCCGTCGTCATCCGCCACGGCAGGTGGTACCTCCTGTGCCGGGTTCCGTCCAAGGACGCCCTCCGCGCCTACCGGATCGACCGCGTGCGCGGAGTGCAGACGCTCGAAGAGACCTTCGCGCCTCCGACCGACCTGGACCCGGTCGCCGTGCTCGAGGAACACCTCGCCCTGGGCTGGGAGTATGCCGCCGAGGTCGTCATCGAGGCACCGGTCGAAGTGGTGAAGCGTTGCGTCTCCCCCACCCTCGGGCGGCTCGAGCCGATCGACGACAAGACCTCGCGTCTGACGGGTACCACCGGCAACCCATACTGGTATGCCGAGCAGCTGACCGCGATCCCCGCAGCGTTCCAGATCCTGGGCGGCGTCGAGCTCCAGCACACCACCCGCGCGCTGGGCGAGCGGCTGTTGGCGGCGAGCTCGTAGTTCATCGGGTCGGTGTTCGGGCGAACGGAGTGGGCAGACGACCGAGAATTCCTTTCCACAGACCCCGTGGTCGAGGAACGCCTCACCCACCTTGCTCGGCTGGCTGACCCCAGTGAGCGCACCACACGACAGCGCCAACGACCGTGCTCGTCCCGCCAAGATCCGACAGTCGCTCGGCGGGGTCGCACACGTGAACTTTTTCGGCCGATGCGAGCTCAACCGGAGTAGCATCGGTGACGTGGCACAGGCATGCACCAGAGTGAAGACGTGTCGCCTGCCTGCCTACGCGTGCTGTGACGACGAGGCACCAGCGAACTGACCAGCGCGCCGCGCAGGCGTCCGCTCTCCCACAGTTCCGGCCCGTCAGTCCGCCCTGTCATTTCGTTCCTCACCCCTCCCCCAGGAGCGCCACAGCCATGCCCTCTCGCCAGTCGCTTCACAGCATCCACATGTTGATCGCGGCCGCCGCCTGCTGGGGCGTCGGCACGGTGATCACCAAACAAGTGCTTTCCGACATCGCTCCGCTCACCCTGCTCCCCATCCAGCTCGCAGCCAGCTGTGTGTTCCTGGCCCTGGTGTCCAGAGCCCGCCGGACCCGGATCTCCTGGTCACCGCCGATGCGCCGCCTGGGCGCGCTGGGAATCCTCAATCCGGGCATCGCCTATGCGCTCGGGCTGGTGGGCCTGACGTCTATCTCGGCCAGCATGTCGGTCCTCCTGTGGGCGACCGAGCCGGTCCTCATCGTGCTGTTGGCCGTCGTGGTGCTTCGCGAGGACGTGCCGGCAACCCTGGCCGCACCGCTGGCTGTCGCGGTCCTGGGCGTGCTCCTCGTCGTCTACCGCCCGGGAGCCTCGGGCACCGCGGCCGGCGTTGCCCTCACGTTCGCCGCCGTCGGCGCGTGCGCTCTGTACACCGTCCTGGCCCGACGTCTCATGCTCGATGACGCCTCGCTCTCGATCGCCCTGGTCCAACAGGCGGCCGCACTCGGGTTGGCGATCATGCTGGTGGCACTGCGTGAAGTCATCACCGGGAACGCGCTGGACCTCGGGTCGTTGACGCCGCAGACCTGGCTGGCCGGGGCCGCATCCGGGGTGCTCTACTACGGCCTCGCCTTCTGGTTCTACCTCTCCGGACTTCGACAGGTCCCTGCCTCGGTGGCAGGGTCGTTCATCACGCTCGTGCCCGTGTTCGGCGTCTCAGCCGGTTATCTCGTCGGGGAGCGACTCTCGCCTGTCCAATGGTTCGGCGCGCTCATCGTGGTCGTCGCAGTGGCCGTCGTGGCGCTGCGCCAGGGCCGGACCGGTCCGCTCGACGTGCAGCCAGAGACCGCCCAGCACTGAAGGGAGTGGACGCCGTGTCCGGGATGAGCAGCAGGGAGCTCGACCCGGAGTGGGTGCGGGGCTGAACCAGACCTGGCCGCCCTGCCAGAATCGGCGCATGACTGAGGGCACGGCCGGGGCGTACGCCGACGCATGGGTGAGCCGCGTCCGCGACGACCCCCGGGCGCGGTTGGCGCTCCTGTGCCGGCTCTACACCGTTCCGCCAGCGGTGGATCAGGGCTATCTCCCGTTCCGGCGGGCTGCGTCGGCGTTCATGGGATGGCAGCTGCGACGCGGGCTGCTGAACCCGGAGACCGGGCCGATGCCCGGCAGCCCCTGGTGGCGTGCGGTGAACGAAGCGCTGCTGAGAGACACCTGCGAGGCCTCGGCGCTGGCGTTCGGCCGCCCCGGCGAGCCGCGCACCCCCGGCGTTGCCGCGACGCTCGACTTCATCCGCGAACCCACGGCTGGCTCGTGGTACCGCGCGCACAACCTGACGATCGCCTCGGCGTACGTCGGCAACGAGGACCTTGCTCACCGAGAGGGTCGCGTCGAGCGGTTCTTCATCAACCTGGTGCTGATCCGGGTGCTCTACGCCCACGCGCTGGTGGCCGAGCCGAGGCTGGCTCTGGACTGGCTGGCGCCGTTCAGCCGGGTGATCGGTGACCCGCGCCTGGGAATGACCAGCATCTTCTTGTCCCTGGCCCGTGTCCTCCCCGCGCGCTACCCCCTCGACGACGACCTGAGCAGCTATGTCGACGCCGAGCACAGCCTCGGCCACCTGCTCGACGTCGGCATCATCCTGCCCAGGATCGACCGCCTCTACGACTGGTCCGCGAGCGAGCTCGGACTGCCGGCGCTCCGCGAGCTGCTCGTCGACGGCCACCAGGGCCCGACCCCCATCTACGCGTGGGACCCGCGGGACTCCCATGTCTGGCATCCCCCTGCGTCCCGACTCGCACGCGCGGCACAGCGGCTGGTCTCCGCATCGCCGTCACGCTCCTGACGACGATGCGCGATGCTGGGGGTGTGACCGAGCTGAACGTCCTGGGTGCAGAGCTGCAGCCGTGTGGCACCGACCCGATGACCGGGTTCTTCCGCGACGGCTGCTGCAGCACCGGCCCCGAGGACCTGGGCAGCCACACGATCTGCGCCGTGGTCACCACGGAGTTCCTCGAGCACCAGCGCGGCATCGGCAACGACCTCTCCTCACCGATGCCCCAGTACGGCTTCCCGGGGCTCAGGCCAGGTGACCGCTGGTGCGTGACCGCGTTGAACTGGGCGCGCGCACACGACGACGGCGTCGGAGCGCCGGTCGTGCTGGCCTCGACCAACCGGACAGTGCTGGACGTCGTGCCGCTGGCGGTCCTGCGGGAGCATGCCGTCGACGTGCCGGCCGACCCGAGCGGGCTGGACGCCTGACGAGTCGCCCTATGAGTCGAACCCGAGCCCCAGCCTGTTCATCGTGCGCAGCCACAGGTTCTCGTGCCCGGCGTTCACGTCGGCCCGGGCGAGCGAGCGCCTGGTGGCCTCGATGCCCACCCATCGCAACGGCTCGGGCGGGAACGGGATCGGCTTCTTGCGCACCATCTCCAGCCTCGTCCGCGGGGTCGACTCCCCCGCCAGCAGGTCGAGCAGCACGTCGCCCGCGAACCGGGTCGCCCCCACGCCGAGCCCGGTGAACCCCAGCGCATAGCCCACGCGACCACCCACGGCTGTGCCGTAGAACGCTGCGAAGCGGGTGCAGGTGTCGATCACCCCGCCCCAGGCATGGCTGAAGGCCAACCCGTCCAACTGGGGGAACGTGGTGAAGAAGTTCGCGGCGAGGGCCTCGAAGGTCTCCTGGCGCTGGTCGTACTCGTCCTTGACGTTGCTGCCGTAGTGGTAGATCGCGTCGTAGCCACCCCACAGGATGCGACCGTCGCGGGTGGTGCGGAAGTAGTGGAACTGGTTGCCGGTGTCGGAGACCCCTTCGCGGCCCTGCCACCCGATCGCGGCGTGCTGTTCCGCGGTCAGCGGCTCGGACATCAGCGCGTAGTCGTAGACCGGCACCGTCATCAACCGGAGTCGGCGCAGCAGCGGCCGGTAGGCATTGGTCGCGAGCACGACGCGTCGAGCGTCCACGGCTCCCGACCCGGTCAGCACGGTCACTCCCCGACCCGTTCGCGAGATGGCGGTGACCGGGGTCTGCTCGGCGATCCGGACTCCTAGCGACAGACAGGCGTCCCGGAGGCCCCAGACCAGCCGGGCCGGCTCGAGGATGGCGGAGTCAGGGTCGTGCACACCAGCCAGGAAGGTCGGCGAGTCCAGCCGATCGCGCAGCGCGTCGGCGTCGAGCCACGTGGTCGACAGCCCGCGGGCGCGCATTGCGTCGTACTCCTCCTGGAGACCCGCGACCTGGTGCGGCTGCGTCGCGACGGCCAGAGACCCTGCCCGGACGAAGTCACAGTCGATCGCATGCTCATCGATCGTGCGCTCGATGCCGTCGAGGTTGTCGCGTCCCATGGCGGTCAGGGCATCGAGCTCGTCGGGCCAGCGCGACAGGCCGTTGCCGAATCCATGGGTCAGGCTCGCCTCGCAGAACCCGCCGTTGCGACCACTTGCAGCATGCCCGCAGGTCGTGGCTTCCAGCAGCAGGACCTCCCGATCAGGGTCTCGCTCCTTGGCGAGCAGGGCGGTCCAGAGACCGAGGTAGCCCCCACCCACAACGAGGAGATCCGTCGAGTCAGGTCCGGACAACGCCGGCAAGGTCGGTGGGTTCGCAGGGTCGTCGAACCAGTACGGCGTAGAGCTGGCTGCCCGGACCGAGGCAGCAGCCGCCGTCGTGCCGGAGCCCATCAGTCGAGGGTGCCCATCAGACGAGCGCCTTCTCCTGGCGTCGGCGGTTGACCTCGGCACCGACGACGATCACGATCGAGATCACGAACATCAAGGTGCCGACCACGTTGACCTGCATCGGCACACCGCGCTGAGCCACACCCCAGACGTACATCGGGAACGTGGTCGTGTTGCCGGCGTTCAGGTTGGTGATGATGAAGTCGTCGAAGGACAGCGAGAACGACAGCAGCGCGGCACCGAGAATGCCCGGGAACACCAGGGGCAGGGTGATGCGCCGGAAGGTCTGTGCCTCGGTGGCATAGAGGTCCATCGCCGCCTGCTCGAGGTTGTTGTCCAGGCCAGCGAGGCGGGCCCGCACGGTCACCACCACGAAGGACAGGCAGAACATGATGTGCGCGATCAGGATCGTCCAGAAACCGAGCTGGCCACCGAAGCCCGCGGCCACGAACAGCGCCAGCAACGAGGAGCCCATCACGATCTCCGGGGAGGCCATCGGCATGAAGATCAGCAGGTTGGCCGTGGCCCGTCCCTCGAAGCGGTGCCGCACGAGGGCGAACGCCATCAGCGTCCCCAGCGCGGTGGCGACCAGCGTCGACAGCAACCCGATCTGGATGCTCCGGCTGAGCGCGCTGCACATGCTCTGGTCGTTGCAGGGGTTCAGCCAGTTGTCGAGCGTGAACGAGTCGAAGCGGTAGATCAGCTTGCTCTTGGGCTTGTTGAAGCTCATCAGGACGACGACGAAGATCGGGACGAACATGTAGACGATGACCAGCAGGCCGCCCATCAGGACGAGGTGCTTGCCGATCCAGGAACCGACGCGCTGCAGGGGACTCATCAGAGCAGCTCCTCGGTGCCGGCGCGACGGACATAGACCAGCACCATCGCCAGGATGAGCAGCATCAGCATCACCGAGAGGGCGCCTGCTGCGGGGTAGTCGTTGGCATCGGTGAACAGGTTCTGGATGACGTTGCCGATCATCCGCTGCCTGGGACTGCCGAGCAGCTCGGCATTGATGTAGTCGCCGACCGACGGGATGAAGGTCAGCAACGTCCCCGACACGACTCCGGGCAGCGAGAGCGGCCAGGTGACCTTGAAGAACCCGACGATGGGTCGCGAGTAGAGATCACCTGCGGCCTCGATCAGCCGGTGGTCGATCTTGTCGATGCTCGCGAACAGGGGCAGCACCATGAACGGCAGGAAGTTGTAGACCAGGCCTGCGATCACTGCGACCGGGGTTGCCAGCAGCCGTCCGTCCTCCCCCATCAGATGGAGGAACTGGAGTGAGTCCACGATGAACCCGTCGTCGCGCAGCAGCAGCTTCCAGGACAGCGTGCGCACCAGGAAACTGGTGAAGAACGGCGCGATCACCAGCACGAGCATCAGGTTCTTCCAGCGCCCCGACTTGAACGCGATCGCGTAGGCGAGGACGTAGCCGAGCACCAGGCAGATCAGGGTGGCGATCCCGCCGTACATCAGCGAACGCACCAGGGGACGCCAGTAGTCCTCGAGCGCCTGCGCGTAGTTGCCGAAGACCCACGACATGTCGTAGCCCTGCAGCACCGAGCCGTCGGGGTCGTAGAGGCTGGTGGCGACCAGTGAGTAGAACGGGACGATGAAGAAGGCGACCAGCCAGAGCAGTCCCGGCAGCAGCAACCAGTAGCCGGTGAGCTTGCGCTTCGGCCGCACAGCGGGCGGAGGGGTCGGTTCCGACGCCTCTGCCCGCGGAGGGGCCTCCATCGAGGTCGTCACGACGGCGCGTCCACCTTGTCCACCCCGGCCGAGGCGTCCTGGTTGTGGTCGAGGAGGAACGCGAACTCCGGACGCCAGGAGATGTCGACCTTCTCGCCCTGGCGGAACAGCCGTCGGCGACCGGTGTTCTGCTCGAACACCTGAACCTCCTGCCCCCAGGGCATCCGGACGAGGTACTGGGTGCTGACCCCGATGAAGCTGACGTCGGTGACCACCCCACCCGGGATGCTGTTGCCGGGTGCGTCCAGCGTCTCCCCGACCTCGGCGATCAGCACCTTCTCGGGCCGGATGCCGACCCAGGCCTTCTCGCCCGGTGTGCCGTTCGCATGGGCTCTGTCACTGGGGATGGAGGCGAGGGTGCCTTGCATGTCGACGGTGACGAAGTCACCCTCGGGTCCGCGGATGTCGACCTCGATCAGGTTGGACTGGCCGAGGAAGTTGGCCACGAACGTCGTCTGGGGATTGTCGTAGAGCTCGTCGGGCGCGCCCATCTGCTCGATCACGCCGTGGTTCATCACCGCGATCGTGTCGGCCATCGTCATGGCCTCTTCCTGGTCGTGCGTGACGTGCACGAAGGTGAGGCCCACCTCGGTCTGGATCCGCTTGATCTCGATCTGCATCGAGCGCCGCAGCTTCAGGTCGAGCGCGCCCAGGGGCTCGTCGAGCAGCAGGACCTCGGGACTGTTGATCAGCGCACGGGCCAGCGCGACGCGCTGCTGCTGCCCACCGGAGAGCTGGGTCGGACGCTTGCGTGTCTGCGACTCCAGCTCGACCAGCTCGAGCATCTCGCGGACCTTCTGGTCGACCTCACTGCTCTTGCGCCGGCGCAGGCCGAAGGCGACGTTCTCGTAGATGTCGAGATGCGGGAACAGCGCGTAGTTCTGGAAGACCGTGTTGACCGGCCTGCGGTAGGGCTTGTCCCAGGTGATGTCCTTGCCACTGAGCTCGATCGACCCGGAGGTCGGCGTGTCCAGCCCGGCGACCATCCGCAGGGTCGTGGTCTTGCCGCACCCGGACGGGCCCAGCAGCGCGAAGAACGAACCGCTGGGAACGTCGAGGTCCAACGACCTCACGGCTGTGAAGTTGGCGAACTCCTTGGTCAGGCTCCGCAGCCGCAGGCCCTCGTAGGCGCCTCCCGCGTCGGACCGGTCCGGGGCTTCAGCCACCTGTGACATCCGACCACTCTCCTTCGTACTGCTTGTTCTCTTGGTCGTCGAGGACCATGAAGTCGAACGTGTCGGCCAGATCCTCGTCGCTGGGGAAGATCAGCTTGTTGTCCACGAGGCTGTCGTCGATCTTGATCATTTCCTCGCGCGCGCCCTCGACCGGGCAGATGTAGTTCACCCAGGCGGCCAGCTTCGCTGCGACCTCGGGCTCGTAGTAGAAGTCGATCCACTTCTCGGCATTGGCCTTGTGCTCCGACTGGTTGGGCACCTGCATGTTGTCGCTCCAGAGCGACAGCCCTTCCTCGGGGATGACGAACTTGATGTTGGGGTTGTCGAACTGTGCCTGGATCACGTCACCGGACCAGGCCTCACAGGCCACGATGTTGCCCGCGGTCAGGTCCTGGATGTACTCGTTCCCGGTGAAGGCGCGGACCTGGCCGGCCTTCACGACGCCCCTGAGGTTGTCGATCGCGTTGCCCCACTCGTCGGCGTTGAAGTCGTCGGGATCGGCGCCCTCGATCTTGATCATGAACGCCATCGTGTCGCGCATCTCCGAGAGCAGCGTGATCTTGCCCTTCAGGTCCGGACGGGTGAGCAGGTCGGTGAAGCTGCCCACCTCCTTGGTGAGCCTGGCGTTGTAGGCGATGCCGGTCAGGCCGCTCTGCCAGGGCGCGGAGTAGGTGCGATCGGGGTCCCACTGGCGGCCGCGCAACGGCTTGAGCAGGTTCTTGTGCAGGTTGGGCACCTTGTCGGCGTCCAGCGGCTGGACCCAGCCGAGCTGGATCATCCGCGCGGCCATCCAGTCGGTCAGCATCATCAGGTCGCGGCCGATGGGCTGGCAGTCCCCGAGCTGGTTGCGCACCTTGGCGAAGAACTCGGCGTTGTCACTCACGTCGTCGGTGTAGTCGACCTTGATGCCGGTGGCGGCCTCGAAGTCCTGAAGCGTGTTCTTCGCGCCGTCCTCCGCCTCGTCGAGGTAGGCGGGCCAGTTGGACACGATCAGCCTGTTGACCGACCCGGAGAGATCCTTCGCCTTGCACGCGGCGGGGTCCTGGACCGCGGACGGCGTACCGAAGAGGGGCAGGACCGCCGCGCTGCCGAGGCCGAACGCCGCCACGCCCGCCCCCTTGAGGAACGTGCGCCTGCTGGGACCCGATCCGAGGCCACGACCTCGACCGGAGTGCTTAGGATCGCTGCCTGTACCGGCCACTCGGACTCCATCCTGTGTCGCGCACACCCTTGCACGGGGAGCGTAGCCCCGACAAGGGATTCCGTTGTCCCGACACGCGATTGCCACGGAAACGACACTCAAGAGGTGTTTCCGGAACGGTTTGCTTGGCAATTCGTCGGCACAGCGCTTGCCACGGCCTGCCCCGACCGACCACCATGGCCGTCATGGTCGACAAGTCACCGCCCAAGGGTTCAGGTGCCCCGGCGCTGGACGACGTCTCCAAGTCGATCATCGAACAGCTGCAGCAGGACGGCCGGCGCTCCTACGCGTCCATCGGCAAGGCAGTGGGGCTCTCCGAGGCGGCCGTGCGCCAGCGGGTGCAGCGGCTCACCGAGGCCGGGATCATGCAGATCGTCGCGGTGACCGACCCGTTGCAGCTCGGCTTCGGCCGACAAGCCATGGTCGGCGTGCACGTCGACGGCCCGATCCAGCCCGTCGCCGACGCCCTCTCGGAGATGGAGGAGGTCATCTACGTGGTGATGACCGCGGGTGCCTTCGACGTCCTGTGCGAGGTGGTCAGCACCGACGACGGCGAGCTCCTGGAGCTGGTCTCCGGCCGACTGCGCACCATCCCCGGCGTGCGCACGACCGAGACCTTCATGTATCTCAAGCTCGCCAAGCAGACCTACTCGTGGGGGGTCCGCTGAGGCCTCGACGGGTCCCCCGGCGACAGATTTTGGCGGCTCTCCCGGGTCACGGCTCCATGACGCCTCCCGGGATCGCCCACGACCGGGGATCCAATGGCGGTATCGTGCGCGACCAGTAGGCACTCGGAGGTCCCAGCACAGTGATCAAGGGCGAGCACGTCGCGGCGGGAGACAAGCGTCAGCACCGACCCTCCGTAGTGCCCCAGATGATCATCGACCCCGTGTCCAAGGCGATCATCGAGCAGCTCCAGCAGGACGGCCGCCGCTCCTACGCGACCATCGGCGAGCTGGTGGGTCGGACCGAGGACGAGGTGCGCAGCCGCGTCACCCAGCTCATCGACGCGGGGGTGATGCAGATCGTCGCGGTCACCGATCCCCTCCAGCTCGGCTTCGCTCGCCAGGCCATGGTCGGCCTCATCGTCGAGGGGGAGCTCAAGCCCGTCGCCCAGGCGATCGCCGCGATCGAGGAGGTCGACTACGTGGTGATCACGGCCGGCGGCTTCGACATCCTCGCCGAGGTGGTGGGCCAGAGCGACGCCCACCTGCTCGAGCTGGTCACCTCACGCATCCGGCCGATCCCCGGCGTGGTCTCGATCCACACGTTCCTCTACCTCGAGCTGCAGAAGCAGACCTACACGTGGGGCGTGCACGACTCGGAGTAGCGCCGACCCTCGGGTCGGGTCACTCTGCCTTCTCGACGGTGATCTCATCCTCGGCGTACCACTTGCGGATGACCTTCTTGTCGAACTTGCCGACGCTGGTCCTCGGCACCTCGTCGATGAAGGCCCACGAGTCAGGCAGCTGCCACTTGGCGAAGTCCTTGCTCAGGAACTCGCGCAGCTCGGCAGGCGTGAGCTCCGCACCCTCGCGTACGACGACCGACGCCAGCGGCCGCTCGTCCCACCGCTCGTCGGGGATGCCGATCACAGCGGCCTCGACGATGTCGTCGTGCGCCATCAACGCGTTCTCCAGGTCGACCGAGGAGATCCATTCCCCACCTGACTTGATCACGTCCTTGGCACGATCCGAGAGGCGGATGTAGCCCAGCTCGTCGATCGAGCCGACGTCGCCCGTGCGCAACCAGCCGTCGTGGAACTTCTGGTCCACCTCGGGGTCGTCGGACTTGTAGTAGCTGGCGGTGACCCAGGGGCCGCGCACCTCGAGCTCGCCGACAGCCGTGCCGTCCCAGGGGTGCTCGTTGCCGTCGTCGGCGACGATCCGTCCCTCGACGCCACAGGCCACCCGACCCTGGCTGCCGCGGTAGGTCCACTGGTCCTCGCCCTCGGCACCGACCGGGGGAAGGCCGGCCGAGGCGACCGGAGAAGTCTCCGTCATCCCCCAGGCCTGCCGGATGACGAGTCCGTGGCGGTCCTCGAGCGCCTTCTGGAGCGAGACGGGCACGGCGGCGCCACCGCACAGGATCAACCGCAGCGACTCCGGCTTCTGGTCCGGGTTCTCGTCGAGATGGCCGAGCACGTCGTTCCACACGGTGGGCACAGCACCCGACAGGGTGGGCCTGCTCTCTTTCATGAACCGGCACAGCGGCTCGGCCTGCAGCCAGCGGTCGGGCAGGCAGAGCGAGGCGCCACTCATCAGCGCGGCGTACGCCAGGCCCCACGCGTTGGCGTGGAACATCGGCACGATCGGGAGAACACGGTCGTGGAAGCTGAGGCCGGCGATGTTGCCGGTCGAGACCATCTGCGAGTGCAGCCACGCCGACCGGTGGCTGTAGACGACACCCTTGGGGTTGCCGGTGGTGCCGCTCGTGTAACACATGGCGGCGGCGTCACGCTCGTCCACGTCGGGCCAGTCGAACTCCTCGGACTGCTCGGCCAGCAGGTCCTCGTAGAGCTGCACCTCCTTGCCGCTGCTCCGCAGCGAGTCCAGGTCGGCCGACGCAGCCTCCGGTCCGGCGACCAGCACGTGGTGCACCGTCTTCATCTCCGGCAGGTGCGGGGCGAGCAGTCCGACGAGCGAGTCGTCGACGATGACCACCTGGTCCTCGGCGTGGTTGGCGATGTAGACGAGCTGCTCGGGGAAGAGCCGGATGTTGAGCGTGTGCAGCACGGCACCCATCGACGGGATCGCGAGGTAGGCCTCGAGGTGCTCCGCGTTGTTCCACTGGAAGGTGCCGACCCGCTGGTCTCCCTCCACACCGAGTGACCGAAGCCCGTTGGCGAGCCGGGCCGCTCGCCTGCCCAGCTCGGCGTAGGTCTGGCTCCGGCTGCCGTCGCTCGTGGCCGTGACCACCTCGGAGTCCGCGTGCACGGTGGTGCCATGCCTCATCAGCGAGCCGATCGTGAGCGGGGCGTCCTGCATGGTGCTGCGCATTGGGTGTCCTCCGTCGGTGGGCGTCCCCAGAGCCTTGCGCATGACGCAAGGCGGTGGGGTGAAGTTTCACTCCCGCAGATCGCATGGGGCGTTGCCTAGGCTCGCCCCATGCGACCTCGAACCCTGACCGTGCCCCGATGACGTTCACGACGCGACCCACGCTGGAGGGCACCTTCGGGATGGTCTCCAGCACGCACTGGCTCGCCTCCCAGTCGGCGCAGCGGATGCTCGAGCTCGGCGGCAACGCGTTCGATGCCGCTGCGGCCGGAGGCTTCGTGCTGCACGTCGTGGAGCCGCACCTCAACGGTCCCGGCGGTGACATGCCGGCGATCGTGGCCACCGCGTCCGACCCGGCCCCGCGGGTGCTCTGCGGCCAGGGCCCGGCACCTGCCGGCGCCACGCGCGAGGCCTTCGCCGCGATGGGACTCGACCACGTCCCGGGCTCCGGACCGGTGGCTGCGGCTGTGCCCGGTGCCGTCGACGCCTGGCTGCTCCTGCTTCGAGACCACGGGACGCTTCCGCTGTCCACGGTCCTCGAGCCGGCGATCGGCTACGCCCGCGAGGGCCATCCGCTGCTGAGCCGCGTCGCGGCCACGGTCACCCGCGTGCAGGACCTCTTCCGGGACAGCTGGACGACCTCCGCCGACCTGTGGCTGCCTTCCGGTGCTCCCCCGCGGGCCGGAGAGCTCTTCGCGAACCCGGCCTACGCGGCGGTGCTGGAGCGGCTCGTCGAGGCCGGGACCGCTGCCGGTCCGGATGCTGCCGCGCAGGCACAGGCTGCCCGCGACGAGTGGGGGCACGGCTTCGTGGCCGAGGCGATCGACGCGTTCCGCTCCCGCGAGTGGCTCCACTCCGGTGGTGAGGTGCTGCCAGGCCTGGTCACCGGCGCCGACCTGGCGGCCTACAGCGCCACCTGGGAGCCGCCGGTCATCCGGGACTGGCACGGGGTGCAGATCGCGAAGACCGGCCTGTGGGGGCAGGGCCCTGCGCTGCTGCAGGTGCTTGCGATGCTCGACGAGCTGGGCGGGGAGGCACTCGACCCCGACTCCGTCGGCGGGATCCATGCCGTCGCCGAGACCTGGAAGCTGGCGATGGCGGACCGGGAGGCGTGGTTCGGCGATCGCTCGCCGGTCAACGTCGATGAGCTCCTGGAGCCGGCGTACGTCGCGTCACGTGCGGGCCTGGTCGGGGACCGCGCCGACGAACAGCTGCGTCCGGGATCCCCCGGTGGCCGTGAGCCACGCCTGGCCGAGCACGTACGCCGCCTCCTCGCGGGCGTTCCCACCGGTCGCTCCGCAGACGTCACAACGGGCGAGCCGACCGTCGGCCGGGACGGGAGCACGAGGGGCGACACCTGCCACATCGACGTCGTCGACCGCTGGGGCAACATGATCTCGGCGACGCCGAGCGGGGGTTGGCTGCAGAGCTCGCCGACGATTCCCGAGCTGGGCTTCTGCCTGGGCAGTCGCGCCCAGATGTTCTGGCTCGACGACGGACTCCCCGCCTCGCTCTCCCCCGGCGCCCGCCCGCGCACCACCCTGACGCCGACGCTCGTGCTGCGCGACGGGGCGCCCGTGCTCGCGTGTGGATCCCCGGGCGGCGACCAGCAGGACCAGTGGCAGTCGCTGTTCCTGCTGCGCCACCTCGTCGGCGGGATGGGCCTGCAGGAGGCCATCGACGCCCCGAACTTCCACACCACCAGCTTTCCCGGATCGTTCCACCCGCGGGAGATGGAGCGTGGCGTCCTTGTCGTCGAGGACCGGATCGATCCCGTGGTGCTGGGGTCGTTGCGCTCACGCGGCCATGTGGTCGAGTCGGAGGGACCCTGGTCGCTGGGTCGGATGTGTGCGGTCACCCGCGACCCGCGGACCGGAGTGCTGGCTGCGGGAGCCAACCCGCGCGGAATGCAGGGCTACGCCGTCGGACGTTAGCCCTAGGGTCGAGCGGTCGAGCCCTTGCGCGGCTGCGGCGGGACCATCACCGCGTTCAGCGCCAGCGCCTTGGCCCGTTCGCCCTTGACCTTCATGGCCCCGGTGAGCACGCCTCGGACGGGGTGCAGCTGACCGGTCACCAGGCGCAGGAAGTCAGCACCCTCGAGGGTGATCGTCGCGTCGCGCGTCTGTCCGTCGGGCGGGCTGGTCTCGACGGTGCAGGCCCCGTCGTCGATGTGTACGACGTAGCGGTCGACCTCGCCGTCCTTGCGCCCCCCGATCCGGAACCCCACCGAGAGGTGCAGGCCGCTCGCCTTCGCCGCGTCGATGAAGTCCGGGAACCGACGGAACACCTCCTCCAGCAGGATCGGCCGGAAGCCACCCTCCATCACCGCACGCATGTGCTTGCCCGAGGTCGTGGCCACGGCGGTCGCCACGTCGACGGGGTCCAAGGAGGTCGGGTCGACCGCGGCCTGGTCGCTGCCCGGCACCGTGAAGACCATGCCGACCGCGAGTGCCAGCATCTCGTCGCCCTGGATGCCTAGGCGGCCGCCGAGATAGAGCAGGGCAGCGTTGGACTGCCCGGTCACCAGACGGACGAAGTCGACGATGTCCGCCGAGATGGTGACGTCGGGCTCGGCCCCTGCCTCGAGGGTGACGGTCCCGGCGGCGAGTCTCGCCGTGTGGCGCTCGGTGTGCTTCTTCGTCCTCGCGAGCTCGAAGCGCACGACGCCCTCGACCTCCGCAAGCCGCTGGGGGTCGGCGAACTCGGAGAACCGGTCGAGGATCCCGACCACCGCCTCGTCGCGGAAGTGGTCGAGGGCGATCAGCGACCTGAGCTCCTCGTCGGACGCCCCGCGGATCATCTCGGTGATGTCGAGGACGTCGGCGGTGCGGAAGTAGTGGTTCACCTCGGCAACAGGCATGGCGGTGAAGCGGTCGACGACTGGCAACGGGGCTCCTGGGTCCGGGGAACACCGGCAAGGTTAGGGGGTCACCGGCCCGGAAGGTGGGTTCTCGGTGCCATTCGTGGACCGCGTCGGGGTCGTCCGAGGCCGGCCAGCTCGACCAGTCGCTGGACCCGGTGGCGGTGGCCGGCGTACGGCTCCAGGAGGACCGCCAGCCCCTCGTCGTCGACCGGCGCCCCGGTGAGCACGTAGCCCACGTTGGCCGCCACGTGATAGTCGCCGAAGCTCACCGAGTCGGCGTCGCCCAACGCGCGCGAACGGACCTCGGCACTCGTCCACACCCCGATCCCGGGCAGCGTGCGCACGCGGCGGTCGAACTCGTCGGGGCTCTCGCGGCCGGCCCGTTCGAGTGAGGTCGCCACCCGGGCCGCGTGCTGGATGGGGCGCGACCTGGCACCGTCGACCGGGAGCCGGAGCCATTCCCACGACGGGATCGCACGCAGGTCGGTGGCGGAGGGCTGCACCCAGAGCCGCACCTGTGGGTCCGGCTCGCTGGGTGGCCCCGGGGCGCGCTCGCCGAAGCGGTGCACCAGGGTCCGGAACGCGGCGAACGCCTCCTGGCCGGTGACCTTCTGCTCGATGATGGCCGGCACCAGGGCCTCCATCACCAGGTCGGTCGCCCCCAGCCGCCAGTGGTGGTGGCGGCGCCAGACGTCGGCGATCGGCTTGTGCTGCGGCTCGAAGCCGGACGGGTCGTCGTCGGCGCCCAGCATCCGCGGCAACCGGTCGAGGACCCACTCGGCCCCGTTCCCCCAAGCCTCGCCGGTGACTTTGCCGTGCTCCGGTTCGGGGAGCAGTCGCAAGGTGGCCATGCCCTCCGGGGTCCGGACGCCACGCCAGGTCGCGCCGTCCGGCGTACGCCGGAAGGTCGGGTCGCCCGAGCCACGGCGATGGGTGGAGAGGACCGCGCCCACCGGGCACGGCCAGTCGGGCCGCCACACCCGCACGAGCGGTCGGCGGGTGCTGGCGGGCATGTCCCGAGACTATGTCGGCGGGTGCCGACACAATGGGCGACATGTTCCTGGCACGCCTCGTCGACGTCTCCGGCCAGGTGGCCGCCACCCGTTCCCGCCTGACCAAGCGGGACCTGATCGCGGGCCTGCTGCGCGAGGCGGCGGATGGGGAGATCGAGGAGATCGACATCGCGGCGTCCTACCTCTCCGGCACGCTGCGCCAGCGCCGCACCGGCCTGGGCTGGCGAGGCCTCGCGGACCTGCCTCAGCCTGCCGCCGAGCCAACGGTGGGCCTGGCCGAGATCGACGCGTCGCTGGAGGGGCTCAGCGTCATCTCGGGTTCCGGGTCGATGGGCGCCCGGCGAGACGCAGTGGGCTCGCTCTTCGGCCGACTGACCTCGGCCGAGCAGGACTTCCTGCGCGACCTGATCACCGGCAACGTCCGGCAGGGCGCCCTCGACTCGGTGATGCTGGACGCGATCGCCGCTGCGGCCGATCTCGATCCCCGGGCCGTACGCCGGGCCGCGATGTTCAGCGCACCGACCGGCCCGATCGCGCGCGCCGCGCTGACCGGCGGAGAGTCCGCACTCGCTGACTTCACGCTGCTGGTCGGCCGCCCGGTCCGGCCGATGCTGGCGGGATCCGCCGCGGACGTGCCTGCAGGTGTGCAGAAGGTCGCGGGTGCGCTCGCTGTCGACACCAAGCTCGACGGCATCCGGATCCAGGTGCACAAGCACGGTGACGAGGTCTCGGTGTTCACCCGCAGCCTCGACGAGATCGGCGCCCGGCTGCCTGAGGTGGTCGCGGCGACACGGTCCCTCCCGGCCACGGAACTGATCCTCGACGGCGAGGCGCTCACCCTCGACGAGGCGGGTCGACCGCGCCCGTTCCAGGAGACCGCTTCCACGACGGCAACGCACAGTGGGGCGACGGGCATCCGGCCGTTCTTCTTCGACCTGCTGCTCCACGAGGGCGACTCGCTGATCGAGGCTCCGACGAGCGAGCGGCTGGAGCGGCTCGATGCCGTGGTCCCCGAGTCGCTGCGCGTGGCCCGGCTCGTCACGGACTCGACTGAAGAGGCGCAGTCGTTCTTCGACCGCGCGATCGCCGACGGCCAGGAGGGCGTGATCCTCAAGCGCCTCGACGCGCCGTACGACGCCGGGCGGCGTGGGTCTGCCTGGGTCAAGGTCAAGCCCCGGCACACCCTCGACCTGGTGGTGCTCGCCGTCGAGTGGGGCAGCGGCCGCAGGAAGGGGTGGCTCTCCAACATCCACCTGGGCGCGCGCGTCGAAGGTGGTCGAGCAGCGAGCGATCAGTCGAGGCCCGGTTTCGTCATGTTGGGCAAGACCTTCAAGGGGATGACCGACGAGATGCTGGCCTGGCAGACCGACCGCTTCCTGGACCTGGAGACCCACCGCGAGGGCCATGTCGTCCACGTCCGACCCGAGCAGGTGGTCGAGATCGCCTTCGACGGGCTGCAGCGCTCCACCCGCTACCCGGGTGGGGTCGCGCTGAGGTTCGCGCGGGTGCTGCGCTACCGCGACGACAAGGCCCCGCACGACGCGGACACCCTGGAGGCCGTTCGGGCGTTCCTGTAGCGAGGGGTCACAGCACCCGGAGGATGTCCTCGACGCGGTCCTTGGCGTCACCGAAGAGCATGGCGCTGTTCTCGCGGAAGAAGAGCGGGTTCTGCACGCCGGCGTAGCCCGAGGCCATGGATCGTTTGAAGATGATCACGTCGTCGGCGTTCCACACGGTGAGGACGGGCATGCCCGCGATCGGGCTGCCGGGGTCGTCGATGGCAGCGGGGTTCACCGTGTCGTTGGCGCCGATGACCAGGACCACCGCGGTGTCGTCGAAGTCGGCGTTGATCTCGTCCATCTCGAGCACGATGTCGTAGGGCACCTTGGCCTCGGCGAGCAGCACGTTCATGTGACCGGGAAGCCGGCCGGCGACCGGGTGGATGCCGAACCGGACGTCCACGCCGCGCTCGCGCAGCTTGCGGGTGAGGTCGGCCACGCCGTACTGCGCCTGCGCGACCGCCATGCCGTAGCCCGGGGTGATGATCACCGTGTCCGCTGCTGCGAGGAGCTCGGCGACCCCCTCGGCGGTGATCTCGCGGTGCTCGCCGTACTCGGTGTCGTCGGCCGGGCCGGCCTCGATGCCGAACCCGCCCGCGATCACCGAGATGAACGAGCGGTTCATCGCCTTGCACATGATGTAGGACAGATAGGCACCCGAGGACCCCACCAGGGCGCCGGTGATGATCAGCAGGTCGTTCTCCAGCAGGAACCCCGACGCGGCCGCGGCCCAGCCGGAGTAGCTGTTCAGCATCGAGACCACCACCGGCATGTCACCCCCGCCGATCGAGGCGACCAGGTGCCAGCCGAGCAGCAACGCGATCGCGGTGACCACGACCAGCAGCCACAGCTGCGGGTCGATCACGAACCAGGCCGTCAGTGCCGCGAACCCGACCAGGGCGCCGAGGTTGAGGAGGTTCTTGCCCGGCAGCACCAACGGGTTGGACTTGATCCGTGCGGAGAGCTTGAGGAACGCCACGATCGAGCCGGTGAAGGTGACCGCGCCGATGAAGACCCCGATGAACACCTCGGCACTGTGGATCCCGACCAGGTCCTGCAGCTCCAGCACCCTGGCCTCGGCACCGTCTGGCTCGGCCTCGACGTGCAGGTAGCCGTTCCAGCCCACCAGCACCGCAGCCAGACCGACGAAGCTGTGCAGCAGCGCGATCAGCTCCGGCATCCCGGTCATCTCCACCACACGGGCGCGGTAGAGCCCGATCGCGGCACCGAGGACCATCGCGCCCACCAGCAGCGCCAGGCCGGACCCGCTGATGTCGCGGTGCACGGCCAGCACGATCGTGGCCACCAGCGCCACGGCCATGCCGATCATCCCGAACGTGTTGCCCAGCCGGGCCGTCTCGTGCCGCGACAGCCCGGCCAGGGCGAGGATGAACAGCAGGGCGGCGACGATGTACGCCGCCTGCGCGGAGGTTTCGAGGGTCATCGGGTCAGCTTCCCCATCGTCAGCACGGTCAGGACCTTGAGAACATGGCGAGCATCCGGCCGGTGACCGCGAAGCCACCGAAGACGTTGATGCTGGCGAGCAGGATCGCGACCGTCGCCAGCACGGTGATCGCGATGTCGCCCTGGCCGATCTGCAGCAGCGCCCCGACCACGATGATCCCCGAGATCGCGTTCGTCACCGACATCAGGGGTGTGTGCAGTGCGTGGTGCACATGCCCGATCACGTAGTAGCCGATCACGATCGCCAGCGCGAACACCGTCAGATGCCCCAACAGGGCCGGAGGGGAGGCCGCAGCCAGCACGAACAGCGCGCCCGCGCAGACCCCGACCACCGCCAGGCGACGTGCGGGCGTGACCGGTTTCTTGACCGGGGACTCGACCGGCGCCGCCGTCGCGGACGCCGGAGCCGGCGTCGCCGAGACCTGGACCGGCGGGGGTGGCCAGGTCAGCTCGGTCTGTCCATCCTGGTGGCGCACGACCGTGATCGTGCGCTGCACCACGTCATCGAAGTCGAGGACCAGCTCGCCGTCCTTGTCCGGCGTCATCAGCTTCATCAGGTTCACCAGGTTGGTGCCGTAGAGCTGGGAGGCCTGAGCCGGCAGCCGCCCGGCCAGGTCGGTGTAGCCGACGATCGTCACCCCGTTGGCAGTCACCACCGCCTCCCCCGCGACCGCACCCTCGACGTTGCCACCGTTCGAGGCCGCCATGTCGACGATCACGCTGCCCGGCTTCATGCTCGCCACCATCTCGGCGGTGATCAGCCGAGGGGCCGGCCGCCCCGGGATCAGCGCGGTCGTGATGATGATGTCCGCGTCCTTCGCCTGCTCGGCATACAACGCAGCTGCCCGGGCGGTGTAGTCCTCCGACATCTCCTTGGCATAACCCGTCGCCGACACCTCGACATCCTGGGCCTCCACCGAGAGGTACTCCCCACCCAGCGACCGCACCTGGTCAGCCACCTCCGGACGGGGATCGGTGGCCCGCACGATCGCACCCATGCTGCCCGCGGTGCCGATCGCGGCCAGACCAGCCACACCGGCACCCGCCACCAGCACCTTCGCCGGCGGGACCTTCCCCGCCGCAGTGATCTGACCGGTGAAGAACCGCCCGAACACGTGCGCTGCCTCCACCACCGCCCGGTAGCCCGCGATGTTCGCCATCGAGCTCAGCACGTCGAGTGACTGGGCCCGCGAGATCCGCGGCACCGCATCCATCGCCAACGCCGTCAACGGACGCCCAGCCAGATCCTCGACCAGAGCCGGGTTCAATGCCGGGCTGAGGATGCCCACCACCGTGGCCCCCTCACGCAGCCCGTCCAGCTGCTCACTCGACGGGGCATTCACTCCGAAGACGACGTCGGCCTCGGACACCGAACCAATCGTGGCCCCGGCCTCGACGTACGCCGCATCGGGGAAGCTCGCCGCCGCACCCGCCCCCGGATCCACCACCACGCCGTAGCCCAGGGCCAACAGCTGGGTCACCGTCGCCGGGGTCGCCGAGACCCGCGCCTCGCCCGGGAGCGCTTCCTTGACGACTCCGATGATCATGGGAACTCCGTTCCAGATTCGGCGGGTTGAGGCTGCCGCCACCTTCGTTGGCGTCAATCCAATCAGAGGAACAGGTCTGGCAGCCGACTCGACAAGTCGTCGCCCGCGTCAGCATCATCGCGCAGGCCGGCTGGTCCTCTGCCCCAGGGATGCCAGATCCCGGTAGTCGAGCCGCCACTCGTCGGCTCGCAGGTGCACCTCGACACCGCGTGGGTGGACATCGACGCCGACGATCCGCAGCCCGTCAGGGAGCGCCACCCTGGGACGGACCGGTGCGATCCTGCGTCCGAACCGCCACACTCGGGCACCCCGCCCGACGCCGGTCGGCCGCACGACCAGACCTCCGTGCTCGATGGCCGGCCGCACCTCCAGATAACCCCACTTTGGCCAACGGGCGTGCCGGAGGAACATCCGCCCCGACTCCGCAATCTCCGACGTGACGGCCGGGACGTGCTTGCGCATCAACGCGCTCACCACCTCCTCGGTCAGCACCAACGAGACATCCACCGGTGCAGCGACGAGCACCGGCCGGTGACGGAAACGTGTGTGCACGTTGTGGAGTCGCGCGTTCATCGACGCGAACTGGTAGGACCGCCACTCGACGTTCTCCGCCGCGAGCGACACGTCATCGGCCTGCCCGGCCGCCGCCGCCAGATGACCGACGGATGCCTCCAGGGACGAGAGCGTGAAGGCCACCCGACTCGGCCCGGCGCCGAACGCAACGGGACGACCCACCAGGCCCTTGCGCAGACCGTCCACGAGGAGCTGCAGCGCGTTGCGCGCACCCCACGCAGGTGTTCCCTGGTCAGCGGCCAGGGGCACGCCCAGGTAGGCGAACGGTTCGCCGACCTGTTGCCACACTCCCATGGGGTCCCACCAGGGGTTCTGCCCTTCGGGCTGGCCCGTCATGTCGACACCTCCTGCTTGAACCTGCCGGTCCTCGACGTCGAGTGAAATCCGAACGATTCTGTCCCACGGACCGGACGAGGAGGGTTAATCTGAAGAACTGTCTCCGACGTTAGCCACCCTCTGATGCCCATGACCAGCACGCCACCTCCCGCTGCCACTTCGATCAGTGTCGTGCTGATCGACGACAGTGCAGACCTGCGCTTCCTGGTGCGCGGAGCGCTGGAGCGCAGTGGAAAGTTCGTCATCGTGGCCGAGGCTGCTGACGGTCAGGAGGGGGTCGCCGCGGTGGCTGCTGCCCGGCCGGACCTCGTGCTGCTGGACATCGCGATGCCGGTGATGGACGGGTTGCAGGCCCTGCCGTTGATCCGTGCCGGATGCCCCGCCGCGACCGTGGTGATGCTCTCGGCCTTCGACGACTCGAGCGGCATGCCGGAGCGGGCGATGGGCATGGGCGCGCACGGTTACATCCACAAGGGCGGTCGGATCCAGGCACTCCCTGAACAGCTCCGGATGATCGTGCGCTCGGCGACCGCGGAGCGCACCGCTCGCCAGGCCCGACAGGCCGCGCAGCTCAGAAGTCCGGAGTCGGCGACGGGAACGTGACCATCGCACCATCGCGTACATCCGGCACACACGTGTGTAAACCGGTGTTGCACTAGCCTTTGCCCATGACCAGCACGCGTACCTCGACCCGACAGCCCGCCGCTGCGCGCCGGCGCGCCCGCGAGCGCGAGATCCTCAAGGCCACCCGGGAGCTCTTCGACGAGACCGGAGTGCGTGACGCCCAGATCGAGGACATCGCCCGCGCGGTCGGCGTCAACCGCGCGATCATCTACCGCCACTTCAGCGGCAAGGAGGAGCTGTTCGCTCTCACGTTGGTCAGCTACCTCGAGGAGCTCGAGGCCAGGCTCACGGCGGCCGCACGGAGCAGGCGCTCCCCGACGACGCAGCTGGTGGCCGTCACCGAGGCGTTCGTCGACTTCGGGGTCGAGTACCCCGCGTTCGTCGACTGCGCCCAGACGCTGATGCGCCGCCCCGGACCCGAGCTGCTCGACGAGATCAGTGAGGGCGCGTTGTTCCGCCTCGGTCGAGGGATCTCCGGCTGCCTGACCCAGCTCAGCGACGTGCTCGATGCCGGCGTCGCGGCCGGTGACTTCGCCGTACCCGACTCCACGCTGCTCGCCAACCACATGTACGCCAGCGGGCTCGGCGCCCTGCAGCTCGCCCGGGTGGGCATGCTGGTCAAGGAGTCCGCCCCCGGCATCCCGGCGATCGCCCCGGTCTCCGCCACCGAGGTGCGCAAGTACGTCGTGGCCACGGCGGTCGCCCTCGCCACCGCCGGCTGACACCCACGCCGATCAAGAGCCCTCGCCGACCCGTCTCATCTGAAAGAAACTGAACCGCCGACCCGTCCCATCTGAAAGAGCGTGCTCTTTCAGATGGGACGGGTCGGCGGTGTTTTGGCTTTCAGATGGGACGGGTCGGCGTCAGCGTTCCAGGATCGCGGTGACGCCCTGGCCGCCGGCGGCGCAGATGGAGATCAGGCCGCGGCCGCCGGTGCCCGACGACTCCGCCTTCTCGTGGAGGATCTTGGCCAGGTTGGCCACGATGCGGCCACCGGTCGCGGCGAACGGGTGCCCGGCCGCCAGTGAGGAGCCGTTGACGTTCAGCTTCGTCCGGTCGATCGAGCCCAGCGGACCGTCCAGGCCCAGGCGCTCCTTGCAGAACACCGGGTCCTCCCAGGCCTTGAGCGTGGAGAGCACCTGCGAGGCGAACGCCTCGTGGATCTCGTAGTAGTCGAAGTCCTGCAGGTTGAGCCCGGCCCGCTCGAGCATCCGCGGCACGGCGTACGCCGGCGCCATCAGCAGGCCCTCGCCACCGTGCACGAAGTCGACGGCGGCGGTCTCGCACTCGGTGAACCAGGCCAGCACGGGGAGTCCGTGAGCCTCGGCCCATTCCTCGGAGGCGAGCAGCACCGCGGAGGCGCCATCGGTCAGCGGGGTGGAGTTGGCGGCGGTCATCGTCGCGGCCTCGCCCCTGCCGAAGACCGGCTTGAGCTTGGCGAGCTTGTCCAGCGAGGAGTCGGCGCGCAGGTTCTGGTCGCGCTCGACGCCGTTGAACGGCGTGATCAGGTCGTCCTGGAAGCCGGAGTCGTACGACGCGGCGAGGTTGTGGTGCGACGCCACCGCCAGCTCGTCCTGTGCCTCCCGGGTGATCTGCCACTCCAGCGCGGTCAGGGCGGCGTGCTCGCCCATGGACAGCTTGGTGCGAGGCTCGCCGTTCTGGGGGATCTCGATGCCGATGTCGGTGGGCCGGATCGCGCCGAGCGCCTTGAGCCGGGAGAGGTTGTCCTTCTGCTGGTTGACCTTGATCAGCTTCTTGCGCAGCTTCTCCGAGATCGCGATCGGCGCGTCGGAGGTGGTGTCGGACCCGCCCGCGATGCCCACGTCGATCTGACCGAGCGCGATCTTGTTGGCGACGTAGATCGCGGCCTGCAGGCCGGTGCCGCACGCCTGCTGCAGGTCGGTGGCCGGCGTCTCGGGCGCGAGCCTGGAGCCGAGCACCGACTCGCGGGTCAGGTTGAAGTCGCGGCTGTGCTTGAGCACGGCGCCGGCGACAACCTCACCGAGGCGCTCACCCTCGAGACCGAAGCGGGCGACGAGCCCGTCGATCGTGGCGGTCAACATCTCCTGGTTGGAGGCGTTGGCATAGACGGTGTTGGAGCGGGCGAAGGGGATCCTGTTGCCGCCGAGCACGGCGACGCGGCGAGTCGTGGACTGCATGGGGGTGATCTCCTTGGTCGGGATGCGCGGCCCCCATCCTCGCGTGCGATGGTGGGAAAACAAACCCGGTGAGGGGCAGATCACCTTGTCTGGACACTGAGTTACACCAGTCGTTACCTTTCAGGGATACCCATGAGTAGCAAGCTGCGGCGGCACCGTCCGTCGAGCACACCGCCGATGACCACGAGGATGAACATGACCGACCACTACCAGTCCTTCACCGCGAGCCCGATCGGCAAGCTGTTCGTGAAGAACCTCGGCCTGCCGAACCCGACTCCGCTGGACCGGTGGACCGAGGGTGCGCCGGTCGTGGACGGCACCGTGGTGACCGGTGGCGCTGGACGCCTCGGCAAGACGATCGTCACCTCCCTGGACAACCTGGGGGTCGCGAGCGTCGGCAACGCCGTCGAGGGCGAGAAGTACAAGGCTCTCGTCTTCGACGCCACCGGCATCACGCACTCCACCGACCTGATCGCCCTGCAGCAGTTCTTCACGCCGCTGATGCGCAGCCTGACCGACAACGCGCGCGTCGTGGTCCTCGGCACCGTCCCCGAACTGGCCGACAACCCGACAGGAGCGGATCGCACAACGTGCCCTCGAGGGGTTCACCCGCTCGCTGGGCAAGGAGATCGGCAGGGGCAGCACCGTCAACCTGGTGTACGTCGCACCGGGCGCCGAGTCCACCGTGGAGTCGACCCTCGCGTTCTTCCTCTCTCCCAAGAGCGCCTACGTCTCTGGCCAGGTCGCACGACTCGGCGCGACCGGGACCACCGAGGCCGAGCCCGTTGCCGACCCGGCGAAGCCGCTGACCGGCAAGGTCGCGATCGTGACCGGCGCCTCCCGCGGCATCGGCGAGCAGATCGCCCGCGTGCTCCACCGCGACGGCGCCACGATCCTGGGCATCGACGTCCCCCAGGCCGCCAGCGAGCTCCAGGCCCTGATGCGCGAGCTCGACGGGGACCACCTCACCCTCGACATCACGGGGAAGGACGCGGCCCAGCGGATCGCCCAGCACGTCAAGGAGAAGTTCGGCGGCGTGCACGCTGTGGTGCACAACGCCGGCATCACCCGTGACAAGAAGCTCGCCAACATGGCCGAGGACCGCTGGAGCTCGGTGATCGCGGTGAACCTCACCGCCCCCGAGCGGATCACCAGCGAGCTGCTCGACCAGGGACTGATCCAGGACAACGGCCGGATCGTCGGCGTCTCCTCGATCGCCGGCATCGCCGGCAACGTCGGGCAGACCAACTACGCCACGTCCAAGGCCGGCGTCATCGGCCTGGTCGATAGCTTCGCCGGTGACCTGACGAACGGGATCACCGTGAACGCGGTGGCGCCGGGCTTCATCATCACCCAGATGACCGCCGCCGTTCCGTTCGCGACCCGTGAGGTCGGACAGCGGATGAACTCCATGAGCCAGGGCGGGCTGCCCGTCGATGTCGCCGAGGCGATCGCGTGGTACCTCTCCCCCGGCTCGACCGCCGTCAACGGCAACGTGGTCCGCGTGTGCGGCCAGATGATGCTGGGTGCCTGAACCCGTGGATCGCACCGTCGAAGGTCAGCCGAGCGCACTGCCGACCATGCTGAAGGCCGCACTGCCGGTGCTTCCCGGGGTGAACCTGATCCCCGGGATCGCCAAGCGGGGCGACTCCCTGCCCGACCTGACCCTGCACCGCAAGGGCGTGTCGATCGACGCAGCGCACGTTGCGGCGTACGCCGAGGTCTGCGGCTTCGAGCCGAGCCAGGCCCTGCCGTTCACCTACCCGCACATGCTCGCGTTCCCGCTGCACATGGGGATCATGACCGACGCGTCGTTCCCGTTCCCGGCGATCGGCACGGTGCACGTGGGCAACTCGATCACCCGGCATCGCACGATCTCGCCGCGGGAGACCCTGGACGTCGCGGCCACCGCGGTCAACCTGCGCCCGCACCCCAAGGGGCGCGTCTTCGACCTGGTCACCACCGTCACGTCCGACGCCGAGACCGTCTGGGAGTCGACCTCGATCTACCTGCGTCTCGGCAAGGGCGACCAGAGTGCCCGGCCTGACGGCGACCCCTTCGACGTGGTCGGCGCGACGGGCACCGTGTGGCGGCTGCCGGCCGACCTGGGTCGCCGCTACGCGAGCGTGTCGGGTGACCACAACCCGATCCACCTCTACCCGCTCACCGCGAAGGCGTTCGGCTTCCCTCGCCAGATCGCACACGGGATGTGGAGCAAGGCCAGCTGCGTCGCGGCGATGGCGAACCGGCTGCCGGACGCGGCGAACGTCGAGGTGGAGTTCAAGAAGCCGATCTTCCTGCCCGGGACGGTCGCCTTCGGCTCCCGGGTGGTCGACGAGGGCCTCGACTTCTCGCTCACCAAGCCGGGTGACGGCGCTCCCCACCTGGTCGGGCGGATGCGGAAGGTCTGACCCTCGGGGCTCAGGAAGCGCCGTCGGGGGGAGTGCCCTCGAGGAACGGGATCGCCAGGTCGGAGTAGATCAGGTTGTGGTCTGAGGGCACGGCCCCGTTCTTCGACCAGTTGGCGACGTTGACATAGCTGAAGCTGCCCCGGAACCCCTTGAGCAGGATGTGGTCCGAGCGCGGCCCGAGCCCCGACGGGTGTGGTGACTGCGCGGCCTGGCCGTTCACCACCGAGTAGTCGGACCCGGTGCGGCTCAGCGACGCCATGGCGTCGTAGTAGCCCGCGCGGACGAAGGTCGGCTGGGCCGCCGTGTAGCCGGCGGTGTCTCCGTAGGGCTCGCGCCCGTAGCGGATGTCCCCCGCCACGATCATCGGCTCGTCCAGGACGTTGACCCCGTCCATCGCCTCGATCACGGCCTGCGCTGCCAGGCCGGTGTCCCGGTTCTTCTCGATCGCGGTCTTGGCGGCGTCCTCGCTGAAGTGCACCGACACGACGTAGAACGACTGGTTGCGGCCAGGGGTGGCGCCGACGGGCGCGAACTTCGCCCAGGGGGTGACCAGCGGCCCGGAACCCGGCTTGGGGTTCGGCACCAGGAAGCTGCCGCTGCCGCTGAGCGTGAACAGGTCGGTGCGGTAGAGGATCTGCTGCTGCGCGCCGTACGCCGTGCCGGCTGTCGCCCAGTCCGGGCCAAGAGCGTCGGCAACCTCGACGCCGGTGCTGGCGTTGGCCTCCTGGAGGGCGACCATGCTCACGCCGTGGCTGGAGATGTTCTCCGCGATGGCGTCCGCGCGGGCGCCGGTGGGGCCGAGCATCACGTTGTAGCTGCCCAGGCGGACCGGGTCACCGGGCTCGGGTGTCGGCGGGGTCGGCCACGCAAGGGTCCAGGCAGAGAGCTGGCTGGCACCGGCGACGAACTGGTTGTTCGCCTCGAGCTGGGCGAAGACGGGGTTCGCGTAGTCGACGGCGAGCATCCCGTCGCCGAAGGCCGGCGTCGTGGGGATGGACCAGGTGGTGCTCCGCGTCGCCTGCGACACCCAGCCGCCGCTCGCGGGACTGGTGTACGTCGGGCTCCCCGGCCAGTTGCCGTACCACGCGGGTGAGTAGCGGACCCGGTAACGCGACGCGTAGGGAACGGCCGGCCAGTTGTAGGAGACCGCGGCGGCCTGCTTCGAGCCCGGCGCCAGCGAAGGGCCCTTGGGCCAGTAGTTGATGAACCTCAGCCCCCGGGCGGTCGACCAGGCGCCGACCTTGCCGGAGCGGACGGCACGCACCTGGAACTGCCAGGTCCTGCCCCGGTCGAGGGGACCGACGAACACCCCGTAGGGGCTCGCGGTGCCCACCACCCGGGCACTCCCGAGGCGGGCGATGCTGTCCGCCCACCGCAACTGGTAGGTGACGCCGCTGACGCGCGTCCACTTGACCTTGAGCTTGGCGTTGTACCAGTCCTGGTCGGCGCGGGTGATCCCGAAGACCCTGGGAACGCTGACCGCTCTTGCCTTCTTGCCCTTCTTGCCCTTCTTGCGCTTCGCCTTCCGCTGCTGCTGGGCGGGCACCTGCCGCGCGGCCGAGCCACCAGGCCCCTCGACGGCGGTGCGCCGTGCGGCGGTCGGGGCGGCGTCACGAGCCTGCGCGTCGGCCGCGACAGCCGCGCCTGGCAGCAGCGAGGTCGTGAGGGCGGCGACGCTGACGAATGCGACGCCGAGCAGGCGCGCACGTGCAGAACCTCGTCGCCTCGTCGTGCTGCCGCCACTGGTCACGGCTCGAGAATAGTGGATAAATCACTGTAAAACGGACATAACTTGTTTTTCGGTCAAGGGGCGAGACCGGTGGCTCAGCGGCGGTTCCCGTACGCCTGCTGGGCGGTGGCGAACGTGCCCCCGTCCACGGTCGGCTTGCGGAGGTGGAAGGTGGCCGTCGAGGGACGCCAGATGCCGACGTCGGTGATCTTGTCGCCGTTCCAGTCCCCGGTCACGGGCAGGTCGCCGTTGAGGGCGCCGTACTTGAACCGCTCGGTCGTGTAGCCGCCGCCTGTGGGCACCCGGAGGGTCCAGTAGCCGTTGGACGGGGTGTAGGTGCCCACGTCCGAACGGCCGTCGCCGTTCCAGTCCCCGGAGACCGGCTTGTCACCTGCCGCACCCCAGACCACGATCGTGTTCGCGCCACCGCCGGGCGGACGCATGATGAACTGCCGGGTCGAGGGCCGGTAGACACCGAGGTCGGCGTAGCGGTTGCCGTCCCAGTCGCCGATGACGGGGGTGTCGGTGGGCAGGCCGTAGTTGTAGTTGGTCCGTACGGCGCCGGCCTCGTTCCGCAGGACGAACGCCTTCGACCCGAGCGGGCGTACGCCGGTCTCGGCCCTGCCGTTGGCATCCCAGTCGCCGGTCACCGCGATGTCGCCCGGCTTCCCCCACGTGTGCATGGCAGTCGTCGACCCGGTCAGCTGGTGGAACTCACCTGCGGAGGGCGTGTGCCGGTAGACACCCAGGTCTGACTTGCCGTCGCCGTTCCAGTCACCGGTGACCGGCCGGTCACCGCAGTTGGCAGAGCCGTTCGTGGAGCCGAAGGTGAAGTTCGCGCGGTGCAGGTAAGGCCTGAAGTAGGCGCCGTCGAGCCGCTCCTCGAAGTGCAGGTGCGGTCCGGTGGAGTTGCCCGACGTCCCGACGTACCCGATCAGCTCACCCTGGTCCACGAAGGCTCCGACCGTGGTCGCGAGGGCGTTCAGGTGGGCGTAGAGCGAGGTGTAGCCGCCCCCGTGGTCGACGATCACGTAGCGGCCGTAGCTGCTGGTCAACGAGACGGCACGGGTGACCACTCCGGGCGCGGACGCCAACGCCGGCCGGCCCAGGTCGTTGTTCGTGTTCCAGTCGATCGTGTTGGCACTCGGGGAGTGGCCTGACCGCGTCGTCCCGGTCCAGCGCTGGCCGCACACGAAGGGCATCTCGTAGTCGGCCCCCGCGGCCGGGTTCACCGTCGTGGTGCGTGCGGAGGACGGTCCCATCCGGCCGAAGCCGTGGCCGCCGTCAGCGGCGGCCGCAGGTCCCGCCAGCAGGCAGAGCGCCACCCCCGCAGCCAGCCCTGTCACACCGGTTCTGCCCCATGTCCGACCCCGCATCTGTGCACCTCACTGATCACTCGAGCAACATCAGTGCACAAAAGTAACGCATGTTTCGGCGTGTCGACCCGAAACTTCCGAATTACAATGCTAGTCGCGCTCGAGCTTTCGAATCAGGCCCTCCTGGGCCACGCTCGCCACCAGCTGTCCGTCCTGCGAGAACACCCGGGCCAGCGCGAGCCCGCGACCGCCCGAGGCCGACGGCGAGACCTGGTCATAGAGCCACCACTGGTCGGCCCGGAAGGGACGGTGGAACCAGATCGAGTGGTCCAGGGAGGCGACCTGCATCCCGTGAGACTCGACCGACCGGCCGTGCGGCACCAGGGCGGTCGACAGCAGCGTCATGTCGGAGGCGTAGGTGAACGCCGCGAGCTGGGTGAGCGGGTCGTCCGGGAGCTCCGCGCTCACGCGGATCCACCACTGGGAGAGCGCGGGACGGTCAGGGCCGACGAGGCGTCCGCCGTCACGGGAGCTGGCGACCGGTCGGACGTCGAGAGCGGCCCACTCGCGCAACACTTCGGCGGGATACTTGGAGCCGAGGTCCGGGTCGGGCCCGCAGTCCTCCGGTGCGGGGACATCCGGCATCACGTCCTGGTGCTCCAGTCCCTCCTCGGGGGTCTGGAAGTTCGCGGTCAGGAAGAAGATCGGACGCCCGTGCTGCCTCGCGGCGACCCGCCGGGTGCAGAAGGAACGGCCGTCCCGGATGGCCTCGACGTCGTAGATGATCGGGACCTTGGTGTCACCGGGCCGCAGGAAGTAGGAGTGCAGCGAGTGGCAGACGAACGGCTCCGGCACGGTGCGCACCGCGGCCACGAGTGACTGGGCTAGGACTTGGCCACCGAAGACGCGCTGCATCCGGGTGTCCGGCTGGCGCCCGCGGAACAGGTTGTCCTCGATCACCTCGAGGTCGAGCAGCTCGACGAGTTCTTCCACGGAGGACGGCATCGGGCCTAGTCCTCTGGCTCTTCGAGCTTGGCGAGGAACTGCTCGAACTGGGCGCCGATCTCCTCGCCGCTCGGCAGCCGCTCGTCCTCGGCCAGGAGGCTCGAGTCCTGGCGGTGGAACGCGTCGTACTGCTGCTCGAGGCCGGTGACCACGTCCCGGACGTCGTCGGAGTCGGCGATCTGGGTCGCGATCTCCACCTGCCGGGCCTCCCCCGCCTCCTTCAGCTCGGTCTGGTCCCACTGCAGGCCGGTGACGTCCTCGAGCCCCTCGAGAAGAGCCGCTGCGGCGTGCGGGTAGTCGAACTGGGCGACGTAGTGGGGGATGTGCGCGACAAAGCCCATCGCGTCATGTCCCCACTCCCCCAGCCGGAGCTCGATCAGCGACTGGGCGCTCGCCGGGACCCGGATCTCGCCCCTCCAGACGTTCTCCTGCACCAGCAGGCGCTGCGACGTCGCATGGTTGGTGAGCTGCACTGGACGGGTGTGCGGCACCGCCATCGGCACCGAACCCATCGAGACCACCAGGCGCACCGAGAAGTGCTCGACCACCGAGCGCACGGCGCGGGCGAACGCCTCCCAGCGGATGTCGGGCTCAGGACCGCTCAGCATCAGGTAGGGCGAGCCGAGCTTGTCCTCCAAGAGGCGTACGACGAGCCGCGGCGCCTCGTAGTCGGCGTAGTGGTCCTCCAGGAAAGTGAGGGGAGGACGACGGGCGCGGTAGTCGTAGAACTCGTCGACCTCGAAGACCGCCACCACGCGACCGTTGTCCGAGCCGGTCAGGTGCCTGACGGCGAGCGCGGAGGCGTTGCCGGCATCGAGGAAGCCGTCCAGCGCCGTCACGAGCACAGGGCCGTCACTGCGTCCAGCCAGCTCGGGGACGTCGTCGACTATGTGCACGAACCGTGCCTCAGTCACGTGGTCTCCTCCAGGCTTCGAGATACTAGGGCGTCGAGATGCTCGGGCGTCGGTCTCGCCACCACCCTAGTTGCGCTCAACACCGGCAGCAGGCTCGGTATGCCCGAGCCAGGTCATCTCGCCGCGGCACAATCAGAGGATGGACAGCGCCGACTCCGACCTCGTGCTCACTGTCCGCACCGCCCTGGCTGTGGCAGCCGACCCGGCAAGGGCCCCCGCGATGCAGGCCTACATGAAGTCGACGATGCCCTGCCTCGGCATCGCGGCGCCGACGCTGCGATCGGTGTTGCGACCGATCCTCGCCGCACACCCCCTGACCGACGAGGAGACCTGGCAGGCCACCGTGCTCGAGCTCTGGGGAGCGGCCGGCTTCCGCGAGGAGAGGTACGCCGCCCTGGCAGTCGCGCGGCACCGGCACCATCGCGAGCACCAGCAGGTGCACACCCTGGATCTCTACGAGCACCTGATTCGGACTGGCGCCTGGTGGGACCTCGTGGACGAGATCGCCGGGCACCTCGTGCGGGACCTGCTGATGACCCACCGCGAGCAGGTCACCCCGGTGATGCGGGCCTGGGCGGTGTCGGACGACCTCTGGGTGCGTCGGTCGGCCGTCATCTGCCAGCTGGGCGCAGGCGACCGGTGCGATCAGGACCTGCTGGCTGACGTCATCGAGGAGAATCTCGACGGCTCGACACGGGCCAAGCCCGCGCGGTCGGTGTACGGCCGGGAGTTCTTCATTCGCAAGGCCGTCGGCTGGGCGCTCCGTGACCACGCCCGTACCGATCCCGCATGGGTGCTCGCCTTCGTCACCGCGCACGGGTCAGACCTCTCCGGCCTCTCCAGACGGGAGGCGCTGAAGCATCTGGGCGTCGGCGACGCCTCGACTCAGCCGTAGAGGTTGCGGATCCTGGCCGAGGCGCGCCGGCCGAGCTCGAGGCTGTCGTAGCCCAGGACCTGCTCGAGCACGCGATCCTGCTCGGCATCTGCCGTGCCCTGCCCGCCGTTGTGCATCGCGTCGACGAGCTCCCAGAGCCGGGCCTCACCGAAGGTGTCGGCGACGTAGTCGCAGGCCATCCAGCTCAGCGCGTAGTGCCACTCCTGGTCGCTGTTGTTGAAGGTCTTCGAGTCCGGCATCCCGCCGTCCTCGGTCTGGGCCCGGCTCAGCGCGGTGGTGGGGATGATCCGGTCACGGAGCGGGATCTTCCGGGCGCCGAGATACTCCGCGATGCCCTCGGAGACCCACGCGGGTGCGCCGTCGTCACGGACACCGATGGCGACGTGGCTCAGCTCGTGCCGCGTGATCCGCCCCAGGAACGGCTGCCCTGCCCGCACGGAGCTGGGCATCACCAGCATCCGGGTGGAGGCGACTTGCGAACGGGAGTTCCCGGCGTAGGTCGGGAAGGTGAGCGCGCCGAGGTGGTCGAGCGCCCCTCCGGGAACGTCGGTGAAGGACGCCAGCACGTTGGAGCTCTGCACGTTGTAGACGACGACCTTGCCCGACCACGTGAACGGGAGAGCGCGCTGGAGCTCCTCGATGCCGTCGCGGACGGCGGAGGTGACGGTGCCAGCCGAGGAGCTGGTGGCGCGGTCGAAGATGCCGAGCACCCCCGGTTCCTCGCGGACCGTGATGCCCGTCAGGTCCCACGGCGCGGGAGCGCCTGCGAAGAGCGATTTCCCCGCGCTGGTCCGGTCCGAGACGATCGTGGCTCGCCCGTTCGTGAAGGAGAACACGAACCCGACGGTGCGCTTGACGGGCACGGAGTCGTAACCCTCGAGCTGCATGCTCAGCTCGACGTGCGGCACGTGGACGTCCACGCCCCAGCTCTCGGACAGGGCCACGCCGTCCCACTGCTGGTCCAGCACCCGGTAGCGAAACGTGGCCAGCGGCAGCTGGACGAGGTTGCGGTAGTAGCGACGCTGCCGCTTCATCAGGGCCGGGTCGTCGTGGTCGACCCGCCGGAGGAACAGCTTGAGGTCACGGTCGAGGACGGCCCGGACCCGCTGGTCCAGGATCTGTTGCTCCTGGGCCCGCGCCTCGACCGCCGTGACCCGGGCACCCTGGTCGTCCCCCAGGAGACTCTGGTCCTCGCTGTCCCCGCCGCACGCGGTCAGCCAGAGGAGGGCGAGGGTGGCCAGAACCGCTGTCAGTCGGGCTCGGCGGTCAGTCCTGCGCACCGCGGTCGACCGGCTGCTCGCGGTGCTGGTCGCCGGAGTGGCTACCTCGTTGGTTCCCGGGTTGGTCTTCGGGAAGGTCGTGGTCCGAGCGGTCCAGAGCTGTGACCTCCTCCACGATGCCACGAGCCAGCGTCTGGGCCGTGAGGCCGAGGCGCTCGAGGATCGCGTCCCGCTTCGCATGGTCGAGGAACTCCTGGGGGATGCCGTGCTGCCGGAAGGGAGTGTCCACCTGCTCGTCGTTGAGCAGCTGCAGCAGGGTCGAACCACATCCACCGACCCTGCCATTGTCCTCAACGCAGACGACCAGTCGATGGTCACGCGCGAGATCCACCACCGTGCGGTCCCAGGGCTTGACCCAGC
This sequence comes from uncultured Actinomycetota bacterium, assembly GCA_963781335.1. Taxonomy (GTDB): domain Bacteria; phylum Actinomycetota; class Actinomycetes; order Propionibacteriales; family Nocardioidaceae; genus Marmoricola. Next base: position 41,447 of record CAWAFS010000012.1, on the reverse strand, counting down.
GCGGGTCCACCACGGTGACACCGATCCCCTGGTCGGCCAGGCGGGCCGCGACGTCCACCGAGACGGCCGCCATCGAGCCGATACCGAGGATCAGCACGTCGAGGGCACCGTCGCGGACCAGCACATCCATGCTGCCCGACCTGCCGACGGCCTCGATGTCCTCCGGCGGCGGCCCCTTCGGGATGCGCAGCACGGTGGGAGCGTCGTCGACGACCACGCACTCGCGCAGCAGCTCACGGACCCGGGCTCCGTCGCGCGGAGCGCACAGCCTCAGGCCAGGCACGACCTGCAGGATCGACATGTCCCACATGCCGTTGTGGCTCGCCCCGTCGTCACCGGTCACGCCGGCACGGTCGAGCACGAAGGTCACGCCGCACTGGTGCAGCGCCACGTCCATCAGCACCTGGTCGAAGGCCCTGTTGAGGAAGGTGGCATAGATCGCGACGACCGGATGCAGGCCACCCATCGCGAGCCCGGCGGCGCTGGTGGCCGCGTGCTGCTCGGCGATGCCGACGTCGAAGGTGCGTTCGGGGTACGCCGCAGCGAACCGGTCGAGTCCGACCGGATAGAGCATCGCCGCCGTGATCGCGACGAGATCCTGACGCTCGGCACCGAGGGCGAGGATCTCCTCGGCGAAGAAGTCCGTCCAGATGCGGCCCTTGGGGGTGCCCACACCGGTCTCGACGTCGAACGGGCCGATCTGGTGGAACTGGTCGGTCTCGTGACGCTCCGCGGGGTCGTAGCCGAATCCCTTGCGTGTCATCACGTGCACGATCACCGGGCCACCGAACTTCTTGGCCTGGGTGAGGGCATGCTCCACGGCGCTGCGGTCGTGCCCGTCGACCGGGCCGACGTACTTCAGGCCGAGGTCCTCGAAGAGTCCCTGGGGCGCCAGCGCGTCCTTCATCCCCTTCTTCATGGCGTGCAGGGCGTCGTAGACCGCCGGGCCGACGCCGCGCACCCCGTTGAGGCGGCGCTTGACCACGTCGAGGATCTGCTCGTAGCGCGGGCTGGTGCGCAGCGTCGTCAGGTGGTTCGCGAGACCACCGACGGTGGGCATGTAGGAACGTCCGTTGTCGTTGACGATCATCACCAACCGGCGATCACCGTTGCGGTTCAGCGGACCCTCGGCGATGTTGTTCAACGCCTCCCAGGCCATGCCGCCGGTGAGTGCACCGTCACCGATGACCGCGACCACGTGCCGGTCCTCACCGCGGATCGCGTAGGCCTTGGCGAGCCCGTCGGCGTAGGACAGCGAGGTGGAGGCGTGGGAGTTCTCCACGACGTCGTGGTCGGACTCGGCCTGGCTGGGGTAGCCGGAGAGACCGCCCTCGCTGCGCAGCGTGTCGAAGCGGGGCGCCCGGCCGGTCAGCATCTTGTGCACGTAGGCCTGGTGGCCGGTGTCGAAGACGACCCGGTCGCGTGGCGAGTCGAAGACGCGGTGGATCGCCATCGTCAGTTCGACGACGCCCAGGTTGGGTCCGAGGTGGCCACCCCTGGGTGAGCAGGTCCGGATCAGCTCGTCCCGGATCTCCGAGGCCAGCTCACTGAGCTCGCGGTCGTCGAGCCTGCGCAGGTCCTGTGGACCTGTGATGTGCTCGAGATGACCCATCGGGTGGTGGCTCCTTGGCTACGGCTGTTGACCGATTCAGTCTAGACGGCGGGGGTGGGCACACTGAGCACTGCCAGTGCGGGCTCGTGCAGGCTGCCCATCCAGATCTCGCCGTGGTGCTCGCGCACGCCGGTGACCATGTGGAAGTTGTCCGCGGCGCCGCGGACGTCGTGCACCAGCCGACCGGTGTCGTCGTAGGCCTGGACGTGCACGGTGCGCTGCGGCCCGGGCTGGAGGAACGAGGGCATCCGTGTCACCGCCTTGCGTGCGAACAACGGCAGGCGCTGGCGCAGCAGCTCGACGACGGGGTCGACGGGCGAGCTGATCGTGACCCAGATCAGGCCGTCGCTGCCCCGGGCGATGTTGTCCGGGTAGCCGGGCAGCTCGCTCGCCAGCAGGTCGGTCGAGCCCGCTCGCGCCCCCGTCAGCCACAGGCGTACGACGGTCCGGCGAGCCGACTCCGCCACACAGACGAACGACCCGTCCGCCGCGAGGGCCACGCCGTTCGCGAACGCGAGCCCGTCCACGTGCACCTCGACCGACCCGTCGGCGCGGCGGCAGAGCAGCCGCCCGGTCTCGGTGCCTTCCACGAAGTCCGACTTCCACTGATCGATCCCGTAGACGGTGCTGGAGTCGGAGAACCAGATGTCGCCGTTCGTCGCGACCGCAGCGTTGTTGCAGAACAGCATCCGGCGACCGTCGACCTCGGTGAGCAGTCGCTCGACCGCTCCGGTGACGGTGCTCATCGCCAGCAGTCCCTGCCGGGCATCTGCGATCAGCAGCCGGTCCTCGCCGTAGAGCTCGAGGCCGAGAGGACGCCCGCCGGTGGTGCCCGCACGCGTGAGCGATCCGGACGCAGTGACCCGGAAGATGCTGCCGTCGGCGGTCCCGGTCCAGGCGGTGCCCGTGTCGTCGACCACGACGTCCTCGGCACCCATCTCGGGCACCTCGATGCGTCGCACCCTCGCTCGCGTGTCCTGTCCGGTCGGCGCAGTCATCGTGGGTGGGTCCCTTCGTCGCAGAGCTGGCGGTAGCGGTCGGAGTCGAGGAAGAGCGGCAGGAAGTGCGCCAGCGACTCGGCCTTGTCCAGTGCGTCGGTCTCGGCCGGGTCGACGAAGACGATGGCCCGCCCCTCCCCCAGGACGATGTCCTCGTCGGTCAGGTCCACCCGCCCGGCGTACACGCAGTAGGAGCTGTGGTGCCCGTCGGAGTAGCTGAACTCCGTCTCCTGCCAGAGCACGAGGTCTCCGGGCCCGGTCGCGATGCCGGTCTCCTCCAGGATCTCCCGGTGGATGGCGAGGTCGAAGTCCTCGCCCGGTTCGACGTGACCTCCGACCATCCCCCACTGGTTCGCGGCTCGCGGTGCGTGCTCGTCACGGTGCTGGAGCAACACGTGTCCCCGCGGATCGACGAGAAGCACGACGGCGATACGGGGCATCGCACCCACCCTAGGGGCAGCTACAACCGCTCGACGAAGCGTCTGCCCCGAAGCGCCTCCTCGACCAGCCCCGCACCTCGTCGTACGCCCATCAGCCGGGCCGACTCGCGCTGCCAGGTCTCGACCGCGGCCTCGACCACGGAGGCGTCGGCCACCTCGCGGAGCCCACCGCGCGCCTCGCTCAGCCCCTGGTTGACCGCCGACTGGCACGCCTCTACGTGCAGCACGGTGAACCGGGCCAGGACCACGGCATGCCGGCGCAGCGCGGGATAGGAGCGGTACTCCGGCGGACACAGGTCGAGCAGCCAGGCGACCGCCGTCGCCTCCCAGTCGGGCGCACCCGGAGGCCGGACCTCAGCGGGCCACCCCGGCGGGCGCACCGCCCGGCTCGCGGACGGGACGTGGGTGCGCTCGCCGCGGCCGGCGGTTTCTCGCGGAGCTCCGAACATCTGTCCACTCTAGGCATGATTCGAACATGCGTTCGGTCAAACTAGACCACCTCCCGCGTTTTACTAGACCAGTGGGGGGTTCGGTGTCATACCTCGCGAGGTGCCTCGTTGCACATCCAGCAAGGGACCGGATCCCATCGGACAGCGACTGAGGAAGCATCATGGACAAGCCCTCTCGTAGCACCGCCACCACCGTTCAAACCACCGTGCCCTTCATCTCGGGCGAAATGCAGAGCGAGCTCCTCGAAGGTGAGCTCGTCTTCGATGCCAACGATCCCTACGCCGTGGTGATGCACCTCGAGGCGAGGTCCGGCACCGTCGTGTGGACCTTTGCCCGCGAGCTCCTTGCCGAGGGCCTCTACTCGCCGTCCGGGAACGGCGACGTGCAGGTGTGGCCGTGCCTGAGCAACGCCGGCGACGCGGTCGTGATCATCGAGCTCAGCTCCCCGGACGGGTCGGCCCTGCTGCAGGCGCCTTCGCGAGCAGTCCACGACTTCGTGAGCCGCACCTACGCGGCCGTCCCGGAGGGCGAGGAGACCGGCCATCTCGCGATGGACGCGATGATCTCCCAGCTGCTCGGTCGCTGAGCGCAGCCCACCTGTCGATTCTGCCGGGACTGGTTCGTCACGTGGATGTGGCGATGATCGCCACCCGTGAGAAATTCTCCGTGACGAGAGGAACCGGCCATGACCGACACCTACATGTTTCTGATCCGCGAGAACGACTGGGACTCCGACAGGTTCCTCCCGGGCGCCGAGCCCGCCGACGAGGCCGACCTCGGAATGGCGTTCGGCGAGCACCAGGCCTTCCAGACCGCTGTGGCCGAGCTGGGCTGCCGTCTCGTCGGCGGCAACGCACTCCAGAGTGCGAAGTACGGCGGGATCGTCACGCCCGGCGAGGGCGACCGGAAGGTCGAGGACGCCGTCTACACCGACAGCCCCTACGCAGACTCCAGTGAGCTGATCACCGGGTTCTACGCCGTGGAGGTGGAGGACGAGGCGATGGCCCGCAGGGTCGCCGCGCTCGTGCCCACGGGCCACACGATCGAGTGGCGCAAGATCTTCCCGATGGAGTGAGCCTCGCCCCCGGCCGCCGTTCCGTCCGCTGCCACCATGGGTCCATGCGACCGACCGACGAGGAGTTCCGGGCCGCCTGGCCACGCGTCGTACGCGCTCTTGCCGCGTGGTCGGGCAGCCTGGACGACGCTGAGGAGTACGCCGCGGAGGCGATGGCCCGTGCCGTCGACCAGGACGACATCGCTGACCTGCCTGCGTGGTGCGTGAGGGTGGCGAAACGAGCCTGGATCGACGAACACCGTCGACGGGGCGTGTTCACCCGGATCGCGCCAGAGCTGGCAACCGGAGAATCGATGCCTGCCGAGAAGCCCCCTGCCGGCGGACTGCCGGACGAGCTGGACGACCGGGTCGCCCTGCTCTTCGTCGCCTGCGACGAGGAGCTCGCACCCGGTGCCCGGATGGTCCTGGCGCTGCGTGTGGTGTGCGGGCTGAGCATCGCCCAGGTGGCCATGCACCTCGGCATCCAGGAGAGCGCCGCAGCGGCTCGGTTGACCCGGGCGAAGCGAGCCCTTGCCCAGGCACGGGGTGAGTTCAGGGTTCCCGGTGCCGCGGAGCGGCGCGCGCGGGTGCCAGTGGTGCTGGACTGCGTGGCGGGCATGTTCACCGTCGCCCATCGCACCGGGCTCGAGCCGCCGGACGCCCTGGCCGACTCGGGCAGTCAGGCGCTCTCGATCGCTGACGCCCTGGTCGCGCTGTTCCCCGAGGACTCCGAGGTGCTCGGACTGCGGGCAGTCATCCGGCTGGGCCTGGCCAGACGACCGGGGCGTGTCGACGCGGACGGTGTGGCACTCACCCTCGACGAGGTCGACCGATCCGCCTGGGACCCGGACCTGCTGCGCGGCGGGCTGGCGGACGCCGCACTCGCCGCCAGCGGCGATGGTCGCTTCGCCCTCGAGGCTGCGATCTCAGGGCTGCACAGCGTGGCACGCTCGTTCGCCCAGACCGACTGGTCTCGCATCGTGCTGCTCTACACCGCACTCCAGGCAGTGTGGCCGTCCCCGTCGGTGGACGTTGCGATGCTGGCCGCGCAGGCACAGCTCGCCCTCTCTGGGGGCGGGGAGCTTCGCTCTGCCGAGCAGGGACTGCAGCGGCTGGCGGACGAGGGACCGTCGTACGCACGCAGGGACGCGGCATTCGCGCTCGCCGATCTCTGCTGGCGCACCGGTCGCCGAGACGAGGCTGCGGACCGCTATCGGGAGATCGCCGGCGAGGTCGACAGCGAGGCGGTCCGCCGGTTCTGCCTGCGCCGCTCCGCGGGCACCGACTGAGCAATCCGACTCAGCGCCGGCCCATCGGGCCGCCGTCGCGACCGTAGGAGCACGCCACCACCTCAGCGACGACCGAGAGCGCGATCTCCCCCGGAGCCTTGCCGCCGGTGTTCAACCCGGCCGGCACGTGCAGCTTGCCCAGACCGGGCACCCGCTCCTGCTCGAGCTCCGCGAGGAGTCCATCGGACCTTCGTCGGCTGGCCATCATCGCGACGTACGACGCGGGCGAGCCGAGCGCGTCGCGCAGGACCTGGGGCGCATCGGGGGCGTCGTGGTCGCACAGCACGACGGCGTCACCGTCGCGGAGCCCGAGACCAGCCAGCGCTGCCACCCCCAGCCCGCCGGCGTCTTCCTCGATCACGGTGACCTGTCGCCCCGCGGTGGTGGCGATCGACTCGATGGCCTCGGCGATCGGGTTGCGCGTGAGCAGCACCAGCCGACCCACCTCTGGCCGGTCGTCGGACCAGGGCTGCTCGCGGTTCGTCATGACGCCAGCCTGCCACGAGGCACTCGTCGCCGGGTCGTTCGAAGATTTCTGGCGGAACTCTCTTGTAATCAATACATGTTTGTTCCACACTATGCTCGTGGCCAGGACGAAGACGAACACCAAGGACAGTCAGCAGGCTCGCGCCTACGACTCGCGGCGGCGACGGGCGCTGGCCGCCGACACCCGCCTCGCCGTGGTCAGGGCCGCTACCGAGCTCTTCGCCGAGCGCGGATGGGCCGGCACCGGGATGCGCGACATCGCCCGCGTGGCCGGCGTCTCGGTCGAGACCGTCTACAGCACCGGCGGGTCCAAGAGCCAGCTGCTGCTGCGCGCCATCGACGTGGGCGTGGTCGGCGACGACGCGCCCGTCCCTCTCGCCGAGCGACCTGAGTTCCTCGCGCTCGGCACCGGCGACCGGCAGGCGCGACTCCTGGCCGCGACCCGGATGATGTCGATCCAGTACTCCCGCGTCGCCGGCCTGCACCGCACCCTCGAGAGTGGTGCGACGAGCGACGAGGAGCTCGCGGAGAAGCTTGACGAGGTCCGCGACAGGCAGCTCACCACCTTCCGTGAGGGCATGGCGCTGGTGCTCGACCAGCAGCCGGCACCCGAGCTGGTCCAAGGCCTCCAGGCGATCGGGAGCCCGGAGGTCTACCTCCTGCTGGTCCAGGGGGCCGGATGGAGTGCACAGCAGTACGAAGAATGGCTCGCCAGCACCCTGGCGCGGCTGGTCGACCACATCCCCGAGGAGGCATGATGTCCAGCAACACCCAGAAGCCGAACCTGCACCAGGTCGGTCCCGATGAACCCGCCGACACCCAGATGATGGGCATCCTGCACTCGGCGCTGCGACGCGACATGGTGCGCGCGCGGCTGTTGCTGGGCACTCGGGAGGCTGCCGACCCACGGCGTCGTACTGCCCTGGCCGAGCACCTGCTCTGGTTGATGCACGTCCTGCACGACCACCACTCGGGCGAGGACGACGGCCTCTACCCCCTCGTCGTACGACGCAACCCGGGCTCTGCCCCGCTCGTCGAGCAGATGGATGCAGACCACGGGACCATCACGCCCGCCATGGAGCGTCTCACCGAGGCGGGGCGCCGTCACCTCGCCGACCCGAGCAGTCCCGACGAGCTGCTGATACAGGCGCTGGCCGAGCTCACCTTCGTGCTGTTCCCCCACCTCGAGCGTGAGGAGGAGGTGATGATGCCGGTGGTCTCGCAAAGCATCACGGAGGCCGAGTGGCGTGCCTGGGACGAGGAGTTCAACCTGCGCCCCAAGGGGCTACGTGCCCTGGCGCTCGAGGGCCACTGGGTCCTGGACGGTCTCGACGCGGAGAGCCGCAGCCACGTGGAGCACCTGGTTCCGCCGATCCCCCGGTTCATCCTGATCAAGCTGATGGGTGGTGCCTACCGGCGCCGGCGGGCGGCCCTCTGGGACCACACCCCTGCCAGCGACGTGCCGTCCCTCTCGATCGGCGCTTCGCGGGCGTGGGTCCGTTGACGCGCTTCAAGCTCCCGTGGCAGCTCGAGCTCGAGGTGGAGGTCGAAGCAACTCCACAACAGGTCTGGGACGTGCTCGGCGACGTCACGCGCGTGGGCGAATGGAGCCACGAGTGCCACACCGCCACCTGGACCCCCGGCAGCGACGGGGCGACGGTCGGAGCGCAGTTCTTCGGCAACAACAGGTCGGGTCGGATGAGCTGGGGCCGTCGTTGCACGATCACGGAGTCGAAGCCTGGCCGGACCTTGGTCTACCGGACGTCGGGCGGCATCCCGCCTGACTCCACCGAGTGGCGCTTCGACCTCGGCGGGCTCCCCTCCGGTGGCACGCGGATCAGACAGTCCTTCCGGATCCTGCGGATCTCCCGACTGGTGGAGGCCGCGATCTACGTGTTCGTGCCCCAGCACCGGGACCGGAGCGACGCCCTGCGTGGTGACCTCCTCAGGCTCGGGGCCGTCGCGGCCGGCCGGGTCCCCAGCAGTCAGTCCTGAGGCCGGTCAGCCGATCAGGCTCCGGAGCAGCAGGATGATCGCCGCCGTCGTGCAGACCGCGAGCACGGCGTACCTGATCCGGTGCTCCGGGAAGACGCCGCGCAACCGCTCCCCGGCCCAGGCACCGACGACGAGGCACGGGCTGAGGAGCAGCGCGAGCAGCAACAACCGGGCCTCGAAGTGCCCGCCGAGCCAGATCCCCGCCAGGCTCATCGACGCCCCCACCGTGAACAGCACGGCCAGCGTCGACCGGATCTGGGCGGCCGAGCGGTGCTGGTAGAGAATCGCGACCGGTGGTCCCCCGATCGAGGTGGTTGTCCCGGAGACACCCGAGAACAGGCCGGCCAGGGCCAGCGTGGCCGGGTTGACGGGCACCTCCACCGCCCTCACCGTCAGGGCCACCGCCAGCAGCACCATCACGGCGACGGCTACACCGAGGTAGCGGTCGGCGAACACCGCCAGCAGGGCCACGCCCAGCGCGCTTCCGGGCACGCGCGCCGCGAGCACCCAGCCGAGACCACGCCAGTCGATCTCGTCATGGGAGCGGATCAGCGTCAGGAACGGCAACAACACCGCCAGCACCAGCAACACCTCCGGCATCAACGACGGGTCCAGCATCGTCACCACCGGTGCCGAGACGAGGTTGAGGCCGAGTCCGACCAGTCCCTGGACGGTGGCGCCGAGGATGAGCGCGAGCGCCACGATGGCCAGCACGCCACCCTCGACCCCGAGGATCATCCAGTCATCCGGCGATGAACGAGAACCGCACCTGACGCTCAGGGTTGTCCACGTTGAGGTCGACCAGGCAGATGCTCTGCCAGGTGCCCAGGGCGAGACGTCCGCCCAGGACCGGCACCGTCGCATACGGGGGGACCAGCGCCGGCATCACGTGCGAGCGACCGTGCCCAGCGGACCCGTGCCGGTGCCGCCACCGGTCATCCGCAGGGAGGAGGTCGCCGAGTGCCGCGAGGAGGTCGTCGTCGGATCCCGCACCGGTCTCCAGCACCGCGATGCCAGCAGTCGCGTGCGGCACGAACACGTGCAGCAGACCGTCCGCCTGGTCGGCGACGAAATCGGCGCAGTCGTCGGTGAGGTCGAGCACCACCTCGTCGTCCCCGGTGTGGTAGTCACGGGTCTCGGACCTCAAGGCCTCGCCTCCTCACAGCCGGCCGCCCGAACAGCCAACAGCAGTGTCCCCACTTCTCGACACCGGTCCCGACGCATGGAGCCACCCTGTCAGGACCTCCTCAGACCGCCAAAGGGGGGTTGCGGGCCCCAACCCGGCTCTGCTCAGCCAGTGGTCCAGCGCTTCGCGCACGTGGTCAGGTCGACCTTGGCCTGCTGGCCACGGTCGATGACGACCGGTGTCGACTGCAGCACCCGGCCGTCCTTCTCACAGGTCAGCGTCCAGTTCTCGATCAGTCCGGGCACTTCGTGGGAGTCGACCACCTGCGAGTCGAAGAGCGTGGCGCTCAAGGTGTACGACGGCGCGACCGAGGCGAAGTTGATCACCCGGAGCACGTAGTCGCCCGGAGCCGGCGCCGCGATCTCGGCCGACTCCTTCTCCCCCGGCGCGTTGCCGGAAGTTCCGACCTGGGTCAGCGAACCGTCCGCGTTCTTGCGGTAGACCTCCAGGTCGAGGTCGTCCGGGGTGGGCCAGTCGAGGTCCACCTTGAGTACGTCGATGCCGGTCTCGGTCACCTGGAACGGGTGGTCGACGTTGTCGCCGACGGCAGTGGGGCCACCGGAGTAGGTCTGCGCGCGCACCGGGGTGTCCTCGGTGATCTCGACCAGCTTGTCCTGCACGACCGGACGGGTGGACTGGTTGACGTGCCAGGTGTACTTCCCGGCCTCCCCGACCTTCATCGTCGTGTTCAGCGTGTCGGTGAACGAGCCGGCCCAGGTCGGCGAGGAGAACTGCTTGCGCAGCCGCAGGGTGGCGCCCTTGGGTGCCTTGCCCGTGATCACCGAGTGGGTGGCGGCATCGACGGTGTTCTCCAGCGCGGTCAGGTAGGCCTCACGGTTCCCCTTGCCGGCGTAGGCACCGGAACCGAGGTACTCGTCGACCACCTGGGGGAACGGCGGGTGGAACTCGTCCGGGCCGATCTCGAAGGTGTAGCCGAAGCCGCCGGTCGCGTTGTAGGACCAGTCCTCGGTCGTACCCGTGGTGTCGTAGAGCTCCCAGCCGTGGATGTTGGCGTAGCCGTTGGCCGCGGTCATCCGCGCTCCCAGGGCCTTCAGCGCCTCCTCGTCCGGCGCGTCGCCCACTGGCAGGCCGTCGTGGCCGATGGTGTCGGGGTGCACGCCGTTGGGGCGGAGCACCAGGTTGGAGAAGGTGTGGTTGGAGATGAGCGTGGTGACCTGGCGGTTGCTGACCAGCTCACGGACGTTCTGGATCTCGGGCTCGGAGAACGGGCCGGCGCCACGGTAGGTGGGGTCGGCGAAGACTTCCGAGGCTCCGGGGCCGCCCCAGAACCCGCCGTAGTTGCGGTTCAGGTCCACGCCCGCGCCGTAGCCACCGGGGCTGGTGGCGCTGCCCACGCGGCAGCTGCCGTCAGGGGTGTCCTGACCGTCCACGAGCCGGCAGTTCTTGCGCTTGTAGGCGTTGCCGGGAGTGCCGAGGATCGAGGCGGTGCCGCCGCTGTCGGCCTCACGCAGGTCGAGCATCGCGCCGTCGGTGCGGGACAGCTCGAAGCCGTCCACGTTGACGACGGGTACGACGACCACGCGCGCTCGATCGAGAAGTCGCGTGACCCGGGCATCGGAGCCGTAGCTCTTGACCAGGTCGTGGGCGAACTCCATCGCCAGCTCGCCGGAGGGCCACTCCCGGGCGTGGTGGACGCCGAGCAGCACGAACGTCGGCCGGCCGTCCTCGGCGGCGCGGACGTCGCGGCCGATCTCGATGCCGTGGACGGTGCGGCCGTCCAGCGACTTGTGCGGCAGCTCGATCCGCTTGGCGATGGAGGGCCGGATCGTGGACAGCGACCGGATGTCGTTGTTGTAGTCGGCGAGCGTCCGGTAGGCGTCGCGTCCGGACGGCAGCGGCGAGACCACGGTGGCGGCGGCGTACGCCGCGTTGGCCCGGTTGTTCGCCGCCTCGCGCTGCATCAGGTTGGCGATGCGGACGTCGTACCCGAGACCGGAGCCCACCAGCCGCTGCAGGTCGAGGCCGCTGTGCAGCACGACCTCGACGTAGTCGTGACCCGCGTGCTCGGTCAGGTCGAGGCCGAGCCGCTGCAGCCGTGCCTTGTCGGCGCGGGTCGGGGTGTCCACCGTGACCAGGCGCGGCGCGAAGACGCTGTCCTCCGCGGCAGCGGGGCTGCCTGCGAGCGACTGGGAAAGGCTCGCCAGGACGAGTCCGGTGGTGACGGAGACGGCTGCGAGCCGAAGACGACGGGAGGGATGGCCCATGGGTGCTCCTGTGATCGTGGTTGTGCACCAAACGACCAAACAGCGCTCAGGTCACGGGGTCAGGGCTCGCCCAGGTGCTCATCGATGCGTTGCACCTTGGCGGCGAGCTGGCCGTCGTACCCCGGGCGGAGGTCGGCCTTGAGCACCAGACCGACCCGCGGGTAGCGGGCCGAGACCACCTCGACGGCCTGCTTGACGACGTCCATGACCTCGTCCCAGTCGCCCTCGATGTTGGTGAACATCGCGTTCGTCTCGCAGGGCAGTCCCGAAGCCCGGATCACCTTGACCGCTTCGGCGACGGCCTCGCTGACGCCGGTCTCCGCGGTCCAGTTCGACGTCGCGCCCGGTGCGGTGGCGGCGCTTGGTGGGCCGGAGGGACTGATGCTGAGCGCCACGATCATGGACTCACCCTCCCAGCGCGTCCTCTGAACGCCAACTTTGCGGGCTACGGGAGTCCATGATGAGTACAAACCTCCCGGAGGTGCACATGTCGATGGCACGGTGGGCGCTGTGCGCGCTGCTGCTCGTGCTCGTCGGCGCGCCGTTGTCCGTGCAGGGACTCGAGGCCACGTCCAACGGGGGATGGCCCGCGATCGGTTTCGCCATTGCCCTGATGCTGGTCGCCGGCCCCGAGCACCTGCTGAAGGTCGTAGTCGCCGAGACCATCCTGGTGACCGCCGCCCTGACGTTCAGCTACGACGAGGGGGTCTGGCTGGCACTCGTCGGAAGCGTCGCGGTTGTCGGACCTGCCTTCTTCGCCCAGCATTTCCTGACCAGGTCGGGCGCCGGCCACCTGAGGCTCGACGAGGTGGACAACGGGCGCTACCACCTGGTCACCGTGCTCGCCGCCCTGTTGTGCGCCGCCGCTGCCATGGCGGGTGCTGCGCCCCTCTACGGCGCCGAGGGGACGCTGATCGCCGGACTGATGTCGTTCCTGTCGTCGCTGACCGCGCAGCTCGCGGTGCTGCCGATGCTGATCCGGGAGTCCGGGCGGGTGGCCGCTGCCAGACCCCCGGAGCTCATCCTCCAGCGCGCCCTGCTCACTGTGCTGGTGGCGGTGGTGTTCGTGCCGGCCACGAGGCCGGGTGTTGCATTCCTGATCTTCCCCATCCTCGGCTGGGCCGCGATCCGGTCCACCCGGCGCGAGACGCACGTCCAGCTGTTCCTGGTCTGTCTGCTGGCCTACGCACTGACCTTCGACGGCCGCGGACCACTGGCCGGCCGCGTCAACGGTGTGCCCGAATCACTGACGCCGGCGTTGATCTACCTGTTCATGGCGGCAGCCTGCTACATGACGGTGCCGCTCACGATGGCCGTCGAACGACTCTCGACCATGAGCGGGCACGCCAGCCGGACGGCGATGACCGTGGAACGCCTGCTCGAGGCCGCGAGTGGTGCCCTGATCATCGCCACCGACGAGGCCGGTCGGATCACGCACTACAACACCGGCGCGCAGCAGGCGCTCGGATACACCGCCGAACAGGTCATCGGCCGGACTCCCTCGATGTTCCACACAGAGAGTGAGCTGGCACTCCAGGCGTCGTACTTCGGCGTCAGGGTGGACCACCCGACGATCGTGCTCGAGATGGTCCGACGCGGGGAGCGTAGGCACTGGGAGTTCATCCGTCAGGACGGCCGACCGCGGATGGTGTCGCTGACGCTCAGCGAGGTCAACGATCCCGATGGTGAGGTGATCGGCTACATCGGTGCGGGCGAGGACATCACCGAGCGGTTGCGCACCGAGGAGGCACTTCGAACCGCCCTGGAGCACGAGCACGCGTCCGTGATCCGGCTCGAGGAGGTGGACCACGTCAAGCAGGAGCTGGTCTCCAACGTCAGCCACGAGCTGCGCACGCCGATCACGAGCATCGCGGGGTACGCCGAGCTCCTCGCCGACGGCAGCCTGGGTGAGCTCACCGAGGGTCAGGTGGACGCCCTCGAGCGGATCGGTCGCAACACCGGAAGGCTCGGTCAGCTCGTCGAGGACCTGCTGACCCTCTCCAGGGCCGAGTCCGGCCAGCTCGAGCTCGAGCACGAGCAGGTCGACCTGCGCGCTGTCGTGCGGGATGCCCGTGAGATGTTCGACGAAGCGCTCCGGAACCGGTCACTCGATGTCCGGCTGTCACTTCCCGACGAGCCCGTGTCCGTGGTGGGCGACGCCCGCGCGCTGGAGCGCGTCGTGGCGAACCTGATGGGGAACGGGATCAAGTTCACGCCTGACGGCGGACAGGTCAAGGTCATCGTCGCCGAGGACGGGCACGAGGTCTCGATCACGGTGTGCGACAACGGGTTGGGCATCCCGCTCGAGGACCAGCAGCATCTCTTCACCCGCTTCTTCCGGGCCTCGGCCGCGACCGAGCACGCCATCCAGGGCACCGGCCTGGGACTGAGCATCGTGCACTCCATCGTCTCCCAGCACGGCGGGAGCGTGTCCATCGACTCCGCTCCGGGCTCGGGCACCACCGTGACGGTCCTGCTGCCGAACCTGAACGATCCCGCTGGCCGCTTCCGGCCAGTCGCGGACCAGCACGAGCCGACCCCAGCCAGGCGCACGGGGGCCTGACCGGGTCAGCTCGCGTGCTCAGGCGTTGCGCAGGCTCCGGAGGACGTACTGCATGATCCCGCCGTTGCGGTAGTACTTGGCCTCGCCGGGGGTGTCGATGCGCAGCTTGGCGTCGAACTCCTTCTCCCCCGCCCTGACCTTGACGGTCTTCGGGATGCCGTCGTTGAGCTCGGTCACCCCGGAGATCGAGAACTCCTCCTCGCCGGTCAGCCCCAGCGACTCGGCGTTCTCACCGTCGGGGTACTGCAGCGGCAGCACGCCCATGCCGATCAGGTTCGAACGGTGGATCCGCTCGTAGGACTCGGCGATGACGGCCCGCACACCGAGCAGGGCAGTGCCCTTGGCCGCCCAGTCACGCGAGGACCCGGAGCCGTACTCCTTGCCGGCCAGCACGACGAGAGGGATGCCCTTCTCGAGGTACTTCTCGCTGGCCTCGAAGACCGTGGTCACGCTGTGCTCACCACCGGCGTCACCGGTGAAGTCACGGGTGAACCCGCCCTCGGTGCCCTCGGCGAGCTGGTTGCGCAGCCGGATGTTCGCGAACGTGCCGCGGATCATCACCTCATGGTTGCCTCGCCGTGAGCCGTAGGAGTTGAAGTCACGCTGGCCCACGCCGTGCTCGGCGAGGTACTTGCCCGCCGGGCTGTCCTTCTTGATCGCGCCGGCCGGACTGATGTGGTCGGTGGTCACCGAGTCACCCAGCTTCAGCAGGACTCGCGCGCCCTCGATGTCCTCCACCGGCTCGGGCTCGTCGGGCATGCCGTCGAAGTAGGGAGGCTTGCGGACGTAGGTGGAGTCCTCGTCCCAGGCGAACGTGTCACCTTCCGGCGTCTCGAGCGACTGCCACTGCTCGTCGCCGGCGAAGACGTCGGCGTAGTCGTTGGCGAACATGTCCGAGGTGATCGCGGTGGCGATCACCTCCTCGATCTCCGACGCGGTCGGCCAGATGTCCTTCATGTAGACGTCGTTGCCGTCGTCGTCGGTGCCCAGCGGGTCGTTGTAGAGATCGACGTCCATCGAACCGGCCAGCGCGTAGGCGACCACCAGCGGGGGCGACGCAAGATAGTTCATCTTCACGTCCGGGTTGATCCGACCCTCGAAGTTGCGGTTGCCCGACAGCACGGACACGACAGCGAGGTCGTTCTGGTTGACCGCGTCGCTCACCTCGGGGATGAGCGGACCCGAGTTGCCGATGCACGTCGTACAGCCGTAGCCGACGAGGTTGAACCCCAGCTTGTCGAGGTAGGGCGTCAGCTCGGCCCGCTCGTAGTAGTCGGAGACGACCTTCGAACCGGGCGCCAGGGTGGTCTTCACCCAGGGCTTGGTGGTCAGGCCCTTCTCGACGGCGTTCTTGGCGAGCAGCGCGGCGCCGATCATCACCGAGGGGTTCGAGGTGTTGGTGCACGACGTGATCGCCGCAATCGCCACGGCACCGTGGTCGAGCTCGAACTCGGTCCCATCGGCGAGCTTCACCTTTGCCTTGTTGGTCGGCCGGCCGTGACCGCTGCCGGCCGGGTGGTTCCGCCAGTCCTTGGGCACCCCGTCCCCGTTGCCACCCTCGGAGTGCGAGGGCGCGTCGCTCGAGGGGAACGACTCGTCGGATGCCTCGTCGACCTTGGAGTGCTCGGCAGCGTCCGGCTTCTCCTGCGCCGGGACGCCTGCCTGGTCCGAACCGCCCTCGGCGTCCCCGTCGTCGACGTAGTCGGCCAGCGAGGAGCGGAACGCCTCCTTGGCGTCGGACAACGAGACGCGGTCCTGCGGCCGCTTCGGACCGGCCAGGGAGGGAACCACCGTGGCGAGGTCCAGCTCGAGCCGCTCCGAGAAGCGCGGCTCGGCGTCCGGGTCGTGCCACAGACCCTGCTCCTTGGCGTAGGACTCGACCAGCGCGATCTGCGCCTCGTCGCGGCCGGTGAGCTCGAGATACTTCGTGGTCTCCTCGTCGATCGGGAAGACCGCGATCGTGGAGCCGAACTCGGGGCTCATGTTGCCGATCGTGGCCCGGTTGGCCAGCGGCAGCGCGGAGACCCCGGGCCCGTAGAACTCGACGAACTTGCCGACCACCCCGTGCTCGCGGAGCATCTCGGTGATCGTCAGCACCAGGTCCGTCGCGGTCGCACCCTCCGGCAGGTCACCGTTGAGCTTGAAGCCGACCACGCGCGGGATCAGCATGGAGACGGGCTGGCCGAGCATCGCTGCCTCGGCCTCGATGCCGCCCACGCCCCAGCCGACGACGCCGATGCCGTTGACCATGGTGGTGTGCGAGTCGGTGCCGACGCAGGTGTCGGGGTAGGCCGTCAGCTCACCATCGATCTCCCTGGTGAACACAACGCGCGCGAGGTGCTCGATGTTGACCTGGTGGACGATGCCGGTGCCGGGCGGGACGACCTTGAAGTCGTCGAAGGCGCCCTGGCCCCAACGCAGGAACTGGTAGCGCTCCTTGTTGCGCTCGTACTCGATCTCGACGTTGCGCTCGAAGGCCTCAGGCGTGCCGAACACGTCGGCGATGACGGAGTGGTCGATCACCATCTCGGCCGGGGCCAGCGGGTTGATCCGGGACGCGTCGCCACCGAGCTCCTCCATGGCCTCGCGCATGGTGGCGAGGTCCACGACGCACGGAACGCCGGTGAAGTCCTGCATGATCACCCGGGCCGGGGTGAACTGGATCTCCTTGTCCGGCTCGGCATCGGCATCCCAGCCGGCCAGCGCACGGATGTCGTCGGCGGTGATGTCCTCGCCATCCTCGGTGCGCAGCAGGTTCTCGAGCAGCACCTTGAGGCTGAACGGGAGTGAGTCGACGTCGAGGCCGTCACCCTCGATCGCGCTCAGGCGGTAGATCTCGTAGGACTCTCCGTTGACGTCCAACGTGCCCTTGGCACCAAAACTGTCGGCGCTCGCCATGATTCTCCCTCGGTTCGGGGTCTGGTTCGGTCAGCATTGCCCGGTGGGCCCATCTTGCCCACGCCCGTGGGCAACAGGGAAGGAAGGCAACCCTTACCCGATATATCTTGATATCAAGATACCACGCTCCCGACGCAGTCAGTCCGGCAACCGGTCCCCTCGCTCGGACGTCAGCCGGACCGGTGCGGAGAGCCGCCAGGCCTCGAAGGTCAGCTCGGCCAGCTCGTCGCGGGAGACACCATCCAGGTGGACGACCACCCACCCGAACCCGCCCGCGGTGAACTGCACCTCGAAGACCTCGGGCCGCTCACCGACGAGGGCCGCCTGCTCGGCAAGAGTCTGCTTGAGCCCCACGGTGCGGGTGGGTTCCCAGAGGTAGCCGAAGGTCCGTCCGGAGACCTCGAGCCTGGAGTAGCGCGAGTGGGTCGTGAGGTCGACCTCGTCCAGCTGGTTGACCAGGTCGAGGAAGTCGGAGATCGCGCTCATGGATCCAGGTCGTGGCCCACGAGGAGCGCGACGCACTCCACGTGGCTGGTCATCGGAGAGACACCGATGACTTTGAGCGTGAGCGCGATCCTTCGCCGACAACTGCGTCCATGGGTAGAAACTAGCCGCCGGCCTGCGGATCTGCGGGCGGAGACGCTCGTGGCGCAGGTGCCGCTCTGCGACCGTCCGCAGTCTCCTCAGGTCTCGCCTCTGGCGCGGGCGCCGATGTATTGGTCCATCACGGCCGCCGGAATGCGGCCGCGGTCGGAGACGGCGATGTTGTTCGTCGTCGCCCATCGACGTACGGCGGCTGGGGTTGGCGGTGCGGGCGCGAGCGGCGGCGCCGCCTCGAGGCCGCGTACGGCGAACTCGCCGACCATCTCCTCGGAGAGCCCGACCCGGGCAGCGGCCAGGAACCGATAGGTCCACTCCTGGGCGAGCTTGCGGGTATCGCAGAAGACGATTGGAACGGTCGGAAACCGGATCTGGCATTCGGCGATCGCGTCAGCCACGACGCTGGGCCGGACGTGGTCGAGCTTGAAGACCTGCGAGTACCGCTCCTCGACGACCACCGCGGCACGCGGGATCGCGGACAACTCGGTGAGCTGGAACTTCAACTTGCCCGTGGTCAGCGAGGAGACGAGGTCGGCCAGGGACTTGCGCTCCACCGTCGCCTGCAACACCCCGTCGACGATGAGCCCGTAGTCGCCGGCACTGAGCGGCTCGCGTCGCGTCGTCGCCTGCCGGTCGGCGAAGGTGAACGGATAGCGCTCTCGGCTGTCGACCGCAATCTCCAGGTCGGCGACTCCGCTCGCTCGGGCACCGGGAACGGTCACCGCGGGACGCGCCTGCTTGGAGGTACGGGCGGTCTGCCAGAAGATCATCTGCCGGCCGCGGGCGTTGGTGACGACGATCTGGGAGCGATTCTCGCGCCCGCGGTCGAGCACGAGGTCGATCGCGGCGCCCCGCCTCACACAAGAACGCACCGGCACCCGCTCGATGATGTCGGCGTCGGCCGGCCACTCCTCGACACGGTGGCAGTAGACCTTGCCGGTGCGCGGCCAGGTGTCCTTGGCCTTGAGGATGATTCCGTCCCCGAGCGGGATCCGGAGGAGGTAGGGCAGCGTCGACCCGGGTTCGCTGTTGCGGGCGATCAGGAAGTCATCCGGCATGGCTACAACTCCCCCGCCGTGATGAGCCGATCGAGCGAGTTCTCGACATTGGGCACCTCCAGCAGGAGCGCGCGGTCCTTCTTGACCGCAGCGATCATCGCGCGCAGCCGCTGGCGGTCCTTCTTGGTGAGCTCCTCGCCCCGGAAGTCGCGGGCCGTCAGCAGTCCGGCGAGGATCACGAAGTCGCGCCGGTGGCGACCTGGGCCGGGGTCGCCCACGTTGCTGAGAGCTGCCGCCTTGCCGACGAGCGCACCGACGAGATTGGGCCGGCGTACGGATCCTTCGCGGCCCGCGACCGTGACCCGGATGATCTCGCTGCGCTGCAGCGCTTGGGTCCCGCCAGCGGTCGGGAGGGTCGGACTACCCGTGACTCCCTGGCGGAGGCTGGCGCGCTCACCGATGCCGTCAGGCAGGAGCACGTCGATCGAGGCGTCGTCTCGGATCCAGCGATGCTGGAGGCCTTCGGCCGAGATGCCGGCCGGGGCGAATCCGACATCGGTCAAGGTCTTGGTGAAGGTGGCGAGCATCGTGGGGTCGGAACGTACGTCGACGACGGTGTCTGCGTCGTTCGTCGGCCGCACCGGGAACTGTCCGCGCTCGGCGCAGTGCAGATGGATGAGCTGTCCACCGATCAGCGTCCAACCCTCGGGGAGCCGCTCGTGCAGGTCGAGCAGGCCCAGCCAGGAGGCGGTCTGCTCCGGCGACATGGCCGGCATGACGATCATCGCTCTGCTGCCTTCCGCTCCACGGCCAACTCGTGCAGCAACTCAGCTGCCCGGGCCTCCTCGCGCGGCCTACGATGCTCGGCTAGATCCGCCGCAAGCCGAAGACGTGAGTCTGGATACGGGTGCTGCGCGTCGGGGATGACGTGGAGGACGACGTTCGCGTCGTTGTCAGCCTCGACCAGGAGGTAGTCCCTCAAGACTCCATCCACGTCCGATTCGCCGAGGTAACCCTCGATGTCGGCCGAGGCGATGCCGCTCGCCCCCAGGTCGACGAGCAGCGCCCACCGATCGTCAGCCCTGAGATCGGCAAGATCGGGAGGCGCCGCACGGAGAAGTCGACGCTGGGCCCTGTTGCGGAACACTGACCGAAGTGACACCGCCAGGTCACCGACGGCTTCCTCACCGCTGGCGGGATCCACAGCAGGGTCCAACAGGCGCTTCAACTGCATCCTGGCGCGCGCCGAAGCCGCAGGGCCGCCGCGACCTATCCGGTCGCGATCCTTCTCTGAGACCGCGATGACGGCCCAGGCAGAGCGGGCCGAATGTGGGCGGCCCGCCTTGCTGCGCTCCTGGACGTGCAGAAGAGAACGCTCCTCTACCACCCACTGGGACCCGATTCGCTCGGCGACCAGCGAGCCGTCAGCAATACGCTGGTGGATCCGGGGCACGCTGACTCCGAGCTGCTCTGCGGCCTGAGCGACGCTGATTCCTCCCATGAGCACAATCCTAGAAGGCTTTCAAGGTTTGTGAAATACCGTGCTCGATCGGTCACAACCCGAAGTCCTTGCTGGAACTGAACTCGAGGGCGTCGACGGGGCGGATGTAGCGGTCGAACAGGACTGAAAGGTCTGTGTGCCGGGTCTGGGCAGCGATCCGCGCGATATGGATGCCCGTGGCGGGTTCGGCTCGGTCTTGGAGCGGCGGATCCGCAGACGGATGGCGTCAGGACGCGATTTGAGGTCGTTCATGGCGAGTGCGGCGAGTTCGCCTATTCCGTCGACTCCCGTCTGCGACCCTCCGCGATTCAAAGCGCGCCCAAAGCGCGCCATCGAAGAGGTCCGCTCGGAGGTTCACGGGGGAGCACAGAGCTCAGCGGGCGGCCCAGGCTGCGGGAAGCCATTTCGAGCTGATCTTCGACATTTCGTCACTTGTGCGCATGGAGCTCGAACTCGGCGAGTGCGACAACGAGGGGTCCGGTATCGCCGGAGCCCTATCACCCCGAGGGACTCGCTCGCCGCGCACGATCCATCCTGCCGGCGTAAGCCACCGCGAGCCTGAACACGGCCCACAGGACACCCGTCACTGCTGTGGCGATGAGCGCTATACCGAGGTCGGGCTGGAACAGTCTGATGTTGGCCAGCGGTGTGCCGAACAGGTTCGGCACCAGGTGCAGGATGACCCACGCTGCAGCAAGCGTGGTGAGCAGCGGGAACCACAGACTGAACTGGCCGAAGACGCCCGACTTGGCGCGAATGTCGACACGGTGCCGCCACGCCCAGATCATGCTCAGCGCGTAGACGAGCGGGAGGAGCACCAGAGAGACGAACAGGGCCTTCTGTGAGAGGCGTGACCCTTCGCCGTCGTAGTCGAGGCCCAACGCCGCGGCGGTGATGCGGTTGCGGAGCTCGGTCGTCTCCCCGAACCCTGTTCCGCTGCCCGCGTTCACCAGCACGACGACGCCCTTCGTCTCGGAGGGCATCATGGTGGCAAGCGTTTCGTAGCCTGGGCTCGTTCCGGAGTGCCAGACTGTTCCGTTGCCCGAGTCCACGAACCAGCCCAGGCCGTAGAACGGCGATGCCGCGCTGGCCGGGCGCAGCATCTCAGACTTGCCGTCTGCGCTCAGCACGTCGTTGTGGCCGTTCATCATCGTCTGCAGGTAGCGCGCCAGATCGTTGGCGCTCGCGACGATTCCCCCTTGCGGGGCCGTTGCGCGATGCGTGGTGTTCTCGGGGAGGGGCTGCTTGGTGCCGAACCACGGTCTGTGCCCGGTCGCCATGGCTTCATGCACCTCACCGTCGGCGACGAAGCTGTTCTTCATGCCGATCGGTCCGAACACGTTCTCTGCGACGTAGGTCTGGTAGTCCTTCCCGCTCACGACCTCGACCACGCGGCCCAGGATCTGGTAGTTCGTGTTCGAGTACTCCCACTTCTCGTCGGGTGCGTGGGCCGGAGCGACCCCTGCAAGCTGGTCGACGCGGCCCGCAAGCTCGTCCGTCCCGCCGGCGCTGTCGGTGTGGGACGCGTTTCCTTGCCCTGTGGAGTAGCCGCTGGTGTGGCTGAGGAGCTGACGGACGGTGATGGCGCCGGCGGCCCGGGTCGAGAAGCCGTCGAGGTACTGGGATACCTCGGCGTCGAGGTGGATCTCGCCTGCCTCGACCAGCTGCATGACGGACAGTGCCGTGAAGCTCTTGGAGATCGAGCCCGTGAGGAAGGGGGTGTCCGCCGTGACCTTCTCCTCGCCGCCGAGCCTGACGACACCTCGCGCACCGGCCGTCGTGATGTCGCCGTCTGCCACCACGGCATAGGCGAGACCGGGTGCGCCCGTAGCAGGCATCTCGCTGTCGATGACCTGCTCGATCGAGCCGCCCGGCGCGCTCATGGGCAAGGCAGCGCCCAGAGCGAGGGCGACCATGGCCACAAGTGTCTTCACCAAGGCCATCCTCTCCCCGGCCAAGGCGGCCACCGGACCCCGCGCCGAGGTGCTGACGCAGCCGGCATCGTGGGGGCGGGGCTCACGCCGGCTGCCCGACCGAGGCCTCGCTGGCCTGCTCGACAGGTCCGGTCGGAGCCGCACGCCGACCCGTTGCCACCAGCAGCAGCCAGACCGCGAAGCTCATCTCACCGATCACCGACGGTACCGCTACGAGGCCGAGGAACAGGTCGGCAGAGGCTTCGTAGTCGGCCAGCAACAGGTGCGCGACGGCGTCGAGGGCGTACGCCGCTCCCGCGGCCAGCAGCAGCCAGGCGATCCACCGTGGGCCAACCGCCTTGAGCATCAGCACGCCCAGCACCACGAGGTGCGCGCCGAAGACGGCGAGGCCGGCGACCCAGGTGAAGTCGAAGGTCTGCAGCGCCAACAGAACGGCTTCGTCGTTCGCTTCCCCGAGGGCGCCGGGGGTGCCAGTCAGCCACAGCGCGGCGTAGAGGAAGCCGAGCGCGGCCCCGAGCACGACGGTGTAGGTCAGCCGGAACCAGGCCGAGAGCAGTGACAGATCGCGATGGACCGGGCGGAAGAGCACCCACAGTGCCCAGGCGACGACGACGTCGATCACGAAGATGCCGAGGAAGGCCACCGCGCCGAGGCGGAAGGAGGTCTCGGACTCTCGCAGTGCGGCCGCGGTGCCGGCGGCGTCGCCCGGCTGGAGCACTGGGCTGAGCGCGAGGAAGTTGGCGCAGATGCCGAGCACGAAGAGGGCGAGGTAGCCGCCCGCCGCCCAGCCGGCGGCGGTGCGGGAAGCGGTGCTGGTGGTGGTGCCGGTGGTGGCGGCAGTCATCGGGGTGACTCCTCCTGTCGGGTGTCGGGTGTCGGGTGTGCCGGTCAGGGGATGACGGCGACCTTGCCCCGGGCGTGTCCGGTCGCGACGTGGTCGATCGCCTTGGCCGCCTCGTGCAGCGCGTAGGTGCGTTCGAGTGCCGGTCGCACCCGACCTTCGTCCACCAGCTGGGCCAAGGCATCGAGGTCGTCAGAGTTTTCCTTGCTCAGCAAGGCGGTGAGCCGCTGTCGCGTGAACGGTGAGAGTGCGAGCGCGGCGAGCTGGCGGTGGGTTCCGCCCAGCCAGCGGTCGCCTCCCTCGCCGCCGAGGATGACGAGGGTGCCGGTTTCGGTCACGAGCCGGCGCAGGTGGCGGATCGGTCGGAGGCCGGCGATGTCGAGCACGACTTCGTAGCGGGTGCCGTCGTCGAGGTCCTCGCGGGTGTAGTCGATGACCCGGGTAGCGCCGAGGGAGCGGACCAGGTCGGCCTTGCCGCCGCTGGCCACGCCGGTGACCTCGGCGCCGTACGCAGCCGCGACCTGGACCGCGTAGGACCCGACGCCGCCGGAGGCGCCGATGACCAGCACCCGGTCGCCGGCGCTGATCCGGCCGGCGTCACGGACCGCCTGGAGGGCGGTGAGCCCGGAGACCGGCAGTGTTGCGGCCTCCTCGAAGGACAGCGCGGCCGGCATGCGAGCCAACCGGCTCTGCGGCACCACCGCCAGCTCGGCGAAGGACCCGTCGGCAGTGCCGATCACCTCGTCCCCGACGGCCACGGCGGTGACCTGCGACCCGACCTCGGCGACGACGCCAGCCACGTCGCGGCCCGGAACGGGGTGCTTGGGGCGGCGGAGACCGAAAGCGAGGCGGACGGCGTAGGGGTGCCCGGCCATCAGGTGCCAGGTGCCGCGGTCCACGCCGGCTGCTCGGACGCGCACGACCACGTCGCGCGGACCGGGGGTCGGGTCCGGCACCTCGGTCAGCGTCAGCTGCTCGCTGCCGCCGTAGCGGTGTTGCTGGATGGCCTGCATGACGCTCCTTTGTGTACGGTGTATGTTATTGAGACCACCGTAAAAGTACGGTGTATGTTTTGTCAACGGTCGGCCGTGTTCGCCGGTCATGAAGGAGACGGGAATGGCAGGCAGGCCACGCTCGGGCGCAGAACGGCTCACCCGTGCGGGCATCGTCGCGGCGGCCGTCGAGCTGGCCGACGCTCAAGACCTCGCAGCGTTGTCCATGCGCTCGGCAGCCCGGCAGCTCGGCGTCATGCCAATGTCGCTGTACAACCACATCGCCAACAAGGAGGAGCTGCTCGACGGCATGGTCGACGCCGTGTTCGCCGAGTTCTACGCTCCCGTGCCCGGAGCCGAGTGGCGCAGCGAGCTGCGGCGGCGCGCGGTGACCGCCCGCGAGGTCCTCAAGCGGCACCCGTGGGCCGTCGGGCTGATGGACTCCCGCCGCAACGCCGGCTACGAAACCCTGGTCCACCACGATGCAGTGATCGGCTGCCTGCGGGAAGCAGGCTTCTCACTGACCCTGACCGGGCACGCCTTCGCCGTTCTCGACGCCCACCTGTACGGCTTCCTGGTCCAAGAGCTGAGCATGCCCTTCCAACCAGGCCAAGACCTCGCCGAGCTGGGGAACCAGATCGTGGCTGCGCTGCCCGAAGGTCAGTTGCCGTACTTCCGCGAGTTCACGCTCGAGCACGCACTCCAGCCCGGCTACGACTTCGGCGACGAGTTCGAGGTCGGGCTCGACCTCGTCCTCGACGGCCTCGCCCAGCAACTGGCTGTCGCGGACCGCGGACGTGCGTCCTGATCGACGATGCCGTTCAGGAACGAGGACCTCCCTCGCCGCGACTCCGCGCCCACCGGCTGGAGCAGCGTTCCCCGAGCTCGCTGGGCGGCGCGGGCTCGATGACCAGCGACTGCGGTCGGCGCTCGACGGGTGAGCCAAGGCGTCGGGCAGCCAGACAGTGTGGCGCCGTACAGTGAGCGCTTGTGGGGAGCAGGTTGGCGGCGTGTCCATGAGCCGGCCGGGACAGACCAACAGCGTTCGCCTGCGACACCGAGCGTTGTCTCTGGTGCCCTGCCCGCCCGCTGCTGCACGAACGGGTGACAGTTCGACTCATCCTCGTGCTTGAAGCACAAAGTGCTTCAGAGTGCGCCCACAGTGCGCCATCGAAGGAGCCCGTTCTGCCGGTCACAAGCGACAGCAAACAGCGCGCCGGGCTACCCAGATTACGAGGAGTTGGTCGGAAATGGTCTACGACATCTGAGCCACGCTCGGCGCAGGCCAGGAAACGTCCCCAGACAACCGCGGTTCTCTGGGGACGTTTCTCGTGTGCTTCGGCCGCGTAGGCACTCAGTGCAGGTGCATGTGGGCCGCGTCGGCCTTGCCCGCGGGCATCCACGCGGCGGCCACCGCCGCGAAGACGACGGCGATCGCGGTGATGGCCATCGACCCGCGGGAGTAGGCGTCGACCACGCCGGAGGCCGCGGTGAGGTCGCCGGCCGTGGCGGCGACGGCGGACAGGACGGCCACACCGAGTGCTGCTCCGACCTCGTGCCCGGTCATCAGGAACCCCGACGCCATGCCGGTGTGCTCGGCCGGAATGCCGTTCATTGCTGTGCCGGCGACGGCGGCGAACACGAGTCCCGCGCCCAGACCGACGAGGCACAGCCCTGGCAGCATCCCGCCGACGTAGGAGGAGCTTGCGTCGGCACGAGACAGGAGCAGTCCTCCGCCCGCGACGACGGCCAGCCCGATGGCGGCGATGGTCCGCACCGGGAGGTGCGCACTGGCGTGGGCCGCGAGGTGGGTGCCAATCACGAGGGTGACGGCGAGCGGGAGGAAGGCCAGTCCCGACTCCAGTGCGGAGTACCCGAGCGCGGTCTGCCCGAAGATGGACGTCAGGAAGACGACCGACATGAGCAGTCCGGTGATGCCGAGCATCACCGTGGTGCTCGACACCAGGCTCGAGATCTTCCAGGTGTGCGGGTGCACCAGCGGCTGCTCGGCGTGGCGCTCGAGGAGCACGAAAGCCGCCATGAGGCCGCCCGCGAGGCCCAGCCCGACGACGGTCGGGACTGAGGTCCAGCCCTGGGACTCCACCCGCGCCAGGGTGAACATCAAGGTGGCCAGCGAACCGACGCCGACCAGGGCCCCGGGGACGTCGAAGGCGGCCAGGCCGGAAGGACCCTTCTGGTCCTTCGCGACGACGTGGAAGGTGGCGGCGATGGCGAGCACGCCGATCGGCACGTTGATCCAGAAGATCGCCTCCCAGCTGGCCCACGTGGTGAGGACGCCGCCCAGGGCGACGCCGACCGCGATGCCCAGGCCGCCGATGGCTCCCCAGAGCGCAAGGCCCCGTGC
Source organism: uncultured Actinomycetota bacterium (assembly GCA_963781335.1). Classification (GTDB taxonomy): domain Bacteria; phylum Actinomycetota; class Actinomycetes; order Propionibacteriales; family Nocardioidaceae; genus Marmoricola. The sequence goes on along the minus strand of CAWAFS010000012.1, from coordinate 15,020 downwards.
CTTCTGCGTGCCCGTGTAGGTGGTGCTGATGATGGAGAGCGCCGCCGGCGTCATGAGGGCTGCGGCCGCTCCCTGAGCCGAGCGACCGCCGATGAGCTCGGCCGCGCCGCTGGCGAAACCGGTGAACAACGAGGCCGTGGTGAACAGCGTCAGGCCGGTGAGGAACACCGTACGACGCGAGATGAGATCCGCGACCCTCCCCCCGAGGAGCAGGAAGCCGCCGGACATCAGGAGGTAGGCGGTGACGACCCACTGCAGGTCGCTGCTGCCCAGCCCGAGCTCGTGGCCGATGGTCGGCATCGCGGTGTTGACGACGGAGATGTCGATGACGACGAGGACCTGCGCGACGAGCGCGACGATCATCGGTCCCCAGGGTCGGGTGTCGGTGTGGGCGTCCGCCTCGACGGCGGAGCCGTGGTGTCCGTGCATGGGTGCCTCCGGGTAGTGAGTGGTGAGCGGTGCGGATGGGTGGTGCTGGTTCGGTGAGGTCGAGACTGCAAGAGATGCGACCTGGTCGCCCCGGTCACATGGCCGGGGTTGCCGGGTCAGGAGCGGGGCCGCGCGAGCGTCGCTCCCAGCGCAGCGGTCAGCAGCGCGACGACCGCGGCTGCGGTGAATGCTGCGGCGAAGCCCGCGGCGTCGAGGGCTCCCTCGACCGGACGACCGGACGAGATGCCGATGACGATGAAGGCGGCCGTCCCGACTGCGCCACCCACCTGCATCGAGGCGCCGGCGAGCCCGGACGCCAGACCGGTGTGACTGGCGGGCACCGCAGAGACGAGGACCATGGTGGTGGGGGTGAAGCTGAGGGCAACGCCCGTCGCGACGAGGAGCAGGCCCGGGAGGACGGCGACGACGTACCCGGATCCGGTTGGCGCGTTTGCCAGCCAGAGGTGCCCTGCGGCGAGGACGACGAGCCCCAGGACCATGCTGCGCACCGGTCCGATCGCGCCCAACACTCGCGGCAGCACGGCCAACGAGACGGCGAACCCCGTCAGGGACGTGGGGACCATGGCGAAGCCCGCCTGCTCCGGAGACATCGCGAGGACCTGCTGGAGGTAGAGCGCGACCAGGACGAAGGTCGAGGCGCGGGACGCCCCGCCGAGCAGCGCGACGACGGTTCCGGTGCGCAGCATGCGCGACCGGAAGAGTTCGACTGGGACCAGCGGGTCCGCGGCCCGGCGCTCGATGGCGATGAACGCCGCCATCAGGACCGACGAGACGACAAACAAGCCGACGACCCGCGGGGAGGTCCAGGCGTGGTCGACGGCATCGACGGCACCGTGCACGAGGGTGATCACCGCCCCGGTGACAGCGGCGGCGCCCGCCCAGTCGACGGCACGTCGGACACCCGGCGCGTCCTCCACCAGCACTCGCCGGGCCAGGGCAATGGCGGCCAGGGACACCGGAACGGTCACCAGGAACACGGCCCGCCAACCCACGGTGCCGGCGAGCACTCCCCCGCTCACGACGCCGGTGGCTCCACCCAGCGTCGACGCAGCACCCCACGCCCCCATCGCCCGGGCGCGTTGTGCCGCCGGGAAGGTGACGAGCAACAGGGACATGGCCGCCGGACTCAGGCCGGCGGCACCGATCCCCTGGACGACGCGGCCCAGGATCAGCAGCTCCTTGGTCACCGCCACTGCCGCGAGGAGGGTCCCGACTGTGAAGAGGGACGCCCCGACGACGAAGACGCGGCGGCGACCGAACAGGTCTGCGGCCCGGCCCGACAGCAGCAGCAACCCGGCGAAGGCGAGGACGTAGGCATTCACGACCCAGGTCACGGCCGCTGGACCGAAGCCGAGCTCGGACTGGATCGAGGGCAGCGCGACGTTCACGATCGAGGTGTCGAGCATGACGAGGAACTGCGCGGACACGAGCAGGCCGAGCGCGACCCGGTCCCGTCGCGTCATCGTCCCTGTTGTCGTGGAGGAGGGGGTGGTCACCGTGGTTGTCATGGATCTGTCCTCACGCGGCCAGTCGGGGCAGGGTGGCGTCGAACCGGGCTGCGCGGGCGGTGCCGCATCGGGGGCAGTGACGGCCTCGCACGAGATCCATGTCCTGACCGCACCAGCAGACGTCGGTGGCTTTGCCCGCTGGGGGCCGCACCTGCGTCGTGTCCGAGATCGTCGAGTTCCTGTCCATCGTCCTCACCGCCTGGGTCGTTGTTGCCGTTGTTGGCCGGTGTCTCCACGGTGCCGCTGCACCGCCTCGGTCGAACCGGCCGAATGGCCGGGTTCCACCCGGTTGCCGCGGGTTCAGCGCGTCGTGAGGGGCGTCCCGGAGCAGACCGCCCGGACGACGGAGGTGATGGCCTGCACGGACGCTGCGGCTCCGCCCTGGTCCTCGACGATGCCGGCGTGGCTGGCAGCGGCCTCGCGGGTGACGGCGTCGCTGGACAGCTCTGCCATCTGCTCCTGTGCCTCGGTCCAGCCGTCGGTGTCACGGGCGTTCTCGGCACTGGTCAGCACGACGAGGGGTCGGTCTCCGAGAGTGGTGAGCGCCCGAGCCTGCTTGAACACCACGGGGAGCATCGAGAGCTCGTCGCGGGCGTTGCGCCCTGCCCGGGGCGTCGCCGACATGGCGTCCACGGGGGCCGCGTCGTCGGCGGAAAGGTGCGAACCGGCCAGCGCCACTCCGAGCCCCAGCCGGGCCAGCGTGGGCATGACGCCGTAGGCGCGTCGCATCAGGGCGTACTGGAAGGGGTAGCTGGGGATGGCGTCGAACTGGTGGGGACTGGTGCTGTCGAGCAGCACCATGCCCGCCACCTCGTCGGCGTAGTGGGCGGCGTACGTCATCGCGTAAGGGCCACCGATCGAGTGGCCCACGAGCACGAACGGGGCCGTCTCCCCTGCTGCGGCGAGCAGTGCGTGGAGGTCCTCGGCGGCAGCAATGCCATCCTGGGGGTGCTCGACGTCGTCGCTCCAGCCCTGACCGGCGCGGTCGTACGCACAGACTCGCGTGGTGGGTGCGACGCCGTCGAGGATCCGGGCCCAGGACCCGGAGAACTCGCCGAGGCCGCTGACCAGCACGACGGTCGGCTGGCCCTGGCCACGGCAGTCGAGGTGGAGGTTGTGGTCACCCACGGAGTGGACGACGCCCGGCGCCGGATAGGTGCTGGCGAAGGAGTCGGTGGCGAAGTTCCTGACGCCGGCGCCCACGGAGACGAGGGCGAGGAGGACCAGTGCGACCGTGACCAGCCACCGACCGGGACCCGTCAGATCCCGCCGCATCCGGACGTACGTCCACACGCTCAGTGCCAGAGCCAGGGGCGGCCACACCCACGTCAGCGCGGTCATCGTGTGGTCGGAAGGCGCGAAGGCCATCAGGGCTGCACCGGTCGACGCCATCGCGATCGCGGGTCCGGCAGCCCAGGGCTGGGGGCGATCCGTTCGCCCGGAGAGGACGCGCAGCATCGCCCAGCCGAGGCCGAAGCCGAGCAGCGCCGCACCAGCGGTCACACCTTCGGTGGCGCCCGGGAACACCACCAGGGTGAGGAGGGTGGCAGCAGCAAGTCCGGTGGCCAGCGAGCCGACGACGACCCGGGTGACCGATCGGCCCCCGGGGCTCGTGGCGTTCGATCGGACGCGGCGGTGGACGTCGATGCTCATGGACTTCTCGCTCTCGCAGTGGTGGGTGGTGGCACTGCGGTCGAGAGTGGTCGATCGGGCGCACGGTCACCCCGGCCAGATGGCCGGGATGTGTCGGTCAGGGCAGCGAGCGACTCAGCCGAGGTCCAGCCGGGCCAGCTCGCCGCGCGAGGTGACGCCGGCCTTGGCGAAGACGTTGCGCAGGTGGAAGGCGACCGTGCGAGGGGAGATCCAGCACTGCGCGGCCACGTCCTTGTTGGACATGCCCGAGCTGACCAGCTGGGCGATCTTGAGCTCCGTCGGGGTGAGCTGCAGCAGGGTCGAGGGATCGCGCTTGCGCGCGGTCTCGCCCGAGGCCCGCAGTTCCTGGTCCGCGCGTGAGACCAGGGCCTCGGCGCGTACGTCCTGGAAGGTCTCGAGTGCGCGGCGCAGGTGCAGGCGCGCATCGACGCGCCTCTGGCTGCGGCGGAGCCACTCGCCGTACGCCAGATGGACGCGCGCCACGTCCAGCGGACGCCCACAGATCTCACCGTTTGACAACGCCTGCTCGAACAGCGGCCCCGCGTCGGCCTTCGCGGTCAGGGCCTTGCCGAAGGCCACGTCGGACAGCGCCCAGGGCCGTCGGGTGGCCTCGGCGAAGGCAGCGAGCTGGTCGGTCCATGCGCGTGCCGTCTCGGCCTCCCCGGCGCGCACCGCGGCCTCCATCCGGTCGGTCGCGGCCAGTCGCTGGAGGACGGGCAGCCGGAGTCGTCCGAGCTGGTGGAAGGCACCCGAGGTGTCCCCCGCGGTCGCCGCTCGGATGCCCATGGCCCACCGCGTCAGGTCGTGCACCGGATCGGTCATGATCCCGAGTGGATGAGCGGCGACCAGCTCTTCGAGCCGCGCCAGCAGGTCGTCGTAGTCGTCCCGGTCCTGCTGGGCCGCCAGGAGCACGAGCCAGGCGATGGGGAGCGCGGTCACCGCGGGTTGGCCGATGCTCGTGCCCAGGGCTACGGCCTCCCCGGCGCTGACGCGCAGCGCGACGTGGTCCCCCCTCGTCCAGTGCCCGAAACAGAGCCGCTGCAGGCAGTAGGTCACTGCGGTGGCGGCGCCCACCTCCCGCGCGCGTGAAAGGGCGAAGGAGTAGAACTGCTGCTGCCGGTCGTCGTCACCGAGCTGGAGCGCGGCGTTGCCGAGGTTCCACAGCACGTCACGGTCGTCGACGCCCATGCCGATCTCGAGGGCGAGGTCCAGCGCACCCACCGCCCCGGCCCAGCCTGCGTCCGCCACCAGGTCCATCGCCACCAGCATGTGGCTGAGGCAGCGTGTCCGGGAGGAGGTGTCCGCACCCGTCGCTGCGAGGAGGTCCTCGGAACGCAGTGGCGTCCCACTGTCGGCACCGAAGGTGCGCATCACGGCTGCGGCGACGGCGATGTCCAGGGCACGGACCGGGTCGGATGGGAGGACCGCGTGCGCAGCGTCTACGAAGACGCGGTGCGCTTCCGGTGCCGAGCCGATGTTGACCTCGATGTGCCCGCGCAGCCGTGCCACGTCGCACAGCAGGAGCGGGTCCTCCGTGGCTTCCCGGGTGGCCCTCAGCAGGGCGTGGGCGCGCGCCGCCTGACCGCAGGCCCAGGCGTTGCGTGCCGCGGCGAAGTTTAGGTGGGCGCGCCGTACGGCGTCGGTGGACAGCTCCGCCGCCCGCTCGTAGGCCGCCAGTGCCGCGACGTGGCCACCACGCCGTTGCGAACGCTCCCCCACGCCCTCGAGGGCACCGACCAGGTCGGGGTCCGGGCCCTCGGCGGCGTGGGCGCGGTGCCAGACCTCGCGGTCCTCGTGTCCTGACCCGGTCAACGCCCGGGCCAGCGCCTGGTGAGCTCCCCGGCGGTCCGCCCCGGCCGCGGCCTGATAGATCGCCGAGCGCACCAGAGGGTGACTCAGCGAGACTGAGCCGCCCGCGTCCACCAGCAGCCCCGAGTCGAACGCCTGCTGCAGCGTCGCCTCGTCCAGTCCCCATCGCGCGCCCGCACGACGCAGCACGTCGGGCTGGCCGGTGTCGTCGGCCGCGACGAGCAGCAGCAGGCGCTGCACCGGGCCCGGCAGTCGGCGGCTGCGGTCCAGCAGAGCCTGCTCGACCCGGGCCGTGAGGTGGAGCGTGGCGGGGAGCGCGGTCGATCCCTCGAGTTGGGCAGCCGTGAGCTCGCCGGGCAGCTCGAGCAGGGCCAGCGGGTTGCCACTCGTCTCCACGATGAGCCGTTGGGCGACCTCTTCGGCGGGGTCACCGCCCAGCCTCGCCGCCAGGAGGGCTCGGGATGCCTCGGCGTCGAGCCCGGTGAGAGCCAGCTCGGCCAGGCCGGGCGCCTCGAAGGCCGCCGCCGCACCGTCGCGCGCCGCAAACACCATCGCCACCCGGTCCGCTCCGAGCCGCCTGGCGCAGAACAGCAGCGCCCCGGCGCTGGCGGTGTCCAACCAGTGCGCGTCGTCGACGACGCACAGCACTGGGCTCTCCTCAGCAGCCACCGTCAGCAGCGAGAGTGTGGCCACCCCCACCAGGAACGGCTCGACCGAGGGACCCTCGTCGTCCCCGAACGCCACCCGGAGGGCACGCGCCTGAGGAGGCGGAAGGTGCTCGCGCAGCCGCGTCAACGGCCGAAGCAGGCGGTGGAGGGCGGCGAAGGCGAGCTGGGCCTCGACCTCGAGGCCCTGGGTGCGCAGCAGCGTGGTCCCCTCGTTGTCGGCGACCACCGAGCTCAACAGCGCAGACTTGCCGACGCCCGGCTCGCCTCGTACGACGACGCTGCCGGCCGTCCCGTGGCGGGCACCGTCGACGAGCGCTGCGAGGAGCGCCCGTTCGGGGCCCCTGCCGACCAGCACACGCCGAACGTACACGCTCACGAGCCCGGTCAGTCCCGGCAACCCGGCAGTTTGACCGGCGCGAGGCGACCGGGCCAGCCCACAGGATCAGTCACGTCGGGAGCTGACGCGCCCATCTGACGATCGCCCAACCAGGAGGCCCCCATGAACGACCAGTCCCCCACCGACCCCGCCCACGACGGACCCACGCGGGTGTCGCCGCGTCGGCAGATCGGTGTCCTCGTCTTCGACGGGGTCGAGGAGCTGGACGCCGTCGGCCCGTGGGAGGTGCTCTCCCACTGGACCCAGACCTGTCCTGAGGACGGCTGGGACGCCTTCTGCCTGTCGGCCGGCGGGGCGCCCGTAGTCGGGGCGAAGTCCCTCGTGCTGGGGGCGCACCACTCGTTCGACGACGCTCCGCCACTCGACGTACTCATCCACCCGGGCGGGCCCGGCACCAGGCCGATGCTCCGCGACCCCGACCACCTCGGATGGGTCCGCGACCTCCGGGACTCCGTGCCACTGATGACCTCTGTCTGCACCGGGAGCCTCGTCTACGCGGCCGCCGGACTGCTCACTGGCCGTCGGGCCACCACCCACTGGGCGTCCCTGAACCTGCTGTCCGAGCTCGACCCCACGATCATCACCGACGTCGCAGCACGCTTCGTCGACGACGGCGACCTCATCACCAGCGCCGGCGTCAGCGCCGGCATCGACATGGCCCTGCACCTCGTGGCGCGGCTCACCGACGTCGAGCGCGCCCGCGAGGTCCGTCGCTACATCCAGTACGACCCCATGCCCCCGATCTGATCCCCCACCCCCGTCAGCACACCCAACAAGAAGGACACTCCCCATGAATCACGAAGCCACCGCCACGTCGACCGACACGATGCGGGCCATCACCCAGACCCGCTACGGCAGCTCCGATGTGCTGCGACTCGCGCAGGTGCCTCGCCCCGTCGTCCGGGACGACCAGGTGCTGATCCGCGTGCACGCCGCCGGGCTCGACCGCGGCACCGAGCACCTGATGACCGGCAAGCCGTACGCCGTACGGCTCGCCTCCGGCATCCGCCGACCGAGTAATCCCGTGCCCGGCCGCGACGTCGCGGGGACCGTCGTGGACGTCGGTGCGAACATGACCCGCTTCTCCCCCGGCGACCAGGTCTACGGAGTCGCGCCCGGGTCCTTCGCGGAGTACGCCGTCACCGGCGAGAACCGGTTGGCGCACAAGCCAGCCAACCTCTCCTTCGCGGAGGCCTCCGTCATCCCGATCTCGGCAGGCACCGCCCTTCAGGCACTCACCGACGCAGGCAAGGTCCAGCCCGGCCAGTCGGTGCTGGTCACCGGCGCCTCGGGCGGAGTCGGCAGCTACGCGGTGCAGCTGGCCGCCAGCTTGGGCGCCGAGGTGACCGGCGTGTGCAGCAGGGCCAAGCTCGACCACGTCGCCGGCCTCGGCGCCCACCACGTCATCGACTACAGCCGCGACGACTGGGCCGACGGCACGCGCCGCTACGACCTGATCCTCGACATTGCGGGCAACCCGCCCGTGAGCCGGCTACGTCGTGCCCTGACGCCGCGCGGGACGGCTGTCTTCGTCGGCGGTGAGAGCAGCGGCGTCATCACGGGCATGCGTCGACAGCTCGGCGGAGCTCTTCTCTCCCCCTTCATCGGGCAACGCCTCGTCCTGCTGCTGGCCCGTGAACGATCCGCCGACTACGAGCGGCTCGCCCGGCTCGTCGAGTCCGGCCAGCTCACGCCTGCCCTGGACCGCTGCTACCCGCTCGAGCGTGCGGCCTACGCGGTGCGGCGCCTCGAGAACGGGGCCATCCGCGGAAAGGTCGCCATCACGACGTGACGGCGTCAGAGTTGCTGAGGCGGAGCGCCGTGCCTGGGTATGACGTGGCTTCATCGCGAATCGCGTCACCGCAGGTCAGCGCCGGTTTTCTCCAGCAGCGCGACGCATTCGACGTGATGCGTCATCGGGAGGAGGCAGACGGCCCTGAGCACGACCGCGATCCTTTGCGATCAACTGCACGCGTGAGCCGAAGGTAGCCCTTGACCTGCAAGGATGGCGCTTCTGGCCTCTGCTGAAGTCAGCTCTGGGTTGCGCGTGGCGGCGTATCAAAGCGAGCCCAATCCGAGCCCTCGGCGAAGCTCGAGCTCGCGGCGACCATGGCCTTGTAGCGGGGACCATTCGTATTACACTTGCACCATGAAGATCACCGGCGCCGAGGTCTCCGAGGACCAGATCGACGAGTGGGTGGCGGAGGCTGAGGCCGGCTACGACGTTGAGATGCTGCGCAAGGGTGGCCGCAAGCCGGTCGGCGACGGGCCAGGCCGGGTCGTCCCGGTCCGTCTCGACGCAACGCTGCTGGCCCAACTCGACGGCCGGGCCGAACACGATCACCAGTCGCGTTCGGAGATCATCCGCGCCGCGATCCGTGCCTACGTGGCGTGAAGGTCCGCGACTCAGCCCTGAAGCACGGCATCGATCCCGCGGACTCCCTTCAGGCCGCCGAGCATCCGGTCTTCGTGCGTGACCTCGGCGACGACCCGCATCGCCAACTCCGCCTCGGGTTCGACACGCACGGTCGCATCCTGGAGGTGATCGTGCTGACCGGAGACGGCGGGGATCAAATGCTCATCCACGCCATGAAGGCACGCCAGCAGTACCTCGCCCTGCTCGACTGACGTCGCAGTCAGTCGTCCGTTTTAAGAAGTGTGAAGGTTGCCCCGACCATCGCCGGAACCACGTCCGACGAATTGAGGTCGGTCGCGACGGCCACGTCAGCATCAAATCCCCCGCTCGAAAGTTCCCGACCCCCAACGCCGTCCCGCATCCAAGACTCCAGGCAGTGCTCGCTCGCCTCGAATAGGCGCGCGGCGGCCTGCGCTTCCGGACTGGCACTCAACCCGGGGCTGAGTGCCAACAGCACCGAAATGATGGCGCCGGCCCCGAGGTGATCTTCTAGAGCCGGTCGCAGCGAATCGTCGCTCCCCCATCGCTCACCGGCGGCCACGACCGCCACCGAGTGGCCACGAGCGGCCTCGACGGCGAGGTGTCTCCCAACCGCTGCCGCGTTCCGAAGACAGCCAATGAGTACCGTCGAACCCACCTCACGCAGCGCGGCGGCGATGGTCGAGCCATTGGGCGATGGCAGCACGAGCCTGGGTACTGGGTCACACGCCAACAGGCTGGCCGGCGAGAGCGACGGCGCAGGAACGGCTCCATCCTTGGTCGCTTCGAGACGACCAACCGCGAGCACCGCGTCATTCTCCCGAGCGAAGTCAGCCGCCCGAGCGTCCTTCCACGGGAAGGGAAGCACCTGCATCCCCCGCTCGACGGCAATGGTCACCGACGTCGAGAAGCTCAGGACATCGACGACCACGCAGGCGTCCGCCAAGCACGCCTGCGCGCCGACCGCACCCCAGTCAAGTCGCACCAGGTAACTGCCCTGCCCGTAGAGATCCGACACGGGCAAGACCGTATGCCCACGGCCGCGCTGCCACGCGGCAGATACGGCGCGACCGGAGGTTAATCGCGACTGTGCGCCACCAAAGCGAGCCATAGGGGGCTCAAAGTGAGCCTTAAGGCCGATTTTCGGCATTCGACCTGCTCCGAGGGAATCACATCACCGCAGGTCAGAGCCGGTTTTCGTCAGCAAAGCGACGCACTCCACGTGATGCGTCATCGGGAACAGGTCGAACGCGCGAAGCTCGGCCAGCCGGTAGCCGCCTTCGGCGAAGTAGGAGATGTCCCTGGCCAGCGAAGCCGGGTCGCAGGCGACGTACGCCACCGCACGCGGCGCCTGTTGCACGATCGCTCGCACCACCTGGCGCTTGGCGCCGGCTCGTGGCGGATCGAGTACGACGAGGTCGACCGTCTCGGGTCCGCCACCCTTGGCGAGTCGGCTCAGGGCGCGGTCCACCCGGTCGCACACCACCGATGCCGGCGCGAGCCCGGCGAGGTTGGACCTCGAGAGTTGGGTGGCCCGCCGGTCACTCTCGACGGCGACGACCGAGCCCTGCGGACCGACGGCATCGGCGAGGAAGGCGGAGAACAGACCCACGCCGGCGTAGAGGTCGAGCACGCGCTCCCCGGCCGCCGGGGCGAGCATCCCCAGGACGGTGTCGACCAGGGCGCGGGGCGCCCCCGGGTGCACCTGCCAGAACCCGTCCCCGGAGACCTCGAACTCGTGCGTCCCGTGTGCGGTGGTCTCGACCCGCTCCACCAGGGGCGCAGGATCTCCGGGCTCACGCGCCTCGGGATGGGCGATCAGGCAGCGATCGACCAGGACCACCTCGTGCGAGCGGTGCTTGCGCAGTCCGCGGTCTCCACCGGGCAGGTGGACGTACTGCATCCGTGTGCGCCAGAACAGGCCGTCCTCGTCGCCCGGCACCGGCTCCACGACCACGTCGCGCTCCAGTCCGGCGAGGCGGGCCAGCTGCTCCGACACCACCCGGGCCTTCAGTCGTCGCTGCTCGGACAGCTCGACGTGCTGGAAGTCGCAGCCGCCGCAGCCGCCGGGGTGGGCCAGCGGGCAAGGAGCCTGGACGCGACGGGGCGAGACCTCCGCCACCTCCACTGCATCGGCTCGGAGGAACTTCCCGCTGTCCTCGGTGATCTCGACGGTGACCTGCTCACCGGGCAGGGCGTGCCGGACGAAGACCACCATCTCGCGCTCGTCGAGACCGGTCGCGACGCGGGCCACGAAGTGACCGCCGTGAGCGACGGCGCCGACCTCGACGTCGTAGCGCTGCCCGACCAGCGAGTCGTGGGTCCGGGTCACCGGCCCGACCGGGTCTGGCCGCGTCGTACGTCGCCGGGGCGCAGGCGCTCCAGCTCGAGCTCCTCGCGGTACTTGGCCTTCTCCGACCCCTTGAGCTGGTAGGGCACCGAGGTGACCATCACGCCGGGTGTGAACAGGAGCCTGGCCTTGAGCCGCAGCGCGGTCTGGTTGTGGAGCAGCTGTTCCCACCAGCGGCCGACGACGTACTCCGGGATGTAGACAGCCACCACACCGCGCGGGTTCGCCTGGCGGAGCTCCGCGGCGTACTGCACGATCGGCCGGATCACCTCGCGGTACGGCGAGTACAGCATCTTCAGGGGTACGTCGATCCGCTGGGCGTCCCACTCGTCGAGGAGCTTGTTGGTCTTGCCGCCGTCGACGTCGACGAACACGGCCTCGAGGATGTTGGGACGGCTGGCCTTCGCATAGGCCAACGCCCGCATCGTGGGCTTGTGCAGCTTGGACACCAGCACCACGGCGTGCACCCGGGTCGGCAGCATCTGGTCGTCGTCCCCGACGACGAGCTCCTCCTCGACCCGGTCGTAGTGGCCCCGGATCGCGACCATGATCGCGTAGAACGCGCCCATCGCGAGGACCGTGATCCATGCCCCCGCCAAGAACTTGGTGACCAGCACGATCACCAGCACGACCGCGGTCATCCCCAGCCCAAAGGTGTTGATCGCGCGGGACCTCATCATCCGTCGGCGCTCCGCCGGGTCCGACTCAGCCTTCAGATGCCGGGTCCAGTGCCGGATCATGCCGAGCTGGCTGAGGTTGAAGGAGATGAAGACGCCCACGATGTAGAGCTGGATCAGACGTGTCGTCTGCGCGTCGAAGACGGCGATCAGGATGATCGCCATCACCGCCAGGAAGACGATGCCGTTGCTGTAGGCGAGACGGTCGCCGCGCATCCCGAGCGCCCGCGGCGCCAGACCGTCCTTGGCCAGGATCGAGCCCAGCACCGGGAAGCCGTTGAACGCCGTGTTCGCCGCGAGCACCAGGATGATCCCGGTCACCACGACCACGAAGTAGAAGCCTGGTGAGAAGTGGTCGAAGATCGCGCGGGCCAGCTGGGCGATCACGGTGTCCTGGGCGAAGTCCTCCGGGACCGGCAGCCCCGTGGCCGTGCGCAGGCGGTCCAGGTGGTGCGGGTCGACGTACTGCAGTCCCATCTGCCGGGCCAGCACGATCACGCTGACCATCATCGTCACGGCGATCAGCCCCAGCATGAGCAGGGTCGTCGCAGCGTTGGCGCTCTTGGGCTTGCGGAACGCGGGCACGCCGTTGCTGATCGCCTCGACCCCGGTCAGGGCCGCGCAGCCGGAGGAGAACGCCCTCGCCAGCAGCAGCACCAGCCCGATGGTCGTCAGTGGCTGTTCCCAGCCCTCGTCGGGGATGATCTCGAGCTCCGCGCTGGACACGTCGGGCAAGGTTCCCATCGCCAGCTGGTAGAGGCCGTAGGCGCACATGCCCAGGATCGCGAACATGAACAGGTAGGTCGGCACCGCGAAGAAGGTCCCCGACTCGCGCACCCCGCGCAGGTTCATCGCCGACAGCACGATGACCATGCCCGAGGCGACGAACACCTCATGCCCGGAGAGCCCCGGGAGGGCGGCCGAGGCGTACTGCGAGGCAGAGGAGATCGACACCGCCACGGTGAGCACGTAGTCCACCAGCAACGCGCTGGCCACCGTGACACCGGCGGAACGGCCCAGGTTGACGGTGGCCACCTCGTAGTCACCGCCCCCTGAGGGATAGGCATGAACGGTCTGCCGGTAGGAGGCCACCACCGTCAGCATCACCAGGGCGACGGCCAGCGCGACCTTCCAGGACCACACGTAGGCCGAGGCCCCGGCGATGCCCAGCATGATGAAGACCTCATCGGGCGCGTAGGCGACCGAGGAGAGCGCGTCGCTCGCGAAAACGGGTAGGGCGATGCGCTTCGGCAGCAACGTCTCGCCCAGTTGGGAACTGCGCAGCTTGCGACCGAGCAGGATCCGCTTGGAGACATTCCCTACTCCCACACTGGGAGGCTAGAGCACTCCGCGCCGCCGCGAGGCCGGGACCCATTACTGTTCGTCACGTGCACGTTGTGATCATGGGCTGCGGCCGCGTCGGTTCGACGCTTGCCAGAAGCCTCGAGGACCGGAACCACACCGTGAGCGTCATCGACAGCAACCCCGATGCGTTCCGGCGGCTCGGCCCGTCCTTCAACGGCACCAAGGTCACCGGCTACGGCTTCGACCAGGCAGTGCTGGCCGAGGCCGGCATCGAACGTGCCGACGCCTTCGCCGCCGTCAGCAGCGGTGACAACTCCAACATCATCGCCGCGCGGGTGGCCAGGGAGACCTTCGGAATCCAGCAGGTGGTCGCCCGGATCTACGACCCCGGCCGAGCCGAGGTCTACCAGCGTCTCGGCATCACCACGGTTGCGACCGTGAAGTGGACGGCCGACCAGGTGCTCAGGCGGATCCTCCCTGCGGGCGCCGAGCCTGACTTCCGTGACCCGTCCGGCACCATCCGGGTCGACCAGGTCCCGGTGTCCGAGCCCTGGGTGGGATCGCGCACAGTGCAGTTCCAGGAGGAGTCCGGCTGCCGGATCGCGTGGATCGACCGTCTCGGGGAGGGCGTGCTGCCGACCCGGGAGACCGTCCTGCAGGAGGGCGACCTGCTCCACCTCGTGATCCGGGAGCAGCACGCCAGCGAGGTCTACGACGTACTCAAGAGAGGCCCGGAGGACGACGAATGAGGGTCGCCATCGCTGGTGCAGGAGCCGTGGGGCGCTCGATCGCCCGCGAGCTGATCGGCAACGGTCACGAGGTGCTGCTGATCGACAAGGATCCGTCGTCGATCAAGCCTGACCGTGTCCCGGATGCGGAGTGGCTGCTGGCCGACTCCTGCGAGCTCTCCTCCCTCGAGGAGGCCCGGCTGCAGGACTGCGACGTGGTGATCGCCGCGACCGGTGACGACAAGGCCAACCTGGTGACCTCGCTGCTCGCCAAGACCGAGTTCGGCGTGCCGCGCACCGTCGCCCGCGTCAACCACCCCAACAACGAGTGGCTGTTCACCGAGGCCTGGGGGGTCGACGTGAACGTCTCCACCCCCCGGATCATGTCGGCGCTGGTGGAGGAGGCGGTGACCGTCGGCGACCTGGTCCGGCTGTTCACGTTCCGCCAGGGCAACGCGAACCTGGTCGAGATGACGATGCCCTCGGACTCGCCGTACGTCGGGAAGCCGTCCGGCCTGGTGCCGTTCCCCGAGAACTGCTCACTGGTGACCATCCTTCGCGACGGACAGGTCTACACGCCCGACCCGGAGCAGCCGATCGAGGCCGGTGACGAGCTGTTGTTCGTCGTGCCCGCCGACCTCGAGGACGAGCTGGAGCGGATGCTCGCCCCGGCCGAGCACAGCGACCAGCCGCGCAGCAGCAACTAGTCGCTCACGCGTGCAGGTGTGGCTCGGGCTCTCCGGGCTTCAGCGGGATGCTGTTGCGGGTGAGCACCCACAGCATCGCCGCCAGAGCGGCGACCTGGAGGGGCCAGCCCATGGTCAGCTTGGCCACACCCAGCGCGGCCACGGCCGAGTCGGTGGACCACCAGCCGTTGCGCCCGGCCAGGTAGATCGGCCCCTGGACCACCACGCGGACCAGGCACGGCGCCGCGAGCAGCCAGGTGAGACGGCTGCACAGACGCACGACGTTGCGGTCGGAGTGCCATGCCGTCGGGTCTCCCGCGACGCTGCCCACGATGAACCCGACCAGGGGCCAGCGGATCGCGACCGTGAACAGCATCACGATGGCGTAGCCGAG